>NZ_KB904778.1 GCF_000380185.1 Thiofilum flexile DSM 14609
AGTTATCCTGATTTAAGGAAGCGCTATTGGGGACAGCATTTTTGGGCACGGGGTTATTTTTGTGCGACCTCAGGTGAGCTGACCGAGGAGATGATCAAGGCGTACTTAGAGCATCATTTTGAGCCAAGGATAGATGACAACTTTAAGACAGAAAACTAGACGGGTCTATTCGACCCGTATCCGGACTTTAGTCCTTGTCGCTAACCCTTCAGCTTTAGCTGATGGTTGTTAAGTTTCCATTTTTAGTCTCCACTTTAGCTAAGTAATCTTAACTATAAAAGTTATAATATTGGAGAGAAGCCTGTATATTGCCTTACTGAGGGGTGGCGAAACCCTAATACAATATCTGATCTAGTAACTCCAGCATCCACCAGTTCATTAGCAACCCCATATTCCGTACCATCATATTGAATCCAAATTTTATTATTAATCAATTGAATATGGATGACAGCACCTTGCAAATAGTCATCTCCACGCCAACCTACTTGCAATAAAACATAGTTGCCATGCTCATCATCAAAACTAACGCTAGACTTGATAACATCATCTGGAGAATCGTATTTGAGATACTCCAACAAAGTTTTTTTGATAATTTCTGGGTAACTCAATTCGGTAGCCATTGTGTAATAACCTCTCTTTCAGGATCAAACACCAAAACTTTAATAATATTACCATCTAATAATATTTGACCAATTTCAACAGAGAAAATAGTATTTGCTACCTTGTTGGTAACAGCTAGAAACAACTCTCGGTCAGGCTCAGTTTGCAACATGATTTGTTTATATAAGACATACTGTCCAATAGCCTGCTCCAAATCATTAACATCGGATACACCTGTAAAACTCTTAATCTCAACCACAATACGACGCATACCTTTTTCTGCACTAAGAAGCATCTCTGCACCCAAATCAGCGAATAGGCGTTTTTTACCAATGGTTAATTTATAGGGGTCATGTGTAATCGTCCAACCATCCTTAACCAAGGCATATTTGACCGTTTCATGGTAAATGTCTAAGCGGGGCATAACTAACCTTTGTAATAACCATCATGATATGGAACATAGCACAGACATTCATACAACGGTTATTTGCCAAGCCAATACGACCTTATTCCGCTTAGCATTACACCAGATAAATCCTAAAAACTACTCGACTGCGCCCATAGATTAATTCCGCCATCCTGAGCAATCTGCTCAATGGCTTGCAATACCTCTGCCTCAAAGACTAAATGATTGAGTGCTGCCACATTCTCATCTAATTGACTCACACTACTTGCTCCTACTAAGACCGACGTAATACGTCTATCACGCAATACCCACGCTAAGGCCATTTGTGCCAATGATTGCCCCCGTGCCGCTGCAATTTGATTCAGTGCTCGAACCATTGTCAAATTACGCTCATTGAGAAACTCATCCAAAAAGGAGGAGTTTTGCGTTGCCCGCGAGCCACTCGGCACACCCGCTAGATACTTATTAGTCAGCAATCCCTGAGCTAATGGCGAAAAGGCAATACAGCCCATACCCTCTTGCTCTAAAGTATCCAATAGCTCTTTCTCAATCCAACGATTGAGGAGGGAATAGGAGGGCTGATGAATTAAGCAAGGTGTTCCCAATTCACGTAAAATAGCCGCCGCTTCACGGGTTTTACTCGCTGAGTAAGAGGAAATACCTACATATAAGGCTTTGCCTTGGCGTACTGCACTATCCAGCGCTACCATCGTTTCTTCAATGGGTGTTTCGGGGTCAAAACGATGCGAATAAAAAATATCAACATAATCCAAGCCCATACGCTTCAGGCTTTGATCTAGGCTCGACAATAAGTATTTACGTGATCCTCCCTGACCATAAGGCCCCGGCCACATGTCATAGCCCGCTTTAGTAGAAATAATTAGCTCATCTCGATAAGGCGCAAAATCTTGGCGCAAAAAAGTACCGAATAGTTGTTCGGCTGCCCCCGGCGGTGGGCCATAGTTATTGGCTAAATCAAAATGGGTAATACCTAAATCAAAGGCACGACGCACAATAGTCCGTGCATTATCCACCGTGCCACTCGTACCGAAGTTATGCCATAAGCCAAATGAAATAGCGGGTAATTTTAAGCCACTGCGTCCACTACGTCGATAGAGCATTGTGTCATAACGCTGTGTATAAGGGGTATATAACATCACGAATCTCCTGCGGTCAGAAAAACCCAAGCGTAATGCAAATGGGCGTATAAGTTGATTAATTACTCAGTAGCGAATGGATTAAAGAGCGGCTCCAGATCAAGCAAGGATTCATGGTATACTAAAGGACTTCTTATCTGCTGTTAAACTGATATAGCTCTATGATACTCACAGCTCTCATTGCCGCATTGGAAGCGGCGTTTAATCGTTGGCTTAAACTGGATCCAGACGCCTTGCCACGCCTTGCGGCTCTACAAGGACATGTTATTGCCGTGCATGCTACAGGTCTAGACCTTAGCGTCTTTTTTATTCCTACCTCTCAGGGTGTCACCATTAGCATGGATTATCAAACCACGCCGGATGTGACTATTAGCGGCTCGGCGATGGCGCTATCTAAGCTCGCCTTAAGTGATGATATGAGTAAGACACTGCTGGAGTCTGGTGTCAAAATAACCGGCGACCTACGTACTGGGCAACGCTTCAGCACTATCCTACGTGAGGTCGATATTGACTGGGAAGAACTCTTGTCACACGCGGTTGGCGATATCGTGGCTCATCACATGGGGTCTGCTGCACGCTCCACTCAAGGCTGGCTGAAAGACACCGCACACGCGTTACGCCTCAATACCCAAGAATATTTACAAGAAGAAAGCCGGGTACTCGCCGCTGATGCCGAACTGCATGCTTATCTGGATGCGGTGGATAATCTACGCACCGATACCGATCGACTCGAAGCACGAGTTCAACGCTTAAAAACGAAGGCAGCCACAGAGTGATAGCACCGATTAAAAGCTTAAGACGTTTCTTACGTTTGTGGGTCATTGTGCGCGTCATGATCCAGCAGGGTTTAGATGAATTATTTTTTAGTATCCCCCTGCTACGTCCGGTCAGCTTTATCTATAGGCTGTTACCGTGGAATTGGGTGCAACCACAAAATCAAGCGCCTTTAGGTGTGAGGATTCGCGTCGCCCTAGAAGAGTTAGGCCCCGTATTTATTAAATTTGGGCAAATGCTCTCCACACGGCGCGATCTACTCCCCGACGAGATTGCTTTTGAACTCACCCGCCTACAAGACCGTGTTCCGCCCTTTTCTGGTGAAGAAGCCGCTCAGATTATTGAAACCGCCTATGGTCAAACATTAGAAAGTGTATTTAAAACCTTCGATAAACAAGCACTAGCCTCGGCCTCTATGGCTCAAGTCCATGCTGCAACCCTTTGGGATGGGCGCGAGGTAGTGGTGAAAGTATTACGCCCGAATCTGCTCAAAACTATTCAGCAAGATATTGCCGTGATGTATTTAATCGCCGGTTTAGTGCAGCGCTATTGGAGCGAAGGCAAACGCATGCACCCAGTAGAAATTGTGCATGAATATGAAAAAACGATTCTGGACGAACTGGACATGCAGCGCGAAGCGGCTAATGCGAGCCAATTAAGGCGCAATTTTGAAGGCTCGCCGAGTTTATATGTCCCTGCGGTTGATTGGCGCTATACCCGTGATACGGTCATGGTGATGGAGCGAATTTATGGGATTCCGGTGGGGGATATTGAGCAATTAAAAGCCCTGAATGTTAATTTCAAACGTCTTGCCGAGCGCGGCGTGGAAATCTTTTTCACTCAAGTATTTCGTAATAATTTTTTCCATGCGGATATGCACCCCGGCAATATTTTTGTGGATGCTACCAATCCTACCGATCCCCGTTATATCGCAGTCGATTTCGGTATTGTAGGTACGCTATCGAATGAAGATCAGCGTTATTTAGCTGAAAACTTTTACGCTTTTTTTAATCGTGACTATAAGCGCGTGGCGGAGCTACATGTAGAGTCCGGCTGGGTTCCGGCGGATACGCGGGTGGATGAATTAGAAGCCGCGATTCGGACAGTCTGCGAGCCGATCTTCCAGCAACCCTTAAAAGATATTTCCTTTGGTTATGTCTTACTGCGCTTATTCCAAACCGCACGCCGTTTTCATATGGAAGTACAACCCCAATTAGTATTGCTGCAAAAAACCTTATTAAATATCGAAGGGTTAGGTCGCCAGCTCTATCCCGACTTGGATCTATGGGTCACTGCCAAACCCTTTTTACAACGATGGATGGATGAGCAAGTAGGGATTCGCGCCTTATGGAAAGGGGTGAAGGTCAATGCGCCTAAGTTTTTAGAGCAACTCCCCTATATGCCCACCCTATTGCATGAGATCGCTCAGCAAACCGCCCAGCATAAACTCACCACCCGCTTTGAGTCCGAACAATTAGAATTATTACGCCTGCAATTACAATATCAACAACGCACCTTGCTATATGTGTTATTGGGCGGGGTATTATTAATTAGTGCCATGTTAGTACCGAATACATGGCAGCTAGTTTCGTGGTGGGGAATTTCTAGTCTGAGCTGGGGCTTAGGTGTGAGTGGTTTGGGACTGATGCTTTATAGCGCCACACAAAGATCAGCGGCAAATGCTCTATTGAAGCTGTGAATTATTGGCAAGACACCTTGTTGTACTAGCGAGGTGTCTTACCGATCCTATTAAGCAAACACACTCACTAAAAAGTAACTTCCGGCGAGTGCAATAATACCACCAGCGGCTCGTACAATTTTCACGCCGTGTGGCATACGAATCAGCTCGCCAAACGCAATACCCGCTAAATGCAGCAAACCTGTTGAGATCACAAAACCTACACTATAGGCTACTGGATTAGCCGCCTGTGGTAATTCTGTGCCGTGAGCATAGCCGTGGAAAATGGCAAACGCGGCGACGATGACAATTGCTATTGGTAAAGGGGGGTTAGTCCCCATTAGAATCATAATACCCAATACTATCGAGGAGACCGCGATCCCTATCTCAATACCCGGCATCGGAATACCTAATAAACCCAATACACCGCCAAAGGCCATCACAATTGGAAAGGTAATCGGTAACACCCAAATCGCAGGCTTACCCATAAATGCGCCTAAAATCCCCACCGCAACCATCGCGGTCACATGATCTAAGCCACTGATAGGATGCAAAAAGCCCGACATAAAACCAGAGCCATCACCTGCTCCAGAATGTGCCCATGCGAGTGACGGTAATACTAAGGTGAATAACACCACAATCAAACGTTGCAACAAAGCCATAAACAATCCTTGGTATGACAGAAAAAAGTCCTCGGATTTTAAAGCGGGTTTTAGCAAAATACCTACTGAAATTTCACACTAGAAATAGAATCAACCACCTCACAGGATTTATATGAAAGTTATTGACGGAAACTATAAAGGCAGCCAAGCGGTTATTATTACTTCACGCGCACATGGCACTGTTTTAGAAATTCGCGCACGTCTGTTGACTGAACATGGTTTCAAGCTCATGAATGATATTCGCTCGATGCGCTTAGTAGAGAAAAAAGAGGGCTATTCTTTCTTTCAATATGTGCTGATGATCGTACTAGCTATTACTATAGTGGGGCTGATTATTGCCATACCGATGTATTTATTTGGTAAAGGCACGACCTTTAAAGTAGAAGTCAAAACCAAATCGGGCGAGGAGTTTATTATACAAGGTGATAAAAAAGAGGAATGGAAACAGATCCAACCGTATGTGAATGGGAGTACTTAAGCAAAGTACCCCCTCCTTGCATCAGCCTGCGGTTTCGCGGGCTACTAGGGCATTAAAGCCTGCTAGTAGTTTGAGATAAATCGCCCCCGGACAAGTACCCATTTTACGCCCATCGATTTCACGGATAGGAATGAGTTTTGCACCCGTTCCGGTGAAAAAGCATTCATCCGCCGTGAAAAGGTCGTATGAAGTCAGTACCGTTTCAGAGGCTGGAATACCTAATTCTTTTGCGACCTCTAGCACGGTTCCACGTGTGACACCTTGTAAGGCACCTTCGGTTGCAGGCGGGGTATAAATAGCGCCGTCACGCACCACAAAAATATTCATGGCGGAGCCTTCGGTCACAAAACCACGCTCATTTAAAAGGATAGCCTCTTCTACACCGGCATAATTCGCTTCCATTTTAGCTTGAATCGCATTCAGATAATTCAGGCTTTTAATCCGTGGGTCTAAACGATCCGGAGTCATACGTCGCGTGGAGGCAATAATGGCGCGAATCCCACGATTCCGTTCCTCATCGCCGACCATTACTAATTTATCCGCAATAATAATTACCGCAGGTTTCGCACAGTTAGCAGGATTAATCCCTAATGCGCCAACGCCGCGTGTGATGAGTACCCGTAAATAACCATCTGCTAAGGGAAACGCCTTCAAAGTGGCATAAATCGCCTCTTCAAAGGCCGTGTCATCTAGGGGAATATCGAGCTGTAAAGCACGCGCCGAACGCTTCAGGCGAGCCATATGTAATGGCAAACGAAACACGCGTTTATTATAAAAACGAATGCCTTCAAAAATACCATCACCGTACAAAAAACCATGATCAAATACCGAAACCTTGGCTTGATGCGCTGGTATGACTTCACCATCGATCCAACATTGTGCTATTTCACTCATTATGCTCTTAGACCTATTGCTAAATTAAACATCAACCCACTCAGGGGCTATCACCGCTATCTTACCAAGAATCGCTAACCAGTACAGATTCAGAGTAATGGATATTTACTCAGTACAGCTTAGCGTATACTGTACCTGTACTCATTCTAATACGGGGCAACTGTATTGCCATGACACTTTATCATGAGATTGCTCATCAACTGACCCAGCGCATTCACAAAGGTATCTATCATCCGGGCATGCGTCTTCCCGGAGTGCGTCATTTAAGCACTCAATTTGGTGTGAGTATCTCCACCATTGTGCAAGCACAACGCCAATTAGAAAACAGTGGTTTATTAGAAGCACGCCCCCGTTCTGGCTATTATGTGAGTCATCAAGTCCCACTAAGACTGAAAATTCCTCACTCTTCGCGTCCTGAGTTAAAACCTATTGTGGTGACGGGTCAAGATTTAGTACTGCAATTAGCCCAAGCTGCCAATCATGAGGCGATTGCCCATTTAGGGGCTGCGGTTCCTGATGCTAGTTTTTTACCACTAGCGGCCTATCAACGTAGCCTCAGCTATACCGTGCGCCAACATGCTCGCCATGCTGCCAATTATGTCTTTCCCCCCGGTCTACCAGAGCTACAACATCAAATTGCTAAACGCATGTATCTGTATGGCAGTCAGGTTGATGCCAATGAAATCCTCATTACCAATGGCTGTCAGGAGGCTCTCACCCTAGCCCTACGTGCGGTCGCTCAACCTGGTGATACCATAGCGATTGAATCCCCCACCTTTTATGGCCTCTTACAAGTCATCGATGCGCTTGGTATGAAGGCCTTAGAAATTCCCACCGATCCACAAGAAGGGATTAGTATTCCCGCACTCACATTAGCGGTCGAGCAATGGCCGGTGAAAGCCTGTGTGGTGATTCCCAATTTTAGCAACCCTCTCGGTTGCTTACTGGCAGATGAGAAAAAGCGCCAATTAGTACAGCTCGCCCATAAGCATAATCTGGTATTAATCGAGGATGATATTTATGGCGATCTTGGTTTTAGTGGAGAGCGCCCTCGTAGCTTGCATAGCTTCGATCCACAGGGCAAAGTGATTTATTGCTCCTCCTTTTCTAAAACGATTTCACCCGGCCTACGGCTAGGTTGGATGGTTGCAGGTACTTATTTTCGTCAGGCGGAATACTTAAAATATATTGCTAATTTAGCTACCCCTACCCTGCAACAACTAGCGGTTGCGCATTACTTAGAGCAAAGCGGCTATGAGCGTTATTTACGCCAAGCGCAAAGTAATTACCAGCGCCAAGTGAGTTTATTTACGCATGCGATTAGTAAATACTTTCCCCCCAATACGCGGGTGACTCAACCTAAGGGCGGCTTTGTCTTATGGGTAGAATTAGACCCTAGAGTGGATGCACTCGTGCTGTGCCAGCAAGCCTTACAAGCTAAAATCAGTATAGTCCCCGGACAGATTTTCTCTGCTTCACTCAAGTACCAAAACTTTATTCGTCTCAATTGCGCTCATCCTTGGACAACACATCTAGAGCAGGTACTCGAACACTTAGGGCGACTGATTTACAAGTTTCTGTGACAGAGCCGTCGTCTGATCGATATCTAGACAAGCACTGTTAAATTTTGATCTTTGATTAATCCTTGCTTAATATCCCTATTGGTACTATATTGGTATTAAAATGGATGATGACAGCGAGGTGATCCCATGAAATATACCCTATTAGCGGCCGCTTTAATGTTGGCGGCTCCTAGCCTCTTCGCGCTTGAGACTGCCTGTGAACCCCTGATCAATGCTAGCAAAGCTAGAATGGCACAAGCGGCTTGGCATTCCCTTGCGGAAGGTGATGGCATCAAGCTAGAAGCGATTAAGGTGGACGGCAAGTTTTATATAAACCACGGCAAAAAATGGCAAAAATCTCCCATGGATTTAGATAAAGCGGAGCAAATCGCCATTGATTCCATACTAGATGGCAGCCTAAAAATCACCAATTGCAAAGAAGAAGGCACCGAAACGATAGCGGGTGTCGAAACCACCATACTAGGGTATGACTCTGAAGTGGAAGGCACCGATTTAGGCAAAGGCAGAGTCAAGATCTATTTGGGTAAAAAGGACGGCCTCCCCTATCAAACCACGTTTGATAATTCCAAGGCGACTTATCGTTATACCCAAGTAACAGCTCCCCGCCTTTAATAGTAATAGTCCGCAACTAGGAGTTCATGATCATGAAGTATCTAATCTCTACTGCTTTTATTGCCTTAGGCATGTTTAGCGCCCTCCACTCTAATGCTTGGGCTGCTGATTCCTCTACTTGTGAAGTATATGCCCGTAATGCTGTTGCCGCTAATGATCGTGCCGCACGTATGGGTTGTGGCTTTGCTAGCAGCAATGCGCGATGGCAATCAAATTATAATAGTCACTATGGCTGGTGCCTAAACGCTAGCTCCAGCGCGTTAGTATCAGAAGCGGCGGGGCGTGATAATGACCTACGTCCCTGCATGTCGTTATCCACCCGATGCGAAAGTTATGCAGAACAAGCAACGCGCCAGTTCGGACGCAGTCAACTCTTAAACTGTGGTTTTACCCCACAATCTAATCCAACTGGACGTTGGTCTAATGATCATAAAAGTCATTATGGCTGGTGTATGACAGCCAAACCGGAATGGCTTACTAGTGAAGCAAATGCCCGTAGCACAGCACTCTCACAGTGTTTCTCTCAATAATTATCAATTTCTCTCTTAATTCTTTAGGAGTAGCCTATGTTTGGCAGCAGGTTTCACACCCACTTACCCTCATACATGCATAGGCTATTTTTTTCACTAATGCTGATGAGTATCTTTTCTTCACCTATTCAAGCCGAAACGCATCCTGATATAGCAACACTAACTAACCTCTTTAATGCCTTACAAGCCGTTGAAAAAACTATTCCACGTGATAGCTTTGAGGCCAGTGCCGTTTTACCGAATACCGAACTAACCCCTGAATCATTAAATACTTGGGTACGTGAGAATACATGGCTTATTCCCTACAACGGTGCATTACGTGATGCACAAGGTGTGCTGATGGATCGAGTGGGTAATAGCTTAGATCGTGCCCTACTACTACAGACTATGTTACGTGAACTAGGCTATGATACACGCTTAGCTCAAAGTACTTTAACTGAAAAACAGGCAAAACAAGTATTTATTGAGCGTCGCCCTCTTCCTATTAATACTTTACCAACTAGTATCGAATCCCCCGAACAAATCGAAAAACTGATTAAAGAATTCCATCTAGATCCTACTCAACTAGCTAAAATCAAAGCTGAAACTGAAAAAACCCAACAGCAATTAAAAACCACACTACAAGAACGAGTAGAAAGGCAGACCTCAGAGTTATTGAAATTACTCGGAACACTTCCGAATCCACCCCCCGATGAGAGCTATAAAGCTCTGCAAGATCATTGGTGGGTACAATATCAGGAAAAAGATCAATGGTTTGATTTAGACCCTACCTTATCAGCAGAACTAGCCCAGCAGATTCACTCTACACCCTTAAAAATCCACGATATTAATAAACTCGACAAGTTATCACCTGAATTACTACATAGTGTTATAATTAAAGTTATTTTGGAGTGTTACAAAGACAAAAAAATAACAGAAAATATATTAACCCAAACACCTCCTATTTTACCAAGCGATGTACTTGGAAAACCTGTTAGCGTCAATCATATTGCAGTGAATTTACCAAATGACTTGAATGCTAGTGATTTAAATGCTTTCAAAGAAACATTACAAAAACAAGCACACTGGTTTCCTGTGATTACAGTAGCTGATCAACAATACTTCGATCAGGAATATACTCCTGATTGTGTTTTAAGTAAGGCAAAACCACCACAAACAGGTACCGCCATTGATAATAAAATAGAAGACATATTAGAAGAAGCATTTGATACACCTGATTTCCCCCAAAATACTCCTTCTGCTATTCCTGATAGCAATACCTTTATTACATCCATGTGGCTAGAATATGAAGTTCATACCCCGAATCAACCAAAACAAACCATTCATCGTCAGTTATTTGATTTAATCGGAGCTGCACAACGAGCGGTAGGTAAGATAGATAAGCAGCCAAATGAGGAGCAACAACTAACATGGCGTTTAGCATTATTGGGTGGTACAGATATTTTAGCTTACGGACATGGGGTTTCGGATGACTATTTATGGAAACTATCCAGCCAACATTTATCAAAAAATTACAACCCTATTTTACAGATATTAGAAAATATTGATGACTTGCAGATAATCAAGCAAGAAGCCAAAAAACTTAAGCCATTATCTATTTTACTCTATACTTTAGCTCATCTACGTAGTTACTCTCATCAAGCAACGTTCATTGATCAATTGAATATTATTAGCATCCATCGTCAACTAAAACATGAAAACACCAACCTCAAGCTATTAGAAGCCTTTGATATTGTAAAAAACAATAGTTTTGGCAAAATGCAAACCTTTAATAATCAAGTGAAACAAGGTGTCATTGACACTAATGCAGAAGCTTTACTATTACTAAACTGCCCAGCCATTCAAACAGAAAAATGTAGCGAAAGCATTAACACAGCTAAATTATGGGAATTAGCTAAAGCCCAGAATATCAAGTGGCAACTCATACGTACTCCTCAAGAACTCCACAAACTCAAAATATCTCCTGATATTACCCAACAAATGACTACACAACTTAAACAAGGTTATGTTGTTATTACTCCAGAAAAACCTATTCTAGTAAATGATAAAGTTATTACTAATTGGTGGGTTATTAATCCAAAAACTGGACATACCTTAGGGATTGGAGAAACAGGCTGGGGGACCGCAATGTCTGAATATATAAGTCTGCTAAACGTTGCAATAAGTAGCTCCTTTTGTATGGCTTTAGCAACGTCTTCTAGAGATATAGCCTTATGTACTGTAGCGATGGTATTAGGTTTTACTGGTACCACCATAGGTGCCGCCTACCAAACTGGAGCTGCCTTATTAAATCTAACTGGAACACTAGTCGTAGGTGCACCAGCAGTTGCAAAGAGTGTATCGCGTCGCTCTAAATAGGCATTTTTTATGTTGCATTATTACCTAAAAATTCTACATTTTATTTACCTGCTCTTCGGGTTTTTTAGCTGTATAGTATCAGCCAATATAACATTAGCAACCATAGCTCAACCGCTCAATACTCAACTTGCTACCAAAGGTACTCTATCTGTTGATGGCTCGATCACCCACTCCTTTGAGCTTAAAGAATCACAATATATTCGTGTACAAACTATTGGCTCAGAACTCACCTCACTGACCTACTACAATGATCAAGGACAAGCAGGAAAACAAAGTACTCAAGTTCCCTTACGTTTAGAACGCTTAGCTCTACCCGCAGGTAAACATTACCTCGAACTCAAAGGTTCAGGTCAATATATCTTAAAAGTGATTGAGCTAGGCGCTATTCCTGTTGGTATACCCTATGATAATGTGCCTCTTACTGCAACTCCTGAAACAAAATCTGTTATTACGTGTAATAGCGAACCTGAAAGCTCGACCACTACCCCATTGTTGGCTTTACCCAGTTGCTTACAAGGCACACTCAATAAGGATAACACCCAAGACCACTATACTTTTAAGATTACACAAGCACAGGCTAATCAAAGCCTTACGATCAATACGCAAATTACCAAAGGGCAATTCACCACTCTGACCCTCAAAAATGCTCAAGGCCAAACCCTACAAACTCGTAGCATTTCTGGTGAAGAGGCTGCAATACTTAGCCCTTTAATCTTAAGAGAGGGCGGCTATAACTTAAGCCTACAAAGCCTAGGTCAGGATACTGACTATAAAATCAAACTAGATTTAGATGCCCAACCCAAAGTAGGCTCTGAAACTGAACCTAATGACACGGCTGATAGTGCTGTTCCCTTAGCGGATGACTACTCGATTCAAGGCCATTGGCAAGGTGATGAACAAGATACTTATAGCTTTGATGTGAAAGGTGACCTACAGCTTTGGCGTATTGAAGTAGTAGGCAAAGGTGTGCAGCAGCTGCTCCAATATGATAATGCAGGGCAAGAAGTTTTTAATCGCAGCCGTACTAGGGGTGAAGCGATTCGTGCCAATAATCTTCTTTTACTACCTGGACGTAATATTATCGCCGTCAAAGGCAAAGACAGCGACTACAACCTCAAAGCAACTCCACTAGGGCCGCCTAATCAAAACGATCCTAGTCGTCCCACAGGTCTTATTGAACAAGAATCCAATGATACTGAAACCAAAGCTGAAGTATTACATTTCAATGAAACCCGCATTGGACTATTGGCTGAAAATGATGATTGGGATGTTTATTATTTTACTTTGCATAACGAAGAAGCCGTCACTCTCACAGCAATTGCTGGGACAAAAGGACGAATTAGCCGCTTAAAAATTGATAACTTACCTGAAATATCAGGGCAAATAGACCAACCTTTAGTCTGGACTCAAGCTTTAAGTGCAGGTGTCCATTATATTTATTTACAAGCTGATCCAGTGAGTGATACTCACTACCAACTCACCCTCACTCGCCCTGACGCTAAAGCTAATCCGAACTTCAGTCTTAAACTCAATACAGATACCAACACGTTGGCTGCTTTTTGGACTCAAGGCCAAAGTACCTCAGCACAACTCCTGCTCAGTAACCTGTCCAACCAAACACAGACCATCAAGCTCAAGACATTCACCAGCCATGCCAAAGTCTTAGCGATACTTGAAAAAACTCAAGTGGAGTTAGAACCTAATAGTACACAAACTCTACCCATTACCTTAAGCGCTACATCAGACTTAAGTGCAGATGATCCAATACGTTTAACTGTGCAGGCTCAAGACTCAAACCAACAAGTGACTGCTGATGCCCACTTAGATTACTCGGTTACCTGCAATGCCCCCCCTGTGAATCCCCATTATGTCGCCCCATTACCCCAAACATTATTAGGGGGATTTAATCTAGCTGCGAATGTTTGGGGTACTAAGATCGTACAAACTAGTGGTAATAATAGTGACAAGCTCATCGATGGGATAACCGCCCCAGTGAGTACTTGGCAAGCTAAACCCAAAGACAGCATTATTCTTGAATTACCGCAAAGCTCCCATATTAATGGCTTTATCCTTAATCCTATTGGCAATAGCATTACTGAACAACGCTTAAAAACATTTAAAGTGTCTAGCTCAGAAGATGGAAGTAATTTTACATCTATATTGGAAGGGATATTGAGTACGGTAACCCAAGAACAAGCCTTTGTTTTGCCTAACCCTATTAAAGCACGTTTTGTACAATTAACTATCTTAACTAACTATGGTAATACTGACGATATTCGTTTAGGGGAATTTAAAGTTATTGGCTCTCCAACAAATATCATCAAATCGAATCTTAATATTGCTGATCCAGTGTTTGGGGGATATTTAGTAATGTCTGATCCCTTACAAATAGATGCTTATCGACTACTTAAAGCAGATCAACAGGCACCTTTGATCAAACTTGATAAAAAGCAGAGTAGTGCATCGTGGATAGTTGGTTTTCAACATAACCGTGCCGCACAAATTGAGCGTGTACAATGGATTAAGCCTCCTACTTCTACTACTGCTCTTGAACTCACTCGGCTCACCGTTGAGATCAGTACCGAAAGCCCCATAGGTCCTTGGTATATACTGGGGGAGTGGTCACTAGAGCAGGAATTTATACTGCCTAAATCCACTTGGGCACGATTTGTACGATTTACAGCTCATCATTTAAAAACAGATAGTACTTATGAATTAGCAGCTATATTAAGCATTATTGAACACCCTGTGGATAAGGATTACTACTCAATTTTAGGGGAGTGGGGTGAAAATGAACGTCAGGCTAGTTTTGAATACAGGGCTTTACCTACCACCACTATCAATATTAATGAACAAGATGCAAATGAACATTCCAGCGAAGCCACTCCATTAAGTCCAAATCACCCTATTAATAACCAAGTTATGGTGCAAAAAGATGTGGATTGGTATCAATTTAGACTAAATGAACCGCGCAAAGTCATACTGGAGCTTTTCAATCAACCTTATTTAGGCGCTGATGCAGTACTCTATTCTGCTCAAAAAGAACCCGTTTTAGTAAATCGTGAAAGTAATACTCAAAGGCTGAAGCTATCTGCAACATTAGAAGCGGGTGAATACTTATTAAACGTAAGTGAGCCGCCTCATGCTGTCGTATTTACATGGGATAATAGTGGCAGCATGACAACCTATACCAATGTAATATTTCACTCTATTACTCGCTTTGCTCAAGCGGTGAATCCAAATGTGGAAATAGTACAGCTCCTACCTTTTGCGGCTGAAGGAGTCGGCAGAACACTGCTTAAAGAATGGTCTAGTGAATCCAGTACTTTATTGAGTGCTCTAAATAATTACAATCGCTCTGATAGCTCCAGTGATAGTGAAGGTGCATTATTGAGTGCTAATAAGTTACTAGCTACTCATCAAGGTAGACGTACAGTTTTATTGATCACTGATGCCGAAAGTAATGGCTACCCTCTTACACCCGAACTGTGGCAAAGCTTCAATCTGGTAAGGCCGAGTATTTATAGTTTACAAGTAAATTCAAATGACCAACTTTATCCTCAAGACCTATTGCAAAGCTGGGCTGATGTGAATGGTGGGTATTATAGTCTTACTCGCAGTCAAACAGATCTAGCTTTAGGTTTTAGTCGCGCTAGCTGCCAATTGCGTCGGGCAGCTCCTTATACACTGACTTTAAAGCTTGAAGAACCCAAAACCGAATTTGGTTTTTTATCGATTAACAATACCCCTATTTCAAACGCTACCCCTAAAGCTATTGACACTCCCATAAAATCAACTCCGGCTATTGAGATCATTTTAGATGCCTCTGGCAGTATGTTGGAAAAAGTAGGCAATAAAACTAAAATGGCCATTGCAAAAAATGTATTAACTGATTTGATACAAAATACCTTACCACATCAAGTCCCATTTGCTTTACGCGTTTATGGGCATAAGGAAGCAGGCTGCCGTACAGATTTAGACATTCCATTACAGCCTTTAGATCGCAGCAAAGCACAAGCGGTGATTAAAGCTATCAAACCACAATTGAAAGGAAAAACACCGTTAGCGGACTCAATTTTACAAGCTGCTCAGGATTTGCAGGGCCATGATAAAGCAACGCTTATTCTACTAACTGATGGTAAAGAATCGTGTGGTGGTAAAGTCGAACAAGCCATTCAACGCCTACGAACCAATAATATTGACGTGAAGCTCTCTATTATTGGTTTGGGAATTGATGAGGCCAAAGTAAAACAAGAATTTCGAGCTTGGGCTAAATCAGGGGGGGGAGTATTTTTGGAAGCTAAAGATGCGAAAGAATTAAAATCGGTGATTACCGAAGTAGTCAGTATCAGATTTGAAGTTATACAAGGTAATGAAATAGTAGCCAGTGGAACTGTAGGCAGCAGTAAAATCTCATTGCCTATAGGCATCTACAATATTCGCTACTCAAGTGGTGAAATGGTGAAGGATATAGTTATTACTAAGGATCAAGTCATGCAGCTTAATTATCACTATGAGAATTAGAATGGACCACTCGGATCATGTGAATAATGTGGTCCTATAGTCTCCACATAATCCTCAAGCTTAGTGCCAAAATTGAATATACCACCTAAGCCTTAGGCGCTTGGGTCAATAGCGGCGGATGATAACTATTAGCTTGCTCCTCATCACTTTGACTCCCCTTCGCTAATAAGCGTCCGGGGGTATCACCAAACATTTGCTGCAAGATCAGGGTTGAAGTTTGCTGAATCGATTCACGGCTCAGGCTACGTGGAGCAAACAAAAACTGCTGCACAAACTCCTGCTGGGTAAAGAGCAAATCCTCACCTTGCGGTTGAAAGGGGGTATTAATACTCACCCGCGCAATCCGCCCTACATTCACCCCGCGCCCATCATTCAGAATCAACATATGCGGGCATAATTGCCGATAGGGATCAGGCTCTGGATAATCAATGACAGCTAATAAAATCAAAGGCTGATCGGAAAATTTAACACCTGCATTGATCTCACCTGCTGCTATTTCAACTACATAAATAGCTTGCCCTATCACTGCTTTTAAACGCTCTATGGCTAGATAGTAATCACGAGGGGACCATAATTCATCATATTCTGGCGAATTATCCATCAAAACATCCTTGAGCCTCTTTATTTTGGATCAATTATTATTCAATTCGCAGCAAGCCTAAAATGTTTATGATACAACACTACCGCTCTTGACTGCGAGCAAGCGATAACTACAGAGCATATCATTTCAACATCCCATAGCTTATGGTGCTCGCTCAGTGTACCTTTTTTTCAGGTGATGCTTATGACACAGGATGCACGGTTTATACAACTAACTGCGTGGATTCATTCCCTTCCTCAATGGGAAACGGCCTTGATTAGCCCCGCCTCGGCGGATGCGAGCTTTCGGCGTTACTTTCGCGCGACTACCGCGCAACAAACCGCCATTATTATGGATGCACCCCCTGATAAAATCAGCCTCACGCCCTTTTTAGATGTCACAACACGTCTACATCAGGCTGAGGTCAGAGTGCCACATATTTATGCTCAAAATAATCTAGAAGGGTTTTTGCTCCTAGAAGACTTTGGCAATACGGTATGTTTAGAACAATTATCCCCCGCTAATGCTGACCAGCTTTATACCACCGCAATGGAAAGCATATTGCGCTTACAACAAGCAGATCATAATCAGCTCGCGGAATACACGCCTGAATTTCTCATGATGGAACTCAATCTCATGCCCGAATGGTTTTTAAAACGCCATTTAGGTTTAGCCGATCATGAGACTCCACACGCTTTGCTACAAAGCACGTTTGACGCCTTAGTCGAATCGGCACGCGAACAGCCATTTTGTTTTATTCATCGTGATTATCACTCGCGCAATCTCATGTTATTGCCGAATGACGAAATCGGGATTATTGACTATCAAGATGCGTTTTTTGGTCCCATCACTTATGACCTCGTTTCGCTATTGCGCGATTGTTATATTAGCTGGCCTGAACATCGGATACAGCGCTGGGCTTTAACTTTCCATAAGCAAGCGATTGCAGCGGGTAATATGCCGCCGGTGGATGAAATTACTTTTATGCGGTGGTTTGATCTCATGGGCTTACAACGTCATATTAAAGTATTGGGTATCTTCTGCCGCTTGTATTATCGTGATGGCAAATCTCAATATCTGGCTGATTTAGCGCGAGTATTGCTTTATGTGATGGAAGTAGGTGAGCGCCATTCTGAAACTCGCGCTCTAGTCGCATGGTTAGAGAAAATGGATATACCTGAGCGCATTGGCATGATTGAATTAGCAGCTTAAGAGATAATGATAATGAAAGCGATGATCCTTGCCGCTGGACTCGGCACTCGTATGCGTCCACTCACTAACTATACCCCAAAACCGTTATTATTAGTGGGTCATAAGCCTTTGATCGAATGGCAGATTGATAAATTAGTAGCGGCGGGTATTCGCGAAATTGTGATTAATATTGCGCATTTAGGCTGGCAAATTCCTGAAGCGTTAGGTAGTGGTGATCGCTGGAATATTCAGATTCGCTACTCAGATGAACAACGTGAGGGAGCCTTAGAAACCGCAGGCGGTATTATCAAGGCACTACCACTCTTAGGTACACAACCCTTCTTAGTTATCAATGGCGATATTTGGTGTGATCTTGACTATAGCACTTTAAGCCTAAATGCTGATGATTTAGCGCAATTAGTTCTGGTGCCTAATCCATCCCATCACCCTAATGGTGACTTTGCGTTAAGTGAGGGGCGAGTACGTGCCGAAGGAGCGCCCCCTTTGTATACTTTTAGCGGTATTGGTCTGTATAGCCCCAAATTATTCAGTAATTTGCCCACAGGTAAGCGTCCGCTTGCGCCTTTATTACGCGCCGCAATGGCACAAAAACGGGTCGGGGGACAGCTCTATAAGGGGGATTGGCGCGATATTGGTACACCCGAACGCCTACATCAATTAGATGATGAACTTGTCGCCAGTGCTTAATGCTTATTGGCAATCATGAACTAGTCTTGTTATAACGCTCTTAATCAATCGTAGAGGAGCGTTGTTGTGGCACACTATCAAGCATTAGGTAATGGTATTTATTGCATTGAAACAGGCCTTTATCGGGACGGTTTAGCAGCCTGTTATTTAATCACTGAGGGCAATGCTGCCGCCTTTATTGATACCGGCACTTATTACACCATCCCTTACCTGCTTCAGGTACTAGAAGAGTTAGGTCTTACCCCTGATCAAGTGCAATATGTCATTCCTACCCATGTGCATCTTGATCATGGTGGGGGTGCGGGTGAACTGATGGCACACTGTCCTAATGCTACCTTGATTACCCATAGCAAAGGGATACCTCATATGATTGATCCCTCTAAGCTCCAAGCGGGATCGAGTGCCGTGTATGGTGCAGAAGCTTTTGCTAAAGACTACGGTAAGCTCGTTCCTATTCCCGCCGAGCGTACACGAGCGGCTGTCGACGGAGAGACCATTAGCCTCAATGGTCGCCAACTCTTACTTCTAGACACCCCCGGACATGCCAATCATCATATTTGTATTTTTGATACCCAGACCCAAATGGGTTTTACGGGTGATACCTTTGGCATTTCTTACCGAGCCTTTGATACTGCTCAAGGTGTATGGCTCTTTGCTCCTACCACTCCGGTGGCTTTTGACCCGCCAGCATGGCAACACAGCATTGATAAGCTGATGGCTTTAAACCCTAAGGCGATGCATCTCACCCACTATAATCGAGTCACCGAGGTAGAGCGTTTATCTCACAGCCTACGCCAAAGCATTCACGATCTCAGCCAAATTGCCCGTAATGCCTATGAAATAGAACCCGATAGTCAGCAACGCCAGCAGCTTATGCAAGAACAGATTCGTACTCTATGGCTCAATCAATTACGTGAACATGGCTGCACGCTCAGTACAGAAACCTGTCTAGAACTGCTAGCCGTTGATCTTGACCTGAATGTACAAGGTCTAGAGGTTTGGTTACAACGCTTAGCTAAAAAAGCAGCATAAGGAATTAATAAAATGAAGTTAGGTACTTGCCTCTATGAGTGTGAAAGTTATGTTTTTATCGATGTGGGTACACATTTACTGTTACCCGGTTTAGACGAAAATGATCAAGAACTGGCTTGGTTTGATATGAATATCCTCATCACCGATTATGAGGAATTAAAGCCCAAGCTAGAGCGCATTATTGAGCTGGATGACCCCGCTTTAGAGATTGATTATGAAGATGTCACTTATCAAGCTCCCAATCCACACCCCAATCAAAATGTGATGTGTTTGGGGTTAAATTATTTAGAACATGCTGAGGAAAGCGCTCAAACCGTTAATAAAGTTGGCAAAGCGCCTGAATACCCAATTATTTTTACTAAAGCCGTAAGTAGCATTACTGGGCATAATTGTGATTTCCCTTTTGATCCAGAGACCTGTGCGGAGTTAGATTGGGAGGTTGAGTTAGCCGTTATTATTGGTAAAGAAGGCCGTAAGATTAGCCGCGAGCAAGCCTATGATTATGTCTTTGGTTATACCATCTTAAATGATTTAAGTGCCCGTGATATTCAGCGCAACCATAAACAATTTTTCCTTGGCAAAAGCTTAGATGGTGCTTGTCCAATGGGGCCTTATATTGTGACTAAAGATGAAATGCCTAATCCGCATCATTTAAAAATTAGTTGCCGTGTCAATGGCGTAATTAAACAAGATGCTAATACGGGGCAGATGATCTTTGATATTCCCACCCTCATTGAAACCATTTCACGCACCCAAACACTCCATCCCGGAGACATTATTGCCACGGGCACACCGAGTGGAGTGGGCTTTGCGCGTACTCCACCAGAGTTTTTAAAACCGGATGATGAGGTGGAGTGTGAAATTGAAGGGATTGGAGTATTAAACACAAAAATTCAGTAAAAATGTATACATCCTCTGTGATTATGTTTATCGCCTTATACGGATGAATGGGCTATCTTCAGTTATCGTTCATAGACATTTCATAGAGGAGTTTTCCATGCGCGAGAAAATTAATTTTCCTAATAGTAATAATGCGGCTATCACTCTCTCGGCTTTTATCAATTTCCCCGATGGTTTTGACTCGAAAAAAACCTATCCTGCGATTGTAGTCACTCACCCCGGTGGTGGCGTGAAGGAACAAACAGCCGGTTTATATGCTGAGAAATTGGCTAAAGCCGGTTTTATTGCTATCGCTACCGATGCGTCTTATCAAGGCGAAAGTACGGGCGAGCCACGCCAATTAGAAAATCCTTATATCCGTACCGAAGATATTAGTGCGGTCATTGATTACTTAACCCAAGTTGCGTGAGCTAAAGAAAAATCCATGAGGATCGTTTAAAGTCTATCGACGAAAACAAACCCTTTAAACGAGAACGCCTCATGGAAGAAACGATCATAGCGCTCTATTGTGTCTGTGACGACCTTTTAAAGAGCCTAAAGCGCTGCGAAGAACCCAGCCGTATGAGTGATGCAGAGGTCATCACGAGTGTAGTCGTCAGTGCCCTGTACTTTTCGGGTCATCAAGACAAGGGNTGNGAGTTTCTNAAGGCGCATGGCTATATTCCNCANATGCTGAGCAAAAGCCGCTTTAACCGACGTGTCCATCATTTGTCGGGNGTGATCAGGCAATTATTTCAATACCTAGGACGGTATTGGCGTGACCATAACCCCTCCNNNCTNTATGTGGTGGATAGTTTCCCGGTAGCCGTGTGTGACAANNAGCGCATTCNGCNGTGNCNNCGNTTCCAAGGAGAAGCGTGGCGGGGGTATCAAGCGAGTAAGCGTCGCTATTTTTATGGCTTGAAGATCCATTTACTAGTGACCGAGGCCGGACAGCCTGTGGAATGCTTCTTTACCGAAGG
>NZ_KB904779.1 GCF_000380185.1 Thiofilum flexile DSM 14609
CTCGCCCAGACGTTCATACACCGGCAGTTCTTCACTTTCCCGAATCCGCAGCGCTTCGTCCAGTTCCCCTCGCGCCGCCAAGATGTCCGCTATTTGGCCTTTGGCAAGAGTAGCCTCACGTTCTTCACCCCGCTGCCTATCGAGTTGATATTTGGCCTCGGCGATTTGCAGGGCTTGCTCCAGATCCCCTGCACGTTGAGCCACATAAGCCAACGTAAACAAGATATTAGAGCGCTCACCCTCCTCTAGACTCTCACTCCTGAGGGCACGTTGGCAAAACACCATCCAGATGGCAAATGGGCCATTAACCCGTGCATAGATTGACCCCGCCCGTTCCACCTGCGTGTGCATTGCTTCTGGCAAACTGCTCAGCCACTCGCTTAAGGCAGTATGTTCACCATTAAGCTCATGCCAACCATGGTAATCAGCCTCCTGACCCTCAACGGCAACAGGTACAGGCAGGCGTTGCAAAAACCACTGATTCAAACGCGCCTGAGCACCCGTATCTGTAGCGTTTTCACGCAAATAAGCAGCCAGCAGGGGGTGCAATTGACAACGCAGCGGCTTAGGTTGCAGTATTTCCAGCAGCGAGAGCTTATGCGCTAGCCGCAGCAGACTCTCACAGCCAGCATCTGGCAAATCGGTCAAAGCTGCCGCCATACTGAGAGCAAACCCAGCAGTGGGCGCAAAGCCCAAGTGAGCAAAGATCTGATCGGCATCTGCCAACTGACGCTGGCTAGCCTGCTTTTTCAGCTCTCCCAACGAGATACGGAAAGTACTGTGTAGCACCGCACGAGCCTGATCACGGGTATATAACCCATCGGTAGTATCCTCCGGCACTAAGGCATAACCCGTAGCGCGTAATTCATGCAGAAACCCGTCCACACCATAGCCCGCCGCTAGATACCCCGCCGCCAAATGGATAGCCAATGGCAACCCACCCAACACATCCACCAGCCGCTTAGCATCGGCTTCATTCAGTGGCTCAGCCTCCAGCCAGCCCAGCTCGGCTTGCAGTTGTGCCAGTGCATCAGCCGTCTGAAACGGTTTAATAGCCACCTGCTGCCAGCGCCTTGATTTACCAAAGTTATCCAGCCTACCGCTCAGCACAATACTGCACTTCAGCAACTTTTTACACAGCTCAGCCGCTACCGTCGCTGCCGCACCAGTATCTACATTTTCCACATGCAGCAGTGTACGTGGCTGTTGCAACCGAAATTGTAATAGTTGTGCTAGGCTTTGCTGCGGTGCGCTGATTTCCAGTCGCTCCGCTAACTCCGCCAACAGCAATTCAGCCGAAATGGGGTTCTCCGCATTCAGGCTTATACGCTGATAACCACCGGGGAAAGCATCACGGTGTGTCGCATAAAAATGATCCGCCAGCCACGACTTACCGACTCCCGCCATACCATGTACCGCAGTAATCGCAACAGGTGTACTTGCTGTGCCAAGCAGAGCAGCCTTAAGCTGTTTCAGCTCATCCGTGCGCCCAACGAACATCGTTGCCGCCCGCTCTAGCTCAGGCTCATCCTCAACAAATACAGGCCGATCCGGTAGCAACTCACCCAAACAAGCACGGATTACATCTATAGGGATGCAGTAAGTAATAATCTTACTTTCCTCATCCCGTGCTTGAATAACTCCCACTAGCTCTCCGGCACGTATCACCGCCCCGCCGCTCATGCCGGGCTTTACCCCATCGGCAGTCGCCCAAGTGTTTAGTTTGCCGAGGTGATTACTGAAATGCGTCTTGCGTTGGTGTAGGGGGGTGTCTGCATCGTAAAAACCACACAGGAGCACATCATCAAGATCTCGCAAAACTGCACTAGCTAGCGGCAGACATTGTGCAGACTCACAAGGCTGAGCCAGATATACGCTAGCAATATCACGCTCACACCAGTGAACCTGATCAGAGGTGATTTGCCGCACATCACCATGAGGCGGCAAACGCACAAATACTCCATTGTCACAATCAGTGATAACATGCTGAGCTGTTAATAATTGTTGTGAGCGGATAAAAAAGGCTGTGCCTGAGAATATTCCACCGTGATCTGGATCACCATTAAATAGCCGCACAAATGCTCGCTCCATAGCCATGCTCCAATGCCTTGCTTAATAGTGAAAAATCAACCTTTCTTCCATGTGGCAGTTACAGTAATACTCCCCTCACTCTCCCCCTTAACTAGTACCGGAATTATCTGCACCTCACCTTTGAAACCTAAATTTAACTCCACTGACCACTCATCAGGCTCTAAATCTTTTAGGCTGTCATAGACACTTTGCGCTGTGCCTGAAATAGTGTCTTTTAATAATTTAGCCGCATCCACCATAGAACTACGTACACTAGTAGGCTCGGCTCCGGGCGGCAGATCAGAGGGTCGTGACGATCTAGGAGGAGTAAGCGCTTGACTCAATTTCTCCTCATCAGCTTCTACATAAATCGTAACGCCATTAGGTAAGATAAAAGGACGGACACTCATAAAGGACTCCTAAAAAGGATGGGGGTTATATCAACAGCTCATTGGATTGTAACAGAGTATTAACCTTTTGGAGTAAAACTACTGCAAGTCTTACAACCCTCACCCCACCGTCCACGCATTCGACAGCATTTCTGCCTGTTGCAGCACCAGATCAATGGCATTATCGGCCTTGTCCGGCGGGTATTTGTAGCGCTGCAAAGTGCGTCGTACCAGAATCCGCAGTTTTGCCCGTACACTCTCGCGCTTTTGCCAGTCCACCGTCGTGGATTTACGCAGCTTTTCGGTAATCTCCACTGCCATCTTTTTCAGAGTATCATCACCCAGCTCTCGCACTGCACTTTCATTGTCAGCCAATGCATCATAAAAGGCGATTTCATCCGGACTCAGACCCAGCTCGGCTTCCTTTGCTGCCTCAGCCTGAAAGGTTTTAGCCATTTCAATCAGCTCTTCGATCACCTGTGCCGTTTCGATAGCGCGGTTATGGTAGCGGCGTAAAGTCTCCTCTAATCGGTCAGCGTATTTCTTTTCCTTGACCACATTATTACGGGCGCGGGCGCGAATGTCGTCTTTGAGCAGCTTTTCCAATAACTCTACCGCCACATTACGGTAAGGCATCTGGCGTACATCTTCCAAAAACTCATTCGATAGCAAACCGATATTGGGCTTTTCCAGACCGCACAGGGTAAAAATATCGTCCACACCCTCGGCAACAATCGCATTGTCGAGAATCTGTTTCAGGGTGGAATTCTTTTCCTCTTCGCTGTGCTTTTTGTCGGCAGAGGTGGTCTTGCTGATAGCGACCTTGATGGCGACATAAAAGGCGATTTCCTTACGGTATGCCTTGGCTTCATCAAGCGTACCACACAGCGAATACGCCTTGGTCAGTGCCAGCACCAGATCGAGAAAACGTTTCTTGCCGTCACGCAACTGGAACAGGTAGTTAGCGGCAGGGATCAAGAGTTTATGTGCTTCGGTTTCATAGCGGCTGATATCCAGACCCGCAGCTTCCGGTGATTTGCCAAACAGAGCACGGATCGCGTCCAGCTTCTCCAGCAAAATGGTAAACGCTTCCTCGGCTCGTAAGACAGGCTGGCCCTTACCCTTAGCGTCGGTATAGGTTTTCAGAGCCTGCTTGAGTTCATTGGCAATACCAATGTAATCCACCACCAATCCGCCGGGCTTGTCCTTGAATACGCGGTTGACACGTGCAATGGCCTGCATGAGGTTATGGCCTTTCATAGGTTTGTCGATGTACATGGTGTGGCACATGGGGGCATCAAATCCGGTCAGCCACATATCACGCACAATCACCAGCCGCAGCGGGTCATTCACATCCTTAAAACGCTGCTCCAGCCGCTTTTTGGTCTGGGCATTGTAGATATGGGGTTGCAACAGGGACTTGTCAGCAGCAGAACCCGTCATCACGATCTTGATCACGCCCCGCTCAGGGTCTGGATCGTGCCAATCGGGGCGCAAGGCCACGATTTCATTATACAGATGGACGCATACCTCGCGGCTCATAGCGACAATCATGGCCTTGCCGCCCATGATTTCGGAACGGCTTTCAAAGTGCTGCACCAGATCAGCGGCAATCTGTTTCAGGCGCGGCTGTGCGCCCACCAGCTTTTCCAGACGGCTCCATTCACCCTTGGTGCGTTCACGCTGGCTCAGGTCTTCCTCATCCTCGACGATTTCCTCGACCTGATCGGACAGCTTATTGATTTCGGCATGATTCAAATCCAGCTTCGCCAGCCGCGATTCGTAGTAAATCGGTACGGTGGCACCATCCTCTACCGCATCCTGAATATCATAGATGGAAACATAATCACCAAATACCGCGCGGGTATCCTTGTCGCCCTGTTCAATCGGTGTGCCGGTGAAACCGATAAACGTGGCGTTCCTGATCGCATCACGCATGTGCTTGGCATAACCAAACTTATACTCGCCGCTGTCAGTCAGTACCGCCTTCAGACCATACTGGCTGCGGTGAGCCTCATCCGATACCACCACGATATTATGCCGTCCATTCAGCAGCGGGTGGGTACTTTCACCCTCTTGTAATGCGAACTTCTGTACCGTGGTGAAAATGATCCCGCCGGATTCACGCTCTGCCAGCAGACGGCGTAATTCCTCACGGCTGTTGGCCTGCACGGGTCGTTGCTTCAGCAGTTCCTGTGCATTGCCAAAAGTAGCGAATAGCTGTCCGTCTAGATCATTGCGGTCGGTGACAATCAATAGGGTCGGGTTGTGCATTTCCGGCTGCTGCAATAGCTTGCCTGCATAACAGCACATGGAAATGCTCTTGCCGGAGCCTTGCGTATGCCAGACTACTCCGGCCTTTTTATTGCCGGAGGTGACCTGCTGCCCGTAGGTAGCGCGGCGCTCGCCTATGCCCTCGGCTTCTAGCTGTTGGGCGGCAATCACCGTGGCTCTGACCGCTTCGCGCACCGCATGAAACTGGTGATAGGCCGCGATTTTCTTGATGATCTTCTCGCCGTCGGTTTCAAACAGCACGAAAAAGCGCAGGTAATCCAGCCACAGATCGGGGGCAAAAAAGCCTTTTACCAGCGTTTCCAGTTGCCACTCCAACAGCGGTTTGTCGTCTTCGTGGCGGATGGTGCGCCACGGCTGATAGCGCTCTTTACTGGCGGTCAGCGAACCGACCCGCGCCTTATAACCGTCGCTGATCACCAGAGCTTCATTGAAGACGAACAGGTCGGGGAGTTCGTCTTTATAGGTTTGTAGCTGGTTAAAAGCATCCCAGATATCAACGCTTTCCTTAGCGGGGCTTTTCAGCTCCAGCACTGCGAGCGGAATACCATTGATGAAACAGACAATATCCGGACGGCGTAACTGCTTGCGACCTTGCAGGGTGAATTGGTTGACGGCAAGAAAGCGGTTGTTGCGCGTGCGGGTCGGGTCGAAGTCGATCAGGAAGGCATGGTCATGTTTTCGCTGGTCATGGTGTTTGTATTCGACCGGCACACCTTCTAGCAGCAGGCGGTGAAAGGCGCGGTTATTGGTGATCGGGTCGAGGCTTTCTGGTTTGCGTAGTTTTGTCAGTACCTGCTCGAAGCAGTCGGCGGGTAAATGCGGGTTAAGGCGTTGAAAGGCGGCCTGCAGGTCGTCTTCCAGCAATACGCTGGTGTAATCGCGGCGCTTAGGGCTGATGCCGTCGGGGGCAATGTCGGGGCCGTGGGCGACTTCCCAACCGATTTCGCGGAACCAGTCGAGGCAGAGTTGTTCGAGTTGGTCTTCGTTGATCATGGTTTGCCTCATTTATTCCTTCAACAATACAAAATGCTCAATCAACCGCACTATTAGGGATTTCTGGTCAGGATGACTTTCTGCTAAGTACTCATACAAAAGTTATCCGGAAATTCCGGACAACTGAATTTTGCCATCGGCTGAGGTGTAAATCTGGATGGTTCCAGTCATAAAACTCTCTTTGGCAAATTTGAATTACAGGTCTTCATGCTCAGCGTGCAAATCGGTTGGTTGTGCTGCACTCATTAGTCGCTTCAAATCTGCTATCACACTCCATAACGGTTCTTTGAATGTATTCTCCAGCCGTATCATGTGTTCAACCAACCACTGGATCATGTCAGGCCAGTTACTGCGGTCATAACCTTCAAATTCCTGAGCCAGTTGGACGCGAGAGGCTTTCCTGTGATCCAGTCGCAACCATTCGAGCTCTGCCCCGAAACTATGCTCCAAAGCTTCACGCTGGGCATAAAAATGATCAAACAGAAGCTTATTTTCTTCGGTACTAGCTCGCTGAAAACTCAGCTCTACACGGATGAATTTTTGTCCAAAGATCAGATTGTAGGGGCAGCCAGTGACACCGGAGCCAGCCGATAGCCAATGATCATTGCTGGGGCTGATATTGTTATACAGGTTGCAAGGGCTGTTGTGGAAGGCTTCGAGCACTTGCTCCCAGAATTCCATGCGGATGGGGTGACGGTTTTTGCGTAGGACATTACTAGTTTTCTCTTCGGCTTCTTTGGCGGACATACCAATTCGCAGCTCCTGCTCCTCAGGAGTGGGAATGATTTGTTCAATATTAAGCAAGAGTTGGTCGCCGAGGGTATACGGGGTGACTTTGAGACACTGGATGGCGATGTCTTGCCCCAGCAACCATAAGGCGGTGCTGGTGACTTCCTTGCGAAAATTGGCAGCGACGAGCATCAAGCGTTGGCTGTTGCCACTATTGAGGATGACCTCTTCAATGTCTGGGGTATCGAGGAATTCACATAGCCGTGTCTGTGCTTCTGTACCAGGTTGGTGGCGATTGAGGTATTGCTGGTAGATGTCAATGATTTGCAGTTTGCTGAGGCTGGCACAGTAGGAGGCATATTTGAGTGCTTGCCACACCACATCACGCCCGCTGTCGTCGAGCTTGTTTTCGATAATGACCAGATTGCCGTCCTTATCCACGGCTAGCAGGTCGAGGCGCTCACGAGTATCGTCGAAACCGTCGAATTCTTTTTGGATGATAAGCAGCTCTTCACCAAGAGCATCAGGCTGGTTAGCCAGCCACTCTTGCAGGTGATTACGTTCGGTTAAACCTAGCTCACTGAAGGTTTTGACTTGCAGAGGCTGAATGCGATTGGTAGTTGGGTCGATGATGTACATTAGGTAGTCTCTATTAGATCAGGTAGGTTAGATAGGTCGATTTCACCGGACAGGAGTTTGGGTAACAGTGAATCTCTCAGTTCTATTAATTTATTATTTTCATCGATAGAAATAGAAATTTTTGAACGTATTGATGTTTGAATAAAATTAAATTTTTTTAATACTTTCACAGATGGCTTGACGATTTCTAGTCGATACACATTGTTTCTATTTAGACCTGGAACGGCAGCATCAGTATTCATATTTTTAAGCCCTAGCGTTTCAAGAAGGTGATAGATATAAGATAGGGGAATGCCGTCACAAGGATTAACGTAAAAAACAGTATCAATCGGAAAAAAACTGTTGTCTTCCCAGTAGATAGATCCAATAGTACCTTTTCTACCTATTATAATACCTGGGCCATTTACAAGTGCCTCATTATGCGTGCCATTAACTCCACCAGAACCATAAACAGGATAATCACCAGTACTGCGATGTTCTTTTCTCAATGCTTTTCCATAAGCAAGTGTCAGTATTTTCTCTACCTTAGAAACCTCCCACCCCTCCGGCACATCCCCCAACTCACTCGCCTGCATCGCTGCCGGAAACAATGCCGCTGTTGCTGCCAGCTCTGCATAGGCTGCGGGCTGTTCGTGCTGCATGGCATCCAGTGCGGCTTCATCCTTGCCAGAAATCGCACTCATCGCGGCGCGTTCGGCCTCTTCACGACTGCCACCAGCCGCCAGTGTGGTCATTTTGGCTTTGACAGGATCGAAATCGACAAACCAGCTTTTGAAAATAGCTTGAGCGATTTGTTCGAGGGTTTGGTTGGTTTGGGTGTTGAGTTCGATTTTTTCGTCTAAAATAATGAGTTTATTTGCAATAGCTTTTTGAATCTTAAGCTCTGGCTTAGGAACATCTAAAGACTCAATCATACTTTTAGTTAATGCATTACGTGTTGCCCCCACTGCAGCAATACTTAACAAAAGGCTTTGCATTTTAGGAGATGCTAGAAGATAGTTTAGGTATCTAGGGTCAAATTCTTTTTGATCGGGTCTGATTATTAAAACATGCTGATTGACTCTAGCTGGAAGATATTTCTTTTTCGCTAAACATACACGTGCTACAGAATCACCTGTTATATTTAATAAAATATCATTTTCATTGACACTAACATTTTTTAACTTTTCAGCGGCCTCCTCACTTATAAAGACAAGTCCATCCGCCTTAAATCCTTCATTATAAATATTCTGACTTCTAATAAAGAAAAAATCTCCTTTATCTAAATAGACATTAGCCCCTCCTGTTGGAGTCGAACCACTCCCCACCTTAAGGCAATAATCACCTAAACGTACAATAGGCCAATTAGCACTCATAACCCAACCCCACCAAATTACGTTTAATCTCCCCCTCCAACCGTGCCCCTTCAGCAAACTGCACCTGTAACTGCTCAGTCAACCGCGCCATCTTCTCCGCAAACGGCTCACCATCCTCCTCCACCGCCGCCGCCCCCACATAACGCCCCGGAGTCAGCACAAAATCATGCTTCTGAATATCCTTCAATTCCGCCGCAAAACAAAACCCCGCCTGATCCTCATAGCCATCACCCTCCTGCCAAGCATGCAGCGTATCCGCCACATCATGAATATCCTGTGCAGTAAAATCACGCAGCACACGATCTTTCATATACCCCAACTGCCGCGCATCAATAAACAGCGTCTGCCCGCGCCGATCCACCTTACCCTGACCACCCGCCTTGTTTTTGGTCAGAAACCAGATACAAGCCGGAATCTGGGTATTAGTAAACAACTGCCCGGGCAGCGCCACCATACACTCCACCAGATCCGCCTCAATCAACGCCCGCCGGATCGCGCCCTCATTATTAGTATTAGAACTCATCGAACCATTCGCCAGCAACAGCGCCATCGAGCCATTGGGTGCAAGGTGATGGAGCATATGCTGCATCCACGCAAAGTTAGCATTGCCCTGCGGTGGTGTGCCGTATTGCCAGCGCACATCGGCCTCTAGCTTGGGGTGCCACCAGTCCTTGATATTAAAAGGCGGATTCGCCATCACAAAATCGGCGCGTAAATCGGGGTGCTGGTCATCCAAAAAACTATCCGCATTTTTCGCCCCGAAATTGAAATCAATGCCGCGAATCGCCATGTTCATCGCTGCCAGCTTCCACGTTGTCGGGTTGCTTTCCTGTCCGTAAATCGAAATCTGCTTTTTCTGCTCGCGGGCATCGTAATGCTTGACCTCGGCGTGCTCCTCAATGAACTTATCGCTGGACACAAAAAACCCGCCCGACCCCATCGCCGGATCATAGACCCGCCCCTTAAACGGCTGGAGCATTTCCACAATCAGGGTAACAATGCTTTTCGGGGTATAATACTGTCCGCCCTGCTTGCCCTCTGCCAGTGCAAACTGCCCCAGGAAATACTCATACACATGACCGAGAATATCCTTACTTTTGAGATTCAGCCGTTGCCCATCAAATTCTGGCTGGCTGAAACTGGTATCGGAAAAGCTATTGATCAGCCCGATCAGCTTGTCATTGTCGAGCTGGTATTGACTGATGCGGTTGAGGATACCTTTCAAGCGCACATTGGCCTTTTCAATCGCATCCAGCGCATTATCGAGCAGCCAAGATACCGAGCGCAGCTTCACTTCCTGCCCGTTTTCATCCGTCCAGATCACCGAGCCAATGGGTAAAGTAGCAGTGCTTTGCAGCGTACTCCAGCGGGCTTCGCGCGGCACCCAGAACACATTCTGCTCCTGATAATAATCGCGGATTTCCAGCTCGGCAGTGATGGCCTGCTCATACTCCGCATCAGAATCATAATCCTCGCGCGGCAGGAAATAGATATTGTCATCATCCTCCTGCTGAAACAGCGCTCTCAGCTCCCGCTGGCGCTCCTCAAACGCATCGGAAACATATTTGAGGAAAATCAGCCCCAGTACAATATGCTTATAATTGGCAGCATCGAGGTTGTTGCGGAGCTTATCGGCTGCTTTCCAAAGTTTATCATCTAAGTTATTCAGGAATTGCTGTTCAAGACCTTGCATTCTGGGGGTGCTCATCATTAGGAAATCAGAAAGATTCTACGTGATGAAATACAATTAAGGTATAATATTCATTAAGGAAATCAGCAGGAGACTGGGCAAAATGGATTGGTATTGCGTAAAGAAACCCAAGGTATTCACCTATCTATTGGGTTGCTGGGTGAGTTTATTTATTTTAAATGGCTGTGCAGCCGTAGCGAGTCTACCCCCTGATATTGTCAAAGAGTTAACCCCCTCAACAACCCAGAATAACTACCAACCTAAAACTAAAGAGACAGAGGCTAAGCCATGATAAAACGTTATCTACTCAGTGCTTGTCTCAGTATTATTCTCACCGGATATACTCAAGCCGATGCGCTACTCACCACTCAAGTCAATCCTAATGCCCCCACCTCTAGCTATCAGCGCTCCGGTATTCCCCTGCAAACGGGACAAATCATAGTGACCGAATCACCTGAACCACTGAATACACTTTACATGCTGCTATATCCAGAGTTTTCCCCTTTTATTCATGTCGGGATTGTAGAGGTAGAGGGTAATCAGGCTTTTGTTTATGAATCAAGTGGCGACTATAAATTAGGGTTAGATCAAAAACCTCCAACCGACCATGTTACAGGTCACGTCAGACGTATTACCCTCACCGAGTTTATAAACGAATCAGGGGGCACCGTATCCTTTTATTCTCCGCCTAATGGGATTAATTTAGCTAAGGTAATACAATATTCTCAAAATCAAGTCAGCGCTCAAACGCCTTTTGATGCTTATTTTAATTATACCGACCACTCACGCTTATATTGCTCTGAATTTATTGCCATGGCGTTAGAAGCAGGTGGTGCGCCCCCTTATCGAACCGTACCTATGAAACTCAATCCTTCCCTGCAAGTGGTGGTGAATTGGCTAAAAGTGAGAGATAGAACGATTTTACCCGTAGAGCAACTCGTTACCCCCCAAAGATGGGTAGGCACCCTGAGTCAAACCCATACCTTAACCGCACTAAAAATAGACCGCGCGATTAAGGCCGAACTCTATCGACGTTTCACTACTAATCAAAAACTAGGCAATATATTAGCGTGGAAAGGCCGAGGTGTAGGTTTTCAGCCCTCCATTACCACCTTTCGAGAAAAAACCTTTGCGACTTTTGATGATGCAACCACCTACTCCGCCGCACAAGTGCTCGCTCAGGTAGAGGAAATGGCTAATAAATACCTAGGGCCATTTACCGGGGCAAAGGTATCTGTTTGCAAAATTGACTTTAGCTTATGCCCATGAGTGTACTTCGCTCACTAAGAGGGTTTGAGCTTTTGCACCTCTTCTAATGTTAGCCCCGCAATACGAGCAATTTCATCTGCAGGCAAAACACCTAATTGTAATAACTGAGTCGCGATCGTTTGAGCCTTCTTCAAGGCTCCGATTTGCTCGCCCCTCTCTAAGCCAATTTGCTCACCCTTTTCTAGTCCCGCTAGTAATGCTCGCTCTTCAGCCTCTTCTCGTTCTTTAGCACGTAACTCTTCCTCAGAGTATTCATCTTTCATCCGTGCATATTCGGCAGGGGTAATGCCATCTACTTTAATCGTGGAGATAATTTTCTGAATATCAGGGCGTAGGTAGTTACCTTCTTCTATTTTTCCATCCAGACTATCCTCAATCGCTAACATCCATTCACGCCACGGTTCTGGCGTTTCAGCGTTGACGTATTTAGGGCAGAGATAAAGGATTTTATGAGGAATTTCGCCAACACCTTTGCCATGACGGTTCTTGGGATCGAAATCGATTTCCAGCACATCTTCTTGATGTTTGTCTGTGCCAGTGAGCACGACGATGGTGTAGACCTTGAGATCAGGATGATAATTTTTGGAGCTGGTGACTTGCTCCAACAATGCCGCGCAATGGTAATGCAAAAAACGGTCATAGTGATCGCTATAACGACGATGTTGAATATCAACGATCACGCGATTGACCTTATCCTCAGCGAACAAATCAAAGCGCACGTCGACAGGGCCTATGGGCTTATCGAAGGATTTTTCGGTTTCTACTTTGTCAATTTGTAGCTCAATACCTAAAATATCACGCACAAAGGCTTTGAAGGTATCCACGGGGGAAAAGGCTTTTTTGAATATGACCCCATAACGGAGCGAGGCTACTTCTTTCATAGGACTGACTGCCTTGTAGAGAGGAAAACTAGAGACAGTATAGCATGATGGGGGGATAGGAAGGTGTTTGACCCAAGAATAAAAAAGGCAAGCTTTTACACTCGCCTTTTTTGTTTTAATTGAGTGAAGGACTCAATTAATTAGTATTATGCTTTCACACGTGAACGATATTCATCGGTACGAGTATCGATAATAATAGAATCACCAATTTCACAAAACGCAGATACTTGTAATTCATGACCGTTTTCTAAACGAGCTACTTTCATTACCTTACCGGAAGTATCACCACGTACTGCTGGCTCGGTATAAGCAATTTTGCGCTCAACGGTATTAGGTAATTCTACAGAAATCACTTTGCCATCATAAAATGTGGCTTCGCAGACTTCTTCCATACCATCGTTAATATATTTTAACGTATCGCCTAAATCGTCTTTTTCCACTTCATATTGATTATATTCGGTGTCCATAAAGACATATAAAGGATCAGCAAAATAAGAATAGGTCACTTCTTTGCGATCTAAAATAATAACTTCAAATTTATCATCGGCTTTATAAACCGTTTCTGTAGAAGTCCCTTGCAGCAGATTTTTTAATTTCATTTTTACCACAGCCGCATTACGACCGGATTTATTAAATTCTGCTTTTTGTACGACCCAAGGCGCTCCATCAATACTGATAACTTGACCGGCGCGAATTTCTTGTGCTGTTCTCATGAAACCACTCATCTTAACTAAATAGTATACTAATCAAAACTTATGCACTGTTATGTTGTTCGGCACGGCGTAGTAATTGAGTGGCTAAATCAGGTTGCTCACTTAAATGATCACACCACTGTTTTGCCAATGTCTTCCACTGTGGCAAATAGGTTAACCATTGAGTATCCAATACCTGATCGGGATCGGCCTTATTCCAAGACCACCCTAAACGCTCAATCGCCTCCCAACACGCGGGATCAGCCTGTGCGCCATAACGTTGCATAAACGCAGCTAGCTTATCCTCATGGGCATTATCAGCCTGCGGATAAGCTTGCCAAATCAAGGGGCGTGCGGCCCACTGTGCGCGAACCCACGAATCTTCCCCTCGAACAAAATTGAGATCACAATGCCAAAGCACCTGATCATAAATGGCTTGTGACATAAAGGGTAATACCTGAATGGTCAGCGCTCCGTATGAATAACGCTGAAACGGTACTAAGTTCCCCTGTCCTAGAAGCGATTCAATTTGGGGCACGATTCTACACGCTGGCACTAGACAAAGCACTGATTGTTTTGCTTGGGCTAAACTTTTTAATAAAGCCGTGACAGGTGCTGCAGGGTAAGCAAAGAGTGAAAGGGTTAGATCGTAATCTTGCGGACGTACAGTCGGAAATAAAGTGCTTAAAGTGCCAACACTTTGAGCATAATCACGCTGGGCAAATAAATTGTGCTCGCGCAATAGCCCCCCCGTATTAGGGGTGAAGCCGGGAAAGAAAAAAACTTTTTCAATACCTAATTGTGGATGGCGAGAGCTTAGATTATGACAACCTTCAACCCATGCCTCAGCGGTGAGGTATTCTAGATTGATCCAAAGTGGTTTACGGGTGCTGTGCTTAATACCTGCTTGATAATTCAACGGTAGCTCACAGGCAAAGGCTTCAATCACCACCTGCGCCCCCGTATAAGTCACTTGCTCACTCCATTGGGCAATCACTACCCCATCGAGTAAGGTATTGTGGGTAATGGATTGACTGGTTAGAGCCTCTAAGGTAGGGAAATGGTCAATGATCAATCTGACCGTTTGCTGATGCTCTGAAGCTAATTGACGGGCGAGACGCCAGCATACGCCAGCGTCGCCATAATTATCGATAACGGTACAAAAAATGTCCCATTGCATACTCTAACGACCGCAACCTGCCCACCAGCAAGGATTATCACGCATAAATTTTAACAAAGCACGATATTTAGGTGCTTGAGAGGCGGGTTGAGCGCTGTACTCTTTCGCTCCCCAGCTACCAAACTTACGATAGGCGCGAGGTGCTGAATAATGCGAAAAGTGTTTGCCACCTGCTTTTTTCCAACCTTGTAAAAATTGAATATACAGATTGTACATGCGTGGATCACGATTGGCAGCATATAGCAAAGGGTTAGGATGTTGATCATCCGTGCGGCTAGTAAAGTCGACTAAACCTTGTCCACCCTCATAGGCAATCAGGTCTACTTGGAACTTATCCGCTAACCTTGCTTGCATCTCAATATAGCCCAATACTTTCGGGATAGAGTAACGGTATTGTGGGTTAGTCATCAGGTTATAGGCATCGTTCACACTACGAATACCACGCAGCTCCTCAAAGCCACCAAAGAAATACGGTGCAATACCAAAGGCATCGACATGATCAAAGGTATTTTTATGCCCTAAAATGGTTTCGGTCACGCCCGGATTGACTGTCCAACCGGAGACTATACGGTATAAACGTTGTCTACCGCCAAAGACTTGCTCCCAAATCTTAAAGATTTGCACCGAACGCTCGGCATAAAAACGATACCCTGCACGATGAGCATTGGTATCTAATTTGAGCTTTAAGCCTTCCTTACGCACATAGTTGCCTTGCACGAAAATGGTATTCCATGTTTCGTTACTATATTCAATATAGGCTTTTAGATTAGGGCTGAGATGTTGTTTTACATAGCGAGCAAATTCACGCACATAGTTATCATCAGCAGCATGTGGCATAGTAAACCACGGATTCGCATTAGCCCGATTGGCTAAATCTACCATGATTTCTACCGGCACCCCACGTTTGCCTTGTTTACCACCCCATGTGGCTTGCTCTAAACGTGGACGATCTTGCCAACGGCGTTGTTCACTATTGGTCACGCCCATCATATTCATGAAGCGAATACTGCTAAAGTCTTTCATGAAATTGAGATAGTCGGGATTATAAATAATTTCATTCGGATACTGGCTAAACGCCATGAACTGCCCACCGGAGCATTGTTGTCTACTATCAACACGCTGATAAGGATTATTACGGCAAATTCCCCCCGGCATGAGGATTTTTAGATTGCGAATATAGTCCTTAGGGTTAGTGGTCATAATACGGATGGTAGCATTATATACCCTATCAGACCCCGGCTCGATACGAATAATATCGCGTCCGGGTTGGCTATCGATGAGCTTCACATCACCATTATATTGTAGGGTTCCCTGCCCGTCATACAGCACGGTGTAATCCCCAGCCACCACGGCCTCAGCGGGCATATGACTTAAAAAACGCGTTCCTGCATGAGCGCCAGGCCCCATACGTGCAGGCCAACCGTATTGATCATACTGCACCTGTCCGGTGGTACTCCAAGGACGGGCATCTTCAAATGGCATCGCCGATTTGAATAAATCAATAAAGGGGACGCTCGTATCATCATCACTAATCTCATTGGTATTGCTACCTAGTGAAGAACGAGGATTCGCTTGTGCCATTAAGGGCAATAAACATACGGTGGCAATGAGCCAAGGTCGTAGCTTTTTTAAAGTAGCGGCTTTAAACATGACTTCCCATTTGTTGGTTAATTTTATCGATTGCAATTATGTGGGTCAGGCAACACAGCAAGCACTATCGTTGTCCATGAACATAGTAATACCTTAGCTTAGTTGCATCAAAAGTACAGTACGTTCAGCACTAAATGGCGCTGATTTTTTACTGAGAACAGAAATTTAACAAGATTCATCACGTAATTCCATGAGTAGTGGTGTTAGACTGATAGACGATGGAAAAGCCTAATCTTTACGGGGCTAGGCTGTTTTTTAGTAAAAATAGAAGAATTAGGTAGTCGATCATGCAACGAGTCTGTGTATATTGTGGTTCTAATAGCGGCAAGCGCCCTGAGTATTTACAAATGGCTAACACCTTAGGAGCCGAGCTTGCTCAGCGTCAATTGACCCTCGTTTACGGGGGAGCAAAAGTCGGTTTAATGGGAGCTGTAGCCGATGCTACACTCGCACACGGCGGCAAAGTCATTGGTGTATTACCCCAAGCATTAATGACTAAAGAACTCGCTCATGAGGGCTTGACCGAACTCCATATTGTAAGCTCTATGCACGAACGCAAACTGATGATGGCTGAACTTTCCGATGCATTTATTGCGCTGCCCGGTGGCTTAGGAACACTAGAAGAGCTATGTGAAATTGCCACTTGGACGCAATTGGGGTTACACCGTAAACCCTGTGGCGTATTGAATGTTGCTGGCTACTACGATGGTCTAATTGCTTTTATTCAACATGCCGTACAAGAAGGCTTTATTCATGAAGCACAACGCTCCTTGATTTTGAATGCTACCACTCCGGTCGAGTTATTAGCGCTATTTGAGCAAGTGGTTTTACCTGCTGTACCGAAATGGATTACCCAACCACAAAGCTAAGTTGAGCTTTAGCACTTAAATATTTGAACAAAAGCCATGGGGTATTGCTGGAGCAGCCGCTGTGAATACGTCCTTGTACGCTACAAGGCGGCACCCTTGCCGCCAAGACTGCTCCAGCAATACCCCATGGCTTTTGTATCTCTGTTTATCTAATAAGGATGTAACTATGTTTAAACATTGTGTATTTGTTAAATTTAATCCCAGCGTTTCTGAAACTGAGCGGCAAAAGATCTATAGCCAACTAGAGGCGCTACGCGAACAGTTATCCGGTTGGTTAGGCTTTGTCGCAGGCGCTAATATCACCACTGAAGTGGGTATGGATAAGGGCTATAATGGTGGGTTTATTATTGACTTTGCGGATGAAGCCGCACTGCAGGCTTACCAAGACAATGCTACGCATAAACAGATAGCAGCACAGTTAGTAGCGGCAGCGCAAGGCGGCGTCGAGGGTATTATGGTCTTTGATATGCACCTCGCCTAATACCAAAAGATAGGGCGAACAATAGTACTCGCCCTAATTAAATACCACCACAGTATAGAAACGAAAGGTTACCAGACTTTTTCACCTGGATTGGGCTTATGGCCAGATAATTTAAACAATTTCCACCCCAAATAGCCCAAGAATCCCAAGATAAACACAATGGTAAAAATAGATAGGGAAACAATCATCTCGGTGCTAGAAAATGCGCTAAGCATAGTAGTACTCCTTAATACTAATAGCTGTCTTTGCTATAGATTAAGAGCACACGCGCTTAGACGCTTTGATAAGCATCAATTTGAGTGAAATTAAAATTTAAGACAATGCGCTTTGTCCTACCCCCATTAAGGTCAGAACACCTAGTACCACAAAAATGAATGCCGCAACACCATGAATGAGTTTTAACGGTAAACGATGCGCCATCTTATCGCCAATCAGTACCGCCGGCACATTAGCAATCATCATCCCTAAGGTTGTGCCAGCCACTACGCCTACGAGAGAGGCATATTGTGCGGCTAAGGCAACGGTAGCAATCTGGGTTTTATCGCCCATTTCTGCCAGAAAAAAGATGATTACTGTCGTGAGAAACACCCCATAATGCCCTCTGCCCTCGAAGGCTGAGGCTTCATCATCGAGCTTATCGGGAATCATAATCCACACCGCCATCGCTAAAAAGGATAAGCCTAAAATCCAGCGCAAAGCATCAGGGCCTAACACGGTAGTGAGCCACGCACCAACCGCTCCCGCGAGGGCATGATTGAGCAAGGTAGCAACTAAAATACCTAGAATAATAGGGATAGGACGACGAAATTTTGCAGCGAGGACTAAAGATAATAATTGGGTTTTATCACCCATTTCAGCGAGGGCAACAATGCCGGTAGAGACGAGAAAAGCTTCCAAAATAAACTCCTAAGCCGGACAAATACCCATGACCTTAACACCCTCTCCGGCTGAAGGAAGGTATTAAAGTCAAAGGTCTTGCCAAACCGGAGTCGTTTACACCATGTCAGACGACAAGTATGTTGATGTAAACCCTTAAGATTTAAGCTTAAGGAGGCTACTCCCCAGTGACGCGGCACATTTTAGGTAAGGTCGCGGCAGATGTCTAGCTACTTTTAGCGCTATCGGGCAAACTATCCACCTTTATTAATCGCGAGTAACAGACCATGTCGAAAGCCTTATTATTAATTGATTTACAAAATGACTATTTCCCAGCGGGAGCCTTTCCATTATGGGAGACCGAGGCAGCACTAAGCGCGATTGAAAACGCTATAGCCCAAGCCAATGCCCAACAGATTCCGATTATTATTATTCAACATATTGCTAATCCCGCCCAAGGTCTAGCACCGTTTTTTAATGCCAATACTTCAGGGGCTGAAATACACCCTCGGATTTTAGCGGCTGCACCTACAGCACCTATTGTGGTTAAACATTTTGCCGATAGTTTTGAGCAAACGAATTTAGAGCAACTACTACAAGAAAAAGGGATTACCGAACTTTTAATAGCCGGCATGATGACGCAAAACTGTGTAACGCATACCGCTATTTCTAAAGCAGCCGAAAAATATCAAGTCACTATTTTACCCGATTGCTGCACGACAGTTAGCGAAATGCTGCACCTTATTGCTCTACATGCGGTCTCTACACGCGTAGCTTTATTAGTAAGTGAACAAGCTTTAGCAAACACGTAATCTTTTCTCATCAAATGACTGCTGTCTATTTATTGATAGAATTCGACTTTATAACCAGCAGCTTCTAAATTTCACTTAGTAAGCATTTGATTTAAATTTATATAATACTTGTTAAATAAAGCCAAATCAGCAAAAAAACAGGCTATTAAAAACGAGCACCCAACATTTCAAAACTAAAGTTATACCGTATGAAAGTAATCCTGACAGGTGCTACCGGCATGGTAGGCGAAGGCGTTTTATTTGAGTGTTTAGAGAACCCAGCGGTTGAAGAAGTGCTGCTTATTGGCAGAAAACACTACAGTTTAACGCACCCAAAACTAAAAGAGCTGCTGCTAAAAGACTTCTCGGAAATCAATCAGCATACTGAGCAATTAAAACAGTATGACGGCTGCTTTTTTTGCGCGGGTATAAGCTCTATCGGTGAAAATGAGGAGAGCTTTACTAAAAAGACTTATGACTTTGTTGTGCCTTTTGCAACTACACTGTCACAGATCAATCCGGCTATGGTTTTCACTTATGTATCAGGCAGCCGAACCGATAGCTCAGAACAAGGCAAAGTGATGTGGGCCAGAGTCAAAGGTCGCACTGAGAATGCCTTAATGAAATTGCCCTTTAAAGGTCAATATAATTTCCGACCTGCTATTATGAAACCTACGAAAGGACAGGTGAGTGTAAAATTAATTTATAAAATTCTAGCGCCTGTACTAGCGCCCTTTTTACCCTCACAGACTTTAACCCTAACCCAAGTAGGTAAGGCTATGATTAATGCCGTCTCTAAAGGTTATTCAAAATCGATATTAGAAGTGAGTGATATTGCACAATTAGCCAAATAGGCTATTTCAAATAGAGTACTACAGCTAGACTGTAGTACTCTAAAAAACTAATTTCACTCTTTATTTATAGAGAAAATTTGCAATAACTGCCCTATAATTTTACTGCTAGATTTATAATCTTTCTATACGCAAAGCATTTTTATTAATAGGGTTAAAAATATGATGAAACCATCCTCTATTCCACTTATTTTACAAGGTGTAGTTATAGCAGCATTATCCCCAGGGCAATCGCTTGAACCTTGCTATATAAATAGAGGATAAGTAAGGCTTTCACTCCGAGAGCCGTCAAGATGTCAAACACTCCTCCCGTCCCCCCTACCCAATGCCCACCTCCGGCCAATGCCGTAAGCCGTCTGATGGAACATCTGGCCAGCCTACGCGATCCGCGCCAACTCGCCAAAGTGATCTATCCGCTGCCCGAGATCCTATTACTGGGTCTAGCGGCCACCTTAGCGGGCGCAGATGATGGGGTAGAAATGGTGCGCTGGGG
>NZ_KB904780.1 GCF_000380185.1 Thiofilum flexile DSM 14609
ATCGCAGGCTTGGTGAGCCTTTACCTCACCAACTACCTAATCCAACGCGGGCTCATCCAATAGTGGCCGAAGCCTTTCCTCCGTAGAGCGTATGCGGTATTAATCTGGATTTCTCCAGGCTATCCCCCGCTACTGGGTAGATTCCCACGTGTTACTCACCCGTGCGCCACTCTCATCCCCGAAGGGACTACCGTTCGACTTGCATGTCTTAAGCATACCGCCAGCGTTCAATCTGAGCCAGGATCAAACTCTTCAGTTTAATCTTTGTGTCAATAGCTTAGCTATACTGTTTAATATGAATACTAAACAACACCACTACCTACCAACGTGTTTTTTGCTCAGAATATATAATAGTGAATTACTTTCTTGACGAAAGTGAATACTTGATACATTCTGTTACTACAGATGATTCAAGCACCCACACAAGTTTATTTGCTTTCTTTTTAAATAACGCGTTAAGTCCTTGCTTAACGAGAGGTGCGCACTTTAGTTCGTTTGTTTCATCTTGTCAAGCACTATTTGCTAAACTCGATTATTTTTCTGAACTTCGATTCACACCGGAATCTTTTCAAACTACTACAACTTCAGCTAACTACTTGATTTCTCTTTCGTTTTTGTTTCCGTTGCGTCGTTCGGAGATGCGCATTATATACATCTCCTTACTCCCGTCAACTACTTTCTGAAAAAATTCTGAATTATTTTACAGTGACTCGTGCAAACTTGCGTTTACCCACCTGAAAAACACCCACAAAACCTTTAGTAATCAATAGGTTCTTGTCTTCTACACGTTCGCTATCAATTTTCACTGCATCTTGTTCAATCATACGTAATGCGTCAGAGGTACTACTACATAAGCCTACTTGCTTCAGTAATGATGCGATTTTAATCCCCTCACCCTCAACAACGACCTCAATCTCTTGTAGATCCTCAGGTAAGGCTCCCTTTTGGAAACGTGCAATAAAACTCTCGCGTGCTGCTACCGCTGCGGCTGGGCTATGAAAGCGAGTAATCAGCTCTTCTGCTAAGGAGAATTTTACATCACGCGGATTTTTACCAGCAGCTACTTCTTTTTTGAGGTCCTGAATATCCGACAGCTTGCGGAAACTCAACAGATCAAAATAGCGCCACATGAGTTCATCCGAAACGGACATGATTTTACCAAACATATCGTCGGGCTTATCAGTAATGCCGATATAGTTGCCTAAAGACTTAGACATCTTATTGACACCATCTAACCCCTCTAATAAAGGTACAGTCATCACCACCTGCGATTCTTGACCATATTGTTTTTGTAGCTCACGTCCTACTAATAGATTAAACGTCTGATCTGTCCCACCTAGCTCCACATCGGCCTTTAAAGCGACAGAGTCATAGCCCTGAACCAGCGGATAGAGAAACTCATGAATCGCAATCGGCTGATTCGATTTATAACGTTTATTAAAATCATCACGCTCTAACATACGCGCTACCGTATGCTTAGCTGCTAACTGAATTAAACCTGCCGTTCCCAGCCCAGACATCCAGGTAGAATTAAAAGCCACTTCGGTACGTTCAGGGTCTAGGATTTTAAAGACCTGTTCCTTATACGTCTCAGCGTTTTGTAATACCTGCTCACGCGTTAAAGGTGGGCGAGTGGCTGATTTTCCGCTCGGATCACCAATCATGCCGGTAAAGTCACCAATCAGAAAAATCACATGATGACCGAACTCTTGAAATTGCCTCAGCTTATTAATAAGTACCGTATGGCCAAAATGTAAATCAGGTGCAGTAGGATCAAATCCTGCTTTAATACGCAATGGCTGATTTTTTTTGAGTTTTTCGATGAGTTCTTGTTTGACTAGAATTTCCTCAGTACCACGCTCTAGTTCTCGCAGTTGATCAGCAATATGCTCCATATACCTATCTCATGATTTGACAACAAAATACTTTTAGCCTAAAAAGGCAGAGCTTAGCTTAGCATGAAACGTCCGTAGTGTTACTTTTTTGCTAAGATAGGGATTTTTGATTGCGTTAGTACTAACCCCATTTTTCTTGGGTTTAAGGACTTACCCTTAATGAAAGTACTTGCTGTTATTGTCCACTTTCACTATTAAATTAAGCTGATGTGTTACATGGAGTATTCACTTTGCTGAATTCAGTACAAAGGCGACCCTCCTATAAGAAGAATAAAAAATGGAGCCAAGCTATGGAGCGATATAATCTCCCTAGCGGGGGTATCGAAGTCATTATTACCCAAGACCATAAAATCACCACACGTAATCATTACGATAATTACGTCACTCCTAGCGATAAAATACCCACCATTAATCCGCTGGCTCACTTTCTCAATGCCTCACCTATCCATCATCCCATTCGCTATTTTTTTACGCGCTCATTGATGATGGTTTTGGTGCTGGCTGCTATTGGTAATGTGCCTGTTTATTCGCGTCTACAACTGAACACTCAAACTAATCTTGATGAGCAAATTCGTTCTGCTTTACAGATAGAGCAAGAATTAGCTAGCTTAGATGAAGCTGATCGTCAAGCTGAGGATAAAGCCGAGCGGCTATTAGAGTTGGAATTAGAGCAATATCAATATAATACGACTAGTCCAGATGAGGTTGTTATGCCCTTCCCATTGGATAGCTCGGATGCTACTGACTTAGCCACTACAGAGAGCAAGGTTAAAAATATACCGGCTCCTATTTTCATGCTCCCTAAGGCTGCCGAGTATGGACGCTGGAATCATATTGCTATTACGGAATCTCAGAGCCTAGAAACACTGCTTAAGGCTAATAAATTTGAGCATGTCATACCTGTATTGGCTAAAAACCCCGCTATTGCTGAAAATTTAAAACAATTAAAAGCCGGACGGCGGGTCTTTTTACGTGCCAAAGGTAAAGAGCTAAACCAGCTCATCTATGCTCAAGACAATAATAAAGCCTTTGTTATTACCCGCTGGGGTAGTCAATACCAGGGTGAGTGGGACAATATCCATTACTCTGCCCAAGACACGGAGCTAACTTTCAATATAGTTACGTCCCTCTCCCAATCCGCTCATGATGTGGGTATTCCTAGTACGGTCACCAAGCAGCTTATTCAGATTTTTAAAGACGAAATCAATCTACGTAATTTTAAACAAGGGGATCGTATCGCCCTCATTTTTGAGGACTTTCGCTACAAGGATAAAAGCATTTACAGTGAAAACCTGTTAGCCGCCGACATCCGACACAATCACAAGACTTTTCAACGGGTGCGCTTTAATTCCGCTGGGGGTAAAGCCCATTACCTCAGCCCTAATACGGGTGCTGAACTATTACAACAGACTGCTTTTAATCGTCGCCCCCTACAAGGTGGGCAAATGAGCTCAGGATTTGGCTTTCGTACTCATCCCGTTGTAGGTAAGTGGCGTCTACATAAAGGAACTGATTTTGCAGCTCCTAGTGGAACACCTATTTATGCTACGGGTGCTGGTGTGGTAAAATTCATCGGTCGCCAAAGTGGTTACGGCAAAGTTATTGAATTAAGCCATGAGGGAGGTATTACTACCCTTTATGGTCATATGTCCGCTTTTAAACAAGGACTCGAAGCGGGCAGTAGTGTACAACGGGGTCAAGTCATTGGTTATGTCGGTTCGACAGGACGGTCGACGGGTAATCATGTACACTACGAATTCCGTCAAAATAACGAAGCATTAAACCCAATGACGGTTGCATTACCTAAAACGGGATTATTGACACCTGAAGAACGCTTGGCTTTTAATCGCTATGCAGCGCGTCTGATAAAGCGCCTAGCGCGGCTTCAACTAGATAATGATTCTGCCACTAATAATTTAAAGTTAACACAGCAGGCAAATTGATGGGTGAGACGACACCTTATTACATTGGGCTTATGTCCGGTACTAGCTTAGACGGTATTGATACAGTATTAGTTAGTTTTGAAGAGGGTAGTGTGCAATTACATTACGCGCTTTGCTACCCGTTGACTAATGACTTACGTCAACAAATCAATCAGATACTATCCCCTGAATGGCGTGGGAGCCTAATGGAGTATGGTCATATTGACCAACTCTTAGGTCTACAATTTGCTCAGGCGGTTAATGAACTTTTAGCGCAAGCTCAGATCCGCCCAGAACAAATTAGCGCTATTGGCAGTCATGGTCAAACCATTTGCCACGCGCCTACTGCGGACATGCCTTTCACCCTACAAGCGGGTGATCCTAATCAAATTAGCGAGCACACCGGCATCACTACGGTAGCTGATTTTAGACGGCGTGATATGGCAGCCGGTGGACAAGGCGCTCCTTTAGTACCCGCCTTTCATCGTGCCATATTTTTCAACCCAGAGACTCACCGCACTGTATTAAATATTGGTGGCTTGGCGAATCTCACGGTATTAAATATGGATAGCACCGCGCCCGTTTATGGCTTTGATACGGGGCCTGGTAACACTCTGATTGATCAATGGGCCTTTAAATATACTGGGCAACATTATGATAAAGATGGGGAATGGGCACGGGGAGGTACTATTCACACGGATGTACTGGAGGCTATGCTTAAAGATACTTACTTTAAACTAATACCACCTAAAAGTACTGGACGGGAACATTTTAATCTCGGTTGGGTAGCTAAAAAGATAGGCCATCGTGAAGTCGCGGCTCAAGATGTGCAAGCCACTCTTACTGAGCTAACAGCTATTACTATTAGCCAAGCTTTACAAGAACAAGCGCCACAAACGCAAGAATTAGTACTGTGTGGTGGTGGGGTGCATAATCGCTATTTATGGGAGCGTATTCAGCATCACTGTCCTAATGTGAAGCTTTTAAGTACAGCAGACTTAGGTGCTGATCCTGATTGGGTAGAGGCAATAGCCTTTGCTTGGTTTGCCAAACAAACCTTAGAAGGAAAACCCAGTAATATGCCCTCTGTTACCGGCGCACGGGGTGAGAGAGTATTAGGTGGTGTGTATTCGGCTTGAAACGTCCTCACTCATCTAAGACCGAGTTTCTTCTAATAAAAAAGCCCATAAATATATGGGCTTTTTTATTAATTGCGCAATCATTAGTTTTAAAGCATTCCACGCTCATCTAACCAGACCTTACGGATCGCTTCTAAAGCTTTATCCGTAAGTTTTTCAGGCTCATCCTCAAAATCATCCAACTCCAACACCAAGCTACGTAGCTGTGCGTTTTTAATACTAGCTGGATTAAGCTCTGGATGCGCCTCATCAAGTTCAATCGCAATATCTTGCTTATCCCTACACTTTAGTCCCATCGCTGTTGCCCTCATGATAAGAATGTTTAAGCTAAGGGTGATCTTGTCTAATTATCACTGAGTTGTCGCTGAACCAATAAAAAAAATTAATTCAGCCCTGCTTCGTCAATCCATGCCATTTGAATAGCTTCCAGAATTTTTTCATTAGAATGATCGGGCTGATCATCAAATCCTTCTAGTTCTGTTACCCAACGATGTAAATCGGTAAAACGAATATAACGCGGATCAACCTCGGTATGAGTATCGTATAATTCCTGAGCAATATCAAAAGTATCAGTCCACTTTAAGCTCATCGTAAAATCCTCCTAGTGCTGTTCAGAAACCATATTAATAGTGTACTTTGGTAACTCAATTACCAAGTCCTCATCGCCCACTATTGCCTGACAACTTAAACGAGAATCTGGATCAACACCCCAAGCTTTATCTAAATAATCCTCTTCTAGATCGCTAGCAGGCTCTAAAGATTCTCCCCCTTCACGGACATAAACATGGCAAGTTGTGCAAGCACATGATTTTTCACAAGCATGCTCAATTTCAATATCATTTTGTAGTGCTGCATCACAAATACTCATACCGGCCTTAGCCTCAATCATTGCACCCTCAGGGCAAATGACTTCATGGGGTAGAAATATTAATTTTGGCATGGATTAACCTCTGAATTCATCGACGGTATGACCCGCCATCGCCTTACGAATACTATGATTCATACGCCGCTCAACATAAAAAGCAGCCGCTTGCTCTAAGTGCTTAATTGCCATTTCTATGGCTTGTGGATCAGTACTTTGACGCACAGCCGCTAGCTGCTCACGTGCAGCTAAAATAGTCATTTTTTCTTCATGATCAAGTAGCTGATCGCCATCATTTTTTAAGGCCGAATCAATCGCTTCGAGTACCCGCTCTGCCTCTACTTGTTGCTCACGTACACGTCTAGCAGCAATATCTTCCTGCACACTCGTCACGGAGTCTTGCAATATAGTCATAATTTCGCGGTCACTTAAGCCATAAGAAGGCTTAACCTCGATGCTTGATTTGGCTCCACTCGTTAACTCTTGCGCACTAACACTCAATAAACCATCCGCATCGACTTGGAAAGTTACCCGAATGCGGGCAGCTCCCGCTACCATCGGTGGAATACCACGCAAAACAAAACGCGCCAAAGAACGGCAATGCTCAACCGTATCCCGCTCGCCTTGCAAGACATGAATAGACATGGAGGTCTGACCGTCTTTAAAGGTGGTAAACTCTTGAGCACGGCTTACCGGAATAGTGGTATTACGATCAATGATTTTTTCTACCAACCCTCCCATAGTTTCAAGCCCTAATGACAAGGGAATCACATCCAGCAGCAGCATCTCAGCATCGGGTTTATTCCCCGCTAATACATCCGCTTGTAAGGCAGCCCCTAATGCCACTACTCGATCAGGATCAAGGGAACATAACGGTTCGGTTTGGAAAAAATCTGCCACTTGTGAGCGCACTAAAGGTACACGAGTCGAACCACCTACTAATACGACCTGCTGAATATCGCCTTTAGCTAGATTGGCATCCCGTACCACCCGCCGACACGCTTGCAGGGTTTTTTGTACTAAAGGAGCAATTAATCCATCTAGTTGAGTCCGCGTTAAAAGTCCCGACCACTCCCCTAATTGCACGGTTATTTCATTAGCAGTGCTTAATTGCTCTTTGCTTGCACGCGCCACCACTAAGGCTTCGCGTAATAAACGAGGATTATCTGAGGTACTTAATTCTGCCGCTTGTAGCAAATATTCAGCAATAGCATGATCAAAATCATCACCCCCTAGTGCTGAATCGCCACCTGTGGCTAATACCTCAAACACACCTTTTTCAAGACGCAAAATGGAAATATCAAAGGTGCCACCCCCCAAATCATAAACCGCAATCACGCCCTCTGCTTGCTGATCTAAACCATAAGCTACAGCGGCGGCAGTTGGCTCATTAAGCAAGCGATAGACATTTAAACCGGCTAAGGTCGCCGCATCACGAGTGGCTTGGCGTTGGGCATCATCAAAATAGGCAGGTACGGTAATCACCACACCACTTAGCTCTCCCCCTAAAGCGACCTCTGCTCGCTCTTTAAGCTCCAGCAGAATCTCTGCCGCCACCTCATGCGCCATGACCGTGCCCGCACTGGTTTGAATACGCGGTACAGCACTATCGGTTACAGCGAGCTTAAAGGGCAAATGGCCTGCTAGCGTTTGCATAGTATCCTGCTGACCACGCCCCATTAAGCGCTTAACCGATGCTATGGTATTTAAGGGATCAGTGAGTTGATGAGCTTTAGCCGCATCACCCACTAAAGGCTCAGCATCGGCTTTAAAATACACCACGGAGGGTAATAAATGACGACCCTGCTCATCGGCTAGAGTCACTACCTCGCCACTACGTACCGTAGCAATGAGTGAATTAGTCGTACCTAAATCAATACCTGCCGCTAATCGACGTTGATGGGGTATAGTAGCCATGCCTGGCTCTGATATTTGCAACAGCGCCATAATCATTCCTTATGCAAAAGTGGGGTATTATGCGTCTAAACGTTCTTGTTGACGGCGAATTTCTTCTTGTAAACGCTCATAAAAGCGCAGCTTTAATACAATTTGCTTAGCTCGTTCTAAGTTTTTGAGCGCCCAGACTTGAGCAAATTCACTATAGAGTGTGAGGGTGACTGCTTGGATTTCATCCCCTACCTGATCTAAAGCGTCTAGAGGTTCTGCATCTTCTAATGCCTCCTCTATCGCTTCGCGCCACTGCATTTGTTGAATCAGAAAGTCTCTATCTTGAATAGTATCCAGCTCATCATTCAATATAATACCCGCTTGCTCTAAGAGATAACGCGCGCGTAAGCGGGGATTTTTTAAACCAGCATAAGCTTCATTAATTAATGAAGTAGCCTGTACAGCAAAACGCTTTTCCGTATCGGACTGATTGACATAACGATCAGGGTGAAACTGGGTTTGTAAAGCTCTAAAACGTTGCGTCAACACTACAGGATCTACCTCAAACTGCAGCGGTAGACCAAATAATTCAAACCATTGGGTGGGCAGAGTGATACTTTGCATTACACAGTAAAGCTTTCGCCACAACCGCAACGCGCTTTTTCATTAGGATTAGAAAATTTAAAACCTTCATTTAATCCCTCACGCGTATAATCTAGCTCTGTACCATCTAAGTACACTAGGCTTTTTGGATCTAGAACCACCTTAACACCGTTAGCATCAAACACGGTATCAGTGTCTTCTAGCTGATCCACAAACTCCAAGGTATAGGCCATACCAGAACACCCCGTGGTTTTCACACCTAAGCGTAAGCCAACGCCTTTACCTCGATTTGCTAAAAACCGTTGCACACGCTCTGTTGCTGCTTCAGTTAAGGTAATCATAACTAACCCTGTACTTGCTGTTTTTGTTGATAATCCTCAATAGCCGCACGAATCGCATCCTCTGCCAATACGGAGCAATGAATTTTTACTGGTGGTAAATCCAACTCTGCTGCGATATCGGTATTTTTGATCGCTTTGGCTTCATCTAGCGTTTTGCCCTTAACCCATTCGGTTAATAAGCTACTAGAGGCAATTGCTGAGCCACAACCATAGGTTTTGAATTTGGCATCCTCAATCACACCATTATCATTGACCTTAATTTGTAGCTTCATTACATCGCCACACGCCGGAGCGCCCACCATGCCGGTGCCTACGCTCTTATCACCTTTAATGAAACTACCCACATTACGCGGATTTTCATAGTGATCAATTACTTTTTCACTGTAAGCCATGTTTCTTTCTCCACAATTGATAACTCATTATTGAACACAGTAAAACACTGTTTCAATGAGCTACCCATTCTACTTTACTTAAATCAATACCTTCTTGATGCATTTCCCACAAAGGAGACAATTCACGAAGCTTATCGACTGCTTTTTCAATGCTGATTATCGCTTCATCAATCTCATCTGCGGTGGTAAAGCGACCAATCGAAATTCTCAGTGAACTATGCGACAGCTCATCACTACGCCCTAAAGCACGCAATACATAACTTGGCTCTAAACTGGCACTAGTACAGGCAGATCCAGATGAAACAGCTAGATTTTTCAGCGACATCATTAAGCTCTCGCCCTCAACAAAGTTAAAACTAATGTTGAGATTACCTGCTACCCGATGATCTAAATCACCATTCACATAGACTTCATCAATATGCTTTAAGCCCTCATAGAGGCGATTACGTAGACTTAAGATACGCTCATTATCAGACGCCATTTCGACTCTAGCGATTCTAAAGGCTTCACCCATCCCTACAATTTGATGAGTAGGTAAAGTCCCTGAACGCATCCCGCGCTCATGCCCACCGCCGTGCATTTGTGCCTCAATCCGTACCCGTGGTTTACGACGTACATACAGTGCTCCTATACCTTTTGGGCCATAGACTTTATGAGCCGAAAAACTCATTAAATCAACCGCTAAGGTTTCCATATCGATGGGTACTTTTCCGGCACTTTGTGCGGCATCCACGTGAAACACCGTCTTATTCGCACGGCATAATTCACCAATCGCTGCGATATCTTGAATTACCCCGATTTCATTATTGACGTGCATAATCGACACGACAGTTGTATCGGGACGTAAAGCCGCCTTAAACGCATCAAAATCCAATAAACCATTGGGTAGTGGATCTAAATAAGTGACCTCAAACCCTTCCCGCTCTAATTGACGACAAGTATCGAGTACCGCCTTATGTTCTGTTTTGAGCGTAATAATATGCTTGCCACGGCGAATATTAAAATGGGCTGCTCCTTTAATTGCTAGATTATCGGACTCGGTAGCACCACTGGTCCATACAATCTCTTTAGGATCAGCATTAATCAAGGCAGCTACATTCTCTCTTGCCTCTTCTACCGCAGTCTCAGCCTCCCAACCAAACGCATGGCTGCGTGAAGCAGGATTACCAAATACACCTTGAGGAGTCAGGTATTGCATCATTTTTTCAGCAACACGGGGATCTACAGGTGTTGTAGCAGAGTAATCTAAGTAGATAGGAGAGGTTCTTTGGCTCATAGTAATACCCAAATGCAATAAATTAACGGGCAGAATCTGCCACCATTTCTAGACGCTTTACTTGACGAGCTGCCGTCTGGCGTACATCTGCACGCTCCGTCATATCCGCTAGAGTAATGCCAGATAAAAATACCCGAATTTGATTGCTCAAATCCGTCCATAAATCATGAGTGAGGCAGCGACGATTATCTTGACAATCGCCTAATCCCCCACAACGAGTCGCATCCACATGCTCATCGACTGCAGCAATAATATCAGCAATGGCTATTTCCTTAGGGTCGCTGCAAAGCTGATAACCCCCGCCAGGGCCACGCATGCTTACTACTAAACCGGCTTTCCGTAATTTAGCAAACAATTGTTCTAAGTAAGACAGCGAAATATCTTGGCGCTCAGAGATTTCAGCCAACGATACTGGCTCGCCCTTATGGTGTAGGGCTAAATCCAGCATAGCTGTTACAGCATAGCGTCCCTTGGTTGTAAGCTTCATATTTGGCTCTCCATTCAAACTAAGGGCATCATATCAATACCCTACAAAAACAGTCAAGTATTGTTGGTTTTGTAAGGTCATTGATGGTCGGCGCATACCAAGTCTTTACAATCAATACGTTCGGCATCTAATTTAGGTAATGGTGCCACTTCTAAGTCACCTCCTAAACGTTTTAACTCAGCACACATACCCTCAATGCGCTGATCCATTAAATCAATATGATCCAGCATCCGATTAATACTATTGGCTATCGGATCGGGCATATCCTGAGTCGCGCCATAAGCATCGAATCCCATTTTTTCAGCAATCGCTTCGCGGCGTTTTTCATCTTCTGAGCGATTATTCACTTGCCGCCCCGGAATACCTACCACAGTAACACCTGCGGGTACTTCCTTCACAACCACTGCATTAGAACCAATCCGAGCACCATCATGTACCTTAAAAGGCCCTAATACCTTAGCACCGGCTCCAATCACCACATTATTACCCAAGGTCGGATGACGCTTACCAGGTTGCCAGCTAGTACCCCCTAGTGTCACACCTTGATACAAGGTGCAATCATCACCAATCTCTACCGTCTCACCAATCACGACACCCATGCCATGATCAATAAAAAAGCGCTGCCCTATCTGAGCGCCCGGATGGATTTCAATACCTGTTAAAAAGCGCCCCACATTAGACAGCACACGGGCTATCCATTTTAAATTTCTTATCCATAAAGCATGGCTCATCCGATGAAATAATAGTGCATGTAGCCCCGGATAAGTTGTCAAAATCTCAAATACATTTCGCGCCGCAGGATCACGATCAAAGATGCAATACACATCTTCACGCAGGCGTTTAAACATGAAAACTTCCTTACTTACTGCCAGAGCTATGTTCTACCCTAGTCATGCAATGACACCCAAATTCCTGACTAGATTATAAGGTCAAAGATAGCAGTATTGAAATAATATTATTTTTACAACATAGCAACACCGATATTTAGCAGTGTTGCTGATTTAATAGAGTGAATTAGATATGTTGTGTGATATAAGCTTTGATGGCATCAACGCTAGCATCCATGACTTCAAAGCGTTGTGGTAAAGCCTCTAAATGCTCCATACCCTTAGGACGAGACGGCTCTTGATGCAAAGCCTCACGAATCGACTCAGCAAACTTAGCCGGTTGTGCTGTTTCTAGCACAATCATTGGCACATCAGCCTCACGTCTTTCCCAAGCAACTTTCACACCATCAGCAGTATGGGTATCAATCATCACACCATAATCATTCCAGACTTTACGAATGGTATTTAAACGATCTGCATGGGTACTGACACCCGACTGAAAGCCAAATTGCTCCGTAACAGCCTTGAAAGCTGGGGATTGACTCAAATCGAATGCGCCCCCTTTATCCACCTCACCCCACAGCACGCGAATTTGTTCGGCATCGCGCCCCATCAGGTCATAAATAAAGCGCTCAAAATTCGAGGCCTTAGAAATATCCATAGAGGGGCTACTAGTATGATAGGTGTTTGCAGAGCCGCGTGGACGATACACACCAGTACGGAAGAACTCGTCTAATACATCGTTTTCATTGGTAGCAACGACTAAATGCTTAATCGGTAAGCCCATCATGCGGGCAATATGCCCGGCACAGACATTACCAAAATTACCGGAGGGTACACAAAAACTAACCTGCTCGGTATTGGCCTTCGTCGCAGCAAAATAACCTTTAAAGTAATACACCACTTGGGCAGCAACCCGCGCCCAATTGATAGAGTTCACCGCACCAATTTGATGAGCTGCTTTATAAGCATGATCATTAGAGACCGCTTTCACCATATCCTGACAATCATCAAATACCCCGCGCACGGCAATATTGAAGATATTCTCATCCGGTAGGGAAAACATTTGCGCGGTTTGGAAAGCACTCATTTTTTGATATGGGGAGAGCATAAAGACTTTTACGCCCTTTTTGCCGCGCATGGCATACTCTGCAGATGATCCGGTATCACCCGACGTCGCCCCCAAAATATTAATACCCTGCCCTGCTTTGCCTAAGACATATTCAAATAGATTACCCAATAGCTGCATAGCCATATCTTTAAAGGCTAGTGTTGGCCCATTGGATAAGCCCAGAATATGTAAATTTGGCGCTAAGGTGCGTAAGGGCGTAATGTCATCAGCCTTTTCATCGGAGCGGGTATGGCAATAGACCTCTGCTCGATAGGTACGCTTAATAATATCGCGCAAATCTTCTGCGGGAATATCCGTAACAAAGCGTGACAATACGGCAAAAGCGAGATCGTGGTAACTCATACCACGCATAGCGCTTAAATCCGCATCCGTAAAAACGGGATAGGTTTCGGGCAAATACAAGCCCCCATCCGGCGCTAAACCACCTAATAAAATTTGGCTAAAGCTTTGGGCAGGTGACTGACCACGAGTTGAAATATAGTGCATAATCTTAGCCCAAAGTCTCCATCCGAATACGAGTGACCTCGCCGCAGATACTATCTAAACGCTCAATGGCTTGAATTGCTTCATTCATATTACCCTCACGGACTTTGTGAGTGAGCATAATAATGGTCGCTTGGCTTTCATTGGCTTTAGGTTCTTGCTGCAGGAAGGCTTCAATGCTGATTTCACGATCACCTAAAATCTTAGTAACCTCCGCCAATACACCGGGGCGATCCTCTGCTTGCATGCGTAAATAGAAAGAGGTTTCTACTTCTTCAATAGGCAGAATCGGAGTATCGACTAATTGACCTGCTTGGAAGGCTAAATGGGGCACTCGATAAGTAGGGTCTGTGGTCATAGTGCGTACCACATCAATAATATCCGCCACTACCGCCGAAGCCGTCGGCTCAGAACCCGCGCCCGCGCCATAGAATAAAGTAGGCCCTACGGCATCACCTTTCACCAGTACCGCATTCATAACCCCATCGACATTGGCAATCAAGCGGCGCTCAGGAATAAGGGTTGGATGGACACGTTGCTCAATCCCTTTATCCGTGCGGCGAGCCATCCCTAGATGTTTAATGCGATAGCCTAATTTTGAAGCATATGCCACATCTTCTGCGCTAATACGAGTGATACCTTCGATATAGGTCTTATTAAATTGTAAGGGAATACCAAAGGCAATTGAGGATAAAATCGTTAACTTATGCGCCGCATCAATACCCCCTACATCAAAGGTAGGATCGGCTTCAGCATAGCCACGGCGTTGTGCTTCGGCTAATACATCATCAAAACTACGCCCATGATCACGCATTTCGGTCAGAATAAAATTACTCGTGCCATTGATAATGCCGGATAACCACTCAATACGATTCGCAGCCAAGCCCTCGCGTAATGCCTTAATCACCGGAATACCGCCGGCGACGGCTGCTTCAAACGCAATCATCACGCCCTTTGCTTGGGCAGCAGCAAAAATCTCATTACCATGTAATGCAATCAGCGCTTTATTCGCTGTCACGACATGCTTACCGTTAGCAATCGCCCGCATTACCATATCACGCGCCACGGTATAGCCCCCGATTAACTCAACTACAATGTCAATCGCTGGATCTTGCACAATATCCATCACATTGTTCGTCAAGCGCACATTGGTTAAACCTAACCCTGCAGCACGGCTAGTATCCAACGCAGCTGCATAGTCAATCACAATTTCACGTCCTGCACGACGCGCAATCTCTTGTGCATTACGCCGTAAAACCGTTGCAGTACCACCACCAACAGTGCCTAAACCGAGTAGACCAACCTTAACAGGCTCCATGAATACATCCTCTCACTCTTTTATTAATTTATCAGCACGAAACATTTGCTTAATTCCCCGTAGTGCTTGACGGGTACGATGCTCATTTTCAATCAGTGCGAAGCGTACATGATCATCACCGTATTCACCAAATCCAATTCCGGGGGCTACCGCTACTTTGGCATCATTTAATAGCTTTTTAGCAAATTCTAATGAGCCTAAGTGTTGATACTCTGCTGGGATTTTTGCCCAGACAAACATACCGGCTTGTGGTTTTTCCACCGCCCACCCTGCTGCACTCAAACCCTCACACAATACATCGCGGCGGTTTTGATACATAGCCCGAATCTCTGCCACGCACTCTTGAGGGCCGTCTAAGGCTGCTATTGCCGCCACTTGAATGGGAGTAAAAGTGCCATAGTCTAAATAGGACTTAATACGCTCTAAGGCTTTAACCAAAGTAGGATTACCACACACAAATCCTACCCGCCAGCCCGGCATATTATAGGTTTTAGATAGGGAGTAGGTTTCTACAGCAATATCCTTAGCACCCGGCACTTGTAAAATAGAGGGGGGTAAATAGCCATCAAAGCCTAATTCACCATAAGCAATATCGTGTACGACCCAGACCTGATGCTCTTTAGCAATTGCCACTACGCGCTCAAAGAAATCTAAATCCACACATTGCCCTGTCGGATTGCCGGGAAAGTTGAGAATAAGCATTTTAGGTTTAGGGTAAGAATTACGAATAGCTGATTCTAATTCAGCGAAAAAGTCCTTTCCCTCAACCAAAGGCACATGACGAATATCCGCATCTGCAATAATACTGCCATAGGGGTGAATCGGATAAGCCGGATTCGGCACTAAGACGGTATCACCGCGACTGAGCGTTGCAAGCATAAGATGAGCTAGACCCTCTTTAGAACCAATGGTGGCAATAGCCTCGGTTTCGGGGTCAAGATCTACATTAAAACGACGTTTATACCAAGAACAAATCGCTTTTCTGAGTTTAGGAATACCGCGTGACATGGAGTAACGATGGGTATCGTCATTTTGGACACTTTCTACTAGCTTCGCCACAATGTGCGCTGGCGTTGGTTGATCAGGGTTGCCCATCCCAAAATCAATAATATCCTCCCCTCGTGCTCGCGCCTCGCGCTTTAAAGTATCGGTCACTTTGAATACATAGGTCGGTAAACGATTTATCCGTAAAAACTCATTTTGCACGTTAATCTTCCTGTTGCGTAACAAACCCAACGAGTGGGGACTTGATAAAGGAATAGGTCACATTACAATTCACCTGTTAACCTGTCAATTACAAGACCTTGCTCTAGTAATCGAAGCCATGGCAGGGGGAGTTAGGAAGGATCTACGATGAAATTTAGTGAAACACTCTTAGACAGTAGCTATCGGATCACGGGCTATGATAAGGATTCGATTTGGGTGAATGGACAACCCTGTAAACAAGCTATTTTATTAACCGCACAGTCATTAGAGACACCGTGGTTAAACAAAACATTTGCCCAATGGGACGTCCATGATTTAGAACCACTTTTGCAAATAAAAGCTGAAGTATTACTGATTGGTAGCGGAAGCCACTATCAACCATTGGCTCCGCGCTGCTACCAATTACTTGTCGAGCGTCAGCTGGGGTTTGAAATCATGGATACCTCAGCAGCCTGCCGCACATTTAACTTATTATTGATGGAGGCTCGCTCTGTAGCTGCTGCCCTATTTATTAATTAACGCTAATGCCCCCTTATAATCCTAATAAGCTTTCGCTGGATAAGCCTTTATTTTCTAAAATGCGCCGTAAACGCTTGAGAGCCTCCATTTGAATTTGACGTACCCGCTCACGAGTCAAGCCTAAAGCTGCCCCGACTTGCTCTAACGTAGCCCGCTCATAACCATGCAAACCAAAGCGGCGCACTATAACTTCACGTTGCTTTTGATCTAGCTGTACTAACCAACCCTCAACCGACTGGGTAATATCATTTTCTTCCATGGCGGCGGTGGGGCAATTGCTTTCTTCAGGCGCAATAAAATCCACAAGTGGGCTATCACCCTCTTTACCAACAGGGGTATCTAGAGAGGTCACACGCTCATTGAAATCGAGTAATTTACGCAGGCTATCCACTGAGCGTCCGAGAGCTTCAGCCATTTCGACCATACTCGGCTCGCGTCCTAACTGTTGCGTCATTTCACGGAGTTTACGCATGTAGCCATTCAGTTCTTTATTGACGTGAATGGGTAGGCGAATTGTCCGGGTTTGATTCATTAAAGCGCGTTCAATATTTTGTCGAATCCACCACGTCGCATAGGTCGAAAAGCGAAAACCACGCTCTGGATCAAATTTTTCGACTGCATGGATTAAACCCAGATTGCCTTCTTCAATCAGATCCGACAGTACCAGACCACGTCCCATATAGCGGCGAGCGATTTTAACCACTAGGCGTAAATTCGATACAATCATCTTTTGGCGGCCTAGCTCATCACCTTGACGGGCTAAACGACCATAAAACACTTCCTCCTCAGGGGTTAATAAGGGTGAAGCCTCAATTTCTCGTAAATATAATTGAGTCGCGTCGGGGTCTGAAAGCGAACGTTGAAGGGCGGTTTCTACTGCCTGCTCATCCTCTTCCGTTAGTAATAGCTCATCATCAGCCAGCAAATCTTCGGCTAATTCTGTCTCATCTCCTTCTAGCAGGGTATCGGCTTCCTCATGATTGAGGTCAGCCGCTGCGAGCGTTGGCTCATAACTAGGCTGAGTACCTTCTTCTTTGAACATCATGGCATGAGGCATCATACAACTCCTTTGTTGTCCTAGGCACATATGAATGATACAGCTGGGACTGTTTCATCCGTTTACTCCCCAATTAACACGTTCTAATTTTAATGTGCTGTAACGCTAACACAAATTCTCACCCTATAAAATAGCTGAACGCTAACTTAACAGTGATATTTTTCACAGAAAACCGGTTAAGTTATAGCCTAGCTATCCCTTCTTTTTGTTATTTAGTATGAATACAAGCTGAATATGACAACCCATTTATCAAAAAATATAACTTTATCAGCTATTTTTAATACGAATTGGTCCACTAACACTCTATATGACGATAGTTAATTTATTATTAATACTATCAATCTTAAAAACAATCAATACCTATTCTATGCTTTATACTTAAAGAACAGAGTACTAATACTACCTTTAGATTATTGCCAAAATGGTTATTTCATAGCCTATTCCCATTAAGCTATTATTGTGTCGTAACAAGTACCGTTTTTAGCGCTCAGAAAGGACGTTTAACAGACAAACGGTAGAAATTTAACTACGAACTGACAGGAAAACCCCTATTCTTAGCTTTAGCTTAAAGTTTTCACTCCATGTATTACACTAATAACCGCCCAACTAGCCTATTTTTAATGATTAAAGCGCTGTTGTAAGGACTGTATGTACTGTTCACGTTGTGAAGGGGTTAATTGCGACCATTGGCGCTGTAATTGCCGCTGCTCTACTTGGGGTAAACGTTTCAGCCACTTCCACCATAATTTGATACGTTGCTGCTTATGCAGTGGTAATGCTTTAAAGCGCTGTAATTGATCCGTTAATTGTTGACGTTGCTCTGGGGATAAATGCTGCCAACGTTGATAACGCTCCTGTAGACTGGCACGTTGCTCATCAGATAAGGTAGCCCAACGTTTAAGCACAGCTTGTTGTTGGGTTGAGAGTTGCGCCCATTTACTTTTAAAGGGTAATAGCACTTGCTGCTCTGTGACGCTCAAAGCGCTCCAATCCTCAATAGCCCAACTACTATTGCCCCATATACTGCTCACTATTAAAATCCTGAGCATTGTAACTTTCATAGATGAGCTTTCCCTTACAGTGATGGTCGCACTTAAATCACGTATTGCTGAAAAAGATAGTACTTCAAGTACCTTATTATGCTAGGTCAAAGACGCTTAACTATGCTCTGCTACTAACCATGTATACAAATCCCAATACTCGACTATATCTAATTCATCCTCATACGCTAACATGAACTCGATACTGGACACATCTAATTCTGCTGGTAATTTACTCACAACGGCTACCCTACTAGGTGGAGTAGAGATGGCTGGAGCCGGTGGAGCATAAAGCTGTATAGATTGACTCAAAACAAGAGACGCTATACCCGCCACTACTAAACCTGAAAACCATCCCCAATACCGCAGGTTATGTTTATTTTCTGCAGTTAATACTTGATGGCGTATCTGAGTTAAACGCGATTGAGTTGCCATATCTAGCCCTTCAGCCTCTCGATCTAACTCTAACTTTAAACCATGGGCAAAAAGCTCGGTCGAATGCGTTGATTTGGGTGCAGAAGCTGTCATGAAAGATCCTCAAGCTTTTCACGTAAATGATGTATCGCACGCGAGTAGTGCGTTTTTACACTACTCTCCGAGCACTTCATAATAGTAGCCGTTTGGGCAATATCGTAGCCTTCCCAAGCGCGTAGTACGATAGCCTGCCGTTGACGGGGTGGTAACTGCCCAATCACTTGCAATAAACGTCCATTTAATTCCTCGACCATTAATTGATGCTCTGGCTCCAAAAATACCTCTTGCACCACCAAATCTTCGGGATCAAGATCATCCTCAGGGTCATTATGAAAAAACACTCGCCAGCGATTCCGCACATATTGACGTCGATGCCAATCATTAATCTTACTTTGCAAGATAGTGTGAAACAGCGGCCCCCACTCCGCCTCACTGCGCTCTAAATAACGTTGTACCAATTTCAACATTGCTTCTTGCACAATATCTAAGGCCTCATCAGCATCCTTAGTCGCCCAACGTGCAACAATAAAGGCCTTTTTTTCTACACCCTGTAGAAATTGGTTCATTTTTATGGCTCGGACAGAGGTCGCGTTTCCTTGCTCCTCTGACTCGGCGTGACCCCGCACAGCCACTTGTGACTCAGCAGATTTCATAGCTTTTGATCCCTTAAGCACCGTTACGACTGGGAATCACACCGTATAACGTTTTAAATCCCACTACTGTTGACAATACTATGCACCCCTTATGAATTCTGTGAAATAATGCCCGCGTTATTGTTATCAAAACCACGCCGGAGAATAAACATGCGTTGGAGAGATGGACGCCAAAGTTCTAATGTTGAAGATAGACGTCAAATCGGTACCGGAGCTAAGGTTGGCGGCATCGGGGTCATTGTTATGGCTGTGATTGGACTCCTAATGGGAGCCGATCCGATGCAAATGTTAGGTATGGTAGGCAATGAATTTATGGGGGGAAATAATCAAACCGTCAGTTCGGGAAAAGTAGCGGGCAATGATGAAGAGGCCAAATTTGTCTCCACCGTGCTAGCCGACACCGAAGATGTCTGGACACCACTCTTTAGGCAAATGGGGGGGCGTTATAATGCGCCTAAGCTGGTCTTATTTACCGATCAAATTAACTCTGCTTGTGGTTACTCAACGGCTGCAACTGGGCCTTTTTATTGTCCGGGCGATCAAAAAGTTTATATCGATCTGGGGTTTTTCAATGAATTGAATAGCCTTGGCGCACCCGGTGACTTTGCCCGTGCTTATGTATTAGGTCATGAAATTGGGCATCATGTACAAAATGAGCTAGGTATTTCTCAACAAGTCACTACGTTGCAACAACGTATGGATGAAACGAGTGCCAATCGCTTATCGGTGTTACTGGAGTTACAGGCCGATTGCTATGCTGGAGTTTGGGCGAATCATGCTCAACAACAGCGTAATATTTTAGAGCAAGGGGATCTTGAAGAGGGCTTACAGGCCGCCGCCTCTATCGGTGATGATCGCCTACAACGTATGTCAGGGCGACGGGTGAACCCCGATGCCTTTACCCATGGCACCTCTGCTCAGCGGGTACAGTGGTTTAAAACCGGCCTACAATATGGTGATATGAGACGCTGTGACACCTTTAAAGGCAATATCTAATCATTGCCCACCCTGTTATAAAAAATAACAGCCTAAAAGGGGTTTTAGTTAAGTAGGTATACCAAAGTAAGCGGGTATTTCTGGAGCAGTCTTGGCGGCAGGGAAGCCGCCTTGTAGCGTACAAGGATGTATTCACAGCGACTGCGAAAGAAATACTCGATTACTTTGACTCAAGTACCTTAGCCACTAGAGACTCCTTTTATCGCTCAATAATAATGTGGCAAATACCGTCTCAATTGTTCCATTGCTTGTTCTAAGCGCAAAACATCAGTGGTATAGGCAAAGCGAATGTGAGTATTGGCTTCAAATTCGCCAAAATCAATGCCGGGCGTCACAGCCACACCTACTTGCTCTAACAACTGTAGGCATAAGGCCTGTGCATCTTGAGTAAAACGCCCCGCATCCGCATAAACATAAAAGGCTCCCACAGGCTGGCTATTAATCACCAACCCTAATTCACCTAACGCCGGTACTAGAAAATCACGCCGTGCTTTTAATACTTGCTTATTAGCCTCCATAATCGCTCGTGCTTCTGGAGTAAAAGCAGCTAATGCGGCATATTGCGCGGGCGTGGAAGGGCATAAAAATACATTTTGTGCTAAACGATCAATAGCCTCCACCGCCCATTCCGGTGCCACTATCCACCCCAAACGCCAGCCCGTCATACCAAAATACTTAGAAAAACTATTAATAACCCAAACATCATCGCCCAAAGCAAGCGCCGTATGCTCTTCACCGTCATATAATAAGCCTTGATAAATTTCATCCACCAATAGCTGCCCGTTACGGGCTTTGACAGCCGCATACAGTGCTTGTAGCTCATCCTTATTTAATGCCGTACCAGTTGGATTAGAAGGTGTGGCTAACATGACTAATTTTGTTCTAGCACTCCAATACTGTTCAATATCCGACACGGTCAATTGATAATTCGTAGCGGCATAAGCGGGAATACTAATAGGATTAGCGTCAAATAAACGTACAAAATGGCGATTACAGGGATAAGCAGGATCAGGAATCAATACTTCATCTTGAGGATTTAATAGGGTACTTAAAACTAGTTGCAGCGCCCCCGATGCACCGGGGGTGATAATAATGCGTTTAGGATCCACCCTAACCCCAAAACGCTCGTGATAATACTGGGCAATTGCCTCTCTTAATACCGGAATACCACAAGCGGGGGTGTAGCGGGTTTGGCCTTGTTGTAGTGCTTTTATACCTGCCTCAATAATCGGTGCTGGCGTCGGAAAATCCGGCTCTCCAACCTCTAAATGAAAAATATCCCGCCCTTGTGCCTGCAATTGTTTTGCTCGTGCTAAGATCGCCATCACATGAAAGGGTTGAATCGCCGCCATACGCGCCGCAATTGAGTCTTGGTTCAACATACGCTCACTATTTAATGATTAAAATGAAGAGAAAAAGGTGTTTTGCTGTGAAATATTTAGCTCAGAGTCTACTCAGCCTCATTATGTTGATAAGCTCGACCACCCTATTCGCCTTCCCTAAAGCCAACCCAGTACCCGGCGGAGTCGCTTTAGTTCCCTTAGGCAGTGTACAACAGCCCAAACCGCAAGCCTATTTTCAAAATAAAGCGGTCACTATTTTACCTTATTATGATCATTGGCTCGCGGTAGTCGGCTTGCCTTTAGAATTAGCACCCTCCACCGCAGTCCTACAAGTACAAACTGCAGGTCAATGGGCGAATTATCCGGTTACGGTCAAGGCTAAGAAATACCGTACTCAACGCTTAAGAATTAGAGATAAAAACAAAGTCACGCCGAATGCCGCCTCCTCTCAGCGCATTGTCCGTGAAATTGCCCTCACTGATCGTTTAAAGCAGACCTTTTCCGATTTCGTCCCAAATTTAAACTTTATTCGCCCTGTCTCAGGACGGGATACCGGACGCTTTGGCATGCGGCGGATTATGAATGGTGTCCCACGTCAACCCCATAGCGGGATGGATATTGCGGCTGTTACGGGTACGCCAATAAAAACCCCACATCGCGGGCGAGTCATCTATACTGGATCTTTATTTTACACCGGCAATACCGTAATCCTAGATCATGGGCAAGGTGTATTGAGCCTCTATGCACATTTGAATACTATTCATACCCAAGTGGGTAAATGGCTAGAGCAAGGCGAAATATTGGGCACAGTCGGCAAAACCGGACGTGCCACGGGACCGCATTTGCATTGGTCGATTTATTTGAACCAAACCAGTGTTGATCCCAGTTTATTTTTAAATCGCTAAAAAATCAGCACCGAATAGCGCTGAGTTGTGACAAGCGAATCATAACTCGTCTACAATTCAGCCACATAAACCTGTTAAGACCAAAGTGGAACTATTCTATATGCAAACCCCGAACCTAAAGCGTAAGGGCATTATTCTAGCGGGGGGCAGCGGAACTCGTTTATACCCGCTGACCCAAGCGGTAAGTAAACAGCTCATGCCGGTTTATGACAAACCTATGATCTATTACCCGCTGACTGTTCTCATGTTAGCAGGCATTCAGGATATTCTGATTATTACCACCCCCGAAGACTCAGAGCAATTTCAGCGTCTATTAAAAGACGGTAGTCAGTGGGGTATTAATATTCAATATGCGGTACAACCTAAACCTGATGGTTTGGCTCAAGCCTTTATTATTGGTACTGAGTTTGTAGGCAATAATCCAGTCACCCTGATCTTAGGGGACAATATTTATTATGGCGAGGGGCTATCCAAACGCCTGCAAAGTTGTGCCGCACAAAATCAGGGCGCGACCGTATTTGCCTATTATGTGCAAGACCCTGAGCGTTATGGAGTGGTTGATTTTGATGCCCAAGGCCGCGCCCTAACCATTGAAGAAAAGCCTGCCAAACCGCGCTCCAACTATGCCGTTACGGGCTTATATTTCTATGACAATCATGTTGTTGACATTGCTAAAACCATTAAACCGTCTCCACGGGGTGAGTTAGAAATCACCGATGTGAATAATGTCTACCTCCAGCAAAACAATCTCTTTGTAGAAATGCTCAAACGCGGTACGGCATGGTTAGATACGGGTACACATGCCTCCTTATTAGATGCGAGCAATTACATTCGTGTGATTGAAGAACGCCAAGGCTTAAAAATCGCTAGCCCAGAAGAAGTGGCCTGGCGCATGGGTTATATTGATGCCGAGCAATTGCTGCGCTTAGCTGAACCGCTCAAGAAAAGCGGTTATGGGTATTATTTAGTGAGGTTATTGCCATGAATATTATCCCTACCCCACTCAAAGATGCGGTGATTATTGAGCCTAAGGTATTTGGTGATGCACGGGGTTTCTTTATGGAAACTTGGAATCAACAAGCGTTTGAGCAAGCAGGTTTGCCACACCACTTTGTACAAGATAATCACAGCCGCTCAGCACAAGGTATTCTGCGCGGCTTGCATTATCAAACTGAACAGACACAGGGTAAACTGGTGCGGGTTACTGCGGGTAAAGTATTTGATGTTGCGGTCGATTTACGCCAATCTTCGCCTAGTTTTGGGCAATGGTTTGGGGTGGAATTATCTGAAGAGAATAAGCGTTTATTTTGGGTACCACCCGGATTCGCCCATGGTTTTTATGTCATGAGTGAAAGTGCCGATTTTATCTATAAATGCACGGATTTCTATGCTCCTCATGCGGAACATTCGATTCGTTGGGATGATCCTACTTTAGCTATTCAATGGCCTATCCCTGCTAATGAAATGCCCAAACTCTCCGCTAAAGATGCGAATGGGGTATGGTTTAAAGATGCGGAGCTGTTTGCATGAAAATTTTAATCACGGGTGCTAACGGGCAGTTAGGTTATGAGCTGCAACACAGTTGTCCACCTCAACATGAACTGATTTTGACCGATATTGATAATCTAGACATTACGAATCCAGCGAGCATTGAGCAAGTACTCCAACAATATCAACCACACATTATTATTAATGGCGCTGCCTATACCGCTGTAGATAAAGCAGAAAGTGAGCCTGAGCTGGCGGATAAGATTAATCACTTAGCCGTGCAATATTTGGCTGAGGCGGCTAAAAAGCGGGCTATTAAGCTTATTCAAATTTCGACCGATTTTATTTTTGATGGTACGCAAGCCTTACCATATGCGGTGGATGCTAAAGCCCATCCTTTAAGTGTATACGGCGCTACGAAATGGCGGGGTGAGGAAGCGGTACGCAATACGCTGGCTGATTATCTGATTATCCGTACCTCTTGGTTATATTCCGCCCATGGTCATAACTTTGTTAAAACCATGCTGAAGCTCATGGCAACTAAAGACCGTTTAAATGTGATCTATGATCAGATTGGTACCCCGACTTGGGCACATACCTTAGCGAGTACTATATGGACTGCTATTGATCAAAAAGCGACTGGCACCTTACACTGTTCGGATCAAGGTGTGGCAAGCTGGTATGATTTCGCCGTTGCGATTCAAGAAGAAGCACTGAGTTTAGGTTTACTAGATAAAACGATTCCTATTGGCTCGATTCGTACGGTAAGCTACCCCACCCCTGCTACCCGTCCTGCTTTTAGTTTAATGGATAAAGCGCTCACAGAAAGTACTTTAGGTATTACCCTACCCTACTGGCGTAACAGTTTAAGAAATATGTTACTACAATACCGCGCAACTCTTGGAATGAATGCCTGATTATGACCACTCAAACTTATCAACCTCGCAATTTATTAGTGACTGGCGGCGCTGGTTTTATTGGTACTAACTTTGTTTATTACTGGCTCAATCAATATCCTGAGCAAACTGTAACTGTGTTAGATGCCCTCACCTATGCAGGTCGGAAAGAAAATCTAGCCGATTTACACAATCACCCACGCTTTCGTTTTGTACAGGGTGATATTCTGGATCAAGCCTTAGTTGAAGAGCTACTCAAAGCGCATGATATTGAGACTATTGTCCATTTTGCTGCTGAATCGCATGTAGATCGCTCGATTTATGGCCCGGACGCCTTTTTAAAAACCAATATTGATGGTACTCATAGTTTGCTCAAAGCTGCCAAAAAAGTGTGGCTAGATGAGCAAAAACGTACGCATCATCGCTTTCATCATGTCTCTACTGACGAAGTATATGGCACGCTTTCGCCTACGGATCCTGCCTTTACTGAAACCACCCAATACGCACCTAACTCACCCTATGCGGCGAGTAAAGCGGCTTCTGATCATGTAGTACGTGCGTATCAACATACCTATGGCCTCAATACGACGACTAGTAATTGCTCGAACAATTACGGCCCTTATCAATATCCCGAAAAGTTAATCCCATTAGCTATTTCACGGCTATTAAAAGGTGAACCTGTACCTATTTATGGTGATGGTCAACAAATCCGCGATTGGCTCTATGTAGAAGATCACAATCGTGGTATTGACTTAATTGTACATAAAGGTCGTGTAGGTGAGACTTATAATATTGGCGGCAATAATGAGCAGGCTAATTTATCCTTAGTACACACCTTATGTGCTTTGATGGATGAACGCTTTCCAGATTCCCCTCATGTGCCACATAAGCAACTCATTACTTATGTGACTGATCGTCCCGGACACGATCGGCGCTATGCAATTAATAATAATAAGATTTGTACTGAATTGGGATATAGTCCAGTCGAAACCTTCCAAACCGGCTTACGCAAAACCGTTGCATGGTATTTGGAGCAACAAGGCTTTTGGACGGGCGATGTAGCCCTATTCGGCACTCATAAGGAGTAATACATATGCAATGTCGGATTTGCGATAGTAACGCCTCACACCGTACCTATACGGTTAAAGAAATGATGATGGGTCAATTAGAAGAGCATGAATACTTTCAATGTAGTCAATGCCACTGCTTACAAATCACCACGATTCCCGCTAATCTTTCTGATCATTACCCTAGCAATTACTACTCCTATGTAGCCCCAAATAGCAAGGGTGGCGCTAAACAATCGCTGATCCGACTGCGTGATCAATATGCGGCTACGGGCAAAAATATGATGGGCAAAGCCCTACAATTGCTCAGTCCGAATGCTAAATTAACCACCCTACGCCCACTGAATCTGAATGAAAATACGCGGATGTTAGATGTTGGCTGTGGGGCGGGTTTACTCTTGCACTCCTTGCGTGAATTAGGGTTTAAAAACTTGCTCGGCCTTGATCCTTTTAATCAAGACTTGATTCAATACCCTAATGGCTTACGTATTGAAAAGCGTGATCTCTTTAGCGAAAAGGGGCAATGGGATGTGATTATGTTCCATCACTCTTTTGAGCATCTACCCGAACAACAAGCCACACTCAAAAAAGCCTTTGAACTATTAGCACCTAATGGCACGGTACTATTACGCGTCCCTACCGTTACCTCCTATGCATGGCAACATTACGGCATCAATTGGGTACAACTCGATGCACCGCGCCATTTATTTTTGCATTCTGTTGAGAGTATTAAAGTATTAGCGGAGCAATGCGGTTTTACCTTAGACAAAGCCATCTATGACTCTAATGCTTTCCAATTCTGGGGCAGCGAACAATATGAACAGGGTATTATGCTACGTGATGAACGCTCATGGGCAGAAAACCCAGAAAAATCCATTTTTACAGCAGCTCAAATCAAAGAATTTGAAAAACGCGCCCAAGAATTAAACTCCCTCAATCAAGGCGATCAAGCGGCCTTTTATTTACGCAAACCATGATGAGCACATCCAAAAAACCTAAATTATTAGCGATTTCATCTCCGGGTGGGCATTGGATTCAACTCACACGGATCTGTGCTAATTTAGAGCAGAACTATGAAATCGTTTACGCCATGCCGGATGCGCTCTTTAAGCCTTCTAAGCAGCAAAAGATTTATACCATTATCGACGTTAGTGCGGATGATAAATGGAAACTAATCCCTTGTGCCTTTCAACTACTCAGAATTATGTTGAAAGAACGCCCGCAAGCGATTATTTCCACCGGAGCCGCACCGGGTGCGGTTGCTATTATGCTGGGTAAGGTATTGAGAATACGTACTATTTGGGTGGATAGTATTGCCAATGTGAAAAAGCTGTCACGCGCTGGCAATATGGTACTTGGCAAAGCCGATGTATTCCTCACCCAATGGGAACACCTCAGTAATGGCAAAGATATTCTCTTTAAGGGAGCGGTTTTATGATCTTTGTCGCGGTTGGTACTCAATTCCCCTTTGATCGTTTAGTGCGCTATGTCGATGAATGGTGTGGGGCTAATTTCCATCAAGGTATCGCCCAAATTGCTGAGGGACAATATCTACCGAAATACATCCAGTATGAAAAATTCATGACAACCGATGTATTTAATCAGCACCTCCATCAAGCGGATTTAATTATTTCTCATGCCGGTATGGGAAATATTATTACGGCAGTTGAAGCACATAAACCAATTATTGTGATGAATCGCCAATTTGAGCTAGGTGAACATCGGAATAATCATCAAGCCGATGGCTTAGAGTGGATGGGACAATTGCCCGGTGTGTATACGGCAACCACACAAGAGCAACTATTAGCCTTATTAAATCAAATGTCCGACTTAAAACCCGCCCAAGGCCAAGCAGGCTCACGCCGTCAAGCCCTGACTGACTTTATCGATCAAGCGATTCGGGCATGAAGTTAAACCTCCGGCGCGACTCACTCTTAATCCAGAGTCTTTTATCTACCGTCGCGCGTTTTGTTGGGGTGGGACTTAATTTTGCGGTAGCCATTCTCATTGCTCGCTTATTACCTAAAAATGAAGCGGGCATGGTCTTTATGTTGATGACCTTAGTCACGGGCGTATCACTCTTTAGCCGTCTAGGGTTAGAACAGTGGATTGTACGGGATATAGCCCGTTTACCTGATCACAATACAGAACGTCATGCGCATTACTTACATTCTGCTTATCGCCTAACGCTACTGAGTTCTATCGTTTTTTTATTAATTTGGATTGTCCTTGCACCCTATATTAATCAGTGGTTATTTGATGGGCAGCTTGAGGTACTCTATTTAATGGCGGCTGGCACGGGCATTATTACTTTTAACTGGGTTATGACTAATTCGGCCTTTTTAAAAGCGGTACGCCATACCTCTAGCTCGTTATTAGTACAAAACACCCTACCTGCTATAGCCTTACTGCTCTTAATAGGTCTGTGGTGGGGTAACTTTGCTGAGCATCAGCACTATGTCCTTATCTATACAGCCTCTTTATTCTTAGCCGGTATTATTTCTTTTTTTTGGTTAAAACCGTGGCTACGCATATTATTCGCACGTTCTAGTCACCAGTTTCCGTTTGATCAACTCTTAAAGCAATCACTACCGCTGGCACCTGTTTCAATGTTTGCGTTTTTAATGTTGTGGGCAGACACGCTCATGACTGGCCTATTATTAACTAATGATGAGGTCGCTTTATTTTCCACCGCAGCACGCCTCTCTTTTATTAGTCTATTTTTCCTAGGTGCGCTAGATGCTACGATCTATCCTAGACTATTGAAAATGCAACGCCAGCAACCTCACTACCTGAAAGCCTTTTTTTGGAAAAGTACCCTCTTAGTGATAGGGATACTGAGCTTAGTAACCCTAGCCCTTTGGCTGGTACGTGACTGGATGCTGTTAGCCTTTGGTTCACAATATGTAGCGGCGAGTTTCGTGCTATCCTTATTGCTATTAGGCCAACTCATTCGAGCCTGCAGTTTGACCTTTTCCTTTATGTTTATTATGCAAGAGCAAGTACGCTTCTTAAACCTACTATTAGTCACGGCTTTAATAGTCAATATTATAAGCCATCTGATTTTAATTCCTAAATATGGAATTAATGGTGCTGCGATGGCAACATTGATTGCAAACTTAGTCTTAACAGGGGGCGTAGTCATCCTGTTTTTTTATAAACAATTACTCAAAAGCTATGCTTAAATCATGTTAAGAGTACTCGCTATCTTATTTTTAATCTCACTATTTATTCCCGCCGAGTTTTATACTATGGCAGGTACCATACGTATTGAGGTATACCGTGTTATTTTAGGTATAGCACTACTTTATGCTTTATTTAATTTTAAAGTCATTATTCCACGCGCTGATATGGTGGATGTATTGCTGATTGCCTTAGTTGCACTATCTTTTGCAAGCTTCTGGCATAATCATGGCTTACAAAAAGCACTTGAATCAACCGGACTTTACGCCTTAGAAACCTTAGGTGCTTTTTATTTAGCACGTATGTATGTGATAACGCCTGCCCGTTTCTTTCAAGTTAATCAGATTTTAATTATCGGCATTACCTTACTAGTAGGTTTTACTATTTACGAAGCGTTTACCCATCATCGTATCCTGCATCAATGGGCAGAAATAATTACTGGCAAAACCGCATTAGACTATCGGCTCTACACTGAGGATTACTTACGTGGCCCTATTATGCGGGCTACGAGTGTTTTTATTCACCCACTATTATTTGGTACTTTGGCTGCTTCGCTATTCCCATTTGCCTTTTTATTAGTGATTAGAACCTTTAGACCGGCCTATATTTTCAATCTCTTTGCATTGATTGTATCCATGATTCTCACTATGTCCTCTGCACCCTTGCTATCCATTATTTTCCATGGTGCAACGGCTGTTTTAGTGAGATTTTGGCATGGCGCACGGCAATTTTGGGTAGCCTCATTTTTAGGTTTTATGGCCTTTGCCATGCTAGTGAATGCGTTTTCTAATCGTGGATTCTTTGGGATTTTAATTTCCTACCTAACTTTCAATCCTAATACGGGCTACTTCCGTATGTTGCAATGGCAATATACCTTAGATGATGATATCCCTGAAAATCTTATTTTAGGTATTGCTCATCATGATTGGACGCGTCCTTATTGGATGGAGTGGATGGGTAATAGTATTGATAGTTTCTGGTTATTACTCGCCTTACAACATGGCATTTTTGCCGCATTAGTCCTACTAATAGCCTGCTTCTATGCGGTATTTAATATCCTAAATCAAGTCCATCTACATGATGATTCTAGTCGGTGGATGGTGACTGCTTGGATTCTTTCCTTTATGTCTATGATTTTAATAGGTTTTACCGTAGATTACTTTGGTACTTTACAGCCTATTATGTTTTTCATGTTAGGTGCTATTAGCTGGGCACGTTTCTATCGATCTTGGAATAGTGACCATCCAACGGAAAATCTGGCAAGTCCAGTCATCCCGGCTAATAATGATGTCAAGACTTCTAATAACTTACAGGATTAAGCGATGAGATTGCGATTCCTGAATCAACGCGTATTTATGTGGCTAGTTCATTTACGAGATAGCCTATTATGGCTTAGAACGTGGATGTTTAGGGCTTTTTATGGGATGCAAATTGCACCCGATGTGCGTATTTCATTTAAGGCTAGAATTGATAAAACCAATCCTAAATGTGTAGAAATTGGTGAGAAAACCTATATTGCCTTTGATGCCATTATTTTAGCACATGACTATTCGACTCAGCGCCATGGTGGGTCTTTTGCCCAAAAAACCAAAATAGGCAAAAACTGCTTTATTGGCTGTGCCTCTATTATTATGCCCGGTGTAACAGTGGGTGATCATGTCATAGTCGGTGCAGGTAGTGTCGTAACTAGAGATGTACCTGCTAATAGTATTGTGGCTGGCAATCCCGCTAAAGTAGTACGTTCGGGTATTAATACTATCGCTTATGGGCGGGTTGTGTCATGAGTAATAGTAATACACCAGAACTCAGTATTATTTTAGTTTCTTATAATACGGCTAAACTCATTGTCACTGCCTTGCAATCTGTTTATGAGCAAACTCAACAAACCGCTATTGAAGTAATAGTGGTTGATAATGCTTCACAAGACGACTCGTTAAAAGTGATTGCTGAGCGTTTTCCACAAGTAAAGCTAATTGACTCTGGTGCTAATCTCGGTTTTGCCGGTGGGATGCAAATTGGCGTAAAACATTCGCAAGGTAAGTATTTATTACTACTTAATCCTGATACCAAAATTTTAGCCGGTGCTATTGATAAACTCATGGCCTTTGCTAAACAACACCCACAAAACGGTATTTGGAGCGGTGTGACGCTGAATAATGATCTGAGCTTAAACTCCCAACATGCGTGGTCTAAACCGAGTATTAGTAATTTACTCTTTAGTGCAACTGGCTTAAGTAAGACTTTTAGTCATACTTGTTTATTTAATCAGGCTAATTACGGCTGTTGGAAACGTGATTCGGTTAAAGAAGTGGATATTGTTTCTGGTTGTTTCTTTTTAACTACCCGCGAGCTTTGGGATGAAATTGGCGGACTGGATCCTCAATTTTTTATGTACGCCGAAGAGGCTGATTTTTGTTTAAAAGCAGCTAAATTAGGTTATCACCCCATAGTAACACCAGAGGCACGCATTATTCATCATGGTGGTGCGAGTCATTCCCGCTTTTCCGGCAAAATGATTAAGCTAATGAAAGGCAAAATTGAGCTGACTTATCGTCATGTGCAAGGCTGGCAACAGCCAGTGCATAAAGGCTTATTATTTTTATATGTGTGGAATAAGCACTTTATGCATCAATTATTTAAGCCTAATAGTGAGGCTGCACGCGAGTGGCAAACGGTCTATGATCAACGGGCAGACTGGATGCGGGGGTATCGTTAATGGCGACTCTCATTATACCGGCTCACAATGAAGCTACCGTCATTCAGCGCTGTCTGGATAGTTTGGTTAATCAAGCAGGTGTGACACAGATTATTGTTGCCTGTAATGGCTGCACCGATAACACTGCAGATATTGTACGCACCCATTATCCACAAATACTGTGTTTGGATATTGCTAAGCCGTCCAAGGTTAATGCCCTGAATGAAGCTGAAAAACACATTATTAGCTGGCCTGTGTTTTATATCGATGCGGACACGCGCTTGAGTGATGGCTCTATTCAACGCATTACTGAGGAAATGGCTAAAGGTAAATTACTGCTAGCAGCTCCCGAACCTATTATTAATACCACTCAATCGTCTTGGGTCGTACAACAATACTACAAAGTATGGTTGAGTCTCCCCTATATTCGTGATGGTGTAGTGGCTACTTGTAGCTATGTTATTTCGCAACAAGGCCATGAACGCTTTCAAGAATTTCCGTCGGTCATTAATGATGACGGATTTGTCCGGTGTCAATTTGCCCGCCATGAGCGCGGTAATGTACAAGGTGCTAAGATTTATATTGCAGCGCCACACAATCTCAAGTCCCTGATTAAAATAAAATCTAGAGCTAGATTAGGCAATATGGAACTGGCCTCTAAAGGCTTGTGTACGCAAAAAGAAATTAAACCTTATTCCTCGATCTTGCGTCAACGTTTATTGAGTAGAGATTTTGTGGCAGTACTGACTTATATCCTCATTAGCTTGGTGATTCGTACTCGTGCTAAACGCCAATTTAAACAGCTCGCTAGCTATCGCTGGGAAAAAGATGAATCTTCGCGTTCAGTGGGCAGCTCAACCTAACCGTTGAGGGTTTTTAGCAGGAAAACAACACCACTAAGTGTTTTTTTGAGACACAAGTGTGAAAAATAAGCTATATTAGCCCTATTGATTCTCTTAATTAGTGAGTGTTACACCACATTATTAAAGATAGTTTTGTATTAAAAACAAACTGTTATTGAATAATTAATGTCGTATAGCTTGATTTATGGTGACGACAGCAGGTGTTGTTTTTACACACAAAACCTGTGCTAACACTTTGGTTTCTACAATAAAAACCCTACTACTCATAGTAGTTAGGCCTAGAATAGATCGGATTGGTAAAGCGATGGTAGATAAAAAAATCAGCTCTGAACTCGTCTATCGCAGCGCGGATGCCCTTAGCGTTTTGAGCATAGTACTTTTAGCCTATATATATCCTAAAACCTATGACCTAAGCCCTTATTTAGTAGCAGGTTTAGGAGCGACATTATTATTTGGTTTTGTCGGGCGATTTACCGAGATTTATGCGTCTTGGGGTGGTCGTCCGTTTATGCGTGATGAAGGGATGCGTTTGGTAGTCACTTGGTTAGCTACCTTTTTATTACTGATCTTTATTATCTTTGCGGCTAAAGCATCGAATGAATTTTCACGCTTTATATTGATTGCTTGGTTATTCATCACTCCCCTATTACTGATTAGTTCGCGTTATGTACTACGCGCTTTACAATCTACCTTAAAAACCTTAGGTATTAATAATCGCTCTATTGCAATTGCCGGCGTTACCCGTCAATCCTTGCAATTTGCTCAATCTATTGATAATCACCCTGAAACAGGTCTACAAATTGCTGGTTTTTATACCGTTACTGATCAGGAAACGCCTCACATCCCTAGTCAATATGCTCATATTGGTGATTTAGAAACCATGCTAGAAGCTGCTCGTAGTGGTACTTGGGACCAAATCTACTTATCACTACCGGCTGGTTGGTCTCCACGAGCTAACGATATAATTAACCGCCTCTCTGACACCATGACACCTATTCGCTTAATTCCTGATGAATTTACTAAAACTATCCTTAATAGCCGCCCCATGGAGATGATGAATACGCCCTTAGTGCGTCTCTATGATGAACCATTAACGGGTTTTAGTGCCATTGTTAAGCGGGTTGAGGACATTGTGCTTAGCCTAATTATCCTAGCCTTGATTGCGCCACTATTAATCATGATTGGCATGGCGATCAAAATATCATCTCCAGGCCCTATTCTCTTCAAACAAAATCGCCATGGTTTGCGGGGTGAAAAATTCCAAGTATGGAAATTTAGAAGCATGACTGTGTGTGAGAATGGCGCAGATGTCAAACAAGCTACTCGCGGTGATGCGCGTATCACTAAGGTAGGTGCATTCTTAAGACGTACCTCCTTAGATGAGTTGCCCCAATTTTTCAATGTATTACAAGGTCATATGTCTATTGTAGGCCCACGCCCACATGCCATCGCTCATAATGAGCAATATAAGCAACTGATCCCTGGCTATATGACTCGCCATGCTATGAAACCAGGCATTACTGGTTGGGCACAAGTCAATGGCTGGCGCGGTGAGACGGATACCCTATATAAGATGCAAAAACGAGTTGAATACGATTTAGACTACATTCAGCGTTGGAGTGTATGGTTAGACTTAAAAATTATTCTTGCTACTGCTTTTAAAACCTTAAATGATAAAAATGCGTACTAAGTATAATAGTATAATTAGTACTCAAGCTGAGAAGTCATTTTGAAACTCGAATCGTTAACCTTCACCCGCTATGTTGCTGCCTTGACCGTCGTGTTTTTCCACTTCGGTCGAGAAGCATGGCCTGCTAATATTGACTGGCTGAATCCTCTGATCACAGCAGGCCCTATCGCCGTTTGTTATTTCTTTGTATTGTCTGGCTTTATTATGGCTATTGCCTATTATTCGCCCCGTACTAAGCCACCGCTTAACAAAGGACGCTATTGGGTCGCACGGCTAGCACGTATTTATCCCGTATATCTTTTAGCTCTACTATTTATGATCGCTGAGAGTGTACGTAAGGGTAGTTTTGATGGTCTAGCCGCACTGTTAAATATTACTATGCTACAAGCATGGGTGCCGGGTGGGTATCCACTGAGTTATAACTCTCCGGGTTGGTCGCTGTCTGTTGAAGCCTTTTTCTATTTAACCTTTCCGCTGTGGTTAATTTGGGCACAAAAGCGCCATTTTGCTAGTCTAGTCCTATTCGCAATACTCTTTTGGGTCTTTACTCAATTCCTACAGTTTGGCTTATTGAATAATATCCTGAATACACAGCTCGGCCTCCCGCTCTATGAAGCGCGGGTATTTATGCAAAGCCATGATCAAACGCCGCCGCTACATGATTTTATTTATTATAATCCTTTCATGCATCTCAGTACTTTTGTAATGGGTTTTGTGGTAGGGGTATATTTTCGCCGAGGTTATTGGCATGGATTTTCAGTATCAACTAATACCACAGTAATGTTACTGAGTGCTTTATTAGCTGCCCTACTTATCTTAGGACAAGCCCAGCTAGAGCAATGGTCGGGTGTAAAAATTGCCTATAATAATGGACTGATTGCACCGTTCTTTATTACCTTTATTGTATGCTTAGCTTTAGATAAAACCTTGATTAGTCGAGTATTTAGCCTACCTATTCTGGTGTTATTAGGCGAGGCTAGTTACTCACTCTATATTTTGCAGCGCCCTGTATATGGGGTCTATAAACAAGTAACCGCTAGCTTTCTTCCCGAAGGCAGCACATTACATTTTTATATTTTTGCTGCTATTTTGACTTTACTTGCTATCCTGTCCTACCGCTATTTTGAGACTCCAATACGTCTCTGGATTAATCGACATTACATTTCATCCGGTAAAACTAGCTAAGTGCTGGGTTCTAGGTGCAAAATTATTGTCCACGACGAGACAAAATATTACAGGATGCTAATTATTTTTGAGATTAATCGCTATAATCAGCTCCCATGACGTAATTGTCTTAATGATACCTGAATAAATTGATATTTTATGCAAAACATAGGAAGTAGCCAGCCCATGCAAGCCACCGGATCCATCTCGCAGCGCAGTGAGCTATTAAAAACACAAGATAACCTCGACCTTAGAGAATTTTGGAAAACGCTGATGCGGCGTAAAGGTCTGGTATTGGGGATATTACTTACTACTATCCTATTAACTTTACTATTTACCTTTTTAAGTACGCCCGTTTATCGCGCCACTGCTACTGTACAAATCGAACGGGAAGCAGGTGCTAAATTAGCAGAGACCGATGTATTAGGCCCTGGCGATATTCGTGATCCGCGCGGCTATTTCGACACTCAGCTCGAACTTATTAGTAGCCGCTCACTTATTGTCCAAGCGATTAGAGAGTTACAGTTAGATGAAACAGCTATCAGCCCTTCGCTATTTGGACAGATTAAGGCTCTGTTTCGTAGCAGTACGGATGCCGAAACGAATCTAGTCGATAGCTTACTCGATAATATTACAGTGGAACCCATTCGCAATTCACGTCTAGTCGATGTACACGTAGAAACGCCTAACGCTGAATTATCCGCTAAAATTGCTAATGCTTTAGCCAATAATTTTGTGACCAATAATCAGTCCAAACGCTCCTTTTTGACCACCGAAACAACAGCGGCCTTAGAAAAGAAAATTGCTGATGCCAAAGAAAAGCTGCAAAACTCAGAACGTCAACTCAATGAATATGGTCGTAAAAATGGCCTATTAGGTACAGATGACAACTATGAAACCCAAAATACCAGTACTACCCTTGACCTAATTGTTGTCAAACTGACTGAGCAAGTCGTTCAAGCGGAAAATGACCGTATTAAGGTAGAAACCTCTGGCAAAGCCAGTAACTCTGAAAAAATGGCCGCTCGCGAGCGGGTTAATGGACTACGTGAAGCACTGGCTGAGCGTCAAGCTGAGCAGCTACTACAACAAAGTAAAATGATTGAATACAAAACCTTGCAACGCGAAGCACGCAATAATCAAGAAGTATTCCAGTCCTTACTTAAGCGTATTGAAGATATTGACCTCGCAGGTAGCATGACCACTAATAATGTTTGGGTGGTGAATAAAGCGGACGTCCCTACCTCACGTTACAAACCTAAACTCAGTACTAACTTAGCCTTTGGCACTTTACTCGGTTTATTATTAGGTGTGGCTGCTGCCTTCCTAAAAGAGTTTATGTACGATGGGATTAAGAATGTCGCTGATTTAGAGCAAACTACGGGTCTCCCTATTCTTGCTGCGATTCCTGCTGCGAAAAATAACGCCAGTGCCCATAAAATTGCTCGCTTAGTTGTCTCTGACCCGCGCTCCTCCATTGCGGAAGCTTTCCGCTCTTTGCGTACCACATTACGTTTTAGCACGATTGAAACGCAGCAAAGCTCACATGTGATTTATGTGACGAGTGCATGCGCTAATGAAGGTAAAACCACTACCGCCTCTAATCTAGCCCTCGCTTATGCTAATGCAGGGGTAAAAACCTTATTAGTGGATGCGGATCTACGTAATCCTTCCTTTGGTGAAGCTTTAGCGGCGAATGCTAAGGTCGGTTTAGCCGATTATTTACGCGGCAAAGTAGAATCTGAGAACCTACTCCATAAAGCTCAGGCTGATAATCTGTATATTATGACTGCTGGTGAGCCACCAAAAGATCCGGTTGAGTTGCTTTCTTCTAAACGCCTAAAACAGTTCATTGATCAAGCACGGCGTAATTTTGAAGTTATTATTCTGGATGGCCCACCCGTATTAGGGCTGGCGGATTCATTATTGTTGTCCTCGCTTGCGGATAGCACTTTATTAGCGGTCAATAGCCGTGATACTAAGGTAGCTGCTGTACAAAACGCGATTAAGCGCCTCAGACAAGCTAACTCTAATCTAGTGGGTATTGTATTGAATAAAGTTGATACCTCTGGACGCTTAGGTTATGACTATGACTACTATTACTATAAGAATGAAAAAGCGACCGCTTAATTCGTTCTTAAGCTCACTAAAGTAAAAGTAGAGACTAAAAAGGCAGGTATTAAACCTGCCTTTTTTATTTTCAACTCTAGTCAGCTACCTATTTCCATTCTAAGTTAGGTATAGTGCTAATTTAGTCTTTACGAATTAAGAGGGATCTTTTTTATGTCTATTGCCTTAGCTTTGCACGTCTTAGCGGTGGTTATTTGGGTAGGTGGGATGTTTTTTGCCTATATGATTCTACGCCCTATTGCGGCTAGTCAGTTGGATGCGCCCACCCGTTTAAGCCTTTGGAGTGGTGTTTTTGATAAATTTTTCCCATGGGTCATTGCGAGTATCGTTTTGATTTTAATCAGCGGCTATTGGATGATTTTCGGGCCCTATGGCGGTATGAAAAATACCCCTATCTTTGTTCATATCATGCAATTGCTAGGGCTGATTATGATGGCGATTTTTGGGCATGTCTTTTTTGCCCCTTATAAGCGCTTAAAACAGGCGGTTGCTAGCCAAGATTGGGCTAATGCGGGAGCACAGCTTAATCAAATTCGGATGATGATTGGGATTAATTTAAGCTTAGGGCTGATTACGATTGTGATTGCGGCGGCAGGAAAATATTGGCTATAAATCGCTTAGCAGCGGAGTACCTAACACTAGGCTAGGTACTTCCTTAATTGAGCTAAGAGCAAGGCATTAAGCGTTTAATGCTATAGCACCACGCGCAATCCCCATACTACCGGAGCGAACCACTTCCACTACACGCAGCTCATGCAATGCCTGTAAGAAGCCATCTAGTTTGCCCCGACTGCCAGTGACTTCGACCGTATAGGATTTTTCACCCACATCAATAATACGTGCGCGGAAAATGTCAGAGATACGTTTAACCACATCACAAGCACCTTGTTTTTGCACGTCAATCTTGACTAGCATCATTTCGCGCTCAATGTGTGGGTAATCGTTGAGATCCATGAGTTTGACTACATCAATCAGCTTATGGAGCTGTTTAGCGATCTGCTCTACAATTTCATCACTCCCCATAGTGACCAGAGTCAGGCGTGATAAGGTTGGATCATCCGTCGGCGCAACAGTCAGAGACTCAATGTTATAACCACGGGCTGAGAATAATCCCGCTACCCGTGATAGCGCACCCGCTTCATTTTCCATCAGAATTGAAATTACATGTCGCATGGCTACACCAATATCATTTCATTATGACCAGCACCGGCTGGAACCATAGGATAAACATTGTTCTCCGCCGAGGTAATGAAGTCCATAAAGACCAAGCGATCTTTCATTGCCATTGCCTCTCTGAGAGCACCCTCAACATCACCCGGCTTTTCAATCCGCATACCCACATGACCATAGGCCTCTGCCAACTTCACAAAGTCAGGCAGTGCCTCCATATACGACATGGAGTAACGTTTCTGATAGAAGAACTCTTGCCACTGGCGCACCATGCCTAAATAACCATTATTGAGGGTAATGATTTTAATCGGTAACCGATATTGTAAGCAGGTAGCAAGTTCTTGAATACACATCTGAATACTGCCATCGCCGCTAATACAGGCCACCGTGGCATCAGGATGAGCAATTTGCACCCCCATCGCAGCCGGTAAGCCAAAGCCCATGGTGCCTAGACCACCTGAATTAATCCAACGGTTAGGTTGATCAAATTTGTAGAACTGTGCAGCCCACATTTGATGCTGGCCTACATCCGAGGTCACAAAGGCATCCCCACCTGTGACTTCCCATAGTTTATCCACTACATATTGAGCAAGGATAGGGCCGTCCATTTGTTGGTTATAACTGAGGCAATTAGTTTTACGCCATTCGTTGATCTGCTTCCACCAATCAGTAATCTGCTGCGGATCAACACCTTGCTTACGACCGCGTAATTCCTCAATTAAATCTGCCAGTACATTTTTCACATCCCCTACAATGGGAACGTCGACTTTCACATTCTTAGAAATGGTCGCCGGATCAATATCTACATGAATAATCTTGGCATAGGGGCAGAATTTTTCGATATTACCTGTCACACGGTCATCAAAACGTGCCCCAATCGCCACAATTAAATCCGAATCATGCATAGCATGGTTGGCTTCAAAGGTGCCGTGCATACCCAACATCCCCACAAACTGTGGATCAGTCGCAGGATAGCCCCCTAAACCCATCAGGGTATTAGTAATCGGGAAGCCTGTTAAACGGGTAAACTCGGTCAGCTCCTTAGCAGCTCCAGCCAAAATAACCCCACCGCCGGTATACAGCATAGGACGCTTAGCTTCAAGCACCAGATCAATCGCACGGCGTACTTGGCGCTTATTTCCTTTAACTGTAGGGTTATAAGAACGAATACTGATTTCACTAGGATAACTAAACTCACCCGTCATTTGGGTAATGTCTTTAGGAATATCCACTAAAACAGGCCCCGGACGTCCGGTACTGGCAATATAGAACGCTTTTTTAATAGTAGGTGCTAAATCCTCAAGGCGAGTAACAAGGAAATTATGCTTCACACAAGGACGCGTAATACCAACAATATCAACCTCTTGGAAAGCGTCATTCCCAATCAGAGCACGAGGTACTTGACCTGTGAAGACCACCAGTGGCACGGAATCCATATAGGCATCCGCAATCCCTGTGACGGCATTGGTTGCACCAGGGCCTGAGGTCACCAGCACCACGCCTGGCTTATTGGTCGATTTAGCATAACCTTCGGCTGCGTGTACAGCCCCTTGCTCGTGTCGGGCTAGAATATGATTGATTTCGTTTTGCGCTTTATACAAGGCATCGTAAATGTACAACACGGCTCCACCTGGGTAACCGAAAACGGTATCAACACCTTCTGCCTTCAGACACTCTACGAATATCTCGGCACCGGTCAGTTCCACTCTTTTCTCCTGATTAGGATTCGTCAAACAAAGCATTAATAGTAAGGATTGGGCAGTTTAGCACAGTAAAAGTGCTTTAGTGAGCCACACGCACTATTAAGAAAAGACTCGAATCATAATACGAATCAAAGGGAAATTCATCATTCAAAAGGGATAATTGCGGCAACGCACAATGGATTATGCGCATCAACAGCAAAAAGCCCTAGCAAAAGACAATAACAAACCGAAACCTAAGAGGTTTGTGATACTCTTACCAATTTTTAATCAAGCTGCATTTTGTACAGTAGCTACAGGCTGATAATGGTCAGTATCAAAGGGTTTAAAACCGTCAACCCATACACAACGCAACTCGCATTGCAACATAAATTGTAATGGTGCATCCACATTCACTCTAGCTACAGAAAGTTGCACCTGATCCACTCCAGCACTCTTTAGTAGCTTATTAAAATCTTCCACTAGAAAGTTAGGACAGTAGCCCACCACCTCTAAGGGATTATCAGTTCTAATAGCTAATGCGTCAGGGTTATGCAAATTTTGTACATCTCGCATTAGATAAAGTCTATCACTCGCCTTTAAGCTTTTTAGGCGACCATCATAATGCTGCGGAATATGGCGCAAACCATGAGCAAAGAAACGAACTCTGTAGTAACCATCCTGATTTTCTGGGCAGGGAAATAGTTGTAAATCGTCTGTAGCTCTACCACCTCCTGATAACTCCAACTCCATCATATCATTAGTAGTATTAGGGTCTAAACCTAACCACCCCAAATACTCCTTATACTCAGGACGCGACTTGGTAAGCAGTCGGTTTTTAAAGGTTGGAAAAAGCTGTTCAGACACATAGGTCTTACCAAACTCTCGTAATGCACCGAAAGGCAAAAACTCCCCTCTATTATGAGCATGTTGAGCTTCTTGGGTATAGTAAAACTCATAGCGACTATTAGCATAAGTAAGTCTACCCACAGGCAACCACCTACGGCTAACGGGGTTTTGCCAGAATAATAGTAAAGGTTTACTCATGGGCTAAGCTCTCATACCTAGTAAGGTTCTTTTGTTTTCCTGCAAGTATTGTACAGTAAAGTCTATGGTAGCCTGACTTAACCAACCAATAGGAAACTGATCAAAAATAGTGAAAATCTGATCAGCTGTTATCGACTCTAATTGATCAAACCAATTCCTCATAACTTTGCCTTTCTTGGCTAACATCATTGCTTGATTCAAGGCTTCCATCGTACCTAATCGCCTACCATCATTAGCAAAGAATGGGGTTTTAGCTTTAGCTGTGTAGGCTTGTAGATTATAGCCTTTATCGTTGGTAAGAAGCCGCTTCCCTCGTTCTGTGTCGGTCATTCGGCAGGCTAAACTAGATGCATGGTCATAAGAAGGAGATAGATACAAAGAAAATCTTTCATTTTTATGAGCCAGAATAATGCCCCAATTTTCATCATGACGATCTTGATTACCAATCCAAGCATCGAATAATAAATAAGCAATAAATAACTCTGTAATACCTGATACTTTGAAGGGACTACCCCAATCATCAGGCAAGCTTACAGAACCATTTTCAAGCATAGTAATGAAATTAATAACAGTACTGAGTTTATATTGTCGTAATCTAAAACGGTTTTCTCGATCATACTCAGAGGCATAGACTTTAGCCAAAAGCTCATTACCATGAACTAAATATAAAGCTTTAGCAGTAAGGTTATAACTAACAACTGCCTGTTTTCCCTTAAAAGAGGCTAGATCATAGGTGGCACAAGGAATTCCTAGTAATTTTGCCAACTCGCAAGCCGCTTTTTCAGACCAGTTTTCACCTGTATTAGGCCTACCAAATTTGCATAAATGTTTTTCCCCTTCAGGGGTGACGAACCAGAACTTGGATTTTGTCCCTAATTGCTCCAGTTCATCAGCCTGGGTAATCTCTATAACGGGATAGAACACTCAAAGCTCCTAAAAATAGAATTCGGATTATTGACGATCATAATTCAACTAATATCTAAAGAATACTTGAGACATGATGGTAGTGTAGCGAAAGAATTGAAATACTACTTACTCAATATGCTACAAAATGGCTGAAAAGTAACATGATCTAGAGAGTTCAGAGAGTCTAAATCACCATTATTAAAACGCCATGACTTATAGCCGGTGGGTTTGACCACTAGGTACAGACTTGCATCATCACTAAGGCTGTATTCCTTCTCTTTAGGTTTTAAGCTCTTAAGTATTGAATCTGTTAGTTTTTTATGCGTTTTCATTGCTTCGTCTCTGAGTGATGCCTAAAAGCAATGGATAACACAATGTTTTCGATGGGATAACCTGAGACAATCTGAAACACAAAAGCCCCTACAGATTGCGGCCTGTAGGGGCTTTCATAAAATCTTGGTGGCTACGGTTGGATTCGAACCTACGACCCCAGCATTATGAGTGCTGTGCTCTAACCGACTGAGCTACGTAGCCAAGAGAGGCGCAAATCTTAACGGGAGCTGGCTAAATTGTCAAGACAGACCTTATACATTAAAGCGAAAATGTACTACATCGCCCTCGTGTAAAATATACTCCTTACCCTCTAAGCGCCATTTACCCGCATCTTTCGCGCCCTGCTCGCCTTTGTAGGCAATAAAATCAGCATAAGCAATCACTTCAGCACGAATAAAACCACGCTCAAAATCGGTATGAATCCGCCCTGCGCCATTCGGAGCGGTTGCCCCTTTATGCACCGTCCACGCTCGTACTTCTTTCACACCTGCTGTGAAAAAGGTTTGTAACCCTAGTAAATCATAACCAGCACGAATCACCCGATTTAAACCGGGTTCGGTCATACCCATCGTTTCTAGGAATTCAGCTTGCTCCTCAGGCTCTAACTGAGAAATATCAGATTCTAATGCGGCACAGACCGGAACGACTTGAGCTTTTTCTAGCTCAGCATGAGCGCGTACTTGATCTAAAAAGGGATTATTTTCAAAACCATCCTCAGCCACATTCGCAATAAATAATAAGGGCTTCACCGTAATTAAATGTAGCTCACGAATAGAGGCTAACTCTTCAGCATTTAATCCCGCAGAACGTACCGGATTACCATTCTCTAAATGAGTCGCCAGCTTTTGCATGGTTTGTAATTGTAATACGAGGTCTTTAGCACCCGATTTAGCCGCACGACTGACTCGATTCATGGCCTTATCAATCGTCTCCATATCCGCCAGAATCAACTCATTATTGATCACGCGAATATCACTAAGAGGCTCTATTTTACCCGCGACGTGAATAATATCGTCATTTTCAAAACAACGAACCACCTGAGCAATCGCATCGGTTTCACGGATATGGGCTAAAAATTGATTACCCAAGCCCTCACCTTTTGAGGCACCCGCGACTAGGCCTGCAATATCCACAAACTCCATCGTGGTCGGTAAAATACGCTCCGGTTTTACAATCTCTGCGAGTGCATTAAGACGCAGATCAGGCACGGGAACCATGCCCACATTGGGTTCAATGGTACAAAACGGGTAATTTTCAGCCTGAATACCGGCCTTGGTTAAGGCATTAAACAGCGTTGACTTACCGACATTTGGCAATCCGACAATGCCACACTTGAAACCCATGTTCTTAATCCTCTTTCAAACAGATGCCTACGTTCTACCATGCAATTGTTGCATAGCATTTTGCATATCACCTGCTGTAATTAATTCAATACTATCCGCTGCCGCATCAATGGCATTGGTAATTGCAATACTATCGTTTAAGGAGGGGGCTGATAATACATAATCATGTACTTTATTTTTATCGCCGGGATGACCAATCCCCAAACGTAGACGCCAATAATCTTTGGTCATATGGGCGTGTAAATCACGCAAACCATTATGCCCACCGTGACCTCCGCTATGCTTTAAGCGCACGGTTCCGGGATTTAAATCTAACTCATCGTGTGCAATCAGTACTTGTTCGACAGGAATACGATAAAAATCTGCTAATTGCCGTACCGCAACACCACTTAGATTCATAAAGGTAGTGGGTTTAATTAACCAGATAGGCTGATTTTTAACGACAATACGACAGACTTCGCCAGAAAAGCGCTTTTCAAAATTAAAACTGGCGTTATAGCGTCGAGCAAGCTCATCTACAAACCAAAACCCGGCGTTGTGCCGGGTTTTGTCGTACTTCGCGCCCGGATTGCCTAAGCCAGCAATTAGCTGGATAGTCATTCCTTAATCACTCAATTAGTGAATAGCCGCTACCGCTTGATCGTGATCTTGACCTAACGTGAGTTGAGGTAAAGTCACACCAGCGGGTAATACTAGATTTGATAAGTGCAGGATTTGGCCTTTTTCAACATCTTGCATATTCACTTCGATATAAGAAGGAATATCTTTTGGTAAGCAAGAGACTTCAACGTTGTTTAATAATTGATTCAACGCGCCGCCTTGAACTTTCACACCTGTTGAAGTTTCAACATTAATGAAGTGTAACGGTACACTTACGCGAATTAAATGATCCGCTTGGATACGTTGTAAGTCAGCATGCATCACCAATACTTTAGCAGGGTGACGTTGTAGATCACGCAATACTACCGTCTCAATCGTACCGTCCACATCTAGCGCGATTAATTGCGAGTAGAAACCTTCATCTTGTAGATTACGTACTAGCTCATTGTGATCTAGAGTGATATTTAAAGGCTCTTTACCTGCACCATAAACAATGGCAGGTACTGCACCAGTGTGACGTAGGCGGCGGCTCGCACCTTTGCCCTGATCGGCACGTTTGGTAGCTTTTAAAGAATAGGTTTTAGACATGGTTAACTCCAAAGATTAAATAAACGGGCTAACTCGCGACCAAATTAGCCCGCACCTAATTAATAGTTCAATTAGGCTTCTTCAAATAATGAACTCACCGAGTCATCTCGGTTAATTCGTAAAATTGTTTTAGCTAATAATCCAGCGACGGATACTTGGCGAATCTTAGAACACTTACTCGCCTCATGACTCAATGGAATGGTATCGGTGATAACCACCTCATCGATCACTGAATTTTCAATATTTTTAACCGCATTGCCGGAGAAAACAGCGTGTGTTGCATAAGCGCATACACTTAAAGCACCGCGCTCTTTCAATGCCGCCGCCGCATTGCACAGGGTTCCGCCCGTATCGATTAAATCATCGATCAAGACACAATGACGCCCCTCTACATTACCAATAATATTCATCACCTCGGCCTTATTCGGCTCAGGACGACGTTTATCGATAATGGCTAAATCGGTATGATCACCTAGATTTTTAGCCAGAGCACGCGCCCGCACGACCCCGCCAATATCGGGTGATACCACTAATAGGCGGCTATCGGTTGCGACTTCTTTAGCACGTAAATCTTCCTCTAGCACAATCGAGGCATAGATATTGTCTACGGGTAGATCAAAGAAGCCTTGCACTTGCTCGGCATGCAGATCAATGGTCAACACCCGATCCACATGCGCCGTTACAATCATATCAGCCACTAATTTAGCGGAGATAGGTACACGGCGGGAGCGGACTCGACGGTCTTGGCGAGCATAGCCATAATAAGGAATTACTGCCGTAATACGACCTGCGGACGCACGATAGAGTGCATCTACAATAATCAGTAATTCCATTAAATTATCATTGGTGGGAGTACAGGTAGATTGCACCACAAAAACATCACGACCACGCACATTTTCTAGCAATTCAACATGCACTTCACCATCGCTGAAGCGCTCTGCTTTAATTTTGCCAAGGGGGATACCGAGGTGGTCAACGATTTTGCTGGACAGTTCGGGGTTTGAGTTACCCGTAAACACCATCATTCTATCGTCGGACATGAAGAACTCGCAGTTGGGAGATGGCTGGGCTGCTAGGATTCGAACCTAGGTATGCTGGAATCAAAATCCAGTGCCTTACCGCTTGGCGACAGCCCATCAATTGAGTTTTAGTTGAGTCACTAAGGGTGATTGTTTGACACCTTTAGCTACAAAAGTATCCCAAGTAGTGGATAACTTTTGTTGTACTTGGTCTGCTGCTATTTGAGAATCAAACTCAGCAAACACACAAGCACCAGAACCGGTTAATCTAGGCTTTGCATATTGACTAAGCAATTCAAAGACTTGATTAATGTTAGGATGCTGCTCCCGAACGATGGATTCAAACACATTTTGCGTTACCCCGTTCAAGAAGGTCGCCATTGTGATGGGTTCGCAGTTTCTTGTCAAGCGTGGATTTAAAAAAATTTCACGGGTTGCGACATGAGCATCGGGTACTACCACTAGATACCAACGTTCGGGCAAATCAATAGCGGTTAATTGCTCACCAACCCCTTCTGCCCATGCGGTATGCCCTAGCACAAATACGGGGACATCTGCCCCTAAACGTAAGCCTAACTCGGCTAATTGCTCAGGCTTTAAACCACACCGCCATAATTGATTCAGCCCTACTAAAACGGTGGCAGCATTAGAGCTACCACCACCTAAGCCGCCCCCCATAGGGAGGCGCTTATTAATCACAATATCTACCCCAAATCTCGTTTGGCTCACCTGTTTTAAAAGCTGAGCCGCACGAATCATTAAGTCTGTTTCCTCTGGTACTGATTCATTACCCGCTACACGCCTAAGTTTGCCATCATCACGCCGTATCAGTTGAATACTGTCGCCATAATCTAAGATCTGGAACAGCGTTTGGAGCAAATGATAGCCATCGGGGCGTCGCCCAGTAATGTGCAAAAACAGATTTAATTTTGCCGGAGCAGGTAGTGTTAAACGATCCATGGGTTAATAACGAGTTTGCCAATCGCGCGCTACCACCTTCGCACGTATTTGCTCTGCAGCACGCTCTAAAGACATTTTAGTCGGTAAAGCACTCGGTGAACGACTTTGATAACCCGTATAAGTCACTACCCAACCCTCTTGTTGTAAGGAGGTAGGACGCCCTAAGTTATCCAGTTGTAATGCTTGAATTTCAGACTGAGGGGAGGCAATACCACGCGTCCAATAGCGTAAACCACTCACCGGCAAGCTAATACCTGTCCGTTGCTTTAATAAACGCTCAGCATCCGAGTCTTGATACTCTTTCCCATCGGCAGCTTTAAGATTCACGACACTACCAGAGCTTTTCAAATAGGCCATGACAGAGCCGGTCAGCGGATTCTTAATATTCATTTCATATTGATCATTACCTTGTTGTAACCAAGATAAGCTAAACGTCCAGCTTTGCTGCTTAACCTGTAACCCCACCTTACCCTGCATACGCCACGCAGACATGCGATTAAAAATCTCATTGCGTTGCGCCCACATTTCTTTCGGTGTACCTGCTTTAATCGTGGTCGCCACCGCCACTGCAGGCACAGACACAGGTGCATCATAGGCAGCAGGTACCGTTAAAGGATCCGTTGCTGATAAAGGAGTCGTTTGCTGTGCGCAGCCAGTTGCCAATAAACATGCGCCAAGCGCTAAAAGGCCATTTCTCATGAATTCATCCTGAACAATTAATCAGTTAACAACTATAGACTACTTTAAGCCCACTACACGTTTGTTGGCCTCGGCTAGTAATTTATTATTAGGATACTTGTTCATGAGGTCGGCTAGCAATTTTTTTGCTTCCTCCGTCTTACCTCGTGCATGTAACACTTGGGCTAAATGGCTACCCACTTCAGCATCAGGCAACAACTTAAAGGCTTTACGCAACTCGGTCTCAGCACTCTCTAACTCATTGAGTTTAAAAGCCACCCAGCCTAAGCTATCCATAATAGCAGGATCCTCTGGATTTAATTTTGCTGCCTTTTGAATCATTTCTTGAGCTTCTTTATAGCGCTGAGTATTGACAGTCAATAAGTATCCTAACGCATTTAATGCAGGGGCATTATCGGGATTATTACTTAAAATAGCCTTTAAATCTTGCTCTGCCTCCGTGATTTTCCCCATTTTTTCATAGACTAAGGAGCGCTGATAGAGCGTATCGGGGTTATTAGGGCGTAATTTATCGGCTTTAGTGAGTATTTCCGCTGCCTCTGGATAACGCTCAGCATCTTGTAATAATTGGGCTTCTACACGGCGTACATCCGCTTGTTGAGCCTCATTAAGATTCAATTTACTCGCCTGTTCCGCTAGCCACTTTAAAGCAGAATCTAGCCCTGACTTGGTGTTTAATAAGGCTGCCGCTCGTACCATAGCCTCATTGGCAAAACGACTATTAGGTAAAGCTTGCTCATACACTTTGAAAGCATCATCTGGACGATTTAGCCCCTCAAAGATCTGCCCTAGAAAATAATTGGCATCATGGCGACGGCTGGGGATTTCCAAGAGCTTTTTAATGAGTGGCTCAGCAAAGGTATATTCTTTTTGCTCTAGATACAGTAACCCTAAGGTATAATACGTATTATCATCATCCGGTTGAGACTCATATAGCTCTTTAAAAATAGGCATAGCCTCAACACGACGCTCTAACATAACCAGAGTACGCGCATAATCCAGTTTTAATTCGTATTCTTTAGTCGTTTTAATAAAGGGTTCTAATATTTTTAAAGCTTCTTCCGGTTTACCTTGGCGCAGGTAAATCTTAGAGCGAATATAAGCGGCTTGTTCTTTCTCAGCAGCAGAACCTACTCTATCAATCTCATCCACTAAGGCTATAGTATCGGTATCACGCTCTAATGTCTGGGCTAAATGAGCCACTGCAACTTTCACCGCAGGCGACTTATCTATTGTTTGGCTATAACGTTTAAATACCTCATACGCGGCTTCAGGCCCTGCCTCTAAGGTCAGGGTTGAGAGAATATACTCAAACCCATGCCCCGATTTTTTATTCGCGGCATCACGTAACCAAACGACATCTTCTAACGCTTTGTCATACTCTCCAGCTCGTGCGCGTACAATAGCTCGTGCTTGATAGACATCCATAGAAGTAGGCTTGGCTTCAGCCCATTGAGTAACAAAACGTTCCGCTAATTTATTATCCCCTGCCTCTATAGCAATCTGAGCTGCTTCTTTAGAAATGTTAATATCTTTGGTATTTCCGGCAACAATGGCATAGTGTTCTAAGGCTTGTTCTATTTGGTCTTGTTGTCGATACAGCTCTCCTACAATCAGATGAAACATATTTCTGCTGCGCTCAGAGCTAAAATTCAGCTGAATCGGTGCCTCAGGCGTTTCTTGCGCGGAATCCTTGACGGGATCTAGTGCAAATACCGTTGGGGTTGTTAAAGCGCCTCCGACTAGCGCTAAAGCGAGCATAGTGTGATATAAGCGACGCGATAATGATGTTGGTGACATATCATTCCCTAGTGTCTTGCGACACCCAAATGTTTAGATATATTAATACTTTAAGGGCATGGCGCAACGAATTGCCTTGTAATCGTGTATAACGTAGCAGAAAATCGGCGATTCGGAAAATTAAATGTACCAAAGTGCCTCTGCTTCCATGACTATTTTTGTGATCGGCGTCAACCATAAAACAGCTCCCGTACAATTACGTGAACGAGTGGCTTTTACGCCAGAGCGTTTACAACAAGCGCTTAACGAAGCCCGACTCCTCACCACAGAAAGTTTAATTCTGTCCACCTGTAATCGTACTGAACTCTATGTAGTGGTTTTACAGCCTGAACAAGTCAAAACTATCACCCAATGGTTTGCTAATTTCCATGGTATTACCCTGAATGAGCTAAAACCTTATCTCTATACCTATGATACAGAACAAGCCGTACAACATACCCTACGGGTCGCTTGTGGTTTAGATTCGCTCATTTTAGGTGAGCCGCAAATTTTAGGGCAGTTAAAAGATGCGCTCAAAACCGCGCACCAAGCCCATACCACGGGTAATCAACTCAATCGCTTACTTCAACATGCGTTTACGACTGCTAAAAAAGTTCGTACTCAAACCAATATTGGAGCCAATCCAGTCTCGGTCGCTTTTGCAGCAGTGAGTTTAGCCAAGCAAATTTTTAGTCATTTTGAGCGTCAAACCGCCCTATTAGTAGGGGCAGGTGAAACGATTGAACTCGTTGGCAAACATTTAGTAGCCAATAATATTGGTACGGTGATTATTGCTAATCGTAGCCTGCCTAAAGCACAAGCTTTAGCCGAGCAATTTCATGGGACGGCGATTCCTTTAAGTGCTATTGCGGATTACTTACCGAAAGCAGATATTGTTATTTCCTCCACGGCTGCACCCTTACCTATTATTGGTAAAGGTTTAGTGGAACGCGCTCTTAAACAGCGTAAACATCGGCCCATCTTTATGGTGGATATTGCTGTACCGCGCGATATAGAGCCTGAAGTCAGTGAATTAGATGATATTTATCTCTATACCGTGGATGATTTACAGTCGGTGATTGAGGAAAACCTACAGTCACGACGAGAAGCGGCGGCTCAAGCGGAAGAAATGGTCGTCACTGAGGTGAATACGTTTGCCGAATGGCTACGCGCTCAGCAGCATATGCAGTTGATTCGTTACTATCGTCAGCAAAATGACCTGATGCGCCAAGAAGTATTATCTAAAGCTAGACAAATGTTGGATAATCAGCACCCTACTGAAGAAGTACTAGAGTACCTCGCCCATACTCTTACCAATAAATTAACGCACGCCCCTACCCAAGCCCTCAATCAAGCGGCTCGTTTGGGGGATTATGCTCAACTGGAATATGCACGTAAGCTATTCAACTTAACTGATCGTGATTAAATCGTGAAAGATTCTATTTTGCACAAACTCGAAAGCCTCAGCGAACGCTATAGTGAGATCGCCTTATTACTAGGTGAATCTGAGGTAATTAATGACCAACAACAATTTCGCAAACTGTCGATTGAATATGCGCAGTTAGAGCCAGTCGCCCTCGCGTTTCGTACCTATCAGCAAACACTAGAAGATATTGAAACTGCAAAAGAAATGATCGATGACCCCGAAATGCGGGAAATGGCCTATGAAGAACTCAATGCCGCTAAAGAACGTATTGCCCCACAAGAATTAGAGCTACAGCGCTTATTGCTACCTACTGATCCCCACGATCACAGCAATGTATTCTTGGAAATTCGTGCCGGAACGGGGGGCGATGAGGCGGCTATTTTTGCGGGAGATCTATTCCGCATGTATTCGCGCTATGCCGAACAACGCCGTTGGCAAGTCGAAGTGGTCAGTAGCAATGAAGGGGAACACGGCGGTTATCGTGAAGTCATTGCCCGTTTAATTGGCACGGGAGCCTATTCACGCTTAAAGTTTGAGTCAGGAGCACATCGGGTGCAACGGGTGCCTGAAACCGAATCACAAGGACGGGTACATACCTCTGCCGCAACGGTCGCGATTTTACCTGAAATTGATGAAGTCGAAGCTCAAGACATTAATCCGGCTGATTTAAAGGTAGATACCTATCGTGCCTCCGGTGCGGGGGGACAACACGTTAATAAAACCGATTCTGCCATTCGGATTACCCATTTACCTTCAGGCTTAGTGGTGGAATGCCAAGACGAGCGTTCGCAACACAAAAACCGCGCCCGTGCTATGTCGCTATTACAAGCCCGTTTATTAGAGCGTGAGCGTCAAAAACAAGCGGCTGAACAAGCCGAAACTCGTCGCAATCTAGTAGGCTCCGGTGATCGTTCGGAGCGTATTCGTACCTATAACTTCCCACAGGGGCGGGTGACAGATCACCGTATTAATCTCACGCTTTATAAGCTCGATGATGTGATGACGGGTTATTTGGATGATGTGATTGAGCCATTGGTGAATGAGTATCAGGCTGATCAATTAGCTCTGCTTGCTGATGAGGCATGAGTAGTTTAACGATTAAAGCAGCGCTACAAATGGCGGTGAGCGCACTTTCACCTAGAGCTGAAAGTGCCCACTTAGACGCGGAGTTATTACTGGCACAGGTATTAAATAAACCACGGAGCTATTTATTTACTTGGCCTGAGAAAGTACTTAGTCCAGAGCAAGCACAGCACTTCCAAGCACTCCTTCAACAACGCTTACAGGGGCATCCCATTGCTCATTTAATCGGTCAGCGTGAGTTTTGGACACTAGACCTCATGGTCACTCCAGATACCCTCATTCCCCGCCCTGAAACTGAGCTATTGGTAGAATTAGCTTTAGAACGCTTACCTCATGACCACGTTTGTAAGGTATTAGATCTAGGCACAGGTACAGGCGCTATTACCTTAGCACTCGCTAGTGAGCGTCCTTTGACACAAATCACAGCCATTGAACGCAGTGCTCCCGCTTTAGAGGTCGCTAAGCGCAATGCTGAACGCCATCAGCTTACAAATATTCAATTTCTCCAATCGAGTTGGTTTGCTGAGCTAGCGCAAAATTCGGCTAATCGTTTTGACATGATCGTTTCTAATCCGCCCTATATTGCCGCCCATGACGAGCACCTCAGTCAGGGAGATGTACGTTTTGAACCCTTAACAGCACTAGCCGCAGGTCAGGATGGATTGGATGATTTAAAGATTATTATTCAACAAGCCCCTGCTTACTTAAGTACTCAGGGGTGGTTACTAGTTGAACATGGTTATGATCAAGGGGTAGCTGTGAGGGCTTTATATACTCAGGCAGGGTTTCAAATGATTAATACTCACACCGACTTAGCCGGACATGACCGTGTAACGTTGGGTCATGTCCGTTGAAACACCACTGTAGCTAGTGACCGCTATTGGTATTGGGCGAAACATCCTGGTTTAACCAATACATTCTTGGCACAATCTTAGATAAATCAACACTTTCAACTAATTTATCATTAGATTTAGAGGTATTGTTTATATCCAAAAGCGGCAAACTTAATTTACCGACTCTTACCTCTACTATCTGCTGGCAATCGCCTTGTACACAAGCACTGCCATCGGCAGCGGTGGGCTTTTTAAACACTAACTGTGGTGACTCAAGCACATCCCCGCCCTTAATGACCAAAAACTTATTTTTGCCCTCACCATCACGATCTAAGTCGGCTACCGCATCACCCGTCATTAAATCTAAGACATAAGCGCGAGAGGTGGTGGTCAATTTAGAACAAGCCTCCGCGACACTCGCGACACCGTCTTCATCGGCTACGGCTAAGGTCGTGAAAATGATTTTCCCCATAAAGGTCAGCGCCTTAGACATACTCTTTTCGCCATTAAAGGCTAAAGGCATATACCACCCTTTATAGTCACTCTCTAAGAAAGATTTACTACTCAAATTCTTTTGCGGCATGACATTCACATCTTCCTTCAGAATAGACGCACCCTCTGGGCGGGCGGTGTAGACATAATCATCTTTTAACACATAAAAGCGATCCGGGATTGCTGTACTCAATGGGTGCATTTTATAACCGCTGCCTAAAGCCAAGGTCAATATGGGTTTCCCCTTACTCATTTGCATGGCCACATCTGGCTCTGCGAAAAACATGCGCCGACTAATTCCCTGTGTATTCCCACCTAAATCCGCTAACTTAGATACCTGAGCGGTGTAACTACCTCCATCGGTTGAATAAATATCGGCTCGCCATACATAGCCCCCCGTATCGGCAAAATACAATCGATCTAGTGAACCATCCCGATTCAGGTCTAAAACTCGAATATCACCGGCTACACTATGCTCTAAGGTTGCAGCACTATTATTTTTTAATGACCACAATAATTTACCTGTTAAAGCTTCCACAATATAAACATCTAATCCCTTTTGATCGGGGAGGCGTTTAGTAATGTCCTGCTCATCTTTACGAGCATCATAACCAGCACCAAATACTAAAACAGGTTGATTTTGGCTAACACCTGTACTTTGGTTAACTGCTTTTAGAGCTGCTAAAGCCGGTTTACCCCACGTTTCTCCCAGCTTTTCAAAGCCCGCCGTATTATGATCAATATGCCACTTTAAATAAGGCTTATCTGGATTCGTAACATCTAATACATAATAGTGACTACCACCTCGGCCTAAACCAAAAATGGCATAAACCCCTTCATCATGCCCCGTACTAGAGTTAATAACTCCATCATTATTGACATCATTTACCCAAATACGGACTTGGCCATCTACACCATATACATGCTTTAATCTTTCATCATTATCAAAAAATACTCCGATATTTTTTAATAAACTATTAGGCATAAAGGCCCAGCGCTCTACCCCAGTTTCAGCATTAAAAGCATGGAGAAAACCTTCATTAGAACCTACGAATACCGTTTTTTCACCAGTTGCATAACTATAGATAACGGGCTTAGAGTGAATAATATCACCCATATGTTTACGTGCTACCTCAGAAATTTCGCCAGTCTCTTTTTTAGCAAAACCTCTGATAAATTTAATATATTTAATACGCGTCGCATCATCAACAATCTTCATACAAGTTGTATTTGTGATTAACTCACTCATTCCACCTGCTGGCATGCCTGTGTGATATTGTCCATCACAATCATACCACCATAGATTGGTATAGCTTTGCTGTGTTAAGTTTAGGTTACTTAAATCACCTAAGCTCGTTTTGGCACTCACCGTTCGACTTAATAGGCTTTTGGTAATCAACGCATTTTCTTCATTAATAAGAGATAAGCCTTGATCACCTAAATCAGTCCACAAATTTCTCTTATTAGGATCTAATAGGCTGGCTGCACCTCCTAAAGTGACATCATTGCCACTCGGTGCTGTACTCCACTCATCTTGAGCATCATCGGCAAAACGCCCATCCTCACTCTCACTCAGTGCTGGCTTACTATTTTTTCCTATTATCTTAGTTTCTTTTACACCATTAGTCGTTACTTCAGATAATTTAAACTTACGTAAATTACCGTTCCATAATGGCTTAGTAGAACTATCAAATACCGGAATAAATATCTCATCACCACTGGCTAAATTATTAGAAGAACTTAAGGTATAGGCAGGAGAACTCACTGAGAGTGATTGCTTTTCAGCAGCCTTAATAATACTTTGAAAAGCTTTGGTAAGCTCCTCAGCATTATTAGCGGTATAAAATGCTCCATTAGGTGAGGCTAGATTCTTTAAATAATTTTTAGCCGCAGCATCTTCTAAACCAAAGCCAATGGTAAAAGTTTCAATCGCTTGCTTGCCCTCAATACTCGCAGATTGATCATTTTCTGATAGATATTGCGTTAATTCACTACCACACTCACCCATACCGAAGAAATCTGGGGATGTTTGACAAGTTTTGGTATTATTAAAAATCTCGGTTTTTATTTTATCTTTAACTGCATTTTCTGAAGGTGCGCCATCAGTCATTAATACAATAAAATTTTTCTGGCATATTTCAGCAATAGGAGATTTATAGCTCGCAAAACCATTAGCTGCTGTACACTCTGGGTATAAACACATGCTTAACGGTAAGCCTTGATAGGTATATAAACTACAATTAGTTTTAGTTGCAGGACACCCTCCCCGCTCATTTAAACACCATACGTTTTGTGTAGTGCTACAGCTAATAGCCCCGCTATAAGTAGAGGGGTGGGCTGCTCTTAAAGCTGTGGACGGTAAAAACCCAGCATTAGGGGACATACCTCTAAAATATAATACCGCTTCATATAAAGCATCGACTAACGGTGTACCATTAAACTCTACCCATGAATTAGCAATAGTCGCTAAATAATTACGTACTGGAGTTCCTTGTGTGATATCCGGTAAATTATCAGAACTTTGATAATCTTTAACAATAGCATAAGCATCTGCATCAATAGGGCTAATTGGAAATGATACTCCATTGGCTTTCTCATAAATACCATTACCACCAAAGCGCATCACACCTACATTAATATCACTCGAAGCACCAGCTAAAGCTTGTTGTAAAGACTCCTGCATTACTTTCATGCGGGTCTTTCCGCCCGAACCAGGTACAGAAACTAACATACTGCCGGAGTTATCTAAGACAAATAATACATTAGCAGCATCATTTTCAGCGGCATTACTGGTGAATAACTCTATGGGATCTGCTGATACAGTATTTAAAACAAAACTGAGTAGTAATACTAAACTACTCATTAAGTTTTTAACAGCAAAGCGCTTTTTCATACTACTACCTTTTAAAATTATTATTTTAACTATGAATAATAGTCTTAACGCCAGCAACTACTGGTAGAGTCGTTCTTCTTTTTATCTTTAGCTGCTTTTCTTCCTTGACTATTAATACTCAACTCTTGACAAGTTTCATCTTTAGCTTGTCCCGTTGGTTGGCTGCTATCGGTATTAGGTACAGCAATAGCATCAAAAGATTGACATAATGTCGTGCTATTACCTGAGCAATTACTAGGTAATACGGTCATACTAATATCATAATTTTTTTGCCCACTATCAATCGTTGTATCGCTATAACCAAGCTGGGTTAAGTCTCTAGCATAACTACGATTACGAATGAAATACTCACCCTGTAATTGTACCACCTCATTTAAGCTAATAAAGGCATCGGTACGATTTGATTTTTGTACACTACTGAGATAGCTGGGATAAGCGAAGGCGGCAATCACTGCAACAATCACCAATACTATCATTAACTCTATTAAGGTAAAACCTTGTTGTATTTTTAACTTTTTCATCTAACACCTAGTTATTATAGTGATGAGTGTAATGTAGTTATTTTATATTTTTAGATTAAATAAATAATTTAGATCAATAATACTATTTAATTATTATTTGCCGAGGCGGGAGTAAAACGCATCACACCTAAAGCATGAGTGCTTTTAGCCCCTGTTCCTGCTACCCTAGCATTCACCTCAATATCAAATAAACGACACTCATAATCATCTGCTTTCATTGAAGTGCTCATCGCTAAGTCATTTAACATATTACAGCTAACTTTTTTACTCATCATTATTGTAGCATCTGAGTTAACCGTACCCTCCATCGCGCGGTCTTCAAACTTCCCCACTAATTCTTTTTCACCTTTTAATTCAGCAGCCCTATTTTGGTAAAACAAATCAGTGGAGCGCTCAATCGTTGACTCGGCAGCTTGATAAGACAGGGTGCGAAATATTTCATTCCCCGCGATATTGATATCGGTAGTAGCCATTTTAGCTCCAACGACCCCTAGTACGGTCATCACTAACAAAATGACTAACCCCCACATTAATACTGAGCCTTGCTGTTTTAGATGTGAGCTGAATAAAGTCATGATTATTTAACCCTCAAGATTCCTAAGGCGAATAGTAGTTTTATAAACAGCACGTCGATAACGATCAGTAAAAACAAATGCTTTATCTAATAAAGTAAAAGATTCTTGTTGTGCAGTAGGGTAAAAATAATCACGTGATCTTACTAATAGGGCAACTTGAATAGTTTTAATGCTATTCCACAAGTCTTCAGTATTGACTTCGGTAGCCGTTAAATAGCGATCCGCTACCCTATCGCCATCGGTATCAATACCATAATTAACTTGCATTTTTTCAATGCCCTGAACAACTGCTACAGAAGGACCTAATGAGCTTTGGCAATATAAAAGAGGAATTTTGTCATTTACATTATTTTCCTCACTATTTGTTTTAACTACAAAGCTATTATAAATAAAAGTGATATTATCGCTAGCAAGTGTATTAGAGGTATTACAAGATGTTTTAAAGCCGGTACAAATAAGGTTTTCATCTAGATCATTTTCAGCACAATCGGTGTGAATACGATCATCTGGCCTAAAGCGTATGCCAACTATATCACTCTCTTTACCTGATCCATCTACACTAATTTTTACGTTATTAGCCGAGTTGACACTATTACCACTAATCGTGTTATTAGAATTTAAAACATAATCCGTCACTGGCATACCCGTTATTGAGGCATAGCCCGCATGCTCTAAATGCCGACGTAAAATATCAATGGCACTGCGAGCACTTTCATCCATCACGACTAATTGTTCACTATCGCTATAACTACGCTTACCTGCCATATAAACGGTTAGTATTCCCCCTAATATGACAATGCCAATCACCATACTAATCAGTAATTCAACGAATGATAAGCCGGTTTGCTGAGATCGAGTAAGTCCCATAATTAAAAGTTCCTTACCATAATTTGCAGGGATAGATCAAAAGGCTGAAACTCACTTGTTTCTGCTACATCCGTTGTACCTTTATTATTTTTAGTGATGATGCGCTCCTGCCACTGAATGCTGAGATTTAACCCTTGACCACATCCTGCTGGGCAGGTAATGCTCAGTTGACCATTAGTAAGCGAATTTCTAACCCCAATACTCCCCGATCCATCGCCACACATGATTTGGGCGAGATCTAAAGCCGCAATCTCACTAGGATTGCAACTTTCACTCTGACAGGTATTAGCAGGAGCAGTACCACAATCGGTCAGAGGGGCGGGCGTTTCATAATTCCCTGCTTTAGCACCAGTGAAGTTATTCCGTATTCGGGCGGCTAGGTCATTTAGTAAGAGAGTGGCTTGCTGTTTTTGACTAGAATTATGTACTACTTTGAGATTAGCCACTTGCATACTAGCCAATCCTAGTAAGCCCACGGATAATATTAATACTGCGATGAGCACTTCGAGCAGGCTGAACCCCTGCTGTTGACTATTATTACCGTACATAGTGTGTCGTTATTTTATTATTAGAGTGATAAGGCCAATATCTAGTCACTAACCAATTAGTAGCTAGTCTATAAATTATATTAATAATCCAGTTCTATGCTAGCGTAGCATACTATGGCTAAAAGGTTAATTTCCACTTATAAACGGAACTACTTTTGATCTGACAAAGGCCACACTTAGTCCAGCAGAGGTTTGACTAATGAATATGCTTTAAAAAAGCTTGATCAGTAGGCAAGACACCCTCACAACGAATCAACAATTCTAGGCGCTGTCCTAACTCTCCCAACTCATTACGGTAGAGCATTAACCCTTCGATTAATCGTTGTGTGATGTTGCCGTTGCTCTCCTGAGTATACTCAGCAGACGGTTCTACGACTTGGATCATAATCTTTTCCCCATTAGACTATATTTCCATCAAATATAGATGATGCTAACCTAAATTACTGGTGAATAGTTACCTAAAAAAGGTGATACATTCAATATCATTGGTTAATGTTATAATTAAGCCCGGTACTATTCCACGCACTGTAATATTCTATTGTTAAGATTTAAGGTTTTAAGGACATGATGACCGCTCTCACCTCCCCTCGGATGTTCCCCTCTCACTCCACGCCAGACCCTACCTTACTGGCTGATCATCTCAGAATATTACAGTCTCAAACCGCTCAAGCACATGGCTTAGATACAGTTTTTAGGGATCATTTTCAGGATGGTTCAGGGCATAGCCCGCTAATGGTTGTCATTCCAGCAGGCTTATTAGAAATGGGTTCTAGCGCCGAGGAATACGGACATCAACCCCACGAAGCCCCCGTGCATACTGTTCAATTAGCTAAACCCTTTGCTATCGGACAGTTTCCGGTCACTGGGGCTGAATTTGAGCAGTTTAAACAAGAAACCGGCTGGTCTTTACGGCCTGAATTGCTGTGGTATGGCGGTCGATATCCTGTTATCAATATTCGTCTTGAGGATATTCGCCTCTATCTAGAATGGTTACAGTTTCGTACCGGTATCAAATATCGCCTCCCCTCCGAGCCAGAATGGGAATATGTCGCCCGTGCGGGTACCCAAACCCCCTTTTACTTTGGGGAAACCGTGAGCTGTAAAGAGGTGCATTTTAATCCTAACTTCCCCTATGAAGAGGCTAAGAATAAGCAGCGCTGGTTTTTCCCCCGTTGTTTAATGAGTGTTAGACCTAGTGAGGTAGGGATTCGTGAGCCGAATACGTGGAATGTCTATGATATGCACGGTAATGTGTGGGAATTTACCAGCAGCCACTGGACTCGATCACATTTAAACGCTCATCGTGATGGCTCTCCCTCGCCAACCGCAGACCCCCATTGGTATGTCACTAAGGGCGGCTCATGGTTTGATGGTGCCGTACATGCGCGGAGTGCCGCACGTAAAAAACGTTATTTCGATGAGTTAGATACTAATCTAGGCTTCCGCCTCGTGCGCGATCTAGACTAATCTAGCTGCGGGTAAACTCAAGCGCGGTGCCAGGGGCAACAGTGGGCATAAAGGCTCCCTCATACCAAACTAAAGTACCATTCACAATCGTAGCGTCAATGGTGCTCCTAAACTCCATCCCGAAGTGTGCCGTCCAGCCACAGTGATAATAACTATTACTATGTTCCGCGATCCAAGGCTTACTAATATCCACTAGGATTAAATCCGCCCAATAGCCCTCTCGAATAAAACCGCGCTCTTGAATCTGAAATAGCTGTGCGACTGTGTGGCTGGTTTTGTCCACAATATGCTCTAAGCTAAATAAGCCCTCATGAAAGCCCTCCAAGAGAGAAGGTAAAGCATGTTGCGTGCTCGGAAAGCCAGAGGGAATATTAAAATAACTAGGCTCATTCTTTTCGCTTAGGGTATGGGGAGCATGCCCAGAGCTAATGCTATCAATACGCCCCTCTAGTAAGCCTTGAATCAAAGCGGCTCGATCAGCACTCGTTTTAATGGCAGGGTCACACTTTAATAATGCGCCACGTAAGGCATAATCTTCACTACTAAATTGTAAATAATGTGTACAAGTATCAGCCGTAATCCGCTTATCCGTACTCGATCCTACATCAAACAACTCTAGCTCTTTTGCGGTGGAAAGCTGTAACACATGTAGTCGTGTTTTTAATGAGCGAGCTAACCCCACCACCATAGACGAGGATTTGTAGCAGGCATCTTCACTTCTAATCAGCGGATGCAGCTCCATAGGAATAGTATCGCCATAAATACTACGATAACTTTCCTCGTTTTCTAAAATAGTCGGCATATCCTCACAATGCATGGCTACCAAAATCGGCGCATGTTGAAAGATTAGTGCCAAACGATCAGGGTCATCTACCACCTGATTATGCTGAGAGGAGCCGGTTAAGATCTTAATCCCACAGGCTAAATTCGGGTGTAGTGCTTTAATAGTTTCCAGATTATTATTTGATGCCCCTAAATAAAAAGCATAATTCGTCCAACACTGTCCCTGCGCGAGAGCCTTTTTACCGATAATATCCTCTTCTGTAAGCACATAGGGTACGGTATTGGGCATATCTAATACGCTGGTAATCCCACCGGCTATGGAGGCTCGACTTTCTGAGGCTAGTGTGCCCTTATACGTTAAACCCGGCTCACGAAAATGCACATGACTATCAATCATACCCGGCATAAGAAACCGTCCGGCAGCATCAATAATTTGATCGGCTTGATAATGGGATAAATTAGAGCCTATTTTTTCAATGCGGTGATTATTGATATACACATCGCCTTGGCTGATGAGTCCTTCATTAACGATATTAGCGTTCAGGATAAGTATCGAGGCCATACAATGCACTCTATATGTTGAGGGGGGTTAGGATAGACGATCTAAAATAGTAAACGAGCATGCTAATGATTGCTCATTTAAGGGGGAACAATAAAGACTAAATTGGGAAACCCATTCTTGAGGATTAATAGCAGGGAAATAGGTATCACCATGAGTGTGGGTATGAATAGTGGTTAAATACAAACGCTGAGCCAAAGGCAAAGCCTCACGATATAACTCACCTCCCCCAATAATCATCACCTCTGGCTCATGAGCCACTAATGCTAACGCTTGCTCCACAGAATGAGTCACTGTAGCACCAGCTAATACTAAGGACGTTTGACGTGTGACCACAATATTATGCCGCTGTGGGAGTGCGCGTCCTATTGAGTCCCACGTTGCCCTACCCATAATCACGGGTTTATGGAGGGTATTTTCTTTAAACCAACGCAGATCAGCAGACACACGTCCATGCCATGGCATTTTACCTTGCCAACCTATCACACGCTCAGGGGTCATCGCGACAATGAGCGAAAGCAGCATAGGCTATTTCACGACACGTAAAGTGGGACGTGTACGTGGAGGAGTAGGATCATTGCTATCCTCGGTTTTATGCCCCTCTACCACTTCTAAACGTTCAGTGGCACTTTCTTTCGCTTTTGCTGGCTCTTCCATACCGTATTCAGAATCATAGAAACTTGCACCTTGTTGATTCTCACGCGCATAAATGGCTTTAAGCGCTGGCATCGGTAAATAAACGGAAAAAGAAGCTCCATTAAAACGAGCGCTAAAGGTCACCGCATCATTATCCATATGTAAGGAATGCACCGCCCCTGGGCTGATATTCAGCACGATGCTACCATTTTTTACATACTGACGGGGAACGACTACATTCTCATAATTGGCATCTACCAATACATGAGGTGTTAAACCATTATCGACAATCCACTCGTAAAACGCCCGCAGCAAATAAGGGCGTTTTGGGGTCATAGTCGGCTCATTATTAGGGTTGTGCGTACTCATGGGCGTATCGACTTTTCAATTTTGCTAAGCGACTGTTGGAAAGCATCGCGTGAAAACACCCGATCCATATAACGTAAAATCGGCTTAGCTTGTTTTTCAGGTACATCAATGCCGTACTTAGGCAAACGCCATAAGATAGGGGCAATGGTGCAATCCACTAGCGAAAACTCATCACTCAAGAAATAAGGCTTAATCGCAAATACTTCCACCGCAGATAATACACTCTCGCGTAAAATTTTACGGGCTTGAGTCACTTCTTGTTGATCACCGTGTTCAATATCCTGAACCAATGAAAACCAGTCACGCTCAATCCGATATAAGGCTAAACGCGAGTGAGCACGGGTCACTGGATCCACTGGCATTAACGGAGGATGAGGAAAACGCTCATCTAAATACTCCATAATAATGCGGGCATCATACAACACTAGATCACGATCAATGAGTGTAGGAGTCGTGTTATAAGGATTCAGTTCGGCTAGGTCTTCCGATTTATCGTTAGGGCCCAAGTTCAAAACATCATAAGTAATATCTTTTTCTGCTAATACAATGCGCACACGATGACTATCCGCCGAGTCAGGTGACGAAAACAATGTCATTACTGACCGACGACTGGATAACGAAGCCATTAATAAACTCCCTACACTACCTAAAGTAAAAAGGCTACCTTGGATTTAACCAAGGTAGCCTATATGTTATACCAGACTGTTCCTAATGAACATCCTTCCAGTATTCTTTCTTCAAGAAGTACGCAACTACCCCAAAGAGCACCATAAACAATAAGACAAAAATACCAATCGTTTTACGGTGTAATTGTGCGGGTTCTGATACATACACTAAGAAAGCGGTGATATCTCGAACGATCTGATTGTACTCAGGGCCAGAGATTTTACCGGGCTTCATATTGACTAAGTGCTCAGTACAATGCGGTGCCTCAGCATGCGCCCCATCAGCCGCTGCTTTACCCTGTTCGCCACCGGCAGCAGGAGTACAATTCTTCTCAAGTTTTTGCCAACCCTGTAATTCCCATAAGACATGTGGCATACCCACATTGGGGAATACCGTATTATTCACCCCCATTGGGCGAGTGGGGTCGACATAAAAGGCTTTGAGATAACTGTAAATCCAATCACCACCGCGTAACCGTCCGGTTAAAGACAAATCAGGAGGTGCTGCACCAAAGCCCTCTTCTACGTCATCAGGACGCATGGCATTCACCATATTATCCCCAACCTTACTCATTTCACCATCTTTACCACTCGTAAAGATGAGGTTTTCTTGGACTTGTTTATCTGTCAGTCCCGTATCGGCAGCAAGGCGGTTATAACGGCTAAAGGCTACTGAATGGCAACCCATGCAGTAGTTCACAAAATACTTCGCACCACGAATGACACTTTCTTGATTGTGAACATCGATATTGGCCTTATCCAAAGGTACTGTATCCCCTGAGGCCAACAAAACCTGACTAAATAGAGCGGCTGTTGATAAAACAATACCTGCTAGAAGCTTTTTCATACGGCTACTCCTTAATCTGTAACACGATCTGGAACAGGTTTTTCCATATTCCACTTCGATACGAAGGCTGGCAACAACAAGGTAATAGCCAGATAGGCCAAAGGCCAAATGAACTGAACTAGAATTTGATGAGCCTCATCTTTAACCTCGCCGTTATAGCGCCACAAATCAATACCCACCACTAAACCTAATAAGAGGCCAAACCACAGTAAATAATTAACAGTAGCAGGACGACTATGTACCCAAATCACGATGAAAAATAAGAAGTAAATTTCAGTCATTCGAGTGCCTAGCTCTTTATAAACCGGAGTAACCGTTTCAACTCCCATCCAGCCTAAGACAATAAATACTAAGGCAAAGATGATTAGATTGGCTTTATGAGCCAGAGTGCGATAACGCCATGATTTAATTGGGTTCTGATCTAACCAAGGTAAGAGGAAGAGCACAATGATGGCTGAGAACATCGCCAACGTACCATACCAAGGATCAGGAACAGCCCGTAATACAGTATAAAATGGAGTGAAGTACCATACAGGGGCAATATGCAACGGTGTTTTTAAAGCATTAGCGGGTTCAAAATTAGGTTTTTCTATGAAATACCCACCCATTTCTGGGCTGAAAAACACAATAGCAAAGAAGAAGAACAAGAATACCGCCACACCAACAATATCTTTGACAGTGTAATAAGGATGGAAAGGAATACCATCGGTAGGAGCGGTTGGACTCCACATATTACCTTTCGGGCCTTGTTTAATTTCCACACCATCGGGATTATTAGAACCGACCGCATGTAACGCTACGATATGAACGAAAACTAAGGCAGGAAGAATTAAGGCAGGTAAGAAGAAATGCAATGCAAAGAAACGGTTTAAGGTCGCATCGCCTAAAACGAAATCACCCCGAATCCAAGTAGATAACTCATTACCCACATAAGGTACGGTATTGAATAGGTTGATAATAACCTGAGCACCCCAGTAAGACATTTGTCCCCAAGGTAATAAATAACCCATAAAGGCTGTCGCCATAAGCACAACATAAATCGCCATACCTATGAGCCAAATCAGCTCGCGTTTACCTTTATATGATCCGTAAATCAACGCACGATACATATGCAGATAAACCACAATAAAGAAGGCCGAAGCCCCTGTAGAGTGCATATAACGAATAAACCAGCCACCCGGTACATCACGCATAATGTACTCAACCGATGCGAAGGCATAAGCCGCATCAGGCTTATAGTTAAACGCTAAAAATAAACCGGAAACAATCTGAATCACTAACACTAAAATGGCTAGTGATCCGAAGAAATACCAAAAGTTAAAGTTTTTAGGTGCATAGTACTGTGCTAAGTGGTAGTTCCACGTTTCCATCATCGGGAAACGGTCTTCTACCCAACCTAAAAAACCTTTGTAATTATGAGCGGGACGATCTGCCATTATACCGCCTCCTTAGCATCATTTAAGCCTATTACAATAGTGCTATCATCTTTAAAATAATAAGGAGGCACTTCTAAATTGCTACCTGCTGGAACATTCTTGTATACCCGACCCGCCAAATCAAAGCGTGAGCCATGGCAAGGACAGTACCAGCCGCCAATCCAATCGGCACCCAAATCAGCAGGAGCTACCTCAGGGCGATAAGAAGGAGAGCAACCTAAATGCGTACAAATCCCGACTAATACTAAATATTGCTCTTTACGTGAGCGATAAAGATTTTTAGCATACTCAGGTTGTTGAGTAAGGATATTAGAATCGGGATCTTTCAGACGATCATTTAAAGAGGCTAATCCCTTCACCATTTCAGGTGTGCGATTAACCACCCAGACGGGTTTACCGCGCCACTTCACACGTACCTGCTGACCTGCCTCCACCTTACCTAAGCCGTACTCCACCGGTGCACCTGCGGCAAGCGCCCGCGCACTAGGAGACATCGAAGTAAGAAATGGAGTTGCAAGCGCGACCGTTCCAGCTCCCCCTACTACCGAGGTAGCAGCGATTAGGAAGCGGCGGCGGCTTTTATCTACTCCTGAATTTGCCATCGTTAGCTCACTCCAAAAATAATCAAAACCAAAGCCCCTGTATAACGTATTAATGTGTTAAACAAGTAACTAAATCTGCATAATGTGGTGGCGGTGGCACTCGGCTATCTTAGCCTACACGAAACGAGGCTATAGGCTTAACTACAATAATTTGAATGCTAATGAACACTCAACCGTCCTTAGAACAACCTCAACAGCTCCTAATCCTTAACCACAGATAACTGGAGTCGCATAATACCACAAAAAAATACGGTAATAATGTGTTTTATGCAGGGTTATCTAAATCCAAAAAGATATGCTTTAACCCAAAACGCTCAGCCAAATGCTCACCTAAGGCCTGTACACCATAACGCTCGGTTACATGGTGACCGGCTCCAATATAATGGATACCTAATTCGCGCGCGCTATGGGTTGTTTGCTCTGAAATCTCACCACTAAGATAAGCATCAACCCCCAATTCGGCGGCACGATCTATATAATTTTGCGCTCCTCCGGTACACCATGCAATGCGCTTAATCAAATGTGCGCCCCCACTGACTAAGATAGGCTCACGTTGCAAGGTTGACGCAACCTGTAAAGCGAAAGCCTCCAAAGTCATCGGCTCTGCTAAAACACCGATATTACCCACCCCTTGTAACTCGCGTGCATCCATCACGTTCTCTACTTCTATACCAAGACGTTGAGCTAGTTGAGCATTATTACCCAGTACGGGATGAGCATCTAAGGGTAAATGATAGGCTAATAAACTCATATCTTGCTTAAGGAGGGTAGCCAAACGCTTTTTCTTCATCCCACGCACCACAGGATTCTCACCACGCCAGAAATAACCGTGATGCACTAATACCGCATCTGCCTTTAAATTCACGGCCTGATCCAAAAGTGTTTGGCTTGCCGTTACACCAGAAACTATAGTGCTAATCTCGGCTTTGCCTTCCACTTGAATACCATTAGGACAATAATCCTTAAACTTACTGACGCCTAATAAGTCTGCTAGATATTGCTCTAATTCATATAAATTTATCATGCTAGCCCACCAATTGCTTAAGCTGCTTTATTAGCTCATTCATTTCAGCCTCTGTACCAATCGTAATTCGCAAATACTCATTCAAACGCGGTTTATTAAAATAACGCACTAAAATGCCGCGAGCTTTTAGTTGCTGATATAAATCCTGCGCTTGCCCTAAGGGGGGGCGGGTAAAAATAAAATTCGCACTAGAGGGTAATACCGTAAAACCCAATTGCTCTAAGGCCTGCACAGTATGCGTGCGCGTCTGCGTAATCGCCTCACATACTGTATGCAAATGCTCGCGATCCAGAATAGCTGCCGCGCCAGCCACCAAAGCCAAGCGGTCTAACGGATAGGAATTAAATGAGTTTTTAACCCGCTCTAGGGCTTCAATTAAATCCGCCTGCCCTATGGCAAACCCCACCCGTAAACCGGCTAATGCGCGTGATTTTGACAGCGTTTGTACTACCAATAAATTAGCATACTGTTTTACTAAACTAACCGCACTCTCTGCGCCAAAATCGACATAAGCTTCATCCACCACTACCACCGAGTGTGGATTACGCTGCAATAAGGTTTCAATCGATGCTAGGGATAAAGCGATTCCTGTTGGGGCATTAGGATTAGGAAAAATAATTCCCCCATTCGGGCGCTGATAATCATCAATATTTAATGTGAAATCGTCGCGCAAAGGAATTACATCGGCTTTGATCTGATATAAATTGGCATAAACCGGATAAAAGCTATAGCTAATATCGGGATAAAGTAGCGGTAAATCGTGTTTTAATAAGCCACAAAAAACATGCGCGAGCACTTCATCCGAGCCATTGCCCACAAACACTTCTGACCGTGTTAGACCATGCTCCTTAAAATACTCCAGCACCGCATCCTTCACGACATCGCCATTCGGGTCGGGATAAAGCCGTAAATGCTCTAAATTAGCCTCACGGAGTGCTTGAAGCGCTTTAGGCGAAGGGGGATAGGGGCATTCATTGGTATTGAGCTTAATATAACGTTGATCCTTGGGTTGCTCACCAGGCACATAGGGATCGAGGTCGTGAACGTGGGCACTCCAAAATTGGCTCATGACAGAAATCTTTGTGAAAACTAAACCTTAAGTATACCATCGACTTCCTCAACTTGACGACCTCTACTTAGTACGCTGTATGACTGCTCTATCCTGCCCTCATTATCAAGCTCAACGTTGCCAATCCTGCCGTTGGCTCGACCTCCCCTACCCACAACAAATTCAACAAAAGCAACAGCATTTAGAGCAAATACTCGCTCCTTATCCCGTCAAAGCTTATGAGTCAGCCATCACCAGTCCTATTCATGCATTTCGCAATAAAGCCAAAATGGTGGCCTTAGGTGCAGCCCATCAACCTCTGTTAGGTATTATTAGCCCGCAAGGCGAACATACCAGCCTAGTGGATTGCCCCTTATACTCGGACACTATGCAAGAGGTATTAAATTATTTAGAGCAGTGGATTCAAAAAGCGGGTATTCCACCTTATCGTATTGATAAACAAAAAGGCGAATTAAAATATATCCTACTCACACAAAGCCAAGCGAGCGGCGAGTTCTTATTACGTTTTGTGCTCCGTAGTGAAAATGCCCTAGCTCGTATTCAAACACACCTAGACACGCTACTAACCCGATTTTCCGCCATTAAGGTAGTCTCTGCCAATATTCAACCTATTCATATGGCGGTATTAGAAGGCGAGCACGAAATTTTTCTGACTGAGGCTAAGGTACTAGATGAACAATTTAATGATGTACCCTTAAAAATTCGCCCCAAAAGCTTTTTTCAAACCAATCCCTTTGTTGCAGCCCAACTTTATCAAACGGCTAGAACATGGACACGAGAATTACCAGTTACACACGTATGGGATTTATTTTGTGGCGTGGGCGGTTTCGGTCTACATTGTGCTACACCCGATACCTATTTAACGGGTATTGAAATTGAGGCCGAGGCGATTGAATGCGCTAAACAATCCGCGCAACAACTAGGGTTAAAACATGTAACCTTTAAAACGCTTGATTCAGGTACTTTTGCACTAGAACAAAATACGCCCCCTGATTTAGTGATTGTTAATCCTCCGCGCCGTGGCATCGGACAGGCTTTAGCTCAACAGCTTAATCAGTTTGCCCCTCAAGCGATTTTATACTCAAGCTGTAATCCTGAAACATTAGCCAGTGATCTGAGCTATCTAGATCGATATCGCATTGAGAAAGTACAACTTTTCGATATGTTTCCGCATACCGCGCACTATGAGGTGTTGTGTTTATTAGTCCTTCACAAATAATTAGCAATCTCGAAAAATAAGAAAGGCCAGACTAGCTGGCTGGCCTTAAGTATCATTGCGATACCTTGAGAGAGGGAGAGTTATAAGTTATAAGCGCGTTCACCATGACTGACGGTATCTAGACCTTCACGTTCTTGTTCACTATTCACCCGTAATCCCATCGTCACATCAATTAATTTAAATAACACAAAACTCACTACCCCAGACCAAACAATAGCGGTCAAAACCCCCCAAGATTGGCTGATAAATTGTGCCATCATATTATATTCGGCGACGGCATTGGTGGTGTAATCAAATACACCAGAACCACCTAACGCTGGGCTAGCCACCACCGCAGTGCCTAGCGCACCAACTACCCCACCAATACCGTGGACACCGAATACGTCGAGTGAGTCATCATAGCCAATCCAACGCTTCATGCCGGTTACACCCCATAGGCAAGCAGCACCTGCTACCGCACCTAATACAATGGCACCCATAGGGCCTGAGAAGCCTGCCGCTGGTGTCACTGCGACTAATCCAGATACGGCACCGGATACAATACCCAACATTGAAGGCTTACCACGAATCAACCACTCAATAAACATCCACGCTAACGCAGCGGCAGCGGTCGCAACAATCGTATTCAACATAGCAAGCACTGCTGTTCCGGTTGCTTCAAGGTTAGAACCCGCATTGAAACCAAACCAACCCGCCCATAATAAAGAACCACCGATCATGGTCAGGGCTAAATTATGTGGAGCCATCGCTTCTTTGCCGTAACCAATCCGTTTACCGATTACCATCGCACCCACTAATGCCGCAATCGCTGCATTAATATGTACTACTGTACCACCCGCGAAATCTAAGGCACCGTGACTAAATAAGAATCCAGCCGGAGCAGAAGGTGCAGAAGGACCACCCCAGAACCACACCATATGAGCCATGGGTAAATAAGAAAAAGTAAACCATAACATGGTGAATACAATTAAAGCTGAAAATTTAATCCGCTCGGCAAAACCACCCACAATCAAAGCCGCTGTGATACCTGCAAAGGTTAACTGGAAGATCATAAAGACCATTTCAGGAATCACTACCCCTTTAGAAAAGGTTTCCACCACTGCTGCGGTATCAACGCCACTCAGGAAGAGCTTGTCAAAACCACCAATAAAGCTATTGAGTGCTCCCCCTTCTGTAAAGGCTAAGCTATAACCATAGACCACCCATAAAATGGCAATCACACAAAAAATAGCAAATACTTGACTGAGTACGGACAGCATATTTTTAGCGCGGACTAAGCCACCATAAAATAACGCTAAGCCGGGCAAAATCATTAAAATAACAAGGACGGTTGAAATCATCATCCAAGTGGTATCACCCTTATCCGGTACTGGCCCATCAGCCAACGCGATACCCGAAGCACCTAATAAAGCCATTAAACTCATTAACCGCAAATACTTCATCTTTCAGTGCTCCTTAGAGTGCATCAGTGCCACGTTCGCTAGTACGAATCCGAATCGCTTGTTCAATCGGGGATACGAAAATCTTGCCATCACCGATTTTGCCAGTATTAGCCGAATTCGTAATGGCCTCGATGACTTGATCCACAATGGCATCATCTACGGCAGCTTCTAGTTTAATTTTTGGTAAAAAATCAACCACATATTCAGCACCCCGATAAAGTTCGGTATGCCCTTTCTGGCGTCCGAAGCCTTTGACCTCAGTCACGGTGATTCCTTTAATTCCAATCTCACCCAAGGCATCTCGTACATCGTCGAGCTTAAAGGGTTTAATAATGGCGGTGATCATTTTCATTTACTATAACTCCATAACCGTCAGTGGAATGGACCTTAAAAACGTCCGGTTGATGAAGTCAATGCAATTGATATGCCAATCCCATCCTAGCTCTCTCTATAAAGCAAAGTACCTAAATAGTGCATCGTTTTAGCACCAAATAGGTGCAAAAACTATTGCGCTGCACCATGGCAATAAATACTTGAGCCAAAGTCGTCAGGTATTTCTTCCGCAGCCGCTATGAATACATCCTTGTACACTACAAAGCAGCATCCCTGCCGCCAAGACTGCTCCAAAAATACCCGCTGGCTTTGGTATATCTACTTCCTTAGTACATTTTATAATCATAAAATCACTGAACAAGGGTTTTGCTTGGGAAAATATTAGAACTTGTCTATAGTTAGGGAAAACTTAGATGGGGATAGCATGTCTCAGCCAGTGAAAAGTTCCCAAGGACAAAAAGGGGGCATTCGTTTATATCATGTATTATTGATTGTCATCTTAGTCGTAGGCACCGTTTTGCTTTATAAAAAAGGTTTGATTCCCGGTATATCTAGTTTGCCGACTATGAGTCAAATTACTGAAAAACTGCCCACTGTTAGCCTTCCTACATTGTCATCCAATAATACTAATACTCAACCGGGGGTCAATGTCTCAGTAGGTGTCCCTGAGGGAGAGTTATTGAATGATGAATGGGTGCCACCGAGTGATGATAACTCCGTCTATCAAGATAATAATGAGTCCTCTATTTCACTGATGACTCAAGAGCCTGCACCCGTTACTAAAACTCAAACAGTCCAAGAACCCAAACCTGTCACACGTCCCAAACGCGTGACACCCCCAGCACCCGTCAAAGTTAAGAATCCACCGCCTGAGTTTCCGGCTAATTTGGCTAATGGTTATTACACGGTACAGGTATACGCAGGCTATAACTCCAAAACGGCCTATAGTATCCGGCGCTCTTTAGAGCAAGATGGTTATTTAGTCTATATTTATCGCATAGAAGATCGTACAGGGATGTTATTTAGAGTACGGATTGGGCGTTATGCCAATCTAAATAGCGCTCGTGCGGTACGTGATCAAATTCGCCGCCGCTATCCTAAGCATCTGAGCCAGAGTTTTGTGATGATGCGCCAGTCCACTTTGTGATGTGACGCCTAGTTTATTCCCTAGGCGTCCTTGAGCGGTTTACTTATTGCAAACGCCCACGTAACCGGCTACTACGGGGAAAATGAGCGCATAAAAACTCCATCTGATCTACTAAAATATGTCTACCTTGTAAATAGACATATTCCGCATAGGTAGGCTGAAAAGGAATGGCTAAGAGTGGCATATGTGCCTGCTCTGGCGTACGCCCCCCTTTGAGACTATTGCAATGACGGCAAGCGGTCACAACATTAGTCCATGTATCCTGCCCTCCTTGCACGAGCGGACGAATATGATCACGGGATAAATGCCGCTCACTAAAGGTTTGACCACAATACATACAAGTATGGCTATCCCGTCTAAATAAGGCCGGATTATTTAGAGGCGGTATATATTGCTGACTATTAAGCCCATGCTGACTACCAATAGTTGCGATAATAGAATTGATTTCAAGCAAACTTTGTTCACCTGTACGCGCATTAACGCCCCCATGTATCACTAATAGTGATGTGCCACAGGTATAGGCGACTTGATCGGTACAATATAATTTTACTGCGGTTTGGAAGTGAATCCATTCAAGTGGTAACCCACTGATATCCGTTCGCAAAATAGCTTGATTTAAGTTTTGTTCCATATCGTTATCCTTATGCATTAGTCTGTCAGCACTGATAGGCTCCTATCCTACTGAGTAAGTGAGTAAAAAAGTTAAAGCACATGACAAGCACTTAACGAGCATATTAACGAAACCTAATGCTTGTCGGTTAGACCTCGATTGGATTATGCTCTACATTAGTTAATCTGTGAAAAGGTAAATAGTATGTTTAAATTAGATTTCGGCTTTGGTTTACCTATGGCTATTGTGGTGGCATTGATTGCATGGTCATGGTTTTCCTTCTTTTCGGTGGTATTCTTTGGTAATTAAGCCCTTTTGAATAGACCAAAAAAAAGCCGCTGAGTGCGGCTTTTTTTACGGAAGTGATGGTTATACTTCCAAAGCGACCGCCTGTTTCAATTTCTTAACCGCTACATTTTCTAGCTGACGTATCCGTTCAGCCGAGACATTATAACGTTCTGCTAGCTCTTGTAGGGTGGCCTTTTCTTCAGCCAACCAACGACTTGCTAAAATATCACGGCTACGATCGTCCAACTCCGCCAATGCAAGCGCAAAGCGTTCACGCGTAAACTCTTCCCATTCCTCGTTTTCGAGAACCTCAGAAGGATCATACGTGCTACTGGCTAAATATTGTTGCGGCGCATAATGCTGCTCACTGTCTTCTTGATCCGGTGACAGATCAAACGCCACATCTTGTGCGCTCATGCGCTTTTCCATCTCTAACACATCCGCTGTTGTGACCCCTAGATCATTAGCAACGGATTGAGCCTCTTGATGAGTCAGCCAACCTAAGCGATTTTTACTACTACGTAAATTAAAAAATAGTTTACGCTGAGCTTTGGTAGTCGCAACCTTAACAATCTTCCAATTTCGCAGGATAAATTCGTGAATTTCTGCGCGAATCCAATGAACAGCAAACGAAATCAGGCGCACATTCACCTCAGGATCAAAACGTTTGACCGCTTTCATGAGGCCAATGTTCCCTTCCTGAATTAAATCACCTAATGCTAGACCATAACCATTATAGCCCCTAGCTACTTTCACCACAAAACGCAGGTTATGTAATACCAAACGCCGGGCTGCATCTAAGTCATCATATAAGCGTAGGCGTGTAGCTAATTCTTTTTCTTCGTCGGCCTCCAATACGGGAATCGCATGAATGGCATGAACATAGCTCTCCAAGCTCCCCACGGGGCTTGGTAAAGTCTGTCCACGAAGCATCAATGCTTGACTCATAATGGGGTAATCTCCTTAAGATAAATTATATTTTAGTACTTGACTTTGGCTTATTTTAGCACTCTTTAATTAGGAGTGCTAATTTTTTTAGTTAAAATCACTTGACAGCTCGTAAACAGAATTGCTACCTCTGTACTCCTCATCCTTTAGCTACCTTTTAAGTGCTTTTATGATCAAACGATCTTATCACTTAGAGTAGTTCTACTATGCTTGGCCCTACAGATCATTCCACTGACGCTCATGCCACTGGCAATGCTCTCAAAGCAAACTCTGGCTTAGTCAATATATCCCTCGATGACCGGGGTACTGAACAACATATTCAAGTACTAGAGGCCGAACTCGCTAAACGCAATCAACTGATTGAAGAGTTCGAGTACCTACTAGAAACACGTACTAAGCAAATTAACGATAAAGACTTGCAACTACAAAACAAAATACGTGAATTGCAAAGCCATCTAGAACAACAAGAATATAGCTATGTTCAGGATAATAAATCCGCCCCCGACATCGTTAATCAAATTAATAATTTACGCAAACAATTAGTCAATAAAGATCAAGACCTTTATCAGCTTAAGTCACAGTATGAAGAAAACTTACAGCAACGGGATAAGCAACTCGAAGCACGCGAACGTCTACTTGCTAAACGCCATCGTGAAATTGAAATTCGTGATCAACAACTCGCCAAGCGTGACGAGATCATTACTGCTTTAGAGTCAAAGTTACTCGAACTGAATCGTTGGACACACGAGCACCAAAAACAACAAGCCCAAACCGCCAATATTGTCGCCGATCACCAACAAATGATTAGCGAACAAGAGCAACACCTCTTACAACGCGATCAGCAACTAGCGGAGCGGGACAAACAAATTGCTCAACGTGATCAAGAAGTTAGCGCTAAAGCAGAGCTTTTGTCTCAACGCGACTCGCATTTAACCGCACAAACTTCACAGCTCACTAGTCGTGATCAGGCCATTCAGGAGCGTGATAAAACTATTCAAGAATTACAGCAACATATTGAAAAACTGGATGCTATTTTGCAAGCTCGTCAGGATAAATTAGAGTCTTGCCACCATCAGTTTGTTAAATTAGAAAAACTCTTACTGACTAAATCACTCTATACTGAACACCTAGAGCGCCAACTACAAGAATGGCAATTACATCTGCACGAACGTGAACAGGCACTCACTCAGCAACAACAACAGGTAGTTCAGTTACAAAATAGCTTATTGGAAAAAGACCACCTAATTGCTGAAAAAGATCAAACCTTACTCAAACAGGGGCATAGCCTAGAGCAACACACGTTACAGCTTCAGGATCGGGAAAAACAGTTGAGCCAACGCGAGCAAAATGTAGAGCAGCGTCAACAGAGTGTGAGTACCTTAGAGGCAGAACTCAAAACACAATTAGGCAAACTAGGTGAGCTATTAATAGCACCGCAACATCCTCTCACAGGACACACCGAGCTACTCAGACAAGCCCAACACCGTATAGAACAACGGGAGCAACACCTACAGCGCTTAGAACAACAACTGGCGCAGCGTTTAGAAAGCTTACAAAGCTATCAGGAGTCAGAAAGCAACCGTTACAATGAAGCACTCAAACAACGTGAGAAAGTCATTCAGATCAAAACGCAAATGATTGAACAGCTCAATCAGCAATTACTAGTTAGAGACAAAATCTTACGCCAGCGTGATCAACAACTGCATAAATTACGCTCACCCGTGTATTAACGAAGTCGCTGATACGCTCTGATTTGGCTTAAGGCTCAATATCGATAGCTCGACTCTTTTTATGCTTTAAGGGCGCAATAGCTTGCAACCAGTCTTGCGCTTGCTCCGTAATAGCACGCACGGCGGGATGGGTAATACGGCGCTCTACTGAAATGGCATAAAAATTTTCCCACATATCCCTTGGACTACCAATCAGCTCAATCCCTTCACTTTTCAGTGCCTCAGCCAAAACGGTAGGGGCAGTGAAAACACCGCGTCCAGCTAAACCAAAAGCCTTCATTAAGGCACTATCATCAAATTCACCGACGATTCTAGGCTCAATATTTTGGTCATAAAACCAACGCATGAGTTGAGTACGAATAGCCGCGCCCTCATTAGGCATTAATAAGGGAGCTTGATGTAAGCACTGAGGAAACTCGCCTATTAGTTCTTGTTTAACTTCTTTACTGCTAAAAAAACTAATACTACTGGCTCCTAAAGCGTGACTAAAACCCTTTACATTCATAGTAGCGGGCATGGGACTATCTGCGAGAACTAGTTCCATGCGATGTACGGCTAACTCACCTAATAAGTCGGGTAGCTTGCCCTCGGTACAAATAATATGAATGGGCTTGGCTAAAGTCATAGCAGGTTCGAGAATTTTGTAGGCAATGGACTTGGGAACTAAGTCCGACACCCCCACTCTAAAAAGTTGGGCTTTGCCTTCGGGATAATGTTGCAATAGCTCACGCATTTCAGCACCGAGGGCAAAAATTTCATCTGCATAATCGAGAGCAACCTGTCCAGCTTCGCTGAGTTCTAAATTGCGGCCTCGCCGATGGAAGAGTTGAGTACCTAAATCTCCCTCTAACATTCCTAGCTGCATACTGATAGTTTGTGGGGTAATATGTAGCCTATCACTAGCGCGAGCAATACTTCCCGCCTTGGCGACCTCTCGAAAATAATACAGATGTTTATAATTCAACATTGAGAACCATCAACTTTAAACTGACAAAAGACCAAGATAATCGACTTTTCAATCTTACCTTTTAGACCTATAGTTGATATTAAGATAAATAGAAAATTAGGGAGAAAGTATTATGACACTTTCGGAACACGGATGGAACGCTATCATGACCATGGCAACTCTCGCCACCCACATGGGTGCTGAGGCGCTACGCTTGAAAGACATTCGCGCTCAAGTTAAAGTTTCTCGTCCTTATATGGAGCGTACTCTCGCTAAATTACGTCAGGCGGGCTTAGTCGAGGGCATTCGCGGCACAGGGGGCGGTTATTACTTAAGTAAGCCTGCGCATCAAATTACCTTAGCTGAGATTGTCACGGCGGCTGAATCGCCAGAGCCTCATGCACAATGGCTCGATATGCAACCGACTACCGTTGAACAATTAGTCACGCAAGAAATTTGGCGCGAAATGGATAATAAACTACACGGTTTATTAGCCAGTGTAACCTTAGGTAGCTTATTACGCATTGAGCAAAGACGTCCTAGTTATAAACCCGGACTCACTGCTCGCCTGATTGCTAAGATGTTTCCACCACGTCTACCTGAAACCGGCATGGCTTATTAAAGCGTATGAGTTAGGATATGCACAAAATTGCACATCTTATTCATTATTCTTGCACGGTTGCCGACTAGACTCTAAGCACTGACACAAAATGACGACTTAGTAAACGACAATATAAAAAATTCCTCCATGCCTCATTTAACAATTGACGAATAGAGGATTCCCCGCGTTGTACCTATCAACTCACAACGCGGGTTTAACTTTTTAACACGTTTTAAATCAAAAAAATAGCTTAGCTTTCTGATTTATTGCGTTTTAAAAATAACCAAGCGACTAGCGCTCCGGCAATGGCACCAAATAAATGACCATCCCAAGACACACCACGCTGACCCGGCAAAACACCTAATAGTAATGTACCACCATACATAAAAACCACAATAGCACTGAGTATTAAAGGTACAACACGGCGCTCTAATAACCCAGAGATAATGACAAAGCTTGCCAGACCAAATACTAAGGCACTCGCCCCAATGTGTAACGCAGTACGTCCAAATAGCCATAGTAATAAGCCACTTAAGAGCATAATCCCTACCACTACCCAACGTGTATCTGCTCTAGAGCCGGCTAATAGCACCAATAAGATTACTAAGGGCACGGTATTATTCAGTAAATGTGTATAGCTACCATGTAAAAAAGGCATGGTTACAATGCCAACTAAGCCTTCTCCCTCACGGGGTACTAATCCCCATTGCTCCAAGGGTAAAAAGCGGTCTAAGGCAAATACAACCCAAATAGCGGCAATAAATATAAAGACTAACCATAATTCATCCTTAATACGGTGTATATGACTTTGCCCAGCCTTATTATTAAAAAAATTCGTCATGGATTAGCCTCTGTTAGTTATTAATCATGGATAGTATTAATCACGTTTGCATTGAGCGAGCAATGTTCGCATATGCTCAATACCTAAATTACGCACATGTTCGATATTGCGTATCGGTATGGCATCAATATTAGGATGATAGTCGATAGCCTGCTCAATGCTAGCCTCTCTGATCAAATGCAACATAGGATAAGGTGAGCGATTGGTAAAATTCTCCACATCGTCATAATCGGTATCGGCAAATTGATAGTGAGGATGAAAGGAGGCCACTTGAATCTCCCCTTCTAAATCCAGTTCTAGCAATAAATCATCCACTTGATCTAGAAAAGCGTTATAGACCCCAAAATCCTGCAAGACATTAGGGTGAATTAAGAGGGTCGTTTCCAGTTCCTGCACGGGTGTATGCGCTAAGTGTTCTAAGGCTTGGGTCAGATCGGACAATAATTGCTTGGGGCGCTGAGCATGACTGACCTGATACAGCACACGATTTTCCCGCACAGGTTTACCCGCAAAGGGGCATAAATTTTCTTTTACCACCCACTGCTCTACCCAGCAGCGCGTTGCTTGCAGCACAGCGGCGTGCTCATTTTCTTGTTCAGACATATCCATTACTCACTAGGATTTTAGAATAGTTAAGTCGCGTGACTGGCTGATTTTAGCTTGACGCTTTAACACCCAATGGAGCCACACGCTCAAAAACTGCATTAATAATACCGCCCCAGTAAATAAATACACGCCTTGATGTACCACCACATGCGCCAATGGCCCTAACTTTACCGCCACCAGCATTAGGGCTACGACAAACACATCCAGCATCGACCACTTGCCCCAAATTTCTAGAAAGCTAATCCAAAGATGATGGCGTTCACGATACCCCTGTGAGGTATTCACTACTAAACCTAATACCACTATTTTAATAATCGGGGTCACAATACTAAACAAACCCAATACCGCAAATAAGGCAAACTCACGCTCAGCCCATAATGCTTCTAGGCTAGAGGCTAAGGAAAAAATATTTTTAAAAATCCATAGCTTTTCTAATTCGATCAACGGTGCGAACACACCTGCCAGAAATAGCCCTAATGCCAGCAACAGTAAAGCGTTAAATATCAAACGTGGTATTAAAGTCACAAACCTTGTCCTATTAAACCATCAAGGGCTGAGCCATGTTATGATCTAAGCGATTGAAGCAACCAGAGGGTACTATGCACATTATCGGTAATCTATCCAAAATGCACACGCAAGCGACGACGCCTGTTAGTTACTCCTTAGTACTCAATGATACCCCTATCCTACTGAATCCTCTGTTAGGTCATGCCTTAAGTTTAGAATTTACCGGGCAAATTAACTGTATTTACTGTGGACGCAAAACCAGCAAAAGCTTTAATCAGGGCTATTGTTATCCCTGTTTTACCCGTTTAGCGCAGTGTGATACTTGTATTGTGAAACCGGAGCTATGCCATTATGCCCAAGGGACGTGTCGTGAACCGGAATGGGGCGAACAACATTGTATGCAGCCGCATTATGTGTATTTAGCCAACTCATCGGGTATCAAAGTGGGTATCACCCGCCATACTCAACTGCCTACCCGCTGGATAGATCAGGGTGCTACCCAAGCCTTACCTATACTCAAAGTCCCCACGCGCCATCAATCCGGTTTAATAGAAAATACCTTAGCTCAACATATCTCTGATAAAACCCAATGGCAGAAAATGCTCAAAGCAGAAGCTGATAAGGCCGATTTACGCACTAAACGCGATGAGCTGATTACCCTAACACAGTCTGATATTAATGATTTAGCGCTGACTGAGCTTGAATATCTAGATGATCCACTCACTGAACTCACCTATCCCATCGATACCTATCCCACTAAAGTCACTGCCCATAATTTTGATAAAACCGCACAGATTAGCGGCATCCTACAAGGCATTAAGGGGCAATATTTATTGCTCAGTACGGGGGTATTAAATATTCGTAAATTTGGCGGGTATCAAGTGAAATTTAGCAGTGAGATATGAAGAGGCTAATTGCCTAGAAAGTATTCACTCTCTAGGCATACAAAAACAACCTTAAGCCTGATTCGCTGAATCTTGTTGGGCAGCGATTTCAGCATGTACTTTTGCCATATCTAGCTCACGTACTTTGCTAATCACTTCCTCTAATTGCGACTCACCTAAAGCTCCGGGCTGAGCAAATAGCACAACCTGCTCACGGAAAATCATTAAGGTAGGAATCGAGCGAATTTGAAAATGTTCTGATAGTTCTTGTTCATCCTCAGTATTCACTTTAGCAAAGGTAATATCAGGATGCTTTTCAGACACTTTTTCAAAAGTAGGGGCAAATGAACGGCAAGGGCCACACCAAGGTGCCCAAAAATCGACGATTACAATGTCATTTTCAGTAATAGCATCATTAAAACTATCTGCGGTCACTTCAATAGTTGCCATGACAACTCCTATATCAATTCTAATAAAGATTAATCAAAGCAACACGTTTAGGTTGTCCGATCAATTGACTTAAGGGTAACACACGAAGTAGTGAGAGCACACTACCCCCTATTGCTGCCCCATTTAGGTTGTAATATATGGGCAATATTCAAATGATCCAAGACCCGCGCCACCATAAAATCAATTAAATCTTCAATGGTTTGGGGGCGATTATAAAATCCGGGGTTAGCTGGCATAATCACCACGCCCATACGCGAGAGTTTGAGCATATTTTCTAGGTGAATATCCGAAAAAGGTGTTTCGCGTATCACTAAAATAAGCTTTTTGCGCTCTTTTAACGCCACATCAGCGGCACGCTCGATTAAATTACGGCTACTACCACAGGCAATAGCAGACAAGGTTGCCGTCGTACAAGGACATACCACCGTAGCATCAGCCACACCGCTACCACTGGCAATCGGTGCCATCCATTGCTCACGCTCAAACACTTGTAGCTGCCCCGCTTCGGCCTGATAGAGCTGAGTAAAATACTCGGCTATCTCGGCGGCCCGTCCGGGGAGATGATGGTCGGTTTCGGTATTAATGACTAATTGTGCTGGGCGTGATAGCAATAAATAGATGCGGCACTTTGCTTGAATAAGCTGTTCGAGCAGGCGCAAACCGTATTGAGCACCGGATGCACCTGTCATGATGAGAGTAATAGTAGGCGTTTGAGTCATTTACGGGTTAGGTTAAAGTCAAAGAGCGTAATAGCTTCTCATGAATCCCGCCAAAACCACCATTACTCATTACTAATATATGGTCACCACTTTGTGCCACTTGAGCAACGGTTTGGGCTAACTCCTCAATATTATACAGTACAATACCCTTGCCTTTTAATTCCTCTACTACCCCCGATAAGTCCCAATCCAGCCCAGCCGGTTGATATAGAAAAACTCGATCTGCCTGTTGCAGCGCTTGTGCCAATTGCTCTTTATGTGTCCCCATACGCATAGTGTTGGAGCGTGGCTCTAATAAAGCAATAATCCGAGCTTTGCCCACCTTAGCGCGTAAGCCTGCCACAGTGGTAGTAATAGCGGTGGGGTGATGCGCGAAATCATCATAAACCGTCACATTCCGTACCACACCGCGCTGCTGCATACGACGTTTTACTCCTTGAAACTCCGCTAAGGCTTGAATCGCAACATTAACCGGCACACCGACATGACGCGCAGCAGCTAGAGCAGCCAAAGCATTATTCACATTATGCTCACCTAGCATCGACCATCTGACCGTACCCACTTCTTTGCCCTGATGCAGTACTTTAAACATACTACCATCGGCTTGAACGAGTTCAGCCCTCCACTCACCTTGCCCCGCAAAATATTCAACCGGCGTCCAACAACCTTTATCGAGCATAGTCTGTACCGTACTCTCCACCCCATTAGCTACGATTAAACCATTACGCGGCACGATACGGATTAAATGATGGAATTGGGTTTGAATCGCTTCCACATCGGGGAAGATATCAGCGTGATCATATTCAATATTATTCACAATTAAGGTACGAGGATGGTAATGTACAAATTTCGAGCGCTTATCAAAAAACGCCGTATCATACTCATCAGCCTCTACCACAAAGAATGGGCTTTCAGCACTTAAACGCGCGGAAATATCAAAATTTTCTGGTACGCCACCAATTAAAAAGCCGGGTCTTAATTGCGCATATTCTAGTATCCATGCGACCATGGTTGAGGTAGTCGTTTTACCGTGTGTGCCTGCTACTGCAATCACCCAGCGATCTTTCAAAATATGCTCATATAAAAATTGCGGGCCAGAGGTATAGGGGATATTCCGCTCTAGTAGGTATTCGACTACTTCTAGTCCGCGCTTCATCACATTACCGACTACGACTTGACCCACATCGGCGGGAATATTCTCTGGTTTATAGCCTTGGCTAATAGTAATCCCCTGCTCTTCTAGCATAGTGCTCATCGGGGGATACACATTGGTATCAGAACCCGAAACTTGATAACCACACTCACGGGCTAAAAGTGCCAAACTGCCCATAAACGTACCACAGATACCTAAAATATGAATATGCTTCACTGTCATAGCCCTAATGTTACGGTTGAAATACTTATTTAATAATATGACTTTCGATGACTTGCTTCAGCGGAATCGGTCGACTAATACCATAGCCCTGCCCATACTCCACCCCAATATCTTGCAATAGCCGCATAATATGCTCATTCTCGACATACTCGGCAATGGTTTGCACCATCATCTTTTGTCCGACTTGATGAATAGCCTGTACCATGGTCAACGCTACCCCATCATTGAGAATGTCTTTAATAAAACTGCCATCAATCTTTAGATAATCGACGGGTAATGATTTCAGATAGCTGAACGAACTGACTCCCGTGCCAAAATCATCCAAAGAAAAGCGACAACCTTGGGCTTTTAGCGTTTTAATAAACTTTTGCGCCCACTCTAAATTGCTAATCGCCACCCGTTCAGTAATTTCAAAACACAACATATGCGGATCAATACGAGCTGCTTTAATTTCCTGCTGCACAAACTCCAAAAAGGTGGCGTCATCCACACTTTGCCCGGATAGATTAATGCTGAATATCGGTGCGGGGTTACGTTGATTAATGCGCCGTAACTCCTGAAGTACCGCATGCACTACCCAACGATCGAGACGGGGCATCATAGAATAGTACTCAGCCGCCGGAATAAATTCATCCGGTGAAATAGGCTGCTCATTTTCGTCAAATAAACGCAGTAATACCTCGTAGTGATGAAAAGGCTGCTTAAATTTTTCGGCTTCCAGTGATTGAATAGGCTGCGCCACTAACCTAAATTGCGTGGACTCAAACGCCTTTTTCAGTCTTCCTAACCACACTAACTGTCCACGGTGCTTTTTGACCTCAGTATCATCGGGGCGATAAAGATGCAGATGATTACCCCCCTTAGACTTTGCCACTCGGCATGACGCATCGGCTAGAGACAGGATGCGATTAGGTGTACCGGAGCGCTTATAAATCGGTACAAAACCAATACTCGCGGTAATATTATGGGTTTGGGTATTCCAGTAAAATACATAAGACTCAATCTGACGACGAATACGCTCTGCTCTTCTTAAAGCCTCTAAGGGTTCAGTTTCCCGAAATAAAATACCAAATTCATCCCCCCCAATCCGCGCTAAAATATCCCGCTGCGGAGTGATGGAAGCTTTGAGCAAATCCGCAATACGCTCAATAAAAGCATCACCGGCGTTATGCCCAACGGTGTCATTGATCATTTTAAATTGATCCAGTGCGACATGGATAAAGGCGTGTTTAACACCTTGTTGTCTAGCGGCCTCTAATGCATTTTTTAAATGTAGCTCGAAACACTTACGATTCAACAAGCCAGTACGTTGATCGTGCATCTCTAGATAATCTAGCTTAGCCTGCAACGCCCGCACTTCAGCATAATCACGCAATAATAGGAGTGTGAATAAGTTCTTATTCCCCTCTAAACGTATAGAACGTACTGTATAGTGGGTGCGTAATTCACTAATGCCTTTAGTATTTAAGATACAAGACTTATAGACATTCATTGAGGACTGGCTAGCGCTAGGAGCAGACCAAGGAATAGGTAGGCGCTTTATCGGATCAATGAGTTCAAAAATAGAGCGATACGGTTTATTACGGGTATTCATCCAACGATAACGCATCAGCTTTTCCGCCGCTGGATTCATAAACTCCACACACTCACGGTGATCGACCAACACCGCAATCTCATCAATATCAATCAGTGAATTGGCTAAAATATCCAATTGTAAAAGATGTAGACGACGCTTAGTACTGTGTTTCAGCCACACTGCTAACAGTGCAAGCAGCAGTCCTAAAGCTAGTACTACACTAATCAAAACGCTGGTAGCAACAGTTGCGGGTAAAAATGACCAGCTATCCACTCTATATACCCCAGTAGTTTTTTAGATAATTAATCACGTTGGGCTGAGTCTAGACTCTGAGTAGCTTTTAAAGGTACTAGTTTACTTAAATGCTCAGGTAAATAGGCAATGAGCTGGCTAAGCGGTGTTCATAAAAAAAGCCACTTGATTGCTCAAGTGGCTTTTTTATGAGTGATCCAAGAATCAAAGAACTGTCATTAAACTTTTTCTTTAATCCGTGCTGCACGACCTGTTAAGCCACGGAGATAGTACAGTTTTGCACGACGTACATCACCACGACGCTTCACTTCAATCGAGTGAATGGATTGGCTATAGGTTTGGAATACACGCTCTACGCCTTCACCATAGGAAATTTTGCGTACTGTGAAAGACGAATTTAAACCGCGTTTACGCATTGCAATAACAATCCCTTCATAGGCTTGTAAACGCTCTTTATTTTCGCCCTCTTTAACACGTACATTCACGACTACTGTATCACCCGCTTGGAAAGCAGGGATTGTTTTAGTCATTTGTTCTTGTTCAAGTTGTTGGATAATGTTGCTCATGGGATAAAACCTCTGCTGAAGCTTGTTGTTCCTGTCTATATTCCTCAAGCAAAACTTTGTCCGCTTGAGCTAACGTTTTAGCTTGTAATAAATCAGGGCGGCGTTGCCATGTCCGACCTAATGATTGTTTTCTACGCCATCGTGCAATAGCAGCATGGTTGCCACTTTTCAGTACCTCTGGGATAGCTAATCCTTGTACCACTTCAGGGCGTGTATAATGAGGGCAATCGAGCAAACCGTCACTAAACGAATCCTGTTCAGCAGACTCAGTATGTCCTAAAGCACCGGGAACTAATCGAGTAATGGCATCCATAATGACCATAGCACCCAACTCGCCACCACTTAATACGTAATCGCCTAAGGAGCATTCTAAATCAACGGCTAATTCAATAACGCGCTCATCAATCCCCTCATAACGACCACACACTAAAATCAGACTTTGCTCTTGAGCAAGCTGCTTAACTAGCGTTTGATCTAGCACTTTGCCTTGTGGGCTGAGATAAAGCACTTTACCTTGATTGTTTTGTTTAGCGTCATTAATCGCTTGTAACAAACAATCCGAGCGCACCACCATCCCAGGACCACCGCCATAAGGGCGATCATCTACCGTTTTATGCACATCGGTGGCATAGGCTCTAGGATTAATACAATTTAATGATACCAACCCTCGATTAACCGCTCGCCCTGTTACACCTGACTCCACTAGACTAGACACTAGCTCTGGAAACAGGGTAATAACGTCAAATTGCATAGCTAAAAATCAGCATCCCAATCCACCGTAATCACACCTTGCTCTAAAGAAACGTGGATAATGACCTGCTCCAAAATCCAAGGCACTAAGCGCTCGCGCTCACCTTGAACTACTAGAACATCATTAGCACCTGTTTCTACTAATGAAGCCACTTGACCAAACTCAATACCCTGTTGATTTACTACTTTAAGACCGACTAGATCCGACCAATAGTATTCATTCTTATCTAACTGAGGTAAGTGCTGGCGCTCAATCGCTATTTCATAGCCATTCAGCAATTCAGCTTGAGTGCGGTCATCCACTCCATCAAGCCATGCAACTAAGACCTTACCATGGGGTCTACCTGCTTTTAACTTAACCTGTTGGGGTTGGCCTGCTTTTAAGAGATGCCACGGACGATAGCGTAATATCTTCTCAGGTGGATGAGTAAAAGACATTATCTTTACCCACCCCTTAATACCATAAGCTCCCGCAATCTTACCCATTACTAATAAGGGTTGTGGAGAGGAGCTCATCGTTTAAATACTCAACTAGCTAATTAAGCTGCTGCTACAGGAGCAGGTTCTTTCATTAACTTAGCAACACGATCAGACGGTTGAGCACCTTGTGATAACCAATAGCTAGCACGCTCTGAGTTAATATTTAAACGAATCTCACGACCACGCGCTACAGGGTTATAAAAACCAATGCGCTCAATATAACCACTGTCCCGTGGTTTGCGGCTATCACTGACAACGATGTGATAGAAAGGACGTTTTTTAGCGCCGCCGCGTGCTAAACGAATAGTGACCATGCGTTAAACCTTTATAAAATCCAAACTATTTTCCCAACTGTGAACCAGCCGGTCAAAGTAAACGGGCAATTGTACTGAGTTTCGCAAAAAAAGAAAGGTCTTTTGATCCAGATACCCGCCTCAATAATGAAAAAAGCCTTGTAAAAACTTACAAGGCTTTCTCGAAACATTGCAAAGATGCTATCTGTTGATTACATCGATACTAACTGTGTCGTACCGGCTCCACCTAAATAACGATAATGACCAGTAATAGGTAAGGTAAATAGCATATCTTCCATTTTAACCCCTCGTGCATCAATGTGATGTACAACTAAGGGTCGTCTTGGGTCAGCATCGGAGTAACGATCAACAATCACACCAATATGCTCTTGATCACCCCCTAAACTCCAAGTGACTAAATCACCAGGGCGATAATCGCTAGGGTTCTGACTATTAGGCAAACGTTGACCATATCGAGCAAAAAATGCTTTTAGATTATGTACCCGACGATGATCAATATTAGGATCAGGAGCACTCAAGCCCCATTTAGGTAAATTAGGATACGCGTTAAAGTTATACGTCATATCCTCATGGACTAAGCGCTGTAGATCAATTCCAAGCTGGCGATAAGAACGGATAACCACATCACTACATACCCCGATACTAGGAGGTACATCCCCATTTGGATAGCCTAGAGGAATATAGCGCCCATCATACATAACGCTAGTCCGTAGCCTATTCATAGCTGCATTGGATAAGCGACCAGCATCAATAACGGGTGCCATTGCAATTTGAATATATTGCTGTCTTGGCGCTGGTGCTGCTGGTGTATCTGCCCAAGCCCGTGCGGGAGCAGGATTACTACGCCAGTTTTGCTGTTGTCTTACCTGAGCGACTTGGGTACGGGTAACTCGTGCAGTATTATTATACTGAGCTACTCGAGCACTCGCCTGAGCACGCTTCCTAGTTTGCTCTTGTTCCCACTTGCGTTGGTAATTTAGCCACTCCTCTTCTCTAGCATTTATACGCGCTTGTGCAGCCGCTGCAGAGGCATAGGCTGCTGATGCATAGGCGTTATTCGCTTGAGGCGCACGCGGTTGTGGTCGTTGCACACGTCTTGCTGCTACAGGAGCGGGACGACGATAGGTAGGTGTCTCCCGTATTTCCCGTACTCTAGGCGTGACAACGGCTATTCTAGTTGGTCTAGTAGGAGTACTACCTATTTGAGCCTTAGTTATTTTAGTTGTCGTAGTGGTAGTTGATTTATTCCCTACCGAATTATTTCTAATCTCACCAAAGCTGGTGTCTGATAATACTGAGCTTCCATCACTTAGCTCGTTTTTACTTTCACTTAGCTCGTTTACAATTAGCTTAGATGTGTTAGAAAGTGTGTTGGTCGCAACGGTTTCGTCAGCGACTTTGGCAGGCGCAGGCGCAGAACAGCCGGAAAAACTACCCACCACCACCACAGACGTTACTAAGGTAACCCCTGTGCTAAATGCTCTTTTCATGAACATATCAATATCCATTATCCACCCACTGGTCAATGCCTCTACCCTGAGAAGCCCGTTGATAATTACTTTCGCCTGTTATAATCAACAGGCACCAAATGTTCACTGAATTTAAGCCAACTTAAACCTTAATAAGTAGGGCAAGTAGGTTTATAAGGGGTTTTCACTAACCCCCACCGATATTCCAGTGGCGCGTGTGGATCTGATACTAACAATTTATCTTCCACATTTTTCCGTAAATCGCGCAGCGTCATATAGTATTCTTCGCCTAGCGTCATTTGAACCATGCAGAATTTATTGAGTAGATCCATTTCACTTTTAGGTGGTTTGTCACGTGAGAACACCGCCTTGGCCCAACGTGCAGGCACAGAGTGCGGATCAAAGCGACCAATACGATCTAAATGATGGCGTACGGAGTCAAAAAACATCGTTAAACGTTTATCACGTCCGGGTGTCGAGTGATCATCGTATTCTCTAGCAGTCAAGCATTGACGCCCTTCACGACGGACTTTTTGTAGATACCATAAGGCATCATACACATACACACTACGATCATTAGCATACATACATAGCGCTAATAATAAACGCAGTGTTTTTTCGTCAGGCTTCTCTGCACGCTTGCCTAATTTGCGTGAAATCACATCTGTAAAAGCTACATAGTCAAAATTTAAATCTCTCGCTAGCTGGAACTGCTCGGTACTAAATCCGGGTTGCTGGCTTTGTGAGAGTCTAATATTTTGCGGCTGTTTAAAGCGGCGATAACCGTCTGCAAAATTCTTATCTTCCGGTACATAGAAAGGGAAAGAAGGTGTTCTTAATAAGTAACGTGCCGATTTTGGAGTAGTAGACGCTTGTACCTCTGCAATACCGGGGTCAGTCACATTAACGATTTGATAAGAGTGAACCCCCGGAGCTACATAAAGATCACCAGGGCGAATCTCTGCTAAGGCAATAGGATAAGTATCCTGACGCAATGACTTGGTACTGGTCATATCCGCTACGTAGTCCATAAACTTACGCACCCGCACAGGTGGAGGTAAGTTATCCCAAGTTTTCATATCATTGCTGATAAGCTTGCCAGGTGATTGTTGGTTATTGACAACAAACGGTAAGTTATTTTCATATGAAAACATTAAACGCATGGCATAAACAGCATCCGCGCAATCATTTTCAAACTTATAGTAGATAGGTTTAGCGGGGTTCATAAAAATATCATCTTTTAGATTAGTTTTTACCCACGCACGATAACGTTCCTCCCATGTATCGTCCCATTGATTTACTGTATCCCATACCGCAGCATTCGCAGAATGCGATAAAACGGACAGGCTGGTAATACACAGCAGCGCAAAGTATTTGATTTTTTTCATAGATCCTAAAGACCACCTGGCAAAATGAGCGACTAAGTGCCTAATCTTAAGCGGATATTCAATGCTCAGAATTAGCTAAAACGCCTAGACTAATTGCCAGACTCAATAATTTCAAGCCAAAAAAAATGCCTGGTTACTCGACATAACCAGGCATAATCACTACATAAACGATTTAATAGCTTAGCGAATTATCACCTAGCCTGTTACATCATTACTCGTCTTGCATTTGCATGATAGCTTCACGAGTCGCAGGTGTTAATACAACTGGTCCTTTGTAGTTACCTTTCGCTTTAATAGAAGGTACAACAACCTCAGGGACAATGACTTGTACTGGGCGTGGTTGTACATATGGACGTGGTTGTACATAAGGGCGTGGTTGCACATAAGGACGTGGTTGTACTGGACGCACATAGGGGCGTTGTACTGGACGTACATAGGGGCGTTGTACTGGACGTACATATGGACGTGGTTGTGGACGTACATAAGGACGTACAGGACGTGGTTGTACATAAGGACGTGTATTACATTGACTGCAATCGTATTTAATGATGGTTTTAACTTCTGGCTCAACTGTTTCTGTTTCAACAACTTCAGTTGTAGTTGTTGTAGTTTCAGCAGTATCAATAGCAGTATCAATAACCTCTGTAGAGCCTTGAGAAGCTTGTTGAGAAGATTGTTGGCTACCTGTGGTTTGTTGAGCAGGGCTGGCGCTTGCATCTGCTGATTGTTGGCTACAACCTGTAGCAAACATACCCATCACCATCAATGCGGCTAGTGTTAATTGAGTTTTAATTTTCATGAGTCTTCGTCTCTTTGTTGTTTAAATGAAAGCAGCTTCAAATAATACCAAGAAGTTGTGGTTGCTAAGCAACAAAATCAGATCAAGCGACATTATATAGTATAAATTTTTATAATATCAAGGACTTAAGTTTACAGGTAGATACCGCAATTATCTTAGACAATCGACGTGTTACCTATTAATCACTTAGTTTGAATGAGCTGTGTGAATACAGCCACATAGATTAAGATGACTGACACAATCTCACTCTATTATCTAAGTTAACAAATAGATAGCAGTTGTATTGTGCTTAGAAATCCTGAAATGCTTTTAGTCCCAATCTGTTTATTGCCCCGGCTTCTTTAGAAGCCTAATTTAAGTACTAAAGCAATCCCTTACGTTTTTAACTATGTACCAGCGCTCCCTCTCTAGTACACAAATCTAATCAAAAACCACACTCAAATAGTATAATTACTGATTAGTATGTCTCATATTTACCACATAAACAAGCAATTTACAGATAAGCTGGCGTCTTTTTAATGAGCTTATCCTTTTCGCTAGGCACTGCTTGCCCAGCAACACCCCCTTAGTGCTAGTGTCTTAATGCAAACCAAAAAAAACGTCCAGCCTTATCTGCTAAGACTGGACGTTAACACATCTGAGCTGAACTCAGATTATCTAACTACTCTAAGAATAATTAAATTACTGAGCTTGTTGATAATCGCTCATCATTTTTAAAGTAGCTGGATTGTAGCCGATTGGGCCTTTGTAGTTACCTTTTGCTTTAATAGGTGGAATAGCAATAGTTGGTACATCTACTACTGGAGGTAAAGGACGTGGCACAGGACGTACTACTGGTGGACGCACCATTACTGGTGGACGTACATATACGGGTGGGCGTGGACGTACTGGCGGACGTGGACGTACTGCTGGACGTGGACGAGCAGTGCGGCAGCCATACGCATGAGTATGGTTACGGTTAGTGAAAGGATGGCTGTGAGTAACAGAATTGGTACAACCAGGAATAGCTGGATGCATATGTAACCATTTATTACCCGCTTGACGACGTGGAGCAACAACTCGACCACCGCCTCTTCTTGGAGGAGGACGTTTAATGATTGGGCGAGAACCACCTTTACAACTGTAATGATGAGAGTGATTACGGTTAGTGAAAGGATGGCTGTGAGTAATAGAGTTGGTGCAACCAGGAATAGCTGGATGGGTATGTGACCACTGACCACCACCGCCTGATGGACGACGACCAGGACGATTAACAGGACGTCTACCGCATTTGCTGCAGTCAACAACTGTACGTACTACTTCTTTAACAACAACAGACGGTGTTGTTGGCTCTACAGGCTCAACGACAACTTTTTCACCTTCTTCACCCACTACTGCTGTTGCTTGTTGAGAAGTTTGTTGCGAAGTAGTTTGTTGAGAAGTTGTTTGTTGAGAGGTGGCTTGTGTTGTTTGCTGAGCTGGGCTAACGCTAGCATCGGCTGATTGTTGGCTACAACCCGATGCGAACAGACCCATAGCCATTAATGCCGCCAATGTGAGCTGAGTCTTGATTTTCATAATCTTAAGTCTCTTTCGTTGTTTAAGGGAAAGCATTTCAAATATAGTCAATACTTATTATCAACTACGTCATAAATATTTAGCACGAACCGAACACCTTAAGCCTAACCATCATAAGCTGGCTAATTCGACGCACTCCATGCTTCTTGGGGCGATGTGGAATCCCCACCTGCCTAAGTTGCCTTGAATAAATGAAAAGTTCAATAGCAAAATACAACAAAGTTGCGAGAAAACACATTTTTGAGCGCAAGAAGTGCTTTTATACAACAAACTAACTAAACTGGAGCTAAAGCAAATAAAATTTATTAGCTTTTGGATAAGATTAGTCGATAAGGTGTCTGTCCTAGTGTACTAAATCTTTTTGGTAACAAAGGTAAGGTGCCCTCGTCAATATCTTACGATAGTAAAGCGTTCATAGGAACTACAACTTAATACCATCAAAAATACTAATTAGCCTACTCGCTCTAGGAGCGCTTATCCCCCGATGGGTGGTGAGCCACCACCATTAAAAGGTAAACGTCCTTTCATAGTCTGCATTAGCTTACGCATTCCTCCTTTGGAAAATTGCTTCATCGCTTTACTCATTTGCATATGTTGTTTGAGTAAGCGATTGACATCCTGCACTTGCAGACCACTCCCCGCTGCAATACGCCGCTTGCGCGATGCCTTAATCACCTCTGGATCACGCCGCTCCTGAGGTGTCATGGAGTTAATAATAGCAATCATTTGCCGAATTTCACGGTCATTAGCTCGATTTTTTACTTGCTCTGGCACATTACCCATGCCCGGCAGCTTATCCATTAGGCTAGCAATGCCGCCCATTTTCAGCATTTGCTCCATTTGCTCTTTGAGATCTTCAAAGTCAAAGCCTTTGCCTTTATTCAGCTTTTGAGCGAGTTTTTTAGCTTTCTCATGATCTACCTGACGCTGAGCATCCTCAATCAAGCTCAGCACATCACCCATACCTAAAATACGAGAAGCCATCCGATCGGGATGAAACGGCTCTAAGGCATCTAATTTTTCGCCAACACCAATAAACTTAATCGGTTTACCCGTAATATGACGGACTGATAGAGCTGCCCCTCCGCGTGCATCCCCATCCGCTTTAGTCAACACGACCCCCGTGAGAGGTAAGGCATCATTAAACGCTTTAGCTGTATTCGCAGCATCCTGTCCGGTCATGCTATCGACAACAAACAAGGTTTCAATGGGATGAACAGCCGCATGTAGCTCCTGAATCTCTCCCATCATCTCCGCATCAATATGCAAACGACCTGCGGTATCGATAATCAATACATCAAAATATTTTAGTTTAGCTTCATTATAGGCGGCTTTAGCAATAGCTACAGGCTTTTGATCAGGCTGACTGGGGAAAAATACGCCGCCGGTTTGTTGCGCAACCGTTTCTAACTGCTTAATCGCTGCCGGACGATACACATCACAACTCACCACCATGACGCTTTTCTTTTCCCGCTCTTTGAGAAAACGGGTTAACTTACCTACCGTCGTGGTCTTGCCCGCCCCTTGCAAACCTGCCATTAAAATCACCGCAGGTGGCTGACTATTGAGTGCTAGAGCCTCATTTGCCTTACCCATGACCGCCACTAACTCGTCATTGACGACTTTAATTAAGGCTTGTCCGGGTGTTAGGCTGGTTAAAACCTCCTGCCCTACCGCACGGGTTTTAACATTTTCAATAAAACTTCTTACTACAGGTAGAGCGACATCGGCCTCTAGCAAAGCCATTCGCACATCACGTAGCGCTTCTTTAATATTATCCTCTGTTAAACGTGCTTGGCCACGCAACTTTTTAACAGTCTGAGAAAGACGGCCACTTAAATTTTCAAACATGATTTGTTCTTCTGCTAGTCCGAGTCGGGTACATCTTGGTATGATAACACCAAATGTGCTATTTCATTCCACTGGTCACGAAATAGCTTGCTAACCTTTAAAACACTTATACCGTACAATGACAATAATGACGACCCTGTTGGCTATGATAGCTTGGTCTTTAGTTTGGCTTACTCTATTTCTCCAACTATACAAAGCCCCAGATCAACCAACACCACGCCTACTGCAACTTAAATGGTTAAAACCATTAATGTTAATAGCACTCGCTGCACATGGCTTGAGTTTACTATGGCTAATGCGTACCCATATGGGCTTTGCTTTAAGTTTTAACTTAGCCGCGTCTTTAGTCATGTGGCTTACCAACCTATTACTCTTCTTTGCCCAACTCAAACGTCCGGTACAAAGCCTAAGTTTATTCACCCTCCCTTTCACCTTAATCAGCCTCCTCATTCAGATGTTTTCTCAACCTACCGGCTATATGATTAGTTTAAATAATGGCTTGGATATTCATATTATTATTTCACTACTGGCTTATAGCATGCTAACCTTAGCCGCTTTTCAAGCTATCTTACTCTCTATCCAAAACCATTATCTGCATAAACGCCAATCTATTTTAATTCTAAAATCATTACCTCCCTTACTCGACATGGAAGATTTATTGTTTCGGCTGATTTTTACCGGTGTAATACTACTAACCCTAGGTCTACTCACGGGCTTTATTTATTTAACTGATTTATTTGCTCAACATGTTGCACATAAAACAGTTCTATCCCTAATCGCTTGGCTGATATTTACTACTTTATTAATCGGACATTGGCGCTATGGCTGGCGGGGACGTATTGCGATACGATGGACATTGATAGGAAGTGTTATTTTAATGCTGGGTTTCTTAGGCAGTAAATTTGTTATTGAATATTTGGTGCAACGTTAATGAGTATAGATAGTATCCCTATTAGTATATTAGTGATAGCTTTAGTAGGATTATTCAGCTTATCTGCGTTTTTTTCTGGCTCTGAAACAGCCTTAATGACCCTTAATCGTTATCGCTTACGGCATCTAGCCGATCAAAATCATAAAGGTGCCCTATTAGCTCAAAAGCTACTAGACGATCCAGAACGCCTAATCGGTATGATTTTATTAGGCAATAACTTTATTAATATTATTATCACGCAATTAGCCACCCTATTAGGCTTGCGTTTATTTGGTGATGCGGGTTTAGCCTTAGCGACGGGTATTTTAACCTTATTATTACTCATCTTTGGTGAGGTCATGCCTAAGACAGTAGGAGCCTTGCACCCTGAGCGTATTGCTTTTCCGGCTGCTTATATTTACTCGGCAATGCTTAAAGTCTTATGGCCTTTTGTCTGGATTGTTAATAGCCTAGTGAGTGCTTTACTGAAACTTTTCGGCTTAAGCTCAGACAGTAGTAATCGCATTGCACTCAGCCGTGAAGAACTGCGTAGTGTCGTAACAGCAGCCGGCACTACTATTCCCAAAAACCACGTTGATATGTTAGTGAGTGTATTAGATTTAGAGTCTACTACTATCGAAGATATTATGATTCCACGCAGTCAAATCTATGCTATCGATTTAGAAAGCGACTGGAGCGATATTGAAGATCAACTCTCTAGAAGTAACTTTACCCGCATTTTAGTTTATCGTGATAGTTTAGATCAGGTCGAAGGCTTTGTGCATGTACGTAAAATATTTCCTTTATTACGCGATGGCTATTTAACTCGTGAGCGTTTAGAAAGTATTATTCGTCCTGCTTATTTTGTCCCAGAAGGGGTCAGCTTAACTCAGCAGCTTATTAATTTCAGAGAAGAAGCGCGTAGAATTGCCGTGGTAGTGGATGAATATGGTGAGGTACAGGGCTTAATTACCATGGAGGATATTCTAGAGGAAATAGTCGGTGAGTTTTCAACGGTTCCGCCGAGTTTATCACGAGAGATTCTGCATAGAGAAGATGGTAGCGCGAGTGTCGATGGTAGTTTACATTTACGTGAAATTAATCGCCTCCTTGAAATTAATCTACCTACTGATGGTGCCAAAACTTTAAATGGTTTAATTACCGAGCATTTGCAAGAGATACCTGTGCCTAGTATGACGGTATTAATTAATGATTATCCGATAGAAATTCGTAAAACTCGCAATAATGCGGTGAAGACCGCTATTATTTACCCACGTTTAATTCGTGATTCAGAGCAAGATAATCCTAATGGCTAAACCTAAAACACAATATGTTTGCTCTCAATGCGGTGCTATTCAAAGTAAATGGATTGGACAATGCCCTGATTGTGAGGCTTGGAATACCTTAGAAGAAACGGTTGCCATCAGCGTCTCGGCAGCTAAACCGCAAAGCTCACGTTTTAGTGGGTATGCGGGTGATAAAATACAAATTCAATCCCTTAAGGATATTAGTGTCCAAGAAGATCCACGCCTACCGACCAGTATGCCGGAATTAGATCGGGTCTTGGGTGGCGGATTGGTAAATGGCTCGGTGGTATTGATCGGTGGTGATCCGGGCATTGGTAAATCCACTATTTTATTGCAGGCTTTATGCGGTTTACCGGAGATATCTAGCTTATATGTCACCGGCGAGGAGTCCATGCAGCAAGTGGGTTTACGAGCACATCGCTTAAATCTACCCGCTGGGCACCTCAGGCTTTTGACTGAAACCTGTGTGGAAACTATTATTGCATTGGCGATGATTGAAAAGCCTAAAATTATGGTGGTAGACTCCATTCAAACGATTTTTACCGAGCAATTACAATCAGCACCCGGTTCAGTAAGCCAGATTCGTGAGGCTGCCGCACAATTAGTGCGTTTTGCCAAACAAACCCAAACCTCCTTGTTTATTGTGGGTCATGTGACTAAAGAAGGAACTTTAGCAGGGCCTCGTGTATTAGAGCATATGGTTGATACCGTACTCTATTTTGAAGGTGATCCGGGAGGACGCTATCGTATTTTGCGTGCGGTGAAAAATCGTTTTGGGGCAGTGAATGAGTTAGGCGTATTTGCTATGACAGAAACGGGTTTGCGAGGTATTAATAACCCATCAGCCATTTTCTTATCACGCCATGAGGAACCCGTCGCAGGTAGTGTTATTATGGTGACACGCGAGGGTACTCGCCCTTTACTGGTGGAATTACAAGCATTAGTAGATAGTAGTCATGGCGGACATTCACGGCGTTTAACACTAGGGCTAGAGCAAAATCGTCTAGCTATGTTATTAGCCGTCTTGCATCGTCATGGACAAATATCTATGTTTGATCAAGATGTATTTATCAATATCGTAGGTGGTGTTAAGATCTCAGAAACAGCAGCTGATTTACCATTGTTATTAGCCGCTTTATCTAGTTTTAGAAATCGCCCCTTACCTGCCGACTTAATTGTATTTGGAGAAGTGGGTTTAGCGGGTGAAATCCGCCCAGTACCCAATGGCGAGGAGAGACTACAGGAAGCTGTAAAACATGGCTTTAAACGCGCAATTATACCTAAGGCTAATAAGCCGCATCATACTATTCAGGGTATGGACATTATCGCCGTGCCACGATTAGATAAAGCTATTGAGATTTTGATGTAAATTTACCACACATTTAGCTCAGAGCTGTTGACTAGATGCAACATATATAATAGTTTAAAGTCAGTGTTGAGGTCGCAATTTCAATTTCACAAATCTGGGTCTTGTGCGGCTATTTACGAAGGCTCCTAATGCTAATTTCCCCTTTTTAATGTCTAAAGAAAAGGTTCTAACGCTACCTAAGCGTACTCATCCGGGGAGTATATGTCTTGTCTTTTGAGGATTTAGGTTTAAATAAAGAATTTGTAACTAGTGTACAAGCGGCTGGTTACGAACATCCTACCGAGTTACAACAACAACTCATCCCTTGTATTAATAAGGGTAGTAGTGTATTGGTATGGACACAATCCGCTTCAGGGAAAACAGGATCATTTTTGATACCTGCGATAAGCTATATCTTATCTAATCCTTTAGAAGAACATCGCGGCGCTCGGGTACTAATCCTTACCTCTCGTCGTGACCGTGTGAATCAAATTACTTACACGATCAAACGCTTGTTAGGAGAACAGTCCATCCGCACGGGTTTTATCGTCAGTGGTCGCCCCTATCAACCACAAATGCGTCTCTTGCGTCGCCCCTTAGATTTAATGATTGCGACACCAGGACGTTTAAATGATTTAGTGGATAACAATAAGGCGAGCTTTAATAGCTTAGAAATGCTGATTATTGATGACCTGACTGCTATTTATAAAAAGGGCTTGCATCCTTTAATCGACAAAATTCTTGCTCAGCGTACCAACCCTTATCCCATTATTGCGTTTGTACGCCATGATGATCAAGTGACCCCTTATGCCAGACAAATGCTAACGGGTGCAGAAGAGATCACTATTCAAGATGAGAAAACCCAGCTACTCCAACTCAAGCAACAGATTTATCTCGCTGATGATTACACCCATAAGATTGCACTGATGGATCATCTCCTTGATCAGCGCCAAGTGATTCCGACCATTATCTATACAGTGAGCGCTAAGACCGCCAAGTCATTAGCCGATAGTCTAGCCAATCATGGTCATACTGCAGATGCTGTTCATCTCTTAGCCGAAGAGGAACGCAATACCGAAGCCTGCCCTATTCTCATCGTCGCGGATCAAGAAGGTATTCAAGCTGAAGTGAATGGTGGCGAGCGCGTGATTCATTTTGATGTGCCCGAAAAGGTCGAACACTATGTTAGTCGCCTACAAGAGTTCTTAGATGAACCTAATGTCACGCCTATTGTGATGTTAGTAGGACGTCAAGAACGGGAACAATTGAAGAAAATTGAAGAATATTTAGGTGAAGCCTTTGAGCAACGGACAGTGGTAGGATTAGAACCCTCCAACCGCCCCGTTAATCGCAATAAAACCGAGCGTGAACCACGCCATGGTGCGCAACCTTATGCGAAACGCCCACCTCGGACTAATGGCAGTAATGACTCACGCCCTCAGCGTCCTAATTACAATCAAGGACAAGGGGCTAATGGTCAAGAGGAACGTCGCTCTAATCAAACCAACAATCGTAAAGGCCCTTATGGTCGTACGAATGGTGGTGGTCAGAACACCAATCCAGCACGCAAACGCACCGACACTATGCGCTCTAACCCAGCCTCAGGTCATGATGCTCCCTATGCCATAGGTGATTGGGAAAACCAAACCGACTATATGCCTGCTAAGACTGCCAACCCAGACAAAAAGGTCGTGATTCGTTATAAAGAAAAGCGGCGCACCTTGTTAAAATAACCAATATTGATCATGCTAACCCAACCACCCCAACACGAACTACGTGAACAGCTTGCCAAAATGCGCTACGAACACCGTGAATTAGATGAGCAAATCAATGCTTTAATAGCGAGTGGTTCTTACGATCAGCTACAAGTTTCACGCATGAAAAAACGCAAACTTCAGCTTAAAGATATGATTCAAAAGCTCAATAGCGCATTAATTCCAGATATGAATGCCTAGCACATCAATGAACTTAAAAGGCGAAGATAACAGCTAATAGCGCTTTAAAGGACTAACTATTAAGCGCTACTAAACGCTGTACTATGGGTAGATTGGCCTCTGGAAACGTTAGGCTACTCAAGGTCGACCAAGTAAACCATTGTACTTCTTGGTCTTCTAAGCCTTGGGGAGTCCCATGAAAATCATGCACCCACCAAAACTCTAAATGCACCTGTTTTTCTGGGTAGCAATATTCTATTTTATGAAAAAGCTGCAAGGTATTAGGATTAGCTTGAATCCCTAGCTCCTCAGCTAGCTCGCGTGCTAAAGCCTCAGTAGGTAATTCATGAGGCTCGACTTTACCGCCCGGAAATTCCCATTTGCCCCCTTGATGCTTATGCATGGGACGTTTAGCAAGGAGCACCTGACGGCTATCATTGCTCACAATAATAGCCGCCACGACATGAATAATGGGCAGATTAGCTGCGGTATTCGGCATTGATTTTTACGTAGTCAAAGGAAAAATCACAAGTCCATACATTTGCCATGGCAGTACCACGCCCCAAAATAATACGAATTTTAATCTCGTCTTTTTTGGTTTCAGCTTGGCCTTGAGCCTCGGTATACTCTGGTGATGGCTGTCCACCACTGACTAGCAAAGTATCCCCTAGATAAATACTCACGCGTGATACATCTAAGGCCTCAATAGGACTGCGCCCCGCAGCGGCTAAGATACGTCCCCAATTAGGGTCACTGGCAAATAGTGCCGTTTTTACCAATGGCGATAAGGCCACGGTATTAGCAACAATATGTGCCTCTTCTCGGCTCCGCGCTTCTTCGACTTGAATATCAATAAACTTAGTCGCCCCTTCGCCATCGCGTACAATCGCTTGAGCAAGGAACATACAAACCTCTTTTAAAGCGGCTTGGAAGGCAGCTAGTTCTGCCTTACCTATAGCTACACCCGATGCACCCGTAGCAATTAATACTAAGGCATCATTGGTTGAGGTATCCCCATCAATGGTAATGCAGTTAAAGGTATCATCCACCACATTAGTTAATGTCTGTTGTAATACACTGGCTTCAACTTGGGCATCGGTAGCAATATAGCTCAACATGGTTGCCATATTGGGATGAATCATCCCCGCACCTTTGGCAATACCCGTAATAGTCACAGTATTGCCACCGATATCGACCTGTTTACTAATACCCTTAGGCAAGGTATCGGTCGTCATAATGGCACGCGAGGCGCGCATCCAATTATCTTCAGTGAGCAGCGAAAAAAGTTCAGGTAGGGCTGCAGTGACTTTATCCACTGGCAATTGCACACCGATCACACCCGTTGAAAACGGTAACACTTGCTCAGGATTAACACCCGCTACATCGGCTAGGGCACCACAAGTATTCGTAGCCGCAATTAACCCCTGACTGCCTGTACCCGCATTCGCATTACCCGCATTCACTAATAAATAGCGAATGGGTGCTTGAGCCAAATGTTGACGCGCCACAGTCACGGGAGCCGCACAAAATGCATTGCGGGTAAATACCGCCGCCACTGAACTCCCCTCGGCGGCTTCAATCAGTAGCATATCATCACGATTCTTATAGCGAATGCCTGCATTGATCGCGGCAAGACGAATACCTTTTATCGGTAATAGATACTCTGGAACCTGTAAATGAACGGCCATAACATCCCCCTTTTTTTAAGCCAATTGACCATGACATTGTTTATATTTTTTGCCCGATCCACAAGGGCAAGGATCATTCCGCCCCACTTTGGTTTTATCAATACGATAAGGTTTCTCTGGCGTCATCGCATCCACCACCTCATCCTCCTCTTCGGCCTGAAGAGCGCTCGTTACGCGTGGATGGGAATACTGGCGATATTGTGGCTCAGGGGTTGGCTCTGGTTCTGGTGCGGTGGTATTGACCTGAATCCGCGCGAGGAAGGAAATAACCTCATGTTTAATCCGCTCCAACATTTCTTGGAACATCTCAAACGCTTCACGCTTATATTCTTGTTTAGGATTCTTTTGGGCATAACCACGCAATCCCACACTTTGACGCAGATAATCCATCGCCGCCAAATGATCTTTCCAATGCGAGTCGACAATATGCAGCATCACCTCACGCTCTAAGCGGCGCATATTCTCCGTACCAATTAAGGCTTCTTTATCCTGTAAAACCTTCTCTACTTCGATTTGAATACGCTCGCGTAAGGTTTCTTCATATAAGTTTTTATCACTATCCAGCCATTCCTGTACAGGTAAGGTCAAAGCAAAGTCTTCATTAAGCTGCTTTTCTAAGCCGGGAATATCCCACTGCTCAGACATACTACCCACCGGAATATGCTTACTAATCACGCTATCAACAACATCCGCTCGAATCGATTCAATCATTTCGTGAATGTCTTGTACTTCTAGCAGATCAGAACGTTGCTCATAAATCACCTTACGCTGATCATTCGCCACATCATCGTATTCTAATAAGTGTTTACGAATATCATAGTTATGAGCCTCGACTTTAGCTTGAGCGCTTTCAATCGAACGTGATACTAGACCTGCCTCAATCGCCTGTCCTTTTTCCATACCTAATTTTTGCATCAGACCTTTCACACGGTCAGAGGCAAAAATACGCATTAAATTATCTTCTAAGGATAGATAAAAGCGCGATGACCCCGGATCGCCCTGACGTCCAGAACGTCCACGGAGCTGATTATCAATCCGGCGTGACTCATGACGCTCAGTCCCTACAATGTGCAAACCACCCGATGCAATCACAGCATCATGGCGTTTTTTCCACATGGCTCTGATCTTTTCTACGGCCTCCGGTGTGCGATTATCGCCGAGCATATTCAGCTCTTCTTCCAGACTACCGCCGAGCATAATATCCGTACCACGCCCCGCCATATTCGTCGCAATCGTGACCGCTCCAGGGCGTCCTGCATTGGCAATAATATGCGCCTCACGCTCATGTTGCTTGGCATTCAATACTTCATGGGGAATACGTAGGGCTTTTAATTTATCTGATACTAATTCTGAGTTTTCAATCGACGCCGTACCGACTAAGACCGGACGTCCTTTTTCCACGCACTGCTGAATGTCTTTAATAATCGCATCGTATTTTTCATCGATAGTCATATAGATCAAATCATTAGAATCGACACGAATCATGGGTTTATTCGTCGGAATCACCACTACTTCAAGGTTATAAATTTGTTGTAATTCAAACGCTTCGGTATCGGCTGTGCCCGTCATACCCGAAAGTTTTTTATACAGACGGAAGTAATTTTGGAAGGTAATAGAGGCTAGGGTTTGGTTTTCTGCTTGAATATCCACCCCTTCTTTAGCTTCAATCGCTTGGTGTAGACCTTCTGACCAACGCCGACCGGGCATAGTGCGTCCGGTAAACTCATCAACAATAACGATTTTATTATCGCGTACTATGTAATCGATATTACGCTGGAACAGGGAGTGCGCACGTAAGGCCGCATTTAAATGGTGTAGGATAGTGATACTAGCTGCATCGTACAGACCTGCATCCGTTAATACTCCTGCCTCTTGTAGGAATTGCTCGGCATGCTCTTGGCCTTCTTCCGTCAAATAGACTTGGCGTGCTTTTTCATCAACATAATAGTCGCCCTCGCCCTCATCTTTTTCCCCACCCGGTTTACGTTTGAGCTTTGGCACTATGATATCTAATGCACGATAGAGATCTGAAGCATCTTGGCTAGGGCCGGAGATAATTAACGGGGTACGCGCCTCGTCAATCAGGATGGAGTCGACCTCGTCCACAATGGCATAGTTAAGTTCGCGTTGAACGCGCTCTTCTTTACTAAAGGCCATATTGTCGCGCAGATAATCAAAACCAAATTCATTATTAGTGCCATAGGTAATATCCGCACCATAAGAATCACGACGTTGATTAGAGTCTAATTCACTAATAATGACGCCGGTCGTTAAACCTAAAAAGCCATAGAGCTTAGCCATGGTATTGGCATCACGTTGTGCTAGATAGTCGTTGACGGTAATGACATGCACCCCTTTATCGGAGAGCGCATTCAGGTAAGCGGTGAGTGTTGCTACTAAGGTTTTACCCTCACCTGTACGCATTTCCGCAATTTTACCATCATGTAGCACCATACCCCCGATTAGCTGCACATCGTAGTGGCGCATGCCTAATACCCGTTTGCTGGCCTCACGCACGGTCGCAAAGGCTTCTGGCAATAGGGCATCAAGGGTTTCTCCTTTAGCATACCGAGCCCGAAACTCTGTTGTTTTAGCCTTCAATTGCTCATCGCTCAGAGCGACAAATTTATCCTCTAAGTCATTAATCATTTTAACGACTTTTGAATATCCTTTAATCAGTCGATCATTGCGACTTCCGAATAACTTTCTGGCAACAGAACCGAGCATACGCTTTATTATCTCCTATTCATCCACCTAACTGGGTGGAAACAGCGCCATATTACTAAAGGTCAAGGTTATATTTCTTGAGTAGGCTAGACATCTTAGACCTTATATGGGTCTATCAACGGCAAATACAAGCCCCTTGTACATAGATATCATCTTGCTAGCTGGCTAATCATCAACATCAAAACCCTATACTTATATTAAGCTATAAGCGGTGCTTTATTATGGCATCTTAATTTCGGGCTGAATTCTAGCGTAAAAGCATAGACGTAATGTGAATTAATTAGCAACAGATGAATCCATACCACTTTCACACCACTATCTTTGTTTACCCTCCACTCTAAACCTTATTGTCAAGCCCTGCAAAACTTACTCTACCCATCTATGACTTGACAAAAAAACTACCGCCATGGTTCCAACCCTAGCTCCTGAGCGGAGCATCCATAGCTTCATGGCGAATCATGACCCACCTTTTAAATAATTAATAGAAGCTATCGAAAATACTACATTGACGCCGATGGTGAAGCTGAGTAGTGTTTAAGGGGAGTCATCAGCACAGAGGTTTAGGGGATCTGGCTGATTAGCTCAATAAAGCGATTAGGTGACGCGGGTTAGTCTTCTTAAGCTGCTGTATTAACAGCAAATACTACTCCTAGTAGTTTACGATTCACTATTGGTAACACTAGTTTTTAACTAGCACATTATAATGTGTTGGGTGTTTATTTTTCAGCAAAATGGTAGTTGTGCCACTCTGAGCACAATGGGATTTTATTGGGTCAGTCATGAAAAAAGCTTATACGTCTGTATACTCTCAACTACAAGAAAAATTGGTTGAAATTGACCAGATCACGGCCTGCTTACAGCCTATTTTAGCTAATGCTGAACCCGAGCGGATTTGGCCTATTATTCAAAGACAAACATTGTTATTGATGACTGATGATGTTGTTTTAGCCACTCAAGCCCGTTTTCTGCATAGGAAAATTTGTAAGGAATTAAACGCTAAGCTACACCTCAATCTGCTGCAAGTTGAGATCAAATTACTCAGCTTGCCGTTATACATTCCAGCTCGTCCACCTAAGCGTGTGAAAATAACCTCGCAAACGCTCACGATTATGAAGAGCATTGCCTCGGATATACCTGATAAAGATCTAGGGTTGGCTTTGGGGCGATTGGCAGAGGCCATCACGGAGCCTGCACTACGTCAGGCTTAGATCGACACTCCAAATTCAAATATGAGGCTGGGATTAGGGATTATTTCAGCCTTGCTGGTTTTAGCTACTAAAGTTAAAGCCTATCTCTATTACAAAGGTGCAAGCGTATAATTGTCTGCAAAAATAGCTTTTTCTTTTTGAGTATGCCCTAAAGTGACAATCTCCCAAGCATCTGCTTGTTGGAGTAGCTCACGCACTAAGAGGTTATTAATAGCATGACCTGACTTAAAGCCATGATACGCACCAATAATGCCATGCCCTAAGGTATATAAATCACCGATAGCATCCAACATTTTGTGGCGTACAAACTCATCGCTATAGCGCAAACCCTCACGGTTTAATACCCGATAATCATCCAATACAATAGCATTTTCTAGACTACCGCCTAAGCCGAGGTTTAAAGAGCGCAGCTTTTCAATATCACGCATAAACCCAAAGGTACGAGCGCGTGAAATTTCGCTAGCATAAGCTTGATGGGAGAAATCTACTTCAAGAAATTGAGCGGTTGCATCCACAGCAGGGTGTTTGAAATCAATTTCAAACTTCATTTTAAACCCCTCATAGGGTTTCAAAGTCGCCCATGCTCCCTTGCCATTATCATACTGGATAGGTTTTTTAATTCGGATGAAACGCTTAGGTGCGGATTGCTCTTGTATCCCTGCGGATAAGATCAGATACAAAAAGGGGGAAGCACTCCCATCCATAATGGGAATTTCAGGCGCATCCAGATCAACATAGAGATTATCAATCCCTAATGCAGCCAAAGCGGAAAGTAAATGTTCAATAGTTGAGACTTTTACCTTACCACTCACTAGGGCAGTACATAACATAGTCTCACCCACCCGCTCAGGGTGGAGTTCAATAATAGCATCGGCTCCTAAATCGACCCGCCGAAATACAATACCTGTGTCACTTGGAGCGGGGTTTAGAATAATCGAAACTTTTTTACCAGAATGCAGGCCAATGCCAACCGTAGAGACGGCTTCTTTTAGAGTACGTTGTTTTAGCATAATCGCCCAATGCCCTTAATAATCTGTGCTAATGAGGTAAATGGTAAGCATGCAGTTTTTAGGACAAATTGTAACGTGAATAGTTAACGTGGTGCTGAATAATTTTATCACGGTTTAAAAAACCTAGACACCCATTGACACTACCCATAAAAAGTGGCTGCAAAACAGCCACTTACACGGGCATGTGTATCAAGGAATTGCTCTATTAATCCGCTTGATTCCGTAAAAATGCCGGGATGTCTAGAATACGCTCGCGGTCATAGGAGCGGCCATTGCTGCTGCTATTACCACGATCTTTGATAGGCAAATTCTCGGTATTAGTATCAATAACAACCGGACGCAACGTGCGAATTTTATCTTGACGACTCGGTGCAGGTGCAGCAGCTTGTTTTGGAGCTGCTTGAGCTTGGCCTTGACCATTAGGACGCTGCGCAACACTAACGCTAGAGGGCATATCCTCTAAGCCTGTTGCGACTAAAGTAACACGTACTTCATCACGCATATCATTATCAATCGCTGTCCCTACAACCACAGTGGCCTCATCTGAAGCGAATTGGCGAATCACTTCACCTACCTCTTCAAACTCATGGATACCCATATCCATACCCGCTGTAATATTGACTAGGATACCTTTAGCACCATCTAGACGAATATCTTCTAGTAAGGGGCTAGAAATAGCTGCTGCTGCCGCTTTAGCCGCACGATCTTCACCCTGAGCACGACCCATACCCATCATGGATACACCCATGCCAGACATTACGGTACGTACGTCGGCAAAGTCAACGTTGATCAAGCCGGGGTTAGTAATCAGCTCTGCAATCCCTTGTACCGCATTGAGCAGCACATTATTAGCCGCTTTAAATGCCTCTAATAGAGAGACATTTTTGCCCAAGGAAGTCAGTAGCTTTTGATTCGGGATAGTGATTAAAGAGTCAACATGCTTAATCAACTCCGCAATACCCGCCTCAGCAGCCCGCATACGTTTAGCGCCTTCAAAGGGGAAGGGCTTGGTGACTACCGCAACCGTTAAGATCCCCATATCACGCGCAATTTCAGCGACCACAGGAGCCGCACCCGTACCGGTACCACCACCCATACCAGCGGTAATAAACAGCATATCACTGCCGCTAATCATATCTTTAATACGATCACGATCATCCATAGCCGCTTCACGCCCTACCTCTGGATTGGCACCCGCGCCTAACCCTTTAGTCAGCGATCCACCTAATTGGATAACCGATTTAACACCTGTACCATGCAATGCTTGGGAGTCTGTATTGGCGCAGATAAACTCTACCCCTTCAATGCCAGACTCCAGCATATTTTTAACTGCATTGCCACCGCCGCCACCCACACCAATTACTTTTATGGTGGCGCCCTTTTCAAAAGCGTCCATCAATTGGAACATGCCCGTTCTCCTACTGTCAGAAATTTCCGTTAAACCAACTTTTAATACGCTCCCATACACCATCGGAGGCTACAGAAGTATCATAAGTACGTCGTTCTCCGTAAGACTGTTGTGCAATACCGTATAATAATAACCCTACACCTGTCGAGTGAATGGGATTTTCCACTTCACCCCGTAGGCCACCTATATCGCGCGGCATACCAATTCGCACTGGCATATGAAACACTTCTTCAGCCAAAGTGACCGCGCCACGCATCTTAGAGGTACCACCAGTCAGCACAATACCGGCTCCAATGCGTTCCTCATAACCACTACGGCGTAACTCTTGCAACACCAGTGAAAACAATTCCTCATAGCGCGGCTCAATCACTGAGGCTAGTGTTTGTTTAGATAAGCTGCGGGCTTCTCTTTCACCCACACCCGGTACTTCTATTAGCTCATCATCATCCACTAATTGGCGTAAAGCACAACCATACTTAATCTTAATCGCTTCGGCATGTTGAGTAGGCGTCCTAACTGCTACTGCAATATCGTTAGTGACCTGATCACCTGCAATAGGAATGACAGCAGTATGGTGAATTGAGCCATTTAAAAACACGGCAATATCACTCGTGCCACCACCAATATCTACCAAGCAAACACCCAGCTCTTTTTCGTCCTCTTCTAATACTGCATAACTAGAAGCAACTTGTTCGAGGATAATGTCTTCTACTTGTAGGCCACAGCGCTCAACACACTTAATAATATTTTGTGCCGCACTATGGGCGGCGGTTACCAAATGCACCCTTGCCTCAAGACGCACACCCGACATGCCGACTGGCTCACGAATGCCTTCTTGTTGGTCAATAATGTACTCTTGGGGCAACACATGCAGAATACGCTGATCAGCGGGTATCGCTACTGCGCGTGCCGCATCCATGACTCGATCTACATCATTATCGGTGACTTCTTTATCTTTAATAGCCACAATACCATGTGAATTTAGGCTACGTACATGACTACCCGCAATACCTACATAGACAGAATCGATTTGCACACCGGCCATCAGCTCTGCTTCTTCAATCGCGCGCTGAATAGATTGAATGGTAGATTCAATATTGACTACCACCCCCTTTTTCATACCCCGCGAAGGGCAAGAGCCAATACCAATAATCTCTAAGCGACCATTATCATTAATATCACCTACCAATGCCACCACCTTGGACGTTCCAATGTCCAAAGCGACTATACGATTAGGGTCATTTTTTCTCGACATAAATTAACTCCCGATCCTTTTAGAGATGTCTGACCCTAAAAAGCTGGTTGGGATTTGCTTCCATTCAACGGCGAAACCATTTGTGTAGCGTAAATCGATACTACGAATCTGAGAAAACTTATCTTTTAATGCTTGCACATAGCCTACTTTAAGACGGCTCAAACGTTTTTCATAGTCTTTTCGTCCAATAATCACTTCAGGACCATCTTTAAAACGAATAGCCCAACTACCTGCTGCATCTTCAGTTAATTCAGAAATTTCTAACGAAAGATTACTTAACAGCCGAGTTAACTCAACATAACGCTCAGCTAATTCACGCCCATTTTCACTAGGACTATATAAATACGGAAATATACCTTGTTTTTCTAGTAAATTTCCGGTGAATATTTCACCATATTGATTTAACAACTGATCTTTTCCCCAAAAAGCAACCGGCACTTGCTCTTCTAACAAAATCTCCAGACGATTAGGCCATATTTTACGCAAGCTGGCCGCTCTAATCCAAGATTGTTGCTCTAAAAACTGCTCTAAACCTACCTCATCCAATAAGAATAAATTAGTGTCGGTATAAGGCTTTATCTGTACCCCTAACTGTTCGGGATTAATATAATGAAATTGCCCTTGAATATCGACCTGTTTAATCGTGAGATTAGTAGGTTTTAGCAACCAGCTATAAATAGACAACACTAAACCGATGACTATTAACAAGCTGGCGACAACTGTTAAACGTTGAATATTTTTAGGGCTTAGTTCAGTGATTTTCTTCCAATCAACTAACGCTTGCCAAGGAAGCACCTTTTTAGCAGCCAAAACGCGCCGCCGCTGAGCAGCACGAGCATGCTCAGCAGAACGTTTTAAACTTTTTTGACGTGGGTTTGTAGTTGTTATTATGGACGCCTTCTTCCTTGAAATTGGCGTTCGGGTCATACCAAGGTTGTCTCCAATACTTTGACTACTAGTTGTGAAAAGCTCATGCCGGCCTGTCTAGCCGCCATGGGTACTAAGCTGTGATCGGTCATACCCGGATTGGTATTCACCTCAATTAACCAAGGACGTTGCTTGTTATCTAACATCATATCGACCCGTCCCCAACCACTGCCACCTACTGCTTGAAAAGCTGACAATGCTAGTTGTTGCAATTGCGCCTCCAGTGCAGGTGTTAAACCACAAGGGCAATGATATTGGGTTTCATTAGAAATGTACTTAGCATCATAGGTGTAAAACTCACCCGGCACCTCCACCCGAATTAAAGGCAAGGGTGTCAAATCCAAAATACCTGCAGTAAATTCTTGTCCAGTAATCCATTGCTCTGCAATAACCACCGGGCAGCACTCTGCTGCTTTGTGGTAAGCAGCCGCTAATTGATTGGCTTCTTTGACCTTAGTCATTCCAATACTAGAGCCTTCTTTAACAGGTTTTACCATTAAAGGTAAACCTAGCTCCGCCACTACTGCATCGAAATCACTCTCTGCAGTTAATACGCGGTAATTAGGTGTCGGTAATCCCATGCCTAACCAGAGCCGTTTTGTCACTAGCTTATCCATACTAATCGCTGAGGCCATTACACCACAACCCGTATAAGGAATACCTAATAACTCCAAAGCACCCTGAATAACGCCATCCTCTCCACCACGACCGTGCATAATATTAAATACGCGGTCGTAATGTCCTGCTTTCAAAACATCAATAATATCGCGCCCTGCGTCAATACCCTGCGCATCAACGCCCGCCTCTAATAAGCCTTGCAAAACCTGAGCACCGCTTTTCAGCGACACTGGACGTTCTGCAGACCAACCACCGTATAAAACCGCCACTTTACCAAAGCGTTTTTTATTATCATTCATCGCTTGCTACCCCTAAGCTACCCGGTAAACTATGCGCAAGTGCTCCCACACTTCCCGCCCCTTGAGTCAGGATGACATCGCCATCCTTTAAAATATTGTTTAGTGCGGCTGGCACATCCTCTGCCCCATTCACAAAAATGGGATCCACTTTACCACGCGTCCGAATGGCTCGCGCGAGGGTTCGCCCATCTGCACCGGCAATAGGCTCTTCACTCGCTGCATAAATATCCATCAGTATCAGTACATCCGGCTCGGATAATACTTGAGCAAAATCTTCAAATAAATCACGGGTACGGGTATAACGATGAGGTTGGAATACCAATACCAAACGTCGATCAGGCCATACATTCCGTGCTGCGGCTAAGGTCACTGCCATTTCACGCGGATGGTGTCCATAGTCATCGACTAAAGTCACTGTGCCCGCTGCGGTCTTAATATCACCCGCAATTTGGAAGCGCCGCCCTACCCCTTGGAAATGTGCTAAAGCTTGTAAAATAGCCTGATCACTAATATCCAACTCCATAGCAATCGCTATAGCAGCTAAAGCATTGAGTACATTATGCCGACCGGGAATATTGAGTGCGACCTCTAACTGCCGCCCTGAACGGCGACAATGTAAAGTAAACAAGCTTTGCGTACCTTCATAACGCACATTGCTGGCTTGAATATCCGCATCATCGCTAAACCCGTAAGTAATAATAGGACGATTGACTTGCGGTAAAATTTCCCGCACATACTCATCATCCACACACAATACCGCTAAGCCATAGAAGGGTAAGTGGTGCAAAAACTCAATAAAAGTTTCCTTAAGCTTACCAAAATCACCGCCATATGTTGATAAATGATCTGCATCAATATTCGTCACTACCGCAATCATCGGTTGCAAATGTAAGAAAGATGCATCACTTTCATCTGCCTCCGCCACTAGATACTCACCCGTACCTAGACGTGAATTACTCGCGGAACTATTGAGCTTGCCACCAATTACATAGGTAGGATCTAACCCCCCCTCAATTAATAGACTGGTGGTTAAGCTAGTGGTCGTCGTTTTGCCATGAGTACCTGCAATGGCAATACCATGGCGAAAGCGCATGAGTTCTGCCAACATTTCAGCGCGACGAATAATCGGAATTCGTAACTCACGTGCCGCAATAATTTCTGGGTTTTGCTCATTAATCGCGGTCGATACCACAATCACATCAGCCCCTTCAATTTGCTGTGCGGCATGCCCTTTAAATACTTTTACCCCAAGCTTACGCAAGCGCTCAGTCATAGCGCTTTCTGCTGCATCTGAACCGGAAACTTTATAACCTAAATTGGCAACCACTTCTGCAATACCGCCCATACCCGCACCACCGATACCAATAAAGTGTAGTTGCTTAATTCGTTTACGGGTAAAATTTTGGCTGCCTAATTGCATGGTGAGCTTGCTCCTTCAAGATTAAATGGGTAATTAGCATAATGAGCACAAATAGCGGCGACTTGAGCCGTGGCTTTTGGCTTAGCTAAGGCACGAGCCTGAGTAGCCATGGCGATTAATGCTTCACGCTGTTTAGTAAAATAAGTTAGTTTTTCTGCTAATTGCTCGGCGGTTAAAGTGGACTGCGGCATGAGTAAGGCAGCCCCTGCATCACTTAAATAGTGAGCATTGCCCGTTTGATGGTCATCAACGGCATGGGGATAAGGCACTAAAATAGCAGGCACACCGGCTGAGGCGAGTTCTGCTACGGTCAAAGCACCCGCCCGGCAAATCACCACATCCGCCCAAGCATAGGCTTCAGCCATATTCTCTATAAAAGGTAAAACTTTAGCCTCGACTTGAGCCTTGCTATAGGATTGCTCTGCATCAGCACTATGTTTAGCACCCGCCTGATGCTGTATGGTTGGACGTAATTCGGCAGGCATTAAAGCGATAGCTTGTGGTACCGTTTGATTTAATACTTGCGCCCCTAAACTCCCCCCAATAATCAATAGATTTAAGGGTTGCTGACGGCGAGCAGCTAAGCGCACGGCAGGATCGGGTAAATCGCCAATATCACGCCGTACGGGATTACCCACAACTTCTAATTTAGCACTCGGTTTAAACGCTGAGGGAAACCCTGCGAGTACTCGTTTACTCACTGCGGCTAATAATTTATTAGTTAAACCGGCTACCGAATTCTGCTCATGAATAATGACTGGAATGCCCATGAGCGCTGCGACAAACCCACCAGGCCCTGCGACAAACCCGCCCATCCCTAACACCGCGACAGGTTTATAGCGCCGCATTATTTGTAACGCTTGCCAGCAGGCTTTAGTGAGTTTAAAGGGGGCTAATAAAATAGGCTTAAGTCCTTTACCACGTAGACCAGATACATCCAGTAGCGCCATTTCAATACCAGTAGGTGGTATAATTTTAGACTCTAAGCCCTGAGGTGTACCCATCCAGATCACAGGAATACCCTGTGCTTGTAACTCACGTGCGACTGCCAACCCCGGATACACATGCCCCCCTGTGCCACCCGCAGTAATTAATAGAGGCCGCTTTGCCATCATCCTGCTTTCTCCGCTGTTTTAGCTACTTGTCTTACCACACGCGAACGTGATGCAGGCTTAAGAGCAGGCTTACGCTCTGCCACTCCAAATAGTGCGACTTGTGTTTCCCGATGGACACGCATTAATAAAGCTAACGCGACTAAGGTAATTAAAATACTACTACCGCCGTAACTCATCAGCGGCAACGTTAACCCCTTAGGTGGCAAAATAGCTAAATTTACCCCAATATGCAGAATCACCTGAAACCCCATCCAAAAACCTACGCCATACGCCACATAAGCACCATAATGCTGCCCACCTTTATCCGCTTGGAAGCCAATATTAAAGGCTCGAAACACTAACCAAGCATACAAGGCTAAAACCAGCAACATGCCCATAAAACCAAACTCTTCGGCTAATACGGCAAAAATAAAATCATTATGCGCTTCAGGTAGATAAAATAATTTTTGTACCCCACCACCTAAACCTGCACCAAACCAGCCCCCGTCACCAATCGCCATTAAGGAGTGTACGGTTTGATACCCCTTACCTTCTGCAAAGGCCCAAGGATTCAAATAGGCTTCCATACGCGCACCCCGATAGCCCATAAAAGCCGCAGGCACCATAAACGCTAAAGCACCCCCGAATAATAACGCTAAACGTTTTAAAGGCAGTCCACCAATAAATAGTAGTACTAACCCCATACTAATAATAATAACGCTAGATCCGAAATCTGGTTGCAGCAATAGTAATGCCCCTACGACTCCTAATACCGCTAATGGGATAGCTAAAGGTTGGTAAGAGGCTGATGTAGCTAGATTTTTACCATGCCTGACTAAATATCCAGCTAAATATAATAACATAATAACTTTTATTAATTCTGAAACTTGTAAAGAAATTAAGCCAAAACCTAACCAACGGCTACTGCCATTAACAGCTTTACCTATACCCGGCGTCAAAACTAATACTAATAAGAGCAATGCAACCGGTAAGAGCTTAATACCGAGATCTTGCCAGAATCCCAGTCGAACTTGATAAACTGCCACCGCTGCAACTAAGCCTATCCCCACAAAAAATAACTGTCGATTCAAATAGTAAAAGGCATCCTGATATTGCTTTTCTGCCACCCATAAAGAGGCAGATCCCAACATAATAATCCCAATAGCCAGTAATGCCATGACCGCCACTAATAACTCACGATCAATATAGCGTGACCAATTGAGTGACTCCCAATAGGTTAACCAGCTATCAAGCCAATGTTTCATGATGGCAACTCCAATACGGCTTGGACAAAGCAGTCTCCACGATGCCCATAATTTTTAAACATATCAAAGCTCGCACAAGCCGGAGATAACAATACATTATCCCCCTCTTGTGCGAGTTGGGCGGCCTTCTGCACAGCATCTGTCATACTCTCTGCGAAGACATAAGGACATTGTCCCTCAGCCACCTTAGCAATCTTGAAGCGATCCTCACCTATCAATACTAAAGCGCGCGCTTTGCGAGCTAACACTTCACCTAAAGAACTAAAATCTGCTCCCTTACCCTGCCCACCAGCAATTAAGACCGTTTGATTAGGCATACCCGCTAAAGCGGCTAGGGTCGCACCGACATTTGTCCCTTTCGAGTCATCATAGTAAGTCACACCATGCAATTTACGCACCCATTGAGTCCGATGTGGCAAGCCTGTAAAGCTTTGTAATGCCTCCAACATCGGAGCTAAGGGCAAACCTAAAGCTTCACCTAAAGCTAGAGCCGCTAATGCATTAGCGGCATTATGTAGGCCGGGCAGCTTCATTTGTGCAAGCGGCAAAAGCAGTTGCTCACCCTTAGCTAGATAACTCTCACCCTCTCGTGTTTGAATACCATACTCATGAGAATGTTGTGGTGCATCTAAACCAAAGCTCACCCTCACCCCATCAGTAGGCATAGCCAGCACTAAAGCATCATCACGGTTAATGACCGCAACCTCACAGCCTTGATACACAACCTGCTTAGCGGCAGCATAATCGGCATAAGAAGCATAACGATCCATATGATCTTCGCTTACATTGAGCACCGTTGCGGCCTTTGCCTTGAGCGAATGAGTAGTCTCTAATTGAAAACTACTCAGTTCCATGACATAGACATCGGGTATGGGTTGGGTCAGAAAATCCAGCGCAGGCGTACCTAAATTACCCCCCGCATAAGCATTCCAACCCGCCCTTTCAGCCATTAGCCCTACCAAAGTAGTGACCGAGCTTTTACCATTAGAACCCGTAATCGCTACAATGGGTGCTTTAGCCTCACGGATAAATAACTCAATATCACCAATAATATCGGCTTTGCGCTCAGCACACGCTTTAATCACTGGTGTACTAACCGCAATCCCCGGACTCACCACTAAACAATCAGCATCGGCAAAGAATTGCGGATCAAATGCCCCAAATTGAGTTTGAATCGTAACTCCAAGCTGATTCAATGCCTCTTTTCCGGGAGGATCACTACGCGAATCGGCTACTTTAAAATTCAATCCTTTAGAGGCTAAATACTGTGCTATTGATAATCCTGTTTGCCCTAGGCCTACCACTAAAATAGAGCAATAATCCGTAATAGCTTTCATTTAACGCACCTTTAAAGTCGCTAAACCAATCATGACTAAAATCACGGTAATAATCCAAAAACGCACAATCACTTTTGGCTCAGGCCAGCCTTTTTTCTCATAATGATGGTGTAAAGGTGCCATACGGAAAATACGCTTGCCTTTAGTGGCTTTAAAATAACTCACCTGCATAATGACGGATAACGCTTCTAAGACAAATACCCCACCCATAATCGCGAGGACAAATTCTTGGCGTGTTAATACCGCTACAATACCCAAAGCGGCTCCTAAAGCTAAAGCGCCAACATCCCCCATAAATACTTGGGCAGGATAAGCGTTAAACCATAAAAACCCTAAGCCGGCACCAAAAATAGCACTGCAAAAGATAAGTAACTCACCCACCCCCGGCACCCGTGGAATACCTAAATAATTAGCCATGACAGAGTTACCACTGACATAGCAAAATACGCCTAAACCACCTGCTACTAAAATAGTAGGCATAATAGCGAGTCCATCTAAGCCATCCGTTAGATTCACAGCATTACTCGCACCCACAATAACCAGATAAACCCAGGGGATAAATAATAAACCCATTTGCCAATGGGCACCTTTAATCACGGGTAAGAATAAGGTCGTTTCTGTTGAGGTTTCGGCAGTAAAATACAAATAAAACGCTACCGATAAACCAATGGCGCTTAAGCTAATATATTTTTGTTTAGCAGTAAGACCTAAATTACGGCGATTTTTGATTTTAATATAATCATCCATCCAACCGACTAAACCAAAACCTAGGGTAACAAATAGCACTACCCAAATATAGCGATTAGTTAAATCTGCCCATAATAAGGTTGCGACTGCAATCGCTAAAATAATCATTACCCCACCCATAGTAGGCGTTCCAGCTTTACTATGTTGTTGGGTAACTTCTTCACGAATATATTGACCAATCTTCATACGGGTGAGCCAACGAATCATCATCGGCCCCGTCCATAATGCAATACTTAATGCAGTCACTACCCCTAAAATGGCGCGTAGGGTTAAATATTGAAACACATTAAAGCCACTATAAAAGTGGCTTAGAGAATTAAATAGCCAGACTAACATTAATGCACCTCGTCTAGTTGTGCTTGCATTAATGCAGCGACAACACGCTCCATTTTGGCTGAGCGCGAACCTTTAACTAAAATAACGGTATTATGGTCTAGAGCTTGTTGAGCTAAAGCCGTTAATAATGCTTCTAATTGAGTGAAACCTGTTTCTGGAGTACCAAAAGCCTGACAAGCCTGCAGGCTTTTTTCGCCCAATCCATACAGTGCGTTAATATTCAGTGCTTGCGCTAGTTCGCCGATATGGGCATGTAATTGCACCGCATCTGTACCTAGCTCACCCATATCGCCTAAAATAAATATTCTACGACCGGGTAAATCGGCTAATACTTTTAATGCCGCTTCCATAGAGGAAGGATTAGCATTATAGGTATCGTCAATCAGCCAAGTACCTGTTTTCGTCTTATAAGAAGCCAAACGTCCTTTAACCGGCTTTAATTGCTCTAAACCCTGTTTAATTTGCTCAAGTGAAATACCTAATGCTAATGCGCCAGCAGTTGCTGCTAATGCATTTAAGGCATTATGTCGACCTAGTAAAGCTAGCCTTAGATTAACCTCACCTTGAGGTGTACTAATACTTAACTGATTACCACTTAACCGGCCTTTAATATCTGCCTTATTATTTAGACCAAAACTTAAAATTTTAAAAGGCTTAGTAATACTTTCCCAATACTCATAATAGGTGTCATCTGCATTTAAAATAGCCGCACCATTAGGCCTTAGGCCTTGAAAAATCTCACCCTTAGCTCGTGCGACTCCTGCAATATCACCAAATCCTTCTAAGTGCGCTGCCCCTGCATTATTTAAAATCGCGACATCAGGCTGAGCTAAATGGGTTAAGTAATTGATTTCGCCAAAATGGTTAGCCCCCATTTCAATCACAGCAAACTCGTGCTCCGCACGTAGGCGCAATAGAGTTAAGGGTACACCAATATCATTATTGAGATTACCCTCGGTGGCTAGGGTATGACCTGCTTGATTTAAAATCGCGGTTAGCATTTCTTTTAAGGTCGTCTTACCATTGCTACCCGTTAATGCGAGCAAGGGCTTAGTGAAATCAGTGCGCCAACTAGCGGCTAAGCGCCCTAGTGCTAAGCGCACATCATCCACCACGACTTGTGGTAAATCACAGTCAATAATACGAGATACTAAAGCTGCACTAGCCTTACCCACCACTTGTGGAACAAACTCGTGGGCATCAAAACGCTCACCCTTGAGCGCTAAGAATAAATCGCCCTGCTTTACTAAACGAGAATCACGTTGTACCGCATCGATAGCGACATCCGCCCCCACTAAGCGCCCACCACAACGCTGAGCGACTTCAGCAACAGTCATCCAACTCATAAGGCACGCTCCTTTAAAGCTTGCGTGGCTTGTATACGATCATCAAAATCGATCACTTTATTATTAAAGGTTTGTGTAGTCTCATGCCCTTTGCCAGCAATGAGCACAATATCGCCTATCTGAGCCATTTGTATGGCTTGGCGAATTGCTTGGGCGCGATCATGTTCAAATAGCGCTTGTTGATCGGTCGCAAATCCAGCACGAATATCATCGAAAACCTGTGTCGGTGATTCAGTGCGGGGGTTATCGTCGGTGACTATCACCTGATCGGCTAAGGTTGCCGCAGCATGAGCCATTAAGGGGCGCTTACCCCGATCCCGATCCCCACCACAACCAAACACACAAATTAATTTTTTTTGCGTATGGGTACGAGCGGCTTTTAATACCTGCCCTAAAGCACCAGGGGTATGGGCATAGTCGACTACCACTAAAATCCCCGTACCCTGATCCGCTACCCGTTCCATGCGTCCGGGCACCACTTGAACCTGAGCCATGGCGGCTAGTGCATCCTCTAGGCTCACCCCTTTGACTAATAAAACACCTAAGGCAGCTAGTAAATTATGCAGGTTAAATTGCCCTAATACCGGAGCATATAACTCGCCCTCGCCATAAGGCGTAATCACTTGAGCACGAATCCCTTGATGATTAAATACCGGATCAAACGCTACAATGGTATTCTCTGGATATTCATCCGGCTCACCGATGCCATACCCTAAAACTGCTAACCCTTGCTCTTCCGCTTGCTCTAATAAATCATCGCCAAAAGAATCATCCAGATTCACCACAATGTGCTTTAAGGTAGGCCACTGAAATAACTTACGCTTAGCCTCTGCATAGGCTTGTACAGAACCATGGTAATCCAAATGATCGCGGGTCAGATTAGTGAGTACCGCTACATCAAACTTCACCCCATTAACTCGCCCCTGATCGAGGGCATGGGAAGAAACCTCCATAGCGACTGCTTGAAAACCCTGCTCTTTAAGCTGAGCTAAACCATTATGTACACTCGCTGCATCGGGGGTAGTATGAGTGGCCTTGGCTAATTGTCCGGGTAAACCACTGCCTAAAGTACCCAATACAGCCGCCTTAATGCCTAATATTTGTAGCGCTTCGGCAATAAAATGCGTAGTAGAGGTCTTACCATCAGTACCCGTCACACCCACCATGAATAAATGCTCTGAAGGTACATCATAGAAAGCTTTAGCAATATCCCCTAAACGTTCGCGTAACTGTGGAACCACCACTATAGGTACGGATAAGGATGGCAAAACCAAGTGCTCAAGGGGTTCTGCTAAAATAGCGACCGCACCAGCCTTAATTGCCGCGCCTGCAAACTCAATACCGTGGTGTTGACCGCCTTGTAAAGCGACAAACGCCATGCCCGGTTGGACATGGCGCGTATCGACTGCTAAGCCAGTGATAGTGAGATTAGGTATATCCGTTACCCAATCGGATAAGAGTGTCGTGAGGTTTTTAGTTATCATGTTCCACCCGCTGTTGCCCCTTTTGATCTGGTTCGTTCTGCTTGTTTTAAATCTGGTAGACTATCGGGCGCTATATCTAAGAGTCGGAGTGACTCCGCCATAATTTTGGCAAATACTGGTGCAGCAGCCCGTCCACCACTATCATTAATTTTTGGTTCGTCAATTTGTACCGCTACCACCAAACGCGGATTACTCGCTGGCGCAATACCAATAAAGCTGGTCATAAATTTATCATTACGGTACTTGCCATTGATATATTTATAAGCGGTTCCCGTTTTTCCGGCGATACGATAACCATCCACTTCTCCTCTTTGTCCCGTGCCGCCGGTTTGTACCACCGCCTCCATCATATGTAAGACGGCTTTCGCAGTTTCAGGACTAATCACCTGTTGACCATTGCTAGGAGGAGTATTGAGCTTATAAACGCTCACCGGATACAACATACCTTGGGCAGCAAAAGGCGTATAAGCATGGGTTAATTGTAAGAGACTGGTGGATAAACCATAACCATAACCATGAGACGCTCGGTCAACTTGCCCCCAATCGACATAATTACTCAGCGTCCCCTCTGTTTCACCGACTAACCCAGATTCAGTAATACGCCCTAAACCCACCCGATTTAAAAACATCCAATGATCACGCGGATTCATTAATAAGGCCAAACGACTAGCCCCCACATTACTGGATTTGGCTAGAATTTGTGCTATGGATAATACCCCATAATTAATGGGATCTTTAACCTTATACTTACCAAAGTTCAAATATCCGGGTGAAGTATCCACCTCAATATCAGGACGAATAACACCGGACTCTAAAGCCGCCGCAACGGTCAAAGGTTTCAACGTAGAACCTGGCTCAAATTTATCAGTCACAGCCCGATTACGTAAGGCAGCAGACTCCACTTCTTTACGATTATTAGGATTAAAGGCGGGGTAATTAGTCATGGCTAATACTTCCCCCGTATGAGCATCCATCACGACCACAGAACCGGCTTTTGCCCTTAATAGCGTGACTTGTGCTAGCAAAGCTCGATACGCTAAATACTGAATACGCCGATCAATACTCAGTTGTACCGTTTGCCCCGGAACCATATCCTCAATGCGATCTACATCCTCTACTGAGCGTCGTTTACCGTCTAGCACTACCCGTTTACGCCCATTTTTTCCGGCTAAAATATCATTTTTAGCCTTTTCTATGCCCTCAATCCCCTTACCATCCACATCGGTCATACCCACTAATTGGCTTGATGTTTCGGTCATAGGATAAAAGCGCCGATACTCTTGTGTGCTACCAACCCCATCGATATTTAAATCCAAAAACTCTTCCGCCAATTCGGGTGAGAGTAACCGGCCTAAATAAAAAAACCTTTTATCTTTGGCGTCATTTAAACGCTTTAATAACTCACCCGGAGCGAGTTCTAGCTCATTTTCTACTTTAGCTAAGGCTTTTTCTAGGCGCTGAAAACGGGTGCCTGCGAGTTCTAAGGCTTTGGTTTTTTCTTCCTCTAGTGTACCCTTACGTGAATCAGCGATTTGCAAGGCTTGCTCATACTCTTTACGCAGTTGAGCACGTGCCTCAATGAGCTTACTAGGATTACACCATAAGGATTCAACAGGCGAACTAATGGCTAATGGATCACCATTACGATCCACAATCATCCCGCGTGAAGCAGGAATTTTAACAATACTGGTTTGGCGCTTATCGGCTTGCTCTTGTAGCCAATCGCCCTGATAGACCTCTAACCAAGCCGCACGTAACAGCAATACGCCAATCAAAGCTAGCAAAACCAGCATTAATAAAAACCGGCGACCTTGGAAAATAGGTGAAGAAGCTTTGCGGCGTTTCATTCCCGAATAACCCCTATAGCTGATGCAGACGGCTTTTGCATTTTTAGGCTGTCCCTAGCCCGCTGCTCAATACGTAAATGATGTAACTGGGTGCTTTGCTCTAATTTCAGGCGGCTCCAATCGGAATTTAACCGATCACGTTCTTTTTCCAAGGTTTGCACTTGAACAAATAATTGACGAGCCTCATGACGATTAGCGACTAATAAAATCGCCATCCCAATCACCGCTATATACAGAAAAGTTACGCTAAAAAACTGCCAGCGCTCCATACTATTTATTACCTCATACGCTCTGCAACACGCAATAAAGCACTCCGTGCGCGTATATTAGTTGCAATTTCCTCTTCACCCGCTCTCACTGCTTTACCCAGCGTTTTCAGCGGGGGTATTTCGGTTTGATCATCTAAAATGGGGAGGTTTTTAGGTAGACGCTTTGGCGTGGAATACTCCCGCATAAACTGCTTTACTATGCGATCCTCTAAAGAATGAAAGCTAATAATCGACAAACGCCCACCAATCGCTAAGTAAGTCAATGATTTAGCCAAACAGGTTTCAATATCCTGCAATTCTTCGTTAATTTTAATACGGATGGCTTGAAAGCTACGGGTGGCAGGATGTTTATGGGGTTCTTTTTTAGGGAGGGTCTGAGCGATTAATTCCGCTAATTGTAGGGTGGTACTCAGAGGTTGCGCATGGCGTGTTTGGACAATCTTGCGGGCTATTTGGCGCGAAAAACGCTCTTCGCCATAACGCCATAATACATCAGCAATCTCGGCCTCTGCGGCACTATTCAACCATGCGGCGGCACTCATACCCTGCTCAGGATTCATACGCATATCCAAAGCCCCTTGACGCATAAAGCTAAAGCCACGTTCTGCATCATCGAGTTGCGGTGAGGACACACCTAAATCTAGTAATAACCCATTAACAGGTTGTGATAACTGAAGAGCCGTGAGTGCCTGCTCAAAATCCTTAAAAGAGCCTTGCCAAATCTTAACCCGTGGGTCAGCGCCATAGATATGCTGAGCATGTGCAATAGCACTAGGATCCTTATCAATCACGACTAATTGACCTTGTGTACCCAATGCTTGCAGGATTAAGGCTGAATGACCGCCACGCCCATACGTACCATCAATGTATAAACCATCGGGTCGTATCGCTAGTGCTTCAACTGCCTCAAATAGCAGTACACTGTCATGTGTAAAGGATGCAGTCCTCATAAAATTGCCAAACCCACCTATCCAAACGGCATTAAAATAAAATAGCCTACTCTTTTTATAATAAAACACCACGAGGCTAAGCTAAAACGTTCTTTGCTGGCTAGATACTATAAATTCAACATGCCTTCTTACTTAGTGATCTAATTATCGAATCATAATTAAATTTTAATGCCTATCTCAGCACGACTACTCCCTGTCAGAAACAGCAGAACACTCTCTTTTTAAATAAAAAAACAAACTACATCCAGCCCATTCAATAGACTATATCTGGAGTAAAAACTAATTTAAAAAGGCTAATAATTATTGAAGAAAGCGGAACGCATTAGTTGAGTGTGGTGAATGAAAATACTCACAAAACGATGGCTATCATCCCTGAATTATGCTTATTAGCTTTATAACTCCACTAATCAGGGCATGTTAAAAACTCCCCCTACTAGTGTCAATCTCAAAACCCTATTTATTGCTGCATGTATTCACGAAATCATTTTCGTGTCATGGTAAAAAGATAAAAATCGAGTCAATCTATAAGCCGGGTTCTGTCGTGGATAATCATTCATCTAGGATTATTGTCACCAATAACCTCAAGCAACCTACCCGGACACAGTGCGGGTCACACCAATGTGTCCCTATTTGGTTTTGCTCCAGACGGGGTTTGCCCTGCCACTTCTGTTGCCAGAAGCGCGGTGCGCTCTTACCGCACCATTTCACCCTTACCTAAAACACGAATGCTTTAGGCGGTATATTTTCTGTGGCACTTTCCGTCGGCTCACGCCGCCCAGACGTTATCTGGCGTCTTACCCTATGGAGCCCGGACTTTCCTCCCTTCTTGCGAACGGCGATTACCCGATTGACTCGATGCCCACTTTATACCAGAAAATGCCCGGAAATAACTAATACTTCTAATTTTTGCTGTATGAAACCTTAGTCTTTTTTGCTATCAGGAATGGGTACAGGTTGTTTTAAGAGTATTTCTAGTGCCGTTAAAAAACGCATTAAATCTGCATAATCTTGGTTCACGCCGACTAACTTAGTACGCACTAGTAATACGCTAATCTCGTTTTCCCAATAATTATTTAGAGGAAAGCGTTTTACTTTTGGAAAACTGCTCAATACGGTGAGGGAGTCTACCTTATCAATCGTCGCTGATTTAAAAACGCGCTTTGCCTCGCGCAGCCAAGCAAAATCTGTCAAACGGCTATACAGTTGCACATCACTATCATCACTAGGCACAGCAGGTGCCAAAAACCCCCAATGGCTAGAGCTGGTGAAAGCATCGGGTAATAAAATCCCCGGCATCCATACAATGACTCGATCATGTTCACGCTCATCACGCTCTAATTGCTCTACATGAGCCTCGGTAGCCGCCATAATCGTATCGGACAGGGTATTGGCATGATGCAGAAAAATAACAACTTCTAACGCTAATTTTTTATTAGTTTTGGTTTCTTGCTCTAAACGTTGTGCTAACTCAATAATACCAGCAAGGGTTTTTGCCCCCTCCCAAGCTGGTTGGGTCGATAATACATGATGGATGACTAAGACTAAACGCGGTTGGGTCAGGGGGAAGCCGGGCTTGGGCATAGTCACCTTTACCTTACCGATTTGTAAATTAATTTGATGCAGACCGGTACTATAGCCCTTAGACTCAATGGTGCCGAAGTCTTCGAGGTGTTGAGTTAAATAGTCAGCGGTTTTAATAATGACATTATCTTCATCTTCTACCTGCGCTAAATCCCCTTTAAACTCACCTAATGCCAGCATATTTGTTTGTAATTTTTGGGCATCTAAGCGCAATAGGGTACTTTGGCTAGTAGGAGGAATAATGGGTTGAGTAATCACCCCCCAAATTAAGGCTGCCACAATGAGAAATGCAAAAATTAACTCTTGGGTACGGCGTGCCATCCATCTGAACAAGTTATATACTCCTTATGTTATTATGCTAGCTGACTAGACGAGAGGGGCTGCACTTTGGTTTACTTAAAAAGAGCGCTGCTATGGCTAGGGTGGCGGTCAACCCTTGGTCGATCTTTTATTTTCTTCCGCGAATTTTAAGCGCTTGTTAATATCATAGGGCTTAAGTATTGACAAGCAGTATGATTTCGTAGAAGAAAAGGTTTCACTCGTAAGTCTCTCTTGACCATTATTGCTTTATACCAAGCTACAGTTATACAGCTTAACCACTCAGTATTAAAAAAGAGGCGGTTATGATGATCACTACGCAATAAACTAAGCAGCCTACTATAGGTATCTAGTATTAAACATCACTCTCAAAACCATGTAAAAAGTGAGCTATATTATCAGAATTATTCGGGCGTCCCCTACACCCACTTAGCTCACTATCTTAATCCACTTAACACTGCCCTACTGCGGCTGTTTTTGGTAAACTAAAGGTTATGGATCAAAGTCTCTCAATTACAATTACCTTAGAGGGTGGCTTGCCTAGCCTCTATTTAACGGTTCAGGACCACTACAATAGCCCCTCTCAAGCCTTTAGTGCTCCGTTGGAGTTTATGGATTTAAGCGCACTGCTAAAAAGTGTACAGCAAGGTGGTGATTATTGGTTTATCACCGCAAATCCCGAAAATCCACATACCACCTTAAATACGCCCATCTATGTGCGCCATCAAGACGGCAAGATTTTCTGGGATATTGTGTATGAGGACTATCAGATGTTCCTCAATATTGAATTAGAAGAGCCTGAAACGGCTGATTATGATGAAAATTTAATTACCCTGTCTTTCGATGCCTTTCAATATGTCAGTGCATTATATCAAGGCTTTTTGCTCAGCCAACAGGTGCAAGTCGTCACATATAACTATACGGCTAGTGAACACGAAGAACCCTCTTTATTAGAGCAAATGAAAACCCATATCCCCACGCTAAGAGCCTTTTGGCAAAAATACGGCAAAACCGAGGGGCGTATTCGGCATGGTCAACCTACCCTAGATCATGATTTCTTTGCGCGGGAGGCAGAAACCTTATGGCTACAAGATATCTTAGATAGCCTAGAGGCTAATCATTCCGACACTATTATGGAAAACTTGGATGCTTATCTAGAAGCTTTACCAGAACACGTTCAGGCTCAATTAGAGAAAAATGGGCAACCGCTCGCTCATGCACTTAATCAACGTTGGACTATGCTAGTCAACTCCCTAACGGAAGAGGAATCCGAAGCGTTAGAACAAGGCGAAACGGCGGAGCGCTTCCCGAATAGTTTAAAGTTACGTTTAATGCGGGAGTTTTTAGCTGGTAATCCTTCCGTCCTACTAGGACATAATCCGCACTCACCGAGTACACAAGAAACTAATGTTGTCAGCCTAGAGCAATGGCGGGATCAAAAAACACCGCCACTCCCGACCGAGGATGATCAACAAACCTAATAAGTACTTGAGCCAAAGTCATCGAGTATGTCCTCCGCAGCCGCTGTGAATACATCCTTGTACGCTACAAGGCGGCATCCCTGCCGCCAAGACTGCTCCAGAAATACCCGATGACTTTGGTATACCTACGTGCTAGGAAGGTTGAGTATCAAAATGCAGCGAGGGAGCCAACTGATTTAAAAACGGTTGGCTTAATATAGCCCACACAATAATAGGCGCAATCATAGGTAGTAATAAAAACCCCACTTGATAGCCTAGTGCAATGAGATCTAGTTGCAGGGGTGACCACTGTAAGGTTTGTTGCAATAGAGGATCCACTTCAAAGGTCAGTGATTTGATAATACAGACGACTAAGCTCACTACCTGCAGCCCTAACAGAATCAATTCCCCCATCAGTAGCCTAGTCCCCTTACTAGTTAATGGGGTAGCTAATATCAAGGCTGCGAATAAAGGCAAACCATAACCAAAACTTAAAGGATTGAGAGTAAACCCTGCGGCCTCTTGTAGAGGGGGTGGGGTTACTAATACCCCTTGCGTATTAAACCCATAGTGAGTGGCTACAACCACTTGGGAGCCTTGCAATTTAACCCACATAATAAAATCGGCTAGCCCGGCTTGAATAATACTATTAGTTAACGTTACCACAGGCATGAGATGCCAAGGCGCTAGGATATACCACACCGCAAATAGTGGCGCTAAATAAAGCAATACCCGCAAAACAAAGGTGCTGAGTAAAGAAGTATTCATATTCATGAGGTCACCGTCTTAGCCTGTGCTGACTTACTCAAATAACGCACCCAAATCAGGAATACTAATAAAGCATCTAACATAATCAGCGCTTGCCAGAGATATAAATGCGCCCATTCAAACCAGACCTCATTCCATTGTCCGAGGTAAAATAGGCTAATAATACGAACTAAATTTAAGCCTTGAATAGCCAAAATGCCCCAGAACAACCCTTTGGCTCGCTGTAGCCAGGTTGCTGGAAAGACTAAAATAGCGGCTATTAAGATAATCATAGCCTCGACACCATTGCAGCCCGGCTCTATAGAAATAGCAAAGGGTTTAAGGGTACTCGCAATCACCTTACCGGAGGCACTCACGTGTGGATCTAATAAACCCAAAACAAAAGCACTCAGGCTCGCTAACAAGCTAGTCCATGGTAAAATGATATAGGTCTGTGTAACGGTTAACATTTCTAGCACAAACAAGACCGTTTGCAGTACTAAAAACCCCACTAAAAATTGCTTCACGAGTAGCCACCCTGACAGCTAGATTGATTTTATATAGCGTTATTTTTATTAATCGATCTGTCTAGCTTAGCAAACTACACCTTAAGCCGCAATTTACCCCCTATAATGCTGCTAATAACTGCTGTGCTGAGGCAAAACGACTTTCAGGAATCTTAGCCATAGTTTGATTTAAAATAGGCTGATACCGAGCTAAGTCATCCGGTAGCTTAGGTATAGGGGCGAGCATATGCTTGCGTAAAATCAGGTCTAGCGAGCGTCCTTGATAAGGTTTTTGCCCGGTGAGTATTTCGTAAAACAAGACCCCTAAAGCATAAATGTCCGCTTGTTGATCTAAGGGATCGCCCATAATCAGCTCTGGACTGACATAATAAGGCGTGCCATAAATTTCACCCTCGGCTAAGGCTCCCGCCTCACGTAATAGCTGACCGTCGAGACCAAAATCCAATAGTACAGGCTGATTATTACTGCGTATCATGATATTTGAAGACTTCAAATCACCATGCACAATCCCCGCCTGATGCAATACATTAACGGCCTCAACAATTTTTTGATACCACGCTAAGCGTTGCTCTAGTGCGGGCAGAGGCTCATCACGGAGCCAATCTTTTAACGTCACCCCCTCGACATACTCCATCACCACATAGATGCCTTGAGTACTCGCGTGAGCCTGTAAAATCGTCACCACACCTTGATGATGTAAGGCTTTTAATTTTGCCACTAACTCCAGAAATGCCTCAAAATGCGCTTCTTTGAGTAGCTGCGTATTCAGTCTAAAATGCTTAATAACGCGCTCAGTCGTGGAGGTCGTTAATTTGAATAAAATAGCGCCCTCACTACGATGTAGTAATTGTACCGACCGACTCTTTGGGGACTCATCCATTTTTGGCCAAGGATAAGGATTCATAGCAATAGGAGCTTGGAGTAAGGGGGCAATACCTTCTGCGTACTTAGTATCTTGCTTAATGTGTAGATAATCATAAAGTGGAGTGTAATCCTCCATTAATAAGCAAGACTCTAGCTCATTGGATTCATAGCCTAGCTCTAATTGATAACTGTTAGTTCTTTCATACATATTTCTAACCCCCCGCTTATACATGACTCTATAGTAGCGGCTGCTTTAGCACCGCCTCACCTCTTAGCCCCAGTTAACCCATCTAATTTACTTCTTGGAGTCTAGAACAGATCTATGCAATTTGCTGTATATCCGATAGAGAAGCAGAACTTATCCTACTGACAATGGTATTTATTTTCGCTTGATAGCTACTAAACCCGAATCCTAGTAAACATACCCTTAAAATAGTTTATTATTAGGCTATTCATTTTCTAAATCTCCAGCAGCACATTCATTGTCAACGCTCCTATAAATCATCAATTGACAATGGCTCACTTATTACAGACAATTACGCGCTTTATTTTGGCTTGGGATTTGTCCCAAACCCGTCCTTGCTTCACCACTTTAACGTGGGAGGCTGTCTAAATCCACAAGGAGACTCAATGAGACACTATGAAGTTGTTTTTCTGGTGCATCCTGACCAGAGTGAACAAGTACCCGCGATGATTGAGCGTTATCGTGCGCTGGTAACCGATAATGGCGGTCAAGTACACCGTCTAGAAGACTGGGGTCGTCGTCAATTAGCTTACCCCATTAATAAGGTTCATAAAGCACACTATGTTATGATTAACATTGAGTGTAATGCCGAAACCTTAGCCGAATTAGAAAGCATCTTCCGTTTCAATGATGCCATTATTCGTACTATGGTTATTCGTCGTGATCATGCTATCACCGAACCTTCACCACTGAAAAAAGATGGTGATAAACCCGCCCGCCCGGCTCGTCGCATCATTGATGAAACGGATGATTTATTAGATGACTCTGATGAAGACGATCAGAATTAAGGTTTAGGGAGCATTACAGATGTCACGTTATTTTCGCCGCAAGAAGTATTGCCGTTTTACCGCTGAAGGCATTAGCGAGATTGATTACAAAGATTTAGATACGCTAAAAGGCTTTATTACCGAAACTGGTAAAATTGTCCCTAGCCGTATTACTGGTACTAAAGTGATCTATCAACGTCAATTAGCCACCGCTATTAAACGTGCACGCTTTTTAGCGTTATTAGCTTACACAGATCAACATAAGTAACACTGCGCTGTATTAAGTTAGCACTACTAGGTAATTGCCATGATGGCCTCTTTCATAATGTCTAGTCGGCTCCATGCGATTATGTTTACTTTATCCATGACGCTGATTTCGTTTGTATTAGCCCCTCTTGGGATTTTTGCTAATGCAGCCGTTGCTTTGGTGACATTACGCTTGGGTGCTAAACAAGGTTTATGGGTAGCTTTGCCGGTGACGGCGGGGTTGACTTTGATTGTTATGGTATTAAAAGGTAATGCTTTAGTAGGACTCACGTCCGGTTTGGTCAGTTGGCTACCGCTAGTGGTTTTAGGTGCTGTCTTAGAACGTACTGTGTCATGGACTCAGGTTCTACAGTATCTACTGGCAATACTAGCGGTGTTAATTATTGGCTTTTATGTAGCAGTGGGTAATCCTGCTGCTGTTTGGGAGCAATGGTTAATTAGCTTAGTCAATTATCTACCCCTTGAAAATACTGAGCAAACCTTGCAACTCACGGAAACTATGAAGATCAGTGCGCCTTATATGACAGGTGTTTTAGCCGCGTTATTAGGTGTGCATTGGATGGTTTCCTTGATGTTAGGCCGTTATTGGCAGGCTCAATTATATAATCCGGGCGGATTTCAAACCGAACTCCACCGGATGCGTATGAGTAAGCCCCTTGCGCTATTAATGATAGCATTAGTGGGCTTACGACTATTCGTTGATTCAGCACTACTGACAGATCTGATTATAGTGGGGCTAGCCGTATTTTTATTTGCTGGCTTGTCGTTAGTTCATTACAGCGTACACCACTTCAAGCTCGGTATAGGTTGGCTGGTTGCGGTATATCTCTTACTGATATTTACCACACCGGTCATTGTGATGTTAGCCACCCTAGGCATTATTGATAGTCAGGCTGATCTGCGTCGCTTTATTAATACACGCAAACCAACTATTTAGATTGACAGATCAGGGTAAGCTGATCTGAACGATAAAGGTGATTACGATGGAAGTTATTCTTCTACAAAAGGTTGAAAACCTAGGCACTCTAGGGGGAGTTGTTTCAGTACGCCCCGGTTACGCTCGTAACTATTTGATCCCGACTGGGCGTGCTAAAATGGCTACTAAACAAAATATTGCTGATTTTGAGCAAAAACGTGCCGAATTAGAAAAAGCAGCGGCTGAGCATCATGCTGCGGCTGAAGCACGTGCAGCTCAATTGCAAGATATGGTATTTACCATTAAAGCTAAAGTCGGTAGCGAAGGTAAACTATTCGGCTCTGTCTCTAATATTGAGATTGCTGAAGCTATTCAAGCGGCTGGACTAGCTGTTGAACGGCGTGAAATTCGTATGCCTAATGGTCCGATTCGGGCGCTAGGTGAATACGAAGTGGGCGTACACTTACATACTGATGTGAATGCAGTACTTAAAGTAGTCGTTGAGGCGGAATAATCCCCTACTGCCCTATTCCCTCACAGGTAGACTCTTTTTTACACATACTGAGTCTACCTGTTGTTAATCTCTTTATCTGCCTTTAATCTTTGATTGTGCAACTAAGGTAATTCCACTATGGCAGATACGTATGAAGCTCTTAAAATTCCCCCCCATTCGATTGAAGCTGAGCAATCCGTCTTAGGCGGTTTAATGCTAGACAATGAAGCATGGGACTTAGTGGCTGATAAAATCAGCACAGACGATTTCTATCGTCATGATCATCGTACTATTTTTAGAGCAATCACTTCCTTAGCTGAAAATGCTCACCCCCTAGATATTATTACCCTCTCAGAATCACTCAAGCGTAATAACCAACTCCAAGAAGCAGGTGGTCTTGCCTACCTCGCCATTTTGGCGAAAGACACACCCAGTGCTGCCAATATTCGTGCTTATGCAGAAATTGTGCGTGAAAAATCGATTCTGCGCCAACTCATAGGGGTCGGTACAGACATAGCCGATGCGGCCTTTAATCCTGAAGGGCGTAGCAGTAAAATGCTCTTGGATGAGGCAGAAAAAAAGGTGTTTAGCATTGCTGAACAAGGCTCACGCCAAAACCAAACTTTTCGCCCGATTCAAAAGCTTATGAAGCTGACGTTGGCACATATTGAAAAGCTCAGTAAGCTCGACTCGACCATTACAGGGGTCTCCACTGGCTATACTCAACTGGATGAAATGACTTCAGGTCTGCAAAAAGGTGATTTAATTATTGTGGCAGGGCGACCCTCCATGGGTAAAACCACTTTCTCCATGAATATTGCTGAATATGCCGCTGCCTATTTAAAATTACCCGTGGCAATTTTTAGTATGGAAATGCCCGCCGAGCAATTGACGCTACGTATGCTATCCTCAATGGGTAGGGTTGATCAGCATAAAGTAAGAACGGGTAAATTATCCGATGAGGATTGGCCTCGTATTGCAACAGCAGTACGCATTTTCGCTGATGTGCCGATGTATATTGATGACAGTCCGGGATTATCCCCTACCGAGGTACGTGCGCGAGCGCGGCGTTTAGTACGCGAACATGGACAGCTCGGTTTAATCGTATTGGATTATTTGCAATTAATGCAAACCGGAAGCAGTGAAAACCGTACTACGGAGGTCTCTGAAATCTCGCGTTCATTAAAATCATTGGCAAAAGAGCTCAGTGTGCCTATTATTGTATTATCTCAACTCAATCGTAGTCTGGAGCAACGCCCTAATAAGCGTCCGGTAATGTCCGACCTACGTGAATCCGGTGCGATTGAACAAGATGCTGATATGATTATCTTTATTTATCGAGATGAGGTTTACAACCCAGACTCACCCGATAAAGGTACCGCTGAAATTATTATAGCAAAGCAACGTAATGGCCCGATTGGTACAACTCGTCTAACTTTCCTCGGTAAATATACACGCTTTGAAAACTTCGCCCCGGAACACTATGTTCAAGGGTTTGAATAGTCCACCCTTCGGCTTAATGGATGAGGAAGGGTTTGAGTAAATTTGATTATGGTTAAATTCAGTATAACGGAGGATTGCTATGCCTCGTGGTAGAACACTCATCAGGCTACGCAGCCATCAAGAACAAAAGCGTCGACGCTTATTAATGTTAGGAATACCACTCCTAGTCATCGGTAGTGGTTTAATTTGGTTTATCAACAGTACCAATGCGACTCCAGCAGAGAGTGCCGCACCTACAGCAGTAGTTGCTCAGAGTAATCCTGCTGACACGGACGCACCCCCGCTGACCGAACGCAAAGATTCTCCCCCCCCAGTTCCCGCAGAAGAGCCAAATGCGGTCATTGCAAATGCTACAACTCAAGCACAACCGCTGGCACTAGTCCCCTCTAGCTCTCAAACTCAAACTGTGGCAACTGAATCCGGTAGTACGGCGAATACTAGTCAGGAGGTGGCTGTAGCTGCTCCGCTGGTGGAACCTATTGCTAAGAGCGAAACCTTACCTAGCTCACCACAAACGGATAATAAGGTTGCGACTCCTGCTCCTAGCTCGGAATCTCTTGCCAAGAGCGAAACCTTACCAAGTCCAACACCAACGGAAAATCCTGCCTCTACTCCAGCACACACTCAAGCAGAGCCAAGCTCTACTTTGACAAACAACACACCAATGACTACACCTGAATCTGTCGCAACAGCGACCACAACGACGGCTGTATCCACGAACACGTCAACACCAGTGGTGGCTGAAACGACAACAACTGCTTCCACAAGCACTTCGACACCAGAGGCTGAAACAGCGACTACAGCTCCCACAAACATCTCGACACCAGAGGCTGAAACAACAACGGCATCTACAAGTGCATCAACACCAGTCGCTAAAGCAAAAGTGACTGAAACGGCTACTCAGCCTGCCCCACCTTTAGAAATTAGCCTAGTGAATGAGCCTACTAATCGCTTCGCTAACAGTGTAACAACAAATCGCCCAGCCACTAGTCGTCCAGCCCCTACTACTACAACAGTATCGGTATCGACACCCGCTATACCAGCACGCTCGGCTCCTACTGTAGTGATCAATGCCAATACTCGTCGTGACGACAGCAATAGCGGCAGTAAAGTATCCTCAACAACTTTACTGGCTCTCAGCGGGGGTATTCCACTGAGCACACCTCAAACCATTCTCCCCCCGGCTAATACAGCTAGCCTAAATACCACTATACGCCAAGCGAGTATGCCGACTAGCAATGCGCGTGGAAATGGCTGGATTTATGCGGGGCAATTTAATAATGGTATCTGGATACAACGCGGTTTAGTCATTGGTGATCAACTACCTGCCCAAGGTCAACGTTATCGTTTGGTCACCGGCACTAAATTACGCGATGCACCTCCCGGACGCCGTACTGGGAGTGGTAATTTAGGCGAACCCATTGGTTTTATTAATCAAGGGCAATCTATTCAGGTAGTACAGATTAAAAACTCAGGGAAAAGCGGTCATATTTGGCTACAAGTAGCTCGCTAAACTACCTACCCCCGCTCTCAATACCCCCAGTACTATTGTCTAGTACTGGGGCGTCATCTTTTTTGCAAAGTGTTATGTGATACTAAAGGGTATTGTGCTAGCCAGATTGAGCCGCTTTCCTATGAATATCAAACACTTTAGTATTCGCACTAAACTATTTATCGCCTTTTTATTAGCCTGTTTGTTATCACTAGGGGCGGTGATTTTTATTTTCAAATATACCGTGACCGATGCTTTTTTAGACTATCTAGAGCAACAAGATGAAGAGCAGTTGGACAAACTAGAGCAATCACTCATCGAGCATTATGCAATTCACTTAAACTGGGACACCTTACGCAGAAATATCCGTAGCCTTGATCCTTTCATATTTAAAGGGCAACCTCCGCCTGCTCCCCCGCCTGAATTTTTAGAGGATTTATTTTTTTCACCCCCGAAAAGGAAACCCCCTCATCATGGTCATCCCTCTTTTCCGGGGCGTGGTGGACGTTTTTTATCGCGTGTTATTATTTTAGATCAAAATCGTCAGGTAGTATTTAGCCGACACACTCAGACAGAACGTCAACATACACTTGAACGTCCCTTGTATTATCAAGATCATATTGTTGGCTATGTTGGTATGTACAGTGTGGAGCTATTGGATAAATTAGATCGAGAATTCGCGCGTCGCCTTGATTATTTACTATGGCTTGCTGCTATCGCAGCACTCATCACCACGGCCTTATTTTCGTTTTTAATCGCAAGGCAACTAGTCAAACCTATTGATCAGCTACGCCATGCCACTACGCGCTTGACCGAAGGACAATATGGACTACAAATGCCTGTCAAATCCCAAGATGAGCTAGGTAAATTAACCAGTGATTTCAATCAACTATCATCCCGACTAAAAGAGAATGAAGGCGCACGTAAACAATGGATTATGGATATTGCCCATGAGTTGCGCACACCGTTAGCGATTTTACGGGGGGAAATTGAAGCACTACAAGATGGTATTAATGAGCCTGATGAGGAAACCATTAATTCACTGCATCAAGAAGTATTACACCTGAATCGCTTAGTCGATGATCTTTATACCCTGTCTATGTCCGATAGTGGTGCCTTGAGTTATCACAAAGTACCCTTAGATATTAGTAGCTTACTGAATGATACGCTGAACCAATTCCAAAAGGCATTAAGCGACCAAGGTATTCGTCTCAGTACGGCGATTGCTCCCTATCCGGTTATGGTGCAAGGTGATGAACAGCGCCTACAGCAACTCTTCCAAAATTTACTGAAAAATACCTTACGCTATACCGACAGCCCCGGAGAATTACAGGTTAAATTACAAACCACTAGCAAAGAAGTATTCATTCAATTCAGTGATACTGCCCCCGGTGTGCCCGATGAATCCCTACCCAAACTCTTTGAACGTCTGTATCGTGTCGAGGGTTCACGCAATCGAGCCACAGGGGGCGCGGGGATAGGATTGAGTATTAGCTATAATATCACCCATGCCCATAATGGTAATATTCAAGCACATCATTCACCATTAGGCGGATTAGCGATTACAATTACATTGCCACTCTATAAAGGATAATTAGGCATGGATACTATTTTAATCGTAGAAGATGAGCCAAAAATCGCCGATATTTTAGCTAAATATTTAGCCAACTCTGGTTATCAAACGCATTGGATTACCCAAGGCACCGAGGTCACAAGCTGGGTCAAAGAACATCAACCAGTCTTGATTTTGCTCGATTTAATGTTACCGGGGGGTAAAGATGGTTTAGAGGTTTGCAAAGAGCTGAGACAATTTACCACTACCCCCATTATTATGCTCACAGCACTTTCAGAGGAAATTGATCGGCTTTTAGGTTTAGAGTTAGGTGCGGATGATTATATCTGTAAACCGTTTAGCCCCCGTGAAGTCATCGCGCGTGTCAAAGCGGTTCTAAGACGTGCAGCCCCTACCGATAATACCCTCCTCTCAGCATCTCCTACGCCTAGCGCAACTATCTCCACACAGGGCTTAGTATTAGAACGTGACCGCCTTACTGTCCATTGGGAGAATCAAGAGACGGTGTTAACCTTGGTAGAGTTTGAGCTATTAGAAACCTTAGCGTCTAAACCGGGGCGTATTTTTAGCCGTCAACACCTCATGGAAAAGGCTTATCCTGACAATCGCATTGTCAGCGACCGGACTATTGATAGTCATATCAAGAAATTACGCAAAAAACTAGATCAACTAGAGCCAGAGCGTGAACTGATTCACTCGGTTTATTCCGTAGGCTATAAGTATGAGCCTTAATGCAGGTAGCCCCCTAAAACGATGCTAAGTACTTGAGCCAAAGTCATCGAGTATGTCCTCCGCAGCCGCTGTGAATACCTCCTTGTACGCTACAAGGTGGCATCCCTGCCGCCAAGACTGCTCCAGAAATACCCGATGACTTTGATATACCTACTGAAATTTGCTATCTGTTCACAGTATTTGCACATTGTAATCAAATTTTGTACTCATTAGCACTCTATCATAGTCCATGTAAATCAAATCGCTTTACATTTCACCTCGTTTAGGCGAGTCCCGTATCAAGGACTCGCCTTTTTCTTATAAAAACGTTTTAATACTGCTGTTATTATCTATTTACTCTTATAATCAGTCCCATGCAGTATAAAAATCGCTAACTAGTAGCTTGAACCTATGAAGCAGCCATATCAGCATCTTAGTTTAACTTTTGATGAGCAGCAGTACTTGTGGATTAACCTTAATAGCGCTAAACCACAGGGTAATACGGTCTCGTCTGCACTATTAGATGAATTAATGTCTGTTTGTGCTCAAGCCACTCAATATGCGGGTTTAAAGCTCATTATTCTCAGCTCTAAACATCCTGATAGTTTTTTAGGTAGCCATGATCTAGAGCAGCTTTACGGCTTACGTCATCGCCAAGCTGTGCAACGCTATATCCAACAAGCTCAAGAACTAACTAAATTATGGCGACAACTGCCCGTCCCCATAGTGGCCTTTATTAAAGGTCACTGTGCAGGTATTGGTTTAGAAATAGTACTGGCTTGTGATACTACCCTCGCCTTAGAGCACTCCATAGTTAGCTTTCAGCATCAAGATTTTGAGTTAGGGATCACGCCTAGTATTGGGCAATTTAAAAACCTAATCCGTCGCTCAGGTGCTAAGGCGGCATGGACTTTATTATTAAGCGGTCAAACCTGGTCGTTGCCGGTTGCTCAATCGCATGGCCTTATTGATCATATGATCGCGGCTGACAAGCTCATGCCTACGCTAGATAAAATCGCCCATACTCCGAAAGCGACGCTACAGGCTAAGCAAAAACACCATCAGCATTGGTCAAATATCTCTAAATGGACACAAAGCTTAGGATTAAAGCAACTGATTGCTAGTTACTACCCTCCTGCCTTTTATCCAGCGCCCAAACACCTGCTGTCCAATTGGCTTAGTTTCCCGCGCCACAAAAATTCACTCCAGCAAGAAGCACAAACCTTTACCGATCTAGTCCTAGAAGCACCAGGTACTCATCTCATCTACCTTAAAACAGCTAAACAACGTTGGCTAGCCACACTACCTCCCGCCCTAGATACCCCTCCTAAAATAACCATTATAGGAGCCGGAGCAACAGGACAAGCGTATGCCCTTGCTTTTCTACTAAAAGGTTGCTCAGTCAGTATTCGAGACACCAATGCAGAACAACGCGAACTAGCTCAGCTAGCCCTTCAACAGCAACTATCGAGTCAATTACAGGCTAAAGATTATCAACAAGCACTTGAGCGGCTAAGCTGGATTAAATCTTTGCATGAGATTGAGGCTGATTTTGTCATTGAGTGCCTACCCGATCAGCTACGAATCAAACAAGATCTATTAGCGGAACTAGAAGAGAGCACGCCAGAAACAACGCTTTTATTAACAACCAGTCTGGTTTGCTCACTAAAAGATATCACAGCGCCCCTACTTCAACCCCAACGGGTAGTGGGATTACATAGTTTTAACCCTTTCCCAATCCAACCCTTAGTGGAGATTATTTATTTACCACAACTTACTAAATCAACTGTAATTGAACGTACTGTGGGATTAATGCGTCTCATCGATAAATTACCTCTCGTATTGAGTTATCAGCAACAGTTTACGGTCTACCGTATTTTGATTATTTATTTATTTCAAGGTATGCGTTTACAACAACAAGGAGTACCTGTTACTACTATCGATCAAGCCGCGCGAGCATTTGGTATGCGTTATGGCCCATTAGAATTAGCGGATCATATCGGTTTAGATACCTGTTTACAATTAGGTGAATTAGCTAAACAACAAATGGATTTAGAAATTCCAGCCTTATTGCGAACATTAGTCGCTAATATGAAATTAGGACGCAAAACTCAAAATGGCTTTTATCGTTATCGTAATGGGCGAGCTTTAAAAACTGAGCGTGAACAATGGACAGGTAATAGTGAGCAGATGAAACGCAGGCTGGTTAAGCAAATGGTGGAGGAGGCTCGTATCTGCTTAGAATTAGGATTAATCGAAGAGGCTAGTTTTTTAGACCTCAGCGTAGTAATGGGCTGTGGTTTTCCCGCTTTTAGAGGCGGTCCCATTCGCTATGCAACTCATCCATTAAGCAGTTCCTTATAAAACCTAAGTTACTGAAAATAGATGGGTTTAAATAAACCCATACTCAGTTTCATCCCGTTAGGAAATATTATGAGTTTACCAACCGTTAAACAGCTACGTTATTTTGTAGCGCTGGATACCTATCAGCATTTTGGGCGAGCTGCTGATGCTTGTTTTGTTTCCCAGTCGGCTTTTAGTACCGCTATTCGTGAGCTAGAAACCACTCTCAAAGTCCAATTAGTCGATCGTACCAATAAAAATGTTACCGTTACGCATATTGGACGACAAATTGCTGGAGAAGCTAGGCGTTGTCTCAGAGATATCGAAAACTTAGTCGAGTTAGCTCGCAGCAATCATGCCCCCTTAACAGGTGATCTGCGTTTAGGAGTAATTCCTACTATTGCGCCGTTTTTATTGCCTAAAGTAGTGCCTAAATTACATTTGGCTTTTCCACAATTAAGACTCTTATTAACCGAAGATATTACCCAACGCTTACATGCTAAGTTATTAGATGGTGAGTTAGATTTAGTTTTATTAGCATTGCCTTATGCTATGAGTAATGTAGAGATTCATAGCTTATTTAAGGATAGTTTTTATTTAGCTTGTCGTGAAGATACTCGACATATAAACCCACACCATTATCAGTTTAATGAGTTAGCTTCTGAAAGTATTTTACTCTTAGAAGATGGGCATTGTTTGCGCGACCATACGCTGGCAGCTTGCCATTTACAAGATTTGGATAAAGTCAATCGCTTTAGTGCGACTAGTATTCTAACGCTAGTACAAATGGTGGATACCGATTTAGGTATTAGTTTTCTGCCTCAGATGGTAAAAAACTCACCCTTATTAGCCGGCACTGAAGTGAAACTTTGGTCTACTGATGAATATAGTTTCCGTGAGGTGGGGTTAGCCTGGCGGCGTGGAAGTGCTAGAGCAGATGAATTTAAGCAATTAGGTCAGTTTATTCAAACTGTGCATCAGGACTCACTGTCTTAACATAATAGGTGATAAAAGGAGGATTACGACCAGGCAAAATGCGCACGGAACGCTCTTCTATGTAAGCGGGGCGCGGCTCATCGGGAATACTCACACTGATTTGCATGCGATAAACAGGAGCGGCTAGTTGATCCAAAAACTCACTGCCAAAATTCGGCTGTACCCAGCCCCCCTTGGCTTCTTCACGCGCTTGAATATAGGTATCGACTGCTTGCTGATCACCTTTGGCTAAGAGCAATAAGATATGACGGGGAGCCATCATGGGGTTAATCCCATGTGCATTAGAGCTAACCGTTAAATACCGTGCTAAGCGTTTATACAATTCAGGGGTTATATCTAAGACTTGTTGTAACTCTTCAATACGCTCAATAGGCGCGTCTTTTGCTCCCGCTTCGATGCCTTCGCGCTCATAATCAGAGTCTTCTGCCCCATTAACACGTTTAAGATCATCAGGATCACGAAAATCGTCAATCTTATCTATTAAGGGATCAATATCTTTCTCTGCTACACCAACTGCTTTGAGCACTTCAAATAATAACGGACGATCCGCCTGATTCAGATCCACCAAGCCATTCTCACCCACCATGCGAATATCTATTTTAGCGCCATCATACTCCCAAGTAGCGACGCCCCCGCCTATTTTGATCTTGCGCTCATCGGTGGGAACAAATAATTGCATCACCGCAAAATGCGTAGCCGCCTCGGCTAAAGCCCGCCCTTTGACACTAAAGCGTGCATAATCCATCATTTGCATTTGAGTACGAGAGGAAAAAATCAAGGAGCCTGCCATCATCATTAAAATAACAATCATCCACAGCACAATCATCATGGCAACGCCCTGTTGCGGGGTAGATTTCGTAGTTTTTGTCTTAACGGCGAGCAGCAACATAAGCATCCACTTGGGGTAATTGCACTAATAAATCAGGCCATTGGCGTTCATTATCGGCTAAAGAAAGTTTGAGTAATAAAGGATAAACGCCCTTATCAGTCTCCCATTCATCTAACCACTCTGGGTCTTCTTCCATGGTTTCCGCCGCAAAATAGCTAAACTTAGCTTTTTTCAACCCCTCATATACTAAAACGGGTTCACTATCATTGAATGCTTCATCCCATTCGGTATCAGGGCGATAAGGGGCATAGCGCATTTGTAATTTTTGTCCCTTAAAGGTTAATTCAATCAAATAAATTCCCCCCTGACCTTGCAGAGGTTGCAACGGTGCTGCATAACGTACCACTTCACCCTCGCCCTTAAAGGCAAATACTGGGGCTTTAGTGCCACCCTTTTCGGTACCCATCACTCGTACTACTATCATTTGGCTCAATTGACGGCGCAAGAAATCGCTAATCAGGCGCATATCCTCGGTTTTGCTCATGCGATTATCGGCGGCATCCCAACCCTTACTCATGGTATTAAAGCTGGCAAATAATCCGGTAAATAAAAAAGCCAAAATGGCAAAGGCAATCATGACCTCTAATAAGGAAAAACCGCTTTGCCGTGCATAACGAGGAGCTAGCATTATTTACGCTCCCCAAACCGAATCGAGGTTAGGGTATAAGAGCGTTCTTTACCATCACTCTCCCATTCAATCGTCACGACCACCTTAAATGGCTCCACACTTAAAGAAAAACTTTCTTGCTCCTCCATAAGCTCAACCGGTGCCATGTCTATGCTCCAACGATAATCCGAACTCTCGATTGAGCCACTCTCGGATCCCTTCTCAACCTTAATATCCCGCCCAACACGAGCCAATTGTGATTCGGCGGCTAAGAGGGCATAACTCATTTCATCGGCTAATGCCACACTACGCATAGCAGTGCCATAAAGCTGCAATAAGGTGCCAATGACGAGTCCCATCACCACAAAGGCAACCAATACCTCTAATAGAGAAAAACCTTGGCTTGATTTAACGCTACTCAATGCTGACCCGCCCGGTGACCCATTCCACATTCACCTTATACGTTTGCCCTTTATAGCTCACATCGACAGCGCCTCCTGTTGAACTACCATCAGGGAAAAAGCGAATCGCGCCTTGATCTTTGCCCATGACTTCAGAGGCCGCCGTATGGAGTTTTAATTCAATCGCTGCAGACAAGGTACGCTCTTGTTTGATACCTTCAATTTGAAAGGTTCTACTCGCTGTATTCATCATCCAGCGCGTTTGCTTTTGGCTCATAATCGCGCTGGATCGAGCATGACGTAGACTCGCCAACACTTCACGTGCCGACTCGCGCAATACCGGCCCTTCTGTTAGGTTGGTCGCTACAACGCCCATCAATAACCCCGTCAAGGCCAAGACAATCATGACCTCGATTAGGCTAAAACCTCGTATTCCCCCGCCTCCAGTTTGAGCAGACATCGCTAGCTACTTACTGCTTATTCCAAAGGGTAATATCGGCATTATCGCCTTCGCCCCCTTGGGTATTGTCGGCACCATAGGAGAATAAGTCATAGGGCTGACCATTGGCTCCTGGACGTTTATATTGATATTCATTATTCCAAGGATCTAAAGGAACGCCGCCTTTTTTCAAATAAGGGCCATTCCAACCTTTAGCACTCGAAGGCGCTGTCACTAAAGCTTTCAAACCCTCGGAGGCACTAGGATAATTGCCGACCTCCAGTTTATACATATCTAAAGCCGCGCTAATATTTTCAATTTGCACCTTAGCGGATTGTGATTTCCCACGGCCTAAATAACTCATGGCCTGAGGGCCGACGATGCCGGCAATCAATCCTAAGATGACTAATACAATCATCAGCTCAATTAAGCTGAAACCCCGTTGTTGTTGCATACCGTTCTCCATTGTATTTATTATTAATTAACTATTTAACCAAATCTGCCATATTAATCATGGGCAGTAAGACCGCAAAAATAACCACTAAAATCCCAGAAGCCATCACTAAAATTAACAAAGGCTCCATGACGGCTAATAACTGCTGTACCGAGGTTTTAACCTCCGCATCGTAAATGGTAGCCACCTCATTCAGTAGATGCTCCATTTGTCCTGTTTCCTCCCCTACCCGTAGCATATGTAAGGCATAGGGGGGAAATAGTCCCTTACTTAGTAATGTTTTGGTAAGGCTTTCGCCTTGTTTTAAACTCCCAGCCGCCTCCTCCACCGCTCGCGCCATCACCCGATTACTCATGGTATTTTTGACTATTTGTAATGCGCCTAATAAGGGCACACCATTATGTAATAAGGTGCTTAAACTACGGGAGAAACGCGCCATTTCAACCTTAGAAATCAATGACCCTACTAAAGGCCATTTCAGCATGGAGCGATCTAGACGACTGCGGGCTGTCTCATTCTTAAGGAGCACTTGAGCCAATAGCAGGATGAATAACACAATACCGAGGATCAACCACCATTGGTTTTTGAGTATATCCCCCGCTGCAATCACAGCCTTAGTCAGAGCAGGTAACTCGCCCCCCATATCCTCAAACATGCGCGAGAATTGTGGTACTACAAAAATCAGTAGGGCAATAATGGAGCCACCCGCCACAACTAATAAAATAATCGGGTAAATCAGGGCAGACATGACCGTACCGCGTAGCTCTTTAGCACGCAGCATATAATCCACCAAACGAGCTAACGCCTCATCTACTGAACCACTTGCCTCACCTGCTCGCACCATATTGACGTAAAAACGCGTAAACTTACCCGACTCCTCTAAAGCATCAGCAAAGTTGCGCCCACTTCTCACCTTGTCCTGAATCTCTTTAACAAGCTGATGTACGCCTTTGTGTTCAGTAATCTCTAATAACACCCCTAAGGCTCGGTCGAGTGGTAAGCCTGCTTTTAACATCGAGGATAACTGCTGCGTCAAGGCCACAATATCATTTTGGCTGACTTTAGCACTGCCGGATAATTTCAACCCTTTGCTAACAGTTGGTCCTTTAGCACCTTTTGCAGCTACTACTTTAACCGGGATTAAACCTTGGGCTTGCAATTGCTCAATGGCCTGAGCCTCGGAAGCCGCATCAATACTGCCATCAACGGCTTCACCCGATAGTTTTACGGCTTTATAACTATACTGGGGCATCATCAGTCTCCTCGGCGACACGGAGAACTTCTTCTAAGGTCGTGACGCCTTTTAAAGCCTTCAATAAGCCGTCTTCATAGAGCGTGTACATACCCGCTTTGCGAGCTTGATCTTGAATCACACCCGCATCGGCATGTTTAAGTACTAGTCGGCGAATATCATCGTCCATCACTAAGATTTCATGAATCGCACTACGCCCTTTATAGCCCGTATTACCACAAGCAGCGCATCCCTTAGCATGCCATGCGAGTAGATCACCATCGGGTTGATAACGGCGTAAATTTAATTCTTTAGCCACCTCAGGCAACATGGGTTTAGGCTCTCGACATTGTGGACATAAACGCCTTACTAAGCGCTGAGCCAAAATCGCATTCACCGTAGAAGTAATGAGATAATCTTCTATCCCCATATCTAGCAAACGGGTTACACCACCGGCTGCATCATTGGTGTGAATGGTTGAGAGTACCAAGTGACCTGTAAGGGCGGATTGAATCGCAATTTTGGCGGTTTCCAAATCCCGCATTTCCCCGATCATAATAATGTCCGGGTCTTGACGCACAATAGCGCGTAAGGCATCCGAGAAGGTCAAACCAATTTTAGGATTGGCCTGAATCTGATTAATCCCCTCTAACTCATACTCCACCGGATCTTCAACGGTGAGGATCTTATTTTCTGGAGTATTCAGAGAAGTGAGAGCGGCATACAGTGTTGTCGTTTTACCCGAACCAGTAGGGCCGGTGACTAGAATCACGCCATGTGGCTGTTTTAATTGCTCATGTAGCACTTTGAGATTGGTATCAGAAAAGCCCAGTGTTACTAAGTCAAGTTTGACACTATGCTTATCCAGCAGACGCATCACCACACTTTCACCATACATGGTGGGTACGGTTGATACCCGCATATCAATTTCTTTACCCTGAGCACGTAATTGAATGCGCCCATCTTGGGGCAAACGCCGCTCCGCAATATTCAGCCGTGCCATGAGTTTAATTCTTGATATCACCGCAGCGGTTAAATGAGCAGGCGGTGCATCAATCTCATGAATCACCCCGTCGATGCGATAGCGAATTTTGAGATGATTTTCAAACGGCTCAATATGAATATCAGAAGCACGCATGGTCATAGCCTGAGTCATGATTTGATTCACCAGCTTAATGACGGGAGCCTCGCTCGCCATATCTTTTAGCTGTTCAATATCATCAGGGTCATGATCACTACTGGTGATCTCGAACTCATCGGTTTTCTGCTCGGTTTGTGTCTGTGCATAATGACGCTCAATATGGGATTGAACTTCAGAAGGCAAACCCAGCATGGGTCTAATCGTCTTATCACTCGCCATGGCTAATGCCTTGAGCATTTGCTCATTAGTTGGCTGAGTGGTTGCTACTGTTAATACATTATCAGTCAGAGTCAGTGGTGCAACTTCCATAGAGCGCAGGTAGTTGAGGGCAATACCCACATTCTCAATGCCTTGCTCTGGATAGTCTTTGGTAATCACCATCGGTACATTCAGAAAACGTGATAACACAAAGGTCATTTCCTGTTCGGATAACATACCTAAGCGCACCAATACTTTTCCTAAAGGCAATTTAAGCTCGGAGCGTGCCCGTAAGGCTTTATCAAAATCGTTAGGTTTCAGTTTGCCTAATTCGACTAAACGTTCGCCAAAGGCAACATCTAAATCGGTGGAGTGTGTCGCAACCTGCATATTATTATTCTTTATGTAATTAAGGTCACAGCAACCCTATGACGGGTTTCAGTTTGTATGAGTTTATAAAGGAGCTTGGAACATCACTCCTTTATTTGGCTTTCTATAAGTTTCGTTGATACCTGAATAAGTTGCAAGTGGTTTTTCGGTTTAAACCCCTCCACGCACTGCCATGAATACGATCATCATACCAACTCCCACAAAACTGAGAATTAACATCGCTAAACTCAATATCCCGATTAAACGCCAAAAATTAGCCTGAATCAGCAGGACATTATCTAAATCAGCAGACTGCATACTCGCTAATGCTCGCTTGATCGCACTGGCAAATCTAAATAATTGTATGGAGGCGGCAAAAGTAATCGCTATTAAGATCAAATAAACAATAACCACAGGCGCAGTCATGCCCATCCCAAAGGCGGCATCTCCGGCTCCACTGGCTATAATCCCTACAACACCTATCAACATAAATACCGCACTAATTATCCCTAACACCCCTAAGACCATGACCCAAGGACGAGTACGACGCAGGGCAAGTACGATAGTATCCGAATATAAACCCTGCCCCCCAGCTAGATCTTGAACTTCGGCTTGTGGGGCGGCAAAAATATTATCATTAGACATAAAAACTCCTAAATAATGGCAAGGACATAGACCGCTCTCATAAGTATGATAGTCTAACTTAACCTCAGACATAGCGATTGTAGGCTAAGCTATTAGTAGCTCTAGATGAACCGCTAATAAACAATTGTTATGGTTTGCTTAAAATACGGTGCTACTCTCAATGACATCAACCCCAGTAAAAATACAAGTTAATACAATGAAACTATTTGCTCGAACCGTGATTCGCTACTTCAGCTTTATTTCATTCTCGGTCTGCATAGGCGCTCCCCTGCTTGCCGCTGATCAACAGGCTACTATGATTATTCTCGATGGCTCCAATAGTATGTGGACTCAAGTCCAAGGCCAAGCCAAAGTGATGATTGCACGCGAGAGTCTCGATACCTTAGTCAAGGGAGCCGGTACGACTTCCTTTGGACTAACCACTTATGGCGGCAAATGTAATAGCGTTAAAGTGGTAGGAGGCATAGGTATGGATAATACCGAACTCCTCAAGCGTGCCAATAAACTCATGCCTAAAGGTCGCTCACCTATTTCTAGCGCTTTAAAAGCCGCTGCTAATGAAGTTAAAAATAGTGGCAATATCCTCTTAATCAGTGATGGTGAAGAAAGCTGTAAGGCAGATCCCTGCGAAACGGCTGCAACACTGAAACAACACTATCCTAATTTAGTGATTAATGTCTTGGGTTTTAATGCCAAAGACGAAGCCCAGCTCCAATGTATTGCTAATAATACTGGTGGGCGCTTTGTATTGGCACAAAATACCGCCTCTATTGGTGCATTATTCACCGATCTACAACCTATTATCGAGGAAAAAGCTATTGCCGGCAGTAGCACTAATGCGGATAGGGTAGTACCACTGTCTTCTATGGCATTACAAAACCCCGGTACTTTGCGCCTAAGCTTAGGCGAACAAGGACGCACGGACAATCTACGCTCTAGTTATTTTATTTATACCCCTGATAATCAATTAGTTGCACAAATGACCCAAGGTGAGGCACTGCAAACCGAACTATCCGCCGGCACTTATCGGGTTAATGCCTTATGGAAAGGTTTCCGTCAGTCACAAACCGTTACAGTAAAACCTCACGAAACGACAGAATATCGTTTTAACCTTGATAAGATTGGTACGCTAAAACTAAGAGCGACTGATGCTAATGGTCAGACTGTAAAAGCGAACTATGCATTATATGATACCCATGACAAAGCCATCACTAACCATGTTTCATTAGAACAAGTGAATGAGCGCCTACCTGCAGGTAGATACCGGGTAAAAGCGACTTACAATCAAAGCTCATTAGAGCAAGATATTGAGGTCAGTCCACAAGGGGTGAGTGAGCAGGTTTTTGAGTTTAAGGCATCTAACTAGATTTTATTTTAGAATAATGACCGTTTAATCATCTACTAAGAACCTTTTACAACAATAGCGGTCAGAGCTGATACTGACCCATTATAATAAGGCAGTATGGGGTATGCCCCCTACTGCTATATCATTAGGAACTTTACAATGAAAAAATATATTGCTTATTCAGTCACCATCGCGGCAACTCTTACGATATTATCTCTCACTGGTTGTGCTGCACCTGCTAGTCACACACAAAATGGTGCCGTCGCTGGATCAGTAGTCGGTGGTGTAGTTGGTCATCAATTCGGTAAAGGTGATGGCAAAAAAGCAGCTACCGTAGCAGGCGCCATTGCAGGCGGGTATATTGGGGGTAATATGGGAGCACAAGCTGACCAATATTATCAACAACCGCAATATAATGGCCGCGGCTATTACTATTAATTAATTTATACTCATCTAGCTCACAAAAAAATAGCTATCATTAAACAAGGGTTCTCTAATATGAAACTATCTCTACGTATCTTAACTGCATTAGGTTTAACTGCTACCTTACTCGTAGGTTGTGGTGGTGGTATGGCACCGGCTAGTAACGCTCAAACTGGCGCTATTACAGGTTCTGTTCTAGGTGGGGTAATCGGTCATCAATTTGGTAAAGGTGATGGCAAAAATGCTGCTACGGTTGTAGGCGCTATTCTTGGTGGTTATATTGGTGGCAATATTGGCGCTCAATTTGATACACAAGATCAAGCTTATCTGAACAATAGTTTAGCCTCTGGTCGTCCTGCCACTTGGCAAAACCCCAATACTGGCTATAGTTATACTGCAACACCAGGCCCTGTCTATCAAACTACTTATCAAAATCAACCTGCTGTTTGCCGTCCTGCTACGGTACAAGCAGTGATTGATGGACGTGTACAAAATGTACAAATGAAAGCTTGTCGCGGTTCCGATGGTCAATGGCGCGACGCTAGCTAATTTACTTGCTGTTAAATATCTAAGGTTTAGGAAGCGATCATTTTTCGTCTGACACCGTAAATCGCTTCCTACCTTTTATCTCGCTCTACTGTTCAAGCCACTTCGCGCTTGTAGGTACGTTCTATATACGCCTGCACTAAGCCTTGAAACTCTTGTGCAATGGCATCGCCCTTTAATGTTACTGTTTTGTGTCCATCCTCATACACAGGCGCAACAGGCACTTCACCACTTCCCGGTAAACTAATCCCAATATTGGCATGCTTACTCTCACCCGGCCCATTCACCACGCAGCCCATGACTGCGACTGACATTGCTTCTACACCGGGATATTGAGAGCGCCAGCTTGGCATTTGCTCACGCAGCCAAGTTTGAATTTGGGAGGCTAAATGCTGGAAGTAATCACTGGAAGTACGCCCACAGCCCGGACACGCCACCACTTGCGGGGTAAACGAACGCAAGCCTAGAGCTTGTAAAATTTCTTGTCCGACAATGACCTCTTTATCCCGTGAAGCCCCCGGCTCTGGTGTCAGCGAAATCCGAATCGTGTCGCCAATCCCCTCTTGTAGTAATACAGAGAGCGCTGCAGTGGAGGCTACAATCCCCTTACTGCCCATACCTGCCTCGGTTAGACCCAAATGCAGCGGATAATCACAGCGTGAAGCCATATCTCGATAAGCGCGAATTAGCCCCTGTACCTCGCTCAGTTTACACGACAAAATAATATGATTATGCGGTAAACCATATTCTTCTGCTTTTGCTGCGCTGGTGAGAGCCGATTCAATCAAGGCTTCATGCATGACCTCATACAGCTCTAATGGTTGGGATAATTTAGAGTTTTCATCTAATTTACGGGCAAGTAGCTCTTGATCTAATGACCCCCAATTTACTCCAATACGCACTGGCTTATCATAGCGGCAGGCAAATTCAATCATTTGGGCAAATTGCTCGTCACGATTTTTACCACGCCCGACATTGCCCGGATTAATCCGATATTTAGCCAGCGCTTCGGCACAGGCAGGCACTGCACTTAGTAATTTATGCCCATTAAAATGAAAGTCACCAATCAGGGGGACATTACAGCCCATTTTATCGAGGCGCTCACGAATCTCCGGCACCGCCTCAGCCGCAGCTTGCGTATTGACGGTAATGCGTACCAATTCGGAACCCGCCTGAGCTAGTTCAGCGCATTGAATCGCGGTACGCAGCGCATCCGCCGTATCCGTATTGGTCATCGATTGTACGACTACAGGCGCATGCCCTCCTACTGTCACATGCCCTACTTGCACGGCTACGGTAGGATGCCGTTGGATCAGTGTATTACTTGCCATCATTATTAAATTCGTAAGCTAAGAGGAGAATCATTATGCCTAAAATGGGTGATTATTCGCAAAATATACCTAGAATCATTAATGACGACTCTAAGCCAGTGAAATACTTAAAACTACCTCAACACTAAAAACCTCTATCCATTCAAGCCCCCGCAAAACTATGCTACTGTGTCTCCACTATTCTGGAGGATACCTTATGAAAAAAGAAACCTTATCTATTCACGCAGGCTATAACACTGACCCTACGACTAAATCGGTTGCTGTTCCGATTTATCAAACCGTTGCCTATGAATTTGATGATGCACAGCATGGTGCGGATCTCTTCAATCTCGCCGTCGCGGGTAATATCTACACCCGCATTATGAACCCCACCAATGATGTACTGGAAAAACGGATAGCTGCTCTAGAAGGCGGTATTGCTGCCCTAGCGGTGGGTTCTGGCATGGCGGCGATTAATTATGCCATTCTGACCATCGCGCAGGCGGGTGATAATATTATCGCGACCCCACAACTCTATGGTGGCACCTATACCCTATTCGCCCATATGCTCCCTAGTCAGGGTATTGAAGTACGCTTTGCCGAAAATGACTCAGCCGAAGCGATTGAAAAACTCATTGATGACAAAACCAAAGCGGTCTACTGCGAAACGATAGGCAATCCGGCGGGCAATATTGCCGATATTGAAGCGATTGCTAAAGCGGCTCATAAACACGGGGTAGCAGTTATTATGGATAATACCGTCGCCACACCGATGCTCTGCACACCGATTGAATATGGTGCGGATATTGTCGTACATGCACTCACCAAATATATTGCCGGACATGGTACTTCTATCGGCGGGATTATTGTCGATTCGGGCAAATTCCCATGGGCTACGCATAAAGAGCGCTATCCGGTACTGAATCAACCCGAACCCTCCTATCATGGCGTGGTGTATACCGAAGCCTTTGGTGCAGCCGCTTACATTGGCCGCGCTCGCACAGTGCCCTTACGTAACACAGGTTCGGCCTTATCGCCCTTCAATGCCTTTTTAATCCTACAAGGGGTGGAAACCTTAGGCTTACGCATGGAACGCCATTGTGACAATGGTTTAGCCGTAGCTCAGTATTTAAAAAATCATCCTAAAGTCGAATGGGTAAACTTTGCCGGTCTCGCCGATGATCCCTATCATGCGTTGGCACAAAAATACTTTAAGGGTAAACCCGCTTCACTGTTGACCTTTGGTATTAAAGGCGGCTTTGACGCAGGTGTAAAATTTTATGATCAACTCCAGCTCATCAAGCGTCTGGTGAATATTGGCGATGCTAAAAGCTTAGCCTGCCATCCTGCCTCCACCACGCACCGCCAACTCACACAAAGCGAACAACGCAACGCTGGGGTAAGACCTGAAACCATTCGTTTAAGCATTGGTATTGAGCATATTGACGATATTATCGCCGACTTAGAGCAAGCCTTTGCCGTAGTGTAAAGGCTATACGCACTTATCTAAACTCTGCAGGTAAAGAGAGTAGCTCTAACTCTCTTTGCCATAATAAGGCGGCACTCTTGGCACTTTTTTCTAGTAACTCACCCTGTAAGCTAGAGTAAAACTGCACCCGACGCTGAGCTAAAGGATTCGTCTGTAAAAGCTGGTGTTGAGTTAAAATATTCACCACCTGACGCGTCACCGCTTGGCTGGTCTCAACAATAGTCATTTGCCCCTGAATTAGCTCCATGAGCGTCTGGCGCAAAAAGGGATAATGGGTACAACCTAATACTAAAGTGTCCACGCCTTGCTCTTGCAGGGGTTTTAAGTATTCACTCAATAATTGTTTTAATTCGGCACTATTAAAATCTCCAGCCTCTACATGCTCAACTAAGCCAGGGCAGGCTTGTACCACTACTTGAGTATTTTGAGCATAGGTATCTATTAAACGCTGCAAGCGAGCGCTATTCGCCGTTTGGCGCGTAGCCAATACGCCAATTTTGCCCGTTTGGGTCAATTTAACCGCTGGTTTCACCGCAGGCTCTAGACCAATGATCGGAATGGTCAGGTGTTGCCTGAGTACCTCCGCTGCATAAGCAGTGGCTGTATTACAAGCAACTACAATAACCTTTACCCGCTGACTCAGTAAAAAATCACTGATTTTAATACAGCGCTCCGCCATATAGTCTGCTGTTTTTGCCCCATAAGGGGCATGAGCAGAATCTGCGACGTAAACCAGATCTTCAGCGGGTAATTGGCGCTCAATTTCTAATAAAACCGATAACCCACCTAACCCAGAGTCAAATACACCAATAGGTTGATTAGACATGTGTCATTTCAGTTGCATATTGGGTAATCACTTGCTGCCAAGTAGCAAATAGGGTGGGATCAGAGGCCGCAATGACGGATTGGCTTTCTACTTTAATCGTAGAGACGGGATTACCATCCAAGGCTCTAGCTATTCCGCCGGCTTCTTTTAGCAATAAAGTACCTGCCGCTAAATCCCACAGTTTCATACCACCATGCAGATAAATCTGCCCCCGTCCGGCTGCCATCCACGCCCACTCTAACGCACAAGTACCTAAGTTACGCTGGGAGCCATAGGGCGTTTGATTCACCAAGTTAGTCCGTAATACAGGGCTTAAGCGCTTAAAGTCAATGAGACCTACTGATTGCTTTAAGCTCAGACCACTGGTTCTGCAATACAGGCGTTTACCATTTAAATACGCCCCCTGCCCTAATTGCGCTGTGAAAACCTCATCATGTAGTACATCATAAGTCACCGCCTGCACCACTTCACCCCGATGCAATAAGGCGAGCGAAGTACAAAATAAAGGAACTCCCGCCGTAAAATTACTCGTGCCATCCAAAGGATCTAGCACCCATAGCCATTCACTAGTGGCTAATAGCTCTTGCTGCTCTTGCGTACTCATTTCCTCACTGAGGAAAGCGATATGGGGGTAGGTTTTGGCAAAAATACCCTCTAATGCCTGATGACTAGCTAGATCCGCCTCGGTCACGACGCTACCATCGGTTTTAATAGCAAAGCCAATTTTATTAAAACGTGGTGCAATTTCTTGTTGTGCCACATACTTTACCCATTGGGTAACCTGTGCTAAATCTGGTAGCATGATTGCTCTCTCTATCGGTAAGCTCTCTAATCTAACGAGTGCGCTCCATCAGCGTCAAGCCTCTCGCTCTTATCCAAGTAGGTATACCCGATTACCTTGGCTCAAATACTTATTATTACCTTATTACACTGTACCTAAGTTTATTTTTAGGAGTGCTAGGTTTATCCTGCACCAACTTTTAGCAGTCCAGTGTGATTCTTATGAGCCGATTAAATAATGAAACCGATTTTTTTCATGGTAAAACCGAGGCCATTGGTGTTTTATTAGTGAATCTTGGTACACCTGACGCACCCGATACTCCTTCAGTACGGCGCTATTTAAGACAATTCTTATCCGACCCGCGTGTGGTCGAAATTCCGCGTTTGATTTGGTATCCCATTCTATATGGCGCTATTTTACCCAAACGTCCTGCCGTGAGTGCAGAAAAATATCAGAAAATTTGGACGGAGCAAGGCTCTCCGCTCTTAAGCATTAGCCAGCAACAACAACAATTATTACAACGTGAGTTAGACATACGCTTTTCTGGTGCAGTCAAAGTGGCACTCGCCATGCGTTATGGCAAACCCTCCATTGAAAACGCGCTAGAGGAACTACGCCAGCAAGGTATGCGCCGCTTAGTGGTATTACCGCTCTATCCGCAATATTCATCCACCACCAGCGGCACAACCTTTACTGCCGTGTTTAAAGAGCTAGGGCGTTGGCGCTGGATGCCTGAGTTACGCCAGATTAATCACTATCACGATCACGAAAACTATATTAAAGCACTCGCCAATAGTACGCGTGACCATTGGGATAAGCATAACCGTGGGCAACTGCTGCTGATGTCCTTTCACGGTATCCCCAAACGTAATTTAACCCTAGGAGATCCCTATTTCTGTGAGTGCCATAAAACCGCACGATTATTGGCTGAAGAATTAAATCTGCGACCCCATGAATATCGAGTCACCTTTCAGTCGCGCTTTGGTAAAGCAGAGTGGCTACAACCCTATACGGATAAAACCTTAGAGGCTTTACCAAATGAGGGTATTAAAAAAGTAACCGTGATATGCCCCGGTTTTGCTGCCGACTGTCTAGAAACCTTAGAAGAAATTCAAATCGAAAACCAAGAACTCTTTATTAAAGCAGGTGGAGAGCAGTATGATTACGTTCCAGCTCTGAACGTACGCGAAGATCACATTCGGATGCTGGCTGATTTGGTACAACAACATACCCAAGGCTGGCCCGAAGCCGATTCTCACGTTCAAAGCCAATGGCAACGACAAGCAGATTTAACGCGCCAACGCGCACAACAGTTAGGGGCTAAGCAATGAAGGCAGTATCCAATCGTGTAGGACTGATCTTAATTGGGGACGAGCTATTAAGCGGACAACGCCAAGATAAGCATATGGCGAATGTCATTGTAGCGCTTAAAGCACGTGGAATGACTTTAGCTTGGGTTCGTATGGTCGCTGATGAGCGTGAAGCCTTATTAACGACCTTTCGTGAAACACAACAAACGCATGAAATAGTAATGAGTTTTGGGGGGATTGGTGCCACTCCAGATGATTTAACCCGCCAATGTGCGGCAGAAGCGTTTGGCCTGAAACTTTTTCGCCACCCTCAAGCTGTGGCTTTAATTGAACGCCAATTTGGTGACAAAGCCTATCCTCAACGCATTCGTATGGCTGAGTTACCCGATGGCTGTACACTTATTCCTAATCCTATTAATAACGTACCGGGCTTTAAAGTAGCTCATCATCATTTTGTCCCCGGCTTTCCCAAAATGGCTGAACCCATGATTGAGTGGGTATTAGACACGCATTATCGCCACCTCCAAACACCGAATCCTGATGTCGAACAACGTTGGGAACTGTGTAATGTCTTAGAAAGTGATTTAATTCCTATGATGGAGCAATTATTGGAAACCTTTCCTGCGGTACGTCTCTCTAGTTTACCTAGTACAGAGCGCAGCCGGGTAATTGATTTTGGCTTAAAAGGACAACCTCAAGCGGTCAATGATGCGGGAGAATGGTTTGAGCTACAAATGCAGGCACAGGCGATTTCCTGTCACCGCCAAGCTAGTTAATCTAAAACGCAATGAAACAATCGTTTACCGCGCCCTCTTTTGAGTGGCGCTGGGTGCATCCACGCTATTGGCTTGCTTGGCTGGGAATAGCGTTGTTGCTGCCCTTAGCTTACTTACCGTGGCAAGCACGCTGGTCGCTAGGCAAACAACTAGGGCGCATATTGTATCGGTATCAGGCTAAAAGACGAGCTATTGTCGAGACTAATCTCAAGCATTGTTATCCTCGACTCTCGGAGGCAGAAAGAGCCGCTTGGACGCTGAAGCACCTACAACATTATGCCGCTGCACTCTTAGACTACAGTGTGTTATTTTTTCGCTCCCGTGTAACACTCGCTAAACGGATTCGACTTCACCTACCTGAGACGTTTAAGCAAGCCGTAGCGGAAAATCAACCTATTATCTTACTACTAGGGCATTCAACTTGGCTGGAGTTTGCACCACTCGCCATAGGATTACACTATGCTGCCTATGGTTCTTATAAGCCCTTTAGCCAGCCTATTTTTGATTGGCTCATTGCACGGAGTCGGCTAAAAGATGTGGAGTTTGTCATTCCGCGTGAGGCGGGTTTACTAAAACTAGTACGTTCCTTAAAACCCGGCTTGATACTCATTTTCTTACCAGATGAGGATTTAGGATTAAAAGCCTCGGTCATAGTCCCGTTTATGGGACAAGACAAAGCCACACTGACAACACCTGCCCGCATTGCCGAATTAGGCAAAGCTACTGCTTTTGTTTCCTTAGCTTTTTTTGATGAAACCACCGGGCAATACCATATTAATATCAGTGAGGCTCTCGCTCCTTATCCCTTAGGGGGTGAAGCAGCCGATGCTACGCTAATGAATCAAGCACTAGAGCAATTAATCGCCTTACATCCCGAACAGTATTTATGGCTTATGAAACTATTTAAAACCCAAAGCGATGGCTCTAATATTTATTAGAGCCTCTGGCTGGTTGACGGTATTTATTTCGACGTATTAGGTAATTGAGCTGGAACCATAACGACTGAAACCTTATCATAGCTTAAACCTTGGATACTTTTTTCCACAATTAGCTTAATTTCAGACTTCATACTTTCCAGCTCAAAGGAAGGATGATACTTAATAAATACCGAGGCTGATGAAGGTGTAACCGGATTATTATTAGTCACCGTGGCATCCTCAGGCAATACCACATGCACCCGCGCGACTAGGACACCGTCAATTTGAGATAAGGTTTCCTGTACACTTTGCGATAAAGCATAAATATAACGCGCACGCTCTTCTAAAGGTGAAGAAATAAGACCATCTTTCTTAAACAGCTCCTGCATTGAGGCTACCTTTTCACGCGGATAACCATGTTCTCTCAATAAAGCGACTGCTTGAGGAATCTTAGAGTCATCCACATTCAGGGTATAGGTTCCATTTTTAAGATCAGCAATCTTTTCAGCGCCGATATCATTTTCTAATAGAATAGCCATCATATTATTAGCATCAATCTCATTAAGCTGGCTGTGTAACTGTACTTTACAGCCAGCTAATAAGAAAATACTCAATAATAAAGCGAGCTTGGTTTTTAGTCTTATTGTTATAATATTCATTTGACACCTAAAGTATTAATATCAGCCACTCGCTCTAAATAAGGTTTTGAAGCCTTGTGCTACTTGGTTTACCATCGCAGAGGCTAAATTAATCGTCGTTGACCACATTTGGGCATTAAATGTCCAAGCGGTAGTATCTTTCTGATAATTAAGCGCGGCCTCTTGGGTTTTGTGCATATCCTGTAGAGCTGTTTGATAGTTATCAGTCTCTGTTGTATTGACAGAACCTACATCGGGATAAGTACGTACCGAAGAATCACTACCTTGCACCCCAGCATCACTCAGATAACTACTAAACTGTGGACGATCTTTCAGTTGATTTAACAAACTGGAATAGGAGTCGTCCATATTAGCTAGTTTATTAATGACCATGTCCTTAAGCGAGGTCGACTCAACACCTGTGTTAGGCTCTACTACTTGGAGTACAGCCTGATCATTGGTATTACTCTTTATAGAGGACAAATCCAATTGACCACTCATAAGGTCATCAAAACGCATCACATCTTGTGACTGTGGTGGTGGTAATGTTTGTGTTGCAGGAGCACCCACACCACTAAGGGGGGGCGTGCTCATTAATACACTGGATTCAATCATGGAGTAATACTCCTCTACTATTACTATTGGTTGAGATAAGCATTAGCAATACTTTGTTCATCTGCATTACCATGAGCAGATACCTCCCTAAATAGTTGCTGTGCTTCACTTTGTTGTCCAATCTGATTTAAGGCAATACCTAAGAAGCATTTAGCGCTCATGTGATTAGGCTCATTGACTAAAATCTGATTACGTAAAATATCAATAGCCGTATCATATTCACCTGAATAAATACGAGTAATCGCCAAGCCCATTTTAATTGGTGTTTGCTCACGTCCTACTGCATCTACACCATCCATGATAACTTTCGCTCGTTGAATATCCCCTTTAAAACAAGCCATATAACCAATTTCAGAAAGTAATTGCAGTAATTCAGTTGTTGCTTTCATTTTTTTACTTCATATTTAAGATTATAAATAATGCTACTCATTATATCACAAAAAATAATAACCTAGTTTCTTTCAATACTGCTGTAAGTATATTTTTGAATATTCAAATTAATACCTCTACCGCTAAGATCATCCAGAAATATAAGCTACTTTTTGTTAAGTATTTATTTTGTAGCGACATTCAGCTAACAATCAGCTAATTTAATAATTTTACCTAAAATCCTTTATAACATCACAAGCAAATGGATAAAAGGCTACTTGGATCAAGTGGTACTTAAAAACTCGCTGACTAAACAAAAAACTTATTAATATTTATATATAGTAAACTTTAAAGCTCATGGCAAATTTTATCTAAACTTATAGCCATCAACTAACAGACTAATACTATGGCGTATAAAACGCCATAGTATTTTCAGAAGCTATTATTGACTTAAGCTACGGATTTGCTGAGCAATCGCATTGTGAATTTTATCTTTCATAGCAGATTGCATAGAAATCATATCACTTTTTGCAGTAAAGTCAGCATTCATTTGCGTCATTGCTGCTTGGCTCTTTAAGCTATTCGCTTGTTGAGTTTTCATATCCGCCAAAGCAGATGCATATGGATCAGTAGCAGCAGTGCTAGATGAAACAGCTAAATCAGACATTCAATTATCTCCTTATTAATTTATCAAAATACCTGTAGCTATTATTATAACTACTAGGTCTATTAGCGCTATTCAATAGGCTAACTTTTATTGCAAGATTGAGGTTAACGTTGTCCCCAAACCTGTTCGACCACTTCAGAACTTGCCTCAATCGCTCGAAGCAATTTATCCAGTTTATTATATTCAACTGGATCAACACCTTGGTTGATTTCCATGCGTATTTGAGAAGATGCTTGGTGAAACTTCTCTAATAACTCATTCTTATAAACACCTGAAACATCATTTTTTAAACTTTCTTCTATTTGTAATGGCATTGTTATTTTTCCTCTAGACCATAATAAATTGGAATATCAACACCTTTATTAGTGAGTAGTATATAGTCGGGCTTAATGTCTTTGATAAAATAACTATTACCTAAACTTGAACCCACCATATACTTTTTTCCATCCTTAGAGACTAAAAAAGGTACATCACCGACACTTACACTACGTATTGCTAACTTAATCCGATCTCGTGCATCATATAAGTTCTCCACAATGCTGGGGCCTTCACCGTAAGTCGCGATAAATTCAGCGTATAGATCCTTCCAACGTTTAATTTCTGTATTAGTTAACTCTCCGCTTACTGTAATCTTTCCTTGATTGATTGCCACGCGAATACGGTCTGAAAGGCCATTTTTTTCGATGAACTGTTGCAAAGCCTCCAAACGCTTGAGCAAAGTTTGCAGCTCAGACTCATCAATCTGCTTAATACCTACCACGTCTGCTAATATGCTAGCTTTGACGCGTTCCCAATCCTGACTATTGCTGACAAATCCAAACGCTGACACCATGCCCGGCTCAGCCTTAGGCTTAAAATGAATGCCTTTTTCGCCTAAAGTATTGGCAATCATTGAGGCACTATCAGCCAGTTCACTATTAATCCAAATGCGATGGGTGACATTTTTACCCATGCGCATGACCTGATTGACAATATCATTACGTTCCGCTGTATTCTTAGCGTAGCCCGTAACCACAATATTATTCGGAGATCTTTCCACAACCGTTAAAGTTGGGTTATTTAAATTATTAATTAGCTGCTTAGTATCATCAATAGGTGTTGATTTAATACCTAGCTTCTCAGACATTGAAATTAAATTGGGTAAAAAATAAAGTAAATTAGCCACTAATAGGAGTAATAGTCCTAACCACAAATAACTTTTATTACTTAAAAAACCTTTTTTTGTTTTATTTTTTCCTATTGTACTATTCGCCTTTGCGGAGCCTGATAGCTTTTGAGCTTGAGCCGATTGATCCCTACGTATTCGTGCATTAGCTACCTTGGCCTCTGACTCAGACATACGAGGATCAGCGATAAAAAAATCTACATCACCCACCGTAACAATCTGATAAGGATTAATTTTTATCTCATGCGCACTAACATCTTGCCCATCTACTAATACGGGTAAGGCTAAGGGCTTAAGTATAATCGTATCGTTAGTAATATCGATATTAACGTGCTGCTCAGCGATATTTTCATCATGCAAGATAATATCGCAAGCCATTGAGCGCCCAATAGTTAATGTACCGGTTTTTAAGCGCACTATTGCCCCTGCATTAGCTCCGCTTAAAACTTTCAATAAATACACAGTATGCTGAACACTCATAATATAATTTAAACTCAAGTGATTTTATTATTTAATATTTGCCACTATTTTTTGCCAGGAACCACGTCTAATACTACCACACCTGGATATTTTTCATTAACCTTCACATCCCAATTACCACTAGGTGGTCGATCAGAACTATAATGCACCTTACCATTGGCATCCTTCCATTTATAAATACGCTTTTCTTTGGAGGCTTGTGAATCCATTAATTTTGCATTATCAATCACGGTACTAATGAGACGATCTGGCCCGGTTAATTTAATAAGATTGTCTACCTCAGATACTTCCCATTTAAACTTATCATCATAAATATCCAAGCGCTTTAAGGCATCAATAAACTCATGCGGTGTTAAAGACTGTAAACTTACAGAACCCGTTTTAACTTCATCTTCTTTGTAAACATAAAGTGTTTCTTTATCGTAATACCAAATGAGTCCTTGGGTTTTTGCGACTTCATCAAAAATCGATTTTACTGAACGACTCTTGAAGTGGGCACTGATGACTTGTTTGATCTGTGGGCTTACTACAATAGGCGTTTTTTCATTAGCGGCTAAAGTAGTCAGCATGTCGGCTAAGGGTTCTTGATCTGAAAAATGCGAATAGGGCCGATCTCCCCACGGTAGAGATGCTGTATGACCAAGGGGTATCATCATCCAACTGATTAAAAATATAAGGAGTTTGGCGCGTAACATGCTAAGTATTCTCAGATAAAATTTATATTTTCTAGCAAAATGTTTTAGGTAGTGTGACACCAACCAGATTAACAGACCAAGTACCGCAAGATAGACGTTAAAAAAATAGGTATGGAAGGAACAGCACGACTCACCACCCTCGCACGCTAATCATGATACAAATTACTGGCCTATAACAGATTGTCCGCTGCTTACTCCCTATCATCGTCACGCTATATACCTACGAGCCAAGTAACTCACATGCTAGGTAATATATTAGTAAACACAAAAGGCGCAATACCTTAACTTAAGGGAAGTAAGTGTTTGACCAGGCTCAAAGGAGATAATAACTATGTCAGCGGTTCAAAGTTCAATTAGTACACCGTTAAGAACAACTACAACAACACCTACTAGTATGGGTACTATTGGCAATCAGAACCTGTATAACAACCCCAGCTCTTTACAGCCACTGTATTTAATTGCTCAGTTATTACAACAAATTCAAAGCCAACAAACACCCACACCTATTCCGGTGCCAACCTCTGCACCAGCTACTCTTACCACTTCAGAGCGCAATATTCTCAATAGTTTATTTGCGACTAATGACAATGGCACAGTAGACGCCACCATTACTGTCTTAGAAGGTGGTGTAGCAGATAACCGTCTAAGCGCGGGTGATATCGTTGTAGTCAGTGATGCGGCGGGCAATCAATTAGGCAGTAAACAACTCACGGCTCAAGATATGAGTGAGATTCGCTTCCGTGAAAATATGGTTGCCACGACTGGATCTATAAAATCAGGTTGGGGTCTTACAGATAACCTTGTAAAAATAGCGGGCGGTACATTAGCACGCCCAGAAACTCGTACCTATACAGATCCTATTAATGGCTCTACAGGTACAGAGCGTGTGTTAGAACGCAATAAATTCTGGGAGGTGGTAGAACGGGGCAGCCGTCGTTACATGGTTATGCGTAGTACCGATAATAACGGCAGGGCGCTTAGACCCTCTGATGCAATCAATCACATCTTTAGCAATCGTGGCTCTTATCTCTTTGATTGCGCAACACCGATGACTGTGCTCAATCTTAAAGCCACGCTGGATACCATTGGGGCAGATGCCTTTGATCGTAATACTCAAGGTAAGTTAACTATTTCTGCATGGTATGACCCTTTTGATAACTATCATTCTGATGGTGGTTATATTTTCCGATTACGCAAAGCTAATGCGGGTGAAATTGTTGTGAATGGTCATGCTAATCTAGCGGGTGAAACGGCACGTTTCGACACTAATCAAGGTGATCGTTTTATAGTAGGTAATATCTACTACTTTGATAAACCGGGCGATACTAGCTCTTTGTTTCAAGGTTGGAATGCGGTCTACCTAGGGCAGACTACAGAGGGTAGCCATCGGTTCTGGTCGTCTAGTATTGGTGAGGTGGCAGTTAAATTTAGAGCGGATGGTTCTTGGGTTCCTGCTGGCGGTACCTATAGCGATTACTACCTAGGTGCAGCCGTCGCCGATCCTAACCTACCTCGTTTACAAAATTGGGCCTGAACTAACTTTAGTACGGTTAGTGTCACTCATCGTACTAATGAGACGATCTATACCAGTTAATTTACGACTTCAGATACTTCCCCTTTAAACTTATCATCATAAATATCTAAACGCTTTAAGGCATCGCGTCGATAAACTAATGCGGTGTTAAAGACTGTCAGTTCACAGAACCCGCTTTAACTTCATCTTCTTTGTGAGCGTAAAGTGTTTCTTTATCGTAATACCCAATGAGTCCTTGGGGTTTTGCGACTTCATCAAAAATCGATTTGACTGAACGACTCTTGAAGTGGGCACTAGTGGCTTGCTTGATCTGTAGGCTGACTACAAATAACGAATAATTTTGGAAAAGATATAGAGATAGATAACAGGTCGTCCGCTAGTTGCTCCCAATCATCTTTGCTCTGTATACCTATGAGCCAAGTAACTCATATGCTAGGTCAATATATTAGTAAACACACACGGCGAGATACCTTATTTCTAGGGAAAGATGGGTATTTGACCTGGCTTAAAGGAGATAACAATCATGTCAACGGTTCAGAGTTCAACCACTACACCAATAAGGACAACTAGTACTACTACGCCCACCCCTACCAGCACTAGTGGTACTTTTCGTAATCAGAATTTATATAACAACCCTAGTTTCTTACAGTTACTGCGTTTAATTATTCAGTTATTACAACAAATCCAGAGTGGTCAAGGAACAACTCCCGGAACTGGAACAACTCCCGGAACTGGAACAACTCCCGGAACTGGAACAACTCCCGGAACTGGAACAACTCCCGGAACTGGAACAACTCCNACTCCCGGAACTGGAACAACTCCCGGAACTGGAACAACTCCCGGAACTGGAACAACTCCCGGAACTGGAACAACTCCCGGAACTGGAACAACTCCTCCGCCTACTACTGCAACGGCTACTCTTACCGCTTCAGAGCGTAGTATCCTCAGTAGCTTGTTTGCCACTGATAACAATGGCACGGTAGCTAGAGGCTCAACTATTACGGCATTAGAAGGTGGTACAGCAGATAACCGTCTAAGCGTCGGTGATACCGTCGTAGTAAGGGATGCTGCAGGCAATCAATTACGCAGTAAAGTACTCACTGCCCAAGATATGAGTGAAATTCGCTTCCGTGAAAATATGGCAGCGACCACTGGCTCTATTGGAGTAGGTTGGAAGTTCACCAATAATATTGTACAGCTTAATGGAAGTGCATTAGCACGCCCTGAAACCCGTACTTATACTGATCCTATTAATGGTTCTACTGGTACGGAACAAGTTTTAGAGCGCAATCAATTCTGGGAAGTGGTACAACGCGGTGGCAATCGTTACATGGTTATGCGTAGTACCGATAATAATGGTAATGCGATTAGACCCTCTGACGCGCTCAATCATGTATTTAATAGTCGTGATTCCTATCTCTTTGATTGCGCGACACCGATGACGCTTATCAATCTCAAGGCAACCTTAGATACCGTAGGAGCAGATGCCTTTAATCGCAATACTCAAGGTAAGTTGACTGTTGCATCATGGTACGACCCCTTCGATAACTCTAATTTTGATGGTGGTTATATTTCACGAGTACGCACAGCCAATGCGGGTGAAATTGTTGTGAATGGTCATGCTAACCTAGCGGGTGAAACGGCGCGTTTCGATACCAACCAAGGTGACCGTCTCGTGGTAGGCAATACTTATTACTTTGATAAACCTGGTGATAATTCTTCAGCGGTACAAGGCTGGAATGCGGTCTACCTAGGCCAAGCCACTGATGGTAGCCATCGCTTCTGGTCGGCTAGTATCGGTGAGGTATCGGTTAGCTTTAGAGCGGATGGTTCTTGGGTTCCAACAGGTGGTACCTATGGCAGTTACTACTTAGGTGCCGCCATTGCCAATCCTAACCTACCTCGTTTACAAACTTGGGGATGAACTAACTTCAGTTAAGGTTAGTGTCACTCACCTATTGTACGCTAGTCGCCTAGCATTGCTTAAAAGCTTGCCCCACGATAAGATTACCTTATCGTGGGGCGGGCTTTTAGGGCAATAGCCATAACTATTTTAATAACAAACTTCATCCCGTGCGTGGTGTACAGTTAATACTGGCTCATACTCGCTAAAGGATAAGCAGGCGGCAATACTAGAACCATGAGCAGCAGTCATAGCATCTCTTTTAAGCCACTTCAGCTAGAACGACAGTCAGAATTGGCGGTTCGTATGAATAACTTACTGCTCAATAAATCGCGCGTCTTTTCTTTTTCTCTCAATGAAACTAAAAGTTTTAGATTACGTTTAATACCGGGTAATTTACATCAACGTGATTTATCCCCTATTAGCCTCACGGTAGGCTTAGGTGATTCTGTAGCAGGTCTATGGCTCACCAATTGGCCTTTAGTAGATAATATACGTAGCTTTATTCCTGAAGGAATGCTAGATAGATTACCTGAAAACTTAGCCATTGCTTTATTAGAAAATGCTCTAGAGCCTTTATTAATGATGGCTGAGCATGGTCTAGGGACTAAATTAAAAATAGAAGGCTTATCTGCGGATAAAAATAACCAGCTTTATACACTCCCTCTAGGTTTTGAACTAACTGAAATTAATGTAATCGATGGGCAAGCAGATAATAGCCTACAAGTTATCGGAACCTTATTAGTTGAAGAGCGTACTTATCCACTCCTACAAGAGCGTTTACGTTACTGGCCCTCTGACCTTAATCCAGAATGGGATCAACTACAAATACCGCTACGTATTGAACTAAGCCGCCAACAACTAACTTTACTCGAACTTAATAATTTAGAGCTTACAGACGTAATACTACTGAATGACAGTGATTTTTTACAACAACAAGTTCGCTTTGTTCTATACTCTAATACCTACTGTTCTGCCCTATTTAATTCTAATAACAAGTCACTTACGATTAACTCAGATTGGAACACCATGTCGGATCAAGAACAAAAACATACGATTGATCAACTCAATCAAGTTCCTATTCAATTGACTTTTGATATAGGTCAACACACTTTATCATTTAATGAAATCAAACAACTTAGACCAGGCTATGTCATCGAATTATCTACACCTCTATCTGAAATAGTACAAATTCGCTCACAAAATAAACTATTAGGAACAGGTGAGTTAGTCGATGTTAATGGGCGCTTAGGTGTTAGATTACTGACTCTTTTTGGTAACAAAAAAACGGGCTAATTCATGGAAAGCTTTCCAAATCCAGTGTTACTAATGGGGATGCTGACCCTATTAGGACTAGCACCCTTTATTGCCATTTTAACCAGTTCCTTCATTAAGCTTATTGTTGTTATTCATATTGCACGCAGTGCTATTGGCTTACAACAAGAGCCACCTAATATGGCGGTTAGTGGTATTGCAATTATTTTATCTATTTATATTATGGCTCCCGTCGCCATGGAAACTTATCAGGTCTTTAATAGCTACAACATAGAAGTTACTGATATTAAAAATCCCAATTTCGGCTCTGCTTTTAGTGATAGCTCTAGGCCGCTACAAGATTTTTTAAGTAAGCATTCTAAAGAGTCTGAGCGTAAATTTTTTGTTGATACCGCACAAAAAATCTGGCCTGCACAATACGCTCAAGAAGTAGATCAAAGACATTTGTTAGTATTAATTCCTTCGTTTATGGTCAGTGAGCTAACGGAAGCGTTTCAGATTGGATTTTTAATTTTTCTACCTTTTATTGTAATCGACCTAATCATTTCAAATATTTTACTTTCTATGGGTATGATGATGGTATCCCCTACCGTAGTATCTTTACCCTTTAAGGTATTACTATTTGTTTTAGTTGATGGTTGGTCACGCTTAATTCATGGTTTACTACTGAGTTATCAATAATATGAACGATGAGCAACTGATTCACTACACAGCACAAGCCATGCAATTAGTTTTGTATTTATCGATGCCAACCATTATTGCAGCCACCTTAGTCGGATTATTGATTGGTTTATTCCAAGCTTTAACCTCCATTCAGGAGCAAACCTTACCGCATGGTTTTAAATTATTAGCGACTATTGTCACTTTAGCTGCCACTGCTCGCTGGATGGGGCCAGAGCTTTATATGTATACGGTGGGTTTATTTGATCAGATTGTGCGAGTAGGACGCTGATGGAACTCCTTGATCTAATTAGGCCTTGGTTATTAGCACTGGCTTTCACCTTGCCTCGCCTATTAGTAATGTTTGCTATCATGCCTCTTTTCGTAGAGTCGATCATTCCTGCTACCATTCGTAGTGGTATTATTATTGCCTTTGCCGCTTTTTTATTACCACTAACGCATGATCAAGTATTGCTTATTAATAATAACTCCGTACTCATGGCTGCTATTCTTATTAAAGAAGGTGTATTGGGGTTATTTATGGGGTTTATCTTTAGTATTCCTTTTTGGGCAGTACGTGCAACAGGGTTTCTGATTGATACTCAGCGTGGCACCATGTCTGCCTTATTCTTCTCTCCTTTAAGCTCTAACATGGTATCTCCTACGGGGATTTTACTCTCTCAGCTTACTATTACCTTATTATTTGTCAGTGGTAGTTTTTTACTATTAATACAGGCTATTTATGTAAGCTATCAGACATGGCCTATTAATCATTTTATTCCCCCCTTAAATATAGATACCATTAGATACTTCTTATCACAATTAGATAAGCTCATGTATACCACTCTACTATTAGCGGGTCCATTTTTAGGTCTCATGGTTATTATCGACTTAGGAGCGGGGTTAATTGGACGTTATTTGCCACAATTAAATCTTTTTCAAATGACCATGCCATTAAAAAGTGGTTTAGCTTTTTTCTTCTTAATGTACTACGTTATCATTATAGCCAATTATCTACGCGATAACTTTATCACCTTAGCCGCACAATTACAGATCTTAGAAGGGATTCTAAAATGAGCGATAGCAGTAGTGGTGAAAAAACCGAAGACGCCACCCCTAAGAAGCTGCGTGATGCCCGTAAAAGAGGACAGGTAGCACGCAGCAAAGACATACCATCCGCCGTTATCTTATTAGCGGTTATTTTATATTTCACCTTAAGTTGGAATTTAATTTTACAAAATACCAAAGAATTATTTAATATTATTATGCTATTGCCCGGTTATGATTTCAACCAAGCACTGGGTATTAGTTTAAAAGCTATTACTGACAAAATACTTATTGACATTATTCTGCCTTTTTCATTAATTATTACCCTTGCGGCTATTATTGGCAATATCGCCCAGTTTGGTTTTATTCTCTCTTTTGAAAGTATGAAGCCTAATTTTTCCAAGATCAATCCTGCTGAAGGGATGAAGCGTATTTTCTCTGTGAAGCAGTTAGTAGAAACCCTGCTTTCACTAATTAAAACGATTGTTATTAGCATTATTATGCTTTATGTATTGTATATCGGTATAAAGTTATTATTAAATGATGTACAACAATGCAATGTTTTATGTCAGCAATTGATTAATGAAGATTTAGTTAGCAAATTATTTCTTTATATTATTCCTGCTATTTTAGTCATGGCAGCAATTGATTTTATCTTTCAACGTCAACAATTTAGTAAAGAACAGCGTATGACTAAAGATGAAATAAAACGGGAATTTAAAGAAATGTTTGGTGATCCTCATGTGGTGGGTGAGCGCCGTAATATGCGTCGTGAATTGGCAGAGCAAGATATACAAAAGAAAATTAAAACAGCCCGTCTCATCATTGTTGATATAGGGGTATCTATCGCTTTACAATATGAACAAGGTGTTACACCACTACCACTTATCGCCGCTATTGGTCGTGGTCCTATGGCGAGGCGTATGCTAGAAATTGCTCAAGTTGAGAATGTGCCCATGGTACAAAATCCGCGACTCGCTCAATTACTATTAGAGGAAGGTAAAGTCGATCAATATATTCCTAGCTCTAGTATTGACGGTGTAGCTCAGGCAATGAGACAAACTCCAAAAAATAGTTAATATCTCTATTTAAGTATTGGTTCGTTATCTTTATATAATAATTTTACTAACTACCGAATACTTTTTACTTAAGGCCAGCACTACTATTAGCATGATTAATACAATGACTGAAAATCAAACCAAATTATCTAAAGACCAAGGACTCGTACCGGTGTCCGAATCGTCTCCGGGTAGTCAAACACAAGCTAGCTCACCGTTCAGTGGGTTTAGGCAGGCCATGCAAGAGGGAGAATTGAAAGTATGGGTACAACGTGCCATGTTTCGACTCTCTCAATGGGTCAGGCAGCCTAATGGCATGATTGCCCATTATAAAAATAGCTTATATGGATCGTGGGAAAAATGGCTAGGCTTAGCAGCGGGTATTACCGGCTTGCTGATGCTCTTGAGTCCATCCGCCTTTTGGCAGTGGCAGCTTCCAGTGCTCCTAGTCATCATTGTGATAGCCCCCTTATTTTTTGATTTATCTCGATCTTTTAAAGAATTTTTTAGTGCTTATCCGGGACAACATTTAATAGGTGAAATTATTACTTTAGACCAGCCGATTATTAATGGTCACGGTACTATTTTCATCCAACGCGAGGACTGGACGGTTTCAGGTCCTGATTGTACTGCGGGGACACGGGTTAAAATTATTGGGATTGATGATAGAAAGTTATATGTAGCATCGGTCGATTAACCGTGTTTAACACCGCGTTCGGATCAAAATAAAAAGGACAAAACATGCAAATCCCTGAAGGTAGTATAAAAATCCAAACCCATGAAGGTGAGGCGATTATTCAATTATCGGGGGCTTTGAATGTGACGCTCTCCGAGCACCTACGCACGATCATCAACAAAATAACACCGCCTGTCACCATCAACTTTGAGCAAACGCCCTATATGACCGCAGAGGGTCTACAGGTATTACTAGAGTTTTATAAAACGCATCACGCTCCCCCTACCCTAGTAGGTGCTAATGCGCTAATCCAACGGCTCATTAAAATGACGGGTATGGAGCGTTATGTACGCCTCGATCATAAGAACGACCATTCTGAATTATAGGTAACAGTATGAGTGCCGCATCATCTGGCTTATTACAAAAATTAACCGCTCGCAGTGATATTGCGCTTGCTATCTTACTAGTAGCGATCATCTTTATGATGATCATGCCTATGCCGACCCTCATAGTGGACGTTTTAATTGCCACCAATATGGGGCTGGCTATTCTGCTCTTAATGTTATCGGTTTATCTTCCCTCACCATTACATTTCTCCTCCTTTCCTTCCGTGCTGTTACTGACTACTTTATTTAGGCTATCGCTTAGTATTGCAACGACACGCTTGATTTTAACCGAAGCCGATGCCGGTAAAATTATCGAAACGTTTGGACAGTTTGTGGTCGGTGGCAATATGGTGGTGGGGATTGTTATCTTCTTGATTATCACTATTGTGCAATTCATTGTTATCACCAAAGGCTCTGAACGGATTGCTGAGGTAGGAGCACGCTTTTCTTTGGATGCTATGCCTGGTAAACAAATGAGTATTGACAGTGACTTACGGGCGGGGGTGATTAGTTTAACCGAAGCCCGCTCACGCCGGTTACGCCTTGAAAAAGAAAGCCAGCTATTCGGTTCTATGGACGGTGCGATGAAATTCGTCAAAGGGGATGCGATTGCGGGTTTAATTATTATTCTAGTCAATATCCTCGGTGGTATTACCATCGGTGTGGTACAGCGCGGGATGGCAGCGGGAGATGCAGCGCAACTCTACTCAGTATTGACCATCGGTGACGGCCTGATTTCGCAAATTCCAGCCCTATTTATCTCGATCACTGCCGGTATTATTATTTCACGGGTAACGGTGGATGATGACAGCAATTTAGGTACGGATATTAGTGGTCAACTCCTTGATCAGCCTAATGCTCTAATGGTAGCGGCGGTGATTGTCACCATGATGGGATTTATCCCCGGCTTTCCCACTATGGTGTTTTTAATCTTAGGTGCCATACTCGGTTTCACCGGCTTTATGTTGAATAAGGCTAAATCAAAACGCGAATTTGCGGTGGCTGAGGCCACAACCATTTTAGGTGGAGCAGAAAAGTTAACGGGTGGTGGAGCAGATGCTTACGATAGCACTAAGCTATTAGAAGAATTAAAACCCCTAGATCCCGTATTGGTTGAAATCCCAGAAACCATGCGCTCGCAAATTCCTTTGCCCATGCTCAATGACGAATTTACTAAAGTACGGCGTCAATTTTATACCGACTTAGGGGTGCCACTATCTGGGGTGGGGTTGCGCCTATCGGAACAGCTCAGTGGTAATCTCTATCGTATTTTGATCCGTGGTATTCCTGTGGCACAAGGCGACTTCAGCGCCCCTCCTATGGCAGCATTACCCAAAGCCAGTACTGCAGGTGCTGGCTCAGATATGGCAGTGGTGAATACTGTCAATACGCCAGCGGATACGGGCGCAGGTAGCCAAGCGATTCGCACCGTGAGCAGCCATCTAAGCTTTGTGCTACGTCGCCATGCAGCAGAGTTCGTAGGGGTACAAGAGGTTCATACCCTCATGAGTCGCCTAGAAGAAGCCGGCTATGTCACTTTAGTACAAGAAGCACAACGTGCGGTTCCTAATACTAAGATGGTTGATGTATTCAAGCGCTTATTAAGTGAAAGTATTTCCATACGTGACTTACGCCAGATATTAGAAACCCTGATTGAATTCGCCGAAGAAAAAGATATGGGTATGCTTACTGAGCGGGTGCGGATTGGCTTAAAACGGCAAATAGCCTACTCCTTTACCCGTGGAACAGGGCAATTGCCTGTGTATATGATTGATCCTGAATCAGAACGCCTGTTACAAGGCAGTATTCGTCAAACTCAGGCAGGTATTTTCCTCGCACTCGCGCCCGATATCGCTCAAAACTTATTTAATACCGTGCGCTATTTAGAAGAGCAATATAACCAACGAGCCTCTCCCGATTCGGTACGCCCTGTGGTATTAGCCGGGATGGATTTACGTCGGCATTTACGGACTCATTTGGCAACCCAATTCCCTGATTTACCGGTGTTGGCTATTCAGGAGTTACCGCCTACGATTTCAGTACAACCTGCTGGAGAGTTACGCCTTACCCAACCACCACCTAATAATATGATGCCACCACAACCACAGGGATAAGGTAATGGAATTAAGTTATGTCTCGCGGGTGATGTATCAAGCGCTTGATCAGTGCCAACCCTTAATCTTACATGGGCGCATTGTACAAGTAACGGGTACGGTGGTTAAGGCGATTATCCCCAAGGTACGCTTAGGGGAATTGTGTATGCTCAAGAATGCTGAGGATGAGCGCACGATTCCCGCTGAAGTGATTGGTTTTGATCAAAATATTGCACTTCTAGCGCCTATCGGTGATATGCAGGGGGTATCCATTCATACCCAAGTGACGGTCACTGGTGAAATGCTACGGGTCGGTGTGGGGGACGATTTAAAGGGTTGCGTATTGGATGGAATTGGGCGCATTCAAAATCGGGTGGGCGTCTCTATTCAAGACTATTATCCGTTAATGGCCTCACCCCCTGATCCACTCACGCGTCAAATGGTAAAAGACCCGCTCTCGTTAGGGGTACGCTCCATTGATGGCTTAATTACCTGCGGGATAGGACAACGTATTGGTATCTTCGCTGGTGCGGGGGTAGGTAAATCCTCGCTCTTAAGTATGTTGGTGCAACATGCCGAGGTGGATGTCTATGTGGTCGCCCTCATCGGTGAACGGGGTCGTGAGGTACGCGAATTTATGGAGGAAGCCTTAGGTGCTGATGGTATGGCTAAAACCATACTCATTGTAGCCACCTCGGATCGCCCTCCGATTGAACGTCTCAAAGCGGCTTATGTCGCCACCGCCGTTGCGGAATACTATCGCGATCAAGGCAAAAAAGTACTATTACTCATGGATTCTTTAACCCGTTTTGCCCGTGCTCAACGTGAAATTGGTCTAGCAGCAGGCGAAGCACCTGCACGGCGGGGTTATCCCCCCTCAGTTTTTTCTGAATTACCTAAACTAGTTGAACGGGCGGGTTATGGTTCACAAGGCTCGATTACCGCATTTTATACGGTACTGATTGAAGGCGATGATATGTCCGACCCCATCGGGGATGAGGTGCGCTCGCTCCTTGATGGTCATATTATTTTATCGCGTGATCTGGCCTCTAGTAATCACTATCCTGCTATTGACTCTCTAGGCAGTTTAAGCCGGATTATGCCGCGCCTAACCTCAGAGCCACACCGTCGTGCTGCTGCTCATATCCGAACTTTACTGAATAAATACAAAGAAATTGAATTCTTAGTGCGGGTCGGTGAATATAAACGAGGTGCTGATCCTTTAGCAGATGAAGCACTGGATAAAATTAATCAAATCAATGATTTTCTTAAGCAGAAACCTGATGAGCACAGTACGTTTGATCAAACGGTACAACGCCTCATTCAGCTAGCAGGTAAATCATAATGAGCTTAAATGATTTAAAAGAACTCAAAAAAATCCGTAATCGGCGGATGGAGCAACAACTAGCCGAAATGCAGGAAAAACGCCGTCAAGTGGATGGCTACACCCAGCAATTGCAACAAGCTAAAAATGATCTAAGTGACTATCAACATTGGCGTTTACAGCAACAAGAAACTCGCTTTAAAGCCCTACAAAGTCAGCCTTTCACGCCAGAAGCTTTACGCGAGTATCAAGGGCAATTAGAGAATATGCTCATGCAAGAGCAGTTTTACTATCAAGCCATTAGTGCGGCTGAGAATCAACTCAAAGCCTCCGAGGCTGCTTGGCAGGAAAGTAAGCAAAAATCGGATCAAATGACTTTACAATATGAGAAAATGAAAGAGATCGTTGAAATTGAAGCTAAAGCAGTTGCTCTAGCTAAGTCCGAAGACCGCGCTCCTGATCCTTAATGAGAGCGGCCTGACTTTTCAGCAAATGAGCGCTGCAACGCCCGTGTAATAGCTTCTAATTGTTGTTCTGCACTCGCATTCACAATACCAATATCAGACTCCAATACACATTCTGTTTCTTTTAGATGAGCATCACTGACTATCTCAATCTGGCGACTGGTATCTTGGAAAGCATTAATTTTTGCATCAACGGCACTATATAGTTTAGGGTTGACGCGAATAATTAACTTCTGACTCCCCCGCACTAACTCCATACCGCGCTCTACCGCGCTGGTAACTAGCTCGGTATCATCAAAGTTATGCACAATCTTACGCACGGCATGAATCACCACATCCACCAATTGCCGCTCCATATTAGCCACGGCATGATTCATTTTCACCGTAAAATCCAATAACTGAGTGGCTAATTCGGCATTTGCCTGCTCTTTGCCCTGTTTAAAACCTGCCCGCAACGCCGCTGCCTTAGCCGCTAATAACTCTTGCTCACGACGTTTGTCTTTGAGTTCTAATTCTTTCAACAACTGCTCATAGGTTACTAAGCGCTTGTAATCTTGTGCTTTTAACACATGTTGTTCGGGACTCAGTTGTGAGTCTAATGGCTTAACCGAGACGAATTTTTCCATCGGGGCTCACTCCAATTTTAATATCAATCGCTATTTTTTGAATTAAGGCGACACATTCGGCATGTTGAGTACGTAATGGCTGGCCTAATGCCGATTGCGTATCAAGTAACTCATACCATTCAATAGGTAACTTAATCATTAAACGTTTGCGTAAGGCTAAAGGAAACTCCATAAACGCTTCGTTAAAACACAGCATCCCCCCCAAAATCATGCGCTTTTTTAATTCCATGCTATTAGGAAACTCGATTCCTACCGGCGGACGACGCATTACCATTGGGACTCGACGTTGAATAAAAAAGTATAAGTCATCCCCAATATCGGTACGAATTTTAACAACATCATCACGCGAAACCGAGCGCTGCACCTGATCCCGAATCATCACAGCTCCTGCATGCAATACTAAGGTTTCTAAATCCTCAGCAGGCCACAAAGCCATCTTGGCAAGGGAACTGGTGAAATTAAAATAAACTTGGTTTTCTAGCCCTAGCCGTCCCATGAGATGCTGCACTACCCGCTCAGCACCACGATGCTTACCGACTAATTTACTAATCAGCTCACCATCCGGCATCGCCGCCAACCAACTCGCATGAATATAGTTGTCGGGGCGAAAATTAAATTCCCAGACCAAACTGGATAGTTTTTTATTAGGAGAGGTAGTTTTTTGTTGTGTATCCATAGACTTCTACTATTAGGCTTGTCCCCTAACGCACAGCCACAAGGGCCATCCGCATACTGCACCATAGTAACGCAAGCCAAGCGAATATATTCAATTGGGCTAGATGATCGGGCAATGTTTAAACTGACGTTTATAAACTCCGCCCTAAGTATAGATAAAATCGTTAGATTTGGTGGATAAAATGGGCGGCATCATGAGGAAGACATTTGCCCTACTGGCCTCTTCCCGCTACTGTATGCTGCTCACTATTCCTGCGGAGCCAGACATGCAGCCTAAAACTAGGCGGATTATTCAAGCAGTATTGTATGAAGCGATTGCGGTGGTATTTGTAGGCCCTGGACTGACTTATCTATTTGATCATCCGCCAATTTCTACCCTAACTCTCGCGGTCTTGATGTCGACTATTGCTGTGATATGGAGTTATGTATTCAATGCTGTGTTTGAGCGCTGGGAATCCACACAGAATGTCAAAGGACGTCCTTGGAAACATCGTCTGCTTCATGGTTTAGGATTTGAAGGAGGGCTGCTCATCACACTAGTACCTTTGATGGCATACTGGTTAAATATCACCTTGCTGGCAGCCTTTATCGCTGACCTAGGTGTACTCGCTTTCTTCTTTATTTATGCCATTATATTCACATGGTGCTTCGACAAAGTATTCGGCCTACCCCAATCAGCATCAGCACATTGTGAGGCTTAAACTAATAGTATTATTTGATGAACCTTGATACGGAGAAAAAGGAGTAATCGACTTGGAAATCAGGGCAATACGCTCTCCGGCAGAATTGGATTTCATTCGCCAGCTGTTTCGGGAGTATCAGGCTTTTTTGAATGTGGATCTGTGTTTTAAGAATTTTGAAGAAGAACTGGCCGCCTTGCCTGGCAAATATGCACCACCTCAGGGTGAACTACTGGCTGCCATAGATAAAAACGGCACTATGCTAGGCTGTGCTGCGGTGCGAACCCTAGAAGGTGATACCTGCGAAATGAAACGTCTCTATGTACGCCCTGATGCGCGTGGTATCGGCTTGGGTGAGCAATTAGCCCGCTGTATCATCGATATTGCCTGCACCCAAGGCTATACCCATATGCAGCTAGAGACCCTAAACTCACTGCAGCAGGCCATGCAACTCTATGAAAAACTCGGTTTTAAACGTATTACGCCCCACACGGCCAACCCATCGTTTGAGATAGTGTACTGGGAACTCGATTTGACCCGATCTTAAAACCTTCTTACTGTTTTGGTGATAGAGGCCTATCAAACCCAGTTTTCTAGCTTTAGCCCCTCTATCCGCTCAAACTCTTTGAGATTATTACTCACCAGCACAGCATCCAATGCCAAAGCATGCGCTGCAATCAGCATATCCAAACTACCAATACCGTGCCCTTTCGACTGAAGCTGATGGCGTAGCTTGGCATAGTGCCAAATCGCTTGTTCATCATAAGGCAGTATCTCTAGTGGTGTTAGAAATTTGATTAATGCTTGCTTATTGCGCTCAGACCCTGATTTTTCTACACCAAACGCTAACTCTGATGCAGTAATACTAGATACTGCCAATTGCCCTAATCGAAATTGTCTAAACCGCTCAAAAACCTGTTGTGGCTTATGGTTAATGATATACATACAGATATTGGTATCTAGTAAGTACATCACAGAATCTCCTCACGAACTTGTATTCCTTGTTCTTCACGAACCAGTTGAAAACCCGTTTCAAATTCGCTCAATGCTTCCTCCATCATGCCCCAAGGGTTTTCAATCGGTAACAGTAGCACACCATTACCAAAGCGTTTAATGGCCACTTCATCCGAATCAAAGCGAAAAGCTTTTGGCAATCTGACCGCTTGGCTACGTCCTGTTTGGAATATTTTTGCAATTTCCATTTTTATCACCTATTGATACCTATCTGTGATAGATATCATAGTCTTTTTTAAAGCTACCATCTATGAACTATCCCCTACTCATAACCGTTTTGCAGCTCGAATTGTGAGGACTCATCAACATATAGCTATATGTCGTTGACCTTCGTCCGCTATATCGACACTTACAAAATCTTTGGTTTCGAGTTTGAGTCCATCAAACAACGATATGGATGGCTGCTTATCCAGAGATAGCACATTTGCATAATGCTTGAGCAGAGGCTATATGGTTTGTTAGACATAACATAGTTTCCGATTACATAAACTAATCTACTACGAGGGAGCATAGCGATGGAGCATGATGAACATATGAAATCTGATCATGGGACGATGTCTGGTAAGCCCTATCTCAAGTTCTGGCTCAATATGATTCCAGGGCTGGTGGTGATGTATCTGGTCATGTTCAGTATGATTGATGGCTTGGTCGATTTTCGAAACAATCTGAACATGTTCTACATGGCTGTAACCATGTGGGCACCCATGGGTATACTGATGCTGCTGACAATGCCAGGCATGTTTACCAACAAGGGGATGAACCTAACGCTGTATGTGTTGTTTATTGCGTTAACGATCGGATCGTTCTGGGCAACCCGTTCGCAGCTCGCAATCGATGACCGGCAGTTTGTTGCCTCGATGATCCCGCATCATTCTGGCGCGATCCTGATGTGCCGTGAGGCAAGTATTACCGATGCTGAGCTGAAAACACTTTGCCAAGCGATCATTACGGCCCAACGTGAGGAAATCGGCCAGATGAACCGCATCGGTGAACGGCTAGCTGCTGCGCCAAAGTAATCCATGCCCGTATCCGACCTTAAGGTCTAATCTATTTTAAATCGTTTCCAAGGAGCCTCGTCATGGATCACAACCACCACCAGCATAATGCATCACACGCTCCAGCCGAGTCACTGAACTATATCGCCTTGGTCGCCACACTCCATTGCTTGCTCGGCTGCGCCATCGGCGAGGTTGCAGGTCTAGTCATCGGCACACATCTCGGTTGGGGGAATGGTCCCACTATTGCACTGGCCATTGTGCTAGCCTTCATCTCAGGCTTTACACTCACTGCCATCCCGTTTCTGCGCCGTGGTTACACGCTTAGACAGGCACTACGCATCGCTTTTGCGGCAGATGCTGCTTCCATCACAATCATGGAAATCGTAGATAACACGATGATGCTCATCATTCCTGGTGCGATGAACGCACCGCTGTCCTCTGCCTTCTTCTGGGTCAGTATGCTGGCATCGTTGGCTATTGCAGGTGTTGTGGCCTACCCAGTGAATCGTTGGCTCATTGCCAGAGGCAAAGGGCATGCTGTTGTACACGAACATCACTGATGCATAGAAGATGACATAATAGATTGCACCGATGAGCAACTAACCTAGTCGATCCCTAAAACTCAGATAGATCGACGGGTAGTCCTGTTGATTTTTAGACTAAGGCAGGGTTGAACAGAGTCCTGTAGTTTGCCTTACAGGGCAAAAGTACACCGTAAACCGCCCCAAATGAAAAAGGGCTGTAAGCATTCACTTACAACCCTTTGAATTTTTTGGCTCCCCGAACTGGACTCGAACCAGTGACCCAATGATTAACAGTCATTTGCTCTACCGACTGAGCTATCGAGGAACTGCTTAATGTGGGGCGTATAATATAGCTCACCTTATTATTCGTCAACTACTTTTTTAGCTGATTCGATATATCCTGCTACCACTCATCTGATTACCCACATTTCCCCCTCTCACTCCTCACTAAGAGCAACTTGGTCAAAAGACCTAAAACGGCTAAAGTAGCCTCAATTAACCAAAGGACTGAGGATGCTATGACTGGTTTTTCCCAAGGTGCTCAATACGTTTTCCACGGTTTAAAACTGATTACCCAACCCGGCTTACGCTGGTTTGTGATTATGCCCTTACTGGTGAATATGATTGTTATGTCACTAGGTATTTGGCTAGGCATGAGTCAACTGAATCGGTGGCTAGATCATTTATTACCCTCTTGGTTGAGTTGGTTAGAGTGGATCTTATGGCCTCTCATGGTGGTCATGATTTTTCTAGCGGTATTTTATACCTTCGCTATTCTCGCTAATCTCATCGCGGCACCTTTTAATGCCTTACTCGCCGAACAAGTCGAAGCACGCCTGAGAGGTTTACCATTACCGCCCTATCAGGGGGTTATGAGTCTCCTCAAAATAGCGGGGCGTACTTTTAAAAGTGAAATCAGTAAGCTGCTTTATATGGCTAAATGGCTGATCCCTGTGTTACTGATTACCTTCATTCCGGGTATTAATCTAATCGCACCGCTGGCTTGGTTTATTTATGGTGCTTGGATGTTAGCCATTGAATATGTGGACTATCCCATGGGTAATCATGAACTCTTCTTTCAAGATGAGCTGCAAGCAGTACGTCAACACCGCCAAATCTCCCTTGGGTTTGGTGGCTCACTATCCGCCATTATGCTCATACCGGGCTTTAATTTTTTTGCCATGCCCATTGGAGTAGCTGGGGCTACTGCTTTTTGGGTTGATAAAATTGCCGCAAATTATCGTGGTCGAACATGACAACCCATACACCAGAATTAACGCCTGCTCGTCTAGATATAACGGCTCAAGGCGATCCCTTTGCTACTGAGTTTGGCGACTGTTATTTTTCGCGGGCGGGTGGGCTGGCTGAAACCCGCTATGTTTTTCTAGAGGGCAATCACCTACCCCAGCGATGGCAGCAGCAAGAACCATTCACGATTTTAGAAACAGGATTTGGTACAGGGCTTAATTTTTTAGCCACTTGGTATGAGTGGCAGCAAGACCCTAAGCGCTGCCAAACCCTACATTATATCGCTATTGAAAAACACCCCATACCCAAAGCGACTTTAGCAGCTTTGCTACATTGGGAGGAGTTACGCCCCCTTGCTGTAGAGTTATTGAAAGCCTATCCGCCTTTGATTAAGGGGCTGCATGCTCTTATTTTGGCACAAGGTCGAGTGCGTTTAAGTTTATATTTTGATGATATTGCAGACACTTTAACGGAGCTAAATACTAAAGTTGATGCTTTTTACCTAGATGGTTTTGCACCTGATCGTAATGAAGCTATGTGGTCACCCACGGTATTGCAACGTTTAGCACAATGGGCAAAACCTCACGCCACCCTCGCCACTTTTACTGCTGCAGGCGCAGTACGGCGACATTTACAAGCCGCTAGCTTTAATGTGGTAAAACGCAAAGGTTTTGGCACTAAGCGTGAAATGATCACCGCCAGCATTGCTACTCCCGCAACGGCTAACGCGACCCAGCCTTGGTTTGAACGCTCTAATACCGCTTATGCCAATAAAACAGCTACTATCATTGGTGCCGGCTTAGCAGGCTGTCAAATCGCCTATGCCTTAGCCCTTCGTGGTTGGCAAGTGACGGTCTTAGAACGCCATGCCGCTATTGCCTGCGAAGCCTCTGGTAATCCAGCCGGTATCGTTTCCCCTAAAATGACCGCACATTGGAGCTGGGGTGAGGCTTTTTATCGCCAAGCTTTTATTTTTGCTACTCAACAGCTTAATGGCTTAGCCAGTGAATTAGGTCAAGATTGGCAGCCCTGCGGTGTATTACAATTAAATCATGATACTCGTGAGCTAGAGCGCTGGCAGTCTATTCAAAATCGCGCCTTAGATAAGCAATTTATTCAGCTACTTAATAGAGAGGAGGCCAGCACTATCGCGGGAACTTCCTTGCCTAGTGGGGGCAGCTATTTCCCTGAGGGGGGGTATTTAAAACCCAGCACATTATGTCGGGTGCTCCTCAATCATCCTAATATTACCCTGCATACTCATACCGAGGCATTAGAGCTGCAATATTGCCAACCTTATTGGCAGATTAGTTCGGCGCAAAGGGTGGTGAGTGAGAGTGCTACAGTGGTACTCACTAATGGGCGCGATATACCTCGATTTTTACCTAACCAACACTTCCCACTACAGGCCGTCTGGGGACAAACCAGTCGTGCTCAGGCAACAGAACAAAGTCAGCGCCTGCAATGTGTGTTAGGACATGAGGGGTATATCACTCCTAGCTTTAATGGGGAACATATTTTTGGGGCAACCTTTGAACGCGAATCTGTGCAATCTAGGGTCACTATCGCGGCGGATAATAGCAATTGGCAGCAACTCAATGAGCAACTCCCCACACTCGCTCAAGAGCTGAAACCTTACACTAGCGGACATGCCGCCATGCGGATGAGCACACCTGATCGCTTTCCTTATGTAGGAGCCATACCTAGCCTAGACTTTTATCGGGAAGCCTATAGTGATTTACAACATGGACGCCATTGGCAAACCTATCCGCCTGCTCACTATCAAACCGGGCTATATGTGCTGACTGGGCTTTCTGCTCGCGGTTTAACTACTAGCGCCCTGTCTGCGGAAGTCTTAGCCGCTGATATGAATCAAGACCCTATTCCACTACAAAATACTTTACAGCATTCCCTACATAGCGCTCGCTTCATCATTCGAGCGCTGAAACGTGGACAAACTATTTAACTATCACTGGCTATTGCTAGGTGGCATAGCGGGAACCATGGGTGGTAGCTTATTAGCCGTAGGAGCGGGCGCTGCCCCATTAGGCTGAGCCTGATTCGCAAACCGGGGCAGTGTAGCGGCTGCGGGCATCGGAGTCGTAGTGGCTGGGTTAGTCGTCGCGGGTGCAGTCGCTGGCCTAATAACTGTACCATTTTGCGCAGGTGGCGTGGCTACACGATTCATAGTCGACTGTAACGCTGCTGGGCGTAGAGCATCAATCTTCTTATCAAGATCATTATTTTTAATCGTAGCGGCCTGAATACTATTCCCCAAACCGATATTCTCTTCCTCTAATGCTTCTAACTGTTCAATCAGTACATCTAAGCTACTACGCATGGTGCGATATTTCGTTTGGTCAGCCTTAGATAAAGCTGCTATTTCAGCATCCGATAAGCGAGGAGTCCCCTTTAGCTGATCCAAAAAAGCACGATTACGTTGTTGTGATTGCTTTAGTTGTAAAGCTAAAGCGGTCGTCATAGCGGTATCATCTGCTTGTGCAGGCGTAAAACCGACCGCAGATAAGGAGAAGAATGTTAAATAACTCATAAGTGAACGCGAAAACATAAACCTTTACCCCATTCTTAAAGTTTTAATTAAATAGCCGTCGCCACCAACGCTTACGACTTTGGGTAGCGGGTAGAACATCTGATAGATAAGTAGGCTTTACTTTACACAGCAACCAACCCGGTAATATAGTTTTGCCACTACTACCACATACTGAACCTAACTGCTCAGGATCAAATATTTTTACAAATTGTGGCTTTTTTAGGTCATCCGCATAGACAATGCCACAGTAGTCTTCAGCATGCTCTTGACGCAATAAGTGATCTATTTCTTGGATAAAATGCTGCACCTGCTCGCGGCTGGCGGGCATATCAGGAACCTTTTCACTTAAGGCATAAATATACCAACCACCCTCTACATCTGCACGTATGGCATCCCACAAAGTATCGAGCTGTTCCCAACGTAATACTCCCCAGAATTGCCCCTTAAATGCTTGCATGAATCGTTGTTCTGTCTGCTCCACGTCATTGACCTCAACTGTCTAGAGTGACTTATCATTATAGACTTACCCTTATAATAGCTGAGCTAAAACCCATGTAAAACAGGTATATTGAATTATCACTAGCCGCTATACTACTAATAACCGTCTTGAACGTTTACCATACTGAACAATTAAGCTATTTTATCGAAGAGGTATGTGCTAGAAGAGAGCGTTTGTATTTAGAATACTTCTAGACCCATAATGACATTCACGTAAAACCCCGCACCACGACCAAAGTGGTGAGTTAACGGTTATTTTCTTATCAGGAGTGAAAATTAATGAATAAACTTGCTGTAAGCGTCACTGCCCTACTTTTAGCAATGGGTATGCTCAGTGGCTGCGGTGAAAAAGAGGATAAGGCAACGGATGCCAGCAAAAGTACCACCACTAGTACTACTACATCCTCCACTACTGAACAAGCAGTAGCAGCGACCAAAGAATCAGCCGAAAAAACCGCAGATGCAGCTACAACAGGTGCAGAGTCACTCGCTCAAGCGGCTAGTAAAGCTACTGAAAATATTGCCACTAATGTCACTGAAGCGGCGAAAGATGCGGCTGATGCAACTAAAGCTGCCGCTACAAATACTGTTGAGGCAATTAAAGATACGGCTGCTGAAGCTAAAGCAGGTACAGAGTCACTCGCTCAAGCTGCTGCTAAAGCTACTGAAAGCATAGCCGCCAATGTGACTGATGCTACTAAAGAGACCGCTCAAACCACCACTGATGCTGCGGATGCTACTAAAGAAGCGGTAGCCGATGCTGCTACTACTACAGAAGCTGCTAAAGAAACTGCCACTGAGACTGTTGAAGCTACTAAAGAAGCCGCTACTGATACAGCTGAGGCTACTAAAGAAGCAGTGGCGGATGCTGCGGATGCTACTAAAGAGGCTGCTTCTGAGACTGTTGAAGCTACTAAAGAAGCCGCTTCTGAAACTGTTGAAGCAGCTAAAGAAGCTACCTCTGAGACTGTTGAGGCAACTAAAGATGCTGTTGCTGAGACTGCTGATGCCACTAAAGAAGCCGCTACGGCAACTACTGAAGCTGCCACTGAGACCGCTAAAGATGCTGCTACTGCTACGACTGAAGCCGCTACTGCTACCACTGAAGCGGTGAAAGACGCTGCCACTGCTACAGCCGAGGCTGCACAAGATGCTGGCACTGCCGTGGCCGAAAAAACTGAACAAGCTGTAGAGGCAACTAAAGAAGTCGTTGCTGATGCTGCGACCGCCACCACTGAAGTTGCTAAAGATGTTGCTACTGCCACTACTGAAGCCGCTACTGCTACCACTGAAGCGGTGAAAGACGCTGCTACGGCTACAGCCGATGCTGCTACAGATGCTGGCACTGCTGTGGCTGAAAAAACTGAACAAGCCGTAGAGGCAACTAAAGAAGTCGTTGCCGATGCTGCGACCGCTACCACTGAAGTTGCTAAAGACGTTGCTACTGCCACTACTGAGGCCGCTACTGCTACCACTGAAGCAGTAAAAGACGCTGCTACGGCTACAGCCGATGCCGCACAAGATGCTGGCACTGCTGTTGCTGAAAAAACTGAACAAGCCGTAGAGGCAACTAAAGAAGTCGTTGCCGATGCTGCGGCCGCCACCACTGAAGTTGCTAAAGACGTTGTTACTACCACTACTGAGGCCGTTACTGCCACCACTGAAGCGGTGGAAGACGCTGCTACGGCTACAGCCGATGCTGCTAAAGATGTTGGCACTGCCGTGGCTGAAAAAACTGAGCAAGCCGTAGAGGCAACTAAAGAAGTCGTTGCCGATGCTGCGACCGCTACCACTGAAGCGGTGAAAGATGCTGCTACTGCTACTACAGAAGCCGTTGCTGCAACAGGTGCTGCGGTTGCTGGTGCAGGTGTTGCGACCCAAGCCACACAAGCAGCTCAGGATATGGCTAGCCCGAATGGTGAAAAGGTTTACCGCAGCCTATGCTTTAGCTGCCATGATGCCGCTATTGCAGGCGCACCTAAGCTAGGTGATAAGGAAGCATGGGCACCACGTATTGCTACGGGTATGGATGCACTTTATGAAGCCTCTATCAAAGGTAAAAATGCTATGCCTGCTAAAGGTGGTAATCCAGCCCTCAGCGATGATGATATTAAAGCCTCTGTAGATTGGATGGTTGAGCAGTCTAAATAATAGCGACTTGTTCAAGCCTATCTTGGAAAGCCCCCTAGTGGGGCTTTCTTATTTGCCAGATTTCTAAGCTAACTAACACAGACACATAACTGCAGTTTCTATATACTACCGAACTTTCGATCGCCCATATTTATCGTTATGAACCCAGATTTACAGCGTTTACAGCCTTATCCTTTTCAGAAAATTCAAACCTTATTAAATGGATCACAGCCCCCGGCTGATAAAAAGCTGATTTCATTAGCCATTGGCGAGCCTAAACACCCGACACCAACATTTATTTTTGAAGCGATTCAACAGCATATCACTGGACTAGCTAACTACCCGTTGACCAAGGGTGATAGTCTGTTACGTAGCACCATTGCCTTGTGGCTCACGCAACGCTTTCAATTACCTGCTGACTCTATTAATCCCGAACAGCATGTGATTCCGGTTAATGGGACACGTGAGGCTTTATTTTCTTTTGCTCAAACTATAGTAGATCGCACCCAACCCCATGCTACTGTTGTGATGCCTAATCCGTTTTATCAGATTTATGAAGGTGCGGCCTTATTAGCAGGTGCTCAACCCGAATTTTTGGCTTGTACGGCAGACAATGGCTTTATTCCTGATTTTGAGCGGGTTCCTGCTGAAGTATGGGAGCGTTGTCAATTACTTTACATCTGCACACCGGGGAATCCTACGGGTGCGGTGATGTCAATTGCACAGTTGCAACAGGTATTAAATTTGGCTGAGCGTTATGATTTTGTGGTGGCCTCGGATGAATGTTATTCCGAACTTTATTTTGATGAAGCTAATCCACCAGTAGGGTTATTACAAGCGGCTGCCCAAATGGGTAATACTAATTATCAGCGTTGTGTGGTCTTTCATAGTCTCTCGAAACGCTCAAATGCGCCCGGATTACGTTCTGGTTTTGTCGCTGGTGATGCGGAGATACTCGCACGTTATTTACAGTATCGTACCTATCATGGTTGTGCTATGCCCCCACCTTTTCAAGCGGCGAGCATTGCTGCCTGGCAGGATGAGGCACATGTAAAGGCTAATCGTGCTGCGTACCAACGTAAATTTAAGCAAGTACTTGATATTTTAAGCCCGGCGCTACCCGTGAATTTACCGGATGCAGGTTTTTACCTTTGGCCTGAAACTCCGCTGGACGATCAGGTATTGACTAAAGCCTTATATCAAGCGGGTGTACAGGTCGTTCCGGGGAGTTATCTCTCGCGTGCAGTGAATGGCTTGAATCCCGGACAAAATCGCATACGTATGGCACTCGTTGCAACCGAGCAAGAGTGTACTGAAGCAGCATGGCGCATACGTCACTATTTAGAATCTTTAATTTAAACGGAATGGCTGGAGTGAATTAAACCATGTCTGATTTAGCACAATTACAACAGATTATTGAAACGGCTTTTGAAAAGCGAGCCGAAATTACCCCGAAAACAACGGATGAAACGGTACGCAATGCGGTACAACACGCCTTAAATTTACTCGATAGTGGTCAATTACGAGTTGCTACTCAACGCGGCGTGGGTGATTGGGTAGTGAATGAGTGGCTAAAAAAGGCGGTATTGCTGTCCTTCCGTTTAGAAGAAAATGCCGTTTTAAATGATGGCTATAGTACTTATTACGATAAAGTACCTTCAAAATTTCATGGCTGGAGTGCTGAACAATTTGCCCAAAGCGGCATTCGTGTCGTACCACCAGCGGCAGCACGGCGCGGCTCTTATATCGCCTCTGGCACCATACTCATGCCCTCCTTTGTCAATATTGGGGCTTATGTCGATACTGGCACCATGGTGGATACCTGGGCTACCGTAGGTTCTTGTGCTCAAATTGGTAAGAATGTGCATTTATCCGGTGGAGTCGGCATTGGTGGCGTCTTAGAGCCTTTACAAGCTTCACCGACTATTATCGAAGATAACTGCTTTATTGGCGCTCGCTCTGAAGTGGTTGAAGGGGTAATTGTTGAGGAAGGTGCGGTCATTTCCATGGGTGTCTATATTGGACAAAGCACCCGTATTTATGACCGTGAAAATGATGAGGTAATCTACGGTCGCGTGCCAGCAGGTTCTGTGGTCGTGTCCGGCAATTTACCCGCCTCTGATGGCAAATACAGCTTGTATTGTGCGGTTATTGTGAAGCGTGTTGATGCTAAAACCCGCAGCAAAGTGGGTATTAACGAGCTATTACGCGGCATATAGCCTGACTCTCATCCAAGACACACCCAAATTACACGCATTGGGTGTGTTATCGCATAGTTATCAATCTATTACTGTTACCTTAGGTTTACGTACTGGTAAGGGGCAGAAATTCACCGAACAGGCACTATTATCAATTGTCGTGTCGCTAGTGGTCTTTTCGGTAGCGACAGGGACTTGATACCCCGCTTTAACTACACCGACTGGACTAATGGAAACTGTATCCGCTTTAGCAACGGCTACCGTTGGTGTTGTTACCGTATTATTGGCTAGAGGCTCTTGTGGGCCTTGTGCGCAACCAACCACCACGATACTAAAAATGACTAAGCCCATTGATTTTAAAGATATAAGCGTTGGCATAAAGCAACCTTTTTACTAGAAATAGTTAACAATATAATTTTTTAAAATCACTAATTGTATTAAATATACAACACTTTATGTCAATAAATAAGATTAATTTTTAATCTTATCATAATATTTACTCTAACAGCTTAGCATTCACACCTAGTCACGCTCTGTCTATCATTTTGCTATACTTAAAGACTCACCTCTTTTTAAGTAACACCCCACTGGAGCAAGCAAATGATTAATAAGACAAATATAGTAACATCCTCCCTGTTATTGCTGTTTTGTGCCCCTATTGGGTTGGTTACATCGAGCTATGCGGGGACACTCGATGGCGCGGTGGAGGCTAGTGGTAATAATGTTGCCATTGGTGATCAGGCTGCGGCGCGTGGTACAAATGCTACATCCGTAGGCGCTTTTAGTTTTGCTGATGGTGAGTTTTCCGCCGCATTTGGTATGGGTAGTAGTGCTGCAGGTGACGGGGCTACCGCTTTGGGCAATAATGCAGAAGCCTCTGCATTAGGCAGCTCCGCTGTTGGGCAAGGTGCCCAAGCTCGTGGCAACAATAGTAGTGCATTTGGCAGTACCGCCGCTGCTGAGGGCGAGGATAGTTTAGCCTTTGGATTTCAAAGCTTTGTTAGCGAGGCTCAAAGTATTGCTGTTGGTACGAATGCACTAGCAACAGCAATACGCAGCACTAGTTTAGGCACAGAGTCCAGTACTTCAGGCGCTAATTCTATGGCACTCGGTTATCAAGCAGAAACCACTGAGGCCGCCACGAACTCTGTTGCCTTAGGTAATGGTAGCTTAGCAACAGAGGCCAATACGGTTTCCATTGGCAATGCGGATACGGGTTTAACTCGCCGCCTTACCAATGTTGCAGCAGCGGTCAATGATAATGATGCTGTCAATTATGCTCAATTCCAAACCACGATTAAAGGTACGCGTGAAGATGCCTTTGCGGGTATTGCTAGTGCAGCCGCTCTGATACCTGCGACCCCTAGTGCAGCCGGTAAAACGGCGGTTTCAATGGGAGCTGCCACCTATCGGGGCGAACATGCTTTGGGCGTTTCAGTCAATCGTCAATTGTTACATAGTCGCTATCGCACTCAGATTTCTGGCGGCGTTGCCTATGACAGCTCCCAACATACATTAGGACGTGTGGGTGTTGCGTGGGAGTTTTAACTAACGCCCCCTCTATTATTTGACCACTCGCGCCCCATGCTCTACTGCCATGACCGCTGCTGTAATCCGTGAACTGACGCCTAATTTGCGCAAAATAGCTTTTACATGCAGCTTTACGGTGCCATCAGAAATACCTAGATTACGTGCAATAACCTTATTACTTTGCCCCTCTGCGAGTAGGGTTAGAATCTCATACTCACGGGGGGTCAGTCCTGCAAAGGGATCTACTGCCTTTTGATCGGCACTCTGCGGCTCTGAACCTTGTACATACCGCGCGAGCACGGGTGCTAACTCTGGAGCGACCACTGTTTTGCCTTGCATAATCTCTTGTAAGGCAACCACTAGTTCATCTGGCTCAATGTCTTTTAGTAAATATCCCCGCGCCCCACTACGTAAAGCCTCTACTAAATCACTTTCATTGGTACTAGTGGTGAGCATCACAATACGCAAATCGGGATAGCTATTATGTAGCTGACGCAACACTGCTAGACCATCCATCTGGGGCATACGCATATCCAGCAATACAATATCCGGTTGTAATGTGGCGGCACATTGAATCCCCTCTTCACCACTCCCCACCGCAGTGACCACATTAATATTGCGCCTACATAATAAATCCTTTAATCCTGCTCGAAATAAGGTGTGATCATCAATTAAGAGTACTTTTGCATTCATAGCAGCCCCTCCTTGGTATCAGCCAATTTATCGGTAGGTATTCTAGGTGTCATACGTTCTAAAATCTGGGAAAGCTTACGCTCTTCGGGGGCTTCAAAATTGAGTTGTATTAAGGTGCCACCCTCTTCGGGATCACTCTCAATCTGCAGTTCACCTTGAATATTAATAGCACGCTCTTGCATCACTCTAAGCCCAATATGCTCACCTGTCATAGCATCCGCTGACGGTAACATTTCAGGCAAGCCAATCCCATTGTCCTCGATTAATACCGAACAACGTCCCGCCTCATTACTTTGCATCAAAATACGCACCGTGGTGGCTTGACTATGTTTACGAATATTATTTAAGGCTTCTTGTACAATACGAATCACCTCTATCTCCACCTCACGCGCTAAACTTTGCAGCGCCCAGGTGTGATAGAAAAATACCTCTAATTGCGTTTCTTTACGAAAGCGCTCCACTAATGACTCCACCGCCCGCACAATGCCCTTGCCATCTAAAGGTGCTCTAAAGTGGGTAATTAAACTGCGAATCTCAGCATAGGCTTCATCAATGGTGTGTTCTAGATTTTCCAGCTCTCCCCATAAATGAGGATTACTTTCGGCACTATTACGTAAAGAATCATCAAAAATACGCACCTTAAAGCGTAAGCTCGCAATGGTTTGGGCAAGGGAATCATGTAGCTCGTGAGCCATACGGGTACGCTCTTTGATAATAGACAGCGTGTGCGCCTCTTCCTCGACACTCGCCTTTTCCAGTGCCATCCCCAAATGCCGCCCAATACTCATGAGTAACTCATGCTCATCCTCTAAATAAGCATGCCGCTCCCGTGAGACAAAAATATTATAAATACCTAGGGTTTTATCTCGATACAGTAAAGGCACTGCGAGCATTTCCATATGATCACGGCGCTCAAATAGGACACGTCCGATTAAATGCTCGCATTTATTAATATCCGTGCGAATGCGAATTTCCTTATCTTCAAAGGATTTGCCACAGGTACATTGCGTCGCCAAAATCGCCGTTTCACGCTGCATCACCTCATTATCAAAACCTAAACTCGCTACTAGACGTAATACATTATCTTTATCTAATAAACGAATCGCGACTGCCTCAGCCTGTACAACACTTTTTAAGGTTACTAAAAAGCGCTCTAGTAAATGCTCTAAATTATCTGCCCGATTAATCGCGGTTGCGACATCGTAGAGAACATTGAGATGATGATTTTTACGGGCAATATAGCGATCTTGACGCTCTAAACGCTGCAATTGAGCACGGGCTACTGCCTGATAATCTGCTGTAATGGCATTAATTTGTTCACGAATGACTTTAGAGGGACAAGCACGGCGCACAATGGGCATACGCGCACTTAAATCATTACGCCGCAAACGTTGCGCCCAGAGGGATAGTTCCTTACCAAAGCTGGCGAATTCACGCCAAATCCAGTAAAACAGCGTCACCACTCCCCCTCCTGCAATCAGCCACAACACCGCCAATACAGTACGTAAACTATGATCAGGATCTAGCCCCGCTACAACCCACAGATAACTTGCCCCAATGGCAACAAAAATAACAAATAATATCCCTAGGACTAACCATCCTTGCCATGGTAAGGCGACTACGGTTTGGGCAATGAATAACTCATCTCGTTTACGACGGGGTGAAGTATTGGCACTTTCAGTGGTGGCGGTAACAGGCTCTGATTTTTGAGGAGACTGAATTTGATTAATAGGAATCCTCACCACTTGCTCAGCCATCATTAGCATCCTGTGGGGGCTGATAATAGGGATCATTAGGGTTTAAGAAAATAAACTCCATTTGCCCGTCTAATTCGACAAAATCTAGCGTCATCCCCTGCACTAAAGGCTGGGAGTTACTACTAATCACCAGCGACACGCCCTGTTGCTCTAATCCAATATCACCTGACAGACTTTGGTCATCAAAACCCATCAGATAATTAAAACTACCATCTGCTTTCGGCTGCACCTCAATCCGTAGGGCTAAGTCTTGGGCATTACTGGCAAGCGCGGCGGCTTTGATTTGTTGGGCTGCAGGTGGGGTGATAGTGATCATACCCATAATCCTTGGCGCTGTTGGCGCATAAAATCGACAAAACGCTGCACCCAACGATATTGGGCGGTATCGCGGCGGTGTAAATAAGAAGCTAAGAGGTTGCGATAAACCCAACCGTCATATTCCCCAGTAATGCCAGCCCCTCTTAATATCCGATAGGCAAAACGTCCCTGTGCGGCTAAATTATCCAAACGAGAATAGTGAAACTCATGTGCCATTTGAGCAGATTGGTTGGGGGCGGCTAAATGAGGCCAAGGCATATGCTCTGTTTCAGTGAAACGAACAATGCCGCGCCCTTGTGGTTTAGGGTATAGGGTCGCATCTCCCGGAATCACTCCGACCATAGGTGCTGTTTGCCCCTGCCACATAATGCTACGGGATAAATACATTAGCCCCCCACACTCGGCATAAGTAGGCAAACCTGCTTCTATAGCCTGTTTAATTTGCTGCTGTAGAGGTTGATTAGCACTTAAAGACGCTAAATGAGTTTCTGGAAAACCACCCCCAATAAATAAACCATCAAGTCGTGGTAGTGTGGAGTCGGTTAGAGTATTAATCGGTACAAGTTCGGCTCCGGCAGCCTCTAGTGCTTCTAAATCATCGGGATAATAAAAGCCAAAAGCAGCATCTTGGCAAATGCCTAATTTCACGCGTGTCTGTGGCAGGGTATGGCGGCAAATCGGCTGGCAAATGGATAAATTCAACGCTGTTAGGGGACGAGCTTGTGTTGCAATATGGAGGACTTGATCAAGATTGACTTGCTCGCTCACTATCTTACCGAGTAGGGCTATATGCGCGGCAGCATTCCCCTGCTCATTACTGGGCATTAGACCTAAATGGCGCTCTTCAATCGTGAGTTCTGGGGATTCTTGTACACAACCTAGCACATTAAGATCAGTATAATGCTCCACTGCTTCACGCAGCTTAGCTGCATGCCTAGCCCCTCCCACTCGATTTAAAATAACACCCGCGATGGAGAGCGAGGGATCAAAATATTGATAGCCTAATAATAAGGGGGCAATTCCACGTGACATACCACGAGTATCGATGACTAGGATCACGGGAGATTGGGTCAATCGTGCTAAGGCTGCATTGCTATCGGAACCATCCAGAGCCATACCATCGTATAAACCCTTATTGGCTTCAATGAGCGTCACATCAGCAAGGTGTGCTTGTTGGCGTATCTTGCATAATACTTCAGCGGCTGACATGGTATTAAAATCAAGATTATAACAAGGATTACCGCTGGCCTGCCCTAGCCACATGGGATCGATATAGTCGGGACCCTTTTTAAAGGGCTGTACATCTAAGCCTCTAGCCCTCAATGCAGCACATAAACCAATGGATAGGGTGGTTTTGCCAGAGGACTTATGCGCGGCTGAAATAAATAATCTTGCCATTAGCCTACCCCTTGTGAGAGTAAGCTATGGGGAATCAAGCTATTAATGATCTTCGGGTGTGCCTTGCCATAACATTTCATAGCCCACCTCAAAGGTATTATCACAGAACGCTGCTAATGCTTGGAATTTCTCCTTAAAGAGCTTATCGGCATGGGATTTTTCGTGTTGCTCAAAGGATTTCCAATAGGTCACAATCACTACATCTCCCATATTTTGCTTCACCCGTGGGGGTTTAGAAGTATTACCTCCTACACTACCCTCATCAGAAACAAATCCAGCATTGCGATAGACCTGACCACCAATAAACCCACCTAGATCATCGCCATAGTTATTTTTCACTACATTACACATCTCACCTAAGACTAGCTCGACATCCTCGACTGCTACACCAGGCTTAAGGTCGACCACATTGAACAACATCACACAGCCAAACGGGATTTCAATAGGATTAAACATTAGCAACTCCTTTCTTATATATTAGTAAATCACTATTTTCTTATATAAGCAAGATAATATACTTCCTTAGTCAGTTTTGAGAAATAACCTCTATCATCCGGTCATATTTCGCCATAAAAAAAGCCGCAATACTGCGGCTTAGACTAATCGTCCCATCTGACTCAGCACGTAGCTTATTCAATATCCCCACTAGCAGCAGTTGCTAATGAAACCGGCAAAAAACGCAACACTTTGACACCTATCATAATCATCACCAAGGTGACACCCACCCCACCTACACCGAGCATTAGCTCCCATACCGTAGGGGTATAGGTATGAATAACGCCATCAAAAAATGAGCTTTCTACCGTAGCATTGGGAAATAAGGTCAAAGGATAGGCTTGTCCACCAATAATAATCACATAAAGCTGAATGAAAGACCCCATCACCACCAGTGCAGCGGCTCCCAATAAAGAACTTACTTGTTCACGCCACCAAGGCAATAATAATAAGCATAAGGGTACAATACTCCCCAGCACGATATGCCCTAACCAAAACCATAGCGAATAGCCTGAAGCACCAGACAAGATAAATTGTTCAAAGTGTGAGTGTTCGGCTGCATATAAAGCTGTAATATGAAAAATCGCCTCAAAGAATAATACTGCACCCATAAAGAGAGCTAGCAAATAACGTTTACGCTTCAGTAAATCCTTACTTAAAACACGTTGCGCTCCAGTAAATAGGACATAGCTAATCAAAATAAATAAGGCTAAACCTAAAGCAAAGGAAATTAGAATAAATAAGGGGGCAAAAATCGCTGAATCATAAGCCTCGCGTGCTACCAAAAATCCAAAAATCGAACCCGTCCCCGCCGTCAATACCAAGCGCCAAAAGAAGGCTGCAAAGCCAACCGGCTTATAAAGATACTGGATTTTATGATCCATCATTGCCCACACATATAATCCAACTAGGGCAAGAAAACCGTTATATAAAATAATATTCCACGCAAAAATGGACTTAAAATTGTAATGGGTCATGGCAATAATTAGCCGATCAGGCCGCCCTAAATCTAATACCAGTACCATTAAGCCACCTATTAAACAGGAAATGGCTAATAAACCCGATAAGCGCCCTAATGGTTGATAGGCTTTATTATTAAATACTGTACCGATAGAACCGATATTTAATATACCTGATGCTGCTACTATTAGAAAAATAGCAAATACATGTGGTAAGCCCCACACGATTTGATTATTCATACCCGTAACATAATGCCCCGTATGCTCTAGATAGAAAAAGGCAATGAGACCTAAGCCCACTAAAGCCATACCCGCCATCAGCACTCCATAGTATCCCCAACCGGATTGCTGCACTTCGCTATATACTATTGCTTTATTACTCATAGCGCTTCCTCTAGATATTCAAATAGTACACCTGTGGATTTAAACCCAAATCAGCACGAATTTGTGTACCTCCTGAAGCTTTTAAGGCTTGGCTAATTCGACTGTCAGGATCCTGCAAATCGCCAAATATCACAGCGTGCGGGGCGGCTTCTACACAAGCCGGAAGCTGACCCTTATCAATACGATGCACACACAGATTGCACGACTCTACCGTACCAATACCACGCGGTGAGTGCGGCTTTTGATCTTTTAGGGGTTCATGTACAAAACTACGCGCCTTATACGGGCAAGCCATCATGCAATAGCGACAACCAATACAGGTATGCTTATTCACATACACAATCCCATCCGCACGTTTCATGGAAGCCCCGGTCGGGCATACATCCACACAAGGCGGTTTTTCACAGTGTTGGCACATCACAGGTAGCGAGAAAGAATGCAGGGTTTGCTTATCGGTGACTTTCACCACGCGCATCCATTGTGCTTGTTGCTCGGCACTCGCTTGTGGATCATGCCCCCAACCATGCTCGTGCTGACAGGCTGCTACCATGGCAGCCCCGCCATCAGTCAAGCGCTTCACATCAATTAACATTCCCCAGCGTTTGTGACTACTAGCAGGCTCATTCTCAGGGCGGGCTGTAACATCCGCCGCTTGGGTATTAGATAACTCAGGTAGTAAAGTCGCCCCCACCATAAGCCCTAAACCTGCCAGAAAACGGCGGCGGTATTCATTGACTAGATTCTTAGTCATTGCACACCTCCACTCGTTATAGTTTGTAGATCTTGTAGAGATAGCACAGCAGGCGTTCCTAATTGATGACTAAAGTGATAACTCTCAGCCGAGCCTAATTTATGCTGGTAATTTGTCTGATTAGCCAACTCAGGGCGATCTGCATGGCATTGAAAGCAATCGATTTTCACCCCGACATAAGTATGGCAACTAGCACAAAAATGATCTCTATCCTCATAATGTACCGCAGAGCCATCCGCACGCTTAGGATCTACATGGCAATTAATACATTCCACTAAACTATATTGTTTGCTGCGAATGCCCGCTAATACAGTGGCATCACGGTGCTGCATTAAATACGCCATATGATTTTTACGTATATCCGCAGTAGGCTCTACGCACTGAGCCGCTTTGGCTTTAGCAGGTGCTAGATTAGTTGGGGGAGGCCCTGCCTCACAGCCCACTAAAATCCACACACCCGCTAGCAGTACTAAAAGGGGCTTTAAGGTCTTGAATATTGCGCTCATCCTGAGTTATTCACCCATGCCCATTTCAATATAGCCAGTCGGACATACATCAGCACAAATATGGCAACCAATGCACCGATTATAATCCGTTGCCACATAACGTCCGGTAGTCGATTGCTTTTTAGGTACGCGATACACCGCATCTTGAGGGCAATAAATCACACAATTATCACACTCAAAACACATCCCACAGCTCATACAACGCTTAGCCTCGGCAATAGCTGCTTCTTGGGTTAAAGGATTAATACGCTCAGCAAAATGATTTAATACTTGCTCAGCCGTCGGTACATCTTCTGTGCGAAGCTGACGCGCCTCGGTTTTAAAGTGGCCTAGGAATAAATCCTTAGCTAATACCACAACACTCTTAGTCCGGTCTTCATAGTTATGAATCGCATAATCCATGCTCGAAGTACCCCGCAGATCAGGTGCTTTAGCGGCATCATAAGCAGCGGGCTGAAGACCAGCCTCTTGCAGTTTGTGCATGAGATCAAAGTGATGCTTATCCACTTTAGGGCGCTTAACAATATTTTGAGCGTTTAGAAATTGATGGATAGCTTCCGCCACAATTGAGCCTTGTCCAATCGCGGTGGTTAATAGGTGGGGGCGAACAATATCCCCAGCGGCAAAGTGTTTAGGTTTATTAGGAAGCTGATAGGTCGAATCGGCTTGAATGAAATGACGCCCATTATCTAAACTCTCCAGATCTGCTCCCTCTAAACGCCCGAACTGACCAATTGCCGCAATAATTAAGTCGGCCTCAATGAGTGTTTCTTTGCCCCCCTCCACGGCGGTGGGTATATTGTTTTTGACCACACACTCCACAACTTTTAAGCCAATGGCTCGCCCCTTCTCATCTAATATAATTTCTTTTGGCATCACTTGAGTCAGGATGGTCACACCCTCTTTGAGCGCGTCCTCTACCTCATGCTTAGCGGCAGTCATTTCATTTAATTTAAATAGGGTAGTCAAAGTGACTTGGGTAGGTAGTTTAGTAGTAGGTGCTGAGTGAATTATTTTGCCGGTTGCAGCCTCCTCTGGCTGTTCTGAGTAATCTGCAATAGTCCCAATACGCCGTGATACTGATACCACATCAATTGAAGTATCCCCACCCCCTACACATACAATGCGCGGAGCCGTGTAATTCATAGTTCCCTTATTAAAGGCTTCTAAGAAATCGACGGCGGCAATACAATTTGGTGTTTCAGCAAATTTCTCCACAAAGAGATCGCGCCCCTTCCAACAACCTAATGCCCATAAAATAGCATCATAGTCCTGCTCTAATTGCTCAATACTAATGTCCTGACCTACTTTCGTATTGCAGCGCACTGTTATATCGCCAAGGTCGAGAATACGTTGGATTTCAGTACCTAATTTATCGCGCGGCACCCGATAACCCGGAATACCATAACGCATCATGCCCCCTAATTCGGGATGCTGTTCAAAGATAGTAACTGCATGTCCTAAACGGCGTAATTGATAAGCGGCTGATAAACCCGCCGGCCCCCCACCAATAATTGCCACCCGCTTACCGGATAAAGCAGGTGGAGTAGCAAATTTAAAACCTTGTGCAATCGCGGTATCACCAATGAATTGCTCCACCGCATTAATCCCAACAAAATCATCCACCGCATTACGATTACAACCCGTTTCACACGGTGCGGGACACACTCTGCCCATCATCGCTGGAAAAGGATTGGCATCAGTGACACGGCGAAAGGCATATTCATGCATGCTCATACCAGCGGGAGGCTTCTCAATACCCCGCACAATCTGCAACCAACCGCGAATATCTTCACCGGAGGGACAACTACCTTGGCAGGGCGGCGTTTTATGTACATAGGTGGGACATTTATGAGAGGTATCAGCGACGAAGATTTTCTCCTGCATACTGTCCCAAGTATGGTCGCCATCTTCAAAGCGGCGGAAAGTATGCCCTTGTAAACGGCTATCATTAGATGCGGTTGCCATGCTTATCTCCTCTCATCTGTCCTCGTTTTCATCTTCAGGACGTGCCTGAACCGACACTTGTCGCTGTAGGACAAGTGCATTACTGACTAGTTGATGGACACTGACAATCTGATCCATCTTAAAACCATAATACGGAATCACCTTAGTAAACTGAGACTTACAGATGGCACAAATAGCCGCCATGTGGGTGACACCCTGCGTATCGGTGACATACTTCAAGGCCTCCATACGCGGCTGGGCACCCTTAATCCGTAACTCCATGAGATCATCCGTTAATAACCCGCCTCCACCACCACAACAAAAGGTTGCGTCATGAATCGTATCGGCAGGCATATCCACAAAATGATTACAAACGGCTTTAATGACATTACGCGGGTACTCAAATTGCCCGCCGGGCTTATCCCCCATGCGGGAACCACGTGCCACATTACACGAATCATGAAAGGTCAATACCTTATCGTCATTCGCGGTTTTATCGAGCACGAGCTTACCATCTTGGATTAACCCCCAAGTGACTTCTAGTATGTGTTGCGGTACGGGATATTTTGGATCAAGAAAATCAAAGGGACCAGCAAGGGTATTTAGAAAACTATAGGCTACCCGCCAAGCGTGACCACACTCACCAAAGACAATGCGTTTGACTTTTAATTGAATAGCCGCCTCTCGAATCCGCAGCGCAATCCGACGCATATTTTCGTAAGAACCAATAAACAATCCGAAATTAGCGCCCTCCGAGGCATAAGAGCTTAATGTCCACGAGATGCCAGCTTCATGAAAAACTTTGGCATAACCGATTAAACCATCGACATGCGGCTCGGCAAAAAAATCAGCGGAAGGTGTCACCAGTAAGACTTCAGCCCCCACCTCATCCAGTGGCAGGCGTACTTTTATCCCAGTATCCTCCTCAATATCCTCTTCCAGCCCCTCTAAGGTATCGGCTAATGCTAAGCCAGGTAGACCTAGGTTATTACCGATTTTGAAGACTTTACTAATGATTTCATTATTATATTTAGAGCCACGCCCAATGTGATCTAGAATCTCCCGTCCCGCCATCGATACTTCAGCCGTATCAATACCATAAGGACAAAATACCGAGCAGCGCCGACACTGTGAGCATTGGTGATAATAGTTATACCACTCCTCAACCACTGCTTCGGTCAGATCGACAGCGCCTACTAATTTGGGGAAATATTTACCCGCAAAGGTGAAATAGCGCCGATACACCTTACGCAATAAATCTTGCCGTGCGACTGGCATATTTTTAGGATCTTTAGTGCCGAGGAAGTAATGGCACTTATCGGTGCAAGCCCCGCATTTCACACAAATGTCTAGATATAATTGCAGCGAACGATAGCGGTGGCGTAAATCATCTAGTTTTTCGAGTGCGCGATTTTTCCAGTCGGGTACTAATTCATAACCTTCACTCACACCTTTGTCGAAATCAGCCGGAAAATGCAGTGCCTTTTGGAATTCTGGCTTAGCCACATAAGGGCCTTTGCCTGCCATACTATCTGGCTCAAGCGCAGGTACTTCGACATAGCCGAGGCCGGTTAATTTTGGAATCTCATAATCAGCCACGCCGCACCTCGTCTAAATAAAGCTTATTTTGTTTTTCTAGCTCCAGTGCCCAAGGAGCAATATGACGCTTCTCACGCGGATTATCGACTTGATTACGAGTGGGGCTAAAGAAAATACCCGGCGCATGTAGCAATTTACTGACAGGAAATACCAGCATTAAAATCGCTACTAAGAATAGATGTACTAATAAAATTGGTGCGGCGGGTAGATTATGCCAATTAAAAAATAGTAAGCCTCTAAAAAATGCTTTGACCTGTACAATATCGGTAGGCACTACAAAGGTCATCAGCATGCCACTCAAAGCAATCCCTAGCAGCAGTGCCAACATTAAATGATCCGAAGGTGAGGAAATATAACGTACTCGATCCACGACTATACGACGCACCCAAAGCCCCGCTAAACCAAACACCATCACAAAGCTGGCGTACTTACCAAAAGGTTGAATAAAATTCAGGAATATACCCGTTTCTACAACATAACGACTATGTCGTAGCAACACTAACCACAAGGCCATATGAAAGAGAAAAGCAAATAGCCAAATGGTTTTGTTGGCACGAAATAGGCTTTCAAATAACAATACCTCCCGCAATAGACGTCCCACAACTCCACGTTTTGTGAGTGGGGCGGGAGTAGTAGGGATTTTTAACGGCGCAGGAATTTTCCAGTATTGATAGACTTTACGTGCCACCCCACCGATTAAGATAAATGTGGCAAAATAAAATAACCATCCGTAAAACACACTTACGAAAGTCACAATCAACTCCTGCTAAGAGCCGCTAGTAAAACACTCTGTACCTACCTAAAAATCAGTGAGTGTTTTTGGGCAGCTTGGGCGGCACAAAGGAATATATCCCTTTGTGCCGGATGTATTAGACACAGCCAGTCGGCTTAGGAAGCCCTGCATATTTACACGCTTGTTTACCCGGACCATAAGGGAATAGGCTGTATAAATATTTAGAAGTACCCTTATCTGCGCCTAAACGTTTACCTACCGCCTTGGTCAAAACACGTACTGCAGGAGCAATTTGATACTCCTCATAATACTCGCGTAAGAAATTAATAATTTCCCAGTGCTCATCGGTTAAGGTAACCGGCTGCTCTTCTGCTAATGCCATTGCGCTTGCAATTTCAGGCGTCCAATCCGTGAGATTCTCTAAATAACCTTCCTCATCGGTTGCAATGTTTTTACCGCCAATCTCTAGTGCCATACAGCATCTCCTACTTAAATACCTAATTAATATCTTCTAAAACTATAGCCAGCTTTGATTCTTATCATGCTGAACGGTTAAATCTACAAACCCACTATAATCAACTACCTGCAACCCTTTAACTAAACGATTTGGCTCCATACCACGAGCAGCGAGATCCTCACTCAGTACATAAATAGCCTGAGTCGCTAAAGCAGATAGGAGCAAATGTGCGACTTGTGAGCCAGCGACCGCCCCTAGCACCGCATCCTCTATCAATAATACCGCATCTCCCTTTGAGGCATGGCTTAAACAACTAGCTAAGGCATTACGCTCAAAGGGCGATTTATTCACAATATGCAACATCGACATCTAACAGACTCCTTAGAAGCTAAACATTACATCTTGAGCTGCCATAAGCGCTGCCATTTCAGCACGACTCACTATGGTAAGGGATGATTTTTCTGCCCAATCATCGCCTTCATCCTCATAGGTAATGTCCATTAAATCATCCTCTGTCAAACCTCGCTCTATTAAAGACTCCCGCTCGACATAAAGCTGCTTAATGTCATAATCCCCTAGAGCCTTATAGGTAGAAGAAAAGTTTTTCATTCCGAGCAGCTTAGGGTTTTGATTTCTAACAATCTGATAAACACCATCATCCAAAAATGCGAGTGTCACCTCTTGCTCAAAGGCCGCCGCTATCAATACCACCTCAAGCGATTCCAGCGCGTATACCGTGCCATAAGGAGCTTTACGATTCACATACATAAACTTTTTTACTGCCATGCAAATACTCCTTAATCCCCAAACACAATGGTACGATCTGACTCAATACTACCCTCAATCAATTGCCCCAAGCCGGAAATACGAAACCCTGGTGCAATATTATGAGCATCTAAACCTTGGCGCTTAGCTTCAGCGGTATCCATCAAGCCCCGACGTTGAGCAGCGGCAATACAAATCACCATATCAATACCGTGTTGCTGCGCTAAATCAGACCATTGCTTTTGTACTAAACGATCATCTTTGGGCGGCACACTCAAGCGTGAGCCATTATTAACTCCATCGTGATAGAAAAAGACGCGAAAAATTTCATGTCCTTTAGCTAAAGCAGCCTTAGCAAAGTGATAGGCTGTATCAGATGATTGATGTTGATAGGGGCCTTCATTCACCATCAGCGTATATTTCATGTAGCACCACTAGAAACGAATATGAGTGGAAGAGTTTAAGTTATTACGCGCCCCGCGCCAGTTATCAATGTGATACTTAGTAAAGGGCAAGCCGGTGACTTCAAAGAAACGAGGCCAACCAATCCGCTCCACCCATTCATTCATGCGCTCCCAATCTCGCGCCCCCTCTTTGTAGCACTGTAAAATCTTTTTCACGATAGCGGTTGCTTCAGGCCAACGTGGGGGATTATTCGGAATACCGGCTGCGACTAAGCGTTGGAACGTTGGTTTACCTCGCGCATTGGAATGATTGCCACCAATCCAAATAGCAAGCTGGGTATATTGATGGTCATTGATTTGCATGGGTGGGCAAGGAGGATAACACGCCCCACAACAAATACATTTTTTCTCATCCACCTCAAGCGAAGGTTTACCATCCACCATCGCAGGACGAATCGCTGCCACCGGACAGCGTGCCACCACCGACGGGCGTTCACAGATATTACCCACCAGTGCATGATTAATTTTCGGGGGCTTAACGTGCTGGATATTAATCGCAATATCACCCTGTCCACCACAGTTGATTTGGCAACAGGAGGTCGTCATATGCACCCGATTCGGCATATTCCACGATTTAAACTCGCCAATCAGCTCATCCATCATGGCTTTTACCACACCAGAGGCATCCGTGCCCGGAATATCGCAATGTAACCAGCCTTGGGTATGCGCCATGCTCGTCACGGAGTTACGGGTTCCCCCCACCGGAAAACCCGCATCTTCCAATGCTTTGACTAAAGGCTCTACCTTAGCACCATCTGCGACCATGAATTCAATATTCGAGCGAATAGTAAAGCGCACATAACCCTCGGCAAATTGATCACCGATATCCATAAGCTTACGCAAGGTAAATACATCTAAAATCCGCTGTGTGCCGGCTCGCACCGTCCAGATTTTCTCACCACTACGTGCCACATGCAGTAGGACACCGGGACGTGGGTCTTCGTGATATAACCATTGCCCATAGTTACGGCGCATGACGGGGTGCATGTATTGGAAACCATCAGGGCAACCTGACTCGATAGGTTCGCGCATTTTGGGGGCTGCCATTCGTCATCTCTCCTTATACCTAAGTTCTTAAACGTTTTTTAAGCACATTATTGGGGTTTACACTCACCTACTAAGCGGCAGATTTCTCGGCACGCTTACGGTTAAACCACGCTTGTGCAGCCTCATCCCAACCATCCATCCGTACATAGGAAATATTACGCGGTTGTTTAATCATATTCGGGTCAGGATCAATCCCCACCCCTTCCAAGAAATTGACTAGGCCAATACGCTCAATCATCTCACCGCAGCGCTCATGCTCTAGGCCATTTTCCGCCCAGAAATCAATTACGTTTTGTGCCATTTCTACTAGACGCTCATAATCGTCTGCCGTCTCTAATTTCATGAATGGCACTACGACTGTACCCATTAAATCACCAATTTTGAGTGTACGTTTGCCCCCCATGAGAATCGTAACGCCTTTATCATCTCCAACATGCAGCGCTTTAGGCATTACATTTAGGCAATGCATACAACGCACACAATTACTATTATCAATGACTAATGTGTCATCCTCATTCAGCTTCATAGCCCCCGTTGGGCAACGGCTAATCACATTATCAAACATATAGTGGCGACCTGCCGAGCGATCCCCTTCTTTACCAATTTCTGCCGCTTTTTTCATAATGGCGTTTTTAACTTCGGCTTGATCGATTTTTATGTCATCACGCCACGTACCAATGACGGCAAAGTCAGAACGCTCAATAGAGTTTTGGCAATCATTGGGGCAACCCGACACTTTAAACTTAAACTTATAAGGCAAGGCCGGACGATGTACATCATCGGTAAAGGTATTTAATAAGTGGCGGTGAATAGCTTGCTCATTACAATTAGACATCTCACAACGAGCCGATCCCACACAGGACATGCCGGTACGCACACAAGGCCCAGCACCCCCTAAATCCCAACCATATTCATTAATTTCATCAAAGAAAGGCTGATAGTTTTTGCTATCTGCGCCAATGAACATAATATTGCCGGTTTGCCCGTGGAAGGTCTGCAAGCCAGATCCCCATTTTTCCCAGCTATCGGCGAGCTGGCGGAGCATATCCGTGGTGTAGTAATTACCTGCGGGTGGTTGCACTCGTAAGGTATGGAATTCTTTGGAGTCGGGGAACATATGCCCGATTTCAGAAAAGCGCGGGATAATACCGCCCCCATAGCCAAATACGGAAATAGTGCCTCCTTTCCAATATCCCATACGGGTTTCATAGGAGTGTTCTAATTGCCCTAAGAGGCTATTAATGGTGTTGCGAATACGCTCACTCGGATGGTTATCGCGTAAGGCCTTAAAGCCACTAATAAAACTAGGCCATTCCCCCTCCTCCAATACATCCAGCATGGGGGTGGGATAGTGTTTAGTTGCCATACTTACCTCCTAGAATTAGATACCTTATAGGCTCCACATGTTTAAGTGTGTTTTTATATTGCTATGTTTTAATATTCTAATAAATAAAACAACTACCCTAATGGGTAGGGTGACATTTTAGTGGGCGGTATAAGCTATTAGGTGGGTGAGGTCATTAGCATGTTAGAACAGCATTTTTCTCTAGAGGATCAATCGAGCTATCAGCAGTGGCGTGAACAAAAGCTAGCCTGCTACCCGCTCGATTTAACTAGCCTCATGGTGACACTAACACCGCATACCACGGATTATTCTGTGCAACTCCAGACCTTAAAGCAGCATTGTCAGTACTATAATTTTGCCCTATATCGCTTTCATACCCCCCAAACCATTACCAAACAACACTTACATAACCTCGCTCAACAGCTCGGCTTAACGCATCTACACGCCAATCTTTGTGCTGAGGAGGATAGTTTATCCGCGATCACACAGACTCAGCACCTAGGGCAACACGATTACATTCCCTATACCAATAAGGCACTAAGCTGGCATACCGATGGCTATTATCACTCCAGCGAACAAACCATTCATGGAATGCTACTGCACTGTATGCAGCCTGCGGTACAAGGCGGGGAAAATCGCTGGCTGGATCATGAAATCGCTTATATTTTATTACGTGAGGCGAATCCGGCTTATATTAAAGCGCTGATGCACCCAAAGGCCTTGACCATTCCCGCTAATATCTTAAATGGAGTCACGATTCGCCCAGCAAGTAGTGGAGCGGTATTTCGCTTATATAGTGGACAACTGCATATGCGCTATTCGGCACGGCAGCGTCATATTCAATGGCGCAAAGATGCTATTACTCAGGAGGCGGTCGCCTACTTAGCACACTTATGGGCTGATGATAGTTCACCTTACATGATGCGCTATACACTACAAGCAGGAGAGGGATTGATTTGTAATAATGTGTTACATAACCGTAGTGCATTCATAGATAGCACGGAGCCGCAACTGTGCCGTTTACTCTATCGCGGGCGCTATTTGCAACGTGTCGCTCTGCCAGCATAGCCATTAGGAATCAAATCGTAAGACACGATTACTTTTAAGCCCTTATTGCAACAGCTTATTTCGCATCATGCTATTGACCATACTGGCAATCGCACGCACTTGCTTGCCACGCTTGGTGGCATAATCACTACCGCTATAACCCCACCAATCCCAACAACCTTTAGGATTACTGGTTGCCCCCATCCATAAGGCGCTAGACCACGCTCGCACTTGGGGGTATAGCACCACAATATGATTCGCCTCAGCCCATTCGTTATAACCCGCCTGCTCAAAGAAAGCACTCTCGCCAAAATCCTCTGATTGCTGACAACCGTGCAAGGCAATATGTAAACGACAGCGTTCACCTTCTAAACAGGCTTGAGGAATATAGATATGCCCCTGTGGATGTAGGCTAGTACTAGGGTCTCGATTATTGAAATAGTCTAACTGGCTAAAAGTATAAAGAGATTCTGGTTGGGCGGTTACTTTGGGCTTTAACCCACCTAATAAAAATGTTAATAAATCCCCCGCTGCATCAAAGCCACATTGACTAATATAGGGACTTTTTGAGATGTCGCAGGCATTACCGACCGCTTCGGTAATCATCGCATGCCCTGCTTGGGGGTGGCGTAGATGCTCCATCTGTCTGGCATGGACAAAATGCTGATAATACTGCGCGGTTACATCCATCACCGAAGCCGGCACCGTTTGATCCTTAATCCCACTAAACAGCCATACCTTAGACTGTGCTAAATGCTCCGGCGCATCGATTAAGCCCTTACTCGCCATGGCCTCGGTTTCTTGGAGTGAAAACTCTAATTTCGGCGGCCCTGCATAAGGGTAGATAGGGTGAGTATTAGAACACACCGCTGTAGGGGTATATAAACCACTAGAATCCAATAATGAGCCTTGATACACCCCTTCAGCACAACGATAAGGGCCTCCAGCCACTAGACCCACGCCCTTAATCACTTTGGAAAAAACCACATGCAACTGCAAAGCCATAAAGGCTCCAGAGGATAGCCCTGATACAGTAATGGTTTGAGAATCAATCTTGAGACCCTTAGCCAAGGTAGCTAGAGTGGGTGTGGGCTGTGCTACACTAAACTGCGGCACAAAAACGGTACTGAGTACCATAGGAGCAAAGCGCTGAAGCCAAGGCTTGGGATAAAAACCCATCGTCACACTCCTCACTAGAGCATCCCAGCTCTATTCACTATTAATAGACAACTTATTTGAGCGGATATTATTAAGTCAACAGCCATATCATTATTTGGCTTATTGGCATCCATTATAGCGCATTCTTAGGCAATATAGGGTTTTCCCTCAAAAAGATCGCCCATCTACAGGGGCGCTTGCTAAGCCTAGTTATTCGGCGAATAATCAGCGCATTTTTGACTTTCCACGCTAATCTACCTTAACCCATACACGGATTTATCATGCCTCAAGCGCGTAGTATCTATCGTCAACCTAATTTTCTACCCTTCTTGTCTGGGCGTGTTTTGGCGGCCTTTGCCACCCAAATTCAAGCCGTAGTAGTCGCCTGGCAAGTCTATGATATGACCAACGATCCGATGGCATTGGCCTATGTAGGATTGGCACAATTCATTCCTATGTTACTGCTCCTTATTCCGGCGGGTGATTTACTAGATCGTTTTGAGCGTAAGAAGATATTAACCGCCAGTTGGTTATTAGAAGCGCTGTGTGGGGCTTTATTATTAGTTCTATCGTTAATCCCTATTCATAATCCTATTTTTTATTATGTGGTATTAATGCTCTATGGTTGTGGTCGAGCCTTTACGGGGCCTGCAGTGCAAAGCTTATTACCCCAAATTGTCCCGCGTGAACAATTAGCCGCCGCGATTGCCACGAATAGCATGTTAATGCGTAGTGCCGCTATTGCAGGGCCTTTAGTCGGTGGGGGATTATATGCTCTTGGTGGGGGTGCCTTAACTTATACCCTATGCATGTTAGGCTTTTCAGGGGGAGCACTATTATTAACGAGGGTGAATATAGTAGCGCCTATTAAAACGAATACGCCTATTAGTGGGAATGCTTGGCAACGTTTTACCGCCGGAATTCAATTCATCCGCTCTCGCCCTATTATTTTAGGCACCATTTCATTGGATTTATTCGCCGTATTACTCGGTGGAGTCGTTGCCTTATTACCTATTTATGCCAAAGATATTTTACACGTTGGCTCGTTAGGGCTAGGTGCTTTACGTAGTGGTATGTCATTGGGTGAAATTGCCGTGGGTTTGTATTTAAGTCTACATCCCTTAAATCACCATGTAGGTAAAATTATGTTTGCAGCGGTGATTATATTTGGCTTAGCTAATTTAGTGTTTTCGCTCTCCACTAGTTTTATATTGTCATTTATAGCGCTCATGATAGCCGGTGCTGCCGATATGGTAAGTGTGTATATTCGCTCTGCCTTAGTGCAATTCTCCACGCCTGATGAAATGCGCGGACGAGTGAATGCGGTGAATATGTTGTTTATTAGCTCATCTAATGAGTTAGGCGAATTTCGCGCAGGTCTTAGTGCTAAATGGCTAGGGACAGAACCTGCTGCGGTAGTGGGGAGTTTATTTACCCTAGGTGTGGCAGGGCTCTGGATGTGGGCGTTTAAGCCATTAATAGCGGTGAATAAGTTTGAGGATGCCTCGGCGAAAGCTTAATTATTTCTAATCGCGATAGCGTTGTGCCAAATTTAAGATACCGCTAAAAATAGGTTCGCTAATATGGGCTGGGAAATCAGCATCCAGCTCATCTGCGACCGTCATTACCACTTTTTCTGCGTGAGTGAGTATTTTCTCTAATAAACTCTGCACTATTTCATTAGAAAAGCCACAATATTCGGCGGTTGAGATAAAATGCCTAGGCATTATTTTAGACCAGTGATAATGACGATTTTTACCTTGTAATGCCATCGCCATACGCACTTTTTGGGGAGCTATACCCTTACCCATAAGTGGATATAATGATAAGACATCATAAAAAGGAGTTAACCGATAACGATTACCTGCCTCTAAAAAAATACTGAAATTTTTGGCATGCCCATCACTAGCGGCTAATAGCCAATACACCATTTGAGCACGCAAAAATAAGGATCGATCTTCGCTAGCCTGCTGGGAACCTAATAACAAACGCATAATAGCGGCAATACTAGGCCCACCCTCTGCTTCATACTTTAACGCGGGTGAATACCCTAACGCTTGGCACATATCCTCTTGTGGAAGACGCATCAACCATGATTGATCGCTCGACCAACGCCGATCAAAGCGCTCTACTGCCAATACTGATAAATCCTCAACTTGCACAAGCTGCGCGTTGGGTACAGATAATCCAAATGCCTGACATAGACGCAAACATAGCCATTCATTTCTAGCACTTTCCGCCAAATCAATCTGATTATAATGAATCAAGCCAATGGGTAATTTTAAAATATGACTAGTAGGTGTAGTACCTAAGGGTAATTGCCACTGATTTTCATACCATAATAGGGCTGTTTTTTCCTGAGCACCCGCTAGTGATACACGAAAATCATCTACCTCAACCAACAAGTGGCTTTTACGACTTACCATTCTTGCTCCCAATGTGTCGTTTTATGGGTAGCCTTGGGCACTAAATGTAGCTCTATATCTAGAGCGGATAATAACTTAAATAAGGTTTCTAGCTTTGTACCATCCGGCTGGTTTTCAAAAGCGGATATAGTGCTTTGCTTTAAGCCTGTATGTTCAGCTAGGGTACTTTGCGTTATCTGAGCACGCTTGCGTTGATCACGTAGGGCTGTCGCTAGCATATCGGTAGAATAAATGTGCATGATTTTATCCGCTACAAAGGATAAATCCCATTTTATCCGCTATAGGGGATAAAAGCAAAGTCTACCTAAATCAGTTTACCCCATTCTACTAACACCTTAATTTTAGAGTCTCTCAGGTATCTTGCTATACTAAAAGGCCAATGACTCTGTTTGGAACTACTCAATGCCTGCTTATGATTTTTTTCACTATATTGTAAAAGCAGCTCTTATCAAGGCGGGGTGGACAATCACCTAATCAAAAAATTGTTCAACGTTACAAAGTTAAACTAGTGATCTTTGATCCTGTTAAGGAGGAGATTAGCCAATGGAAAAGTTAAATCAATACCGCCAGTATATTAAACAAATTTTAGAATACTATGCACAATTTAAACCCTCTTATGGTGATTTAAATATGCAGCTTATTTTTGATGAACAGCGAGATAGTTATCAGCTTATGACTATTGGCTGGTTAGGCTATGACCGTTATCATGGTTCACTATTGCATGTGGAAATCAAAGACGGTTTGATTTGGATTCAGCATGATGGAACAGAGGGCGGCATTGCTAATGAATTAGTAGAGCTAGGTGTGCCTAAATCAGAGATTGTATTAGCCTTTCATGCGCCCTATAAACGTAAATTTACCGGATTTGCAACGGGCTTAACGGAAGAGGCAGAAAACTCTTTTGGCATCATTAAAGTCAAAAAAAGTACCTCACTTGAGCAAATGGATGAAGCTATTCATAAGGGTAGTATTCCTTGACCGCCATGCCTTACCCATTAAAAACCAACTGTTTGCGGCTCTGCTAAAAAGTGAGCAAAAAGCTCTCAATATCAAGAAAAACTAACTCATAGACTGAAAAAATCTCGTTTGTTGCAATGCAATATCGAGACTATTATCAAAGGATAAAATAATAAAAGAAGGACATTACTATGAGTAACATTATTAATTTAATCAGTACTTGGTTTAAACCCCAAGCCAAAACTACCAATACTACGGCTCTCAGTGAGCGTGAAATCCGCCGAGCTGTTACCGAACTTAAGGCCTTAGACGACCGTGATTTAAGTGAGCTAGGTCTCACACGCGGTGGTATCGAATATGCAGTACGTTATGGTCGCCCCCAAGATCAGTGGAATCAAGCGGCCTAATAGTCAGCTATAAAAACAGCTAACCCCTTGCCCTTGATATCCTGTGAGATACTAATCTAACAATAGGACGCACACACAGGTACGCCCTTTTGAGTATTACCGAACCCGCCGTAAAGCCCCTTGCTTCAGCTAGGGGATATAAGGCGATCGGCGACAGCCGATGAAAGGTAGTACTACAACGATAACAGTTAGCACCTTTTGTAGTATAATCAATACTATGAAACCAGCCACCCACCTCAAAACCCTCAAAGTTCGCATCAAGGATAAGCACAAACCTATTCTTGAGCGCATGGCGTTTGAGGTGAATCAGGTCTGGAATGCCGCGAATGAAGAAACGGCCTATTATTCACATTTCTTCATCCCTGAATCGGGTTTCCACTCACTCTATCTCAGCGCCTACGATCTACAAAAAGACCTCAAAGGTATGAAAGCCGAACAAGGCTTTATGATTCACTCTAGCACGATTCAAGAAGCGATAGCCGTTCACGAAAAAGCGCGTAAGCAATTCAAGAAAAGTAAGCTGCGTTGGAGAGTATCGAGTGGTTCTAAACGTTCTTTAGGTTGGATACCGTTTAAAAAAGGTGCTGCGGTTTGGAAGCATGGACAAGTACGCTATGCGGGTCATATCTTCAAGGTATGGGATAGCTATGGGCTTTATCAATACGAGTTTCGCTCTGGCTCTTTTTCCCAAGAGGCACGAGGTCGCTGGTATTTCAATATTGTCGTGGAAGTACCCAACATTGAATCGACTGCTACAGGCGAAGTCGGCATCGATCTAGGTCTAAAAGACACCGCCACTTGCAGCAATGGGGATAAATTAGAGCGCGGGGATTTCTATCGAGAGCTAGAACCTAAACTAGGCAAAGCTCAACGCGCTAAGCAAAAGAAACGGGTAAAGGCTATCCATGCTCAGATTAAAAATAGGCGCTTAGAGGCTATACACCAGTTTTCCAATAAAGTCGTGAAAGCAAACGGCTTAATCGTCATTGGCAATGTGAGTAGTTCCGGTCTAGCTAAAACTAACATGGCAAAGTCTGTCTTAGATGCGGGTTGGTTTATGCTCAAAACACAACTGAAATACAAAGCGAGTGCGCGGTCAGGGGTGTTTCTAGAAGTCAATGAATCGTACACGACCCAAACCTGCTCGTGTTGTGGCTGTATCAGCCCTAACAGTCCGAAAGGTAGAGCCGGTCTTGGAATAAGAGAATGGTCTTGCCCTGAGTGTGGGGTACTGCATGATAGAGATATTAATGCAGCCAAGAACATTCTCGCGCTCGGATATGAGCGTCTGGCAGCAGGAATCCCCGTCCTTTAGGTCGGGGAGGATGTCAAAGCAATACTTTCTCAATCCCGCCGTGAGTGGCTTTCTCGATAAAGGCTTTTTGCCAATCTTTGCCAAATAAATGATTCGCCATTTCTACCACAATGTAATCGGTCTCCATTCCGGTATCATCACGGTAGCGTGATAAGCCTTGTTGACAAGCAGGGCAAGAGGTCAAGATTTTTACATTGCCATTTTTGGCTTTATCTTCACCCGTTAAGGTCTTAATCCCGTCTTTAAGGCTTTCTTCTTTGCGGAAACGTAATTGGCTCGCAATATCAGGGCGGCTCACCGCAAATGTACCCGCCTCACCACAACAGCGATCGGATAACACCACATTAGAGCCAGTCAATTCGGTGACAACCTTCATAGGATTCATCTGTTTCATAGGGGTATGGCAAGGATCGTGGTAGACATATTGCACACCACTCACGCCTTCCATTTTCATCCCTTTTTCCACCAGATACTCATGAATATCTAATAAGCGGCACTCTGGGAAAATACGCTCAAACTCATATTTCATGAGCTGATCCATACAGGTCCCACAAGACACAATCACCGTTTTAATATTTAAATACTTCAAGGTACTTGCTACACGATGGAAGAGCACACGGTTTTCGGTGCTGATCGCATTACCTTTTTTAGTATCACCAGAAGACGTTTGCGGATAGCCACAGCATAAATAGCCGGGGGGTAATACCGTAGTCGCCCCCACCTCATACAGCATAGCCATCGTAGCTAAACCGACTTGGCTAAACAGACGCTCAGAACCACAACCGGGGAAATAGAAAACAGCATCCCCTTGACCATTTGCGGTTTTAACTGGATCACGAATCACCGGAATGGTTTGATTATCTTCCAGTCCCAACATGGCACGGGTGGTTTTAACGGGTAATCCGGCAGGCAAAGGCTTTTTCACAAACTGAATCACTTGTGTTGTGATGCTAGGTTTGCCGGTCGTTGCCTCAGGGCGTTTGCTATCACTGATTAAATGCGTTTTCTTTGCCACTTGATAAGCGAGATTTTGTGCTCTAAATCCCACGCCTACCATCGCCGCTCGCATCCACTCGACTTTATTGGCATCTTTAATATTTAAAAACTGCATCCCCGCCCACGCCACCGGACTGCTGCGGCGCTGGCCTTGCGCTTTGAGAATGCTACGCATCTTGACCGTTACATCACCAAAGTCGATATTGACAGGGCAAGGCTCAAGGCATTTATGACAGACTGTGCAGTGATCCGCGACATCATTCATTTCATCAAAATGACGCAGTGATACTCCGCGCTGGGTTTGTGCTTCATAGAGGAAAGCTTCAATCATGAGACCCGTGGCTAAGATTTTATTGCGCGGGGAATAGAGCAAATTCGCACGTGGAATATGCGTATTACAGACCGGCTTACATTTGCCACAACGTAGACAGTCTTTAATGCTCTTATTCAGCTCACCTAATTCATTATGTTCGAGTAATAAGGCTTCACGCTCAACTAAACGTAAGGACGGAGTATAGGCATTGTCCAAGCCAGAGCCGGGGAGTAGCTTACCCTTATTAAAATGCCCATTGGGGTCAATTTGCTGTTTGTAATCGGCAAATTCCACCACCTCACGCTCATCCAGATATTGATACTTCGTTAGACCAATCCCATGCTCGCCTGAAATAACGCCATCCAGTGCGCGTGCTAAGATCATGATTTCATCCACGACACGCTCGGCCTCGTGCAGCATCTCATAATCATTGGAGTTTACGGGGATATTGGTATGCACATTACCATCGCCTGCGTGCATATGCAGAGCAACGAATAAACGTCCAGAGCGATATTTAGCATGAATCTTATCGAGGGATTGACGTAGTGGCTCTAGCTCGCCCCCTGCGAATATTTCTTTCAGCGGACGTTCTACCTCGGCGCGATAGGAAATACGCAGATCAAGACGTAATAGTACATCAATCAGCCGATCACCTTGGCGGATCGCGGCTTGAGCAGACTCATTAAGTAGTTCAGGGTGAGCGGTGGCAGGCTGATCAAAATTAGTTAAAGTACTTTCCCAACGCTGTTTTACACGGAGTAAGTAGTCCGTAGCTGCACGCTTTTTAGAGTCTAAAATGGCTTGTCGCTCAGCACTCGCCTCGTAATTCGGTACATGGCGTAATTCAGGTTGTTCACCGGCTAGATACTCTAATACCGCATTTAAAATCTTGAGCTTATTTTGCATAGACTGCTGCACATTAATACGCTCAATGCCTTCGGTATAAGCCGCTAGATTATGCAACGGAATAACCACGTCCTCATTGATCTTAAACGCATTGGTATGTTTAGCAATCGCAGCAGTACGTGAGCGATCCGCCCAGAATTGCCGCCGTGCTTCGGGGCTTACTGCAATAAAACCCTCGGCATTTCGCGCATTTGCTAGGCGCACCATTTCTGCTGCTGTTTTTGCTACGGCATCAGGATCATCGCTAACAATATCAGCGATCAATACCATTTTAGGTAGGCGCCCACGAGCACCTTTTGGGGTATATTTCACCGCTTTAATATAACGCTCGTCTAAATGCTCTAGGCCGGAAAGCAGTACATCATTGCACCCATCCACATAGTTTTTGATTTCGACAATGGCAGGAACCGCTTCATGTAAATCCGTCCCGTAAAACTCCAAACAGACGGTACGAATATTGTCCGGCATACGATGCAGAATAAACTCTGCTGAGGTGATTAAACCATCACAGCCTTCTTTTTGAATACCGGGTAAGCCGCCGAGGAATTTATTGGTGACATCTTTACCTAAACCTACTTTACGGAAATATTGTCCGGCAAAGGTCATCAGGGTAGGTTCACCTTTAGGAGTCTTACCATTAGCTTCAAAGCGTTGTACTGAAAATTTAACTTCGGCTTGATCGTGGATTTTGCCTAGATTGTGATTAATGCGGGTCACTTCTAACCACTCGGCATCCGGTGTAACCATACGCCATGAGAGTAGATTATCCAGCGCTGTACCCCATAAGACCGCCTTTTTGCCACCGGCATTCATAGCGATATTGCCGCCAATGGTAGAGGCATTTTGTGAGGTAGGATCGACGGCAAAGACTAATTGGTGTTTAGCCGCTAAATCAGATACTCGCTTAGTTACGACACCCGCCTCGGCGCGTACTATGGGAACGGTTTTATCCACTTCCGGCAGATTATTACGAAAACTGACTTCGCTTAAAAACTCCAGCTTTTCAGTATTAATCACAGCACTGAATTTAGTCAGTGGAATGGCTCCTCCGGTATAGCCTGTACCACCGCCACGAGGTATCACAGTTAAGCCCAGTTCAATACAGGCCTGTACTAAACGCGCCATTTCCTCTTCGGTATCGGGGGCGAGGACTACAAAGGGTAATTCCACCCGCCAGTCGGTCGCATCGGTGACATGCGATACACGGGCTAGACCGTCAAACTGCACATTGTCTTTGCGAGTGATTTTATTAAAACGCTTTTTAGCTCGCTCCCGTAATTGCTGATGCTCAACAAATTCATGGGCGAGCTTATCCACCGCTTGCGAGGCTAGCTCGACTAGCTCTAAGGTTAAGGTATTATCCCGTGCGCGCTCTTTAATTCGTGCTAAGCGTCCGAGTAAGGTATCTAAAAATTCACGTTGACGCTTAGGGTGATCCAATAGATCGTCTTGAATATAGGGATTGCGCGCGACTACCCACATATCGCCCAGCATTTCTAACAGCATATGCGAGGAAATACCCGTTTCCCGCTCTAACCGCAGTGACGATAAAATCTCCCATGCCCTTTCCCCTAATAGGCGACATACAATTTCTTTATCGGAGAAAGAGGTATAGTTATAAGGAATCTCACGAATCGGGTCAGCTTTCGCTACAGGTGTTAATTGAGTTTTGGTTAGAGCAGTCATGCTAGGCACTTGATTATGCAAAGACGGCTATTTTACCGCGATGCAGCACTGAAAAAAACAAGAACCTTTGTATGGGTTAATCAAGCCGGCTCGCACTCACTGGTGAGCTTTATTATAATGAAAGTATAGCAACCGATCCGAGCAAACCCATGAGCGATGTCTATCTCAACCCTCTAACCGACTTTGGTTTTAAAAAGCTGTTTGGTGAGGAACCGCATAAAGACTTATTAATCAGCTTCTTAAATACCTTCTTACCCGCACATCATCAAGTACAAGACCTGAGTTACACCAAAAATGAATATCAAGGCCGCAGTGCCATTGACCGCAAAGCGATCTTTGATCTGAACTGTATTAGCCCCTCCGGTGAGCGCTTTATTGTCGAACTACAACGCATCAAGCAAATCTTTTTCAAAGATCGGAGTATCTATTACGCGACTTTCCCGATTCAAGAACAAGCGGTTCGCGGCGATTGGAATTATAAATTCGCTGCCGTTTATACCATTGGTATCTTGGACTTTTTGATTGATGATGATCAAACGAAAGTCTATTACCATGCTCAGCTTAAAGATCAGGATAATATTTTATTCTACGAGAAACTCAATTTTATCTATTTAGTGTTACCCCGCTTTCAATTACAAGCCCATGAGCTAAGAACGCTACAAGACAAATGGTTTTATGTGTTTAAGCATTTACACGAATTAGAGCAAATCCCTAGTCAGCTCACCGATGAGGTGTTTCAGCGTTTATTTGGTATTGCTAAAATCGCGCAATTACCGGCGAGCGAACGCCTAGGCTATGAAAGCAGTTTAAAAGACTATCGAGATTTTATGAGCACCCACGAAACCTCACGCTTAGATGGAAAAAAAATAGGCTTAGTAGAGGGAGAGAAAATTGGTTTGGAAAAAGGGGAAAAAATTGGGCTAGAAAAGGGAGAGAAAATCGGCTTAGAGAAAGGTAAACAGCTAGGGATTGAAGAGGGTAAACAACTGGGGATTGAAGAAGGAGCCTTGCAAAAAGCCCAAGCAATAGCACTGAATTTATTGCAGCTAGGTCTTTTACCCGAAACTGAGATTGCGCGTATTGCGGGGCTAACGTTAGCAGAGGTACAAAGGCTTAAATCGGTTTAGCAAAGCACAAATGCTTTGGTTGATGGATAATGAGGGTGAACCAGCGAAGTTATGACTAGCTACTTTATATCTTTTTTATACAAAAATATTTTTGATAGAAATAAATTACTATATAAGTACTAATAATAAGCAGCATGGTTTCATCAGATAATCCATTAAATAAAAAACCATCTCCATCTGCTGCCTTTAATATACTATCCTTATTTTTATCAAAAACATAACCTTGGAATGTCCTATACTGAAGAAAATTAAAATTAAAGATAACTAATATTAAGTTAACAAATAAAAGCATTAAGTTATTTCTTATGCTTTTCCCATTAGCAGAGAAAAAACAAAAAATAAAAATAATATTAGTGATTGTTAGATGAATTAAAAAATCAGTTTCAAATTTACCTATAACTGGATGACTTGCATAATATCTACTTCCACCCAGATAATAGAGAAAATCATTCAATTCGATATTAGTATTAATGGATATTAATACTAATAAAAATGAAAAGAGTGATAAGATATATGTAAATATTTTCATAGATAAACCATTTAAAGCCATACAAATTTTAATTATCAAAAATAATATCATATAGCTACTATAAAAGCCTTGTTACATGTTATATAAAGAGGCTTTTATAGAGCTAGGAGCTATTTCAAATAACTACTGGATTTTTTCTACTAGTATCGTAATTCTATTTAAAATATCAGACATTGCAAAAGCCTCCATATCTCTATGAGTCACATTAGCATCTGTTATCTTTGTATTAAAAACAAAAGTTTTTAATGGATCTTCTGCTGTATTTTCATCTCCATGAGAGCAACTAATCATACCACAATCATCAGGATTGTTTTGATAATAATTATAGTTAACTAAAGTATTACTAGGTATTACTCGATTTACTGTAATATTATTAAGAATTTTTAAACGATCACTAGCATCTACAGTAATTAGTCCTGCTACAGTAATTTCTCTTTTCTTTAGAGCATCTGCTAACTCAACAGCAAAATCCCCTCCATTACTATAGCCATATATGATTAATTTATCATTTTTGGTGTATGTTCTATCAATGAAACCAAGTGCTGTTTCAATAGTAGAATCTGATGTAAACCCTGGTCGTATATAAATTCCATTAAATCCATTAAGATTCTTCTCACTTATTTTTTTTGACTCTTGATATATTTTCTCTGTATTACTATTTTCAGCAACATTTTCTGTGGTATCCTCCCCCCCACCTGAAAAACCTCCCGTAATAGCAATAAAAGTAACTTTCTTTTTTGTTACCCAAATACTATTTTTGTTTGTGTTATTTATATTTGTAGTTTCAACTACTTTAGATTGTGGAGTGGCAAGTTCTATTACACTATTTGTCATAATTTTATCACTTTCTATAAAAACATAGATATTTTATTTACTAGATATCAATAAAAAAACATTCAAAACCTTTAAAGCTAACTGTATAGCTTCCAATAGGAATATCACTAAGTAATATAGTGCCATTAGAATCAGTTATGCCAAAATAGGACACAGGATTATCTATATTTGATGTAATTACATATTGTTTATCTACAATAGGTTGCTGAGTATCGGCATCCAATACCTCAAGGCGAATTTCTCCTAGAGTGAGGGTCATATTCCCCAACTGCGTAGTAGTGAGCAACCACTTCAACATGGCCTCTCGCCGTGCATTCAGCGTCCCCAAATCTAAAAGCGGCTGTACTGTCCCATTACGAATCGCAATCCGCTTCATCGAAAAACTACGAATAGCCGTTTCTTGCAGGTCTGCTAAACGGGTGGACATAAAGGTAGAACTCGCGGTACTCAGCGCCGTTTTAGCCTTGGTCAACATATCGATAATGCCATAGGCCGCCGTGGAGCGTTGCTCGGTACTGGGTGGGGGTAATGGACTCCCACTTTCCCG
>NZ_KB904781.1 GCF_000380185.1 Thiofilum flexile DSM 14609
GAACTAGCACCGAGCGAGATCATGCGTCGGATAAAGGGACGTAGTGCGACCAAGCTGTTTGAGAGTTATCCTGATTTAAGGAAGCGCTATTGGGGACAGCATTTTTGGGCACGGGGTTATTTTTGTGCGACCTCAGGTGAGCTGACCGAGGAGATGATCAAGGCGTACTTAGAGCATCATTTTGAGCCAAGGATAGATGACAACTTTAAGACAGAAAACTAGACGGGTCTATTCGACCCGTATCCGGACTTTAGTCCTTGTCGCTAACCCTTCAGCTTTAGCTGATGGTTGTTAAGTTGAATAGAGGTGGTTATAATAGTTTTTTTATCAAGCTATAAAACCTAAGGCCTCGAAACGGCGTCAATATTATTCATGAGCTTGAAAGGCTTGGCTTTATTTATGGGTAAGTATGTCCATCATAGTGCTAAGTGAAATTTGCTTAAACTATTAACTAATTATTAAATGTTAATAGTGTAGTAGGTTGAATCTTTAAGGCTGTAGATATTAACCCCATCTATTGAGTAAATATGAGATTAAGACCATTAGAAATAGAGCAGGGTCGCCCCTGAGTCGAATAAAAAGACTCTAAATAGGCTGCAATTACTACCCTTTGGTAGTCCGACAATAGTTAAGGCTGATTAAGCTTTGTTAGTAATGTAGCAGTTTGTGCAAATAATTTGCCCTTTCATCTAGAAAAGAGTGCTTATTTGTAAATCATTGTGCATTATTCTTAACCAATATACTGACACATTCTAAGTCATCAGAGGTTTCAGTGTAAAAGCTGAATAGTTACAGCTTGGATGTATATCGGCCTGAGATATGGATTGGCTAAACCAACTGTATCTGTTAAATGGATTGCAAACACCTGCTCCTAAGAACAACTAGGTGCATTTTTTATAACCCCGACTTTATTTGCACCAACAAAAACTAATTAAGGTATGCACAAATTATGAATACATCTTCTCGCACTTTAGATGCCTCATTATCTGAAAAAGTACGTGTTACATTACAGGAATATTTGGATAATTTAGGCGATCAAGAGGCAGTCAATATCTATCGTTTAGTACTAGACGAAGTTGAGCGCCCTATGATGGAAGTGATGATGCGCTATACCCATGGCAATCAATCTAAAGCGGCTCAATATATGGGTATTAATCGTGCTACATTAAGAACTAAATTAAAACGTCATAATTTACTATAAGTAGCTTAAGCGATACTTCAGCAGTAGGCGTTACTCATACGCCTACTTATTTTTGTTTCTAGCACTATAAGAAAATCTAATCCACAAGAAACTATATTATTTCACAACTTAATTGATCACTTATTCTTTGGGGCTAGTCGATAGTGAGTAATAAACTAAACATTAATGGTTTTGTATATAAATTAGCCGTATTAGTGTTAACTCTTGGCCTCTCTGCTTGTGATAGCTCCGATAGCGCGTCTAAATCATCCGTCACTGCTCCAATCACCCTACCTGAAAGCAATGTTATTTTATCCGATCTAGACCGTTCCCTACTGGAAATAGCGAGTAATCTCAAGCTAACCGGTGATCCTAGTCAGGGGCGTAGTTACCCACCTGTGCAAGACTCCTTAGTGCAATTAGGTAAGCAATTATTTTTCCAACCCTATACCCTTCAGGGGCATACCTTTACCTGTGCTCAATGTCATGATCCTCTACAAGGCGGAACCCAACGCCAAGCCTTAGCCACGGGTATACCCAAACCGCAGTCACCTAAAGCTATTCCCGATTATTTATTTCATCGTGGACGTACCTTATTACCAGTTCGTAATGCGCCTAGTATTTTTAATTTGGGTTTATGGGATACGGCCTTTTTTCAGGATGGACGGATACAGGCTTTAAAACCGGATGAGGGTGAAAATGGCAGCAAGGGGGGAATTAATACACCTGATGTTTTGTTAGGACAAGCTGACCCACAGGCAGGGCGTAATTTAGTGCAGGCGGCAGCAAAGATGAATCTAGTAAGTCGCTCACAAATTACTCCAAATATCAGCCTTAATGAATCAGCTTCTTCGCCCTATACTATGGTATTGAATGAGCACCTTAGTCGTGAGCAACAACGTTTTTCACCCCCTGCGGAGCAGTGGCTGAGTCGTTTTAGGCAGGGCTTTAACACCCCGGATGGTTTGGCCTTGACTTTAGTAACCCCTGAAAAAACGGCTGAGGCATTAGCGGCTTATATGCGCTCGCAAGTATTTGTCAATAATCCGTGGAAACACTATTTAGAGGGGGACCCTAATGCTATTAGTGAGGTCGCCAAACAAGGGGCGTTATTATTTTTCCGTAACCCTCAACAAGGTGGTTTTGGCTGTGCGCGTTGCCACAGTGGCGATCTATTTACCGATGAAAAAATGTATCGTACTTTAATACCCTCGATTAGTTTACCCAGCCCATTGTCCGATGAAATGGATTATGGACGTTGGTTTATGACTCATGAGGATAAAGATAAATTTGCATTCAGAACACCCAGCTTACTCAATGTCACCGAGACCGGCCCTTGGGGGCATAATGGGGCTTATTTTACCTTAAGCGGTATGGTACGTCATATGCTAGATCCGGTGTTAGAAGTGAGTCAATACGATACCTTTGGCCTGACGGCAGAGGGGTTAGTCGTGAACCATTTAGCGGCAAGAATGAATACTATGCTATCACAAGGTATTGATTTGACTAGTCAAAAATACTCGCAAAAAGAATTTCAGGCATTACTAGCCTTTTTATATACCCTAACCGACCCCTGTGTGAAGGATGCCGCTTGCTTAAAGCCTTGGTTAGCGGATTAAGTCGGTTAGGTCTAATAGGCTTCTAGATGCCGTATTCAGCACGATAGGCTTGAATCCGTTCGATGAGCAGAGGGTCTTGAACATGCTGCTGAATATAAGCACTGATCTGCTCTAAATTCACAATACTGGTCACAGGGATTTTAAAAGTCTGCTCCACTTCCTGTACGGCTGAGAGCGCACCCACCCCGCGTTCACGTCGATCTAGGGCAATCACCACCCCCGCTAATTGCGCGTTGGCTTGTTGAACTAGGAGGGCTGACTCACGAATGGCTGTCCCTGCAGTCATCACATCATCAATTACCAATACCCGTCCCGATAAGGGCATACCGACAATATTACCGCCCTCGCCATGGGTTTTGGCTTCTTTGCGATTGAAAGCATAAGGCACATCGCGCCCATATTGCTCATATAAGGCCATCGCGGTGGCAACAACTAGAGGAATACCCTTATAGGCCGGGCCAAATAACATATCAAACTCACACTCGGCCTCCACAATGGCCTGAGCATAAAAGTGCCCTAATTGACTCAATGCAGCACCTGTTTGAAAGAGTCCGGCATTAAAGAAATAAGGGCTGACCCGTCCTGATTTAAGGGTGAACTCACCAAACTTTAAGACACCTTGCCCTAGTGCAAAGGGGATAAAGGCGGTTGGGTCATATTGCATAAGGCGCTCCATGGGGTTTTATTCAATGGGTATTCAGTGGGCGCATAGTTTGACATTCTAAGCCAGCTAAGAAAAGGGGTAGCGAGTGTTAGAGGTTACACCAGAGAGTGTTGTCTAGTGCTAGACTTCTCTCATTATCCTAGCAATCATATAGCCCCAGCAGCATTCTTGCATTCTAATCGAGTAATCCATGACTAAGACTGAGTTTAACCGTATTCGGCGCTTTGTGATTCGTCTAGGTAAGACCTTACATGAATACGGTACGCCCGCCCATCGTTTAGAGGGGATTTTGATTGATACCACGCGCCAGCTAGGTTTAGAGGGTGCTTTTTTAGTCACGCCTACCAGCCTGACCTTTGTTTTTTGGGAGCGGGGTTCGGATGAGGAGTTGACCTATGTAGCACGGGTTTACCCCAATACCATTGACTTAAACCGTCTAGCGGCGGCTCATCAATTAGTCGAACAAGTCCTTGCGGGGCAGGTGACGCTTGATCAGGGGTTTGAACGATTAGAGGAAATTAATAAACTCCCCAGCCCCTACTCAGATTGGCTAGATTTTCTAACCTGGGGCAGTACCTCCTTATGCTTTGCGGCCTTGTGTGGTGCGGATATTGTTACCACGTTGGGCGCTATGTTTGCTGGCTGGTTGGCTTATTTCTTATCAGTATGGTCAATTCGCTCCAAACGTGTCGAGGAAATGCTAGAGCCTTTAGCGGCCTTACTCATTGCTTTAATTGGCAGTGGTTTTAGTGTATTGGGCGTTAAGCTTAATGTCCCTATCTTAGTCTTGTCGGGCATTATTATTTTTATTCCGGGCTTAACGCTTACCACGGGATTAAGAGAACTCGCGGCAAGGCATTTAATGTCAGGTACGGCACGGGTTATGGATGCGTCTATGACTTTATTTAAATTATATTTTGGCACCTTATTAGGCTTGGCCTTGGGGACTTTATGGTGGGGTTATAGTAGTAGTCAACACATCGCATTAGTGAATTATAATTATTTACATTATCTGGCAGTATTGGGACTAGCCGCCTCTTTATTAGTAACCTTTAAAATGAATCGTCGTGATGCCTTTTGGGGGTTATTATCGGGCTGTATAGCTTATTTAGGGGCATTGCTAGGTAGTCATTGGTTTGGTGCGCACCTAGGTGGCTTAGTGGGTGCTTTAATTGTAGGAGTGTATGCGAATTTATATTCATTGATTCGTAATGTACCAACTAATTTAGTATTACTCCCCGGCCTAGTCTTTCTAGTACCCGGAAGTAAAGTCTATGTTGGGTTAAATAGCCTAGTATTTGGTGAAAATATCCTAATGAACAGTATGACAGGCGTACAAGTATTTTTAATCTTCATGTCAATTGTAGCGGGACTCATGTTTGCCAATGCGATAGTACCACCTAAACAGCGTTTGTAAGCAGTGGCAGCAGCTACTATTTCATAGCTTGTAGCTGCTTTAAATAAGTACGTGCTTTAGTCGATTCTGGTGTATTAGCGATAGGTTTTAAAATTCTAGACCATGTTTTTAAATCAACATCTTGTGTATTTTGCTCAGGGTTTTTCCAGCCGTCTAACATGTATTTAAAGTTATTATTGAGATTGACTAAGGCTGCTCTGACATAGCGGCCTTTAGGAAAGCGTTTTAAATATTCCCCCTCCGTGCGTAATGTTGCTATAGATAGACAACCAATAAATCCCTCGCACTCACCCCCTAAACGTTGTTGTGAAGAACGCCACGCAATTTCATCCCCAATGGGATCTCTTTTATATTGATCGGCTAGTTTCCAAAAAGCATTAGCCGAAACTAAATATTGCCCCGAAACTTCATTATAAAAGCTAATTTTCTTGTGTTTATTAATCCATTCACGATAGGGTGATTGGCGGTACTGGGCAAAATTAATACTATCAAAAGAACGTTGCACAGTGGTTAGTTTAGCCAGTTCTAATTCACCTTTTGCATTGCGACTTTTTGCGCTATTCGCTGCTTTACTAGCTAATTGGTATAACACCACTGCATTAGCAAAGGGGATGGATTCGGCTTTTAATTTGTTACGGAGTAATTCCAAAATACCCATTTCATAGCTAGGGGCAGGAATGACAAAGCCACCAAATACCCACCCCGTTCCTTGTTCGGTTTTGACTTGATACCAATGGGTAGTTTTACCAGCAACGGTGCTGCGGGTGGGGGTTTTTTGTAGGGGTCTTACAGCACTACCTAACGCGAGTCTGCCGAGTTCTTGAGCGGATGTATTAGGCTCAGCCCGCAGTCTGACACTTTCCCCACTGATAACATAATTCGCATTGGCTACGACTTCTGCTTGTACAGGATAGGGTGTGCTAAGGACGGCAGCTCCGAAGATTAAGGCACTGACTAATAATAATTGACGCATTATCAACCCTTGATGTAGGCAGAAAGCCTGTACTCTACACCAAGCGCTCAACCTACCCAACACTTTGTATCGAGTAGGTTTTTATCTGATGATTATTCTACCAATGTACCCCTGTGATAGTGCTCTAATACATAGGTATCGGCCTCGGCTTTCGCACCGGCTAGCCATTCTTGCATCGCAGGCAGTGCTAACATGGCTTTAGCCCAACGATCAAACGCGGGTGACACGGTCAGACCATAGTTGACTACGCGCCACATAATGGGGGCATACATGGCATCCACTGCACCAAATTGACCTGCTAGAAATTCGCCCGCTGGTTTATTCGGAAAGGCTGCAAATAAGTCCCAAAGGTCAGCCAAACGATGGAGTACTGCTTGTAAGTCTTTAGAAACCTCAACACGGCGCTGTTGACGGCAATTCATCGGATAGTCGTTACGAATCGCTTGAAAACTACTGTGCATCTCAGCAGCGGTACTGCGTGCTAGTGCTCTTAACTGTTTGTCCTCAGGCCAGAAGTGTTTCTCAGGATAGGTTTCAGCCAAATATTCCATAATCGCGAGACTATCCCAGATCACTTGCTTACCAACAATGAGCTGTGGAACTTGAGGCGGTGTTTTATGTTGAGCTGCAAATTGATTCAGAGTGTCATCATGAGCATAAGGGAAGAATAGCTCTTCAAAGGCTATACCATTAGCCCTCATAGCAATCCAAGCACGTAGTGACCAAGACGAATAGTTTTTATAGCCGACGCAGAGTTTCATAGTAATGTTCCTATAGTGAGTGAAAGAGTGCTCAACCCCACCCCAACCCTCCCCTTAGCAAGGGAGGGAACCGATCCTGCTCCTCCACCTGACAAGGGGGAGGTTGGGAGGGGGTATCTTCAGATACTCATAACGCTTATCTAAAAGTGATCCTAACAGCGTGACTTATGCATAAAAAGCGAATATTTTAAAATAAACTATACGGAGTTTTCGCACAATGCACCCACGACAAGTTCAAAGTTTGCTCAAAGTAGTTGAATTAGGTAGCGTTAATCGTGCCGCAGAGGAGTTATACCTAGCCCCTTCGAGTATCTCGGCACAGCTTAAGGAGTTATCCAGTACCTTAGGCGTGGAGCTATTTGAAACGGTTGGGCGAGGGATTGTCTTGAGTCCCTCCGGGCGTGAGTTATTACCCCTATTGCAACAGCTGCATAATTTAGTGGGGGATATTTATCAGCAAGCGCAGTCTATTACGACTAAGCCGGTGGGGGTTTTGAAATTGTTTGCACCGAGTTCGATGTGTATTTATCGCATGCCGTCCTTGATTGAGCAGTTACAAACCTTAGCCCCTCAACTAGAAATTCATCTAACCCATGAACCCTTTGATTATCAACGCGCTTTGCTCCAAGCGGATATTGATGCAGCGATTGTCGTGAGTGAGAGCGTGAGTTCAGAATGGCAAGCACAGCAGTGGCATAAAGAGAATGTGGTCTATGTGTGTCATCCTAAGCGTCATCAGGCTCAAACCTTGTCGCTGATACAGTTGTTAGAGCAACCGATTATTACCACCGAGGTAGGGTGTACCTATCGGGTGCGAGCCGAACAGCATTTTAAAGCCCATGATTTAACCTTAAAGCCACGTCAAGCCTTTGCCAATGTAGAGGTCATTAAACGCTGCTTATTTGCCAATATGGGGATCGGGTTATTGCCCTTTTGTGTGGTGGCAGAGGATGTGGCGGAAGGGCGTTTGGCATTACAAGCGGTGGAAGGGGCACCCTATGCTTTTGCTTCCTGGCTGATTTACCCTAAAAATCGTTGCTTATTGCCTAAGTTGCAGGTGTTGTTGGAGTGTGTGCAGCGCGATCACGCAAACGATCAATGACACGCTAATCCAGTACTTTTATACTGTAGTCAACAATGACGCATTACGGAGTAACGGTATGTTAATTGGCATTTTGGAAACGGGACTGGTGGCAAATGAACTCGCTCCTCAACATGGCTCCTATAGCCGGATGTTTCAACAGCTTTTGGGGGGCGTGACGAGTGATTGGACCTTTAAAATTTATAAAGTATTAGAGTTAGAATTTCCCGCCTCTCCACAAGAGTGTGACGGCTGGTTGATCACCGGCTCGCGCCATGGGGTATATGATAATTTACCGTGGATTGAGCCGCTAAAGGCGTTTATTCGGGATATTCATAGCGCCAAAAAGCCTTTAATTGGGATTTGTTTTGGGCATCAAATTATTGCCGAAGCCTTAGGCGGTAAAGTGATTAAATCGCCTAAAGGTTGGGGTTTGGGATTGCATGAGTATGAAATGAAATCACCTCTGCCGCATTTGCCCGGTAGTGAGCAGGTGGGGCAATTAAAGATTCATGCTATGCATCAAGATCAGGTCGTGCAATTACCCCCCGATGCTAAAGTACTGGCAAGTTCGGAATTTTGTGAATATGCAGGCCTAGTTTATGGGGATCATATCTTTACACTTCAGGGGCATCCTGAGTTTTCGCGTGAATTTGAAGAAGCGCTGATTCGCTTGCGGACTGGAGCGGTATTCCCTGAGAGTATGGCACAAGAAGCGGTGGGAACTATGACCGTTGACCCCGATACTAAGATGCTAGCGCAATGGATGGCGGGGTTTTTTCAGGCAGAACGTGCTTAAAGAGAACCCCACCCCAACCCTCCCCTTGGCAGGTGAGGGAGCCAGTTAGGCTTCTCCCCCAGTCAAGGGGGAGAGTGAGAGGGGGGTTTTAAGACCTTGTCAATTAGCATTAATCCGTACTAGGTCGGACATGACGCCATTTAATCCCCCATAGACATTCAAATGTTGCACATTGGCGGTGATTTTTTCTAAGACCTCTAGCTCTTTCAAGCGTAATAAGATCGGATTGCCTTCCATCACCTTAGCGGTGTTGTGTAAAGAGCGGGTAGCCTGAGTTTCTTCACGGCGTTTAATCAAGTTGGCTTCAGCTAGTTTTTGTGCCTCTACCACTTGTGCCAAGATTTGTTTCATATCACCCGGCAATACCACATCCCGCGCTCCAACACTGGTCAAGGTAATGCCATAGACCAAGGCTTTTTCCGCTGCAATTTGCAACACTTGTTGATTGAGGGCGTTTTTATCCTCTAATAGCTCATCCAAGGTTTGCAAGGACACCACGGTACGCAGTGCTAATTGCAATTCACGGTATAAAAACTCGTTAGCATCGGCTAACTTGCTTTTGACCAATTCAGCATCGGTGATTTGCCAAGTCGCTGATAAGTTAATCCGTAAACTCACCCGATCTTTAGTCAAGATTTCTTGCCCATTCACCTCCATGTTTTGTAGGCGTAGATCGACTTCTTTGATATTCAAACGCCGATTAAATGCCCACCATGCATGGCGACCTTGAGTCAAAGTGCTATAGGCTTTCCCCTCTAGCTCTAAGAAACCGATATGGCTTTCTGCAATTTGGGTAGAGAGTAGGGCGCGTTGTACGGCTTTGCTCAATACCGGATCTTTGCTTTCTAATAAAATCCGCGCTAACTCCTTATCCACGCTAAAGTCGGTGCTAATGTCGATCTTTTTCACCGTAATAGGCTGAGGTGTCAGCCAATAGGCTCCACGTTGAGCCGGTGCAAAAATATCTTTCAATACATTGTTTTGATATACCAAGCCGACTTCTTGCTCTGCTGTTTCCCAGCTTTGTATCTGACCAGCAAAGACTTCGGGGTATTCATCCACCAGTTTCAATGTAGCACTATCCAACGCTTCATAGCGGTTGACGTTTTTCGCAGTGATTTTGCGGTTAAACTTCCACCAGACGTGCGTACCAGCGGCTAAAACTTGCATCAGTTTACCGTCAATTTCCAATAAGCCAAGCTGTCCCTCTGGGATGATACTAATGGCAATGGATTCAATCGCCCCATTACGTAAGGGCTGATTTTTTGCCGCTAATAATAAGTTAGCGAGGTCAGGCTCTAGCTTAAAGGATTCTCGAATATCCACTTTGCGCAATTCTAAGCGCTCTTGTCCTTGCCAATAGGCTCCGGTTTGTGCAGGCGCTTTAATATCAACCAGCACCTCGTTTTGATACAGCAAACCGACCTCATAAGCACCTGTTTCCCATTGCAATAAATGTGAAGCAAATTTCTCAGGATGCAGCCGTGCTAAGTACAGAATATCTTCGGTGACGGGTGTACTTAATGGCTTAGTAATGTCAATGGTTTTCACCACATGCTGTTGCTGTAAATTCCAGAGTTTATGCACGCCAGCCGGTAAAATTTGAATGAATTGTTCATCGCGGAACAATAAGGCGAGTGCTGTTTCTGGAACGATAAATTTTTTTTGAGGCCACATCATCATTATATTCATCATGATTTATCCCTAATAAAACCGCCACCTCAACCCTTGTCGGCGGCTACACAAAGCATAAGACCCACAGGAGACTAGGTCGTATAGGCATGACGGAGTGCGACCGAGCGTTTAGCTCTGCGTGGCAATTCAGTCGTAGCCTACAGCGATACTAACCTCGTATTGGCCTAGGATTTCGCATAGGCGCTAACAAGGGTGCAGTCGGAAAACGTGAGACAAAGTATTAGCGCTTTGTTTGTTAAACGCAGCTGCCTAATACTTACCTTGGGCTTTCTTTCCGCCGAGGTGTTGGTTGTAAAAAGTGCTTGCGCACTTCCATAATGTTTTAGCTAAATCGAACCCAAATCGATGGCTAAACTAGCGTTTCAGGCCAGTTAAGGAGGTTTTACTAGCTGGATTCGAACCAGCTACTACTTGATTAGAGGTCAAGTGCTCTACCAAATGAGCTATAGTAAATGTCTGTTAATCGGAATCGAACCGATAACCACCTGATTGTGCATCAGATGCTCTAACCGCTTGAGCTATAACAGGGGTGCAATGAGTAGGAGTCGAACCCACATCTTGGCAAGTGAATGCCGTACTTTACCATTAAGCTAACATTGCGTTATTCACCACAATATTCCGATACAGGCAATCTCAGTGAGGTGACTGTCAGGCGGGTATTCAGAACCCGCACCACAGGTTTATTATGATTGAATATTTAATATAAAGCATGAAGTGTGCCAACTTGGTGGTTTTTATAGTTTAATATTTTTAACCCATTGATAGTTATTGCAATAATAAAATTTTAAGCGAATAGATCTAGCTGGATAGCGTCAGGGCTATTATGAAAAATATAGGTATTTTTCTATCTTTTTAGATAATGAGTATCTTAAAAAATATCCCCTCAAAAGAGGGGCTACTCCACATCTTTTCCTTATTCACTGCGTGACCTCTGCATAGCTTTAATGCACACTAGGGGGCTTTTATGGCTGGATAAAAAATAGAATGAGTCGATTATTGCGCTCTGGGGCGGTGATTAGCGCTATGACTATGATTTCGCGGGTAATGGGCTTAGTGCGGGATCAGGTAGTGGCACGTTATTTTGCGGTAGATGGGGCGACGGATGCTTTTTTCGTAGCCTTTAAAATCCCTAATCTACTGCGGCGTATGTTTGCGGAGGGGGCTTTTTCCCTTGCTTTTGTACCGATCTTGTCAGAGTACAAAGAAACCAAAAGCCGTGAAGCCTTACAAGATTTGATCGACCATGTAGCCGGTACTTTAGCGTTAATTTTGCTAGGGGTAACGGTTATCGGCATGGTGGCGGCCCCCGTATTAATTTGGGTATTTGCGCCGGGGTTTAGCTCCCAACCGGATGCACAACCAGTATTAGCCGCTGAGCTATTGCGTATTACGTTTCCTTATATTTTATTTATTTCGCTCGCTGCTTTAGTCACGGGTATTTTGAATACCTACAGCAAATTTGCAATTCCAGCACTGACGCCGGTATTGCTGAATATTATTATGATTATTGCTGCGATTTGGGCAGCCCCTTATTTTAGCCAGCCTATTATGGCGTTAGCGTGGGGGGTGTTTTTTGCCGGTATTGCACAATTAGTTTTTCAGTTACCCACGTTGTATAAGCTTGGTTTGCTACCTAAGTTTAAATATAAACGCGCTCATGAGGGTGTGGCGCGAATTATGAAACTCATGTTACCCGCTATTTTTGGCTCTTCCGTGGCACAGCTTAATTTATTATTAAATACGATTATTGCCTCTTATTTAGTGGTAGGGAGCGTGAGCTGGTTATATTTTTCGGATCGTTTTGTGGAATTACCCTTAGCGATTATTGGTGTAGCACTAGGCACCGTCATTTTACCTAAACTCTCTAGTAATCATGCGACTAAAAATGAAGCTGAATTTCGCCAAACCTTAGATTGGGCCTTACGGGCAGGATTAGTGATTGCGTTGCCGGCTACGGTAGGTTTGATTTTATTGGCAGAGCCGATTTTAGCTACAGTAATGATGTATGGGGCTTATACGTGGCGCGATGTAGAAATGTCGGGTTTGAGTTTAATGACTTATGCCATCGGTTTACCGGCCTTTATTTTGGTAAAACTGCTCGCTCCGGGTTTTTATGCGCGTCAAGATACTAAAACCCCAGTACGAATTGGCGTCATTGCTATCGTATCCAATATGATTTTTAATCTGCTTATTGTTTTACCTTGGTACAGTTTAGGACTTGCAGGGGCACATGCAGGCTTAGCACTGGCGACTGCTTTAGCTGGGTTTGTGAATGCGGGGTTATTGTATCGAGCCCTAAAACGAGATCAGGTATTAGGTACTCAACAAGGTTGGGGTAAATATTTACTACAATTAATGATAGCTTGTGTAATAGCGGGGATAGTCATCTGGCTCTTTACCCCAGCGGATAGTTGGTGGCAAACCGCAACGGCCTTATATCGAATAGGTGCTCTAGTTGGATTAATAGTCTTGACCTTAGTGAGTTATGTTCTGACATTGCAATTGCTGGGGGTTAAACTAAAACAAATGCTGGTCGGCTGATGACCGGCGAGTTTGCTATACTAGCAGCACTTATCTATTCAAAATTATGTTAAAAAGCGCTGATCTAATTTAAATGAATGACTTAGCGCAATCTAATCATTTTACTGGAGATTCAAATGAGTAAAGCAGCCTATTTAATAGCCATTCCGGTGGCGATTGCCGCCGCTTGGGGAGGTAGTACTTGGTTTATTGGTCAGCAGACTAAAAACAAGTTAGAGGAGATTATTGCTAAATCGAATGAGATCACGGGTGTTCATGGAGTGCAACAGGAGCTTGTGAGCTATGATCAGGGGTTTTTAAATTCTAAGGCAGTGCTTAAGCTCAATATGACCCAGCCACCTTTTAATGAGACGGTTAAGGATATTAAGTTCAATGCCGATATTAAAAATGGCCCTTTATTAGTAGGTGGTGGAGATGGAGTAGGTTTAGGCTTATCTCGTTGGGTATTTACCTTAGATCAGGACTCCATGGCTAATGATGCTATTAAAACCGTGATTAAAGAGGCCTTTGCTAGCAAAGATCCTTTCGTGGCTACGGCAGATATTGGTTTTGGTGGTCAAGTTAATAAAAACGTTATGGTGAATCCTGCTCATTATAAAGCCGATGATGGTAGCGTAATTGATTTTGCCGGTTTAACTATAACAGGTACGGGTAGCGACAGTGATCTTAGTAAAGGGACGGCTAAATTAGACAGTGGAGAGCTGAAGGCAACGTTAGAGGATGGTACAGTCATTACTATGCCTAAAACGACGGCTGATTTAGATATGCAAGGTATAGTCGGTTCTAGTATGTTAGGTACTATGCAGCTAAAGTCTAATCAAATCAGTATTAAAGCCAAAGATGCGCCAGAAGTTAGTTTTGATCTAGGACTAGATAGTAAAACCGATCAAGTCGATCAGGTTCTCAATGGTACCGCGAATTTTAGAGCCACGAATATTAAGGGTGTACCGGAGGATATGCTCAGTAATGCCCATTATGATGTGGAGTATAAAAACCTCCAAGTCGCAGGTATTGAAGAATTAGCGAATTTACAAAATGAATTACAAGGGATTCAATCCCAAATTGATTTTAATACCGCTAATACTGATACTCCCGAAGGTCAGAAAAAGACCATGGAGCTATTCGGGAAAATTCAAGAAATTAGCGGCAAAATGATGGAAACGGCTTTTAACAAAATGTTATTAGCGGATAAAAGTCAGATAACGCAAAAAATTACTGTGGATAATCCTAAAGGTAAAACCCTGTTAGATGTGGATTTGCTCTATCACGGTGGGGATAAACTTCCGACCATGAATGATGTGATGATGGGGACATTTAAGGCTGAACAGTGGGCTAATTTGCTGCGTGGCTCGGTGACTTTAAATGCGGATAAAGCCATGCTGCCTCCCATTGCAAATATGGTGTTAATGCAACCCGTAGGGCAAGGGCTGATTGAGGATAGCGAGCAGCAATATAAACTCAATCTGAAACTCAATGGTGAGCAAGTTGAGTTAAATGGTAAAACCATGCCAGTGACAGAGTTACTGGCTAAAGTCGGTGGCGGTGCTGCCGGTGCAGATCAAGCGGATGATGGTGGCGAGGGCAATGATGAGGTCACTGCGGCTGATTTAGAGACCTTAGGGGTACCAGCAGATATTGCTAAGGAAATTGAGGCCAAGGGTTTAACCCCCGAAGTGATGAAAAAGCTGGAAAATAATAAAGAGATTGGTGCTGAAGTGTTAGAAATGATGCGTCAATTACAGCAAAGTATGCAGCAAGAGCAAACTTCTGATGTACCTGCCGTGATAAACCCAAGCGCTCCACCCGCAGCAACGACACCTGCACAATAAAGCAACGTAAGCCATAAGGGAGCTTGATTTTAATCGTAGCCCCCTTATCTTATGTAGCCATTCACAATAAAGGATTAGGTTATGGCAGATTCACCTTTTATTTTTGAGGCTAATGAAAGTAACTTTGAACAAGTACTACAACACTCGCATCGTGTACTCGTATTAGTTGATTTCTGGGCGGAATGGTGTCAGCCCTGCAAAACCTTAATGCCTATTCTGAGCAAAATCGTCAATGACCTACAGGGGCAGGTCATTATGGTCAAGGTCAATAGTGACCAAAGCCAAAACTTAGCGGCTCAATTCGGGGTAAGAAGTATCCCGACCGTAAAATTCATCAAAGAGGGCAAAGTGGTTGATGAGTTTATGGGGGTGCAGCCGGCTGAAAAAATTCAGCAAATGATTGCCAAGCATCGTATTCGCCCTACGGAACCTTATCGCCAGCAAGCCTTAGCGCTCCATCAAGCCGGTGAAAGCGATAATGCCATTAATTTATTACAGCAAGTCTTGCAACATGAGCCGGATTTTGCCGAGGCTAAAGCCGATTTAGCCAGTATTTTATTAGCACAAGGGCAACTAGAAGCGGCGGAAGTACTCGTCAATGAGATTGCCGAGGGTGAAGTACCTGCCGACCAATTAAACCAGCTCAAAGCCGATATTCGTCTGGCAACATTACAGCAAGCGGCGGGTAATCTGGATACTTCAGCCTTAGAGGCGCGGCTACAGGCTAATCCTGAGGATTGGGATGCCTATTTGGAGTTGGCACAAGCTCTTATTGCACATGGTGAATATGAGCAAGGTTTAGAAAACTATTTGCTCGTGATGCGTAAAAATCCGACCTACAACGAAGGGGCGGGGCGCAAAGGCTTATTGAGTACCTTAGAGTTACTAGGGCCTAAAAGTCCTTTAGTGAAAAAGTATCGTAGTAAGATGTTTTCCTTATTATATTAGACCTCTTGTGAACATCGAAAGAAACCCCACCCCAGCCCTCCCCTTGACATGGGAGGGAGCTGATCTTACTCCTCCACCTGACAGGGAGGAGGTTGGGAGGGGGGTATCTTTGGTGACTTTTGCAAGAGGTCTATTAAGTAAGCATGCCAAAGTAATCGAGTATTTCTGGAGCAGTCTTGGCGGCAGGGATGCCGCCTTGTAGCGTACAGGGATGTATTCACAGCGGCTGCGGAGAAAATACTCGATTGCTTTGGCTCAAGTACTTACCATTGCCCTTAATTGAATTTGCTAGCAATTACTTACCTATTTTAATAGCACCTAGCCGCACGTAAGGATCATTATGAATTACGAAGGTATTGAAACGCTGCCTATGCAGGTATTCACCGAAAAAGCTTACCTTGACTATTCCATGTATGTCATTTTAGATCGCGCCTTGCCGCATATTGGTGATGGTTTAAAACCCGTACAGCGGCGTATTGTGTATGCCATGTCTGAATTAGGACTCAGTGCGAGTGCGAAACATAAAAAATCAGCACGTACCGTCGGGGATGTCTTAGGTAAGTTTCATCCACATGGGGATTCGGCCTGTTATGAGGCGATGGTATTAATGGCGCAGCCCTTTTCCTATCGCTATACCCTCGTGGACGGACAAGGTAACTGGGGTTCACCCGATGATCCTAAATCCTTTGCCGCCATGCGCTACACCGAGTCACGCCTGTCCCCCTATGCTAAGGTATTACTACAAGAATTAGGGCAGGGTACGGTTGACTGGATTCCTAATTTTGATGGCACTTTAGACGAACCCACTTTATTACCCGCACGCGTTCCTAATATCTTACTCAATGGTGCTACGGGGATTGCGGTGGGGATGTCGACCGATATTCCACCTCATAATTTGCAAGAAATTGTCCAAGCCTGTGTGCATTTATTGGATTACCCGGATGCTACTACTGAAGAGTTATGCCAGTATGTATTAGCGCCTGATTTCCCCACCGAGGCGGAAATCATTACCCCTAAGCATGAACTGATTCAGCTCTATGAAAAAGGCTATGGTTCATTACGGCAGCGGGCGCGGTGGGAAATGGAGGAGGGGGATATTGTTATTACCGCTCTCCCTTATCAGGTTTCTGGTAATAAAATACTTGAGCAAATCGCCCAGCAAATGCAGGCTAAAAAATTGCCTATGGTTGAGGATTTACGCGATGAATCCGACCACGAACAGCCTACGCGTTTAGTTATAGTCCCACGCTCTAATCGTGTAGACATTGAGCCACTCATGTTGCACCTATTTGCGACTACCGATCTAGAGCGTAGCTATCGGGTCAATATGAATATGATTGGCCTCAGTGGGCGGCCTGAAACGAAAAATTTACTCACTATTTTACAAGAATGGCTGCAATTCCGCCGTGTGACCGTTACGAAGCGTCTGAATTGGCGCTTGGATAAGGTCGAAAAGCGCTTACATATTTTAGATGGTTTGCTGATTGCTTTTCTGAATATTGACGAAGTGATTGCCATTATTCGTAAGGAAGATAACCCTAAGCCAGTGCTAATGAAGCGCTTTGAACTAAGCGATACCCAAGCGGAGGCCATTTTAGAATTAAAGCTACGCCACTTAGCCAAACTAGAAGAAGTAAAAATTCGCGGCGAGCAAAAAGAGCTGGATAAAGAGCGCAAGCAAATTTTAAAAATCCTCGGTTCTCCCAAAGAATTAACCAAACTCATCCGGCATGAATTAGAAGAGGATGCCAAGCTTTATGGCGATGAACGTCGCTCGCCTTTAGGTACGAGTAAAGCCGCTCAAGCCTTAGATGAAAATGCTCTCACTCCCGCCGAGCCAGTGACCGTAGTGCTCTCTAAAATGGGTTGGATACGAGCCGCCAAGGGGCATGATATTGATCCAGCGACCTTAAGCTATAAACAAGGGGATGCATATTTAGCTTCCGAGCGGGGGCGCTCCAATCAAGTAGCCGTCTTTTTCGATAGTACCGGGCGTACCTATTCGGCGGTGGCACATACGCTACCCTCTGCACGCGGACAAGGGGAACCTTTAAGCGGGCGCTTTAGTTTCCCCCCCCAAGCGCAAGTCATTGCCTTACTTATGGGGCGTGAGGAGGATCAGTATGTAATGTACTCTAATCAAGGCTATGGGTTTAGATGCGTCCTCAATGAGCTATACAGCAAGGTTAAGGCAGGTAAAGTAGTAGTGACTGCCGGTGAGGGAGTTGAGGTATTGCCACCCTTAAAGGTCGGTGAGTTAGAAAGCAGTCGCTTAGTGTTAGTGACCTCCGCAGGCTACCTATTAATCATACCAGCGGCTGAATTGCCGCTCCTGACTAAGGGTAAGGGCAATAAGCTGATTAGCTTAGAGTCGGATCAAGAGCGGGTCATTGCAGCGTGTGTGCTAGCAGCGCAGGAGACCTTAATCGTGCAGGCTGGGGGCAAATTTAAAGCGATAAAACCAAGCGAACAGGTAGAATATCAAGGGAGTCGCGGACGGCGTGGTAAGCTACTGCCACGTGGATACCAAAGTGTAAGCGCTTTGGTCGTGGAGACTCTTAGTAAAGGATAAACAACCCATTAGAGGTTACAATGAAGCGAATTATTTTATTTGCACTGACTAACTTTGCCGTAGTAACAGTGCTGTTTGTGACATGGAATATTATTAGTGCGGTCTTTGGCATTCGTGTCCAAGGTGGTTTTGGTGGCATTGCTGTCATGGCAGTGATTTTCGGCTTTGCAGGCTCGATTATTAGCTTGTTAATGTCTAAATGGATGGCAAAGCGCAGTATGGGGGTGGAAATTATTGAAAACCCACGTACTGCACAAGAGCGTTGGTTAGTCGAAACGGTACGCCGCCAAGCGGAAAAATCCGGCATTGGCATGCCAGAGGTGGGTATTTTCCACTCGCCTGATCCGAATGCGTTTGCTACGGGAGCCAATCGTAATAGTGCGCTTGTGGCGGTGAGTACCGGCCTATTAGAGCACATGAATGCCGACGAAGTAGAGGCGGTATTAGGGCATGAAATCGGTCACGTCGCCAATGGCGATATGGTGACTCAAGCCTTATTACAAGGGGTAGTGAATACCTTCGTCATTTTCTTTGCGCGTGTGATTGGTATGCTGGTTGATAACTTATTCCGAGGTAATAATGGCAATGGTAGTCCCGGATTTGGTTATTATATTGGTTCGATAGTGGCAGAAATTTTACTAGGCTTCTTAGCAACCATGATTGTTATGTGGTTCTCACGTTATCGTGAATTTAAGGCCGATATTGCTGGTGCTGATCTGGCTGGACGGCAAAAAATGATTGCAGCTTTGCAACGTTTGCAGCGGGTACATGACCCTAAGGACTTACCCGGTGAGTTTGCGGCCTTTGGGATTAGTGGCGGCGGTGGTTTAGGGAAGTTATTTATGACCCACCCCCCCTTAGAAGAGCGTATTGCCGCCTTACAAAGTGGGCAATAAGAACCCTTTGCTAACCTTCTGCCTTATTTAAGGCGGAAGGTCTAGCCAGGGCAATCGCTTGAATCTTTATTGTTGTAGAGGGATGAGTGGCTCCAAGAGTTCGGCGAGATAATCGGTTGACCAAGCGGCCTGCTTGCG
>NZ_KB904782.1 GCF_000380185.1 Thiofilum flexile DSM 14609
GGTCATGATTTAGAAGAGTTGAAAAACATTCTGTTAATAAACGCCCCGATCACCTTATCATGAATCTCCACCGACTTAGAAAAGCAAATCGTCTTGCGTGCCAACCGCTTGATACGGGTGCGAAAATTAAGATTCTGGCGCTCAATAGACTGGGTATAACGCTTAGTGATCAGGTGCTTATCCTTCGGTAAGAGACGTTGATACCCCTCCCAGCCATCTGTGCAAAACAGCCGAATCTTGAAGCGCTGTAAGGAAGCTAATAAACGCTTTAGGGTCTTATCCGCGCGGCTTCCCAGCTCATAGGCCAACACCGTCTTTAAATGCGGTTGCCACGCATACCATAGCCACCGCTTTTGTTTCTTGTGACCCACATAAGACCATTGCTCGTCCATTTCACAGATAAGTTCCACCTTATGGTGCTCCATCACCTCTTGTATCGGTAATGGATTGACTTTTACCGGTTCTAATTTTTTTTAAGTGAGCAATCACGGTCGTGATACTCACTTTCAACACCCGGCTGGTGTCGCGGACACCACTGCCATTCATGGCCATCTCTACTATCTTTTCAGGCGTCTCTGGCTTGTTGCCTTCGTAACGATAGGTGTGCTGAAAACTACGCAGACACTCACGGCATCGATAGCGCGGTTCGCCACTGCGGGCATATCCATGTTTATACACTAATAGACTGTTACAATAACGGCAGGGTACCTCTATCGTAGCCATGAACTTACCTTTCTGAACTTGCGGGGAAACCGATCACTATAAGAGATGTAGGTGTATGATTCAACTCCTTTAAATCATGACCAGCAAACGTAATAAGCGCCAAGCGCCCTTGAGGTGTTTAGCAACTTGCAGTGCAGCAGCAGAGCAGGTATACGCCTTTCCCTCACTCACTAATACAAAAGTATCGACATCTGTGGTGGCAAAACCATAAGCCTTCAGGACTCTTGCCCCCGCAGCTGATTGAACGGGCGAGAATTGAAACCGTGGCTCAGCTTCGTGCCACAATATGAACTGAACAGAACGAGCACAGAGCACGCATTCGCCATCGAAGATCACCATGTCGATCATCTGTTGTAACCTAATAGTTTGCTATACAGAACCTTATATCTAGCAGACCATAATATAACCAACTACTAGGTCATCTCTATAAACTTTCATAGCAAAGGGCTTTAACCAAGCGCCATAATCCGCTGCTGATTGAGCACTCAGTTGAAATATTGATGAAGAGAACAGCTCCCTCCTTACAAAAGGTCGCTAGCCAAACTCACTCAGCTCACTCAACAATCTCAGACCCAATTCGCGCTCAGTCATAGCCATATAAGCCGCATAACCCTTGAGTCGATTTAAGCTCTCACCCTCTTTTAAACCTTTGCCTGTTTTCAAATTATGTAATGCGGCTCGCATTTGGCGTTTGGTGCTGCGCTTGACCCGTGGTAGTCCCTCATTATTCACCACTAGCCCCGTCACCTCTTGTCTCGCACCACGACGCACGATATGCGTCTTAGCCCGATTCAGTTCAAAGCCCTCTTCCCCCATAACGCGCTGAATACTGCCGAGTACTTTCGCGATCTGTGGATCACCTGCGTGCCCTACGGGTAAGCTAAAGGTCATATCATCGGCATAACGGCTATAGCGCCAGCCAAATTTAGTCGCAATACCCGTCAAGCGTCGATCTAGACGCAAGCACAACACATTCGTTAAGGCGGGACTGGTCGGCGCACCTTGAGGTAAGCACCGCGCACCTAAGGCGACATAATGTTTTTTACCTTGACGCTCGACTACCTCACGCGGGGCTTCAGTACACAATAGCGCTAATAAGGTCGCCACCTGCTCTCGATAACCTGCCTTACGAAATACGCCTTTCACCCGTCTCCAGCTAATCGAGGGGAAAAAGTCTTTAATATCGAGCTTAATTAAAATTTCACTATTGTTATGTTGTGCTGCATTGGTAGCAATCGAGCGTCCCATTAAAAACCCATGTGCCGCGCCATGTACTAATAAACGCTCTAAAATATGCTCTAAAATCCAGCGCTGGGTATTTTTTAATAAGAGCCGTGGTGCCCAAATCGGACGCATACCACCGGAGCGTTTAGGAATTTCAAAACGGGTATAGTTTAAATCCGTCGCCGCTTCGCGGTGATAACACAGCTGGCGTAATTGTGGAATGGTGAGCTTTAACTGCTCGGCTAATTGTTTCACTTTCGTGATCGCAGGTAATTGATTATCTAGCAAGCGCTTTTCGGCACTAGCCAAATCAAAATCATCCTCACTACTATCATCCGACCAATAAATCCCCTCACCCAAATACACCATATGATTGGCTTTATACACTTGCCAAGCCGCTTTGCGTAATTGCGCTTTTTCGGTAGCTTCGGTTTTGAGTGACTTTTTATACTGCTCTAATTCGCGCGGGGTCATTTTATCGGTAGCACGGCGCTCGACTAGAAACCCTTTTGCCACTAATTGTTGTTGAATATAAGCATTAATACTGCCCGCTTTTTCAATCTCTGCCCAACGCTCTTCCCATTCCGTCGCCATACTGATCATCCTAAGGTGCTGTCAATAAAACCGGAGGCTTCCAGTTGTTGAATTTTGTCTAAATAAGCATGCCGTGCAGCATTAACGGAGTTAAAAGCCATTTGTTGACGACGTATTTTCGCCGCTTGCTCATGCGTGAAAAATACACGTTGCTCATTTAAAGTTAATTGAATCTGTTCCACTTGACTGGCTTTACGACGTGAGAAGGCGCGGGTTTCTTGGCTAATCGTAGCAACATTACGCTCGGCTTGGCGTAAAGCATAGGCAATACGTAAGGCGATCAGATGAGAGCACGGGCCTTGTGTTAAGCCATGTTGCATAATCTGATGACAGCTACACTCGGCTTTCACCACCTGCCCTTCTTCATTGAGTTTGAGCTTAGCGAGGTAATCGCGCTTATCCTCTTTGACCGTAATGGTGGCAGCAATCTCTACCCCCTCACCGGGCAATAACAGGGTCTGCCACTGACTCAAAGCCTTTTGACGATGCACTAAATCATAAGCCAATTTTTCTGCAGGCTGGCGAAATTGAAAATGGCTCATATCCAACGGCTCAACGGTCAAAGGCCGATACCGATAGACATTAGCCCCCACATCATACATCACTAAGCCTTGTTGACAGGCTTGCAACAGCGCACTGCGACACTCAGCTCTATTCAAGCCGGTTTGCTTCACCAGCTCCTCTAGAGACAGCACCCATTGTTGTTCGAGTACTTTTAGGAGAGGCGTTACTTTCTCCATGTGATTGAGATCACGCGGTAGTAATAAATCAAAATTAAGTGCTTGTGACCAATTCGCTGCGGTAAATCCGGTAATCGCTAAAGTCAAATGCCAGCCCTTACCGTGCATGGTCCAAAAACTGGGCATACCATTACCCAATAATCCCACTTCAATCGTTTCGGTAAAAGGCAAAATACGCTTCAATAGATTTAAACGTCTGCGCCCCCATAAACGTATGATTTTGGCTTGCTTGCCTTTATAAACCTCGGTTTGGGTGTCGAGCACTACATCATTCGGCTCTAAAATAATACTCGGATAGCGCCCAGGAATCAGCTCTAAACGTAAGCCACGGCGTTTACCTTTAATATCCGCATGCATGCGTAAATGATGCAGTAGGTTATACACATCGAGCGGATTGAGCGTAATTTTGTCCGTGGGCAATTGAGCGGACGCTTGTACCTGTAGAAAACCGCGAATCCATGAGTTCGGTACTTGCACCTGCTTTTCCAGTACGGTGCTATCGGGTTGTGCCGTGCTACTGACCGTATCCAACCCTACGGCTGTTTGCCCAATGCTTAAGGTACTCGCTTTAAAGCTACGCATTTGCTCTAAGCCTTGGGCTAGGCTGTCACTAAAATCAATATTAGTGGTACCGTAGACGGGTGTGCCTTGTAGGTTAAAGTGCTTATAATCAAAGGAGAGCATGGCATAGCTACCCTCATCTTTACTAAACACTTCAAATACCACCCCATTCGGATAGACACTAATAATCGGGTCTAGAATACAAAACCCTAAGGGATCATTTTTCAATAACCAATCAAAATAAGCCCGTTGCGCTTTGGCTAAACCCTGATTTTGATGAGCGCGGCGCATTTGCATAAAGGCTGCATAGGCTTGGCGGTCTTTCGGCGCATAACGGTAATCACTGCTCACAATGGCAAAGAGTGCCGCCATGGTTTCCCGAAAAATCAGTGGCTCTTGTAAGGTAGCCTCTAGTTTCACGTCTGAGCGATTGAGTTGTCCTATTAATTGCACATGGTCGGCATGCGCTTCACTAGGGCTTTGATAGCGTAACTGTAAGGCTACGCGCTCTGACTGCTGAGTCATATCAGTGTTACTCATGCTGATACTCCTGTACTAAATTTAGCTTTAGCCCGTTGCCGCCGCCGTAAGGCACGATAGGCCGCTTTATTAATATCCTCATCGCCGCCCTCTTTGGTGAGCTTCAGCAGGGCCGTATCAATTTGCGTCTCATTCATCAGCGCTAAGCCCTCAATCGCCCCCATGCGTAAGGCTTCCTCAGCATTTGCATCATTAGCCACCTTTAACAAAGCTTGCCAATCGCCACTATTAATCAGTTGGGGTAATTGCGCGAGTGTCACTGTAGTGCTAGCGGTGACATGCCATAAGCCACTAATCCGACTTGTTAATTTTTGCAACGTGCTAGGCGTTAAAGGATGTGTTTTTAGTACTTGCTGCGCTAACTCATATAGCTCCACTAACTCGGATTGTGTTAGCGCATGAACCGCTTTTAAGACTTCCTGTTCGACTTTATCTGCGACTAAGAGGGCCTTTAGTACCTGCATTTGCAAGTCGAGTGCTGCTGCTTGACGGCTATTGAGCAGAGTAATAACAACCTCATGAGCAACATTCTGAACCACTGCTACCCAGATTAAATCACTCACCGCTTCCTCAACCAGCCATAGCTTATCTGCTAAGTCAGGAATTTGCGTCGAGCCGGAATCTTGTAGGCGCTGATAGGTTTGCCACTGTTGACAGTCACGGGTAAGCGTTTGTTCTAGCGTTGTCAGTATCGCTTTATCCAGCACCTTTTCCCGCGCTAAACGTCTTGCGATTAAGCTCACTAAATCTAAGCGCTCGGCTTGCAGTAGTTGCAGGATACTCTCTTGCTGAGGTAAAGGGTCATTCATTAAACGATTGACTAATACCTCAAATACTTGCGTATAAGCCTCCTCATCTTCATCACGTACCGCTAAAGGCTCGGTGAGTAACTGCATGATTTGCGCACTATTGGCTGAGCGGGCGACTCGCTCTAATGGTTTACGCTCATCCAGTAGTGGCTCATAACCTTGAATCAGTGCGACATCAATCTCACTAAACTCCTGCTCTGCCACCTTCCATAAACGCCGCGCACTATCATACGCCGCTTGCACACAATCATTATCGGTGTCTTTGCGTAAGCTTGTGAGTAAGTAAGTGCGACTCGCTGGAGTATCCCAATATTGTAATAGCTGTAGTGCCTGTTGACGGGTGCGGTAGTACTCCGCCTTTTGGCTATAATCCGCAATAATTTGCCAAGCCGCCAAGGTATTAAACCAACGTAACCCATTGAGCGCTCGTGACACCATATCGCTATAATAATCGGCATTTTCTAAGGCGGATTTTAACAGGCGGAAAATGGTTTCAGCCTTATCTGATTGACCTAAGTGTCCTAAGGCTTCAATCGCTACCTCTTGCAGGAAATGCCCTTGTTCTTGAGCGAGGCTCAATAATTTATCTAAGGCTCGCTCATTCCCCATCTCACCTAAGGCTAATACCGCTCGCTGACGGTAATTAGCATTCGGCTGATAATCAATTGCCGCCAGTAGTGTACTTAAACCTTCACTACGTCCACCTAAGGCTAAACCTTCCGCTCCTAGGAACTGTATATCAGGGTCTTTATGTTTTAAGGCTTGCCGTAGGCCTGTCACGACACCCTGACGCTTATAGAAACGCCGCCCGATAGTGGTCACTAACTCTGGCAAAACCTCACTCGATACAATCGGTAAAGCAGTTAATAAGGCTTGGTCTAGCTCAGCATTGGTTTTTGCCCAACGCAACCCTTGCCATAATGTGCTCAGACGCTTAGTTTCTTGCTGCATTACTAAGGTCTGGAATAAGGCCACTAGTATCGGATCATGACGAGGATATTGTTCAGCCAGCCAACGCTGATCACCGCGCTCATCTTCATAATCCTCAATGACTTGATCATAACCACTGATACGTAATACCGCATCGATAAGGGCGGTGCTCTCTGCTTTGTGAGTGTTTAAGCGTTGCAATAAAGGCTTAGCCATACGCTCAGGTCGAGTATAGGCCAATCCCTCATAGACTCGTGCTACCTCTAATCGCAGCAGTGGATTATTTAAGTACTCGAATAAAAATTCGGGTACTTCTTGATCGACTACGGTTTTTAATAAAGCTACTAATTGACGCTGTTCACTCAGCTCTTGGCTATAGGTGAGTAGCTGTTTTAAGGCAGGCACCGCAGCGGATTGTTGTTGCTGCAATAAAATAGCCGCCGCTTTAACAGCACTAGGACGATAATCATTTTTGGTAGCTTGAATCAATAGATCCAGTGCTTTAGCCTCTTTAGGTAAGACCTCGGCTAATTGCTGCACCACTAGCACTCGCAGCTCTAAATAGTAGGATTGCAAAGCTAGCGGTGCGGCTTTTATCAGTCCCACTTGGGCGCTGAGTACCTTCCATGCTTCGGTGGCGAGCATGGCATCGCTGGATTGTACTAATTGCTCTAATAAGGGTTGCACCTGTGCAAAGCGCGTATGGGCTACTAGTAATTTTAAGCCCTGCTCAGCCATATCCGGCTGTGAGGCAGACAAGGCCGCTCGCCCTAATACTTCAGCACTCACTGCTAAATGTTGCAAAGTTTCAAATACTTGTTGACGCACCAATTGCTGCGGGTGGTTGAGTGCTGGTAATAAGCTTTGAATAACATTTTCCCGCCAACTTTCTGAGTGCTGGGCTAGCCGACTTAAACCCATCACCGCTTGGCGACGAATATTTAAATCACTGCCATAACTCAGTGCCCCATAACTCTCAGAGCGTAATAAACCTAGGTATGCACCAAAAGTTTGCTGCTCACACACCTGTTTAGTCGCAGCACTCACGGCTTCCGGCACAATGGGAATGGTAATGGCCTGTAACTGCGCCTGATAGCGTTGATTAAAGGCTTGTAATTGCCATTGCCACTGTTTAAATGTCGTCCGATTATCCCATGCACTGAGCACTTGGATCAGCCGTGCTTTTAACAGATTAGGGGCATAGACTAACCAAGCACTGATTTGTTCTAAGGTGGCTAGTTCAATGATCCACGTATCATCCTGATGGCGTTGAGCTTGTTGCAGTCCGGTTTGTATATAGTCCCACTGTGCCGCACGATCACCATAGCGCTCAATAAAATCAGCACAGAGTAATTGCAAGGGTGGATAAGGTGTCACTAAAGCCCAAGAGGTTAAATAAGGCTGATTCGGATGTAACCAAAGCTCTGCACTGATCAAGATAAATTGACTGAGATACGAGGCATCCCCACCCGTGATTAAGGCTTGCAAAGTGACGGGGTTAATTTGTTTTAGGGCAACCCATGCCATTAATTGCTCATGAGCAGATAATACTTGCTGTACCTTCCCATCTTTTAAGGCCGCTATAGCCTGCTCATCCCCTAATAAACCCAAGGCCAACGCTGCATAGGCACGTACGGCTATTTGATTATGGGTTAGATAACCGATTAAGGTCTCCGTATGATGGGCGGCACTAACCCAAGGCAATACGCGTGCGGCGGCTTTGGCAATAGCGACATTGGTATGCTCCAGTAGGGGCTGTACCACGGCAAAAGCACGGCTATCACCTAAGTCACCTAAACCACCGAGCGCATTCACCGTACGTTGTTGCCATGCTGCAATTAAATGCTTATCACTTTGGGCAGGATGCGGACGCTGGGCAAAGGCCACCAATAAAGGATAGGCACTCTCATCCCCGACTCGAGCGCCTACACAGGCTGCATTGACTTGAATATCTTCATAAGGTGATTGCAGTGCTTGGCTTAACGCTTGGCTATCGGCTCCCTCAATAATGGCTTGTAATGCTGCTTGACGTAGACTTTCATCGGGATCATTAATCAGGCGTTGTAATAATGCGGCCTGCTGAGCCAGTGGTTTCTTTAAGCTTTGCTCTAATGCGGCTTTACGCACACTCACATGCGGACTTTGGCTGGCTTGTAATAATAAGCCCTCACTGTCAAAACGCTTTTTCTCGGCTAAGCCATAGGTTAAAGCCTCCAGCGCAATAGCCGCAAAGGGATCATGGAGTAAGTCCAATAATAAGGTACTCGCCCACTCGGCCTTTGGTTGCGCCATGAGTTCCTTTAAGACCTCACGGTGAATATTTTCATACTGACTACTTAGTAATAAGCGCAGCGTCCCCACTGTTCCCCCGCCTAAATGACGTACTAAACACGCTTTAAAGGTTTCTTGGCGAATGGGTTCAAAGGGGTCATTTAGGGCATTTTTGAGTAAGCTCAAGGCCTCATCATTCACAGCGCTAGAGGCAGTTAGGGTATCGAGCAATACTTTCAAGCCCCGCGCATGGCTGTCTTGATACTTTGCACTGAGACCTAAGCTGGCCTGAGTGAGCGGACTCAATTTTAATAGGCTTAAGGCACTAAAAGCAGCATCTCGCACATTTGCATCGGGATCATTAAGTAGTACCTCTAGTGCTTCGCGGGCTTGAGGTAATTGCAGCCACGCTAGCGCCTTACAGACTCCTACCCGAATGTTTACATTATTATGCTGTGCCAGCACAAGTAATAAACCGAGCGCACGCGGGTCTTGTAATACCGCTAAGGCATAGACACTATTAAAGCTAATATCTGCATGGCGGCTACTCATGCCTTGCAATAAGGGGGTGTAATCATCCGTATTTAAGGTGCTGAGATCTGTCGGCTTAGCCCTTTGGGTTTTATCCTCAACCGCTGTACTGTCAGGCTCTTTGAGCAAATCAAATTGCTCTAAATCGGTTAGTTGCCGCGCTAAATCTCTATCCCGTGTTTTTAAAGCAAGGGCTAGATTCGGGCGACTTAATACACTAATCAGCCATGCGGTATGGCGCACGGCTTCATTCTCTTGCTCTTGTTGACGTAGCAGAGCGCGTTGCACCTCAAAGCTAGCCAATAAGTGACGTTGATAGAGACGAATTAAGGCCGCACGTTGTACATCGGTTTGAGTACTTTGTAGAGCGAGCAAATCGGCTTTGGGATCAGTCGCAGGATAGATACCTTCGAGTCTATTTAAGGCAGTTAAGCGTACCGAACGCTGGGCATGGTCGAGTGCTTTAGTCAGTGCTTGCTCAGCACGCGGGTTGGTATTAGCGTACTCACCTAACGCTTTGAGGGCGAGTAAGGCTATATCCGTATGCTGGGTATCGAGTGCTTTTAATAAGGGATAGAGCGGGTCGATTTGCGTTTTAAAACGGGCTACTAGTGCATTAAAGGCTAATTTACGCACACTTTCGTGACGCTTATCATTCAGGCAAGCCTCTAAGATTAGATTGGCTTTAGAGTGTGAGGACTGATCAATCAGCTTTACCATTAACTCACGCAAACTACGATCTTGCTCTTGGCTAAAATGCTTTTCAATCAGACCTAAAGCCACTTTGTCATTATAGGCTGCGAGCGTAGTTAAAGCCTGTTCGCGCTCCTTAGGCTCCGTCGATTTCAGGCGATACTCTGCACTGTCATAGCCATCATGTAGCGTCAACAGGGTATCAACAGGTTTGTCTTGCTCCAAGGATACTAAACGCAGGGTTTGATCCTTACCGGCTAGCAGTAAGCACGACTGACCTAAGTAGTGAACCAAGCCCATGAAGTGAATTTTAGGCAGGCTTTGCTTATAGGTAATCGGCTGTCCACCACTATAGGCCCAAGCTTTAATACTCTTATCTTCGGAGCCAGTAAAAAAGCGCTCTGTACCCAACACAATGCTATTAATCGCGGCACTGTGAACACTATTTTTACCTTTATCTAAGGGTTGTAATTCGCCTTGAGCATGGGTACTTAAGAGCTGCTTATCCGCTCCGGCAGAATAAAAACGTAATTCGTTTTTCTCAAAGCATAGCGCGGTTACGGCTCCCTTATGTAAAGGAGCCTGTGCTGAAAATTGCAGGGTATTATCCAGCCATTGATATACCGCCACACTACCATTACTAAATCCGATACTCAGCCACTGCCCTTCTGGGGAAGCTGCCATCACCGTTGCGGTTTGCTCTAAATCCAGCACTTGCACGACTTGCGTACCTGTTAGACTCACCACACTTAAGGTTCTAGGCTGTAAAACGGCTAGATAATCACTAGCTAAGAGGGTAAGTTCTAGAATTTCATTCTCTGCTTGAACATTAAACTCAATCCCCTCTACTGCTTTAGGCTTGCCTTTATCGCGTGCTGCTTGATAGAGCTTACCGTCTAAACCAGCGAGATACAGGGTTTTATCATTCCCCACCAAAGCGCTCGCACCACAGGGTAATGCGTCGGTTTGTAACTGGACTAAGCGCTCGGTGCAATCCACTCGGTATAAGGCCGTGGCTTGTCCCTCTGGGTGGCTAGTCACAAAGGCTGCTTGATTCTCACGCGTTACTAAGGCGCGAATCTCACCGCGATAATTTAGGTATTGATGCTCGCTCATACCAAGGCTCCTGCTAGGGTAGGATGGGCATGTTCAATGCGAGTCGCTGCTACGAGGCAGGCATCGCGCTCCATCTTGCCGCGTGATTGGGTAAATTGTTGGAATAAAGGCAATACCACCTCGGCAAAGGCACCATCTTCCACCGCCAAATCACGCAGGGTTTCAATCAAAGCTTTTTTAGCCACACTCGCCGCTAAGGGCTTCATCCCCTTTTGCTCCCGCCCTAAGCGTCCGGGGGGTAACTCATATAACCAACGCCGCAGCAATAATTGTAAACCGGCATAGTCAGCGGGCAGATTATGAGGACGTTGAGGTAATACAGGTTCACTCACTGGATGGGGGGGAGGAGGCGTTTTTACTGGCTTACCTTTACTGAGTAAATGTGCCACCTCCGGCGCGGGACGCCAATTCGGTGTGGTGAGTGGCGTGCGATAGAGCCGCCATAAAATACGAATCACTTGATTGCGGACTTCACGATCAGGGCTTTCGGTGAGCTGATAGAGCGCTTGCGGGGATTGCAAACGCCGCTCACGTTGTAAAATCGCTAAGCCCAACTCTCGACTAGGAGCATGGCGCGACTCGCATAAGCCATACACAAAACTTTCTGGCAAGATAGCGGTTGATAAATGATAGGTCTTATTCGCGGGTGTGGGGTCTTCTAAGAGCGCCTTTTTGAGTAACTCGCGCACCTCGGTATAGCGTGATTCGCTCATACTGAGTAATTGCTGCTCTGTCGGTTGCCAGCGAGCCAGCTCCCACTCCGCCATATCCAAACCTAATTGCCGTACTACCGCATGTGGGTGTTGCAATAAGGGCAGCACTCGATCTAAAGTCAAAAAGGCGGCTGGAATCTCTGCCCCCGGATCAACCGGACGATCCGTCGCTTTGAGTGCTAAGGGCGGATGGTGGCGGCGTAAATATTCGAGTGCAAATTGGCGCAGAGGTGTTTCTGCCTCACCTAAAGCTAAATTCCATAAATATTCACTACCCGCCATGGCTGCATCAGCGGAGACATTATCCGCCTGCCCTGCGAGTAGTTTTAAAAAAGCTGTCTCAGAAATAATTTTAAGCGCCGCACCAGCCGCTATTAAGGACTCGGCTTTGACCTGTTTACTGCCCTTGCGCCCATTACCATATAAAGGCGAACCCTCATCCCCAATCACTAAATAATCCAGTTTGGCAGTCACACTCCCGCTATTTTTACCATTGGCTTTGACTACCATGTCCTCGGCGGCTTCGCGGGTCATGCTTTGCATTTTGCCGGTAAAGAGGAAAGTCTGCCCTTGTAAATCAACGGATGTTGCAGCACTTGTACTCACAGGCTGAGCGGATGCCGTGCTGGTATTAGGGGCAAAATCGGCGGGGGTGAAAGCTTTACTTAAACGCTCTACGGCAAATTGATGTTGCTCTGCCGACTCAGAACTCACCAACTTCATTAGCCACTCAAAACCTAAAATGCTCGGTTTAAAACGGCGCACATCGGAGAGCCAACCCATCACGGTTGTTGCTAATTCACTATTAAACGCTAGCGCTTGAGTCCAATTTTTATTCTGTGCTTTGAGCGCTTGAATAAAGGGGTGAGTATTCCAATCTGGCTCAGAGACTAAGGCTTGATAAAAATCGATCGGTAAGGTATTCGCTTTAATATCATCATTTTGAATCCAATTCTGTACCGTATCCGAAGTTAAGGGCTGTAATAAATAGGTCTGAATAAAGGGGGGACTGAGCGTACTTAAATCTAATTTTTTCAGATTGAGTAAGGCAAATTGAGCAATTTCCTGCTGTACGTAATCATCATCTAACGCATTGAGCAGCTCCTCAAAAAAAGCATTGCCCAAACTTTTTAGTGGATGTAACTCAAATAAATAGCTTTTAGCAAAATTAAATCCCTGCGGTGAGTGGGATAAAATCCGCGCTTTAAACCAGTCGGGGGTCAGCTCATTACGCCCGAAATATTTACGCAGTATTTCACTCACCATCTTATAGTATGGCTCAGATTCGAGTAGCTCCCCCCATGCCTCTAGCCCTACCTCACGGCGCGGATCGCGCTCTAATAATAATTGCAAGGCTAGTTCACGGACTGCTTTGGCTAATTGATTATTTTTAGCTAGCTTTAATAAATACTCTACCGATAAATCACGCGCGTAGGCTTTAACATACTGTGCTGCATAATTTTGAGCGCTCGTACTACTCGATTCTAATAAACGAATCACCACCTCTCGCAAACCTAATGCTTTAAACTGTTGTTGCTCTAATTTAGAGGCATTTTGTAGAAGGAATATAATTAACTCATCAAGGGCTAAGCTTTGTGTAGCCTTGGAGCCTAATTGAATAATGGTGGTAGGTTCAATATCACGTAATTGGGTAGCGAAATCCGCTTTTAATCCTTCCGCAGCAAATTGTCTAACCCTTTCGGCTCTGGCTAATAAAATCAGACGTAATAAAGGTTCAGGGTTACGCTTCCATAGCTCATTAAAAGCACGGTATTGAATTAGACTTTCTTTTTGCCCAATATAACCAAAATAATCTCTACCATAAGAATGTTTTTTATTATGAAAGGCAATATGATTAAAAATCCAAGTAGTCGCCCAATTAGTGCTATCAGTATAAGCTGCTAAATATTGAATCGCTACGGTTGGATATAATACCGGCAATTGCTGTCCTATTTTACGCAAATAACGCCAAGCGCGTAATACCATATAAGTACGCGTTGCATGACTCATCATTAAAGGGCTAGCGTTATTCGTATTCACCCGCTGCGCATCTAAACGAATAGCAATCTCTGCCACGATTTCATAATCTTTTTTAGCTTCTGCGGCTTTATAAATCGCTTTTAAGGCTTTCCACGGCCCATAAACAAAGGGTATGCGGCGAATGACTTCGATTAAACAAACACGCGCATAAGCACTAGGATCACGCCACAGCACCATAAGGATCTGGTGTAGCTTCAGGCGCTCAGGTAACACATAGGGTGGTGTCGCGGCTTCTAAACGGTTGATATGATCGACGCGATAGGCCTGCTGCTCTAGATAGCTTTGTGCTCGGAAAGACTTTGACCAAATCAATTGAATGAATTTTTCAAAGGTTTCAACTTCATCAGGTAAAGGCGGGCTAATAGTAGGATTGGGTTGTTCTGCTAATGCCACTAAGTAATCGATAAAGGCGGGATCTTTTAATTCCCAAGCACGTTGAATATCCGTTAATGTCAGCAGCATATAACCTATCCTTTTCATGGTGAGTACTAGGGATTGTAATAATAAAAGTACTCAATGAATATTTGCGAGTGAAGTGCTTAATCACTTTGGCTTTATAATAAAAAGGGGTTATTCAAATAACTCTGAATAACCCCTACTATGAAAAAATCTACCTGAATACCGGGTACATGGAAGACTCACTGGCTCGTGCCCATAAATAGTCCTCCCGGCGTACTCGAAATCACGTTTGCGTGATAGTTCCAGCTCGAGTACGCCGGGAGGACTATTTATGGGCGTAAACGAGACTGAAACAGTCTTCCTTGTGATCAATGCTTAGGTTTAATTCGAGAGTGGCGCAACGCCAATCTTGATCCGAAGATCAATCGCTAGACTTTTCATGTTTTGAAATTTAGCATAATAAAATTAAAAGACAAGTATTAAATGCAAAATAACTGTGAGAATAAAAATATATTTTATTTTAGTCATTTTGTATTAAGGTTGGTCGTGATATGACCGACCACCTCATTTAAGCTATAGAATTTTATTTAATTAAGATCTTGTTTTCTACTTTACATTTTTTCATTTTTAGCTCTTAGTATTTAAGCTCACTAAGGGCATGGTATCAAACTGAATCCCTTCCCAGCCGGATAGCATAAAAGCACGAATATTGGCATGATTATGCCCCTCTGGGTGAGCCAATACGGCGCGATAGTGCTCTGCAAAACAGTGTAAGGTTTGCTCTTGTGTCAACCCCTGCAATAATCCGAATGCAAATACTTTACACGATCCCTCATTCGTTCCAGCGGGGCTACTGAGTGCTCCATTTTGGAAAGCTTGAGGAGTATAGGCATAGTGAGCGTCAATGACTGCAATGACTTGGCTAAACTGTAATGACTCAGCCGGCTGATCTAATTGCTCAAGCAACGCTTGGATACTCATAACCATTTGACACACTCCCCTATGAGGCTAATGATCTAACACAATGATGAAGTCTCACATTAGCCCAAATGCTTAAAACTCGCTAGAATCATGCCTATGAACCAAGGTTATTTTATTCCCATGACGCATCATAAGGTCGAAACTGAGATTAAACGCAGCCAATTTATTACTCATATTGGTCATGTCAGCAATCGCCCTGAAGCCGAGGCGTTTATTAAGCAGTTACGCCTAACCCATCCGCAAGCAACCCATGTGTGCTGGGCTTATATAGCCGGAGCACCGAATACGACCGTGATGTCGATGAGTGATGATGGCGAGCCTAATGGCACAGCGGGTCGCCCTATGTTGAATGCCTTACAATATAGCGGTTTGGGTGAAATTGTTGCGGTCGTAGTACGTTACTTTGGTGGTACGAAACTAGGCACTGGGGGCTTGCAACGTGCCTATGGGGGTTGTGTTAAAGAGGCCTTGTTAACCTTACCTACTCAAGAAAAAATCGCTCAAGTCTCCCTACTCATTGAATGTGGTTATGAATTTGAAGCGCTAGTGCGCCATGTATTACAACAATATAACGCGCTCTTAGAACAGTGTGATTATGGGCAAAACATTACCCTACAGCTACAAGTAGCCTTAGAGCAGGTTAACGCCCTCACAGCGGAACTCACGAATCGCTCATCCGGTGCTATTCACAGCAAACTACTGAATAATATAAGGTAATATTGCATGAGTATATGGTTACAATCTCTTCTCGACGATTGGAAAGAACGCTTTACCCCTTACCGAAAATGGATGGGGCAGCTCAAAAACCCGCAGATACTCAAAGCCGATATTATCGCGGGGCTAACCGTGGCTTTGATTGCCATTCCACAGTCGATGGCCTATGCCCAACTAGCCGGTTTGCCTGCTTATATGGGTCTTTATGCCTCTTTTTTGCCCGTCATTGTGGCAGCCCTCTTTGGCTCCTCACATCAGCTCAGCACCGGCACTACTGCCATGGCCTCACTCATGTCTGCTACCGCCCTCCAACCTTATGCGGCGGAAGGGGTGGCTGCCATCATCACCTATTCTGCCCTATTAGCCATTATGATCGGCATGATACGGCTCTCACTGGGGTTATTACACCTAGGGATGGTCATGGACTTTCTATCTCAGCCGGTAGTGGTCGGGTTTACCAATGCAGCGGCGCTGATTATTGCCACCTCTCAAATTCCCAAGCTCTTTGGCGTACCCGTCAAGGCGGATGCCTTTGATCATTATCATCAATATGTGTGGAATCTATTATTAGCCCTACCACAGACCCAACTGATCACGCTGGCGATGGGAGCGTTTTCCCTCGGCTCGCTGCTCGTGCTTAAGACCTATGCTCCGCGCCTGCCCGGTATTTTGATTGTGGTCACACTCAGTACCTTATTGTCGTGGCAACTAGGCTATCATCAGCTAGGGGGTAGCATTATTGGAGCGATACCACAGGGACTCCCCGAACTACATTTTCCCGCCGTGGAACTCAATTTTGGTAAACTCGCGCCCCTCTTAACCTCTGCCCTGATTATCGGTCTGATGGGGCTGGTAGAAGCAGTATCAATATCCAAAGCTATTGCCGCTCAGACCCGCCAGCGTTGGTCGGTGAATCAAGAACTCGTCGGTCAAGGGTTAGCCAATATTACTTCCGGGCTATTTCAGGGGCTGGTCGTATCCGGCTCATTCTCTCGCTCAGCCGTTAATTTTTCCGCAGGGGCGCGTACGGGCTTTGCCTCTATTGTCACGGGTATGCTAGTGGCTATTACCCTGCTGTTCCTGACCGATCTCTTATATTACCTACCCCAGAGCACGCTAGGGGCTATTATTATTATGGCGGTATTTAATCTGTTTAATTTCGCCCCTATTCATCGGGCTTGGTTGGTAGAGAAGCATGATGGTGTTGCTGCCGTAGTCACTTTTACTGCCACCCTCGTCTTTGCGCCGCATTTAGAGCTAGGGATTATGCTCGGTATTGTGCTCTCGCTGGGGTTATTTTTATACCGTACTACGCGCCCTAGCTTTTTTGAGGTGGGACGTCATGCTGATGGTACTATGCGCAATGCGAAGGTACATGGGCTAAAAACTAGCGATACCGTTTCTGTGTTCCGTTTCAATGGCGATTTGTATTTTGGTAATACGGGTTATCTAGAAGGTAAATTGCTCAATACCATCTCTACCAAGCCTAATCTCAAGGTAGTGGTCATGGATATGGAGGGTATTGGGCAAGTGGATGCCACAGGTGAAGCCATGCTGGAACGCATGGCGGATCAACTGCAAGCGGTGGGCATTGAGTTTTATTTCGCTCGCACCAATCAGCGCGTCTATCGCTCCTTCCAACGCTCTGGCCTGATGGCTCAGGTTGGCAAGGAGCGTTTCTTCCTCGAACGCAAATATGCGCTTAATTATGCCAAGCAATTGCTAGGAGAACAGATTGACATCACACCACTACAAGTCGCAACCCCAACAACCGCCCCCCTAACTTATAGTTAGGCGGGTTTTAATGCGGCTTTTATAGGTGCTTCACGAATCGGTAAATTGACTAAGGCTGCCGCCGCCGCTAAGGCCATATCGGCATACCACATCCAGGTAAAATCGCCGAGTTTGACAATGGCTAGTCCGCCCAGCCAAGCGCCTAAGAAGCCGCCGATTTGATGGGATAATAAGGTCAAACCAAACAAGGTCGCAAAATAGCGATTACCAAATAATTTACCCACTATCGCAGCCGTAGGCGGTACGGTAGCAAGCCACGTAAAGCCTAGACCTATAGCAAAAATATAATAAATCCACTCGGTATGGGGCATCATTAAATACCACAGAATCAGCAAGGCGCGTGAGCCATACATCACAGCTAAGACATACTTACTGCGATAACGCGCCACACAATAACCGGCAAATAAACTGCCAAAAATATTAGATAGCCCAATAATCGCCAGTGACCAACTCGCGACACTCGGTGATAAACCACATAAATTCACCTCACCGGGTAAGTGTGTCACCAAAAAGGCAATATGAAACCCACAAGTGAAAAAGCCCGCATGTAATAATAAATAGCTCGGATTTTTTAAGGCATCGACTACTGCACGACGTAAGCCCCCTTCTGCGTGGGCGGGCTTAGTAGCGGCTGCCTCGCCTCCGGCTACTTTGCCCACTAAGCCAATCGCAGCCAAAGCGACCACTGCCATAGACCCTAGCGCTCCCATCCAGCCAAATACTTGAATCAGCTTTTGCAGCAGGGGTGCAAACACAAACTGCCCCAATGATCCCCCCGCATTAATCACGCCAGAGGCAAACCCTCGCGCCTCCGGTGCTAAGCGCTCATTCGCGGCTGCCATGAGTAGGGAAAAGCTCCCAATCCCTGAGCCTACCGCACATAAAAAACCAAAGGTGAATACTAAAGCCCATGCACTTTGCACCATGGGGGTGAGCACACAGCCCAAGGCTAAAATCACCAGACCCGCGTTTAATACCGGACGCGTCCCATAACGATCCGCGACCGCCCCCGCTACGGGTTGAATAGCCCCCCAGGTGATTTGCCCAATGGCGAGCGCAAAGCTAATGGTCGCAATGTCTAAGCCGGTGGTGCTATTAATGGGACTGACGAAAAGCCCAAACGATTGTCGGATGCCCATGGTGACCATGAGAATACCGGCTGCGGCTAAAATGACTCCTTGCAATTGAGGCTCCTAGTTTAAGATTTGAGCGCTCATTCTAAGAGAAGAAAAGTGCTCTGTTTAGACACACCTCGCATTAAAATTTGCGATACAGTAGGTACTTGGGTACGGCCTAAAAAAGGCGAGAGTTTTGTTACTCACACCTCAAGCCAAAACGTTGCAAAAATTTAGTAATTTGTTGTGCTTCGGGTAACTGCATGGCTTGAGCGAGTTTGAGTGCGGAACACAGCAATGCTTTAGGCTCATCGCTAGGGTCAGTGTCACTTTGGAGTAACATCCATGCCAAATTAGCTTGAGCAACCATCAGCATACGCTGATCTCCTAATTGAGCATAAACAGGCAGTACTTGCTCTCGATATATTTCAATAGCCTCCAAGGTCTGATGTTGCGCGAACAAAATGTCCGCTATTTTCCCTTTCGTGATCGCGATTTCACGCACCTCGCCCAGACGTTCATACACCGGCAGTTGATCCTCTCTCCGAATCCGCAGCGCTTCGTCCAGTTCCCCTCGCGCCGCCAAGATGTCCGCTATTTTCCCTTTCGTGATCGCGAT
>NZ_KB904783.1:0-986 GCF_000380185.1 Thiofilum flexile DSM 14609
CACGGTTAGCTCCATTCTCCCAGCTAATTAAGTTGGGAGTGGATTGAAACTAGCCATCGCTCTTGAGCAGGTGTTAATTCCGACCATTCTCCCAGCTAATTAAGTTGGGAGTGGATTGAAACATGCCACACCTCCTGCCATAAGCTGAGCGCGTGTATTCTCCCAGCTAATTAAGTTGGGAGTGGATTGAAACTGATTAAATCCAGCTAGCCCTATAGCTACCACTAAGCATTCTCCCAGCTAATTAAGTTGGGAGTGGATTGAAACCTCTTTCGGACATTTAATTCAATCCTCCTTTTCGCATTCTCCCAGCTAATTAAGTTGGGAGTGGATTGAAACTTTTAGCGCTCTAGTAATTAGGGCGCAATAAAGGATTCTCCCAGCTAATTAAGTTGGGAGTGGATTGAAACCGCATTGGTTATAGATAAATAAAGCAAATGCGTTGAGATTCTCCCAGCTAATTAAGTTGGGAGTGGATTGAAACATCGGTGGTCATGTTTAGCAAAAGCAAGGCCATCATTCTCCCAGCTAATTAAGTTGGGAGTGGATTGAAACATGTTCGCGTCCTCGGTTTAGTTTAAATGCACATGATTCTCCCAGCTAATTAAGTTGGGAGTGGATTGAAACACAACATACGGCTGCTGCGACCTGTGCGGCGCTGATTCTCCCAGCTAATTAAGTTGGGAGTGGATTGAAACTGGAGCAGGTTAGCGGCCTCAGCCATATCAGTACATTCTCCCAGCTAATTAAGTTGGGAGTGGATTGAAACATCGGGTGGTAATGCGTATTGAGCCTCTAGCTCAGGATTCTCCCAGCTAATTAAGTTGGGAGTGGATTGAAACAAGGTGGGGTTAATATGGAAGATACTCCGCAAAATTCTCCCAGCTAATTAAGTTGGGAGTGGATTGAAACAAATCGCCCTGTCCATGCCCCAAACCTCCAGCACCCATTCTCCCAGCTAATTAAGTTGGGAGTGGATTGAAACA
>NZ_KB904783.1:1529-17855 GCF_000380185.1 Thiofilum flexile DSM 14609
GAATTCTCCCAGCTAATTAAGTTGGGAGTGGATTGAAACCACCGATTAGTGGTGGTTGTGGCGATGGTGTTATCGATTCTCCCAGCTAATTAAGTTGGGAGTGGATTGAAACCGCTAACATTATAGGCGCTCTCGATTTCGAGCGGATTCTCCCAGCTAATTAAGTTGGGAGTGGATTGAAACGCTGCGTCACTGTTTGCTGTGTTTTGCTGCGATGGATTCTCCCAGCTAATTAAGTTGGGAGTGGATTGAAACGTGCAGGTGGTGGGTTGTTATTCGTGGGTAGTCCCATTCTCCCAGCTAATTAAGTTGGGAGTGGATTGAAACGCTGCGTCACTGTTTGCTGTGTTTTGCTGCGATGGATTCTCCCAGCTAATTAAGTTGGGAGTGGATTGAAACGTGCAGGTGGTGGGTTGTTATTCGTGGGTAGTCCCATTCTCCCAGCTAATTAAGTTGGGAGTGGATTGAAACGTCGTCGCTATCGATTTCAGCGTCGCCCACGGTTTCATTCTCCCAGCTAATTAAGTTGGGAGTGGATTGAAACATCGCTTGGTATCCTTAATCATTATGATTTTTCCTATTCTCCCAGCTAATTAAGTTGGGAGTGGATTGAAACGTGACACCAAAAACGGCGAAAATAGAGTAATACCCTATTCTCCCAGCTAATTAAGTTGGGAGTGGATTGAAACACTAGAGTCGCAATTGACTAGCCAGTTTTATGACATTCTCCCAGCTAATTAAGTTGGGAGTGGATTGAAACCATTTTTTTGATCCTCAAAAACAGCTAGCCCACCGAATTCTCCCAGCTAATTAAGTTGGGAGTGGATTGAAACAGGCCGGGTTGTATCAGGATGATATTGTGATTCGCATTCTCCCAGCTAATTAAGTTGGGAGTGGATTGAAACTGGCTCAGCTTATAGGTTTTGCCGTTACGCAGATGATTCTCCCAGCTAATTAAGTTGGGAGTGGATTGAAACCTCAAATAGTAAATAACGGCCTCAATTCCCACCGCACATTCTCCCAGCTAATTAAGTTGGGAGTGGATTGAAACAAAGGCGCTGCTGGCGGGCGCATATTTAACGCTAGCATTCTCCCAGCTAATTAAGTTGGGAGTGGATTGAAACACTGGCAAACTTTGGCGCTAACTTAACAACCATCAGCTAAAGCTGAAGGGTTAGGCGTGGGTCGCAGAGGACTGAACGTCCACCCAATATCGCGCCCCACGCTTTTAATAGATTTTCATCCTATTACCTTAATTGCAATTGCAAAACTAAGCTTGCTAAAGCTAACCGTCTAAAGACGGTGGTTTTAACCTTGAAGACGGACTAATAAACCGACTCCAGCATTCTCCCAGCTAATTAAGTTGGGAGTGGATTGAAACGATTAATGACGGCATGGAAACTCCCCTAGGCGACCATTCTCCCAGCTAATTAAGTTGGGAGTGGATTGAAACAGATTAGGCGTTATTTTGAGGCTGGGTTAATACGGATTCTCCCAGCTAATTAAGTTGGGAGTGGATTGAAACAGCATTTTTATGTTTTTGATTGTGATGCCCGACAGATTCTCCCAGCTAATTAAGTTGGGAGTGGATTGAAACAACAGGGGCAATCGGAAAATAAGACATCACAAAAATTCTCCCAGCTAATTAAGTTGGGAGTGGATTGAAACAGATAAAAATGAACACCGCTGAAGCATCAGCGGATTCTCCCAGCTAATTAAGTTGGGAGTGGATTAAAACCTTTTGTGTAACGTCGAACAATGAGCATCATTCTATTCTCCCAGCTAATTAAGTTGGGAGTGGATTGAAACTGTGCCACCGACTTGAGCACTCTTCTTGAATACGACATTCTCCCAGCTAATTAAGTTGGGAGTGGATTGAAACACTGAGGACGATTTCCATAATCCACACCCAAGGTATTCTCCCAGCTAATTAAGTTGGGAGTGGATTGAAACTTAAATGAGTTGTACGCTTTTGGTCTTCCTGTCATGATTCTCCCAGCTAATTAAGTTGGGAGTGGATTGAAACGCACTTTGCCCAACCCTTCGCGCGTTTTTCCGCATTCTCCCAGCTAATTAAGTTGGGAGTGGATTGAAACTGTAGTACTAGCACTCATGGCTTTAGCGGCATTAATTCTCCCAGCTAATTAAGTTGGGAGTGGATTGAAACTATTGCAGCGTATTGCAGACGGATCGTAGCCAATATTCTCCCAGCTAATTAAGTTGGGAGAGTTGACTTTATATATAACACCTTATACATCAATTAGCATTTTATTAGTTAACTAAGTTGATAATATGCTATAATTTAAATACCTTAACTTTATCATTTACATTTCTACTCTATGAAACATCTACTTATCGATATTAGCGCCCACGGTTTTGGGCATCTGGCTCAGACAGCCGCTATATTAAATGCTCTACCATCATCAAACATAAAAATAACGATTCGCTCACTCGCACCAGAAAAAGTTTTACGTGATCGCATCCGGCATAATTTTGAATTAATACCTTATCAGCAAGATAATGGCATGATTATGCATGACGCATTAAATGTTGATGCGGAATCTAGCTTTCAATGGTATCAACATTTTCACGAAAATTATTCGCAAAAAGTTAATCAAGCGACGCAAGAACTACGCCTATTAAAGCCAGATTTAGTGTTTTCAGATATTCCCTACTTGAGTTTAGAGGCTGCTCACGCTTTAAATATCCCCAGTATTGCTTTATGCTCGCTCAATTGGGCTGATATTTTTCAAGCCTATTGTGGGCATTTTACTAGTGCTCAGCCTATTCACACCCAAATACTACAGGCCTATCAAAAAGCAAATATTTTTCTCCAGCCTACCCCTTCTATGCCCATGCCAACTCTGAGCAATACGCAAACTATCGACGTATTGGCTGCTCGCGGCACTCAACAAAAACATTTGTTACAGCAACGATTAAACTTACCGCCGCAAGCTAAATGTGTATTAGTTTCCTTAGGAGGTATTGAAATAAACTATCCATTAAATACTTGGCCTCAAATAGAAAATGTCTATTGGATATTTCCTGATCAGGTGCTGCTAGCACAACGGGCGGACTGGATACCCCAATCACAGGCACAAATGAATTACTTAGATCTACTCGCCTCTTGTGATGTTGTTATTACAAAAACTGGCTATGGAACCCAAACCGAAGCGGTCATTAATCAAATCCCTACCCTTTGTATCGAGCGCCAAGAATGGCCTGAACAACCCTATTTACAGGCTTGGCAGGAGCAGCATGGAGAAGTCATTTATACGGAGTGGGATACTATTTTACAAGGTAATTTTACTAATCATATTAATGCCTTACTTAATACAATCTGGACTAAACCTTGCCCAAACTATCAAGGGGCAAACCAAGCTGCTGCTTACATTGAAAAATACCTTAACTCTGAATTTAACCTATAAAATATAGCTTAAATAGTAATTATCGAATAAATTACCTATATAGAATATATATTAACAGGAAAGCTTTGATTATGAAGACCCTATTAGGATTACTACATTTTAGTATTGCGGCGTGGGCTATTTATAGTATATACCAAAGCAATGCTCCTACCGGCGCTAAAGTACTATGGTCATTAGCCGTCTTTTTCTTCCCCATTGTTGGTTTATTAGCTTGGTTCTTTGTTGGGCCTAAATAACTTTATTACTCTGGAGCTATAAAAATGCTTATGCTAGATTCAGTTTATTGCATGGAAGGTTTATTTAATCAATTAGGTTTACCTTCTGATAAAGCGTCAATTACTCAGTTCATTACTGATCATCAGCTAGCAGAAAATACCAAACTAACTGAAGCTAGTTTTTGGACACCTTCTCAAGCTAGATTTTTATGTGAAGGATTAGCGCAAAATGCCGAATGGGCTATTGTTATTGATGAGCTTAATGCACAATTGCATAGCAATTATTTCTAGCTGGGGTTGATATTCATGGCAAAGTGATTAGGGAGTTTATTAACAGTTTTTTTAACTCTTCTAAAGAATGCCCCTAAGTGAGATACCAAAAGTTTAAAGTTTTGGTCTATAGTTATGCTTTTACTGACCAAAAAGTAAGCTATGAAAAATCAACTATTGACCGGCCTTATGATCACATTGCTGCTCAGCACCTCAGTTGTTTATGCCAAAGGCGTTTCATGCAAATCATTCAGCAAACAATCCGATGCTCAGGACTATGTCAACGCTAAGAAGCAAGGCTGGAAGAGCCTTGACCGAGACGGCGATGGTGAAGCCTGTGAATGCCTGCCGGGTGGGTCAAAATATGGTGAAAGCGTCTGCCGCAGTTGGCGCAAAAAGAACGGGAAATAAACAAAAGCCCTAGAACAGGGCTTTTGTATTAGGGCTTGGGCGTGTCTGTAGGTGCGGGTGTATCACAATGTTCCTCTGGCTTTTTGCCCAGCGTCTTTGCAATCGCCACACAGGCCGCATCAAACGCCTTGCCCGTTGCGGTGGATACACTCGCCGCCGTTTCAGAGACAGCCTTAGTAGTGGTGTCGGTTAATTCCGTCGCCTTGCTTGCTGTGGCTTCACCTAAATGTTTAACCTCATCCACCGCGTGTTTGGACAGCTCTCCAGCTTGCATTTTCACCCTAGCAAAACTCAATGCCTGAGCCTCTGCTGCTCGCCGTGCGGCCTCAGCGGCGGCTTGTTGTTGGGCTTGATAACCCCATAACCCCGCACCAAAAGCCAGCGCCGATACTGCTATTACACTTAAAGCCGCTTGACGTAGCCAAGTCGATTGCGCCTGAGCGGCAAAAAACTTAGCCACTCCAAACGTCACCACCCGCCCGATGATAAAAACCGCAATCACGGGGATAATGAATTGATAAAAAATCAATCCATCTACCTGATCAATGAACATCTGAGGCAAATACTCACGCAGCACTAGGGCATAAATCACCGCCACCCAAAACCCGACCGCGTCCATCAACACCGCCAGCACCACGCCCCACACCGAAAAGCCCACGGCCCACATCATGCCCAGCCCTACCAGCACCGTAGTCAGGATCATACTAATCACCGCCACTAAGCGCCGACCCGTGTACCAGTAATACCAATAGCTTTTAAGCATGATCTCACCTTGTTTTGGCTTTTATAAAGGCATAAAACACCTTATTAGCGCTGGCTGGGAATAATAAAACCTCTAATAAGCCCTGCTTGTTCTTCCATGCTATGACGCTTTCATTAGAAATATCCGGCTCCATAGGCTCTAAGCCCATTAATTTCAAAGCACTTTTATCATATACCGCTGACTCTAAATTATTCACCGTGATCCAGTCTGCTTTGCCATCAATAAATACAATCTCTGTACTCATAGGCTGGTAATAACATTTATTGCCATATTTAACCTTTTCACAATGAGAGGCTGTGCCTAATAGCCTATCAACATCGGCCTTAGAGCTAAGAACTATCTGGGGAATATCTAATGCAGGTGCTTTTTTATCTTTTATAGTTTCAGCGGGAGTCGGGGCAAATTTACTTTGCACTTTACCACTCTCAGGCTGTTTCAACACCGCTGCGGGGGGGTCTATGGTGCTTAAAGCCTTTTGACGCTCTACTACCGATTCAGGTGCTTTCCCTGCCGAATCAGGCTTCTCCTCCTCTGCTTTGGTTACTGGTTCAGGTTTAAACTCATCCGTTTTGGTTACTGGTTCGGGCTTAAACTCTTCTGTTTTGGTTACTGGTTCAGGTTTAAAATCCTCCGGTTTTACTAACGGATCGAACTTAAACTCTTCTGCTTTTGCTATTGGTTCGGGTTTAAATTCCTCTGCTTTGGTTACTGGTTCGGGTTTAAACTCCTCTGCTTTTGCTAGCGGATCGGGTTTAAACTCTTCTGCTTTGGTTACTGGTTCGGGTTTAAACTCTTCTGCTTTGGTTACTGGTTTAGGCTTAAATTCCTCTGCCTTTTTGCAAGACTCATTAAAAAATGACGCATTGAGTGCCATTTCAATAGCGACATTACTGCAAGCCTTATTATCTTTACAGGGTTGAAAGAATTCTCTGTTCCAGCGGGTGAAATACGCAGTACCGACCTTCACCAAGTCCTCGGCTTGAGTGGCTTTATAAGCATCCCAACGTTTATCCAGCTCCAAAAATCGCGTAGCTAAAACCTCATCACCACACACTGTCGCCTCAGAAGGGCTTTGCCTAACATTATCACACCACACAGGACGCTCAACGGCGGCTGCCATACCGGCATACATCAAGCCCAATAGCACAACTATTGCTCTTTTCATTTAAAACACTCTTTGGGGTAAAAGTGCATTGAATGAAATTTTCAAGGATAGATCAATAAAACCTCTCATTCCAAACGCGCAACCCACCCAACTAGGCGAGCAAGGACGACCGAACAATATAGGGGCGGTTCATCCCCAATGGGCAAAAAGAAGGTATTTATAGAGGAAAAGCTTGAAAACAGTTGTGCCAGAATTGCACCAAGGCTTGAGATAACAGCAGAAACAAAAAAGGGCTGCCTAAGCAACCCTTTGATATATATGGCGGAGAGCGAGGGATTCGAACCCCCGGAGGTATAACCCTCAACGGTTTTCAAGACCGCCGCTTTCGACCGCTCAGCCAGCTCTCCGAAATCAGGACGCAAATACTAATCAAAATAAAAAAATAAAGCTAGCCCCTTTACGAAAAAAACTTCATCATTTGTGAATAATTCTGTTACTGGCAACACAGCCCTCCTGTGATAGACTGTTGACCCTTGTTTTTCCCTGATGAATGGTTGTCCCTACATGGATCAAAGTAAAGCCTCGCTGACCTATCGTAGTGCTGGTGTTGATATTGACGCTGGCGATTCCCTCGTAGAACGCATTAAACCCCATGCCGCTCGTACTCGTCGCCCCGAAATGCTCGGCGGACTCGGTGGCTTTGGTGCTCTGACAGCTATTCCTGCGCGTTATAAAAATCCTATCCTCGTTTCGGGTACTGATGGCGTGGGTACTAAACTTAAACTCGCCATTGATACCAAAATCTATGACACCATTGGCATTGATCTAGTCGCCATGTGTGTGAATGATATTATTGTCAGTGGTGCTGAGCCGCTCTTTTTCCTCGACTACTACGCCACCGGAAAGCTCGATGTAGAGGCTGCCGAGCAAGTCATAAAAGGCATTGCCGAGGGCTGCTATCAAGCCGGAGCCGCTCTAGTCGGGGGTGAAACCGCCGAAATGCCGGGGATGTATCATGGTAATGATTTTGATTTAGCCGGTTTTTGTGTCGGTGTGGTAGAGCGTGATGAAATCATTGATCAAAAGCGAGTCAAAGCGGGTGATGTACTCTTAGGTCTAGCCTCCTCAGGCCCTCACTCCAATGGTTACTCCCTGATTCGTAAAGTGTTGGAAGTATCAGGTGCTTCATTAGATAGTGCCTTTGATGGAACCACACTCGGTCGTGCCTTACTCGAACCTACCCGTATTTATGCCAAGTTAGTATTGCAATTGATTGAGCACTACAAAGACGGTTTACATGGTTTAGCCCATATTACCGGCGGCGGTTTAACCGAAAACTTGCCACGGGTATTGCCTGAGCATACGCAAGCGAATATTAGTCTCTCTAGCTGGCAGCGCCCTAAAGTCTTTGAGTGGTTACAAACTGAGGGCAATATTGCCGATGATGAAATGCTGCGTACCTTTAATTGTGGTATCGGCATGGTGCTAGTGGTCGATGCCGCACAAGCCGATAGTATGCTGAAAGCCTGCCAAGACAGTGGTATTCAAGGGTGGCGGCTGGGTGAGATTGCCACTAGCTCACGCACAGAGCCCTTTGTGCAATACCAAGCATAGGGCTTGAGCGTGAAAACAAAACGTATCGTGGTACTCATTTCAGGGAGTGGTTCTAATCTACAAGCCCTGATTGATCAAGTCCATCAAGACCCACAGGTGCCTGCTGACATTGTGGCGGTGATTAGTAACCGCCCTGATGCCTATGGTTTAGAGCGAGCGAAAACTGCAGCGATTCCGGCTCAAGTATTGGATCATAAGACCTTTCCGAGCCGAGAGGCGTTTGATTCAGCCTTGCAAGCGCTGATTGATACTTATGCACCTGACTATGTGATATTGGCGGGCTTTATGCGGATTTTAACGGCTGATTTTGTTAGCCACTATCACGGGCGGATGATTAATATTCACCCCTCGCTCTTGCCTGATTATAAAGGGACACATACCCATGAGCGGGTGCTCGCCGATGGTAAAGCCGAGCATGGCGCGAGTGTACATTTTGTCACGGCTGAGCTAGATGGGGGGCCGGTGATTATGCAGGTAAAAATTCCGGTGTTGCCATCCGATACCCCCGAACTGCTCGCCGCGCGTTTACTCACACAAGAGCATAGGGTTTATCCTGAGGTCGTGAAGCAGTTAGTGAATGATCGGATAGTATTAGGTGCTCAGGGTATTGAGGTGGAAGGTCGCTTGCTGACTCAGCCTTTATTACTGGCAAATGGCTAAGCTGAGGCCCTTTACATCCCACCATCCCTGCGTGTTCATACGCGGGGGTGAACTGTGCTAACCGCGAGTACCAATGCTATGATTAACGTGCTCCCGCCTTATCAGTGGGGATGAATCGATAGATTTTTGGATAGAATACCTATGCAAGCACTGACTCTTAATGATCTTCACCCTCAATATGTCCTCGATCCCAAAGGACAACAAACGGCTGTTATTATCAGTCTGGATAAAATCAAAGCGTTATTAGAGCGTCTCAATGAATTAGAAGCTGAGCAAGCATGGGATGAGCAAATCGCCGCCGATGCTGCTCATGGTAAACTGGATTTTCTACTGCAAGAAGCCTTAGACGCTGAGCAAAAAGGTCAGCTCATCGACCTATGAAACACAAGGCCACCCCACGGTTTTGGCAGTGCTTTCAAGAACTCCCTGCGCCTATACAAGCATTGGCACGGCGTAATTATAGACAGCTTAGAGAAAATCCTTTGCATCCCTCCTTGCATTTCAAAGAGGTCGGTAATTTCTGGTCAGTACGTGTAGGCTTGCATTACCGTGCGTTAGCAGTTGCCCGCCCACATGGTTATACCTGGGTCTGGATAGGACATCATGCGACTTATGATCAATTAATCAAATGATAAACTAACCAAAACTATCCCTTTACTCTTATAATTCAATAACCTAACAAGCTGAACATATTAGACCTCTTGCAAAAACTGTCGAAGATACCCCCCTCCCAACCTCCCCCCTGTCAGGAGGAGGAGCAAGATCGGCTCCCTCCCATGCCAAGGGGAGGGCTGGGGTGGGGTTATTTTCACAAGAAGCCTATTATAATAACCCCCGCAAACGATACAACGCCTCTAACGCTTGGCGTGGGGTGAGTTCATCAGGATTCACCGCTACTAAGGCCGCTTTGATTTTCTCCGCCTTTTCATCGGTCACTTGCTCAGGCGCTGGAATAGGCACCTCTAAAGCTAATGCTAAGGTCTTACCCACTTGACGCTTTGCGGTAGTTTGTACCTCGTGACTATCGCGCTCTAAACTCTGTAATTTACGCCGCGCTTGAGCAATAACTACCTTAGGTACACCCGCTAATTGTGCTACCTGTAGGCCATAACTTTGACTCGCCGCCCCCTCTTTCACCGCATGCAAAAACACGATTTTATCCCCATGCTCCACCGCATCGATGTGTACATTAGCAATGGTATGAATCTGCTCGGTTAAATGGGTTAGCTCAAAGTAATGGGTTGCAAATAAAGTAAAGGCTTGGCGCTCACGGGCTAGATAATCGGCAAAGGCCCAGGCTAAGGATAGACCATCAAAGGTACTCGTACCGCGCCCAATTTCATCCATTAATACCAAACTTTGCGCCGTGGCATTATTAAGAATATTGGCTGCTTCGGTCATTTCCACCATAAAGGTTGAACGTCCGGTACTGAGATCATCTTGCGCCCCAATGCGGGTAAAAATGCGATCAATCGGGCCAATACGAGCCGATTTTGCCGGAATATACGAGCCAATATGCGCCATTAACACAATCAAGGCCACTTGACGCATATAGGTTGATTTACCCCCCATATTCGGTCCCGTGATCATGAGCATGCGCCGTTCGGAGTGCAACAGCAGATCATTCGGTACAAAGGGATCGAGTAAGGTCTGCTCCACCACCGGATGCCGCCCCCCTTCAATACTAATACCAATCTCATCAGTCAAGGTGGGGCTGTTATAATTTAAGGTACTCGCACGCTCAGCAAAGTTACTCAATACATCCAGCTCGGCAATATATTGCGCAGCGGTACGTAAGGGCATGAGATAGGTATTCAGCGTTTGCAGCAGTTCCTCATATAAAGCGCGTTCACGGGCGAGGGAGCGCTCACGGGCGGAGAGGACTTTATCCTCAAACCGTTTCAGCTCAGGCAGAATAAAACGCTCGACCCCTTTTAAGGTTTGCCGCCGAATATAATCCGCCGGAATACGGCTGAGTTGGCTTTGGGGTACTTCGACATAATAGCCATGCACGCGGTTATAGGCGACTTTCAGATTTTGAATGCCGGTGCGAGCGCGTTCACGGGTTTCTAAATCGAGCAAATATTGATCTGCGTTTTCGCTTAAATTACGTAACTCATCGAGTTCAGCATCAAACCCCTCTTTAATCACGCCCCCGTCGCGAATCACCACGGGCGGATTATCAATAATCGCATTAATCAGTAATTGCGTCAGTTCGGTATGTTGTCCAATACCCTGCTGGAGCTGTTGCAAATGGGGATGCTGCGGTGCTCCGAGCCGCTTATGTAATTCAGGCAATACTAATAGGGAATCACGCAAGGTCGATAAATCACGCGGACGTGCTGTCCCTAGAGCAATACGACTGGCGATCCGCTCTAAATCACCAATCCCGCGCATGCAATCGTGTAGTACTTTAAATTGCTCTTGTTTGAGTAAGACCCCCACACATTCATGGCGTAACCGCAGGGGGCGACGCTCCCGCAAGGGTTTATGCAGCCAGCGGCGCAATAGACGGCTGCCCATACTGGTCGCGGTTTTATCCAGCACCGAAATCAGCGTATTTTTGTGCTCACCACTGAGGCTATATTCCAGCTCTAAATTTTTACGGCTGGCACTATCGAGCATAATGCCTTCATCGGTTTGCTCAAGGATGAGGTTATTAATATGCGGCAGAGCCGAGCGCTGGGTTTCTTGTACGTAATTCAGTAAGGCACCAGCGGCTTGTAGTGCAACGGTTAAGTGCTGACAGCCAAAGCCGGTTAAATCCCGTGTACCTAATTGGCGTAGTAGTAAACGCTGAGCGGTTTCTAAATCAAAATGCCAAGCCGGACGTAGTGTGGCATGACAGCTAGGGGTAAAATCTAAACGCCATTCTTCATCATGGAGCAGTTCAGCCGGTTGTAAACGCCCTAGCTCATTGCTGAGGGTGGTAGTATCCGCCATTTCCTGCACGGTAAAGCGTCCGGTACTGAGGTCTAAGCAGGCTAAACCATAGCGCGTGTTCTGGCGCTGAGTGTGGCGATGGAGTGCGACCAAGAGGTTATCGCGCCGATCTTCTAATAAGTAATCATCCGTCACGGTACCCGGCGTGAGTAGGCGGGTGATTTTACGCTCCACGGGGCCTTTCGCTTTAGCCGGATCACCGATTTGCTCACAGATGGCGACGGATTCGCCGAGTTTTAGCAGTTTAGCTAAATATTGCTCGACCGCGTGATAGGGGACACCTGCCATTGGAATGGGTGCGCCATTAGAGTTGCCGCGTGCGGTGAGGGTAATGTCGAGTAAGGCGGCTGCTTTTTTAGCATCCTCCATAAATAGCTCATAAAAGTCACCCATACGATAAAAAAGCAATATGTGCGGATATTCAGATTTGATGCGAAAATATTGTTGCATCATGGGGGTATGGTCTTTTAATGCTTTACTATCAATCATTTAACTGGCTTTTTGTGTCTAAATTTCTAATGAGTGGTCTAACAGCTTTAGACTCGGAAAGGATGGGGTTTTGGTTGGGTTTTAGGATACCTTACTATCACTCATACTGATAGCGCCGAAGTTTCATTGGCTGAATGATCAAACACCCTAAACATCTCAAAGAGCGTATGTCATAGTTTGAAATATCACATGCTTTTAACTAGTTATATAGTATGTTATAGCTATAGGTGTTTGCCCCGTTTTATTCGATAAGGGATCTATCATGATACGTATTCTATCGGCTCTCTGCCTCAGTTGGGCTATGGCGAGTGGTTCCGTGGTATGGGCCGATGCCGCCCAAGATTTCCAGAACGCTACCATCGCCTACGAAAAGCAAGACTATACGACAGCGCTGAAGCTTTTTAAATCTTTGGCCGAACAAGGTCATGTTAAGGCTCAACACAACCTAGGGTTTATGTATGCCAACGGCGAGGGAGTCGCGCAAGATTATAGCAAAGCCGTGGAGTGGTTGACCAAAGCGGCAGGACAAGGCCATAAAAAAGCTCAAGAAGCGTTAAAGTGGCTCAATAAACAATAATCCTTGATTCCGAGGTTTTAACACTTATTTAATTAATTGATCATAAGCCGCGTGGTGGCCTATCCAGACCCACACATAACCCTCTGGTACGCACAGGGCTAATGCACGATAGTGGATACCCACCCGCGCCGACCATAACCTTTTACGGGGATTAACTTCCTTAAAATGTAAAGAGGGATGCAGTGGGTTTTCCCGCAAGAGTTGATAGTTTCGGCGGGCGAGTTGGCGAATATACTCTGGTAATTGACGATAAGTAGACCAGAAACTACGGGCAGCGGCGTGTTTCATCGAAAACGTAATTTGCCAGCATCATAGTCTTGTTGAGCTTCGTCTAGCAAAGAATCAAGTTTTCCCGCTTCCGCATCGGCAGCGATTTGCTCATCCCATGTCTGAGCGGCTTCTAATTCATTAAGACGTTCTAATAACGCTTTGATTTTGTCCAGACTGATAATAACAGCCGTTTGTTGTCCTTTGGTATCAAGGACATATTGAGGGTGAAGGTCATTAAGGGTTAGAGCATGCATTAGTATTCTATCCAAAAATCCATCAGTTTATCCCACCTCTACGGGGGATACGGCTACATCAGATAATAGCATACGCCCCAGCAGGGAACACTAACCCCGCTTGGGGATTCGTAACACCAAAACCGTGAAGGTTGCAGAATTCCGGTCATAACCCCGCAGGGGGATTCGTAACACAACCCACAAGTATTGGAGCGAATGGGCGGAAGACTGTCATAACCCCGCAGGGGGATTCGTAACTGATGCACCCTTTCCGGTGATTTACGGGCGGCATTTGTCATAACCTCGCAGGGGGATTCGTAACCCCTGATCTCAGCGCATATTGTCCTCAACACACCGCGACCAGACAGGTAAATTTCAGCTTAAACCCATTGATGTACACACATCAACCGCATCACTTTAATTACCCGCTAGCGACTGTATGGCAACCTCAGGCGCTACAGATACGATTTTGAGCAACGCCACGGCGGGGCCTGTAGGGTAGCGGCGGTGTTGCTCCCAGTTTTGTAGGGTTCTAGCACTGATCCTGATGAGTTTGGCAAACTCTTGTTGGGATAATCCGGTCTTTTCACGAATACCTTTCACATCTATCGCCTCTATAGTAAAGCGGCGACTGGCGGGCATTTCGTTTTTGGCAATGGCTTTGGCTTCTTTTAGGCTCTGGACGAGATCATTAAACAGTTCGGTATCCATTAAAGCTCCTTGACTAATTCACGCAAGATAGCGGTTTCACGGTCGGTGAGGGTGTCTTTAGCGGATTTGGGGTAAGCAAGGAGCATGTAAATTTGGTGCTGTTCATTGAGCCAGTAGTAAATGGCTCGCATCCCTCCGCTTTTACCTTGACCCGCCAGAGAATAGCGAATTTTACGTATTCCACCCCCTCCCTTGATCAAGTTCCCGCGTTCTGGGTCGTCGATGAGGAGGTTTTGCAAGCCTCGATATTCCTCATCAGAGAGCAGCGCTAGGATTTGACGAGTAAAGGTCGGGGTTTCTATGAATTCCATGCTATACCTCAATGGCGTAGGACTCAAGGTTTATTCGCTGTGATGGGGTGTTCTGCTTTGGATAGTTCAGCGTTGGGCGGTTCATCTCCACGTATGCTGGGGAGCGCTCATCCCGCAGGGGGATTCGTAACATAAGCGGGAAGTATTCGCAACCGTCGTCGTGTAGTGTCATACCCCGCAAGGGGATTCGTAACCCGTCGATATTTTAGATAGCCAGCAGGGAATACTTGCGTCATAACCCCGCAAGGGGATTCGTAACCGGGCAATACAATAAGGGTATTTACAATCCGCTAGAGTCATAACCCCGCATGGGGATTCGTAACACAAACCGAGCGCTACCTACGCCAACGCCGCACCACGTCATAACCCCGCATGGGGATTCGTAACCATTGCTACAGTGGCAAAATCACTAGGCTGATACTCGTCATAACCCCGCATGGGGATTCGTAACAGCAGTGCAAATGAAGCCGAAACAGCCCGACTGGACGTCATAACCCCGCATGGGGATTCGTAACGCGGAAATATTCAGCAGGGCGCACCAACTAGCCAAGGTCATAACCCCGCATGGGGATTCGTAACATCGCGTCTCGCAACAAGCAGGCGATACAGTCTACTGTCATAACCCCGCAAGGGGATTCGTAACGTTATGACGTGTATCCCTAAAACTGACACGGGTACAGTGATAACCCCGCATGGGGATTCGTAACATGCTTGCGGGGTGGGGTCGGTAGCGGCCTGCGTAGCGTCATAACCCCGCATGGGGATTCGTAACCGTCTTAAACAAGTTTCCGCAGTAAAATCTTCTGACGTCATAACCCCGCATGGGGATTCGTAACCTCCCGTGGTGGCAATCTCAACCCCGCCTAGATTGTGTCATAACCCCGCATGGGGATTCGTAACCGCTATAGCCAGATAGCCAGTTATGGCATTCTAGGCGGTCATAACCCCGCATGGGGATTCGTAACTTGAGTGGGTTGCTAACGTAACTATTAACCTAGAGCGTCATAACCCCGCATGGGGATTCGTAACCATTTATCAATCAATCAAAAACGGAGTTAAAGACGTGTCATAACCCCGCATGGGGATTCGTAACGAAAATGGAACTATAGTAGAAGTTATATACTTCCAAGTCATAACCCCGCATGGGGATTCGTAACCGCTTTTATTGTTGTGCTTTGCATATCCGCGTTAAGTCATAACCCCGCATGGGGATTCGTAACCAGATTTTACGCTATCAACTGACTCATCAAGCAAAGTCATAACCCCGCATGGGGATTCGTAACGATTATTCTATCGTATGGCGAGATAGCCGCTATTGATGTCATAACCCCGCATGGGGATTCGTAACGCGCAGCGCCACAGGATCAATATTAGGACGCTGCTTGTCATAACCCCGCATGGGGATTCGTAACCCCTGATCTCAGCGCATTTTGCCCACAACACACCGCGACCAGACAGGTGAATCTCAGCTTAACCCATTGATCTACACACATCAACCCCCTGGCTCTACTACTGCACTGGGGGTCGAAGTACTAACTTTTGCTCGCTTTAGCGAGTTCTTCATTAATCAACTCTCTTAAGCGAGCCTCTTGCTCCTTGGTAAAAATCGAACCGCTTGCATTTGCTGCAATTAAAAGGTCTGGATTTTCAAGGGTAAAAACAAGTCTCATCATGATTTCAGCATGCAAAGAACGATTGCTTGCTCTTGCAATTGCTTCAAGCCTTTCTCTTATTTCAGGCTCTAATCGTAACGAGTATGGCTGTGGTCTGATGTCAGTATTCATTTTTATATGATTTATTGGTAGCCAAAAAGATTCAATGAGTATTTTGGATTCCTATTGACTACTAAAAACTACTAAACAATAATGTAGTTATAAAGAATACTAAGGATTCGTCATGAACAACCAAAGAGGACAACCTATCTCTGTTCGTTTGCCAGAAAACATAAGGCAATGGATTAAAGAGAAATCTCAAAAAAATGATAGAAGTGTTCTGGTCAAGCAATCCCTGACAGATTTAATTGAGACAACTCAAACTCCACTGGCGTTTGATTACCATTAGCCGTATGTAAACGCTCATGGTTGTAATAACGAATATAGTCCTCCACATCCTCTTTCATGGCTTGTCGGGTCAGGTGGTTGACCTTTAATAACCATTCGTTCTTCAAACTACCAAAAAAACGCTCCACCACGGCATTATCCCAGCAGGCACCCACTCCACTCATCGAGGCTTGTATACCATGCTGTTTCAATAAGTTACCAAAGCGTTGGCTGGTGTATTGCGAGCCTTGATCACTATGAAACATCAGGCCAGACGGGGGATTCCT
>NZ_KB904784.1 GCF_000380185.1 Thiofilum flexile DSM 14609
ATAAAGCCACGTTCTGCCTTAATACCTTTGAGTTGGCTTTGCAGGTCATACGCACTGAGATAAAGCGAGTGAAAACCAAACTCCGGAATGAAAAAATGTGAATAATAGGCGGTTTCTTCATTGGCTGCATTCCAGACCTGATTCACCTCAAACGCCATACGCTCAAGAATAGGCTTGTGCTTATCCTTGATGCGAACTTTGAGAGTTTTGAGGTGAGTTACTGATTTCATGATGTTGATTATACTACAAAAGGTGCTAACTGCTATTACTGTAGTACTACCTTTCATCGGCTGTCGCCGATAGCCTGATATCCCCTAGCTGAAGCAAGGGGCTTTACGGCTGTTCCGGTAACAAATTCTGGTTTCGCGCTAGAGTAGAGGTAAAATCGCTAGTGGTTTAATAGAATATAAGTATTTGAGCCAAAGTAATCGAGTATTTCTGGAGCAGTCTTGGCGGCAGGGATGCCGCCTTGTAGCGTACAGGGATGTATTTACAGCGACTGCGGAAGAAATACTCGATTACTTTGGCATATCTACTTAATAGCTATTTTTTGACAAATGATGGTATTGCTTGGGGAAGAGGGATGAATATAAAGCGAGCAGGGTTAGCGTGTTTAATGGGACTATGGCTGACAACAGCGGTGCAGGCCGAGGATTGGGCGAGTATCGAGTCTAAAGCCAAAGGCCAAACCGTGTATTTTAATGCTTGGGGTGGGGGCGAGAGTATTAATCGTTATCTGGATTGGGCGGCGCAAGAAACGCAAAAACGGTATGGTGTGACTTTAAAACACGTCAAAATCACCGATGCCGCCGAGGTGGTGAAACGCATTAAAACCGAGCTCGACGCCGGACGTAATACCGATGGAACAGTGGATTTAATCTGGGTCAATGGTGAAAACTTTAAAGCTCTCAAACAAGCGAATGCACTCTATGGTAATTGGGTTGAGTCGTTGCCGAATTGGCAGTATGTGGATGTAGCTAAACCCGTGCGCCAAGATTTTTCTGAAAGCACTGATAATCTAGAAGCCCCGTGGGGTACTGCACAATTAACCTTTATGGCAGATCAAGCTAAGGTTCCGACTCCACCGCGCTCTGCCGCCGAATGGCTGAGTTTTGCTAAAGCGCATCCGGGACGTGTGACCTATCCTAAGCCACCAGCTTTTCATGGGACTACTTTTCTTAAGCAATTACTGACCGAATTAACTCCTGATCCTAAAGTGCTACAGCAGCCTGTGGATAGTGCCCGCTGGGCCGAGCAGACTAAGCCCCTATGGGATTATTTAGACGAATTTCATCCAGTCGCTTGGCGTGAAGGCAAAACATTTCCCGCGACTCAAGCCGATATGATTCCTTTATTAGCCGATGGCGAATTGCTGTTAGCCCTAACCTTTAACCCTAATGAAGCCGCGAATTTAATTGAAAGTGGTCAATTACCCGATAGCAGTTATAGCTTTGGTTTTAGCAAGGGCACTATTGGCAATGTGCATTTTCTAGCAATTCCCAGCAATGCCAAAGCCAAAGAGGGGGCGCAAGTCGTAGCTAATTTTCTACTCTCACCCGAAGCGCAAGCACGTAAGGCGGATGTGACAGTGTGGGGTGATCCGAGCGTATTAGATATCAGTAAGCTTACCCCTGAGCAGCAAGCCATGATGACAAGTCAGGCGAAAGGCGCTCTCACCGAAAAGATACCCACCTTACCCGAACCGCATGCCTCTTGGGTGGAAGCGTTAGAGGCGGAATGGCTAAAGCGTTACGGTAGTCAATAAATCTTGCGCTGGCTAGCAATACTCGGCATGAGTGTGATATTCCTGCCGGTACTTTGGGCTTTGGGCGGAGTATTACAGCCGGCTATGAATCTGGCGGTGTGGCAGGCTTTATGCCAAGAGCCGCAAGTATTCGGCGCTTTACGCCATACCCTGATTTCAGCCTTAGGCTCTACTGTGCTGGCTTTATTACTGGCTATAAGCAGTGTCATAGCGCTGTATCCGAGTCGAATATGGCAGTGGTTAACCCGTCGTTTAGCGGTGCTATTAGCCTTTCCCCATGCCGCCTTTGCCGTAGGGTTAAGCTTTCTTATTGCGCCCACCGGATTCATCGCCCGTCTTTTAGCCCCCTTATTGGAGTGGACTAACCCCCCTTTATGGCTAACACCACAAGACCCCTATGCGCTGAGTTTAATGCTGGCACTAGCTTTAAAAGAAAGTTGGTTTTTGCTCTGGGTCTTAGCAGCGGCACTCCAACAGCAGCATATTCTACGTGCTTTACACGTGGCTCAGAGCCTAGGTTATGGTCGTTTACAGATCTGGCTACAGGTACTCTTACCACAAGTTTTGCCGCGTTTAGCTGGCGCTTTGGCGGCGGTATTGGCTTATAGTGTGTCCGTGGTGGATATGGCGGTTATTCTGGCTCCGAGCACCCCGCCGCCTTTGGCAGTGTTGGGTTGGCAATGGCTGCATGATAATGATCCACACTATTATGCGCTGGGTAGTGCGGTGTCGGTGTTATTAATGCTGATCATGGTGGGGATCAGTCTGATGGGCTGGTTAGGTTATAAACTCTTAGTATTACTCAATCAAACCCCTTCTGGTCAGCGCTGGCGGACTTTTCCCTTACCTTTTAAGGCAACAGGCATAGTAAGCCTAGTGGTGTTAAGTGGCTGGCTAGCCTTATTGTTATTAGCGCTGTGGTCGGTGGCGGAGCAGTGGTTTTTCCCAGATTTATTACCCCAGCGTTGGACATTAAAAGCATGGTGGCAATTCGACGGGAGCTTATTGGGTAATACCCTATTGTTGGGGGCGGCAAGTAGCGTCATAGCGGTCATAGTGACGCTAATCTGGTTAGAGGCTTTTCCGCAGTTATCCAGTGAGTGGTGGTATGGTGCTTTATGTTTGCCTGCCGTGCCTTTAGTGGTGGCTCAGTATACGGTGGTGATTCGTTTCGGGCTTGAAAGTACCTATGTAGCCTTGGTTTGGAGTCATTTATGGTGGGTGTTGCCCTATGTGCTATTGGTATTAGCGGGAGCCTATCGAAGTTTTGATACGCGTTTTGAGATTGCAGCTAGAGCACTAGGTTATGCACGGTGGCAAGTGTTTTGGCGGGTCAAATTACCGATGCTAGGGCGTCCGATTAGTGCTGCAGTGGCGGTAGGGTTTGCGGTGAGTGTCGCGCAGTATTTGCCCACAGTCATGCTGGGGGCAGGGCGGATTACTACCATGACGACCGAAGCGGTGGCTTTAAGCGCGGGAGGCAATCGGCGCACGTTGGCGGTGTATGCCTTAGGGCAAGCTTTATTACCTTGGTTGGTGTTTATGCTGATGAGTAGTTTAGCCTTTTGGCAAGCACGGAATCGCAGGGGGTTGAAATGATGTTGCAATTAAGCCAAGTGTCGATTGTAAAAAATCAACAAGTATTAATTAAAGATTTCAATCTCACCATCCCTAATGGTGAAATAGTGACACTCATGGGGGCGTCGGGCAGCGGTAAATCAACCCTATTGAGTTGGATTTTAGGGGTATTACCTGAGGCATTTCAAGCGCAAGGACATTTACAATTAAATGGGCAAGTATTAGATCATATACCAATAGAAAAACGCTGTATTGGGATTATTTTTCAAGAGGATCTGTTATTTCCACACTGGAATGTGGGGCAGAATTTGGCTTTTGCCTTGCCTAAAACTGTGCAAGGTAAAACGCGACGGGAGCGTATTGAGCAGGTATTAGAGCAGGTGGGGTTAGCTGGATTTTATGAGCGTGATCCCGCCACACTGTCGGGAGGGCAGCGCTCGCGGGTCAGTGTGTTACGAGCGATTTTGGCAGAACCCCAAGCCTTATTATTGGATGAGCCATTTGCTAAATTAGATCGTGCCTTACGCTCGCAGGTGCGGGAGTGGGTGTTTACACAGGTGCAAGCATTGAATATTCCCGTGTTATTAGTGACGCATGATGAGGACGATGTGCCCCTAGGTGGGCGTGTGGTGGAATTAGTAGCAAAGGAGGAATGAGATGCTAGATAAGATGATTTTGGCGCAGGTAAAACCAACCCTGCAGGCAGTCGCTAAGCGCCTATTGAGCTGGGGAATAACACCTAATCAAGTAACCGTTACTGGGTTTTTGCTAGGCATGCTAGCACTACCAGCCTTAGCTTTTGAATATTATTCATTTTCTATAATTTTAATTATGTTAAATAGACTAGCTGATGGTCTAGACGGTGTTATGGCTAGATCTAGCAAACCTAGTGATCGGGGAGCCTTTTTAGATATTGTGTTAGATTTTTTGTTTTATTCTGCTATTCCTTTAGGCTTTGCATTAGCAGATCCAGCCCAGAATGCTTTAGCGGCTGCGGTATTGATTTATGCTTTTATTGGTACGGGTTGCAGCTTTTTAGCGTTTGCAATCATCGCCGCCAAACGGGGTTTGAATAGTACCCATTACCCTGAAAAGGGTTTTTATTATTTAGGTGGGCTAACCGAGGCCACTGAAACGATTGCGGTATTTATATTGATGTGTTTATTCCCTGCCTATTTTGCCGTATTCGCCTATGGGTTTGCAGCTCTGTGTTTTCTGACTACGGCACTGCGAATTAAAGCAGGGTGGGAAGTGTTTGATTCTTAGTTAAAAAACAATCTACTTTGACTAGACAGGGTTAGTAATTATTGCTATGTTTGTTTAATCATTGTTCATGTGAGATTCAGCATGCAACATACCCCGCTAGTGAATTTGATTAATCAGGTGATCACTGCTCGCATTGTGGCACAGCATCTCAATAACTGTGATCTCCACTCAGATACCGGACAATTATTACGCTTATATCAAAGTGATAGTAAGGCTTGGAAGTCCGAGCAACTTATGGGGCAGTTGAGTCAATATCAGGTCGGTAAAGAACTCAAAGTATTAGTCACACATCGACGTGCCGAGGATGGTGGTGTTTATTATGTGCATGAGCGTTGGGTGGATAGGACAGATGAGGAGTCTCTAACAATAGGGATGGTTGTTAAAGGGCAAGTTGTCGCTGAGGTTCTGAAAGCGGGCAGTCTTATAGGTTATTACGTACAGCTTCATCCTGATGAAACAGGCTATCAACAACCCGATACACGAGTCTATTTACCGTTAGAAGAAATACCTTGGGAGGATGGTAGTTTAACAGAGCATCCTATTAACCCAGCTAGTAAACGTTTAGCCCTATGGATAGATGATTGGGTTGAACTTGAGATTACCGATTTAAAACAGCTCCCTCTTTTTTCAGAAGCCAGTCTAATTAAGTGTATTCACCATCGAGATCTTAGTTTTTATTATAAAACTGATAGCTCTACTTCTTATTTGGCCTCTAAACCAGAATTGCAAATCTTCAAAGACAGAAATTTAAATATATTAAGCCTGAGTAATCTAGAAAATCCATTGCTAGGTAAAAAAATTATTGTTTTAGATGATACTGAAGAAAAGCTTAAGACACTATGTGAGCTTTTAGAGAAAAATGGAGCAGATATAGATTATATTCAAGTTGCTCATGGAAAAATCGGTATTGCAGCTAAGCATCTATATGAAAAAATAAAATTAAATAATGATATTGATTTGATCTTAGTTGACTATGCTTTGCCACAGATTTATCAAGGGACAGAGTTGGTTGATCAGACCTATAAGCTGTTAACTGAAGATAATATAACAATATTGCCTAGTTTTGCTTTGATTTCTAGTTATATTGAGCAAAAAGATGTGGACTATGCTCGTAAAAAACTACCTTTTTTAAAGGGTTTTTTGGTTAGGCCAATCAGAATAGATCAGTTACTTAATTTATTAGATAACGATGAAAGTGATGATTTGTGGCGTACATCACCTTATTATAATAATTTAGCACAATTAGCTCAGCCTAATCGCACTAAAGAACTACCGGAGTTAATACATGAGATAGTTTATCAAGGGCTGGCTAATTTCATTATACTACTAGAGATTAGTATAAATAGGGACTTGGTTTGGAGTGTTGGTGCAGGTGCGATGCCTTTTAATGCAGATGATTTAGCTCATATTGAGCAACATTCTGATTTATCTGTTTTGATGAATGGTAGCTGTAATGAATTAAGTTATAGTGTCGCTGCTGGAGAGAAAGATACTCTGCTAGGGTTACATAACTACAGGACGACTTGGCAATTGCTTAGCATTAGTAGTGAATCTAAGTATATTTTAGGTATCGGCTATAGAAATAGTAGTAGTAATTATGATGGTTTAATTAGTCAATTAGTTATCCAAGGCTTAAATGATAAAGCATGGCGAGGTTGGGTGGACCATCATGCTAATTTTATTAGTAGTGGTGTATTAGTACATAGTTTGGCTCATGAGTATAAAAACTATTTAAATATTTTAATGAATGATAGTAGCTTAATAAGTCTCATGATAGAGCGTAATGATGTCAATCTTTCAAAGCTTAAAAGCATCAGTAGCCGTATAAAAGAGCAAACCCATCAAGCTGCTGAGCTAATGGATGTTTTATTAAGTGGTTTAAGCCATCGTACTAGTCCTGTTAGATTAGCAGATGTTATTAAACAAGTAACACGTTTGGTTCAATCATCTTTTTCAGAGAGTAATACTGTGCTTAAAGTGGGAAAAATACCCGATATCACTCTAGGCATACCTAGTGCAATTATTACTACTGTAATAGTAAATTTAATACTCAATGGTGATAAACATCATTATCGTAATGAAAATAGATTAGTGAGCCTTTATATTTCATTAGAAAATAGCATAAATAACACTTTATTGAATATAGTGGTTCAGGATAATGGCCCAGGGATTCATACACGTAATCTAGATAGATTATTTAAAATAGGTTATTCAAGTGCTAATAGTATTGAAGGGAAGCATGGTATAGGTCTTTGGCTATCTAATGAGTTATTGAAAAAAGCTCAAGGCTCTATATTGTTGAACGAAAACCTAATAGGATTAGGCTGTGCGTTTAAGATTAAAATACCTCTTAGCTTAGTATGAGGAATATTGTTATGGATACTTTAAAAATACTAGTGATAGATGATGATCAGAGTTTTAATGATAATATACAGACGTTTGCTGATTACTTTAATTGGCAGGTAGAGTCGTCTAGGGTGAATGATTTAGAAGAAATTGATTGTTCTTTGTCTAAAGATTTTGATTATATTATTTTAGATGGAAAGTTAAAGTTTATTAAAAAAATAATAGATCTGTTGGATAAACATAAAGTTAAAGATAAAGTTTTATTTGTTTCGGCTTTAGATTTATCAGTTGGAGAGAGCTATGGATTTAATCGTATTTATCAAAAACCCATTGATTTGGCTAAGGTAAATGATGACTTAAGAAATGTTGACAATAAAAAAGAATTAGTAGTATGTGAGGGCTCTGATATGGTTAGTGAATGTACATCGAAAAAAGATATTTTATGGTCGGCTTTTAATGGATTAACACCGGCTGTAACTATTCATAGAAAAAATAATAGTATAGATTTAATTATTGGAAATAAAAGTTCAGAATATATGCCGTTTTCGATACCTTTTGAGGATAGGCAAAAGGTAAATTTGAAGTTACTAAAGTTAGATTTAGATGAGAAGCAGCGTGAAAACTCGGCTATTAGAATGTCCTCAAGAGAGGACTGGAATGATGATGTAAAAAATTGGATTCATTCTCGCCTTTATGATACTCAAGGATATTATTGGTTAACTCGACAAGTCATGTCGCAAGAGTACTTAAGTACTCCATTAAGTGCCCATGATGATTTATCAGTATTTATGGGTAAAGCCTCAGTCCATCTTAAAAAGTGGGGCATTACTAGAGTACGTCTTTATAAGGTTATGAGGCTTTATAGTGATGACAAAGATAAAGGCTTGAGAAAGTCTTATATACTTAAACCGCTTTATGAGTCAGGAGGTGGCTTTATTGAGGGAGATAATTGGTTTGATCGACAGTTGATTTGTAAAAAAGAAAATCCTAACTCAGAGCATATATTTAAAATACTATCTGATGGACTGCTCAGTGATGGTGATTTTTATACACTCAATGAGGTTAAAGATGATGGGGAAAATTACCTATGTTCAACTATTGAGTGGGGAGAAGCTGGTACAAGAGCTTTAATACCTATAAAAGGAAAAGATACTAATGAAAAAATGACTGTATTAGGTTTATTAGCTATTGACCAACGTGCAGATCATTTATCTGCTGAAGCTGTTTTAGCATTTAGTATTATTGATGATAACTCTTCTGGTTTAGCTCCATTAACTCATGTGGAAATGAAAGAGACAAAAGGTTATTTCACAGAGCAATTAGTACCAAAATTATTTAAATTACTTAATAACAGCATAGGAAATAAGCTGCGTGAGTGGAATACCATTATTTCTATTGTAATGAAAAATAATATTGAGAGTTCTGAGTCTACTAATGTGGATGAAGTTATAAAATTGTTGAAAAATAAATTTTGGAATAGTATTGCCAATATTCATAATAATAAAATACATAATAGTCAAGATTTAATAAATTGGTACTTTTTACGAGCAGAGGACTATGATCAGCTTCATGTCATAAGTGGGGTTGGAGAGATAGCGGAAGATAGAAAAAAAATACAATATTTTAATAATTTATCCCCATTTAAAGAGGCCTTAGACTCAGAGACTGGTGCGGGCTATATTATTCAAGATTTTCAAAATTGGATTAAAGAAAAAGGTATAGTCTCAATAAGCTCATATGCTACTAATGAAAAAAGAAAGCAGTGGTTAGGTGAAATAGGTTCTTGGGTGGGAGTACACTTTAAGGCACATAAAAGAGATTACTTAATGATAGTGCATGCAAAAGAAAAAAATTATTTTAATGAATATCGTGTGCGTTTATTAAAACATGCCGCACAAAGACTTTCACCTTTATTATTATGGGAAAATGCAGAAAGAGCAAAAGAACTATTTAATCGAGCTATAGTTCATGAGCTAGCAACCCCCCTACAAATAATAGAGAAGGAATATAAAAAACTATCTAAAGAAGATATAAAAAATGTAGAAGATATGTATGCTAACACAAAATTATTACATTATATGGTAGAGAATATTAAAGTTCTTAATCAAGCTCAAGGATGGAGTTCAGAGTCAGGGTCTACAAAAAAAAATGAAAAATTAGAGGATGCTAATTTAGATAAAATATTAAGTAAATTACATTTTTTGTATGTTTTAGCTAAAAATAATGAGATAATTATAGAAATTAGTCCTGCTAAGGGAACTTCGCTTTATGATAAAATAGCTAGAGAATTATTGGTAAAAAAAGAGTTGTTAAGTGCTTTGATCGAAATAATTTTTAATTTATTGCATAATGCAATAAAATATACATCTCACGATTATAGTACTGTATCCATCAATATGGAGCATTATAAAGATGAAAAAACAGTAAAAGTTTATATATCTAATATGACAAGTGGTGCTATGAATGATACAGATAGAAAAAAGATATTTTTACCTTATTTTAGATCGAAAAATACAAAGCAAAATTCCGGTGGAGGATTGGGTTTAGCTGTAGTAAAAATTTTATGCGATAAACATGGTATGACATGTGAAGCATTAAGGCCATTGCTAGAAGGTAGTCATTATAAACAAACTTTTTTATTAACAATACCAGTAGTAGAGATAGATTAAAATGCTAGGCTTATATTATGTTGATGATGAAAGAGGTATGAAGAAATTTATTAAGAGTTATATTGAGATTTTGAATAAAAACCAAAAAAAAATAGATTTCAATAATAAAAATATGTACTGTGGTGAGGGAGCAGTAGATGCTTTTTTTAATGAGGTGGTTCATTTAGATAGTGATGAGTTAAGTAAGTATCTGTTTTTATTAGATGTCAGAATGCCAGTACCTAGGGGATTAAATAATGCAGATGTTTGGGGCGAATATAGGGGTGCTAGAAGTGATGTATGTGGTTTTGCTTTGGCGAGATATTTATTAAATAAAAAAATAAAAATAAATCAAATAAGATTATTTAGTGCTTATAGGGATATAATTAATAATGAAATTATTAATTTTTTTGATTCAGAAAATGATTGGTATATTTTTATCAGTAAATATGACTTAGATGTTGTATTTTTTGAAGAGTGGTTAAAAGATTTAAGTGCTATTTAGGTAGTGGTAATTAGTTATGAGTTTATATTACAAATACAAAAAATGTTTAGTCTTGGCTAGAAAAAATAAATGTATTCTCTTTTTAATTCCATTGATAAAAAAATACGCAATACCCATCTTGTTATTGGTTTTTTTATTTATCTATTCTTATGTTCAATTAGGAAAAAGATTAGATCAAATTGATCCATTATTATCAATGACATTTGCATTAAGTTTATTTTTAGGGGTTTGGTTTAGAAATATTTATCTAAGAAAAAGATATGCTCTTAGATATCCTGAAAATGAAAGGCAACTTTATAGTTTGGATATAATTAATCTTTTTGCTATGCTCATATTTGTTAATGTGGTTTGGATAATTTTAATCTATATCAATGCTATTTTTATACAAGTAGATGCTGTAAACATAATAGCACGTGAAGCTCAAGAGTCAAAAACAATATTTAATCAAGGTGTGGCTATAATAACTTTAGTGATAGTTGTTGTAACCGCTTATTATTTGGTGGCTATACAGGGTACTTATAATCAAGCTAAAGATTTTTTGAAAAACTTGGAGATATCTATGTTGGATATTAAGAAAGAAGTAGAAAATCTAGACAAGCAAAGGTTGTTGATTAAAAAATTACGTAATCAAAGTATCTATCATCTACATGCAACTTTATTACAAAACTTAGCTTTTAATATGAAAGAAAATAGAGATATTGATAAAAAAATAAAAGAAATAGCAGATATTAATTATTATTACTCTAATTTTATAAAAAAAACTATGGATGGAGATGGTAATTATAAATATTGTGATAGTGATTCACTTAGTCTTTTAAAGATGAATGTTGAAATTATGAGAGGTTTTATAAAAAAATACCCTGAGTTAGATGATTTATATGACGCTCTAAAGGAACCAATTCTTATTATAAAAGAATATTTAGATTATATTGATAAAGAAAATAATTATCTACCAGAAGATAAAGATACAGTTTATTACTGTATTAGATTGATTGATAAAATAACTAAAAAAATTTAGACTATCTATCATATTATATTAACCCACCAATTAAATAGTAGATAGAGCAAATTACAACCTATTGATTTTTTATTAAAAATCAATAGAATTTAGTTTAACTATGTCGCCTATTTATTTAGGAGGTTAATATTAAGGTTAAGTGGTAGGATTAAGAATCTTCGCGCTGAAGATCCGCCTTAAACTGATCAACACCTTCAAATCCTAAAGCACTCAGCCGCTCGAAATAGGGTTGATAATCAAATGTTTCTGGCTCCTCCAGCTCAAAGGGGTCTAAGTCCCAAATCGCATCAGCGACCCATTCATACCAGCGTGGCGGTGGAGAGAAGTATTTAAAATACTCAATCCGTTGAGCCTCACTCATTTGAGCCTCATTCCACCATTGCCAAAAGCGCCCAATAAAGCTCTCGCCCCCACCCATGCGCCAAGCAATCGAATAAGGATAAGCCTCTGGTAGATAGATCCAAGGCGGGGGAAACATACCATGCTCAGCAATCAGTGGCTCAACATGATCTTGATACCAAGTAGATGGGGGAAGCTCGTTCATGGTGTTTTATCCAATATTAGGTTTCATTTTTAAACAGACGGGCTATTTTCTGCCAGTGCCTGAGTGTCTTTATCAATCATGGCTCGGATTTGAGTGGTCAGTGCATCGTGATCGGTATATTTTTTCCCATAGGCCAGATTAAAGGCATAGTCAAAATCGGGTGGGTTTTGGCCTTGGGTATGTTGTAAAACTGTTTCGAGTTTATCAAAAGCCTTAGCTAGTCGTGCCTCTGGAGAAGTGGCTTGTTCATACTCATCCCAAAGCTGGAGAATTTTTTCTTGTAGATCGGAGCGTAGGGGTTGGAGTAGTTGCTCTAGGTCTTTGCGCTCTTCCAGCGCTTTATTGCTTCCTGCTATCTGATCCACCGCTGGAATGTCACCACTAATAGCTTCACCTAAATCATGAATAATGCAGATTTTCATGAGCTTGAGAATATCGATCTCTGGATATTCATCCTCAAACAATAGAATCATGAGACATAAGCGCCACGTATGTTCTGCGGTACTTTCGCGTCGACCATTTGAAGTGTTCCCTGAGCGTAGGGTATTTTTGAGCTGTTCGGCACCTCTTAGAAACTCCAATATGCCTGCAATATCTTGTTTTTTCATATAGTTAAATAATCCCTATTTTATGATGATGCTACTGGTCGGCTGCCTTGCTACGTTGGGCGGTTTGGTAGTGGGTTGGCTACATGATAAACCCTATATTGCGGCTTAATTATAAAATTAATTAATATAAATATTAGGAATAATAAGCCATGAATAGACGACAATTCCTACGCTCTGGCCTGACTGGTATGGCTGGATTGACCATGACACCGCTCGCACTCATTACCCATGAAGCCTTTGCCCAGCGTGCTCCGACCGATATGCCGAATATTATCTTGATCATGGCAGATGATATGGGTGTGGAAGCCTTGGAATGTTATGGCAGCCTACAGACTAAAACCCCTAATCTGAACAAAATGGCTAGCATGGGCATGAAGTTTGAGCATTGTTATGCCCAGCCTTTGTGTACACCGTCACGGGTACAGATTATGACGGGTCAATATAATGATCGTAATTATGAAGGCTTCGGTGGGCTTAATCCTAAGGAAGTGACCTTTGCCAACTTTCTAAAAACCGTCGGTTATCGTACTTGTATTGCGGGTAAATGGCAGCTTGGCTGGCCAGGTTATGAAAGTACTAATCTGGTGAGTCAGTTCGGGTTTGATGAGTCTTGTGTGTGGAATATGCGCTATGGTGTGGAGCCGGGGCATTTTGGCGGTACAGCCGAAGGGCTAGGTAGTCGTTATTATAACCCTAATCTGTATATTAATGGGGTACAGACCGAATTTGCGAAAAAGGACTATGGTCCCGATGTCTGTACTAATTTCATTACGCGCTTTATTCGGGACAATGCGAATGCGCCGTTCTTTGTCTATTACCCCATGCTCTTGACGCATGAACCGTTTCACCGCCCACCGATTCGCTCTTCGGGGTCTGAATTTCATGATATGGTGCATTATGCTGATCTGCTGGTCGGGCGCATTATGCAACAGCTCGAAGACAGTGGTTTGAGCAAAAATACCCTCGTATTGTTTACTGCTGATAATGGTACGGTGGCAGGGGTGCCTACCCGCACGGTTAATGGTGTAGTGCGTGGGGGTAAGGCGGATATGACGGATGCAGGGACACATGTACCGCTCTTAGCCCAGTGGCCTGGGGTAGTACCGGCGGGTGTTACTACTAATACCTTAGTGGATTTTACCGATTTCTTACCGACCTTAGTGGATACCGCGACAGGTATTAAAATACCGCGCCCCGTGATTGATGGTCAAAGCTTCCTACCTCAACTCAAAGGTGTGGCGGCGCATGAACGTGAATGGGTATTCTGTCATTACAGTGGTACACGCTCCGCCATTGATGGCAGGGGCAAGGCTTATGTACGTAATCAACGTTGGAAATTATACGATAGCGGTCAGTTTTATGATGTAAGCAAGGATCGCAATGAAAACCGCCCCATCAATCAAAAGCGCCTGAATACTATGAATATGGCTGAGCGCACAGCCGCATTAGCAGCACGGGAGCAATTGACGGTGGCGCTGGCTAATATTAAGGCACGGTAAAAGTTTCGGCTCCAATAATCGGGGCATGAAAAACCAGACCACTAAACACAAACAAAGCGTACCACCCGGAATGACATGGATTTCGGGTGGTACTTTTTTAATGGGGGCGGATAACTTCTACCCAGAGGAAGCCCCCGCTCACGAGGTCAGTGTTACTGGTTTCTGGATTGATACCCATGCTGTGACTAATGCAGATTTTAAGCGTTTTGTGCAGGCCACAGGTTATCAAACTTTGGCTGAGCGAGGGTTAGATCCGGCATTATTACCTCATGCTCATCCTGATCTATTAGCAGCGGGTTCCTTGGTTTTTCAGATGACGCGCGGGCCGGTTGACCTAAGTGATATTCGGCAGTGGTGGCGCTTTGTTGTAGGTGCTTGTTGGAAACATCCCGAAGGTGCAGGCAGTACCATACAAGGACGCATGAAGCATCCGGTAGTGCATATTGCTTATGCCGATGCACTAGCCTATGCACATTGGGCAGGAAAGAGCCTAGCGACCGAGGCGCAATGGGAATTTGCCGCACGAGGTGGTTTAGTGGGGGCGGCTTATGCATGGGGCGATGAATTAGTACCCGATGGCAAGCATATGGCAAATACTTGGCAGGGTGAGTTTCCTTGGCAAAATCTCGCCCTAGATGGCTATGCAGGCACCGCGCCCGTGGGTTCTTATCCACCGAATGGTTATGGTCTGTATGACATGATTGGCAATGTATGGGAGTGGACTCAGGATGACTATCACAGCTATGAGCAGCCTCATAAGAAGCCTTGTTGTACCCCCGCTATAGGTGTCTCACCTCAGCGTGGTAAAGTCCTGAAAGGCGGCTCGTTTTTATGTGCCCCTAGCTATTGCCAACGTTACCGCCCCGCCGCGCGTTCTGAGCAATCTCCAGAATCGGCGACTAATCACATTGGATTTCGTTGCGTGATCAATGTGCCATCCTAATTATAAGCTTTGCTACGCCCATAGCGACCTAAACCCCACCACAATAGCCCTATAATCAACACAGGTAGCCAAGCAGGCACCCCCAGCCAAAACTGCTCTGCTTCCTGCACTAGCCAAAAGCCACGCCGATTCCAGTTGGTTTTCACGGCAGGCTGATGCTGGCGGTCAGTACGCAAAAAAGTACCCGCCGGATCAAAACGATCATAGTGTCGGGTTGGGTCATAAGCTTGAATACTTTGTCCGCGCCCTATTAGAACAGCACCATTCCCCGGCCACCACAGGCGATAATAAGTGTAATGAACCTTACCTAGCTTCATCTGTGGCGCTTCGGAGTCAATGCCGATAGTGCTGTAATGGGTATAACTACTGAGCCAGAATAGCCCAAACCCCAGTCCGAGCAGTAGTAAGAGTAGACGGATAGATTTTAGCAACATAAAAACTTCATTAACTTATTCATTTTTTACTTATACCACTGGTCTGTAATAGGTAGCAATTTGCGTATGCCCGACAGAGGGGGAGGTCTTTGTTTTTTGATAAAAATTAGAGATAAATTTACAAAAGATTATTTTTTATCAATGCTAGTTTTTTATAAAATTGGTATAATATTCAATCAAGTTATTGATTTTTAAAATATTAATTTATTTATGATAGTTATTTATAAATCTGTTTTATATGTTAGTATTTGTAGTCTATGGTCTTACAGGGAGTGAAAAGGCTCGATAAAAATATCATAACCCTTGTAAAGAAATCATAGCGCTTGGCTATGATCCATTCAGCTTTCATTTAGAAATACCAATTAAAATTAAGTTAATTTAAATGCAAAAATAAATAAAAGTTTATTCTAACGAGACCGATAAAAGAAGCATAGAGGGTAAGCAAACTCGTTGTTATCCTTTGAATAGTAAAAATATTAATGATTTATACAGTGCAACAAGATCGCTATGTTGTCGTATTTTTTTAGAGGGGGATATTGTGATTTATAATAATAGATATTTTTTGAGACTTTTCCTCATCTTGATGATGTGGGGAGCATCAACACAGCTTATGGCAGCATTGCCGACAGTTCCAGCTGTGCCTAGTAGCATGTGTACGGTCAATGCTGCGGGATGGATTTTTAACTTTACCGCTGATTACCCCGGTGAGCCAAGCTATAGGCTCGATTATACAGGGACGGGGTGGACCTATAACAGTAGTAAAATACCTACACGCAGTAATAGTACGGCTCCAACTAGGAATCTGACCCTAACACCTAGTGATCAGCCTGCCGATCTGGTTAACAAATCTGTATCGTTAGGTCAGGGTGAAACATGGGTGTTAGTGAGCCGCCTTGAGGCAGCGCCTGGTTCGAGTGAAACCATTGTTTTTCAGGATCAAGGTAAAGAGGATCATGATGTATTTATGGTACTTGATTCATCAGGCAATGTGTTAGGGCGCTATCCTGGTAGCGGGTCAGACGCTGATAATAACATGCTCAGTAATAATACCGCTGCAAGTCTTAGTTTCACGATGCCGGCTAATGGTATTGCCTATGCGTATACTTGGATCGTCGATTTTGGGGTGGAGTGGGGCATTCATATCAATGATACCTGCCGGATAGACTACTCTGATGCTGCCAGTTCTTATGGCACAGCGACCCATGTGATTAAAAAAGGACTCTTGCAATTAGGTAGTAAAATAACGCCCGATACTGCGATGGTCACCGATGCAGATAATGCCTCCGATGATGGTATTGTTACCCTCCCCACGCTATCCCCCGATATGATGACCTATAGTGTGAGTACAGCAGTAACCAATACCACCGGACAGACAGCTACTTTACATGGCTGGATTGACTTTGACCGCAATGGTGTGTTTGATGCCGATGAGTATACTAGTGTTACCGTAGCCAATGGCAGTACCAGTGCGGCACTGAACTGGTCGGTACCCCTCGATACCGTAGCCGGTAGCACCTATGCACGTTTCCGTCTCACCACCGATACCCTAACCGCGACCAGTGCCGCTACGGCTGTCTCTAATGGTGAAGTCGAAGACTATACCCTGACCATTAGTGCTCAGACCAGTGCAACACCGAATACGACAGCTACAGCGTGTACCGCCTACCGCCAATATGCTGTGGATGATATTAGCGCTATACCCCTGAAATCTGCCGGTACTACGCTACCGATCTCATTCACCGCCTCTGGTGGCACTCGCAACCCACAAGGCCTAACCGCCACCTATGCCTTTGCCGCTAGTGGCAGCTCCGGCGGGACAGCAGGGCGTACTAGCTCTGCCACGCTGACCTCGCCTTGGACGAGCAGCAGTTGGTCTCCAGTTGAATTCAGTAGTACCCCCACCACACCGAGTAGCAGTGCAAGCTATAACTTAGTGATCACCCTAAGCCAAGCCATGGAAGGGGTGGGGATTATGATTGGTGATATTGATAAATCCGCAGGCTCGACCGGAGCCGCCGAAGGGGTGGCACGGGTCATGTTTAAGGATGCAGCGGGTGGAGTCGTACCCCTCACGCAATCCACTCTACCAGTCAATACGACCGCCACGACATCAAACTATTACCTAGGCTCGAATCTGTTAGCCTATGGAACG
>NZ_KB904785.1 GCF_000380185.1 Thiofilum flexile DSM 14609
ACATGAGTACATGAGTACATGAGTACATGAGTACATATAGGTTATATGATTAGGGTAATGCGTTAGATGTGTTGAGGGTGCAGCAAAGGTCTTTGCTAACTTGCAGCGTATAGATGGCTGTATGGAACTGTTTTAACCGCAACATGGTCGAGTTCTTGGGAGTTTGGGAGAGTATCTACAATCCGAGTTTTAATTATGGCGAATCCGCCACAATTAGAAGTCAAGCAGGCTTAAACAGCTAAACAATGGCGTGAATCAAATCCTGATTTAGAGGGTAATATGTGTGACTATGCCTCTCTAGAGCAGCTATTGATTTTGGCTAATTTAGAAAGCATGAATGCTGAGCTTATTAATTTCCTTCTGAGCGGTTACAGCGTCTCAATGATATGGCTAGACGCCAACTAGGAATTCTCACCAAGCAAACCTCAAAAACCTTTTTACCGCATCAGTAGTAGATCAAGGCATGTTTTAACAACAGGTGAGCCAATGAGAAAATTCATTACGGGCAGTGATTGAGCCGGTTGAGGTATTGATTGAGGGGAGCCGGAAATAAGCTGATTAGTTTGTGGGTGAGTGAAAGATTTTCTATGCAGCAGAATGGCTTTGTAGCAGGGTTTCAGAGAGTAGAGGAAGGTAATCCATCAAAAAATAATGGGGTCTGATTATGGGTTAGATGTCTGTAAAATTAAAATAAGATTTACATTTAATTCCAAATAATCAGCAAATGCTCATTTATTGTACTAAACTAAAAAAACAGTAGCTGACAAAATATCTGTAATCATTTCATTCAGTAAATCTACTGATCTTTGTCAAGGAGGAAGCTATGAAAAAATATCTTTTTTTATTGATTTCCATAATAGGTTTTCAATTTTTCATCACCTCTACAGCTCACGCCTATATAGTTTACTCAGCAACATCCTTTTGCAGAGCAACCCATGCGGTTGGTTACGCTCAAAATAAATTGACGCGCTCAGATGCTTTAAATGTAGCTATAAATAACTGTATAGGTAATGGAGGTGTCCCAAGCTGTTGTAGAAGCCGTGCTAGAATCTCGGATTCTTATCATGCAGCACTCTCATACTGCTCCATAACGGGAGTTACAGGCGTTGGCGTTGCTCAGACATTAAATCATGCAATCAATAAAGCTGTTTCTCAATGCATCGATAAAGGTGGAGTAAGAGCCTGCTGTCGAAATAAAATATCATATTGATTTATGGTCTACTCCATCAAAAAAAGGACAGACTAGGAAATGAGCTAGTGGTAAAAGTCCGATACAATGTGAAGCGGATTTTTACCAATAACTTGCTGCTTGATGTGTCCACTTTTGATGGGGTAGATCAGTAAGTGTATCTAGGCAATAAAGAAAGCTAGTACTAGCTGGGTTCACCAGTCCCTAGTAAACCTTGCAAGGTAGCTACAGGTAGATATAGGCGTAAATTATCCTCTTGCTTTAGACGCATAAAACCAAAGCGCTCATAAAAGGAGACTGCTTCGGGTTTGGCATCGACTACAACACATAAAACGCCAGCAGTATCAGCAACCTTTAGCACCTGCTTACACGCATGAATCAAGAGTTTTGAGCCTACTTTTAGCCCTTGTTCACGCGCTTGGGTATCGGTGGCCATACGACCAATCAATAGAGCAGGGATAGGGTAACATGGTAAACCCTTAGCCATATCGGGGGGCAAATCAGCACAGCTTATCGAGGCTGCTGATAATGTGTAATAGCCAATCAAGCGCCCGCTATCCTCTAAAGCGACATAAGCACGAATCAGGTGTTTTTTTACCCCTTGAGCTAAATACTTTTGCAAATACTCATTGAGGGCGGGATTACCCGAATCAAACCCTTTGCGCTCATGCTGTTTAGCATCAAATAGCTCTATTCTCATTCATGAATATCCGCTGCTTGATACTCTTGCCATGCTTGTTTAAGGGCAGTATTGGGGGGAGGCGGGTTATCTAAACTGGCAGTGAAGCGTTCCCAATCCTCTAGATTTAACGTCAACATCTGATTAGCCTGCACAATCTCGCGGGCTTTATCCATTGCGGCACTGATGATTAAGGCGGTAAGCGAACTACCATTGAGTTCAGCCGCCATGAGTAGCATTTGTTTAGCACTTGCAGGTAAGCGAATATCAAAGCGTTCTAAGGATTCGGTAGCCATTTTATTAGCCTCTATACGGTTTTATACCGTACATAATAGCTCAAACCAGACAGTAAGAACATGGCTCACCCTATCAAACGCTTAAAACATCGGGGTAATGTCGGGATGATGACTCCTAAAACGATCAAAACCTTGCCCCTCGACAGAGTGGCTCATGGGTTCTGGTAGTGAAATAGTGTGGCGCATGGTGAAATAATAATCACTAGGATACAAGGTTTTTGCACTTATTCTTGATTAAGAGCGGATAGTCTTGATCACGTTATAGACACTCGCTACCGATATGCCCAACTGCTTAGCAATCGCTGGTTTAGATAGTCCAGCACTCAACAAAGCTTCTATTTCCGCCTTTTTAGCCTGTGCCGTGGCTTTGCGCCCTTTATACACGCCTTTTTCTTTGGCTTTAGCGATGCCTTCTAATTGACGCTCTTTACGGATATCCGCTTCAAACTCAGCAAAGATAGCCAACATACCTAGGAAGGCTTTGCCATGAGGGGTGCCTGTATCAATGTTTTGATCTAAAACTAATAGCGAAATATTTTGTTGTTCCAAATCATACACTAGATTGTGTAGGTCACGCGCACTACGGGCTAGTCGATCAATCTTGGTAATCACCAAGGTGTCATCCTCACGGATATAATCTAAGCATCTTTCTAATTCAGTACGACCTTGCTGAGATATACCACTGCATTTCTCGCTAAAAATTTTAGTGCAACCTGCTTGTTTTAAACGCTCCTCCTGAATTTCAAAATGCTGCTCAGGCGTTGAAACGCGTGCATAGCCTACTAATGCCATTAGTAATAAATCCTCTAATTAGGTACTAGATATTATTAGAATATGTCATCTAATAATTAAAAGTAACCCTATTTAGATAGGGTTTTGATAGTGATTCTGACACTTCTATCTGAAAAATTCGGGTGTACCCCTATTAGATGGTTAGAGCATATCAAGGTGGCTATGGTAGATAGGTTTTTGAAAAGCCTTAGCCAATAGCGACTATGCGAAGGTGATTCTTATGCTATACAATGAATCACAAAGATAAGAGGTAATAGTATGAAAGTTCAAACTAGCATGAGAATTGACGAAGAGACATTGATTCAAGCAAAAGCGATTCTTGAAAAGCTGGGCATGAATTTCTCCGATGCTGTCAATATTTTCACCACCATGATTGTTCAAACCAGAGGGCTACCCTTTGAGGTAAAGCTACCCAATGCCGAAACTGTTCAGGCCATGCGGGAGGTTAGAGAGGGTAAAAATATTGATGATTTCAAAATTGAAGAGCTGAAATGAAACTGAAACGTCATCGGCTATTTATCAAAGATTTCAGAAGCCTAACCCTTGCTGATTCACAGTTCGATAAGCTCATCTACTTTTTGAGTGTGTTACGCAAGGGTGATCCCTTACCAGAAGAATCAAAAGATCATGCGCTGTTGGGTGAGTGGAGCGACTTTAGAGAGTTTCATATTGGGGGGGATATGTTGGTAATCTATCGAGTGATAGAGGAGGAGGTTGTATTAACGCGGATTGGTACACACGCAAAGTTGTTTGAATAAGTGTCTACTAGGTGGATAGGTAGAGTAGTGAGCTACTCACTTAGAAAAATGTAGATAGTGGACACGATTGATAGCCACTTTTTAGCTGTCTAATAACTCACAATATAGTAGAAATTTAAGGCATTAAATAAATCCTTGTTTGGTATATCTCCTAAAATAGTTTGCTGGGATCAGGAATAGGATTATAGACAAAAGAAGGTTTAGCGTCTTTATCGGTTGCCCATATAGGTTCATGAGGTTTTTTTTCTGGTTCCGTTTTTGGCTTAGCCTCCTCTTTTTTAGGTTCTGGTTTGTTAGCTACTGGTGTTTTAGCAGCTAATACGGGTTTTGCTTCTGGCTCTGCTTTATTGTTTTGAGCTTTCTTTAGTATGATTAAAAAACTAGGATAAGAATTTTTACCGAAAATACCTAACTCAACTAGTATTCTCCATATGTCTTTCTTAAAAACACCTATTTGTAATGCTTGCTCAATATAAGGAAGCATAATATTAATATACAAGCGAGGTTTGTTCTTTGAGTTAGGTAGTGACAGCCTCTCTGTTTGCTCTCTTATTTGCTCTAATTCCTTCATCAATTGCCCTCAATTTGGTTAATACTTAATGGTTAACTATATCGTAGCTATATATTCACTAAAGATTAGTTATATCGTAGCTATCTATTAACTATATCGTAACTATCCATTAGCAATAAGATTTATCTTAACTATATATTAGTTTTAGCTTAGCTATATAGTAGCTATCTATTAACTGTATCGTAACTATTCATTAGTAGCAAGATTTGTCTTAACTATGTCTTAGCTATATCGTAGTTATGTCTTAACTATATCTTAGCTTCAATTTTTTGAAGTATGGCAAGATAGGTGTTTGCTACCCCGCGCAAGCGGTGGGGTGAGCAAACACAGGTTACTTATTCGCCTTTGGCTCAACATGGGGAGGGAGGACAGAGAACAAGAAGGATGAGCATCTAACCGTGTTAACATAAGCTGTTAGTGAATCACCCACAGGTAGATAAACATGGCATTGACTCGCACGACTAAAACCCGATCAGGCACCAATACCAGAGCACGACCTAATAAAATCATGGTTCGAGTCAATGAAGAAGAGCAGGCTAAAATAAAAGAGGGTGCTGCTAATTGTAGTTTGACCGTACCGGAGTATTTAAGGCGTTTGGGTATGAACTATAAACCCGCCTCAACGGTAGATAAGCAAGCGATCACTGAATTAGCCAAATTAAGAGGTGATTTAGGACGTTTAGGCGGATTATTAAAAAGTATATTTTCTGAAAAATACGATGGCGATTATAATATTACTGAGTTGATTAATGAGATTAAGAGCACTCAAGCGCTTATTGCTGAGAAAGTAAAATTATTATAAATGTTCAAGCTCTATATTTAACAAAAATATCGGGGTGTCATTTACGCTGTCAACTGAGGTCTAAAAAAGGAGATTAGTATGTGTACTCTCATGCAAAAGGACGTAATGATTGAAGCCTTGAGCCAGTATATTGCAGGCAATCGTCATTTAGCAGAAGGACAACCTAGTCTTGCACTCGATCAAGAACTAGATACCTTGCTCCAGTACCGCACCTACTTGTATATGACGGATCCTTCTGAGTTAGAACGTGCTCAATGGTGGCAGTGGTCAGAGCCTTATCATGTTAAGTACTTAGGGACTCCACGCTTGCAGACAGTGGCCACTCAAGGTCAGGTGGCATCATGATATTGGATGAGCAGACCTTAGCGACTCTTTTTACTCACAAAGTCCTACCCACCTTCAAGTATTTAACACCTGTTACTCAGCCTAAAGGTTATGTCCTAGGTGGACAGCCGGGTGCGGGTAAATCTCAGCTTTTAAAACATGCCGCCCAAGAGCAACAAGGCAATATTGCGGTGCTTAATGCCGATGAGTTTCGCCCCTTACACCCGCAATTCAAAGCTATTGCACAGCAATTCGGCTTAGAAGCCGCTAATCATACCGCTGCTTTTGTGGGCGCAATGGTGCAACAAGCCTTGCAGTATGGTGTAGAACAGCGCTTTAACCTTACCATAGAAGGCACCTTTCGCACCGCAGAAACACCCTTAGCCACGCTGCAAATATTAAAAGCAGCCGGGTATCAAACCGAGGTGTTGCTTAGTACATGCCCTAAGGAGGTGTCATGGACTAGTACATTGAATCGCTATACTGAGATGAAGCGAGAGGGTTTAAGCCCACGCTTTACCCCGAAAGCCTCTCATGATCAAACCGTCGAACAGCTTGCTCAAAACGTAGCACAAGTCACTGCTCAGGCTGATCAGGTGCGTATTTTTAGTCGTGAGGGCTTACTCTACCAAGGCCATGATCCGACTAAGGCGGCTCAACAGGTCGAGCAGGAGCTGACCCGACCACTCACCTCAGCAGAATATCAAGCGGCTAAAGAGAGCTATGAGGAGCTTTTGAAAGAGGTACAAGGACAAGCAAGAGACTCTCTTGTTAAAGAACAAGCTGCCTTCTTAGTTAATCAATAAAATCTAGAGTTGAGAGTTAAATTATTTTTACTCTGAAAACATTGATCTAGCAGAATTCGATTCTTCTTTCTATCTGTAGAATGCCCGTGGGTAACTTATAACCCAATCTCCAGCAACGGGCTTGTCGGAGGCTTGGTTCTAGAGTTTTCTTTTTTGAAAAATCAAAATGGTAAAGGCTAAAACTGGCTATTAATGGCTACCACCATTTAGTGAGGCACAGTAACACCCACAAGAAACGCATCTCAAAACTCATTTAGCGTGGATTGTAACATTTAAGATTTTTTAGGAGTTCAAAAAAATGACTGTCAGAAGCATAAGCCTAACCGTCTTTATAGTAGGTCTACTAACCTACATCATTGTTACCTCAACCTCTATTTCGCTGCAAGCTGAAATTCATAACTCGGATCAAGGAGGTAAGTTTGCTCTAGAGCTTAAAAAATAATAGAAAATGATATTTGGAGAAAGCCATATTGTAGTTTTCTCCAAACACCATAGGCGACCAACAAACAGCCTGTATTTAATGCTTCAACTGTCGTTCTGTATCCATACGCTGGTGCAGAATCCGCACGATCTCCACACAGTTTTCAACCACACGATAAAAGATCAAATGTGATCCTACCGGATGGCGTTTATACCCTGCACGAATATGTTCAATAGCAAGACCCGCTTGCGGATTTTCTGCTAAAAACTCAAAGGTATCTAAGATCTTTTCACCATAGGCTTCTGTTTGCTCTAGTCCCCATGTTTCAGCCCCATAGCGCCAGATAGCTTTTAGATCTTCAAGCGCTAAGGGTGTGAGTTTATAGGTGGGTATCATGAGGATTGCAGCTCTTGACGCATGGTTTTAGTAAAGTGCTGACGATCAAAGGCGACCGCTACGCCACTTTGCTCACCTGCAATCAAAGCTTCACGCAGTTGCTGTACCCGTAACTCTTGCTCTTCTAGTAAACGCAATCCGGCACGAATCACTTCACTGACTGAATGGTAATGACCTTGATTCACCAATTGATCAACAAAGCCTTCAAAGTGTGTACCCAAGGTAATCGAGGTATTTCTAGGCATGGGTATTCCCTCCTTAAGTAATTCAGGACACTATACCAAAAGTTGGTACTTTTAACATAGCCCTATGACTAGAGATCGATGTTATAGGGTAATTGGCTCTTGAAGCGAGTTAGCCTAACATGGGCTTTCACATGGCCTGAATAGAGGACAAAACCATGAGTAGCGATAAGCTTTCAGTTCCCCATGTAGCAGTAGATGAAGAAGCCTTTGAGGAAATTCTCAAAAATTTTGAAGCGTTTAACCGTGATCCTAACCACCCCGCACGACAAGCTACTAAAGATCATTTAGCTAACACAGGGGGCTGGGGACTCGATGAGAGCGGCAATATCGTGTTTACCCCACCGACTCAGTCAGTTGAAATATGACAAATTCTGATCAAAAACCACTAGCTATTATGGTCGTAGGCGGTAATGGAGCCGGTAAAACCACATTCATAAAGAACGCATTACCTCAGCTATTGAACCTCAATCCCATGCCTACGTTTATCAATGCCGATATTTGGCAGGCTCAAACCTTTGGACGCTCAGGCCATCTAGAAGAAGATAAAAAGGCTCAGGCTTGGGCAGAGCAAACACGTCTACAGCATATTAAAGCTAAACAATCCTTTATTGCGGAAACGGTTTTCTCTCATCCCTCAAAAATCGAGTTAGTCAGTACGATCAAAAATGCAGGTTTTACCGTTTTATTAATCCATGTCGGATTAAAAGATGCGGATTTAGCGCTACATCGTATTAGGCAAAGAGTTAAAGAGGGTGGACACGATGTCCCCATCGACAAAGTAAAAGAGCGTTATGACAGGCTTTTACCCTTAGTGGCTGAAGCTACCCACTATGCAGACTTAGCCTTCATCTATGACAACTCTAAAACCCATCAACCCCATAACCATGTTATGTCCTTACAGCAAGGACAAGTCACTGAGCTATCGACTGAGATTCCTCAGTGGGTAGAGCAAGCCTATAAAATGCAAATAGATGCTTTCTTTCCTACCCGTAATACTTAAAGCATATGGCCTCTCATGACAGCTTCGTGCTTACTGGATCATGCTAATGCTAATGTTGATTCCGTAACTTAATTTATGGATAAATACGGATAAAAATACGGATATGGGGTCTATCTGCACAAAGGTACCAAAAGAACCACAGGATTTTCCTAACTCCTCGATCACAACTTGGGTGTTTTGCCCAAAAGCACGAATCGGACTAATCCAGTTCCCCGACCTCCGTGTCGGGTGCAGAAGTGAGGTAGCGATACACGCTGGTCTTTGACAAATCATAGTCTTTCATCAGCGTTTTGATCAACTCACCCTTTCCCCTCTTCTCCTGAAGTTCAATGATTTGTTTCTTCGTCAGGCTTTTCCTGCGCCAAAGCATGTACCCTGTTCCTTTGCCTTTTGGATGCCATCCATTTGCCGCTCAGCGCGGATTTCTGTCTCAAATTGTGCAATGGCTCCCAACATAATGTGATGAACAGAGGGGGTGCTATACAAAATATTAAAAAGCCTTAAGCCTCCTCACATAAGAATCAGAACATCTAACCATTTTTATAAAAGATGGAACTTATTTTATATAATCGTGTCTTATTTATGTTTTGATGAGGGCTTTCAATATGAATATGTCTGAAGTTTCAATATTTGTTTGGAGTGCGCTTTCTGGAGGAGCTTTTTATGATTTAGTCAAAAAAGCATTAGGTGCTTCTTATGATAACTTTATAAGTCATATTAAATTTAATAATAAGATGCAATTTGAGAAGGACTTACATGATATTTTAGAAAAAAATACGCAATTGACCTTTCTTTTAGAGACACTAATGAAAACAGATAAAGATAAAACAGTAAATAAAAATATAAATCATGGGGTCATTTTCTCTGGTGGAAATGTTCATCTTGGAGATAATATATCAAAATGACCAATAAAAATATAAATCATGGGGTCGTTTTCTCTGGTGGAAATGTTCATTTTGGAGATAATATTTTTACTAAAGATGATTACGATACAAACCATTTTTATCCATCCGTATATTTAGATAAATTTGATATAAATGAACATGGGAATTTACCATTGGAAACAAATAGAAACTTAGAGGCTACTTATAAAGCGTATAAGTTATATTTTTTCTACTATACAGTTTTAGCTAAAAGGGTATATGCACAAGGCTCAGCACCTCTAAAAAACAAAATTATTTTTAATTTATATAATCAGTTTAGTGATTGCTTTAAGTGGAGTGATGATGCTGATCGCACTCCTTTAGTATCCTTCGCATTAAGAGAAAATTGTTCCGGTTACTATGAATACCTCATGCTTAGACAAGAAGAGTTATTGAAAAATAAAGCTGCCAATAACGTAGAATATTATCATTATAAAGCTAATAACTCTAAACAATCTGCGATAAAGCTTGATAAAGTACTAATTAATACCTCTTTCTTAAGAAGAAAACATTCTGTTGATAAATTTTTTAGACACTCAGTAGCTCTAAATTTTTTAGATGATGAGTTTTGCAAGTTATACAGTGTAGATGATGATACTAGGGAAAAAGCACTTCATTTAAGTTCAAATTTTGAATTATTTCAAACATATAAATTAATAAATGAACTAAAATTAATAAACAACAAAAAAGTAGCACACTCTATAAGAGAAAGCTATTTTATTGCTAATGCTAAAGCAGTTGAATCACATACAACACTTCCATCTGAAACACATTTTTTTAATTATAGAAATGTGCGATCTTTTCTTAATGCTATTGGATTAAGCAATAGAAAGACTCTAGATAATACTATTGATTGTAGTATTATTTTTAAAATAAGAAATTTAAAAAGCTTTAAGTTGTTGAAAAATATTTATTTTTGCCAACATACATTAAATGATCTGAATCACTTTATTAGAGAGATTTATAAATTAAAATATGGAAAATTATTTACCCCTAATTTTGAGAAAATTGGATTAAAAACTAGCGATATTTTATCTACTTTGAATATTTTTCATGAAGATCTAAAGAGAATAAATTTTATATAATTTTTTGAGATTTTAAAAAATGAAAACTAGGATACTTTAAGTCTCTTGAAAAGCTTTTTATAATTTTTTTAGAGTAAATCGGTCTTATTATTTCTTCTGTCAAACCAAATTCTTTATCTTCCAAAACTAAAAAATTCAAACTTTCCAGTATTTTTCTGTATAAATTAAACTCATGAAAGGCATGAAAGAAAAACTTTCTCCGACCTAATGTCTTTATTGTAAAAAATATATCTTCAGTTTCTATGACCTTGATGAACTCCCATTCATCTAATTTCTTAATATAGACACCACTAGCCTTGTAATATTTGCTATTTATATCAGTAATTAAAAGCATACCATTTTTCTTCAAAGCCTTACCTGCTTCATTAATTATACTAAATGGATCTATACTATTGAGAAGTAAAAGCGACATATTAATTAAATCAAAAGAATTTTTATCAAATGGCAGTGCATTAGCATTAGCCTGTATTGTTTCAAAATCATCATAGTTAAAATCTAAAATATCAACTCCAATATACTTTGGGTTTAATTCGTTCTTTTTAAGAAAATCATAGAAGCTTCTATTAGCATACCCAACATCTAATAAATTACTAGGGCAATGATATTTTACTGATTCAATTATTTTTGAAAAAACAACTTGATTTTTTAAGCTAATATTTTTTTCATCTATATAATAGCCATTATTGCTTTGAGCTATCCAAAGTTTTTCCATTAAATATTTTATAGTATCTATTGACTCAAGAACTATTGGTTGCATTTCATATAAGCTATTATTTATAATTGGTTTTATAATTAATGTTTTTATATTAATATCTAGTATATTTACATCTAAAATATCATACTTATATTCTTTAAGAGTAATATGATCAATAATATCTTCTTTACTTAATAAGTATTTAAATTGCATACAATAACCTTTTGGAGCTTTATAAAATATCCTAATTGTATGAAACCAAAAAAAATCAACATCCTTACAATAAAAAGCATAACTGTAACTTAGCATTTGAGAGAGTTATCTACAACCCGAATTTTGATTATAACTCAAGTTGTACAAGCTAGAAAAACCCCTATGAGGATGGTTTAAAGTGTTATCAACAACAAAAACTCTTAAGCAATAACTCCCATGGAAGAAATTATCACAGCACTCTATTGCGCCTGTAACGACCTCTTAAAAGCCCTGAATAGCTGCTGCGGAGAGCAAGCCATATAAGTCATGCAGAAATCATTACTAACGTAGTGGTGAGTGTCCCGTATTTTTCAGCATAACCCCACGGCCTTGAATCAGTTTATTACCCCCCACTCGAAACAAAAACGCACCTTCCCCAGCGAGTCCCTCGGCTCCCGTGTCGTCAATCGCTACTAGAGAGGCCACTTTGTCCGGTACACGTAGGGCAAGGCGCACGTCTAGCATATCTCTAAGCTCAGTGGGCAACTGGTCAGCCTTGGGTTTTTGAATCCCCAAGGTGATAAAGACACCCGCGCTCCTATGTACCCTTAAAAGCTCGCCTAAGGCTGATTCTGTGGCTTCTTTACCGGCTACCACCCTAAGCTGGGGGTATTCATCGATATACGCAAAAATCGGCTTAGGTGCGGTTTCTGGTGCCTTTTGCTGGTATTGGAACCAATTGTCACAGTCGGCCTTTACTATCTCAGCCATGCGCTCTCTAGCGAGTAGGTTGATGGTGTTTAGGATGTCTAGCCCTTCTTGCATGTCGCTGGTGAACTGTTGGCAAGGCTCGCGTCTCAAGGTGCCTTTTGCGTCTATGATGTAAATCTCTGGATTGAGTCCACTCAAGCGCATGGCGTGAATATCTGCACGTATAGCTTCCGTTTTACCCGCTCCCGTGGTGCCTGAGATGAGCATATGCGGGGCTTGTTTGCGGTTATAGGTGACAGGTTGCCCCAATACATCGAGGCCAATGTAGCCAATGAGTTCACCCGCTTTGAGCTGGCTTTCATCAAAGGATACAGCTTGCCATTCGCTGCGTGGTAGCGGTGCGAGTAGGATACTCAAGTCACGCCCAGCGGTGGGGATAAATCCCAATTCTTCCGGTGCAAGGCCGAGCACACTGGCGACCCGTGGCAATGCCTTAGCTAACTCTTGCGGATTGTCGGTACTGACCTTAAACAGCCGATATTGAGCACTTCTAGACTCAATCGCAGTGAGGTCTTTATTTCCGGTGGCCTTACGGAGTCGCTCTGTTACCAAGTCGTTAACCGCTGCCACCATCGCCCCTTGTTTGATCAGGTCGTCTAGTGGGCTATCAAAGAGATAACCGTCTCTGCTGTCACGAGTGCGGTACTGGTTAGCCAAGTAAAGCGCACTCAAGGCACCCACGGCCAGCGGTGCGCTGCCACTGAGGGCTAGCGTACCGAGTACCGTACCTGTACACCCGATCATAGCAGGGTAAGAGCTGGGGATGATGGAGTGAGGATTGAATTTACCAAGTGGTTTCATGGGTGATTACTCCCTAGCTCGATAGATTGAAGAGAGGGTGTAGGACTAGGTTGCAGGGCTAGCGGACGGGAGCTATTGGCCGGAGTTCCCACAGGTTGCAGGATTCCCCCTACAGCTACGACACCGAGTAAGAGCATGATCAATAGCGGCATAAGGTTAGCTTTCACCCCACTCAAGCGTGTTTTTGGACTAGTTGGTAAAGAGGCGGCTAGGCGCTCTGCTTCTTGAGCTGCGTTTAACGCTTGCATAGCGGCCTGTTTTCGACTTTGAGCGAGTAGGGCTTGCTTACGTGCCAGTTCCAACAAACGGGCTTCATTCGCCGCGTTAGCCTGTTGTTTGCGTAGGGCTTGGGTGTGCTCCACATCCAAAAGTGGCTTGAAGTACTCCCATAGGCTCGCCTTGTGGCCAATCTTTTCGGCTATCTGCCACTGATACGAGCGCTCACTGAGTTTTAGGATAATGCCAAGTTCTACTAACAAGGGAATCAATTTTGTTTGTAGCAGGTTAGCGCTAAAGTCAGGGGTTGCCGCTAAGGTACAGACTTCCCGTAGGGCAACCGGCGCACCACAATCATAGTGATTAATCAGGGCGAGTAGCCCGCTCACATACTGCTCTCGTTCACCATTGCTGGCCTTGACGTGATCGCTAATGAGATGCACGGCAGAGGGTCTAATAATTAGGCAATGGATAGCCTCACGGCCTTTTTGGTTTCTAAAATCGGATTTCTTGAGTTCAGCCAGCAATTTTTCTTGTACGGTTTGGCTGCTGTTTTGGGTGTTCTGTGTCATGGTTTTAAGCCTCAGTTGCTTAAAAACTAGCCCGCACTAAGTCCGTTATAACCCCGCACTCTAAAAAGTCGGGGTTTTTGAGGGTATCGGGCTAGGTTTCTTGGGTTTTCGTGCTTTAGCGGGTAAAGGTGTCGAGTAGGCCACCGATGAGCGATTTATCGCCACATAATCCGGTACGCTGGTTGATAGCCCGCTCACCTAATTGGGCATACGTGCTGGCCTTGGTGCCATTGCCATCGTGGTCATCCTTCCCTCGTAAGTACCAGCTATTCGCAGCACTGCTACCCTTGAGGTGGGCAGCCGCCACATAGCCCGCGATGCGCTCTTGATTGCCTTGGTTTAAGGCTCTAGAGCGAAAGCCTGCCACGACATTGGTATTAGCCAAGCGGATAAAGGCCGCGTCTTGCAGTGCTGGAGTCTGCAAAAAGTAGGCATAGTTGCCGCTAGTCCAGTTCGAGTCATCTTTGAGGAAGTTGATATGCTCTGGTGGCAAGCCTTGTCTGACCCGTTTAGGCGCATTCATGAGCGCATCGCGTCGGATAAGGCCGACGGTATTCAGCGCAGCGGCTCCAAACTGATACCCACCGATATAGCCCGCCCAATTGCCCGTATGGGCATAGTTGCCACTGGACTCACGCCGTAATAGAGCTACTCGGAGTCGACAGGTTTGCAGGCTATCCAAGCCACGGATAGCGTTTTTAGCGGTAATAGGCGGTGCGGTACGGTCAACATGCCCGATAAGGTCACTCATCGCCACACCTAGGCTCGCAGCTTGATTGCCTATGTAGTCGGTTAGCTGTTCATAGGCAGCGCTTAACACCGGAATATCACGGGTTTTAAGCGTGTAGTCGACTACGGTGAACACAGTTAAGCCCAGCAAACAGGCGTATAAAGGCGGCATTCTTGGCAAGGTTTGTACTAATAGCTCACTCGTTTGTGCCTCAATCCGGTCAAGGCGGGTCAAAATGGGGTTTTCTATATTCATAGCACTAACCCCCGCCATTGTTCCCATTGACTCCCGAAAAGCGAGGCTAATTCGGGTAGGCTCTCTCCAGTGATAGCCTGAGCCAGCGTATGAATTGCCCCATTCATCACCAGACCCCAGATAACAACCCAAATCCATAGCGGTGAGAGATACGCGGTTAATTTACTCATGGTGCAGCTCTCCACACGTAACGCTTGCCATCACTCGCTAGAGAGCAATTGAGACGGCCTTTGGGGGTACGTGTCCAGTCTTGAGTACCGGCCACACATTCGGCTATTTCAGCCTCATTGAGCGGACGTACCGTTTGCCATGGTGTGACAGGGGTAGAGGTACTGCCACGGCCTGCATTGCCTTCTAAAATGTATCTATTTTTGGCAGCACTATAACCAACGCTATGAGTAGCCGCTTGTTTAGCCGCTTCTAGCATCCGACTAGCTTGCAGGGTATCCACTGAGACATTGGCATAGGTCAGGGCAAGGGCGATGATGCCTAGCCCCATCCAAGCCGCGACAGGCTCGCGTGATTTGAGGATGGCACTCCCACCAATAGCCGCAAGCGCGGAGGCGGCAAAGTCGGCCACCTCACTCCCCTGCACGTTAATGATTGGCAGGCCACCAAAGAGTAACGAGCCTGCACTGAGTACCCCAAGGCCAAGGGCGCTATAACCTACGATGGAAGGTAGGGCTGAGTTTGAAGCGTGTACAAGGCTCATGCGGCCACCTCCAAAATAGAGGTGAGAATAGGGGTAGGGGGTGAGAATAGATTTTGAGTGTGCGTAATCGCACGTAAAACGCTAAGATGCGCATGCATTTGATCGACTCCATGTACGTGTTGTCGTTAAGTGAAGTCCTGCGCTCGTATTGGCGTACTTGCGTAGGGCGCTAATAAATCTCTATTTCATAAATCCGTATTCTTTAAATCGTTGGATCTCCTTTTCAGTGGCTAATTGCTCAATGGACTCATTGAGGATTTTTGCTTGTTGTTGATACCCTAAAAACTGGCTTAGTGCCTCGTTTTTCAGTGCATTTTCATCTGGTGCGGCTTTGGTACTAGGTTTTGTGTCTAATGCCGTGTTGCTCGTAGTTTTGCGCGGTTTTTTAAACTTAAACGTAAAACTGAAACCTACAATCACACGCCCCTGCTTGTGCTGTTCATAGCTGACTGTAATATCCGTATGCTCGTTGATTTGCTCTAAAGCGACATCTATCACACGCTTTTTAAAGTTATGCATTGCTGCATACTCACCATCTAAAACACCAACTTTATTTCTAAGCTCATACAGTTCAATCATTGGTGTTTTGCCAGTGCTACGCCACATAATCAGCAGCTCGTATAATCGCACAGCATAGACACTAGATAGACTGCTTACTTGCTCTAGTTCGTATTGAGTAAAACGACTTTCAAGCTCGGTTATCAATGGGATTACATCGGGTGCAAATGTTATTTTTACTACTGCAAATTCATCAACATAACCTATCTTACTAACCCAACGGCTTTTCATAGTGGCAATGCCACCGTTCTTTTCTTGGTAAGTGAAGTACCTATTGAAAAGATTATTACAAGCATCTTTTAGTGCCTGATATGCCGTTGTTCTATGTGTTCCGAACTGGTTGATATAGCTATCAGCACTAACCGCAATCTTTGTTTTTTCATCAATAACTTTTCGCTCATTACGTGCAGCAATAATTGCAAGCAAGATAAGGCGTTGTTCCACCAGTGATAGGCTATAACTGGCATTGATCAGCGCATTATCTTTTACAACTAAGTTATTCATTTGGCTTATGGCTTGGTGAGAAACACTAATTAATAATATACTTCAAAGTACTTTGTTAATCAATGTATTTATTTGAAGGGTAAATGTACGTTTATTGAAGGGTAAACGTATGCTTATTGAAGGGTAA
>NZ_KB904786.1 GCF_000380185.1 Thiofilum flexile DSM 14609
CAAGAGATTGATACAGTATACAGTACACGAGTTTGATGACTTTCCTGAATTGGGTGATGTAGGCCCTGTAGTGACGAGAGTGGTGGATCATTGATAGATGATTCATGCATAACTCAAAACCACTACGAGAAGACCAAGAACCTGCATCGTATACCCTAGTAGTTTGCTTGGCACCCATAGAGCTGTGGAACCACCTGATCCCATCCCGAACTCAGAAGTGAAACGCAGTATCGCCGATGGTAGTGTGGGGTTTCCCCATGTGAGAGTAGGTCAGTGCCAAGCTTGATTTCTGAGCCTCGTTGGATGATCATCTGACGAGGCTTTTTTGTTTCTGGAGATTAAGTATCATATAACCCATATCAGCACCCAACGGAATAATCATTCCATCAGGTGCTAGATTACTGTTTGTTAGCTAACTGAGAATAGGTAATACGCCTAATCCAGCCCAAGGATTTCTTTGTCGCCACCAGTTTTGGGTAATGGTTCCGTATAACTTACGAAAATCGATGGGGCTAGCTAAATTCATATTATGATCCAGTTCATTTAATCGTGGTCTATCACCATGTAAACCACCACGCACTCTTCCTCCCATCACAAGATGCGTTGAGCCTGCGCCATGATCCGTACCTCGACCATAATTTTCTTGCACTCTGCGTCCAAACTCTGAATAAGTGACTACTAAGACATTATCCCATTTACCCGCCGCTTTCATTGCATTAGCAAAGGATGAGAGGCCAACCGATAAATGTTGTAGCAGATTACTTTGAGTATCGACTTGATTAACATGCGTATCAAAACCATCTAGCTCTACTTTGTAAGCGACGGCATCTACCCCATTGATAATCATTTTGGCAACAGACTCTAGACGGCGACCAAACACACTGGTTGAAAACGGAACATTGAGTCCTTGTGGGCGTGACATTTTGGTACGTAATTGCTCACCCGCTGCATAAAGCTGATGCTGTACTTGGGTAATATGCCTTAAAGCTGGACTAGTTGCGTTTGGCCTAATATCTTGTATTAAACTAACCTGACTTAAAAAAACTTCGGGACTTTGCATAGTAATTGCGTTGCAATCTTTACCACAAAAAGGCCCTGCGTTTTCATCTAAAATAATACCATGTAATCCCTGTTTAAAACGCGGGAGGATATTATTGAGCCAGCCTTCTGATCTATATTGAGCAGAAGCAGTTTCCCAAATATCTAAGGAGCGGAAATGGGAAAGGTCAGTGTTTGGATAACCTATTCCCTGTATCCAAGCAATTTCTCCAGCTTTCCAAAACGGCATTAACGCTTTCATATAAGGGTTTAATGCCATATTTTGTTCTAAAGGTAGAGCTAAATGCCTAGGCACAGCAATCGTAGGACGTAAACGATAATATTGTGGATCCTGATAGGGAACCACCATATTTAGGCCGTCATTACCACCACCTAATTTGACAAATACCACAATTCGATCGGGGCTGCCGGGAGCCGCTTCACTAGTGAGAGGTAAAAGGCTAAGAGTAGGTAGTGTTGCCGCTACCTTCAAAAAATCACGCCGTTTCATAGAGTTTTAATACTCGCGCTACACACTAAAGAATTATTCATCATAATTCGATAATTATTGATTAATATCATTAGACTACTTGGAATGCTGGATCTAGTAATAGACCACGCACCAAACGCCTATCTCCGGGTATTCTAGGTAATGGATTTACCGCAGGTACAGCAAGCATCCATTCTTGTAAGCGCTCATTACTCGTTTGAGGTAAATCTAATCCAGTAAATACGCGCCGATTTAAATTACCACGGGATAACTTAGTTAAATAAGAAGTTCTTACTAATAAGGTTTGGCTATTAACCCAATGTTGATCACCGGCCCAGCCCTTAACATTAGGAGGGTCAAAGAGTTCTTGCCCTAATAGTCGGCATAAATTGACCAGCTCAGTAATACCTTCTTGTGGATAAGGCACCATACGAATAGTCCCTATTAAAATTTCAATAGGTGATTTAGTAATCGTGCCACGGTTATATTTTACCCAAAACGCTTCATGATTTAATAAGGCTCGCATGAGTGCTCTTATATCGTAATCACTTTGTCTAAATGCTTGGGCTAAGTGCCGAATAATCCCCTGATCTAAACGCACAGGATTGATAAATTCACGCCATAATAGGGTAACAATATGCTCAGCAGTGCGAGGGTGTTGGAGCAGGATATCTATAATCTCATCACCATCAAATTGACCCGTACGGCCTAGAAAAGTGACTCGTTTAGAACTGTGTTGGTCAGGTCTTTTGACAAAAGTCCCGTTATTCGGGTCTAGACTCCAACCCGTGAAAGCTTGTGTGGCTGCCTTAACATCCGATTCACGATAATAACCGCGCCCTAGGGTGAATAGCTCTAGGAGTTCACGGGCAAAATTTTCGTTAGGGCTAGAACGCATATTCTGATGACCATCTAGATAAACCAACATAGCAGGATCTTTGGCTATCTCATGGAGTAGGTATCTGAAATTACCTAACGCATAATGACGTAATAATACATTCTGTTTATAGAGAAAACTGGGTTGTAAGGTTTTTTGAATAGAGGAAGTGAATAAGCCATGCCAAAACAAGGTCATACGCTCAACCACCGGCGATCTAGTACGGATCAGATGATTAAGCCACCAACCTTGAAGTAATTTTCCCTCTTGTTGGGCAATCACCCAGGCTTGTTTGCGACCTTGTGGATTAACTTGTCTTAAGGGCTCTAACTTGTTCCATGGCGACATAGCAGGAGGAGCACCCGGCAAGCTAATAGGCTGATTTAATACTAAATCAACTGCCACTGCTCTCGGTTTGCCCACCAGCCTTTGTATTGTCTCCCACTCAGCACCTAGTCCTGTGCGAGCTACAAGATGACGAGCATCACTGAATGTGAGTACTTGCATAATTCAATAGCTTTATTTAGTTAAAATTAGTATAACCTATGGTGATTGTTATTTAATGAGTTGTAAACCATTTTGTTATACTCATGAGTCTGAACACTACAAACTGTAGCCATAAATGGGTTAAACAAGCAAGCATTAAATACTTCATCTAATAACCTTTTCAGTGAACTACAAGCCGCCATAACCTAACATAACCCATCACCTTGAAACGAGACTCTAATTCTGATAGGGGGCAAGCTCTATTTGCAGTTAACAGTGTAGGCTTCTTTAGTAAACATAAATCTGCCAGTAATCTTGGTATTTGCATATTTTTAACGCATATTCCGTCGAATTAATGGTTGGTATTTAGCCTATGTTTTATATTTTAGCAAAGCGAGAGTAAATGAATGCTGAAGTAATGAAGCATAATGAGAAGATAAAGCAAATCGCCCAGACCACAGCTAGGTCTGAGCGAGAGAAGTTATTAGGGGTTTTAAATGAAGGGCTGAGAGCTATTCGTGAATAGCCTTTTTAGCAGCAGGTTCAGCGGCTAAATCAGAGGAGGCAGGGCGCTTATTACTTTCTGAACGAATCGCATGGGCGCGACCTAGTTTTCCGTATTCATCCTGTCCGGTTGCTGATTGAATATCAGCCATGCGTATTTTAAGCGTATGCTCATAAGAGGATCCTAACGCGCGTGGGTTACGTTCACGTGCTCTGCGGATGACGTCGGCATCCCCAGGAGCTACTAAATCAGTGACCACCGGAATACGAATAGTAGTATCAAAACGGTCGTGTTTAGACATTATGTTTTTTATCGCTTGTAAATTAAGTTGGGTAACACTCTTACACTCAGCTAGCCTTGGGGTTGGGGTAGCTAATTGAGTATATGATAGTCTAGAGTATAGCCGCGATCACGATAAAATTGGTAGCGTTTACGACCAGCGTGTAAAATGGCTTCGTTTTGATCTAAAATTTCTGCAAAGCGCTCAAAGCGGGCAAAAAAGGCGGGCATCGTCGCTGAGAGATTAATTAAATAATCACAATGCTCTAGCGGCTCATAATCATGTCCAATAAGAATCAGAGTATCTTTGTTAGCACTAGGGGCTAATTCGTGGGGCATAAAGCTAAAGTCATTATAAGTCCACAATAAATCATCTAACTGCAAACTCATAGCGGCATTGTCGGTATGAATATAGGTTTTTAATTGTTGGCTATAGGCTTTCTCAATCAGTTTACAAGCAAGGGTTAATCTTGCTTGTAATTGATTCGATTTCAGCACATAAAAACGAATATGGGTCATAACCGTGTTAGGCAACCTGAGCGCGATTTAATAACCATTGCGTCAATAAGGGGACAGGACGCCCGGTAGAGCCTTTAGCCGCACCACTTTTCCACGCCACACCCGCAATATCTAAATGCGCCCACGGATAGCTTTCCGTAAAGCGGGCTAAGAAGCAGGCTGCCGTAATCGTACCCCCAGCAGGGCCACCAATATTCGCCATATCGGCAAAATTACTTTTAAGCTGCTCTTGATACTTATCATTCATGGGTAAGCGCCATACTTCATCATCGGCTTGTTGACCGGCACTCCATAGTTCAGCGGCTAAGGCATCATTATTACTGAGTAAACCAGCCGTATGATGGCCTAGAGCAGTAATACAAGCTCCTGTTAACGTTGCTACATCGACTACTGCAGCCGGTTTAAAGCGCTCGGCATAGGTCAGAGCATCGCAGAGTACCAAACGTCCTTCCGCATCAGTATTGAGGATTTCAATGGTTTTGCCAGACATACTGGTGACAATATCACCGGGTTTGCTAGCACGTCCGCTGGGCATATTTTCAGCCGCTGCAATAATCATCACCACATTCAGGGGCAGGCGCATTTCTACACAGGCTTGGAAACTACCCAATACACTAGCGGCTCCACCCATGTCATATTTCATTTCATCCATCGCCAAGCCGGGCTTTAGGGAAATACCGCCGGTATCAAAGGTAATCCCTTTACCCACCAAGACAATCGGGGCTAGCTCTGCCCCCGCACCTTGATAGTTTAAAACAATCATTTTACCGGGTTGTTCACTACCTTTGGATACGGACATAAAAGACCCCATACCGAGAGCTTCCATATCACTTTCTTCCAATACGGTGATTTGCACCTGTGAGTGACGATCGGCTAGGGATTGTGCGGTTTTAGCTAAATAAGTGGGGGTACACACATTACCCGGCGCATTACCTAAGTCACGCGCCAAATAAGCACCGCGCTGAATGGCTAGACCTTGTTGTAAAGCGGCCTCACCTTCCCCTTGATTGGTTTGGGCTAACGTCCACTGGGTCAGGGTTGGAGCTGTTTCAGGTTTGCTTTTATAAACATTAAACGTGTAGAACACATCGCCTAAGGTCAATAGGCTCTGACGAATAGCTGCAGCCTGTTGTTCAGTCGCTAGTTCTTGAACTAAAAATGAGCTAACCTGAGTTAGATTAGCTTTTTTCAACACATTAGCGGTGGTACGTGTAGCTTGATTTAAGCTCTCTAGGTTGAATTTGGCTTGATCACCTAATCCTACTAATAAGACGCGTGGGCTGGTAATATTTTTAACTTTATAGAGCAGGCTGCTAGTATTTCTTTCACCTGTAAAGTCAGCCAATGCTAGGTGTTGTTGCAAAGCATTTTCACTAGTCTCATCTAGTAAGGCCGCTGCTTGAGATAAAATCTTATCAGCATAAACTCCAACAATCACACAATCGGTTGCTAAGGTAGTGGGATTGACTTCCGCTTGAAAGGCATATTGCATGTGGAAAATCCTTTAGTGGCATAGAGTGAAAGGATGGCACTATAGCACAGCCAAAGCGCTGGCTGCAGTGCGTCCTATTTTGCAAATATTAGCGTAAAAACTATTCTATTAACGAGGTGCAGGTATTAGTTTGGTGCGTGAATAGCGGTCGTGCCATGTCATTTTATCAGGATCAAATAACGCCATTACAAAACCAGCCCCCAGCATGAGCAAACTCATGAGGCTGACTATAAAACGCACGCTAGCCTGTTGCCAATTGAGAGGCTTACCTTCAAACGTCACCACTTTAATTTTCCAAGCCCGCATCCCTAAGGTCTGTCCACCATGTGTCCAAAACCAACCTAATAGACCATAAATCATTAGTATTTCAAGGAGAAATAGTAGATTTGCCAAAGTGGAGCGAGGCGGGATTTCTGGCAAGCCCAACAGTTGACTCACTATTGTATTAATAATCCCACCTATAATTAGGACGGTTGCCCCAATCAGCATCATGTCATAAAACATGGCTCCTAAGCGCCGTAATAAACTGACGGGTTCAACCACTAACATATTTCCTAATTAACGACCGTTTAAAAAGTTTTGCAACATAGCATGACCATGTTCCGTCAAAATGGATTCGGGGTGAAACTGTACACCTTCTACCGCTAAGGTTTTATGGCGTACTCCCATAATCTCATCCATGGAGCCATCCGCATTTTGAGTCCAAGCGGTAATCTCCAAACACGCTGGCAGCGTAGTTTGCTCAATGACTAGAGAGTGGTAACGTGTCGCCCGATAAGGACTAGGCAAATCACTAAATACCCCTATGCCTGTGTGATAAATCTGCGAGGTCTTACCATGCATAATCGATTTAGCGCGAATCACCCGCCCGCCAAATGCTTGTCCAATCGCTTGATGACCTAGGCACACACCAAAGATAGGAATATGTCCCTGATAACGTTGAATGGTAGCTAGTGAAATACCCGCCTCATTCGGCGTACAAGGCCCTGGAGAGAGCATGATTTTATCTGGTGCAATGTCATCAATAGCTTCGACGGGAATCTCATCATTACGCTTTACAATAACCTCGGCTCCTAACTCGCCTAGATATTGCACTAGATTAAAGGTAAAGGAGTCGTAGTTATCAATCATTAAAATCTTCATCGTGTTACTCCTCAACCCTGATTACCATTTAGACCGGCTAATGCTACCTGAGCGGCCTTAAAGACGGCACGCCCCTTATTCATAGTCTCATCCCATTCGGCCTGAGGCACGGAGTCGTAAACTATACCCGCACCGGCTTGAATATAGAGCTGCTCATCTTTAATCACTGCAGTACGAATCGCTATGGCGGTATCCATATTACCATTCCATGCAATATAGCCTACCGCACCGGAGTAGATCCCACGTTTGACTGGCTCTAGCTCGTCAATAATTTCCATGGCGCGAATTTTGGGTGCTCCACTGACCGTACCGGCAGGGAAGGTAGCACGTAGTACATCCATGGCGGTTTGATTCGGTAGAAGTGCGCCTGTGACATTAGAAACAATGTGCATGACATGCGAATAACGCTCAACCACCATCTTATCGGTTAGCTGTACCGAACCAATCTGACTCACGCGTCCGGTATCATTGCGTCCGAGATCAATAAGCATTAAATGTTCGGCGAGTTCTTTGGGGTCATTAAGCAACTCTTGTTCTAAGGCTTTGTCTTGCTCTTCGGTAAGACCACGTCGACGTGTACCTGCAATAGGACGTACCGTAACCGTATTATCCTCTAAATGGACTAGTATTTCTGGAGAGGAGCCTACGATATAGAAATCATCCAGATTTAAGAAATACATATAAGGTGAAGGGTTCAAGCGGCGTAACGCACGATATAAATCCAGTGGCGGCGCATTAAAAGGTAGGCTCATCCGTTGTGAGAGTACCACTTGCATGATATCGCCTGCAGTAATGTATTCGCGTGCTTTAGTAACCGCGTCCTTAAAACCTTGTTCGGTAAAACCCGATACAAAGTCTTGTTCATCAATAGCGTAAGAGCTGTGGCTAGCTTGGTAGAGGCGACGTGCTTCTTGTAGTTGAGTCTCTAAGGTATCTAGGCGACGCTGTGAAGCCTCAAAGCTAGTGGCATCGCTTAATACGATGAGATGCATTTCACCGCGTAGATTATCAAACACAATGACCTCATCCGAGACCATCAGTAAGATATCAGGTGTAGCAATAGGATCAGGTTTAGTCGTTTTAGCCAGTTTAGGCTCAATATAACGAATCGTATCATAGCCAAAATACCCCACTAGACCACCATTAAAACGGGGCAGGTCAGGCAGATCAGGTACTTTAAATTGAGCTTGATAGTCTTCGATCCAAGCAAGAGGATCTTGCGCTTCAAAATACTCAATGCCACGCTGTGCTTGATGGACTTCAATTCGATGCTCATAAACTCGAATCACCGTTTTAGCGGCTAAGCCAATAATCGAGTAGCGTCCCCATTTTTCCCCTCCTTGAACCGATTCAAAGAGATAAGTATAGGGTTTATCAGCTAATTTTAAGTAGGCACTGAGGGGGGTATCAAGATCAGCCAAAATACGGCGTGAGACGGGAATACGATTAAAGCCTGCCGCAATATAACGGTCAAATTCATTCCGATTCATGAAGAGTCATCCAATAAAACAATTACGAAAAAAGCCAGTTGGTTAGGTTTAACTTAACTGGAGAGACGCCATCGCCTTGTTTTATTGCATATCAACATAATGATTCAACTATCGAGTATTGAATAGAAGCCAGAGTCTAGCATAGGCACAGGATTTGTGAATAGTTGCTTATGTGTTAATTGGCAACTATCTATCCGAAAGACAGAGCCTAACTTCAGTTTAGGCTCTTTTAAAATAATACCGCCATTATCGATTAGATTAGCTATATTAATCCTAAGAATCTGAAAGATAGAGCTAATAGGTGAGTAAGAGTACGGTCTTGCCCGGTGGCGCTGTTCTTTAGGATGGAGAGAGTGTCAAAACAAACTAATGTTAAAACGAGAGAAATATATGGCGAATATTAAGCTCACTATGGCAATTGCATGCATGGCGCTTGCAGCATCCCCAGTCAGTATGGCAGCACCGGATCAAGTGACAGCGGTCATTAAAAAAATAGGAGAGTTTTCAGAGTCAGGGGATGGCTTTACTTTTACCACCGCAGCGGGTAAGGAATATTATATTTATGTTGCCAACGATAGCGTAAAAGGAGGCGAATACCTCACGGAGTCAGAGAAAAAAGGGACTCCCGTTTGCCTAACATTAAACCCAGAGCATGGGATGGGTGATATTGCAGCCGTTACTAAAGGGCGTTGCTCAAAGGCCAGTTCCGAGGAAAGTTGGTATCTATCTACCGCAGAGCCAGCCTTGACAGTACGTGATGCGGCGGGCGTAACAGGCAAGAAAATAGGTAGCGTTCCCGTCAATGGCAAAGTCAAAATCATAGAAAGGACTGGGGAAAAGGATTCCATTAGTGGTAAATCAGGCGAATGGGTGAAAATAGAATGGGAAAGTTCTTTTGGTTATGTGTTTGATAGTTTTCTGATTCCAGTGGGTGGAGCCAAAAAAGAAACCTCAACCAAAAGCTCCAACAAAACTACTATTGAAGAAGGTTTGATAAATGCACTGCGCTTGAAATCGGGTGGTGAGGAGCGTATGGCAGACTCTGGGAAAGCGATTCAAGCCTATATGAAGGCGGGGCTTATTGGCAAGAAACCTAACGGACGAGCTGACTATACCGACTATTACCTCTTAAAACAGCCCGCTCCTTTTATGGGGCATAGTCTGGTGGTGATTGAAGAGGAGTATATGAGTGAATACATCGGTTGTTGTGTGAGTCCTGGTGTGGGGGTCATTGTCAAAACGGTGGAAGGTGGGGATGGCTTAGCCGCGTTTGCGAGTAAAAACGGTTGTAGTGTTAGCGAGCATATTAATCTTAAAGAAGAGCTGAGTGGTCTGAAGCTAAAATCCCCTTTGCCAAAAGGTGATTTCTCCTCACTTAGTTGTCGTGAAAGAGATATAAACCAGTAAATCCACCTCTTTAACAACAGACGCAACCGTCGAGTCCAGCATGCTCTACTATCAAACACAGTACAGAATTGGGTAACATACCGCCTGTCAGCAACACGTAATAAAATTACCCTATTTGGAGTAGAGCAGGCATGCATATTGTGATTATTGGGAGCGGGGTTATTGGCACCACTACCGCTTATTATCTAGCGAAGCAAGGCCATACGGTGACGGTATTAGAGCGTCAACCACATTCTGGCATGGAAACCAGTTTCGCGAATGCAGGGCAAATTTCGCCGGGCTACTCTGCTCCTTGGGCAGGGCCTGGTATTCCCATGAAGGCCGTTAAGTGGATGCTAAGCGAACACTCTCCTTTGGCGATTCGTGCTAGTCAAGTGGATTGGCCTATGTTGCGCTTTATGGTCATGATGCTACGTAATTGTACTGTGTCACGGTACGATATTAATAAAAGTCGCATGCTACGGATTGCCGAATATAGCCGCGTGATGATAGATGAGCTGCGCCAAGAAACGAATATTCAATACGATCAACGCACCCAAGGCACCCTGCAAGTATTTCGTACTGATAAACAACTGCAAGGTTCTAAGCAAGATACCGATATCCTTGATGCCTGTAATGTGCCCTATGAGCGTTTAGATGTAGAGGGGTGTATTGCGGCAGAGCCTGGGCTGCATTATGTGCGGGATAAAATCAAAGGGGGACTACGTTTGCCTTTAGATGAAACGGGTGATTGTTTTATGTTTACCCAAAATCTCGCCCAGATAGCGCAAGGTTTAGGGGTAGAGTTTAAATATGGGGTCGCGGTACAAGCTATTCAAACCGCCAATACCCAAATCACGGGAATACAAACCAATCAAGGGCTGATGACTGCCGATAGCTATGTGATGGCTTTGGGTAGTTTCTCACCGCAATTATTGCGCCCGATTGGGATTGATATTCCGATTTATCCCGTGAAGGGCTACTCCATTACCGTACCTGTTACTAATCCAGAGGCGGCTCCGGTGTCAACGGTGATGGATGAAACCTATAAGGTCGCCATTACCCGTTTAGGTGATCGAGTTCGCGTAGCGGGAACCGCCGAGCTAACGGGTTTTGATTTACGTTTGCGTAATGAACGGCGTGAAACGGTGCGCTTTGTCCTGTCGGATATGTTCCCCAAGGCAGCGGATATGAGTCAGGATAATTTCTGGACAGGTTTGCGTCCTATGACGCCGGATGGCACGCCTATTATCGGGGCTACACCGTATAAAAATTTATTCATTAATGCCGGACATGGTACATTAGGATGGACAATGGCCTGCGGATCTGGCAAGTTAGTGGCGGATTTAGTAGCAGGTCAAGCACCCGCTATTGATATGAACAGCTTAGGAATGGATCGTTATAGTTTTGCTAATAAGGTAAGAACCTAGCAAAACTATACGGGGGGAGAGAGTTAGGGTATAGCTGTCGAAGATTTACCAAATCTTCGGCAGCCTAACTTTGAGTTAATTCACTTCATGAATCAATTGCGCTAAATGCCACAGTTTAGGTACATACTCCACCGCTGCCCTCAGTGATCTATCATCAGGGGTCTTTTGATAAAGCTGATAGAGATAATAATAAAAATTAGAATAATTAGCTTCTAAACCATCATTTACCACTTGCTCCATTAAGCGCTTGACATTACCCGCTCCCCAATTAAACGCTGTAAAGGTTAAGAGCCATGAGTCCGTTTCGGAATATTGTGCTACCTTAGCAAAATAAAAGTGATAACGATGTAAATGGGCTTGAGCCGCTTGCGTACTGAGAAGCTCGTGTTCTCTAATTTTATTCAGATGCCCCCCCCGAATTTTACTCGGTAAATAGGGTAGGGTTTTTAGCTCACTGAGTACCTCCGGAACCATTTGCCAATAGCCATAGTCAGCCGATTTATTACCCCGTTTGCCGTGCCATTGCGACTCCATATAGGCCAGTAGAAAAATGCTATCGGGCATACCTTTTAAATCATAAGTCGAGACAAAAGGATAGGAGCGTTTAAATGCCTCATTGTAATCATTGGTTCTCGCAGAATTAAGCCAGCGCATATTGGTAGCGACTTTAGCTTTTACTTTATTAAATACTTTTTTTCCTTTACCTTGTAAGGAATTTTTCACAAAGTAATCAAATAGAGCTGCATGGCGCTCGGCTAATTTTTTTAAAGTTAAGTCACTAGTTTTAGCCGGCAGTATAGTATCCCAGTCGGCTTTATCGTTGGCATGACTCAAGGGAGCCATAATGATTAAGCCAAGCATAAAGCTTAATAAAAGACGCTGCATTAGTAGTAAGTCCTTATTTGAGCGTAAAAATAATAAGTTTATTTAATCATCAAGCCGTGACGGCACTGATGGTTCTCATTGCGACTAAAGCACAGAAGCTATATACCCTAAGTTTAGATATTCCTGTAATTATCCCCCCTAGCTTAAGCAAATGCTGCAGTATAATCCGATATAGGGTAATAGTAAGGGAATAGATGGAGTTGGTTTTAGCGAACGCCTTAGCCTGCTTGTAAATGTCGTAATAGTCCCCATATTGTCGTGATGAGAGATGAAGACCTAGCGAATTTAAGCACGAGCTATTGTGCTGACTCATAGGCTGCTGTTCCACTGTTTTAATAAAGGTTTGAATATGAAAGAGAAGCAACTCTATCGTGTACTACGTAATCCCCACGGACATTGGGTAGGTGATGGGTTTCCAGTACGTACTTTGTTGTCCTATAACAGTGGCTTAGATGAGATGCAAAGTCCCTTTTTATTATTGGACTATGCAGGCCCTTATGATTTTCTTCCCACTGAAAAACGCTTAGGGGTGGGTGAGCATCCGCACCGTGGTTTTGAAACCGTGACTATTGTGTATGACGGTGAAGTAGAACATCGTGACTCCTCCGGTGCGGGTGGGAAAATTGGTAAAGGCGATGTGCAATGGATGACGGCTGCAGGTGGTCTGGTACATGAAGAGTTTCATGGCCGTGAGTTTGCACAGCGCGGCGGACGTTTTGAAATAGTGCAGTTATGGGTCAATCTGCCGGCTAAGGATAAGATGAACCCACCCGGTTATCAGGGCATTCTTGATAGCGATATTCCAGTTGCAACACTGGCGAATAATCAAGGTTATGTGCGCGTGATCGCAGGCGAGTTTGAGGGGAAACAAGGCTCTGCTCATACTCATACCCCTATTAATATGTGGGATATGCGCCTCAATGCGGGGGCGGCGTTGGATGTGGTTGTGCCAGAGGGACATTCTACTGTGCTGTTGGTCTTACAAGGACAGGTACAAGTCAATCGCTCCCATACGGTCAATGAAGCGGAGGTGGGCTTATTTGAGCATGAGGGCAGCACTATTCATGTGGAAAGTACCACCGATGCCAAAATACTACTGCTCACCGGAGAGCCGTTAAATGAGCCAGTGGTAGGACATGGGCCTTTTGTAATGAATACCCAGCAAGAAATCCGTCAGGCGATGCAGGACTATCAACGTGGTAAAATGGGGCGGCTGTAAAACTCCCTAAAACATGACAGAATGACGCCCTCTTAAATCACTATAGGACGTAGTATGTCATCTAGAATGATAGGTAGCTTGCTCAGTGTGCAGAGCATGCACACTGGACTAGGGCGGTTGTATTATAGACAGGCCGATAGGGCTATACGAGTTGCTTGGAGATAGGGATGAAACGGCTTTTAATCAACCGTATGTCGGGTCGCAATATACACGAAGAGCATCGGGCGGCTACTCCACTAGAACTATTTTATGATTTAGTGTTTGTGGTGGCGGTGGGAGCCTGTGCTTCCTCTTTGCATCATGCCTTAGTTGAGCATCATTACGAGGGTATTGTCATTTATCTCGCCATTTTCATCCCGATGTGGTGGGCATGGATGAATTACACTTGGTTTTCTTCCGCGTTTGATAGCGATGATACCTATTTCCGCTTGATATCTATGGTACAGATGGCGGGCGCTTTGATTATGGCTGCTGGTATGAAAGGCTTTTTCAATGGCGATGCCTTGCTAGGGCTATTGGGCTATATCGTGATGCGTGTAGCTATGATTTCCCTTTGGCTGCGAGTCGCTAAGGATGACCCCGAATATGCCACTACAGCCCGCCGTTATGCCTATGGCCTTTTAGTGATGCAGGTTTTGTGGGTGATTTGGTATTTAGTGACTCAGGATATGGGGTTAGTCGCACGTCTTACCTCCATGATGTTTTTCATGGCGGGTGAGTTACTAGTACCGTTACTCGCTGAGCGTGATAAGAATACCCCTTGGCATTCCCATCACATTGCCGAACGTTATGGCTTGTTAACCATTATCGTATTAGGCGAGGGGATTATTGGGGTTAGTAATGCCATTATGAATGCGCGTGAGGTCGATATCCTACACGCTTTATTGATTGGATTTTCAGGTACGGTCTTAGTATTCGCCTTATGGTGGCTATATTTCAAAGTACCCTTTGCTCAAGCCCTACATGCGCGTAGCTTAAAACGTGCCTTTATGTTTGGTTATGGTCATTACTTTATTTTTGCCGCTCTAGCTGCTGTGGGGACGGGATTAGAGTTGGTGGCAGATAATTTGACTGATAATCCGGGCGAACATAGTGGTAGTCCTACTATGGCTATTATTACCCTTGCAGTGGCGGTCGCAGTGTATATGCTAACCCTTAGTATTATTCGTGCCTCGGTAGTTAATGAGGGCAAACACAATCTAGCCGCTATTTTGGCAGCGCTATTATTGCCTACTTTATCCTCTGCTATTGCATTGACCCATTTATTGCCTATGTGGGTGAGTGTATTAGTAATTGCTGTAGCACCCATCGTTATGATTTGGCTCTATAGCCAAGAAGAGAAAGTGCTGGCTAGTCGGCATACCCAAGCTCATAGCGCTTAAATAATATCAATCATCTGGTTGTCATCAATCAGTAAAACACCACTGAGTCTACTTGCCATCGTAGTGATGCGATGGCAAGTATCAATGCCTAGCGACAAGTAATCAATTGCTTGAGTTCAACAAACGAATCAATCACATAGTCAGGGTGATAATTACGAATATCTTCACCATGATTATAACCATAGCTAGTACAAATAATGTGAAAGCCAGCCGCTCGTGCGGCTTGTACATCCGACTTAGAATCTCCAATCATGAGGCAATGTTGGGGTTTGACTCCAAAATACTCGGCTGCATGGAGTAAAGGCAGAGGATGTGGCTTTTTCTCAGGTAGGGTGTCGCCACTGATGACTAAGTCAAAATACCCACTTAATCCCATATCTTTTAAGAGCACCTGAGTAAATTGATCGGCCTTATTCGTCACACAGCCTAGCTTTAGCTCAGAGCATTGCTTGAGATAGTCTAACCCTTCCACCACACCATCATAAACGTGACTGCGTTCAGAGGTATGCTGACGATAGATGCTCATATAAATGGGCAAGGCTTTGGCGAGTAGTTCAGGGTCAGCATTGCCGTGCATATCATTACACAGCGCACGGGCGACTAAGTTCTGTAAACCATTTCCCACCCAATGCCGTACCGCCTCTTCTCCACGCGCAGGTAAGCCTAAAACCAGCATGGTTTGATCAATGCTATACGCCAAATCCGGCACACTATCGACTAAGGTGCCATCTAAATCACATAAGACGAGTTGAGGTTTTAATGGCATTTAAAAGCGAGCCTCGGCTAATTGCGCTCGGAATTGCTGCACAATCGTATTATAGCGCTGTGGGTCATTCGCATTTGCAGCACCAAAAATAGCGGAGCCTGCCACAAAGGTATCGGCTCCCGCCTCTTTAATCTCACGAATATTCGAGGCTTTTACCCCACCGTCGACTTCTAGGCGAATCTCGCGTCCTGAGGCATCAATGATCTGACGTACTTGGCGTAATTTAGTTAAAGCCGTGGGAATAAAGCTTTGTCCACCAAAGCCCGGATTGACGGACATGAGTAGAATCATATCCACCTTATCAATCACATATTCGAGAATGCTTAAGGGGGTAGCCGGGTTAAAGACTAAACCAGCTTTACAACCCTCATTTTTGATCAATTGCAAGGTACGGTCGACATGCTCAGAGGCTTCGGGGTGAAAGGTAATGTAAGTCGCTCCGGCTTGGGCAAAATCGGGCACAATGCGATCAACCGGTTTCACCATTAAATGCACATCAATGGGGGCGGTAACACCATGCTTACGCAGGGCTTCGCAGACCATAGGGCCAATGGTTAGATTCGGCACATAATGATTATCCATCACATCAAAATGGACGAAATCTGCACCGGAGGCGAGTACATGGTCGACTTCCTCACCTAATCGGGCAAAGTTGGCGGACAGAATAGAGGCGGAAATAGCATCAGTTTGGCGTGTCATGGGGGTCTTCCATACAAAAAACGGATAATAAACCACTCTAGCCCAAGCCTAAATAGGATTTAGCTTAACATTGTTGGGTAGGGTGAGTTACAGGGCAATCGCTTGAATCTTTATTGTTGTAGAGGGATGAGTGGCTCCAAGAGTTCGGCGAGATAATCGGTTGACCAAGCGGCCTGCTTGCGCCGTACTTTGAGACTATGCTTATTTGTCTGGCTGTACCGAAGTAAGTTAGTCGCCATCTGGCGTAGGAGGGAGAAATTGTGAG
>NZ_KB904787.1 GCF_000380185.1 Thiofilum flexile DSM 14609
CAGGGCAATCGCTTGAATCAAGTTATTGATTAAATTGAGATAGTTAAAAAGTCAAAAGTAAATTTTTCATGGAAAATTGCTCTGATTACTATCTCCCATTATGCTTAACTTCTGAAATATCATAGATTTACTTCAAGCGATTGCCCTGATTCCGCCCCCTCCTTTACCAATTGTCCCACCGCGCCCTATGAATGGATCAAAAGTCACCTACCACGATGACACCATTGCGATTAATGGCTATCGCATGGACTGGTGTTTGCAGTGGGGAAAATATTGTGGGCAAAACGCGGCAGATGTGTGGTGCCAACGCGTTAATAAAACCAAAAGCTCAGTACGCGCCACGAACTTTAAACGCGCCAATGACATCGGTCTGACATATGTCTTACAGACTAGAATGGTCTGTAATGCGCCTACTTGCGATGGTTTTGAATACATAACGTGTGAACTAACGGGTGACTAGCCCACTTGCGTTTGGCAGTGGGAAATCATTGCTACTGCCAAGCATTTGATACCGTTAATTGAGGAGATCGATCATGGTCAACAAACTCATAATCGCTATAACACTCATCGCCGTTTGCTCAATGGCTTCCGCTGCCAATGCCCAAGCTGTGCAACGCACGGTAGGTGGAACCTGTTACGCCTTTGGTAAGGCAGGGACATATATCCGCGAACCAATTTCTGGAAAACTGTGGTGTCGAGTCGGCACACGCGAAAGTGAATGTGGCGGTGTACCGGATCTATGCTCTGATCCGCCTCCGCCCAAAAGTCAGAAATACCGAGCACCTACCGGCTCATTCAAGAGTAAGCCGGACAAAACCTTACAATAAAAGAGGGCGTATCGAAAAGGAGATTTTCTATGAACCGCTTAACTTATATAGCACTGATAGGTTTATCACTATGGTCATCCGTGACCTTAGCCAACTCGCTAACTCATCAAACCTTCCCTGATTTAACTATCAAAGCCACTCAAGAGATTGAGTATTATGCAGCAGCAACTTGTAAGAACTCCGACAAACCTAAAAAGATAGGTTGTAAGTTCACCTGTAAACCCTGTGCCGTGCCTGTGTGTAATAACGGGGTGTGGGAGTTAGAGCAACAAGAGTTGGGTGATTCCTGTAAACCCCCACGTATTAAAATCCCCAACGACGACAGTATGACCTGCAAAATCAAATCTTATGAATTTTGTCCACCAAGTTGTCGCGACTGCACCCGTGAATAACCATGACCCATTGGATGCTTATCATGAAAAACTTATTACAACTGCTACTTCTAGCCAGTGTATTAGTATTTAGCTCAGAGGTGGCTGCTAGAGACAATGCGCCCACCACTCCACGCACTAGCTATACCTGCTCTGGTCTTACATGCCAATGTAGCGGTGAGGATGATTGCAATAAAATGTTTGAGGATAAGGTATGTGGTGATATAGCCACCTGTGATGATAGAACAGGTATTTGTAAGTGCTTTATTCTAAAGCGCATACCTAAGTATACCAGACCACCAACAGGCATTTATAAACCACCTACTCAGGTAAACTGAAATGGGTGTAAGAGGCTAAATAATTAAACCATCCAGACCTTGAATCAAAGCTAGATTACGGTGTAGCTCTAGCTCTTTTTGATTTAAACCCAGTTGAATACGCTGCTTAGCCTCGTTCAATTGGGTTTGATGGTTGGATAATAGGGGAATATTCAGGCGCTCAATTAAATGCTCAGCTAAAACAATAAACTGCCAAGCTTGCCTCAACTCACCCAGCTCAACTTTTGCCACGCCAATACCGCGCATGACCTCCACCTGCCCCGCTTGATCTCCCAAACGCAAATAATCATTGAGGCTCTGCTTAAAGCATTGCAGGGCAAGGGCTGGATTATGATCATGTAACTCTATCCAACCTAACATGCAGTGTGCTTGAGCGCGATACAGCAACATGCCTAACTTTTCTGTGACCTCTAAGCTTTGCTGTAGATAGGCACGAGCAAGTTTAGTTTGCTGTTGTTGCCAATGTACTCGCCCCAAATTAACCAATGCATAAGGCAAACTTAAAGTCACACCGAGTTGTTGATGTAAAGCGATACCTTGCTCCAAGGCTTCAACCGCCCTGTCATACTGCCCAAGCCCCAATAATGAATGCCCTATATTAACTAGATTGAGCTGGTAGCCCCCTTGATCACCTAGCTCGGTAAAAAGCTGCTTACCTTGCTCACCACATGCCAGCGCATCTTGATAACGCCCTTGTAAGCGCCGTAATACTCCAAGTGCCACCAAGCCACGCGCTAAGGACACCGATTCACCCTGACGCTTTACGACCTCGGTACCATGTATTAAATAGCGCTCAGCAATCTCATGCTGATCACTTAACGCTGCAATCCCTCCTGCTACTATTGCCACTCGTGCTTGATCTAGATGGGAAGACATCGTTTGATTAAGCGCCAAAAACTGCTCGGAACAGCGATAACCTTCTTGCCAGTGATTCGCTAAAAACCAAAACATACCCAAAGCACCCGCCAGTTTTAAACCTTGCTGGACTAAATCGGTGTTGTGATAAGTGCTGCACAAATGGAAACATTCACGAAAATTATCATGCTCACTTTCAAGCCTAGCAATCCCACTTAATTGCTGCTGCCCCAAAATGCCTGTATCCACGCTAGTGGCTAACTCAAGGTGATAATCCACAAAACGTTTCATGCTCAATAGCGGTTGCCGTTGAAAGCGGCGGGCACTGGAGTATTGACGCATAACTTCATGCAACGCAAACTGCCCATCCAAAGCACGACTAAGCATGGATTTATCCATGAGATTACGCACATCGTTTAAATTCGCCCCCGTTACATTAGCAGCAGCTTCTCGACTAAAACGCCCCCGAAACAAAGATAAGCCCTGCATAATGTGTTGCTCATGGGTACTTAGCATTTGCCAGCTTTGTTGCAAAACGGTATCTAAGGCAGGCGCACTAATAGCCTCTGTGGTCTGCACCCCCACCGTTTGAAAATAGCGCTGCAACTCCTGCAAAATCTCATGACAGGACAAACAACGCACCCAACTTGCAGCAATTTCAATCCCCAATGGCAAACCATCCACTAAATTACAAATGGCTTGAATCGCTTGCTGCTCATCCAATGAAAAAGTGCGTTGTGGGCTTAGTCGTTTAGCAGTGTGCAGAAATAGCTCATACCCTGCATCTTCTTCATAATCAAAAGCTTTTAAACCCGCTAACGGATAGAGCCACTCACCATAAATATGCAACAGCAAACGCGACGTAACTAAAATTTTAAGATTCGGATTAGTTTCTAAAAGCGCCTGACATACTCCATTTTCAGGTAATAAATGCTCCATATTATCCAAAACTAATAAGCATTGTTGTTTGCCTAAGGTGTATTGTAATTGAGCTAAAGGGCTGCGTTTACCTTGTAAGGAAATACCCATAGCGTTTGCGATGGCAAGAGGGATTAAATCAGGGTGCTGCACAGGGGCTAATTCCACCCACCATACCCCATGTTCAAATTGCCCGATCAAGCATTTAGCCACCGCTTTAGCTAAACGGGATTTACCAACCCCACCTAAACCTAATAGCGTCAATAACCGGCAACCAGAATCCTTAAGCCGCTGCTGCAAGTCATTTAATTCGGTAGTGCGCCCTAAAAAAGGTAATAAATCCTCTGGAAGATTAGTCGAGTGATTGACAGAAGTATTAATAGGTTTGGCAATTAATAGATAACCACGCCGTGGAATGGTTTGCAAAATCTCATGATTATGGTCATGTAGAGCACGACGAATATCTGCAATACATTGCACGAGAGAATCGTCAGTAACGTAAACCTCACTCCAAACTTCACTAAACAATTGCTGCTTAGATACTACGGTATTGGCACAGATAACCAACTGATGCAGAACACTTAATGATTGTTGGCGCAAAGGACAAACATGATTCTGTGTATCCAATAACTGTTGCTGCTGAAGATCATAGTGATAACTACCCAGTAGCACTTTTGTCATGACACTACTTTTAAATCCTAACCTTGACAAGATAAATAGAATTGTAGCATGCTGATTGTAGCTTCATATTACTATTTACCTAGCCGTTTTGGGTTTAGTGAATTTTCTCACTCTTAAAGCACGATTTTTTATTTTTCGTGTTATGCTTTAGAAGAGTTGAAAAATTCTGTTAATAAACTCCCGATCACTTTATCATGAATCTCCACGGATTTAGAAAAGTAAGTCGTCTTGCATGCCAGTCGCTTGATATGGGTGCGACAGTTAAGATTCTGATGCTCAATGGACTAGCTATAGAGCTACTAGCCATTTAACTCTTCTAAATCATAACTCTAGAGAGTAATGACATGGCAATCATTGTTGCAGGTAAATTGATAATTAAATCTGGCTCGCGAGATGAGTTCGTTGATAAATCTTGTGAAGCCATATTATTGGCTAGAAAAAATGAATCTTGTATGGATTTTTCGGTATCACCAGACCCTATTGATTTAAATAGAGTAAACATTTTTGAAAAATGGAAATCTCGTTCTGCACTGGATACCTTCCGAAAATCAGGCCCAGAAAATAATCTATTTTCACTCGTGGAATCTTTTGATGTAAGTGAGTACGAATTACTTTAAATCAAACTCTTAATCAAAATTCGATGGATTTTCCCGAAGGACGGCATATGTTGCTAGAGCTGGCTCATAATTTTTCTCCATCGCCTGTTTAATATACTTCAATGCCGTATTCCAATTCCTTTCAACACCATCTCCTCCTGACAGATAGCAACAGGCTAGCTGATAGGCAGCCTCTGGAACACCTGCATCAGCGGATTCAATTAACAATTTTACTCTTCTAGATTCACCTTGTTCATAAGACTCATTCCACTCCGTTAAACTTATAGTTGAATAAAAATAGGGGGCATAGGGATCATGTCTATCCAAATATTTTTTAATATAATTATAAAGTTTTCTAGCACTACCTTGATCATAAAGCTTTTTTGCTCTTGCGATTTCTAATGCGTTCATAACAATATCCAACTTAACGAAGTTTCATTATATCACCCTTCGGGCTAACGCATAGCCACTGGGCATTTGGATCTTATAAAAAATAGTATACAACCGTTATAGCTCATTAATTTCAATATATCGCTCAGCGCAAACTCCAACCCTGCTTCCTATTCCTTGCTATCATCACCGTCATTGAGAATAACGTAGACGAGGTTGAATAGAATGAATCTAGTCGTTGGAGCCAATCTGGCACTCAGTGGTACACGGTGGGACTTCTCCCTCTCCTTCCCTATTGATATTCGCTACGATCTGGGGCTTGCCGTATTACCCGTGGATGAAAGCAAGCACCTAGTCGCCGACACCGTACTCGCCCATCATCCCAACACCCATTGGCTCACCTCAGAACTCGTCAATAATGGCACCCAATTTAATCTCACCTTTGATACCAATCGCCTCCCCGACACCCGCATCACTCGCCTTCAACTCGTGCTGTATCGCTACGGTGCCAAAGGCCCACTCGACTTTGCCCAGCAAGTCACCCTACAGCAAGAAAACGTATTCACTCACACCCTTGACCTCAAACCCATTAGCGCCTCAGCACTCATTATTGCCGAACTCTATCAACGCAATGGGGCTTGGAAAATTCGTGCCCTCGCCGAAACCTCAGCCTATGGCTTAAGTGCATTAGGACGACGTATGGGGGCTGAGATTGATGAGCGCTCGCCTCACTCCCCCTCTAGTGGTAGCTATGGCGCTAGTAATGAACGCCCTGAGGCCTGGTCAGGTACAGGCTTTTTAGTCTCCCCTAATCTATTTATGACCAATGCCCATGTAGTCGAAGGCGCACGACAGCTACGTCTCACCTCAATTCAGGGCAAACTCGATGCCGAGGTCGTCATTAGCGATGAAACCAATGACCTTGCTTTAGTACGTGCCGCCTGCCCTAGTCACATTCACCCCCTAGCCTTTCGCAAAACCAGCATTGGCTTAGCCGAACCGATTACCACCCTAGGCTACCCACTCGCTAGTATTATGGGTTCTGGGATTCAAGCCACTCAGGGGGTAATTTCTGGCTTATTTGGTGCACAAAATGATATAAGGCTGCTGCAATTCACCGCCCCCATTCAACCCGGCTCTAGTGGCAGCCCCTTACTAGACAATACGGGCGCGGTGTTAGGGGTAGTGTCATCCAGTTTTGTTAATACCCAAAACATGAATTTTGCTGTGCGTAATGTGTTAGCGCTCGCTCTCCTTGAAGCGGTACAAGCCCCGTATCAGCTACAAGTGAATGAACGCACACTCAGCACCGCACAAATTGCCCAACAAACCCAAGCAGCGATCTGGCGCGTAGAATGTATGAGTTAATAAATGCAAATAGAAACCCAACAAGTTGAACTGACCACGGGCACTTTAACCCTACATATTGCCTCTCAGCATAGTACCTATACCCCTTATGATTTATTTGGCTTTGCGGAGCGCCGCAATCCTAAACGCTCTTTTTTATTTGTCTCTAAAGTATTAGGGCGGCATATTCCGGTTGCACCCTCCCTTATGCGCCGAGCGACCGATACCCTCGCACAACTCATACCGGATGACTTACCCACTCCCTTACTCGTAATCGGTATGGCTGAAACCGCGATTGCCCTAGGCTAAAGATAAGATCATATATATTATTATTGAAATAAGTGATAAAATCACTGATCGCCTACCTTATGATGAAGATTTTATACTAAAAAAAACAACATTCTCTAAAAATACTGCACTATTAGAAGAAGGAACTGGATTTTCGTTTATTGAAAATATAGTTGCAATCAATAAAGAGCTATTAAAATTAAATATTTACTCTCAAAAAGTAAAATGGATTTTCACACAAATTAATCTAGATACATTACCATCCTCATATAAAAAAATAAAACTCGAATTTTCAAAAAATCTAGGACTCAAGATAACACATACTGATATATATATTGATAATATAAAAATTGGAAATATAAACTTTACTGGGGTTCAAGATGATTGGAATTAAATATATATCCTTTGCTTTTGGGAAAAAAACTATAGATAATATTGAACAAGGCATACTGCTTGATACAGATAAAGATTTGATTGAAAAAAAAATTGGGGTTGTTCAACGAAGGCAACTTTTAGATGAGGAAGATACTGCCGATCTTGCTAGCATAGCTCTAGACAAACTTTTTCAAAATTCAAATTTATTACCAACTCAAGTAGAATGTTTGATTCTTGTTACACAAAATCCACATGATAAAGGATTACCACATACTGCATCAATTCTACATGATAAATATAATTTGCAAAAAAATTGCGCTACTTTTGATATTTCACTAGGATGCTCAGGTTTTGTTTATGGACTTGCTATCATACACTCCTTTATGACTATGCAAAAAATGAAGAATGGTATCTTAGTAACATGTGATCCTTATTCAAAAATAATTGATCAAGCAGATAAAAATACGAGTTTATTATTTGGCGACGGCGGAACTGCAACATGGTTAAGCACTGATAATCCAATATGGTTTTTAGGAAAATTCGATTTTGGTACAGATGGGAAAGGAAGGAAGGATTTAGAGTTAGGAAGTAATGGTCTATTATATATGAATGGCAGGGCTGTTTTTAATTTTTCAGCAACTGAGGTTCCTAAAAGCATTGAGCGTACTCTAGAAATAAACAATACCTCCTCAGAAGAAATAGATCAATTTATTTTACATCAAGGTAGTAAGTACCTAATTGATACTATTGGCAAAAGAATTAACGCTACTGAAAGAACCCGTTTTTTTGCTAAACAATATGGAAACTTAGTATCCTCATCGATACCTGTTGTTTTAGCAACTGAGAATCTAGACCCGTATAAGAAAATACTTATTAGTGGCTTTGGTGTTGGGTTATCTTGGGCATCTACTATTTTATCAAGAAAGGAAAGTAATTATGATTAATGAAGAAATTATTAGACAAATACTTAATGAGGTAGTTGTTGATGAAAGTATTAAAAATATAAGTAATGATGCAATCTTTAAAGATAGTGGTATTGATTCACTAGACCATGCGAACATTTTATTTTCCTTACAAGAAAAGTATGGTTTAATTATCCCTGATTCAGATGTGGAGAAATGTAATACTATTAATAATATTCTTCAATATGCTAAAGATCATGGTAAAGCGGGATGAACTCTCCATTAAATAACCTAATCTATACGCAGCGGAATATTTTAGATGCTTATGAAAGGGTTGGAGTATCAGCAGGGAAGACAGTTTATATAACAGGTAACTTTGGGCGTCCGGGACTCTACGAAAATAAAGGCAAAGACTCTTTACTAAATGCGCACTATTCTGCGCTGAGAGATTTGATTGGTAGTCAAGGTACTCTTGTAGTTCCAACACACTCTTGGTCGTTATGTAACACAGATAAAGTATTCGACCCTGCTAAAACCCCTAGTGAAACTGGCATATTTACTGAGTTTCTTAGAAAAAAAGAAGGTTCTATAAGGCAATTACACCCTTTTTCCTCCTCAACTGCGCATGGTTATAAAGCTGAATATTTTTGTACAAACAATTCTCGGCATGTCTACGGCCCACAATCCCCCTTTTCACGTATGATTGATGAAGATGCTCTATATGTTTCTGTTGGTAAAGAAATAGAAACAACAGCTAGTATTGTTCACCATTTAGAGTTTATGATGGGAGTTCCTTATAGATACGTGAAAGAATTTATGCATCCATGTATTATCGGTACAAAAAAGACCATACAACCTTGGTATCTTTATGTTTTATACAATAATATAAACATTGTAAGAGATAGAAATCGTAAAATTTTTGATATATTTCGAAAAGAACATACTGTCAACTCTATACCTTTAGGAAATTCTTTTATTGAAAGCTTTTCTATGAGAGATTTTTATAATTCTTTAAGCATTTATTTTTCATCTGATCTTTATTTATGGCTTAATCAAGAGCCTTTTGATAAACCATATCAGAGATAAAAACATAAGAGAATCATGAAAAAATATGGAAATATAATGTATAGATGGGCACAAGATTTATGGCCCATTTGTCGAAGTTTAACCGGAGAGGGGGTTCGCATAACATTAAATTATATTCAAAATCTTTTACCTGAACTCGTCATCCATGATGTTCCAACAGGAACTAAGGCATTTGATTGGGAGGTTCCTTTAGAATGGAATATCACCGATGCCTACATAGCTGATGAATTTAATACACGCATTATTGACTTCCAAAAAAACAACTTACATATTGTTGGTTACTCTATTCCTGTTGATAAATGGATGTACTTAGAAGAATTAGAGCAGTATCTCTTTTCCTTACCCCAATACCCGGATGCTATTCCATATGTCACCTCTTATTATAAAAAGCGCTGGGGTTTTTGTTTAAGTCAACAACAACGTAAGCAATTGACAAACCAAAATTACCATGTAGTCATTAACTCATCGCTTAAGCATGGTGTACTAAATTATGGCGAATTAATTATTCCTGGAAGAAGTAAACAAGAAATTTTCTTATCTACTTATATTTGCCATCCTTCAATGGCAAATAATGAATTATCTGGCCCTGTAGTTACTACTGCATTAGCTCAGTGGTTAGAGGGATTAGGGAACCTAAGATATACCTATCGAATTATTTTTATCCCCGAAACGATAGGCTCAATTGTTTACTTAAGCCGTCATTTATCAACTCTGAAAAAGAATTGTATTGCTGGTTTTGTTATTACTTGTGTTGGTGATGATCGAGCTTATTCGTATATGCCCTCTCGTCATGGCCATACTCTAGCAGACCGGGCTGCAAAACATGTATTAAAATATCATACGGCTAATTATGATACCTATTCATTTCTTGAGCGTGGTAGCGACGAACGTCAATATTGTAGTCCTGGGGTTGATTTACCTGTCTGCTCTATAATGCGTAGTAAATATGGTGAGTACCCGGAGTATCACACCTCTTTAGATGACCTCAAACTAGTTACTTCTGAAGGCTTACAAGGTGGTTTCGATGTTCTATCAAAAGCACTAATGCTTATTGAAAATAATGCCTACTATAAAACCAAATGTCTATGTGAGCCACAGCTTGGTAAACGAGGCTTATATCCTACATTAAGCCAAAAACGTGATAAAGACATTTATGATATGATGAATATTCTAGCTTATGCTGATGGTGAAAAGGATCTCATTGAAATAGCTGAAATAACTAAGCAAAATGCCCTAGATTGTCTACCTATTATTGAAAAGCTAATTCATGCTGGACTACTAGAGGAAATCAAATATTAATATGCTAAATATGAGCTTCATTCCTTATGGTCGCCAAGAGATCAGTGAAATCGATATTCAAGCAGTAGTTGATGTATTACGCTCAGATTTTCTTACTCAAGGGCCTACTGTCCCAACTTTTGAGCAAACCATTAGCGACTATTGTGGGGCAAAGTATGCTGTAGCAGTCAATAGTGCTACTTCTGCTTTACATATTGCTTGTCTAGCGCTAGGGGTTGGTGAGGGTGATATAGTTTGGACTAGTCCGATTACGTTTGTTGCCAGTGCAAATTGCGCTTTGTATTGTGGAGCAAGTATTGATTTCGTCGACATCAACCCACGGACTTATAATTTAAGTATTGAACAACTACAGCATAAATTAGAGCAGGCAAAAAAAAATAATCGTTTGCCCAAGGTGGTGATTCCAGTACATTTGTGTGGACAACCTTGTGAGATGAAGCAAATTCATCAGTTAAGTCTCGAATTTGGGTTTAAGATCATCGAAGATGCTTCTCATGCTATTGGTGGTAAATATCGAGGAGAATCAATTGGTAATTGTCGTTATAGTGATATTACTATTTTCAGTTTCCATCCAGTAAAAATTATTACCACTGCAGAAGGTGGAGTTGCTACTACTAATCAAGCAGAGTTAGCTGCAAAGATGGAACTATTACGTAGTCATGGTATTACTCGTGATCCAATGCAAATGACGCATGATTCAGATGGGGCGTGGTATTACCAGCAAATTGCTTTAGGCTATAACTACCGCATGACAGATATGCAAGCAGCCCTAGGGATTAGCCAAATGCAACGGCTAGATGAATTTGTGCAGCGGCGGCATAAATTAGCACAACGATATAATGAACTATTAGATCATCTCCCACTAATTTTACCTTGGCAGCATACTGATAGCTATTCTGGCTTACATTTATATGTAATACGATTACAATTGAGCGCTATCAAATTGACACATAGAGAAGTATTTGATGCATTGCGCCAGCAAGGAATCGGGGTTAATTTACATTATATTCCAGTCCATACCCAACCTTACTATCAAACTATGGGGTTTGAATCTGGAGATTTTCCTGAAAGCGAGCGTTATTATCAGGAAGCAATTAGTCTACCCATGTTTTCCGCTATGACAGATGAACAACAAGAAAGGGTTTGCTCAATACTAACAAAGATTTTACAAGCATGAATGTCGCTATTATCCCTGCACGAGGAGGTAGCAAGCGTATTCCTCGAAAAAACATCAAAAACTTTTGTGGTAAACCAATGATTGCTTGGTCAATTGAAGCAGCTTTGCAAAGTGGTTGTTTTGAGCGGGTTATTGTTTCTACTGATGATGAAAATATTGCAGAGATTGCCTTACAATTTGGTGCTGAAGTACCCTTCGTACGACCTGCAGAACTATCGGGTGATTTTGTTGCAACGATTCCAGTCATTAAACATGCGATTCAATGGTTGGAGGCTAATCAGATTACGCCGGAATGGGTATGCTGTATTTATGCAACCGCACCTTTTATTTCTGTCGATGCATTGAAAGGTGGACTGACGTTAATCCAGCAAAAAAATGCGGATTATGCTTTTTCTGTTACCAGTTATGCTTTTCCTATCCAACGGGCTATTAAGCTTCAACAAAATAATACAATACAGATGTTTTCCCCTGAGCATTTCAGTACTCGTTCTCAAGATTTAGAAGAAGCCTACCATGATGCAGGGCAGTTTTATTGGGGAACCAATAGCGCTTGGCTAGAAGAGAAACCTATTTTCTCCTCACAAAGCTATCCTATCATTTTACCCAAACATTTAGTACAAGATATTGATACTAAAGAAGATTGGGTACGAGCAGAATTAATGTTTAAACTTTTACAGCAGGAGATTAATAGTGAGCCAGTATAAGACGGAGCAAGAACTCTTTTGGGCAACAGAATTTGGTGATGAGTACTCATCCAGAAACATTGGAAATGGTTGGATTGCCAGTAACACAGCATTATTCTCAAAAATCCTTAGCCGTACAACTAATGTAAAAAGCCTTATTGAGTTTGGCTCTAATATTGGATTAAATTTAAGATCCATAAAGAACCTAGCGCCAGATACTAGATTAGCTGCTATTGAAATCAATTCAACTGCTATTACAGAGTTAAAAAAATGGGCGGAAGTAAATAAAATCTATGAAGGATCTATACTTGATGTTGAGATCACAGAAAAATACGACTTGGCTTTTATTAAGGGTGTATTGATACATATAAATCCAGAACATCTCAGAAATGTCTATGAAAAACTTTACCAGAGCAGCTCAAAGTATATTTGTTTAATAGAATATTATAATCCATCACCTGTCACGATCAATTATCGCGGACACAACGATCGTTTATTCAAAAGGGATTTCGCTGGAGAAATGCTAGATATATATCCAGATTTAAAGCTGGTTGATTATGGCTTTGTTTACAGACGAGACCCAAACTTTCCACAGGATGATGCTACTTGGTTTTTATTAGAGAAAACTCTGTAAACGATATGTTTGTCGTCTTCCGGGTCGATGCCTCTATTGAAATAGGTAGTGGTCATGTAATGCGTTGTTTGACTTTAGCAGACGCGCTTAAAAATGAAGGCATAGAGTGTATCTTTATTTGCCGTGACCATAACGGCAATATGCAATCACTAATCCAAAACAAAGGCCATAGTGTTATTCTCTTATCATCGGTCAAGGAAGTCAGTTCTAGATTTACTAGTCAACATCCACATCAAGAGTATTTATCTTGGCTAGGCACGTTCCAAGAAGAAGATGCTCAGCAAACTATCGCCGCTATCCAAACACTAACAACGAGTAAACTTGCTTGGTTGATTGTAGATCATTACGCTCTGAATCAAGAATGGGAGCGGCAGCTAAGACCTTATTGTCAAAAAATCATGGTGATTGATGATTTAGCAGATCGTTTTCATGATTGTGATTTATTGCTGGATCAAACTTTTGGGCGTGATGAACGCGATTATCAGGCGCTTGTTCCTGAGCATTGTACTATCCTTACTGGCTCTTACTATGCGCTGTTACGCCCTGAATTTGCCCAATGGCGTGAATATAGTCTACAACGCCGCCAACAACCACAATTAAAGCAATTATTGATTACTTTAGGTGGAGTAGATAAGGATAATATAACTGGTCAAGTTCTTGCTGCTTTAGTCAACAGTCATCTACCCCACCACTGCAAAATTATTATTGTGATGGGTGAGCATGCTCCTTGGTTAGAGATTATTAGAGCACAAACTCAACAGTTGCCTTGGGTCATTGAAGTCAAGGTTAATATTTCTAATATGGCTGAATTAATGGCGAACAGTGACCTCTGTATTGGAGCTGCGGGAAGCACAACATGGGAACGTTGTTGTCTTGGTTTACCAACGATTATGCTTATAACTGCAAAAAACCAAATCTTTGCAGGTATTCTTCTTAAGAAAAAAATTGAAGTTATTGAGCATATCGCCGTCCTTCAAAACTATTTGTTTAATTTTTTCTCGAACAAGAAATATCTATATGAAAAATTAAATATACTCTCCAAAAAGTCCAGAGAGTTGACTATTGGTTTAGGTACAGAAAAAATAACATCGTTTATCTTAGGAAATTAAAAAAAGATATTTTATGAAAAGTAAATTTGGAATACTTAGAAGCATAAAAGAAGATGAGCTTGAGCTCATACTTTCATGGAGAAATCATCCAGATATACGTACTCATATGTATAACCAACACGAAATCAGCATAAATGAGCATTTAAAATGGTGGCAAAATATAAAAGAATCAAAAACTGATAAATACTTTATTTATGAACTTTCAGAAACGGCTTTTGGGGTTATTTCATTTAATAATATTAATCATGCTAATAGAAACTCTGCTTGGGGTTTCTATAGAGCTCCATATGCTCCAAAAGGCACTGGAACAAAAATGGAGTTTTTAATGCTAGAGTATGGATTTAATGAGATTGGGTTAAACAAAATATATTGTGATGTTTTATCTACCAATCCATCATTAAACATTCATAAAAAGTTCGGCTTTATAACAGAGGGGATATTTCGAGAGCAGTACTTACAAAAAAACAATCTTATTGATGTGTATAGGCTTGGCATTTTAAGAAAAGAATGGGAAAAAGAAAAAAATGCTATTTCAGACAAATTAAACTCTTTCTTGTAAATGAAAACTTATGCAACCAACGATCACTATTGACAATAAAAAAATATCAACTCAAAATCCTCCTTATATTATTGCTGAAATATCCGCCAATCATAATGGTGATATTAATAATGCTTTTAAAATTATTGAGGTTGCAAAATATTCAGGAGCGGATGCGGTCAAACTACAGACATATCGACCTGATACGATTACTTTAGACTGCGACTCTGAGGACTTCCAAATACATGGTGGTTTATGGGATGGAAAAACTCTCTACCAGCTGTATTCAGAAGCTTATATGCCTTGGGATTGGCATAAGCCCCTATTCGACTACGCTCATAAGTTGGGCATTACCATTTTTAGCTCACCTTTCGATAATACAGCGATTGATTTACTGGAAGATTTAAACACTCCTGCCTATAAAATTGCCTCCTTTGAAGCTGTTGATCTTCCACTAATTAAATATGCTGCCAGTACTGGTAAACCAATGATTATCTCAACTGGTATGGCAAATGCAGAAGAAATTCAAGAGGCCATTGAAGCTGCACACGAAGGTGGCTGTAAAGAACTGGCTATACTACATTGCGTCAGTGGCTACCCTGCTCCAGCATCTGATTATAACTTACGAACTATACCAGACATGATTCAACGGTTTGGTTTGGTAACAGGTCTTTCCGATCACACGATTGATAACACCACAGCGATTACTAGTGTTGCCCTAGGTGCATCTATCATTGAGAAACACGTGACACTTGATCGTAAAGGTGGTGGGCCAGACGACAGTTTTTCATTAGAGCCGTTGGAGCTAGCTGCATTATGTCGTGATGCTAAAACTGCTTGGGAAGCATTAGGACAAGTAGACTATGGGATGAAATCCAGCGAGCGTGGAAATGTGAAATTTCGGCGGTCTTTGTATTTTGTTAAGGATATGGAAGCGGGAGAAGTGGTTACTGAAGAGTGTGTGCGAAGTGTTAGACCGGGGTTTGGTTTGGCTCCTAAATATCTCTATAAAATAAATGGTGAAAAAATCATCAAATCTGTATCAAAAAATACACCCATATCTTTAGACTTATTTAACCAGAGTAAATGATAAGTATAATAACTAATCAACAGTTAAAGGTTAATAAAAACTTCTAATAAAAACTATTAATAAAAACTATTAATAAAAACTCTTTTAATATTGTACACTTATAGCGTTATTTTTATTACGACAAAGGTGATCAAGATGATTAATCGTTATTGGAAGACTGCTATTAGTGCATTGGCTGTTTGGATACTTTCATCTCATGCAGCAATGGCAACAACAGTAGTAATGCCTGGTAGTGCAGGGCAATCGCTTGAATCTTTATTGTTGTAGAGGGATGAGTGGCTCCAAGAGTTCGGCGAGATAATCGGTTGACCAAGCGGCCTGCTTTCGTCGTACTTTGAGACTATGCTTATTTGTCTGGCTGTACCGAAGTAAGTTAGTCGCCATCTGGCGTAGGAGGGAGAAATTGTGAGCGCTATCGCCGGTACGGTTACGCGCCTTATCCTCCTGCATCAGCACATCCAAGACCCAATGGAGTCG
>NZ_KB904788.1 GCF_000380185.1 Thiofilum flexile DSM 14609
GGCACACCATCACCATCCGTATCTGGATTTAATGGATTAGAACCAATAGCCGTTTCATCTTTAGTCAGTACACCGTCTTGATCATCATCGGGATCAAGATAGTTAGGAATGCCATCTTTATCAGTATCATCATCGGCTGGAGTACCACCATTGTAGTTCTCGTCCTTGGTTAGAATACCGTCACCATCATCATCGGTATCTAAGATGTCTGGTGTACCATCACCATCCGTATCGGTTGGAGTAGATGGATTAGCACCCGCTTCCACACCATCAGGTACACCATCACCGTCGGTATCTGGATTTAAGGGGTCTGAACCTATCGCTTTTTCAACGGCATCCGGAATACCATCACCATCTGCGTCAGCAACTAAGTAATCGGGAATACCATCACCATTGGTATCAACCGCATCATCAGGATTACCGTCTTTATTAGGGTCAGGTTGTTCTAATGCAGTCGGTGTACCATCACCATCATCATCAGTATCTAAGTAGTCAGGGATACCATCACCATCGGTATCATCATCCTCTGGCGTACCACCATTATAATTTTCGTACTTAGTTAAAATACCGTCATTATCATCGTCGGTGTCTAAGACGTCTGGCATACCATCTTTATCGGTATCAATTGGGGCGGCTGGATTAGCGCCTACCTCAACACCATCAGGCACACCATCACCATCGGTATCTGGATTTAATGGGTTAGAACCAATAGTGGTTTCGTCTTTAGTTGGAACACCATCACCATCATCATCGGTATCGAGATAGTTAGGAATACCATCACCATCGGTATCATCATCGACTGGAGTACCACCATTGTAGTTCTCATCCTTAGTCAGAATACCGTCACCATCATCATCGGTATCTAAGATGTCTGGAGTACCATCGCCATCAGTATCCGTTGGAGTAGATGGATTAGCACCCGCTTCCACACCATCAGGAACACCATCACCGTCGCTATCTGGATTTAAGGGGTCTGAACCGATCGCTTTTTCAACGGCATCCGGTACACCATCATTATCAGAATCGGTATCTAAGTAATCTGCTGTACCATCTTTATCAGTATCAACTGCATCGGCTGGGCTACCATCCGCATTAGGATCGGGTTGCTCTGCAGTAGTCAGGATACCATCACCATCATCATCGGTATCTAAGTAGTCGGGAATACCATCTTTATCGGTATCATCATCTGCAGATGTACCATTATTGTAATTCTCGTACTTAGTTAAAACACCATCATTATCATCATCGGTATCGAGAACGTTTTTCGTACCATCGCCATCGGTATCAGTTGGGTTATTGATATCTGAACCAACCTCTACACCGTCAGGAACACTATCCCCATCGGTATCTGGATTTAAGGGGTCAGAACCAATAATAGTTGTCTCATCTTTTGATAAGAGACCGTCACCATCATCATCGGTATCTAAATAGTTAGGTTTACCATCACCATCGGTATCATCATCAACGGGCGTACCACCATTATAATTCTCGTCTTTGGTGAGCGTACCGTCGTTATCGTCATCGGTATCTAATGGATCAATAGTACCATCGCCATCCGTATCTTGAGGTGCAGCTACAGAACCAATTTCAGTACCGTCTGGAACACCATCACCATCAGAATCTGGGTTCAGCGGATTCATACCGAGTTTGGTTTCGTCTTTAGTCAGAACACCATCATTGTCATCATCGGTATCTAAATAGTCTGGCTTACCATCACCATCCGTATCATCATCGGCTGGTGTACCACCATTATAATTCTCATCTTTAGTGAGAATACCGTCATTATCATCATCGGTATCTAAATAGTCTGGAATACCATCGCCATCAGTATCATCATCTAGCGGAGTACCACCATTATAATTTTCATTAGCAGTCGGCACACCGTCATTATCATCATCGGTATCTAACGCATCGATAGTACCATCACCATCTGTATCTACCGGTGTAGCAGGATTAGGACCTACCTCAGTACCGTCAGGAATACCATCACCATCGGTATCTGGATTGTTAGGATCAGTTCCAATCGCTTTTTCTTGGGCGTTGGTTAAACCGTCTTTATCATCGTCTAGGCTATCGGTACAGTCTGCTAGGTTGTTACCATAGTTACCTAAGTAGTTATTATCACCAGAAGTACCCCAGCCTAAGTTGGTAAATTGGTTACCAGGGTTGGTTCCTGTAGAGTTATTCGGCACGTTAAATGGATCAGAATTCTCCATTAACATCACACCACCTGGCAAACAGGTTGCGGTATTGCCGAAATTAAACACCTCTTGCTCTTGGTTCGCTTGCCACGCAAAAGCTGTAGGTGACAGCGGGGTCATAGTGAAAGAAATATAGTCGTAGGCCGTGTCTTCCGTTGGCGCGTCAGAACGTGAGTTGGCAGACCAAATAATATTGGCGTTAGTACTCGTAACCCCTGTCACCACAAAGCGACTAGTTCCTGTAGCATGCGGAACTTTAATAGTGACCTGAGAAGTTAAGCTTAAGTCTGGCGCAGGCGTTGCATTAGGACGCATGTACACATGGTAACGACTATCAGCTGTACTCCAACGAATATCATATTCGATGGTCTGAGCAGCCCACGCACTATTGCCTAATAGCAAAGCGGCGGACGCACTCAAACCTAAGTAATGGCGTAATTTTGTTGGTTGCATTCTTTAAAGACTCTCTCGTATTTTTTATGATTATTCGCAAGTCAGATAAGATTGGAGATGAGGACCAACCTTATCTTGCTGAGACTTGGTTACTTGGTACAAGCAATCGCTGAACCATAATTACCTTTATAATTATTCTCGCCTACTCCCCCCCAACCTAGATTGGTGAACTGATTACCAGGGTTAGTATTTACTGAGTTATTGGTGACATTGAATGGATCATCCAATGGCATTAACTCAATACCATCAATACAACCTTTACTGGATTTAAAGGAGAAAATAAGCTTTTCTTCGCCTTCTTTCCATTGATAGTTGTGAGCACTGTTAGCACGTAAGCCTACAAACGAGAATGAAATATAATCGTAGTTAGCATTTTCAACAGGAGCATCGACACGTGATGCCTCGATCCAATCAGAGCCTTCTACTGTGCTAACAACATTGCCCATCACTTGGAATTGGGCTGCATGAGGTACACGTATGGTGACTTGGCCGGTTAAACTAATATCAGGTGTAGGCGTAGTGCTAGGGCGCATCACTACCTGATAGGTTTCATTATCGTCAGCCATCTTAATACTGTATTCTAATACTTGCTCAGCCATCGCAGTCGTTGACAGGATGCTTAATAAAGTACCCATACTTACAGCGCTCAGGAACTTGTTAATTTTCATTATTACCCCCAATGAAGAGTTTTAGATTTGTTCGTCTGACCTTATAAGTTTATCAAAACTATTTATAAAATAAAATGATTAACTAACTTGTAAAAAGTAATAAATAACAACTTATCCGATAATTTGAACTTCCAATCGCTTAACTACTAGACAAAGCACTATATACATAAGTTAATTATCTATCAACTGATTAATATTTGACCAATTCATGTGCTATACACCCAGATGCTGACTTAGGATTGTTTCAAGCCATTAATCGAAGATCGCAACCAGACAACTGCTAAAATACCCGGCACAGCCATCAGTGTAGAAAAAACAAAGAAGGCGGGCCATCCAATACTTTCAGAGAGCACCCCCGCTACCGGACTCACATAAATACGCCCTAGTGCGGCAAATGCGGACAGTAATGCATAATGGGTCGCGGTGAAGCGCTGATTACACAGGCTCATCAGTAGTACAGTGAAGGCAGCCGTCCCCATTCCCCCGGAAATATTCTCCAGTGCAATCACCATCATGAGTAAAAAATCGATCTGGCTACTTTCTTTAACAGTAATAATGATCCAGTCGAAAGCGGGTAAGGTGAAACTTCCCCAAGCCCCCTTGCCCAATACCGCTAAAACCCAAAACCCTAAGTTAGACACTAACTGTAAAATGCCAAAAATGAACAGTGCCTTAAATAAAGAGATGCGTAATAATAAGGCACCGGCTAATAATGCGCCAAAAATGGTTAGCCACATCCCAATAATCTTATTAACAATCCCCACTTCAGCCTGAGTGAACCCCATGCCTTTAATCAAAAAGGGAGTGGTCAGACTTCCTGCAAAGGCATCACCGAGCTTATAAAGTACAATCAAGATTAAAAATGCCACCGCACTCGACTGAGCAAAATAGCTATCTAGCGAGCGATTCAGGGTTTCAAACCCCACGCGGCGAGCCAAGTAATACCCCAATGGCAACGCCACCGCGAGTTGTGCGAGGATAAATAATAATTGCAGCCACTTATTAGCAGAGTTAGGATCTAGACCCAGAACGATGAGCACATAATGCGTGACATACCAGCCACTCACAAATCCGACTAGCATAGCCAGAAAGCCCTTTAACTCCTGCTTAGGCGAGGACGCTAAAGGCTTAAACTCAGAGGACAGACTAGGCAATAATAAGAAGGATAGAACAGCAGCACCTGCCATAATCATAGACATAGTGGTATACACTTGAGGCCAGCCGTAGGTTTGTGCCCAAATCAGCGCAACCCCCCCGGATAAAATCATCGCTAAGCGATAACCAAATACGGCTAAAGATCCGCCCATACCACGCTCATTTGGCTTTAAAACATCGGTACGATACGCGTCAATCACAACATCTTGCGAGGCTGACAAAAAGGCAATGGTGAGGGCTGCTATAGCAAATAAGGTTAAATTCTCTTTAGGGCTTAAATAAGCAATAGAAAACAAGGCCGCCGCTAAGAGTAACTGAGTAATCACCAACCATCCCTTACGACGACCTAATAAAGGCGGCTCGAAGCGATCCATGAGCGGTGCCCACAGAAACTTAAACGAATAAGGGACACCTACTAAGCCTAAAAAGCCTATTGTGGCAAGATCAATACCATCTACTGTGAGCCAAGCCTGCATCGCTTGTCCGGTCAACGCTAAAGGTAAGCCAGAGGTAAATCCTAGAAAAAGTACTGCCACTAGACGTAATATTGACGTCCAATCTATCCGTTGTATTGCAACCTCAGCCATATAGCCCCCTTATATTAGCCTACCTCTGATACTGCATGAGCCTCGATTATTTTAATGCTTAGCCGCTCATCTAATATCTATAACTCTATCACTGGTTAACTCAGCTAAGCATAACTAATTACCAGTGGAGCATGATCGGAGAAGCGCTCAGCTTTATAAATATAAGCATCATTGACCTGATCACTTAGCGCCTTGGATATAATCTGATAGTCAATGCGCCAACCTACATCGTTAGCCCACGCATTAGCCCGATACGACCACCAGGTATATTGATTCGCTTCTTGATTGACTAAGCGAAAAGCATCGACAAACCCTAACTCATCAAAGATTTTATCTAACCAAGCCCGCTCTTCGGGTAAAAATCCCGTGGTTTTTTGATTAGCCTTCCAATTTTTTAAATCGATAGGCTTATGAGCAATATTCCAATCGCCACATAGAATATAACGCCTGCCACTTTGCCCCATGCTGACTAAACACTGAGTAAAGTAATCCATACATTGATATTTAAACGCTTGGCGCTCCTCACCGGAAGAGCCAGATGGTAAATATAAGGACACAATACTCAGATCGCCAAACTGCGCCTCGATATAACGTCCTTCACGATCAAATATAGGATTATCCATGCCCGTGATTATTGCATCAGGCTCTTTACGACTATAAATCGCCACTCCACTATAGCCTTTTTTTTCAGCATCATGGTAATAGCAATGATAGCCTTCAGGATAAAACAGCGGATCAGATACTAACTGATGGGTTTGCGCTTTGGTTTCTTGAATACACACCACATCCAGATCGGCTGCTTGAATCCAGCTAAAAAAACCTTTGCTAGCCGCCGAGCGAATACCATTGGCATTAAAAGAAGCCACACGCAACATTAAGGCGCACTCAACACAGCAGGAAAACCACAGACTAATACTTCTAATAGAGCTTTTTGGGCATGCAAGCGATTTTCAGCCTCATCCCATACCACACTTTGTGGGCCATCAATCACTGAGGCTGCAACTTCATAACCCCGATAGGCTGGTAAACAGTGCATAAAGATCGCATCTTGATGTGCTAGAGCCATTAACTCGTCTGTGATTTGATAATCTGCAAAAGCAACTTCACGTGCTTTCTTTTCATGCTCTTGCCCCATGCTAGCCCAAGTATCTGTCACTACCACATCGACGTCTTTAATAGCCTCAGCCGGTGAACTGCAAACAGTTACAAATGCTTGATTACGCGCAATAATATCCGCTCTAGGCATATAACCTTGTGGGCAGGAAATATTCAAATGAAAATCAAAAATACGCGCTGCATCCATCCAAGAATGGCACATATTATTACCATCCCCAATCCATGCCGCTGTTTTACCTTGCGGGCTGCCGCGTTGCTCACGCCACGTCATTAAGTCCGCCAATAGCTGACAAGGATGATAATCGTCGGTGAGAGCATTAATCACAGGGACGCGTGAATGGGCGGCAAATAATTCCACTTTAGCCTGCTCAAAAGTACGAATCATAACCACATCGACCATGCGTGAGATCACCCGCGCAGAATCCTCTATTGGCTCACCCCGCCCTAACTGCGTATCTTGTGGGGCTAAAAACATGGCATGACCACCTAATTGCGTCATACCTGCCTCAAATGATACACGTGTCCGCGTGGAGGCTTTCTCGAAAATCATCGCAAGGGTTTTATGTTTTAAGGGCGTTGCGTAGTGACCGCGCTTAGTGGAGGCTTTCAGCCCGATGGCATGGGCAATGACATGATTTAGCTCAGCTAAAGAAAAATCATCAAGTGACAAAAAATGCCTTATAGATTCCATTTTGTACTTCCTCTCCAGCCCCTAAGCCCATTAGGGCTTAGATCGCTTAAGGGTAAAGCGTCATTTAAACGCTGTTACCAATCCCGTGACGGTTGTTATTATTTGGTCAGCTTGTGCCTTAGAAAGCACTAAAGGTGGCAACAGACGGATGACATTACCCGCTGTAACGTTAATCAATAAACCTTGCGCTAGCGCTTGTTTGACTAACTCACCACATTCACGCTCTAACTCAATGCCTAACATTAAACCTTTACCACGAATCGCTTTTACACCTTTCACTTCAGCCAATGAGGTTTTAAAGCCTGCTAGTAAATAGTCACCCATTTCAACGGCACGTTCTGCTAATTGCTCACGCTCCATGACCTCTAAAACGGTTAATGCAGCCCGACAAGCTAGTGGATTACCGCCAAAGGTAGAACCATGATTACCAGGGCCAAACAGTCCAGTTGCTTTACCCGCAACTAAACACGCCCCTATAGGCATACCATTACCTAAAGCCTTAGCCAAGGTCATCACATCAGGTTTAATACCACTATGCTGGAAAGCAAACCATTTACCCGTGCGGCATAAACCAGCTTGGATTTCATCCAACATCAATAACCAGCCACGCTCATCACATAACGCTCGTAGACGAGGTAAATAGTCTGCATCAGGAATACGAATACCGCCCTCACCTTGAATAGGCTCAACCAGTACTGCCACAATATTAGGATCATCAAGGGCAGCAACAGCATCTGCATTACCGTATTCAACCCGTATAAAACCCTGCACTAACGGTGCAAAACCCGCCTGTGCTTTAGGGTTTCCGGTTGCGGTTACGGTCGCTAGAGTACGACCATGAAAGGCATTGCTCATCACCACAATCGTTGGTAGTGCTACACCTTTTTGATTGCCATAGAAACGCGCTAATTTAATCGCGGCTTCATTGGCTTCTGCACCAGAGTTAGCAATAAAGACTTGCTCCATACCCGATAGGGCACATAGCTTTTCACCTAATGCGGCTTGATTGGGAATATTGTAGAGATTAGAGGTATGCACTAAGGTATGGGCTTGCTCGCAAATTGCCTCTGCCACTTCTCGTCGTGCATGCCCAATATTGCACACTGCAATACCTGCAAGCGCATCTAAATAGGATTTCCCCTCATTATCCCACAAGATAGCACCCTCGCCTTTAACAAAGGTAACGGGTAAACGAGCATAAGTCGGCATTAAAGCATTAGTTGTCACGGCAAACCTCCGTATGGCCTCCAGAAACAGCAAAGGCAGCCAAGCCTGGCTGCCTTGCAGTAAAGGAGCGATCCTACTGAAATCAAACAAGAATGTCAATCAGCAAAATAGTTCTTTGTCAAGGGGTTAGCAGGATAGAAGCACAAATTTAGCGACTCTAACCCCCTACTATGCACTAAAAAAGTGATGTTTAGCTTAAAAAAAAGCCAAAGTAATCGCTCTGGCTTTAAGTCTACTAACTATTAGTTATATAACAACCGATAAACACTTAGGCTGCATAGTTAGCAGAAGCAAAATCCCAGTTTGCTAGGCTGTTTAAGAAGGTTTCCACGAATTTAGGGCGGAGGTTACGATAGTCGATGTAATAGGCATGTTCCCATACATCAATCGTCAATAAGGCTTTATCGCCCGTGGTTAATGGAGTACCTGCTGCACCCATATTCACAATATCCACCGAACCGTCAGCTTTTTTCACTAACCACGTCCAACCTGAACCAAAGTTACCTACGGCTGAAGTTTGGAAAGCCTTTTTGAACTCGTCAAAAGAACCCCATTTTTTATTAATAGCATCCGCTAATGCACCTGTAGGCGCACCACCACCATTGGGTTTTAAGCAATTCCAAAAGAAAGTATGGTTCCAGACTTGAGCCGCATTGTTATAAACACCACCGACTGGTGCTGCTTTAACAATCTCTTCGAGTGTCATTTTTTCAAACTGAGTACCGGGAATCAGGTTATTGAGATTAGTCACATAGGCATTGTGATGCTTATCATGATGATATTCTAAGGTTTCAGCCGACATATGAGGGGCTAGTGCATCCTTAGCATAAGGCAATTCGGGTAAGGTAAACGCCATCGTAAATACTCCTTCAAGTACTAAAAACAAATCATTAAGATGAATGCAGCCTGTAAGATAGGCAATTCATGCGCTAGGTGCAATAAGTCTGTGTTTAAGTATTGGTTTAGTCGATAATTAGCACTCCTCTCTTAAAATGCTGATTTATCATCCTCTAAACGCGCCTGATCCACCCACTGCTGATAATCTTTATCACTGCTCAATAAGCTTTTAATGATCCCCATACCATCATTAGGTGTTTCGCCCTCATGAGTGATAATACCCAGTGGAATCAGATTCATAATCGCCCCCACTAATGCAGCATAAGCTAAGGCTTGTAGGGCTAATTTAAAATAATCGTCCTCAATCACAAAAAAGTCACTCCCTCCCAAAGCCAAGACAATCACTGCAAACAGCAATAACTCAATCCCAGGGCCTGCAAAGTAGATCAGCGCATGTTTCCAACGCGCTCCTGTGGTACTCAAGGGCGCTATTTGCACAAAACCCTCAATGGGTACACGCCTAACCTCTAACGGTGCGCCAAATAATTGTCCTTGATATAACACCTTACCAAACCCAATCACGGTACGCCCGACACGCCAACCCAGCACACGCGCCATGAGCGCATGCCCAAACTCATGCCAGAGTACTAAGGGCATCCACCACAGTACAAAAAATACCGCCGCTAATTTACGCGGCTCATAGTTACTTAATAATTCAACCGCTAACCCACCAAGAAAAACGAAACTCAAGGCATAAACAATCACGGTTTCGGTACGATCGGCAGGACGGATATCATGATGGCGTTGATCAATTCTCATAAGGATGCACTCCTCTACGCATTTTAGTATTAGGTCTACTCACACTTTAACCCTCCTCCCCTATACACCATTTGATTGTAAGCTAGAGAGCGCGTCATAATCTCTGGCATTTATGACTAACTGGCAATAATAATTATGTGCGGAATCAGTGGCGAATTACGCTTTGATGGTCAAGTACCTGACCTAAAACATATCAATGCGATGATGGAAAAGCTCGAAAAGCGTGGCCCCGATCATGCGGGTAGCTTTTCGGATGGTGCCTTAGCATTTGGTCATCGTCGCCTCTCCATTATTGATCTCTCTTATAAATCTAGTCAGCCCATGGTAGATGCTGAATTAGGCTTAGCCTTAGTCTTTAATGGCACGATTTATAACTACCCTGAACTCCGCGCTGAGCTACAAGCTAAGGGTTATCACTTCTTTTCCGATGGTGATACCGAAACCATTATTAAAGCCTATGCCGAGTGGGGCGAGGATGCACCTAAGCATTTGATCGGTATGTTTGCCTTTGCCATTTGGGACATGAAAGCGAAAAAGCTATTTTTAGCGCGTGACCGTATGGGGATTAAACCGCTCTACTATGCACAAGATGCTAAGACTTTCCGCTTTGCATCTAACACTCAAGCATTACTCGCCACACCGGATATTGATACTCAGCTAGATCCCCTCGCACTGCATAATCTCTTTTCCCTGCATGCTGTCGTACCCGCGCCACGTACTATTTTAAAAGGTGTGCGTAAAATGCCACCTGCTCATAGCCTCACCATTCACGCCGATGGTCGCCAAGAACTCAAACGTTATTGGAATCTAGTAGCAAAACGTCCGAGTGAAGCACGCTCAGAAGCCGAATGGATTGAAGCGATTCATGAAGCATTACGCGTAGCGGTACGGCGACGCAATAATATTGCAGATGTTCCAGTAGGCGTGCTGTTATCCGGTGGTTTAGATTCCAGCCTCTTAGTGGCACTCTTGGATGAGATTGGTATTCAAGATATTCGTACCTTTACCATTGGCTTTGACGATCAGCCCGAAGAAAAAGGAAGCGAATATGAATACTCCGATGCCGTCGTCGAGCGTTTTAAAACTAATCATCATAAATTCCATATCCCTAATGAGCAAACCCTAAAACGCTTACCCGAAGCGGTCGCTAATATGGCAGAGCCAATGTTTGGGCAAGATGCTATCGGCTTTTATCTCTTATCCGAACAAGTCTCGAAGCATGTTAAGGTAGTGCAATCGGGCCAAGGGGCCGATGAGGTATTTGGCGGTTATTTCTGGTATCCGCAAACGCATCACGATCAAAATCCTGATCGTTTACAACGTTTTGCCCCCTATTACTTTGACCGTGATCATAGTGAAATGGCTGAAATGCTGCAGTCACCGTTTCATACCCATGACTATACAGGTGAATTAGTACGCGAATTATTAGAAACCCCCTATGCTGATGAACATTTAGATGCGGTATTACGCGCGGATGTGACCACGTTTATTGTCGATGATCCTGTTAAACGGGTAGATAATATGACGATGGCTTGGGGCTTAGAAGCGCGTGTACCCTTTCTAGATCAGGAGTTAGTAGAACTAGCAGCACAAATGCCACCTGAACTCAAGTTGCGCGACGGGGGGAAATATGTATTGAAACAAATTGCCCGTGGACATGTACCCGATAGTGTTATTGATCGCCCTAAAGGCTATTTCCCTGTGCCGGCTTTGAAATTCGTGCGGGGTGAGTTTTTGGAGATGATGCGCGATGTTTTATATTCCACTAAAGCTAAAGAGCGGGGTATCTATAACTACGCTTATATAGATAAAGTCATTGCTAAACCAGAAGCTTACCTCACCCGTATTCAGGGCAGTAAACTATGGCACATGGCACTATTAGAGATGTGGCTACAGACAGCAGGTGTTTAGTATCCCGTATTAATGTGGGCTTTTACTTCTCACACGCCCCTAAAGCAACTCGATTATATTGTACTGATCGAGTTGCTCTAGCTGCTCAATCACTATTCAATAACTGCGTTAAGCCAAATAAATACATTAAACGATCATTATTAATCCCGCCTAAGCGAGTACGCATATCGCTCAATAAATTCATCGCATAACTAAAACTAATGCCCTCTGAGCCTATCGCCTTCATAGGTTTGCCGCTTGCCATATAACGCAATACTTTCAACTCTTTGGGGGTAAATTCAGTTAAAATAGGACTCACAAAAATATCTCTGTATTGATAGTTGGCATAGGCTATATCATGAAAGACACGAGTTAGTTGCGTCAGTGTTTCCAGATTTTCAGCCTTTAACGCTTGAAAGCGCGAATCCGTCTCGGAACTAATAATACTCGCACCCGCAATGCCAATGGGTAAATTTAAAGTTGGTATAGTAATCCCATTACGCATACCATAATCATAGCGGGCTACCTCTAGTACATGAGTTTCCTCAGCCGTCACACGCCCAGCACGAATACACTCATGCCAATCCATCGGAGCACGCTGACCACTGACATTGTAGCGAATAGTGAAATCCTGCTGATCAAAACGTTCAGCCGTATAATGCTCAATAAAGCTCTCTGGAAAATCAGAGGAATGAATAAAAGTCAGGGGAATATCAGCAAAACACTCACGATGTAGATGGCTATACAGGCTATAAGATGCCCCTTCAAAATTCAATTCGTGTACGTAGTTAACATAAACATCAAAGCGTTGCTGTAGTGAGTTAACCGACATCAGATCACTCACACAACGTCCCAACAATGCAGTATCTAAACTCATAATAATTCCTCACTAGAATCAAGTCCCTAGACGCTGAGACTTTCTCTATTCTAGCCCTCGCCTCGTACTCTAAATTTACTCTAAATTATTATGGATAATAAAGCATTATCTGCTAGAAGCTCATGTTAGCTAGATGACCAGCCAGGGCAATCGCTTGAACCCTGCTATATAAATAGAGGATAAGTAAGGCTTTTACTCCGAGAGCCGTCAAGATGCCAAACACTCCTCCTATCCCCCCTACCCAATGCCCACCTCCTGCCAATGCCGTAAGCCGTCTGATGGAACATCTGGCAAGCCTACGCGATCCGCGCCAACTCGCCAAAGTGATCTATCCGCTGCCCGAGATCCTATTACTGGGTCTAGCGGCCACCTTGGCAGGGGCAGATGATGGGGTAGAAATGGTGCGCTGGGGTCGACTACATCTAGAC
>NZ_KB904789.1 GCF_000380185.1 Thiofilum flexile DSM 14609
CATACTGTGAAATTTCAGTTACTGATTGATGAGGCGACGGGACTGATTTTACACCTATGTATGGCGGAGGGAAATGAGCATGATGTGACCTTGGCTCGTCAGCATCAGGAGGCGGTACCGACGGGGNGCTTTTGCTTGGGGGACTTGGCTTATCAGGGCTGGGAGTTGAAGGAAGCGACCTTAATCACCCCCTTTAAGAAGCCTAAGAAGCGCCCGTTAGAAGAGGAACAGAAAGCCTTTAATCAGGTGTTGGCCTCGTTTCGTGTCAAAGTAGAGCATCGGATTCGTGCCTTGAAGATCTTCAGGATTTTGAAGGAACGTTATCGTAATCGACGGCGACGTTTTGGGTTGCGCTTGAGGCTTATTGCCGGTTTGGTGAATCGAATGCTATTCAATTGCTTTTCCTGACTTTTGCAAGAGGTCTAATATAAATATGCTTATTTTTGTATTTGACCTAGAGTTTAATACTTAGCATAATAGTTGTCTTACCTATATCTTACTTTAGGCTCTACTATGCAACCACTACAAACCACACGTCTTTCTAGCAAAGGGCAAATTATTATCCCTAAATCTATCAGGATGTTACATGGATGGGATAATGGGCAGGAGTTCATTGTTGAAGAAACTGAACAAGGAATTTTATTACGCCCCTATCAGCCAACGAGACTACCTAAAACCACTTTAACTCAAGTGGCAGGTTGTCTGAAAAATCGTTATCAAGGTAAAGCAAAAACCATTGAAGAGATGGAGACGGCTATTGCTCAAGGTATTAAAGAGAGCTGGTAATGATTGCAGTAGACACTAATATTTTAGTACGACTCTTAGTGCAAGATGATGCATTACAAGCTAAAAAAGCTGAGCAGCTATTTGCTAATGAGCAAATATTTATTGCTGATACCGTGCTATTAGAAACCGAATGGGTCTTACGTTTTGCCTATAAACTCAGTGCTGAAGATATATATTTAGGTCTGACTCAATTGCTAGGTTTAGAAAATGTGCTAGTACGAGATGAACTAGCTATTCAAAAGGCTTTAAATGGATTTCAATCAGGGCTAGATTTTGCTGATGCTTGGCATTTGGTACAGAGTCAGCACTGTGAAAAATTTGCCACATTTGACATAAAGCTTATCAAAAAAGCCTCTGGTTTGTTCGATTGTACGCCTTTTAATCCCTGAGGATAATTGATCATGATCGCATAATAAAATAAGTTGCTTATATTTATAGCCTTTTCCTCATAATCAATACTAATACACTATCGACAACTGACCGCTAGTCATTTATAGTTTACCCCTTAGTGACCCGTAGTCAGTTGTTGGTGTGTTATGTCTCCTCCTCGTGCTTATCTCCCTGCAGATAAACAGCGCAAACGCGAAGAAATTCTCAATGCGGCGCAAGCCTTATGGACCTCCCATTCTGAGGCTTTAAACAGCATGGCAGAGCTTGCGGAGGTGAGTGGTGTCGCAAAAGGCACCCTTTACCTTTATTTTCGTAGTAAAGACGAAGTCTTACTGGCTTTACATGAGCGTGATTTAGAGCATTTTTTTACTCAAGTGATCGAGCGGGCTAAACAGCCTGAGCCTATGTCCTGTGATGACTTAAGCACGATGCTGATTCAGGCTATTCAAACCTCACCCACTTTTTTACCGCTAGCCTCTTTGTGTCATGGTCTGTTAGAGCGGCAAGTGGCTGTTGAGGAGGCTAAAGCCTTTCAGCAGCGCGTGGCGAGTTACCTACATGAAGTCGTGGCGGTTTTACGCCCCCAGTTGCCACTCATGAATGAATTAGCCCTCTTGCAGTCCTATGCACAATTATTAGGTTTATGGCAATTGCTGCGACCATCAGCGCTGCCTGATCCTGATACCGGCTTAACTCAATTTGTGTTTGAACACATGACCATTGGGCGCGGTGATTTTTGTGCCGTATTACGTCAATCATTAGCAGCACTTTATAATGGCTTAGCCACTATAGAAGGGATTTCTCCATGTCAATAAAATCGTGGTTAGTACTGAGCTTAAGCCTTGCTATGCTCAGCGCCTGTAAAGAAAAAGAAGTGGAACAACCAGAACCTACCCGTCCCGCACAAGTCTGGCGGGTACAGGCGCAAATCAGTGAACAGGTCGACACCTATTCGGGTGAGGTTCAACCGCATAAAGTCACCAGCCTATCCTTTAGGGTGGCGGGTAAAGTGGTTGGGCGCAGTGTAGAAATAGGTGAAACTGTCAAAGTAGGGCAGGTGCTTGCACAGTTAGATAATGAAGATGCGGAGCTGAGTGTTAAACAAACCGAATCGAATTTAGATGCGGCGAAAAGCAGCCTACAAACCAGCCAAGCGAATTTACTCGCCCTGCAAAATAATGTCACCGCCAGTCAAGGCGCGGTCAGCTCAGCACGCGGTAATGTAGAAGCCGCACGCGGACGTCTGAGTACCGCACAAGGTAATTTAATCGCTATGCAAACCGGCCTAGAGTCAGCCCAAGCGGGGGTCGAGTCAGCCCAAGCGGGTGTTGCGTCAGCGCGGGCGACTTACGAGTCGGCACGAGCGGCAGTAGGCTCTGCCCAAGCCGAGCTTAAAAATGCCCAACTAGAATACAATCGTAGTGCTAAATTAAATCAGCAAGGTTATTTAAGCACCACGATCTTAGATCAACATCGCCAACGGGTTACAGCAGCACAAGCCAGTTATAAATCGGTCTATGCCAATGCTCAGGCCGCTTTAGCTCAGGTCAATGCCGCACAAACTAAAATTAAAACGGCTCAAACCCAAATTAAAACCACCCAAGCCCAAATCAAAGCGGCTGAGGGGGATGTTTCTGCGGCGCGTGCGAGTGTGGTAGCCGCCGAGGGGCAAGTCAAAACGGCTGAGGCACAAGTTGAATCTGCCCAAGCGCAAGCTGATGCCGCACGCGGTCAAGTAGGTTCGGCTCAGGCACAAATTAATACTATTACCGAGCAAACTAAATTGGCTAAGAATCAGTCGCGTTACACCGAACTGACCAGTACCGTAAGCGGTATAGTGACAGGTACGCCAGTTGAAATAGGGCAGGTAGTTGGAGTCGGGCAAACAATTGTGAATATTGCTAATAGTAAAGATTTAGAAGTGCAGATTAAGCTCAGTGAGCAGGCTATTAAGCTAGTACAAGTGGGAACACCCGCTAAGATTAAATTATGGGCAGTGTCAGATACCTTTGAGGGAATGGTGGCGGAGATTGCTCCGCTAGCCGATGCTAACCGGCTATGGTTAGTCAAAGTGACGATTAAAAATCCGAGTGTTGATTTACGTTTAGGTATGACGGCGACCGTGACCTTTAGTAAGTCATTGCCTAAAACCGTGTCATGGCTACCGGCTACTGCTTTATTCCAAAGTGATCAACAGCCGGCGGTATGGATCGTGAGTGCCGATAATAAAACCGAGCTAAAACCGATTGAAATCGAGAATTATCTGGATGGTGGCCTATTAGTATCTGGGCTAGATGAAGGACTAACCGTGGTGGCTGCTGGGGTGAATCGTATTCATCAAGGGCAAGACATTATTCCCACTCCCTACACCGGGCAAGCCCGTCCTATAGGGCAATAAGTATGAAAGCTAATTTATCGAGCTGGGCGCTGAAGCACCAAAATCTAGTCTTGTTTACCATCTTCGCCGTCTTGATCCTAGGGCTATTCGGGTATAGCAAACTAGGGCAATCGGAAGATCCCCCGTTTACCTTTAAGGTCATGGTGATTCAAGTGCAATGGCCTGGAGCTACTGCACTGGAAATGGAGGATCAGGTCATTAACCGGATTGAAAAGGTGGTCATGGAGTCCCCTTTTGTCGATACCTTGAAAAGCTATGCCCAACCTGGTTTTGCTGTGATTACGGTAGTCGGTGCGGATAATGCCCCGCCTGAAGAAGTACCTAATTTATTTTATCAAGTACGCAAACGGGTACAAGATATTGCCTACACCTTACCCTCTGGTGTGATAGGGCCGATTTTTAATGATGAATTTGGCGATACCTACGGCAATATTTATGCGCTCACAGGTGATGGTTTTAGCATGGGGCAATTACGCGATGCCGCCGATGGGATTCGTAAAGAATTATTGCAAGTGCCTGATGTTGCTAAAGTGCTCTTGATTGGTGAGCAGGCTGAGCGGGTTTATATTGAGCTGGATAATGATAAGGGTGCTCAATTGGGTATTACGATCCAGCAGCTACAAACCCAACTCACCAATCAAAACCTCATGGTGGCAAGCGGGGTTTATAATACTAGCACCGACCAGATTGATGTTTATGCTTTGGGGCGCTTTAAAAATCTCTCGGATGTAAAAGCCATGCCCGTGAAGGTGGGTGATCGCACTGTGCGCTTGGATGAAATAGCCACGGTTAAGCGCGGTTATATTGATCCCCCTACGGATGGAATGCGCTTTATGGGGCAGACCACGTTAGGGATGGGTGTGTCCATGAAAGCGGGCGGCGATATTATTAAGCTAGGGCAAAATCTAGAGGCCGTATTTAAGCGTATTCAAACCCAATTACCTATTGGTATGGATTTACACCGTGTCAATGATCAGCCGGTGGCAGTGAAAACCTCGATTCGTGAATTCCTGCAAGTGGTATTTGAGGCGGTAGTGATTGTATTAGCGGTGAGTTTCTTTAGCTTAGGCATGCGTGCCGGAACCGTGGTGGCACTATCCATACCTTTAGTGCTCGCCGGAACCTTTTTCGTGATGTTTTTGTTTGATGTCGGGCTACACAAAATCTCTTTAGGTGCTCTCATTTTAGCCTTAGGGCTATTAGTCGATGATGCGATTATTGCGGTAGAAATGATGGCGCTCAAATTAGAGCAGGGCATGGATAGGGTCAGTGCCGCGAGCTACGCCTATAGTACCACGGCCTTCCCTATGTTAACGGGTACTTTTGTAACCGTCGCTGGGTTTTTACCCATTGCCACCGCTGCCTCGGCGACGGGGGAATATACCCGCTCCATCTTCCAAGTGGTGACCATTGCCCTAGTGCTCTCTTGGTTTGCAGCGGTGATTATTGTGCCTTATTTAGGGTATCACTTACTCAAAGAAGAGCATCATGGAGAAAAGAAAAAAGGCTTATTTAGCTGGCTGGGTAATCTTAAAGATGCGTTTGCCAATGGTTTTACCCGTTTCTTTCAGGGCTTAATTACCTTATGCGTGCGCTTTCCCTTAACCGTTATTCTTTTAACTTTCATTAGTTTTGGCTCAGCGGTTTATAGCTTTCAATTGGTTCAACAACAATTTTTCCCGGAGGCTACCCGTTTAGAAGTATTAGTGGATTTAAAACTGCCCGAAGGTTCTTCACGTGCAGCAACCGACCGCGAAGTCAAAAAGGTTGAAACTTTTCTCAATACCCAATTAGCGCATATTGATAATTATGCCGCTTATGTAGGGGCGGGTTCACCACGTTTTTATTTACCCCTAGATCAACAATTACCGAATCCTAGTTTTGCCCAGTTTGTTATTACTACTAAGAGCATTTCTGATCGCGAAGCACTGCGGAGTAAGCTGATTGAGCTAATGGATAGTGAGCAATTTTCCCAACTCAGAGGGCGGGTGTTAAGACTCGAAAATGGCCCACCCGTAGGTTATCCAGTACAATTTCGGGTAGTTGGGGATGATTTATGGGTATTGCGTGATTTAGCCGAGCAAGTCGCAACCCTAATGCGGGCAAATCCTAATCTGCGTAATGTGCATTTAGATTGGAATGAATTACGCAAAGATATACAGCTAAAAGTGGATACCGAAAAAGCCATTAGTTTAGGTATTACCCAAGCCACGATTAATCAAAGCATTTATGGGGTGATTCAAGGAGTTCAAGTCGGCGAATTTAGAGAGCGTGATCAAACTATTCCGATTTTATTACGCGGAGGGGATACGGAGCGTAAGCAATTAGATCAGCTACTCACTTTTAATATTCCAACGGCTACCGGTTCCTATGTACCCTTAGGCCAGATTGCTACTGTGGTCGATACCCAAGAAGAGGCGATTATTTGGCATCGTGACCGCACTCCCACTATTACCATTCGCGGGGATATTTATAATAAGGTACAAGCGCCTACCGTCACCGCTGAAGTATTATCGCGTATGAATGACTTTAAAGCGAAGTTACCCTTAGGCTATGAGTTACAAGTCGGTGGAGCGGTTGAGGAAAGTGCTAAAGGTGGGACTTCTATTGCAGCGGGTGTACCCTTATTTATTGGGGTAGTACTGACTTTATTAATGCTGCAATTACAAAGCTTTCAGCGCGTGATTATGGTGGTATTAACCGCCCCCTTCGGCATTATTGGTGTGGTGATCTTTTTACTGAGTTTTGATAAACCTTTTGGTTTCGTCGCCATGTTAGGCACCATTGCCTTATCGGGCATGATTATGCGGAACTCGGTCATTTTAGTGGATCAAATAGACCGCCATATTGAAGAGGGGATGATTCCTAGAGAGTCGGTTATTACCTCTGCTGTGATACGTTTTCGCCCTATTATGCTGACCGCCTTAGCCGCTATTTTGGCGATGATTCCTTTATCGCGTAGCGTATTTTTCGGCCCCATGGCGGTAGCGATTATGGGAGGCTTATTAATTGCGACCCTATTAACCCTATTATTCCTGCCAGCGGTTTATACGGTTTGGTATAAAGTGGTCTATGGGCGTAAGCAATTTTTTGGTGAAGTTACAGCGCCTACTGAGACCGCTCAAGCGGCAGTACCTGAACCTGCTGCTGAGTTATCCAGTCCGCTAAATGCTGTAGCTGAAAAGACTGAGGCTGGACAAAACCCTAATCCTAGCTAGGCCTTCGTGAGTACAGGGGTGGGTGAGTAATTTCTCACCTATCCCTTGAATCCAATTGTATCTACCCCCATTTAATCCTTATCGTAACACTCAGGTATTTATAATGGTTGATGGGGCGTGGATATTACTGCTACTGATTATTGTAGGTATCAGTGCCTATTATGTATGGCCTTATTATCGTTTGCGTCAAGTAATGGCTGCTCCCTTTCCGAGTGAGTGGCGAGCGATTATACGGCGTAATGTGCCTACCTATCGTTATTTGCCTACTGATCTCCAACATCAGCTCCAGCGCTTGGTGAAGCAATTTATTTATCAAAAAGAGTTTACAGGTTGTAATGGTCTAGTCATTACAGACGAAATCAAAGTCACCATTGCAGCGAGTGCTTGCTTATTATTGCTCAATCGTAAAACCGATGTATTTGGCGGCTTACGCTATATTTTGGTTTATCCTAGTGCCTTTAGTGTGCCGCGTGAGAGTGCGGATGAGGCCGGATTACATCAATCTTACCCCGCGCATTTATTAGGCGAGTCATGGGCGAATGGCAAAGTGATTTTGTCATGGGAAGATGTGCTCAAAGGCAATCAAGATCGTCATGATGGCATGAATCTAGTGCTGCATGAGTTTGCTCATCAATTAGATAGCGAAGCGGGAGCGAATAATGGAGCACCCGTGTTAGGGAGTAAAAAGCGTTATCAGCGTTGGGCAACCGTGTTTCAACGCGAGTTCGAGGCTTTGCGGCAGGCCGCTTTTCAGGGCGATGAGACTTTATTAGATTATTATGGTGCGACTAATCCGGCAGAGTTTTTTGCGGTAGTGACGGAAGTGTTTTTTGAACAACCCCAAGCCATGCAGCAGCGCCACCCCGAATTATTTGGCGAATTAAAACACTACTATAAAGTCGATCCTAGAGAGTGGGATTAGGTGAGTTCAACCATTGCAACACTTCGGCATTATTAACCTGCTCGTAAATATCCGGCACGGTTAGATTGACCCCTAATGACTCTAGCGTTACGACATCCGTCCAATAGTAATAAGACGGTTGCCACGCTTGGCTACGGCGGAATACCTCCACTTGCACAAAGTCTTGTTCAATGAGCATGTATTCTTGCAAACTGGGGATTTGCATATACTCTAAGCGCTTGATTTGTCGATCCGTTTTACGTGTGCCATTAGACAGTACTTCAACAATTAGCGTAGGGGATTCAGTGCTATAATCATCTAAAAACTGCTCATTACAGATGACCGTTACATCAGGATAACGATAGCGAGAGGCTGAGGTTTTAACTAATAAGTCACTACTAAAGGGGCGGCAATTTTTACCTTTGAGTTTGGTTTTGAGTTCAGTCAGCACATTAGCGGTAATCTGATTGTGATTAATACTAGTACCTGCCATCGCATAGACTACACCCTCCACATACTCATGGCGTACTTCACTCAAGCGCTCCCCCGCAAGATAGTCCTGAATAGACAGTAGGGTTTTAGGTGCTAAAGACATCGCCGTAATCTCAAAGTAGCATAGGGGTTTAGTATAAGCCCTATGCTAGGGATTGACCTATCCAAAAATCAACCAAATTCCCACCCCAATCATGAGACTGCCCGCAATGCGATTGAGGAGACGCACATTGCCACGGTCTAGTAATAAATGGCGTAAGGCCTGCCCGCCCATGGCATAGAGCAGTAGGCAAATAAATTCCATCATTAAAATCATGGCAATCAAGACCATGAGTTGTGGAGCAAGGGGCTGGTCTTGGTGTAAAAACGGGGGCAATAAGGAAATGAAAAACGCCCAACCTTTAGGATTAGCCACGGCTGTGATAAAGCCCTTGAGCGCTAAATCGAGTGGCTTGCTCGATTGTGTGTTATCGAGCTGTTCGGGTATGGCTAAGCTCCCGCGCGAGCGCCACATTTCTATCCCAATCCACGCCAGATAAAGTCCGCCCACAATTTTAAAGGCAGTAAACGCCTGCGGAAATTGCAGCATCACGGTCGCTACTCCAACGGCTGCGAGGGTTGCGACTAAGCCCACCCCTAATAACTCGCCCCACATCATGTGTAGGCTGCGCTTTAACCCTACCGACATGCCGAGTGTCAAAGCGAGGGTCATACACATACCGGGTGTAACGGACACAAAAAAGAAAGTAGGAATAAAGACAGCTAAGGTACTCAAGGGCAACATTTAGCGCGACTCCGATGGGGGTAGTATTTGGGCGAGTAGTTTAAGTATCAGTAGGATATAAGGTGTACCGTGTAGGACTAAATCAAACCAATCAATGGGCTTAATTAAATCACCGGCTATTAGCAGTTTGAGCTTTTCCCATACATGAGGTTCGGGTATGAAAGGAGCTAGCCCTAGCGTCAATACCGCCACTATGACTAGGCTCCAAGGTAGTTTATTCATCCAATGCTGCAAGGTCGCCATGCGCTTAATCCTTATGATTTCAGAGCGCGATAACTACCTGTAGCCATGCGAATTGTCAAGCTAAGTAGTTAACTCATTATAGACGGATGGGCAAGTGCAGGCTCCCATAGCTGAGTACGTAATTGATTCACTAAACGCTCACTCTCAGCCGCAGAGGGCTGTCCTAGTGCCATTCTGATTAAGGGATGCTCATCGGCTCCTTCAATTGTTTGTAAGCGAGCAATCGCTTGAGCCTGTGCCACACGAACGACCTGTTGTTCTTGGAGGGTTAACTGCGGCATGATCCACACATGAATGGCCCAAGATAGGGTGGCATGTTTACTTTCTTCTTCACTAATATGAGCGATGACCTCACGAAACACCTCATGCTCAGCCACCGCAGCTTGCCAATAGCCACAGGCAGCGGCATAAGTTTCGTTCACACAACCCTGCACCGCATTTTCTAAGGCAATATCGACTAGAGAACGCAGGCGGAAATCATCAATTAATACCTCAGGCACCGAGGTGTCATAGGCTTGTGCTAGTAATCCTGCCATTTCAGCATGTTCTATTTCCTCTTGTACCGCCTCACGTGCCATTTGAATCAAAGCAGCCGGAGCTTGATAAGCCTCTAATTCGCGGACTAAATAACGAAAAGCCGTAATGGCGGCGGTTTCCATAGAGGCCATTTCTGCAAAGTAATGCCCTAACACATGATGTTTAGCGGGGGCTTGTAGGGTAGTGCCTTCTGTTAAACGTCCAGGAACTGGGCGTGGATGAAAAACAAGAGGAGAGTAACACCCTGGGGCATCAGTATAATTAAATCGAGCCACTGTATAGGTCGCCTCACATTTCACTTTGCCAGAGCGTCCGAGTGACTGAGTTTCACACTGAGTAGTACGAAAGTTTTCAATGGTGGTAATGGTCATATTATAGCGATCGTTAGATATATATTTTTGTTCAGCTAATACTTTGCATAAGGTGACGCATTCTTGAGCGGAGAGTTTAGCCCTAAGACCGATAAGGCCTTGTGCAAAAGAGCTTTTTTCCGGTGTGCGTTTAATGGGGGTACGGCAAGCAGGTGCCGGTGGGGTAGTTGCTACCGAGGTGGCTGCTACAGGCACAGGTGCGGCTAGGGTAGTATGGGATAATGCCAGGGCAATCGCTTGAATCTTTATTGGTGTAGAGGAATAAGTGGCTCCAAGAGTTCGGCGAGATAATCGGTTGACCAAGCGGCCTGCTTTCGTCGTACTTTGAGACTATGCTTATTCGTCTGGTTGTATCGAAGTAAGTTGGTGGCCATCTGGCGCAGGAGGGAGAAATTGTGAGCGCCATCGCTGGTACGATTACGTGCCAGATCCTCACGCATCAGCACATCCAAGACCCAATGGAGTCGATTCTCAATCCCCCAATG
>NZ_KB904790.1 GCF_000380185.1 Thiofilum flexile DSM 14609
TATAAGACGACGTTTTCCGACCTATAAGACGACGTTTTCCGACCTATAAGCGCTGCGGATATACAATTGTCTTTTTAAAGACAATTGTATATAGTAATCTCTAAATAGAAAGTGTCTAAATGGAATGAACGATTTAGTTATAAAACACAATGCTTTAATTAACGCCAGTTACACGCTAACGCTAGTGGAACAGCGTTTAATATTGCTTGGGATAGTGAGTGCTAGAACGTCTAGCACTAAAATAACCTCGGATAGTGTTTTAGAAATTCATGCCAGCCAATACATAAATCAATTCAATGTTGAAAAACACTCAGCCTATGAAGCACTGAAAGTTGCCGCAACCGAACTATTTAAACGCGAATTTAACTATCAAGGAACGAAGGAGGGCAAAACTAAGTATGTTAAAAGTCGCTGGGTTAGCCGTATTGCTTATATTGATGATTTAGCACAAGTAGAAATCGTATTTGCACCAGATGTAATTCCATTGATTACAGAGTTAGAAAACCGTTTTACTCAATACGAGTTAGAACAGGTTTCAAAATTATCCAGTAGCTACGCTGTGCGCTTGTATGAACTACTGATTGCGTGGCGTAGCACAGGTAAAACACCAGTTACAACGCTAGGGGATTTGAGAAATCGTTTAGGTATACTGAACAGTGAATATATAAGAATGAGTGATTTTAAGCGCCGAGTGCTTGATCTGGCTATCGACCAAATCAACGAACACACCGATATAACAGCTAGCTACGAACAACACAAACAAGGTCGAGTAATTACAGGCTTTAGCTTCACCTTTAAATTCAAGAAACCCAAAAAGCAAAAAACATCCATCAATACCGAACTCGAAACCGTCGACGTACCCATGACACCAGAAGAGGCTCAAGCCGCTCAAAAACGATTAATGGCAGCGATGCCAAGAGAGCTAAAAGAGTTTGATGGATTTAAGCGTCCGAGTGATTTAAATCCTACTTCTTTTGAAAATGCCTCAAAAGAGGCTCCCGTAAAAGAGAAAAAGGAAATCACTCAAGAGGATTTAGAGCAAGAGTTTGAAAACCTAAAAGCCATTTCTGATAATGATCTAGGGTTGCTCATGAAACTAGCCAGCAAAGAACTGAAGGAGTTTTTACAAAAGAAACTAATGTCATAACATTTTAACAACCGCCCTGCTCCAAAGTTCTCAGGCAATGGAACAGGACTTCACTTCACGACTTGAACTTAAAAAGGAGTCGAAAAATGCACACTGATGCTACCACAACGGTGCTTTCCGCACCTGTCCCCTTTGCCTATTCTGACCGAGAAGCACAACTCACCATCCTACAACATGCCTTTACCGAGGTATTGAAAAGCCACGAACTACGCGAGGCTGATCCCCCAATGTTGGATGTATTGTATTCGCTCAATGAACGCTTCAATGATCTACTGAAACGTGATTAAGTACCGTATCGGTACGGTTTCAAACGACTGAAGTCGCAATAGTGACACCTGTGGTGTCACTATTGAAATCGAGGTCTAGACTGGAAAGAAGAAGAGGGCAGATGCTCAACGCTCCATTCCCCGATGTTTCCCTTGTCCGACGGGATCTAATCGCGTAAAGCCGGTTTCAATCCTACCCGCTGCCTTATCTGCCACCATTTGCCGCTCACGTCCAAACCTTACCTCTTGCTCAATTTTGCGCTGAATCTCTTGCAATTCAGGCCGCTTGCTAATGGCTTCTAGGTCTTGAGAGCGCAGCAAGTCGGCACAGGCCTTACGATAAGCCACGAGTTGTGCTTGTTTTTCTTGCTTGGCTTGCTCTTTAGCTCGCTTTTCGGCCTGTGCTTGGGCTAACTGTTCGGCTTGTGCCTTGGCTTGTTTTTCAGCTTGTTCTTTTTCTTTAGCACGTTGTACCTTCCATTCTTCGCGCTGCTGTAAGCGTTCAAGACGCTTCTTCTCATTGGCTAATTCGGGGTAATAGCGTTCTAGGTTCTGTTGAGCCAAGGCCTCAACCGTTGGACGCTTCTTTTCACTCTCTGTTTGGGCATTTGCATGAGTCTGTTCTAACTCGGTGTAAGTCTGCTGCCAGGCGTTGAAGTCTTGTTGGTAGTCCTTGTGCTTGAGGAAAGCCAATAATCCGGTAGGAGCTTGAGGTTGTAGGGTTTGCCAGTGTTTGAGGTTTTGTTCAGCTTGCTCAAGTCGGGTGTGTGCCTCTTCTTTTTGACTGTGTAGGGTACGTTGTGCCTCTTGGAGTAATCCGGTAAAAACCCGCTCTAGTTGAGCCTGTATCTTTTTCGCTTTTTTAAGCTCAATAAGATCAGCCTTGAGGTCTTTGATTTCACTTTTGAGTGCGTGTTGAGCTTGTACTTGCTCTCGTTGTGCGGCTCTAAACTCTAAGACTACGGCGCGTTGTTGTGGGTCTTTCCAACGCTTAGGATGTTGCTTGGGTTCGGGTTCTTGCTCACTGCCTCGATCGCGATAACTTCGCATATCAATACGGGATTTAGAACCTACTTGTTCTAGGTGGGCATTACACAAGACCTCCCAACGTTTACGTAGATCTTTTATGTCCTGTTGACGGGTTGCATAGTCCTTACCAGTATTGGTTTTTTTGGCTCCACCTCGTTCAGGATGTTTAGCATTGTAGCGCTTAAAGAATTGCTCAGGATCACGCGTGATACCATCTAACTCACGCTCACAAAACATTAAATGACAATGGGGCTGTTCTTGCCCATCCGCTGCCTTGGGATTGTGAATAGCGAACTGGTAAGTGAACTGATGGCCTAGCTCTTGTTTTACAAAGTCATGGACAAGGTTGAGCCTTTGGCTTTGGTTTAATTCACGCGGTAATGCAATCTCATATTCTCGATAGGTGGAACCATTAGCGCGTTCAAATTGATCGGCGACTTGCCAAAACTGTAAGGGGTCGTGTTGTGCCCAAGCGGGCATATTGCCGACCTCAGTATGCTCTAAGCGCTCGCCTTGTTTTTGACAATAGGTGTATTGTCCTTGGCGGGCAATATAGGCGGCATGGGGTTGGGCTTTGCCTACCTTGCCGACTCTAACACTGAGGTGTCCAATTGCCATATGGGTGCTAACTCCTCTTGCTCTTAAAGCCTGCGGCTAGCACGCGGTGGTTTTTATACGTAGTAAAAAACGTCTAACCGCGCCTTCTATTCTAGAAGGATAGGAGGCAACTCCTCTTTTGTCGAGGTTTTGCACTATGCTTAAAGGGATAGTCATACTAGAGGAGAACGGCAATGGAGCAGGATAATGCATGGTTAGTCAATCGCTTGGCTTTTATCAAAGGCTTAAAGAAATCTACTGAAACTCAACAGCTTTTAGTGTTACTCGCTGAGCAATCTACTCGAACACCCGAAGAAGAGCGCAAACTAAAAGCCTTGATTAAAACCGAGCGAGCCAATGATAAAGCTCAAGCCGCTAAAGCTGCACTCAATCAATTATTGCAAACCGAGAAACAAGCTCAACGCAAACAACGAGACCATGAGCTTTACCAAGTCACAGGCTTATTGATTAAAGCGGGGTTAGTCGATTCTCAAACGGGTAAACCTGTGATGGATAAAGGCGAGTTATTGGGTGCTTTGGTGGGGTTAGCCAATGTGCCACTGGATCATGTTAAACGAGTCGAGTGGAAGCAGACCGGGGATAAGTTATTGAAGGGATAAATTTCAAATATCCCTTCAACAAAAAAATAGAACAAACTAAAACTTAGGACTGATGTGCTACTACATAGGCAGATAATACGGCTGCCATTTTAGTAGTATAATGAGTAGGGCTGGTTGCTTTAAAATAGGCTAATACTTCAGGGGTAACTCTTAGGCTAATGAGTTGCTTAGTTTGAGGCATTACCAGTTTGGCATTTTTCCAAAAGGTTTCATCTAACTCGGGAATATCACTGGTATCAATATCACTATCCGGTAGTGCTGCTAGCTCCTCAAGAGTTAATGCGTGATCATAAGTAGTTTTCATAACGTTTTCGCTCCGCTTGGGTGGCTCGTCGTGCTGATATTAAGCGAATAATTCCGTCTTCACGTTCGGTATGAACAACCGTTAAAATCAAAATACCCTCGACCATACCAATGCTAATTTCTCTATCCTCTCCATAGTCATCACGGGTATCTAAGAACGTGAACACTGGGCCTTCAAAAATACGTTTTGCTAAGTCAAAACTAATACCATGTTTTGCAATGTTGCTTTGATTTTTGTCTTCATCCCACTCAAACATGATTGGCCTATTCTTTGTAACGTATTACCTATTGTAATACAATTTACAAAAGAAGACAGAGGGTTAATATTGCACAGTGTGATGAGCGACTGAGGCTCATCTATACAACAGACTGAAAAAACATCGTATCCAATGTTAATTTCTGTGGTGGGTTATGTACCTTTGTTGGGAGGAACCCAACTATCCCTTTATGGGTGATGTAATTGATCAGATGGGGATAAGCAGGACGACTTTTTATCGCTATTTTCCAACCGACAGAATCAAGGAACTTAGGAAGGAACATTCAGCAGAAATCTGAAAGGGACTAAATCCTGTGGGACTTTTGGTTCCTTTATGCAGATAGACCCAATAGCAAAGAAACTCTATGGTTGTTCTGGTCTAATACCCCCTGACACAAAGTAATAGGATAAACTGTCCTAAATCGAGGTGTCTATGAATCAGAAACGAGTCTACAAGAATTACTCCGTAGCCTTTAAAGAAGAGGCGATTGCCCTAGTGACCGAGCAAGGTTATAGCGTAGCGGAAGCAGCAGCCTCACTCGGTATTCGTCCCAACCAACTCTATGACTGGAAAAAGAAACAGGAAGCGGCTTCTGGTGGTACGGTATTGAGTGCCGATGAGCGTGTAGAGCTATTGCAGCTACGCAAGGAAAACAAACAGCTACGGATGGAGAAAGAGATCCTAAAAAAGGCCAGTGCCTTCTTTGCCAGAGAGCTGAGATAAGATATCGCTTTATCAAAAGCTTACCCCCGAAGACACCGATTCGACTGGCGTGTCGAGTGATGCAGGTAAGCCATGCAGCTCTTACTATGACTGGCTCAAACGTCCGGCTCGACTCATAAAAGCCGAGGAGTTGTCCTTGTATCGACGCATCAAGCACCTCTTTAAAGCCCGTCGGGAGAGTCTAGGGTCTAGAGAACTCGTCAAACGGTTACGCAAAGAAGGCTTCCAGATTGGTCGTTATCGGGTACGTCGGCTGATGAAACGTTTGAACTTAGTGGTGATTCAGCGCCAAGCGTATCGGGTCACGACTCAGCGTAATCCCCGTCATGGGGTAGCCGCGAATCAGGTCAATCAGGACTTTAACCCTTCCCGTCCTAATCAGGTCTGGGCGGGTGATGTGACCTACTTAAGAACCCCAGAGGGCTGGATGTACTTAGCCATCGTTATGGATTTATATTCACGCAAAATCATTGGCTGGACACTGGATCTAAGGATGACGACGGCTCTGGTCGAGCGAGTGATGCAGCAAGCGATTACCTTGAGAAATCCCCCGAATGGACTGATTTTTCATAGTGATCAAGGCTCTCAGTACACGAGTCAACGCTTTAGTAACTTATTGAAGCAGCACGGTATTCAAGCCTCAATGAGTGGAGTCGGTGCTTGCTGGGATAATGCCGTGGTGGAACGCTTTTTTGGTAGCTTGAAGCATGAATGGTTATTAAAGGTCAACCACCGAACCCGACAAACGATGAAGCAGGATGTGGAGGCATATATTCGTTATTACAACCATGAACGTTTACATACGGCGAATGGCAATCAATCTCCAGTGGAGTTTGAGTTGTCTCAATTAAATCTGTCAGGGTTTGCTTGACCAGAACAGGTTGGTTATACACCTTTGTTGGGAGAAACCCCAAAATTCATTTCATACCTTAGTATATCTAGCATCAACTGTGATATACATAAGCATGAAATAAAACTATCTAACTCTGAATCACTCATTTGGATAAAAAATCTCTCATAGATTACTTGATCAAAAAAATTAAATCGCTGAAAACTTGCAAGTCCTCCCCAATCAACCTCACTAAAATCTTTCCCTGATTTTAGTTGACTACAAACACCTGCACACAAAGAGGAAATATAGTCAAAGTCTGTTTCATTTCTATAATTTCTAACAGCTTCTGAGAAAATCTTTTTCTCTTTATATGTAAGAAAAAAAAGATTTGCTTGATCCATCAATTTTAAAATCAAAATTTTATTGCTAGTCATTTATACCACCATATGAAGCAATTTTTCCATCACGCAAAATAATATACTTACTATTTTTCTTATAAATAATGGAACCATCATCTCTAAGGGTTTTGCTTGCTCCCTTTGTAGTAAAATTAGCAGCTTGCCTTAAGTACTTAGCTAAATCACCATCTGCATGTTTTATGGCATGATATCTCAGGCTATCAGCAAGAGTATCAAAAGTTGATTTTTCCCATAGACTAGCTAATTGATCAAACTCTTTTGAAGTCATATTACCAAGTAGATCAGCTAACTCATCGTAGCAATTATTATGCACCCAAACGCCACTATCACCCACAAAGTAGGTATGATAATCCGCTACCTCAAAATTATAGGTATCCTGACGTTCATTAGCCCGCTCCACAGACTGCACACGAATCACTTGACCATTTAGACTGTGTATTATGGTTCCTACTTGTAGCTTCTCAGCACTTACCCACCCTTGATCAACCACATTGAAGGGATGTTCAGGTGTTACACCTAAGCTCTCTTGTTGTCCATTTTGATTGATCAGCGTTAACTTGAGTATTTCTTTATCTTTGTTATGGAATAACCGTACAACAGGCTTCCATGCAGTTTCACCTGTTGCATCATTTCGTGAGGCTACTAAATCACCTATCTTGATGGTCTCAATGGGCTTTAAACCATCCTTGGTGTGAATTAAGGTGCCTGCTGTAAAGCACAGGGTTTTAGCTGCTTGAGTTGCAGCTCCAATAGCTTCAGTACCTCGCATTGCGGTAGTACGAGCTACTGCCCCTGCTCCAGGAAGACCACCTATCAAAAATCCAGAGGGCTGGATACAGTCTCCACAAGTGTTATTCTGGTTATCATATGCCTCAAGAGCTAGCCCCCCTCCCTCGAACAAGACTCCTACAATTAGTGGAACAAACCAAGCCAAACGCCCATCCGGATCGACATACCCATACGGATTCTGATACGCATACCCAAACGTATTCATCCCCCCTGCCAGTCCAATCGGATCAGACTGTACATAACGTCCAGTCTCAGGATTATAATCCCGATGATAGTTATAATGCAGCCCCGTCTCTTGATCATAGAGCTGTCCGGGGAAGCGTGGGTTATAGCTCAGTGCAATACCATCACCATCCACATCCTCATTGGGCTTAGTCTCACCAAACGGTGTGCTATCCCAATTCCACAGCGTTTTACCGCTTGCATCGGTGATCACCCGTGGCGTATTGAGCTGATCGGTATAAATCCGATAGATTTTGCCTTGCTGAATCGTAGCAATGGGAGTCGTCCCTACATACACGGTTTCCTGCTTGGCTAGACCATTAGCATCATACTCTCCAATAACCCGCCCCTTAGACCAGGCATACACGGTCGTACCTTGGGGAGTAGCCTTCTTGACCCGTTGTTGACTGGCGTTATAGGTGTAGTAGCTTGTACCATCCACATTAGCGAGGCGATTCTGAGCGTTATAGGTATAGAGATGCTTACTATCATTGAGTAGATTGCCGCTCACATCCAGTTGTTGAGCATTATTGCCCACACTGACTAAGCGATTACTATTAGCTTCGATCAGATAGGAGGTTAAGGCGTTTTGATCCCATTTGGCGGTACGATTGCCATTGGCATCATATTCAAAGGCTTGAGCCTCATTCGCGGCATTACTGGCTTGATAGTTGGTTAAACGGTCTAATACATCGTAACTAAAGCTTTTGCTCTGCGGGTTAGCCCCTTGATCATTCCAACCCGTGATATTGCTCACCGCATCATAGGAAAGCGTGCGGGTATCATCTCCAAGCGTGAAGCTCTGTAGTCTGCCGAGACTGTCATAGGTCTGCTGATTCGTTGACCCATCCGCCCATTGCCAGCGAGTGACATTTTGAGCGGCATTGTAATTTAAGCCACTCAGATAGGTTTGCCCATTGAGGCTAACAGAACTGAGCTGATCTTGGTTATAGCTATACCCAATCACCGCACCACTGGGTAAGGTTTCGGTTTGGAGCTTACCGTCACTGCTATAGGTGTAGCGTTGCGTGAGTGTGGTGCTACCAATAACTTGATCCTTACGAGTCACGCGTCCTTGGCTGTTATATTGGTAATAAGTCGCTCCACTGCTATCAGTAATGGTACACAGCCGCCCAATGCCATTACTACAAGTGTCATAGCCATAGGTCGCTTTTGTGCCATCCGCCCAAGTAGTCTTAGTTCTGCGATTGAGTAGATCATAGCTGTAGGTCGTGGTTTGACCTTGAGCATCGGTGCTGCTCACTACATTACCGGAAGCATCGTAGGTTTGACTGATGGTACCACGATCCGCACTGGTTTCAGCTGTGACTAGATTATCACTGTCATAGCTATAACTCGTTGTAACCCCATTGGGTGCTTTCACTTGGGTGAGATTGCCCTTGCTATCATAGCTATACCCTGTCACACCGCCTGCGGCATCCGTGGTTTGCGTTAAACGATTCTGAGTATCATAGGCAAAATGGGTTTCACGCCCTTTAGCATCCGTCACTTGGGTAAGATTATTATTCGCATCATAGTCATAGGAGCTGGTTTGCCCTGCGGCATCAATGAACTCACTCAAACGACCTAATGAGTCGTAAGTTTTGCGGTAGGATTGCTCCACTTGTCCTGTAGCATTGGTCAGTGTGGCACTTAAACGATTGCCATTGCTGTCATAGGTGTAACTGGTGGTATTACCCTGAGCATCTTGAATACTGGCGATTTTACCCGCTGCGGTATAGGTCAATGCCGTAGTAGTGCCATCAGGATAAGTGATTTTGGTTAAGCGTCCTGCACGATCATAGGCTGAACTGGAGGTCAATCCATTACGAATCAGTTTTAGTAAACGTCCGGCTTTATCGTAGCTCTTTTCGGTGATAATGCCGTTTTCATCTTGGCTTTTAAGCGGTCGTCCGGCTAGGTCAAAGGCTAAAACCTTGCTAATACGCCCTAAGGCATCGGTAATTGAGGTGCGATTACCCTTTTTATCATACTCAAAGCTGATATTAGCCCCATTGGGTGCTGTTCTGCGTTTGAGTAGACCCCAGAGATTAAATTGCCGACTGCGCTTACGGAAGATTCGCCCAAATAAGAAACCAGAGGGTTTCATTGTGGCATTGAGCTTCACCATACCCGTCTGAGTAGTACTGTTGGTACTGGCAGTACCTACTACACCCGCTTGAGTCACACCCGCAGTGGTCATTGAACTACTAGCAGTAGCAGCAACCGGCTCACCTTCACTGGAGCTGATTTCACGCCCTTGAGCATCATACTCATACTCAGTCATCTTATCCGGCTCGACCACCCGTAGAGGCTTACGGAAAGTGGCATGCCATTCAGTTAAAGTAACTCTCTCCTGTTCTGTCCCTGCGGCTTCTGTCACGGATTCAGGTAAATTGCGTGCATTATAGCTTGTTAGCGTGATTAAACCGTTCTTATCGGTACTTTTCGTGACCAATCCCGCACTATTGTACTCAAAGGTTTGCGTTCCCCCTTGGCTGTCGGTAATACGGGCAGGGCAATCGCTTGAATCAAGTTATTGATTAAATTGAGATAGTTAAAAAGTCAAAAGTAAATTTTTCATGGAAAATTGCTCTGATTACTATCT
>NZ_KB904791.1 GCF_000380185.1 Thiofilum flexile DSM 14609
GGTCATGATTTAAAGGAGTTGAATCATACACCTACATCTCTTATAGTGATCGGTTTCCCCGCAAGTTCAGAAAGGTAAGTTCATGGCTACGATAGAGGTACCCTGCCGTTATTGTAACAGTCTATTAGTGTATAAACATGGATATGCCCGCAGTGGCGAACCGCGCTATCGATGCCGTGAGTGTCTGCGTAGTTTTCAGCACACCTATCGTTACGAAGGCAACAAGCCAGAGACGCCTGAAAAGATAGTAGAGATGGCCATGAATGGCAGTGGTGTCCGCGACACCAGCCGGGTGTTGAAAGTGAGTATCACGACCGTGATTGCTCACTTAAAAAAAATTAGAACCGGTAAAAGTCAATCCATTACCGATACAAGAGGTGATGGAGCACCATAAGGTGGAACTTATCTGTGAAATGGACGAGCAATGGTCTTATGTGGGTCACAAGAAACAAAAGCGGTGGCTATGGTATGCGTGGCAACCGCATTTAAAGACGGTGTTGGCCTATGAGCTGGGAAGCCGCGCGGATAAGACCCTAAAGCGTTTATTAGCTTCCTTACAGCGCTTCAAGATTCGGCTGTTTTGCACAGATGGCTGGGAGGGGTATCAACGTCTCTTACCGAAGGATAAGCACCTGATCACTAAGCGTTATACCCAGTCTATTGAGCGCCAGAATCTTAATTTTCGCACCCGTATCAAGCGGTTGGCACGCAAGACGATTTGCTTTTCTAAGTCGGTGGAGATTCATGATAAGGTGATCGGGGCGTTTATTAACAGAATGTTTTTCAACTCTTCTAAATCATGACCCGTTTGCTTTGGGTGGTGCCACGGCCGCTCCGAGATGCCCTATATAGCGTTGTCGCTCGAAATCGGTACTCGTGGTTTGGAAAGGCCGATACCTGTTTAATACCAACACCCGAACTCAAAGCTCGGTTCAACTATGACTGAGCTGCAAGCCAATATTAATTGGTTTACATTGTTTATTTTTGGTACTAAATTGGTAGTATAAATGGTTGTTGTGAGGAACAAAGCATGAAAGCATTTAACAAGTTCCCAGCTACAATAGCAGTGCTATACACGGGGGCGCGCTGATTATGAGAACCATAAGGAGAGTAGCGTATGATGCTGAAAAATGTGTCCATAATAGCATTGGCGACTATGGTCTGGATGACATCGGGTCTAGTTCAGGCTACTGGTTCGGCTAGAGGCAATCCCGAATCCTACCAGTATGGCATGAAGCTTTATCCGGCTGCTCCTGCTGGTTATACCCGCATGAGCATACGCCTGCCTAAACTGGCGGGCGAGGAAGAACTTCTGCTGGTCTTTAGAGCAGGAAAGCAGATGATGACGGATTGCAACTATAAATCTATCCCTCATGGAAGTTGGCGAGAACAGACGGTGCAAGGCTGGGGACTCGACTATTACACCCTAAATACCAACGGAGAGGTGGAGACAACTGTGATGGAGTGTGTTGACAAGAAAGAAGAAAAACAGATTTTTGTGCGGGCAGGCGATGTGCAGTATGTGCGCTATAACAGCCGAATGCCGATCGTAGTTTATGTACCGAAAGGCTATGAGGTACGGTACAACGTCATGGTGTCGAAATCTGAAGGAGTTGGAAGTCCGGAATAGAGCGCAGTGCCAAAGGAGTGTTTTGGTTATAGCTACGGGTTTGTGTACATGCCAGAATAGGGACTATTCAAAGGATAGGATATTGCATGTTTGAACAAACCTTTAAGAACATTGATGATGTGCTGTGGAAAGAGGCGGGCTGTTCTTCCGAACTGGACTACACAGAACAAACCTCTTGGATTCTGTTTCTGAAATATCTAGACGATCTGGAGCAGGAGTGGGAGCAAGAAGCCGAGCTTGCCGGTAATGATTACGACTATATCATTGAAGCACCTTATCGCTGGTCAACGTGGGCAGCACCGAAGAAAAACGGTCAGATTGACCGTGATAGTGCTATGACTGGTAATGATCTGATCCGTTTTGTTGACAGTAAACTATTCCCCTATCTGCAAAATTTTAAAGAGTTAGCCACTTCTCCTGATACGATTGAATACAAGATTGGGGAAATTTTCGGGGAGATCAAAAACCGTTTTCAGAGTGGTTACTCCTTGCGGGATGCTCTTGATCTAGTCGATCAGCTACGTTTTGGTACACAAGAAGAAAAGCATGAGTTGTCCCACCTCTATGAAACCAAGATCAAGAATATGGGCAATGCTGGGCGCAATGGTGGCGAGTATTACACCCCGCGTCCACTGATTCGCGCCATGATCCGTGTCACCCAGCCCAAGGTGGGAGAGACGGTTTATGATGGAGCCTGCGGGTCGGCTGGCTTTTTATGCGAAACCTTTAATTATCTGCGCTACGATGAGAGCGGGAACAGTAGACCCCTTAAAACCGCTGAGCTGAATACGCTGCAAACCAGCACTCTGTATGGCAAGGAGAAAAAGAGCCTTGCCTATGTCATCGCTATCATGAACTTGATCCTGCATGGGGTGGATGCGCCCAATATTATCCACACTAATACCCTGACCGAGAATCTAGATGATGTGCAGGAGAAAGACCGCTATGACGTGATCCTTGCTAATCCTCCTTTTGGTGGTAAGGAGCGCCCGGAGATTCAACAGAATTTCCCGATCAAGACCGGAGAAACCGCGTTCTTGTTTTTGCAGCATTTCATTAAGCACCTGAAAGCCGGTGGACGGGCTGCAGTGGTGATCAAGAATACCTTTTTGTCGAATTCGGATAATGCCTCCCGTGCCTTGCGGCAGGAGCTGCTGGAGAATTGTAATCTGCATACCGTGCTGGATTGTCCGGGGGGTACGTTCATTGGGGCGGGTGTTAAGACGGTGGTGTTATTTTTCACTAAGGGCGAGCCGACGCAAAAAATCTGGTATTACCAGCTTGATCCGGGGCGGAGTATGGGTAAGACCAATCCGTTGAATGATAATGATCTGAAAGAGTTTGTTGAGTTACAGGCCAGTTTTGCTGATTCGGATAGGTCGTGGTCGGTGAGTAGGGCGGAGGTGGATCAGGCTACTTTTGATTTGTCTGTTAAGAACCCTAATAAGGGAGAGGAAGCACCGCTGCGTGAGCCATCCGAGATTCTGGATGAGATTGCTGCTCTTGATGCGGAGAGTGCTGAGATTCTTGAGACGATTAGGGGGCTGTTGTGATGGAAAAAACACCAGATTATCAGAGGGTTGTTGTGATTAATCAATCCTCGCATTGGAAATCTGCAAAATTAGGTGATGTGGCCTATTTAGCGGGGCGTATTGGATGGAAAGGATTGACGGCAAAAGAATATACAGATGCTGGCCCTCTTTTTTTGTCTGTCCATTCTCTGAATTATGGGGATTATGTTGATTGCCGAGATGCTTTTCATATTAGTCAGGCTCGGTATGATGAAAGCCCTGAAATCATGCTGCAAAAAAATGATGTCCTAATATGCAAAGATGGTGCTGGAATTGGAAAGGTTGGCATTGTTAAGGATTTACCAGCTCTTGCAACAATAAATTCATCCTTGCTTTTGATTAGATCGGGAGACGCAGTTAATGCTAAATATCTCTACTATGTACTTTTAAGCCCCTATTTTCAGCGTATTGTGCAGTCACGATTGGAAGGTGCAACTACTCCTCACCTATATCAGAGAGATATTAAAGAGTTTCCTATTCATTACCCCCCTCTCCCCGAACAAAAACGTATTGTCGCCATTCTCGATGAAGCCTTTGCAGGCATCAGCCAAGCGGTTGCCAATGCCGAGAAGAACCTTGCCAATGCCCGTGAGTTGTTTGATAGCTATTTGAATGAGGTGCTTACACGTAAAGAGGAAGGGTGGGGACAAGAGATTCTGTCTAATATCTGTACAGTTAAAGATGGAACTCATGATTCGCCTAAGTATGTTCAGCAAGGTATTCCTTTTATAACTCAGAAAAATATTAAGGATGATGGGCTAAATTTTGATGATGTTCGACTTATTTCAGCGAGTGATCATAATAACTTTTACCGGAGATCAGATGTCGCAAAGGGTGATATTCTAATATCAATGATAGGTGTTAACCGTGGAATGCCCTGTTTAGTGGATGATGATCGGGTTTTTAGTATAAAGAATGTTGGATTGATTAAAAGTAGTGATAGTATAAATATGAATTTTCTACTTTTTTATTTAAAATCCAGTCTGGCCAGAAAATATGTTGAGATTTCATCTAATGGTGGAGCACAACCATTTATTGGTTTAACCAAGCTACGGAGCTTTCCCATTCTGATAGCTCCAAAACCTGCTCAGAATAAGATTGTTGATACTTTAAATGCTATTCAAGGTGAGATTCGAGTTCTTGAAAGCATTTACCAGCGCAAACTAACAGCCCTAGTCGAGTTAAAACAAACTATCCTGCAAAAAGCCTTTACTGGAGAGCTGACCGCCGATTGGGTTGAAAAAGAGGTAGCCACATGACCATAGAACGTGACCTCAACGAAGCCAACACCCGTGCCGAATACATCGAAGAACACTTAAAAGCCGCACACTGGGGCGAACGCCTCACCCCAAAATCACGTATAGACCGCGAACACAGCATTTCCGTCGGCAAACTAGTCGGGGGCGGCAAACGCGGTGAAGCCAAAGCCGCCGACTTTGTACTGCTCTACAAAGGCAAAAAACTAGCGGTTATTGAAGCCAAACGAGTACGCCTACACGCCACCGAAGGCGTACAACAGGCAAAAGACTACGCGGCATTACTCAACATCCGCTTTGCTTACGCCACCAATGGCAAACAAATCTGGCGTATTGACAGGCAAACCGGAGCCGAGGGCTATGTCGAGCGCTACCCGACCCCAGATGAACTCTGGAGCGCTACCTATACCCAGCCCAGCAACTGGCGTGACCGCTTCGCTACCATCCCGTTTGAAGACAAAAGCGGTACTTGGCAACCGCGCTACTACCAGCACAACGCCATTGAAGCCACACTAGAAGCCATTATCAGCGGCAAAGATCGTATCCTATTGACCCTAGCCACTGGCACTGGCAAAACCGCCATCGCCTTTCAGATTGCTTGGAAACTCTTTCACAGCCGCTGGAACGTCAAGCACTGGCACGGTGATGCCAGCGTCGACCGCCAGCCGCGCATCCTATTTCTAGCTGACCGCAATATTCTGGCGAATCAGGCCTACAATGCCTTTTCCCCTTTTCCAGAGGATGCCATGGTGCGAATTTCCCCTGAAGCCATTAGCAAGAAAAAAACGGTTCCCAAAAATGGCAATCTGTTTTTTACCATCTTCCAGACCTTCATGAGCGGGAAAAAGGATGCTGATGGCAACCCGACTCCCAGTTTTGGCGACTATCCGCCGGACTTTTTTGATCTCATCATTATTGACGAATGCCATAGAGGCGGAGCCAATGATGAAGGCAATTGGCGCAAGATCATGGAGTATTTTGCTCCAGCGGTACAATTAGGTCTAACCGCGACCCCGAAGCGGGCGGGTAATGTAGATACCTACAAATATTTCGGCGAGCCAGTCTATACCTATGCCCTCAAGGATGGCATTAATGATGGCTTCCTCACTCCGTTTCGCATTCGCCGCATTGTCAGCACCCTAGATGAATACACCTATGGCTCGGATGATGAAGTATTAGAAGGCGAAGTGGAGGAGGGCAGGGTTTACAAAGAAGCCGAGATAAACCGTCTCATTGAGATTGACGAGCGGGAACAGCACCGAGTTAAAACCTTCATGGATATGATCGACCAACGTGAAAAGACGCTGGTATTCTGCGCCACTCAAGAGCATGCGCTGGCTGTGCGTAACCTGATTAACCAGATAAAGCTCAACAAACATCCGAACTATTGCGTCCGAGTCGCCGCACGAGATGGAGAAGAAGGGGAGCGACAGCTGCGCGAATTCCAGAACAATGAAAAGACCATCCCCACTATCCTGACCACCTCGCGTAAACTATCCACTGGGGTAGATGCTCGCAATGTGCGCAATATTGTACTGATGCGTCCGGTCACTTCTATTATTGAGTTCAAGCAGATTGTGGGGCGTGGTACGCGCTTGTTTGACCAAAAGGACTACTTCACCCTCTATGACTTTGTGAAAGCCTATGAACATTTCAATGATCCAGAGTGGGACGGTGAGCCAGAACCCTGTCCGGTCTGTCAGCAGTCGGTGTGTAGCTGTGAACCTAAGCCCAAGCCAACTCCCAAACCCTGCCCTCAGTGCCACCAAAGCCCGTGCATCTGCGAACCAGAGGCTTGTCAGGTATGTGGGGAAATACCCTGTAACTGCTTAGTGCAGAAAAAAATCCGCATCAAGCTAGGCAATCGCACCATTGAAAACCTGATTGCTACCGAGTTTTTGGGTGAGGATGGTAAACCGATTTCGATGCAGGATTATTTGCGACAGTTCTATGACAGCCTGCCGGAGTTCTTTAAGGATGAGGATCAGCTCCGTGCGCTTTGGAGTCAGCCAGAGACTCGTCAAGGTTTGCTGAATGGTTTACAGGCTAAGGGATATAGCTTAGAGCAACTTAAGTTGATTGCTCAGGCTATCAATGCCACCAATAGTGACCTGTTTGATGTGTTAGCACATATAGCCTTTTCTTTGCCGACCAAAAGTCGAGAGCAGCGGGTGGCAGAACGTAAAGCGGCTATTAGTCGGGGGTATAATTACCAGCAACGCGACTTTATTAACTTTGTGCTGAGCCACTATATCGATGAAGGTGTGGGCGAGCTGGCAGACGATAAACTAAAAACGTTTATTGAGCTGAAATACCAAGGCGTACGTGATATGCCAGACGAGCTAGGGAAAGTTGCCGGAGTTAGGCAATTGTTTCTGGATGTTCAGCAGCGTTTATACCAGTGAGAGCGTGGGAACCTCCCTGCCTTGCGCCATCATACCAGCACAAGGCAGTTGGCATGTTTACGCGCTAATTTGCCGTATCTGCTAATAAGCGGAAGGTGAAAACCCGTGTCCCTTTATAATCAAATAGGGTTAGTTTTTTGCCTAAACGCTGATAAGAGCGTACGCGTTGCCAAGCCGCTAAAAAGGCTTGTTCTTCTTTCATGACTCGGTCTGGTGTATGGCACATTTTGCGTGTGCTACCCATTTTATCGACCTGCAGAGTGCCTTGGCTCGGATCGATTTTATAGCTCGCCCGATAGTGATTACAGCCTGCAAACCCACTGAGCTGCCCTTGTTTATCAAAAGCGGCGGTCATCCGTGCTGAATTGACACTGGTTACTAAGGCATTACCGGAATTATAGGAGGCGACTTTCCATTGGGTATTGGGTAATTCGGTGAGTGGCTTACTAAAGCGGGCCAGCATTCTACCTTTTTTATCGAGTAAAGTGAGTTCTTTAGCCGTCATTTGATAATGGGTGGTGCGCTGTAGGACTTGTTGAAAATCTTGCGATAGATTTTCGGCTTTTGGTAGGCAAGCCATGCGAGTAGTCGCCATGCGCTGGGTATTAATAGTTAAGGTCGAGCGCTGCTCATTGTGCTGATAGCCGCTATGAAAACTATTACAACCATTAAAACCGTAAACCATGCCATGATTAAAGCCGAGTGTTAACGGGAGCCTGAGTTGCGGCAAGGATTGCGCTTGAGAAGGATTGAGTTGGATGAGTTCCCAATCGGTTTGCTCTAATGAAGTAGCGTGAGCAGTATGGATAGCACCTACAAGTAGCAAACTAACTGTTAATAATTTTTTAAAATTTTTCATTTAGTTATCCTATTTCAAAGTAAAAGACGGCTGAAGTAGCTAACAAAAACTAACTGCATCTTGCTGTAGCAGTCTGCTGAATAGGGATGCCAACTTATAGCGTATAAGGACGTATTTTTTTTACAACAGCCATGCAAGGAAGATGCGATTATTTTTTGTGACTTAGAAATAATGACTTTAGTCAATCTAGGTAAAAAAAGTGAAAAAACTTGATGAGTAGCAAGATTGAGTAGGCCTGAAAAAACACTCTCTTAGCTAAGAGTAGAGAGTGTTTCTGCGTAGGCGTCTTAGTGACTAATGTGCAGCGAGTCTATCCATGACGGCATAGAGCAAACCTGAAATAACAAAGGTCATATGCAGTACCACCATCCAAATCAGAGCAGTGCTTTGTTCGGGTGTCATGCCGCCCTGCTCCAAAAATAGACTTACCCCCATAAACCCTTTGAGTAGCTCAATCCCCGAAATCGCCACCATAGAACCAATCAGTTTAATCTTGAGATCACTAAAGCCAATTTGCCCCATCCAGTCGGGACGATCCGCGTGATCATGCAAGTCATCCATTTTAGAGACGAAGTTCTCATAACCACTGAAAATAATAATAATCAGCAAATTCATCACCAATGATACATCGACTAAGGTCAAGACGCCGACAATTAAATCTTGACTGGTTGCCTCTAGAATGGTGCTGAATAAAATCCACATTTGTTTGCCAAACTTAAACAGCATTAAGGCTAAGGATATAACTAAACCAAAGTAAATAGGGACTAGCAGCCAGCGGCTAGTGAATAATAGGTGTTCAAACGCGTGTTCCGCTTTTTTCAGTAATGACATCATTTTGCTCAGGTAGTGATAAAATGTGTGCATTATGCCGTAAGTATATTGCACTGCAATAATCCAAGCTTTTGTAGAGTGTTTGCTAAATGACGTATTTAGCCCCACAATGCGCCTCTTGCCCGATTACCAGACTAGACTTTGCCCAAGATTATGAATATTCGTGAACATTATTCTCTGCGTGCGCTCAATACTTTTGGTTTGGAAGTAAAAGCGCGTTACTTTTGCACACTAGCCACCTTAGGTGGCCTACGTACTGTATGGCAGTGGCAGCAGCAATACCCTGATTTACCTATCTTATTTTTAGGTGGGGGCAGTAATATGCTCTTTGTCGAGGATTTTCCCGGCTTAGTGGTGCATATTAAATTAATGGAGCGCACGATTATTGGCTCCGATGCTGAATATACCTATGTCAAAGCCGGGGCAGGGGAAAATTGGCATGACTTTGTGCGCTGGACGATTGATAAGGGGCTAGCCGGCTTAGAAAATCTATCCTTAATTCCGGGAACGGTGGGGGCGGCTCCGATGCAAAATATTGGTGCCTATGGGGTAGAGCTTAAAGATCATGCCTATGAAATCTTTGCGGTCGATTGGAAAACGGCAGAAATGCGCCATTTTAGCGTAGCAGAATGTGGATTTGGCTATCGCAATAGCCGCTTTAAATCGCTAGAACCAAATCGTTGGCTGATTGCTAGTGTGACCTTTCAATTGCCGAATAAACCGACTTGGCATTTAGATTATGCCGGAGTGAAGGAACAGCTCACGGGTGAGGTGACTGCGCGTAGTATTAGTGATGCGATTATACATATTCGTCAAAGTAAGTTGCCTGATCCTGCTCAATTGGGTAATGCGGGGAGTTTCTTTAAAAACCCGATGATTAGCGATGAGCATTATCAAACCCTGAAAGAGCAATACCCTCATTTAAGTGGTTGGGTATTAGAGGAGGGAGTGAAGGTCTCAGCCGGCTGGTTGATTGATCAGTGTGGCTGGAAGGGTAAGCGTTTTGGCGATGCGGGTACCTATGAGCGACATGCTTTGGTATTAGTCAATCATGGTCAGGCCAGTGGGGCACAGATTTGGCAATTGGCGTTGGATATTATTGATTCAGTCGAGCAGCGTTTTGGTATTACCCTAGAGCCAGAGCCGAATGTGGTGGGTAAGCCTATGCTCTCTCAACGTATGCCGAATGTGGTTCTTACACAACCCTAGTTGTCTTTCCTCAAGGTGTTTTTAGGCTGATTACTATAGTGTAAGCATTGGGTAGGCTTACTGATTTATGACAGGGAGTGTTTTCATGCGCAGGTTAAAGTTAGGTTGGTTGACTGCGGCGATTATGTTGAGCACCGCTAGTGCTGGGGCGGAGGATCTAACCATTGCCGCTGCGGCTGACCTGAAATTTGCCCTCGAAGATATTAAAGCAGCCTATAGAGCAGCAAACCCCAATGATCAGGTAACCATTACCTTTGGCTCCTCCGGCAAACTCAGCACTCAGATTGAACAGGGCGCACCCTTTGATTTATTTTTCTCTGCTGATATTAAATACCCAGAGCAACTAGCCAAAGCGAATCAAGCAGCTTCCAAGGTAACACCCTATGCACGAGGGCATATTGTGTTATGGAGTAAGAACTATGATGCCAGTCAGCTAACCCTAGCTGATCTTAAGGATGCTAAGTTTCAGCATATTGCCATAGCCGATCCCGCGCATGCTCCCTATGGCAAACGTGCGGAGGAAGCCTTAAAAGCGAGTCAACTCTGGGACATCATAAAGCCTAAACTAGTATTCGGTGAAAATATTGCTCAAACCGCGCAATTCATCGAGTCGGGCAATGCCGATATTGGGATTATCGCGCTATCTTTGGCTGTTAACCCTGAACTCACCAAACAAGGCGGTTATGCTCCAATTGATGAAAAGCTGCATAACCCTTTAGAGCAAGCCTTTATTATTACCTCGCATGGCAAAGATAATGCCGCTGCTCAGCGCTTTGCGGACTATATACAGAGTGCGGAGGCTCGGCAGATTATGGTGAAATACGGCTTTGTATTACCCGGTGAAAGCACAGACACACTGGCTAACCAGACAGAGCCGGTCAGCACTGGCACACCATAATGGATGGGTTGCCGTTTTCGGCTGAGGATTGGGCTGCTATTCGCCTCACGCTCACCCTTGCCGGTAGTGCCACACTCATCTTGCTTCTATTAGGTACGCCTTTGGCCTGGTGGCTGTCACAAACCCGCTCCCGTTTCAAACCGATTATTGCCGCCTTAATAGCGATGCCCTTGATACTGCCCCCGACTGTATTAGGGTTTTATCTGCTCATGCTCATGGGGCCTTATGGGTGGGTGGGGCAATTGACTCAGTCTCTTGGCTTGGGGCGCTTGCCATTTAGTTTTAGTGGCATGTTGGTAGCCTCCGTGCTGTTTTCTATGCCCTTTGTAGTACAGCCGCTACAAAACACTTTTGAGGGTTTGGATGCACGTATGTTAGAAGCAGCGGCGACCCTGCGAGCTAGTCCGTGGGATGCCTTTTTTAGTGTGGTATTGCCCTTATCACGGCGTGGGTTTCTCACCGCAACCATTTTAGGCTTTGCCCATACGGTGGGGGAGTTTGGGGTCGTGCTGATGGTGGGAGGCAATATTCCGGGGCAAACGCGTGTGGTGTCTATGCAAATTTATAATCATGTCGAAGCCATGCAATATAGCCATGCTCATTGGTTAGCGGGACTAATGGTCGCCTTTTCGTTTTTGGTGTTGATTAGTATGCAACTCATGAATCAACGCCTCGATGTGGAAAAAGCGGTAAAAGTATGATTGAGGCGCGTTTTCGGGTGCAATTTCCCGATTTCTTGCTGAACACGGATTTACAGTTACCCGAACGAGGGGTGACAGCCTTATTTGGGCATTCTGGTTCTGGTAAAACCACCCTATTGCGTTGTATTGCCGGGCTACAACGCTCAGATAGTGGTTTTTTACAAGTGCGCGGGCAGGTATGGCAGGATAGTAAAGCCGGGCTATTTTTACCAACCTATCAACGCCCCTTAGGCTATGTCTTTCAAGAGGCAAGCCTATTCCCGCATTTAACTGCACGCAAAAATATTGATTATGGGCGTAAGCGTTCCCCCCAAGCCGCTAATGAAACCGAGTTAGCCGCCCTTATAGAGCTTTTAGGGATTGGGCATTTACTCAATAAAATCCCGGCACAGCTTTCGGGAGGGGAACGGCAGCGGGTTGGTATTGCGCGTGCGTTGGCACTTAAACCGCAAGTCTTATTAATGGATGAACCACTCGCTGCGCTTGATCTGCAACGTAAGCAAGAAATTCTACCCTTTTTAGAGCGCCTTCACCGCGAGCTAGACATTCCTATCTTGTATGTTACCCACTCCCCCCAAGAAGTTACGCGGCTGGCGGATCATTTAGTGGTGTTGGAGGCGGGGCAGGTAGTGGCTTCGGGTGCCTTAGCAGAAACACTGACCCGCTTAGATTCCCCGCTGGCTGAGCGTAAACAAGCATCGAGTGTGTTAGAGGTCGAGGTTTGCGGGCATGAACCGGAATTTCATCTCACTCAAATGCAGTTTGTGGGAGGACTATTGAGTTTACCCTATCAACAGACGGCTGCTTTGGGTACACCACTACGCTTACGGGTATATGCGCGGGATGTTAGCATTACACTGCAAAAATCGGAGCACACTAGTATTCTTAATATCTTACCGGCTCAGATTGTGGAGATGGCGCAACCATTAGCCGGACAAGTGATGATACGCTTGAGTCTAGGGGGCGTCCCTGTATTGGCGCATATTACCCAAAAATCAGCGATACAATTGAATTTACAAGTGGGTATGCAGGTATTTGCCCAAATCAAAGCAACGGCTATTGTATAAGTGTTGAAAGGAGTCAAGCCCGATAAGGGGGTATTTCTGGAGCAGTCTTGGCGGCATGGATGCCGCCTTGTAGCGTACAGGGATGTATTCACAGCGACTGCGGAAGAAATACCCCCTTATCGGGCAACAGATGCCTAAGTTTTGATGCTTATCTACCGGCCTGATTCAGATGATACTGGCATAAATACCACAAAGTTTATATCCTTCATCTTTTCTAACTCACATTGCAAACTCATGACCACCATGCAGGAACACTATAACCACAAAACGCTGGAACCCGCAGTACAAGATTACTGGGATAAACAGGCTACCTTTAAAGTCACCGAAGATCCTGATAAGGAAAAATTCTATTGCCTGTCTATGTTCCCGTATCCTAGCGGTGTGCTGCACATGGGGCATGTGCGTAATTACACCATTGGCGATGTGATTGCTCGCTTTCAACGTATGCAGGGCAAGAATGTACTGCAACCGATGGGCTGGGATGCCTTTGGGCTTCCGGCTGAAAATGCCGCCATTAAAAATAAAGTCCCGCCGGCTGAGTGGACGTATCGCAATATTGATTATATGCGTGGTCAACTAAAATCCATGGGGCTAGGCATTGATTGGTCACGCGAAATTGCCACCTGTAAACCGGATTATTATCGTTGGGAACAATGGTTTTTCACCCAGCTCTATGAAAAGGGCTTGGTTTACCGCAAAAAATCCACCGTAAACTGGGATCCAGTCGACCAAACCGTATTGGCGAATGAGCAAGTCATTGATGGACGGGGTTGGCGCTCAGGGGCTTTAATTGAGCAACGTGAAATTGATCAATGGTTTTTGCGTATTACCGCCTATGCAGATGAGTTATTAGAAGAATTAAAAAATATGCCCGGCTGGCCTCAGCAAGTGCGTACTATGCAGGAAAACTGGATTGGGCGCTCCGAGGGTTTAGAGCTGGAGTTTGGTATTAAAGGCTCCGATGAGCGTTTAACCGTATTTACGACGCGCCCCGATACGCTAATGGGTGTGACCTATGTAGCGATTGCGCCACAGCATCCACTTGCCATCTATGCCGCCAATTCGAGTGCCGAGCTAACTGAGTTTATTGATTCCTGTAAGCAGGCTAAGGTGGCGGAAGCCGATATGGCGACCATGGAAAAACGCGGCATGGCTACGGGTTTAGAGGCCATTCATCCCCTCACGGGTGAGCGTGTACCGATTTGGGTAGCGAATTTTGTACTCATGTCCTATGGCTCAGGGGCTGTGATGGCAGTACCCGCGCACGATGAACGCGATTGGGAATTTGCCACCAAGCATCATTTACCGATTAAACAGGTGATTGCACCCAGTGATGGCTCCGAGGTAGATATTAGCCAAGGGGCTTATACCGCACGAGGTATATTGGTGAATTCAGGTGAGTTTACCGGCTTGAGTTCGGAAGATGCCTTTGAGCGTATTGCTAATGTGCTGACGGATTTGCATTGGGGGCGTCGTCAGGTCAATTATCGCTTACGGGATTGGGGGGTTTCACGCCAACGTTATTGGGGTTGTCCTATCCCTATTATTTATTGTGCGGATTGTGGTGCAGTTCCCGTACCGGAACAAGATTTGCCGGTAGTATTACCAGAAAATGTGGTATTTGATGAAACGGGCGGCTCTCCACTAAAGCGCATGCCGGAGTTTTATCAAACCACTTGCCCAAGCTGTAATAAGCCTGCGACACGCGAAACCGATACCTTTGATACTTTCTTTGAATCCTCTTGGTATTTTGCCCGTTATGCCTGCCCAGATAATAATGAGGCGATGTTAGATGAGCGGGCGAATTATTGGTTGCCGGTTGATCAATATATCGGTGGGATTGAGCACGCTATATTGCATTTATTGTATGCGCGTTTTTTCCATAAACTGATGCGTGACAGTACCTTAGTGGAGTCGGATGAGCCATTTACTAGTTTGTTAACGCAAGGCATGGTACTAGCCGATACTTTCTATCGTGAAGACAGCAATGGACAGACTTGGTATTCACCTACTGCTGTGACGGTGGAATATGATGAAAAGGGACGCATCTTAAACGCCGTATTGAATGCCGATGGTCAGGCAGTGGCGTATGGCGGTATGAGTAAGATGTCTAAGTCCAGAAATAATGGGGTAGACCCGCAGGATATGATCGAGAAATATGGTGCGGATACCTTACGCCTATTTTCTATGTTTGCGGCTCCACCTGATCAAAGTATGGAATGGTCGGATTCTGGTGTGGAGGGCGCACAACGCTTTTTACGCCGCCTATGGAAGCAAGTGTTTGAGCATGTCAATTTAGGGGTAGTGAATACCGCTATTTTAGCCGGAGCCGAGCTGAGTTCTGAGCAAAGTGCCTTACGCCGTAAAGTCTATTTAGCCTTGCAAAAAGTCACTGATGATATGGGGCGTCGCCAGATTTTTAATACGGCGGTCGCGGCGAATATGGAGCTGATTAATGAAATTAGCCGTTTCAATGATCCCTCCGAATTAGGGCGAGCCATTGTTCAAGAAACCTTAGAGATCATTACTTTAATGTTATCGCCCATTGCACCGCATATTTGTCATGAGCTATGGCATGCCTTAGGACATGAAGAGGCTGTGGTGAGTGTCGCTTGGCCTGAAGTGCTGGAGTCTGCTTTAGTACAAGACTCATTAGAGCTCATTGTGCAGGTGAATGGTAAGGTGCGCGGTAAGGTAAGAGTAGCGGCATCTGATGATGAGAGTATTATTAAGGTTGCAGCTTTGGCTCATCCTAATGTGAAAAAGTACATAGAAACCATGACTTTAAATAAGGTGATTGTGGTCAAAGGGCGCTTAGTGAATATTGTGGCGAGTGAAAATGCTTAGCGTTCAGTGGCTGCTAAGTAAAGGGCTAGTAGGGGGATGTCTCCTACTGCTCTTAAGTGCTTGCGGTAGTACAGAAGGTTTTCACTTACGCGGTACAGATCCCTTGGCGATGCAGCAGGCTAAAGTGGCAGTGCTGGGTGAAAGCGGTACGGAGTTTGGCAATTCAGTTCGCGCAGCCTTACAATCCCATGGAGCCGTTTTGAGTGATCCGAGTACAGCCAGCATACTGTTAACGCTACAAGCTCCGGTTGAGCTGCGTCGAGTGTCTGGCTATTCAACAACTCGTGCTGTGAACGCCTTTCGTTATACCACCGAGGCAAAATTTAGCCTACAACGTCAAGGTACAGCCGAGGTAGTGGCTGACAGCGTGGCACAATCGCAAGTACAAACCTATGACAATGAATATGTACTAGGTGCTGAAGAAGAGTCAGATCAAATTAAAGCTGGTCTCAAGCGTGATCTAGCAAGGCTGTTAGCCTTAAAAGTGGCGGCCTTTCAGCGTAATTCGCCATGAGTCGCCATCAAGGATAAGTAGACATGTAAACGTAGGTGAGTATTTCTGAGGCAGTGTTGGCGGTAGGAATGCCGACTGGTAGCGTATAAGGCTGTATTCACAGCGACTACGAAAGAAATACTCATCTATGTTTACCCCCTGTTTTGCCTAAAAGCTTAACCTATTCATTCAGGCTATAAGGATTGATATGTACCCCTGGTTTCGATTTTTTGTGGCAATGTATAAGGCCAAATCCGCGCCACCTTTGCAAATCTCAGAGACCTGCATTACACCGCTACGAGTGGGCTGGAGTGATAGCGATCTATTTGGTGAAATGAATAATGGGCGGCATTTAACCCTATTTGATATTGGGCGCTTTGTGTTTTCGGTGCGTACTGGACTTTGGAAAGCGGTTAAGCGCAATGGTTGGGGCTTTGTGGTGGCGGGGAGTAGTGTACGTTATCGCAAGCGTTTACACCCCGGGCAACGTTTTGAACAGCACACCTCAGTCATTGCCTATGACGACAAATGGTTCTATTTTCTGCAAACTCATCAGCGCGGTGAGGTATGGCATGCGGCGGCTTTGATCCGTGCGGCGGTGGTGAGTAAGGGGAAATTAGTCTCCACTCAAGAAGTACTAAGCACTATGGGGCAGACTGCATGGCAGCCTACGATGCCGGAATGGATACAAGCGTGGATTGAGGCCGATAAGCTCAGACCGTGGCCTGAGACTCATAGTGGTCTGGCTCAAAGTGAGGTTTAGCGTTATTTAATTACCCTAAGGATTTTACCCATGCGCATAGTTAAGCTGAATCAAATGTCGCCTGAGTCATTGGCTCTGGCCTTTACTCAATGTTGTGTTGCTGAGCGTTGGGTGAGTCAGATGGTGGCGTCGGCTCCTTTTACGAGCGAGGAACACCTATTCACTCAAGCTGATAGTATTTGGGCTAACTTGGGGGAGGCGGATTATTTACAAGCTTTTGAGGGGCATCCCAAAATTGGTGATGTGAGTTCCTTAAAGCAAAAATATGCTAATACCAAAGCGCTGGCCTCTGGTGAGCAAGCCACTGTCAAACAAGCCGATGATGACACCCTGCAACGCTTAGCTACGGGTAATCAAGCCTATGAGGCTAAATTTGGCTTTATTTTTATTGTCTGTGCTACAGGGAAAAGTGCGGCTGAAATGCTCAAACTATTAGAGGCGCGTCTGCCGAATAATAGAGAGACTGAGGTACAAAATGCCGCCGAAGAGCAGCGCAAAATCACCCGGATTCGTTTAGAAAAACTACTCAACTCTTTGGAGGCCGCATGAGCCAGATTACCGTACATGTATTAGATACCGCTTTAGGTAAACCTGCTCAAGGGATTAATGTGCAATTGAGTGCTTGGCGAGCGGGACAATGGCAATTAGTGGCGCAAGGTGTGACGAATGCTGATGGACGTGTGGTTGGTTTATTGCCATCTGAACAGGTACTAGAAGCAGGACGTTATCAAATGCATTTTGAGTTAGAGGCTTATTTAGCGCAAACCGCACAGCCTTTGTTTTACCCTTATGCCGATATTGTGTTTCAGATCGGTGGTGACGGACAGCATTATCATATTCCCTTACTCCTAAGCCCCTTTGGTTATTCCACCTATCGAGGAAGCTAGCATGCAAAATAGTGGTGCATGGCGTGGTAGGGTGCTGCATTTTACAGCCGACCCTAGCATTGCAGGCGAGCAGGCTTATCAATACTGGGAAGATGGACTGCTGTGGGTTGAGGCGGGACGGGTCAAACAAGTCGGTGCAGCCCTTGATATACTACCTAACCTTCCTCCTTCCCTCTCCGTTCAACACACCCCTGATTATTTTATTTTCCCCGGCTTTATTGATACGCATATTCACTATCCCCAAACGGAAATGATCGCGGCCTTTGGTACGCAACTCTTAGAGTGGCTCAATACCTATACCTTTCCGGTGGAGAGTCAATTTAAAGATGAAGCCTATGCCTCTGAAATAGCCAATTTTTTCCTCAAAGAGCTTTTGCGTAATGGCACAACGACCGCACTCGTATTCGGTACGGTACACCCTCAATCGGTGGATGCCTTTTTTAAAGTGGCTCAAGCACTGAATCTGCGCATGATCGCGGGCAAGGTCATGATGGATCGCCATGCACCGGCGTATCTAACGGATACACCAGAGAGTAGTTATGCTGATTCTAAGGCACTGATTGAGCGCTGGCAGGGGGTCGGACGTTTGCAATATGCCGTGACCCCACGTTTTGCTCCAACAAGTACGCCGGAGCAATTAGCTAAAGCGGCACAGTTATTGCAGGAATATCCAGGTGTCTATTTACACACGCATTTATCCGAAAATCTCAATGAAATCGCTTGGGTTAAGGAGTTGTTCCCTAATGCAAGTAGCTATACCGATGTCTATCACCAAGCCGGATTGACAGGTAAGCGTAGTGTATTTGCTCATGGTGTGCATTTAAGTAGCGCTGAATGTGAATGTTTAGCACAGACCCACTCAGGGATTGCCCATTGTCCTACCTCGAATCAGTTTCTAGGTTCAGGTTATATGGATTTAAGCCAATTAGAACACTTTAACATCAAGGTAGGCTTAGGTACTGATATCGGTGGGGGGACGAGTTTTTCTCTGTTTAGGACCATGGCGAGTGCCTATGAGGTGCAACAAGCGCGGGGGCGTAGTTTAGACCCGTTTAAGGCATTGTATTTAGCCACCTTAGGGGGCGCAAACGTACTGGATTTAGTTGGGAAAATTGGTAATTTTGCGGTGGGTAATGAAGCCGATTTTATTTTAATCGATCCATCTGCAACGCCTTTATTAAAGTTACGCAGTAAACATTGCAAAACGCTAAAAGAGCAATTGTTTGTGCTGAATACTTTAGGTGATGATCGTTGTATTGCAGCGACTTATAGCATGGGACAATTAGTGCATCAACGGGAGGCATAAATGGAAACCTATTTATATGAATGGCTCAATTTTGTAGTGCGCTTTTTACATTTAATCACAGGTATTGCTTGGATTGGCGCATCCTTTTATTTTGTGTGGCTCGATAATAGCTTGCGTGAGCCACCCCAATGGAAAAAAGATAAGGGTATTAAAGGGGATTTATGGGCGATTCATGGCGGTGGTTTTTATGAGGTCGCCAAATACTCCCTAGGCCCTGAGCAAATGCCTAAAACCTTACACTGGTTTAAATGGGAAGCCTATACTACGGGTATTACGGGGTTTATTTTATTAACCTTACTTTATTATATTGGTGCCTCTAGTTATACCATTGACCCTGCTAAAATGGCTTTGACCCCGTGGCAGGCTAGCCTCATCGGTATCGGGGCGATAGCTATTTTTATTGCCGCTTATGAGGTTTTATGCCGTACGGCCTTAGTGGAAAAAAGCTTACAGTTTGGTTTAGTGGTTTTAGCGATTTTAACGGTATTAGCCTTTGGTTTAGATCAGCTCATTAGTTCACGTGCCATGTATATTCATATCGGGGCTATGATTGGTTTGGCGATGGTATTTAATGTGTTTACTACCATTATGCCCTCACAGCGTAAAATGGTGGAGGCCATTAGTCAGGGGCAACAGCCTGATCCTAGTTGGGGGCATAAGGCTAAGCTACGCTCAGTCCATAATAACTATGCTACGTTGCCGGTTATTTTAATTATGATTAGTAATCATTATCCGATTACATATAGTCATAGTTATGGTTGGTTAATCCTAAGTGCTCTGATTGCGATCACAGCCTATGCTCGGCATTTCTTTAATTTAAAGCATCATGACATTATTAAGCCTAGTATTTTAATAGGTGCTTTGATTGCTTTTGCAACGTTAATATGGCTGTTTGCACCTAAAGCAGTTAAAACGGAAGATAAAACTGTGACTACCGCGCAAATTATGCCGATTATTCAGAGTCGTTGTTTACAATGCCATGCAGCAAAACCGACAGATGATGTGTTTAAGTTTGCTCAAGGCGGGATTATGTACGATACCGAGGCTGAGGTATTAGCGAAAGCTGAGCGAATTCATGCGCGTGCAGTGGTATCTAAAGATATGCCTTTTATTAATAAAACCCAGATGACCGATGAAGAGCGGCAGTTAATAGCGCAGTGGTATCAGGGGTTGAAGAAGTAGGGTACTGTTTGTAATTGATTCAATTGAGGTGATTATTTCCTACTATTTCTATAGTCCACTATAGGGATAGTAGGAGGACTAGCTTGTTATTAACCGTCTAATTAAATGGTTGATGGCGAAAACTAAGAGCAGCTGCCTCTAAAAAAGCCGTTTTCCCAACATTATTTCTACCTGATATTAGATTAACTCTACCAAACCCCTTGGCTTCAAAATTATGAAAGCATTTGTAGTTTTCAATGTTGAGTGTTTTTATAAAATGTTCAGACATGGCTTATGATTATCCGATTGAAAGGATACTGTTAGTGTGGCAGGCAATGCTTGAGTGTCAAGCACTCTCATTCAAGAAAACAGGCAAAGAATAATCTTTGCCTGTTCAGGTGCAGATAGGGGATTACTTAAAACTAAACCCGTCTGAGATCCAAGGTATTAGGGAAATCAGGATTAACTTCTTCCCTCGGTGGTTCCATCGGTTTAACCATACCATTGGTGTAGAACTGATAGGTTCCGCCTGAAATAGGCTTAGGTTCAATAACATCCGGTGTATTGGTGGTCATTTGGAAACGTGAGAAACGTCTACCTTCTGCCTCATATGCATTAATCGGGAAGGTTTCATAACTACGTCCGCCCGGATGCACCACATGATACGTACAGCCACCAATCGAGCGCCCATTCCATGTATCCACCAGATCAAATACTAGCGGTGTTTGCACGGGAATAGTGGGGTGTAAAGCGGAAGGCGGTTGCCATGCACGGAATTTAATCCCTGCCACATATTCGCCTTGAACCCCGGTATTTTTCAGGGGCACACGGCGTCCATTACAGACCAATACATAGCGCTCACTACGAATACCTGAGACTTTCACTTGAATGCGTTCCATCGAGGAATCCACAAAGCGAGCAGTCCCGCTGCTACTCATTTCCTCACCCAACACATTCCAAGGCTCAAGTGCGGCACGGAGTTCAATTTCCATGCCTTGATATTGCACGCGCCCAAAGACAGGGAAACGGAACTCATGGAAAGGTTCGAGCCATTCTAATTGGAAGGGGAAGCCCGCCGCTTGTAGATCAGCACAGACATCACGCATATCTTCCCACACATAATGCGGCAGCATGAAACGGTTGTGTAGATCGGTGCCCCAACGTACTAATTTTTTCTGATAAGGCGTTTTCCAGAAATGTGCAACTAAAGTACGTAATAACAGCATTTGTACCAAAGACATGCGAGCATGCGGTGGCATTTCAAACGCACGTAGCTCTAATAAACCTTGGCGTCCGCTGTAAGAATCGGGTGAATAGAGTTTATCAATACAAAACTCAGCCCGATGGGTATTGCCAGTGATATCCGTTAATAAGTTACGCAATAGGCGATCGACCAGCCATGGCTGATTCACATCCCCAGTAGGCATATGTTGGAAGGCAATTTCCAATTCATACAAGCTACTATCACGCGCTTCATCAACCCGTGGCGCTTGGCTAGTAGGGCCTATAAAGGTGCCAGAGAATAAATACGAAAGCCCAGGGTGATTTTGCCAATAGGTAATCAAACTACGCAGCAAATCAGGACGACGCAAGAAGGGGCTATCGGTAGGGCGTGCGGCACCTAGGGTGACGTGATTACCACCCCCCGTTCCGGTGTGACGACCATCGAGCATAAACTTCTCAGCCACTAAGCGAGATAAACGTGCCTCTTCATACAGTGTTTCGGTGTTATGCACCAATTCATCCCAAGCGGAAGCTGGATGAATATTCACCTCAATGACCCCCGGATCAGGCGTGACCTTAAAGGATTTTAAGCGTGCATCACTAGGGGGTTCATAGCCTTCAATCAATAAGGGCATATTGAGCTGTTTAGCGGTGGTTTCCAGAGCGTTAATCAGTTCAACATATTGATCGAGATAATTAAACGGTGGCAAGAAGGCATGCATCCGTCCTTGTCGCGCTTCAATACACAGAGCGGTGCGAATAATTTCGCCGTGATAGTCCTTAGGATAAGGCTTCACAGGTTTTGAATTAGCCGCAGCAGCGAGTACTTCTGGTGTATCAAACGGATCGGGTTTAGCCTCCACTTCACGCTCAGCAAAAGGGGTATATTGCAACGCATCTAAAGGTAAACGTAAGCCCATGGGGGAGTTACCCGGAATCAGGTACATGGATTCGCGACGGAAATACCACGGTGCACTATCCCAGTTTTGCTCCATAAAATTCCAGCGTAAGGGTAGAGCATAACCATTGGGCTGATTGAGGCCGCGTTGCAGAGCCAGCACTAAATCATTGCGATATTCGCTATTTTTTAAATCCAGCCCTAACCAGTCGATATTAATCGGCTGACTGGCTTCTTTCCATAAGTAGTACAGTCTATCTTCATAGCCCGGTACTAGAAACTCATTAGAAAGACCGAGGTTTTGACACAACAAGTCAGCAAAGCGTTTGGTATCCTCTAAATCATAGCCATAGTCTTTGGTATCGTCGGCAATTAATTGCGGGTCATTCCATAATGGCTGTCCATCAGTACGCCAGTAACAGGCTAAAGCCCAACGGGGGAAGGGTTCGCCGGGATACCATTTGCCTTGACCAAAATGGAGTAAGCTACCGGAGCTAAACACTTGTTGCATGCGACGGAATAAGACGCCAGCGCGTTCGCGTTTATGCTCGCCGAGAGCGGCTTGATTCCATTGCGGACTATCCACATCATCCACAGACACGAAAGTAGGCTCGCCACCCATAGTGAGACGTACATCTTGCGCGGTTAGGCTCGCTTCCACCTGACGCCCTAAAGCCATAATATCCGCCCATTGTGCATCACTATAAGGCTTAGTGACCCGTGGGTCTTCGTGAATACGCACGACGGTATTGGAATACTCCATCGTGGATTCACATGGATCAGTAAAGCCGTGAATCGCCGCTGCACTGCTAGGGGAAGGGGTACACGCTAAGGGAATATGTCCGGTACTCGCAAATAGCCCTGAAGTGGGATCTAGTCCCACCCAACCCGCACCGGGGAGATAGACTTCCGTCCACGCATGTAAGTCAGTGAAATCCTCTTTAGGGCCACTAGGGCCATCGAGTGCCTTCACATCTGGGGTCAGTTGTACTAAGTATCCCGAAACAAAGCGGGCCGCTAAACCTAAATGGCGTAAAATCTGTACTAGTAACCAAGCACTATCCCGACAAGAGCCGGTGAGTATATCAAGGGTATGCTCTGGGCTTTGTACGCCCGGCTCCATACGGATATTGTATTTAATATCGTGCTGTAAACGTTGATTCAGGGCAACTAAAAATAAAATAGTATTGGTTTGGCTGTAATCAATACCTTTAATCCACTCTTGCAGTAAGGGGCCGTTGTCACGCACTTCTAAGTAAGGAATTAGCTCCTTAGCCACTTCTGCGTCGTATTTAAAGGGGAAATGCTGAGCATATTCCTCGACGAAGAAGTCAAAAGGATTAATCTCTACCAGATCAGCAGTGAGATTGACCTCAACACTCATTTCCTTGGCACGTTCATTAAACACGATACGGGCAAGCCAATTGCCAAAGGGGTCTTGTTGCCAGTTAATGAAGTGATCTTCTGGTTTAACAGTTAAGGAGTAAGCCAGAATCGGGGTACGAGTATGAGGTGCCGGACGTAAGCGGATAATGTGGGGGGATAAATTAACAAATCGATCAAATTTATAAACCGTACGATGGTTCAGGGTAACGTGAATACTCATGGCGTTCTCTTTGGTAAGCTCGTAGAAGGGCAAATCTAAACTAGATTTGCCCAGGGTACTAACTAATCCTAATCCTTGGCTTGTTGTAGGGATGATTAGCCAGACTATGATTGGGCTTGCGTTTGCGTTTGACTAAAGGTCGGGTAGAACCATGTTTTAGCAATTTTCTCTTGGAGGTCGCCCATTTCGCTTTGTAAGGAATCCATCAATAGATGGACTTGATCAGCTGGAATGGAAGTAATATCAGCACTCGCGAGTCGATCACGTATTTTTTGCACTTTAGCAATAGGGAACTCAGGCTGCGGTAAATAACACATGCGTCGAATAATCGCGGCTAATGAATAACCGACGGAACCGGGGAAAATAGTGTCCTTCAGTAGGAAGTTCATGGCTTTAACTCCATTGAGTCTAGCATGAACGTGCTGCATATACATCTGCCGCGCACTTAAAGCTTGTAATAAATTCCCCCAGAGAATGCCCTCATAGCGCCGTAGTATATCACTGCGGTCATCGGCTAATAGTAATGAAGTCATTTCTAGAATCCGCGTGCTCATATCCGCGCGTTCAATGTGTTTGCCGATCTGCATAAAGTCGAAGGTATTATCCCGACTCATGTGGCTATCGAGCGCACCACGAATACATTGGCAATGCTCCATGACCTGACGCATAAATTGTTGGCGCAAGTGTCGATCTGAAGTATTAGGGAGGGATTCATTCATCAAGAGATGAATCCGGTTCGCCTGCTCCCATACTTCTTCGGGCAATACATTGAGCGAGGTACGAATATTTTCCCTCACCATCGCGAGTGATGTTGCGAGCGAGGAGGAGTTATTCCGATCCGCCACGAGGAACTGCATAATATTGCGTTCACTCGCCTCATTGTAATGCTCACGGAAATCGTGCTCGGCATTAAACAAGCGCACGAGGGTATACCAGTCGATTTCCATGCGATCCGGTAAATCCATGAGTAAGGAGGTGTGGACGTGAATCAGGCGTGCCGTTTTTTCTGCTCGCTCTAGGTAACGAGCCATCCAGTACACGCGTTCAGCAACTTGGGACAGCATAGTAATCATGCTTCAATCTCCTGCGTGGGGTCATCAAAATTGGGCATGAATTCATTCACAATCCAAGTATCCTTACTGCCGCCCCCTTGCGAGGAGTTGACGACTAATGAGCCTTTGACTAAGGCCACACGAGTTAGCCCGCCCGGCGTGACATAAATATCTTTACCGCTCAAAATAAAGGGACGTAAATCCACATGCCGCCCTTGAATACCTTCATCCGTTGCGGTTGGAGTGACGGATAGGCTTAAAGTGGGTTGGGCAATGTAGTTATTCGGATTCTCCTGAATCAGTTTGCGGAACTCTTCCACTTTCTCAGGGGTAGAGTGTGGGCCTACTAACATGCCATAACCACCGGATTCATTAGCTGGTTTTACCACTAACTCAGGCAGATGATCGAGCACATATTCACGGTCTTCAGGACGACGACATACCCAAGTTGGGACATTTGGTAAGGAAGCTTCTTCGCCCAAATAGTATTTGATCATATCCGGGACATAGGCATAAATCACTTTATCATCCGCCACACCACACCCCGGTGCATTGGCAATGGCAACTTTACCATCGCGCCATGAGCGCATAATGCCCGGAATGCCTAAAATAGAATCTTTGCGGAACACTTCGGGGTCAATAAAGTCGTCATCAATACGGCGATAGATCACATCAACCCGCTCAAGCCCCTTAATGGTTTTCATATAGACATAGTTGTCTTTGCCCACCGTTAAATCCGAGCCTTCTAATAAAACTAACCCAGCTTGGCGTGCTAAAAAGGCATGCTCAAAATAGGCTGAGTTATAAATGCCGGGGGTGAGTAGGGCAATGGTCGGATGATCTAGATCAGGGCGCAGCGAGGCGAGCATCTCATAGAGCTGTGAGGGATAAGCACTCACAGGGCGGATGGGCATGAGTTTGAAAATTTCAGGCAACACGCGCTTAGTAATGGTGCGGTTTTCTAGCATATAAGCTACACCAGAGGGAACGCGTAAATTATCCTCTAGTACATACATAACACCATCACTGTGACGCACTAAATCCGAGCCGCAAATATTCGCCCAAACACCATGAGGGGGCGTCATGCCTTCACAAGCTTTGCGATAGCCCTTAGATTGATAGACTACATCGGATGGAATCACTCCATCTTTAACAATCTGCCCACCATTATAGAGATCCTGAATGAACATATTAAGAGCGCGAATACGCTGCTTAAGCCCCATTTCAGTGCGATCCCATTCCGCGCCGGGAATAATGCGGGGAATAATGTCAAAAGGCCAAGCACGATCAATATTGCCCGCGTCACTATATACCGTAAAGGTAATACCCATTTGACGAATAGTCGCCTCTGCCTCACTCACACATTGTTTAAAATGTTGAGGGGTCTGTGAGCTTAAAAAGTCAACTAAGCGTTCGCTAGTAGGGCGTGGCTGTCCGGGAGCAGCAATCAGCTCATCATAATAAGTTTGCGAGTGGTATCGGTTCCATTCCTGGCGCATAGGATAATTTCCAAACTGAGTTGTTGTTAGTGGGGTAGTGGTTGAGTTACGGTATCTACCACGCCCATACTTCCTACTATTAGTAAAGCAAAAAGCATACCGTTTAGTGCGTTATCACACTCGATTAAGAGTATTATTGAGGTTTAGCTGTTTTTGAGCCAAAGGGACTAAATAATTCAGTCCATTTAGTCCAGGTATCGGTGTTGCCCATAATGCCCGCACGGAAGAATTGCAACGGATCATAGCCTTCTGTACCCGCTTTAAGGCGTAATAGCATTTCTTCCATTACGGCCTCATTAAACTGCTGTACATCGGGAAAACCAATGAGTCGACGCATTTCTTCTGGGGTTAGATCCACATCTATTGTTACTTTCATCGCTGATTTTCCTCCTACGGTGCTGATCCCCGTTATCATGATCACATTTGCAGGGATTTTCTAGCGTCGAACAGAAAAATATTGTTATTTTTATCATAATGCAAGTTAAGTGTTTGAACTTCTGCAATACTTTTGTAGGAGAGGGGCTGAGATGGGTGAAAATAAAAGAGGTTACTTGCTACTAGCCTAATTGAAGTGCTAGGCCTGAGTGAGGAAGGGGAGAGGATTAAAGCCAGCAAACCCTAAGGGCTTGCTGGCTGTATGGTCGTGTGAAAATGCTAATGAGTTAGGCTTAGTCAGCACTACCTGCGGCAGCTACTTGAGCATTACCGACATGACCGGTGTTACCATTAAAGCGATTGAAGTTAGTAAAGCCGGTGTCAAATAGGTCTTTAACTTCATAGAGTTTAAAGGTTTGTGTATCGCCTTTACTGGAGATAGAGCCATCTAGTTTTTGGAGTACACCACCCCCTTGGGCTTTATCACCGGTTTCACCATCGCGTTTTTTGCCATTACCATCAGCCGTTTGACCCCAGAAGCCGTGAGGTAAAACGCCATCTGCAGCAACGTTACTGCTCTTGAATTTTAACGCTAATTCGCCACTTGAAGGGCCGGCACCGATTTCATACTCAGGTGTTTTAATGGTGACTTGATTGCCTTGCTTTTTAACAGCGCTTGAACCTAATTGATAAGTCCCATCTTTCATTTGCTCATTGTTAATGGTTAACTCACCTTTTTCAGTAACCTTAACGTTATAAGTACCATTTTCATTTTGAATGGTAGCACCAATAGCCCCCATGAGGGTTTGATTGGAGCCTTTAGCTCTAAAGGCAGCATTGAGCTGGAAGCCTTTGTCACTGATGATATTGAAGGTTTTGCCTGCTTCACCCTTAATATCATATTTCTCACCATCGGCACCAACAAAGTGAGGGTCACCCCAAATGGTGGCACCATGACCAATAGAAACGGGGGCGATAGGAGCGGGAGCCGGAACTGGAACAGGCACCGGCATAGGTACTGGAACAGGCACGGGTACAGGGATTTGTGTAATAACACTACCGCCTCCTCCCCAACCGCCCCAACCATTCATGCCGTTCATGCCGTTCATGCCGTTCATGCCGTTCATGCCGTTCATGCCGTTCATGCCGTTCATGCCGTTCATGCCGTTCATGCCGTTCATGCCATTTGTGCCGCCCCAGCCACTCCAGCCATTCATGCCATTCCAGCCGGTTCCACCATTACCACCCCAACCAAGTGATACTGAGCCGCTAGTGCCACCTTGACCAAATGAGGAGAGCATTTGTGAAATTAGATTCATGATTGATGGGCTGATACTAGAGCTACCACCGCTTGATTGGCTAGGAGTGCTAACAGAGCTAGCACCACCTAGTAAACTGGGGATACTAGCAGAACCACTACCACTGGATTGGTTAGTAGAGCTGCCGCCACTTAATAGGCTGGATAGGTTGGATAAACTTGGCATGCTAGTAGAGCTGCCGCCGCTTGATTGGCTAGTAGAACTACCACCACTTAATAGGCTGGATAAATTAGATAAACTCGGCATGCTAGTAGAGCTACCACCGCTTGATTGGCTAGTAGAACTACCACCACTTAATAGGCTGGATAAATTAGATAAACTCGGCATGCTAGTAGAGCTAGCACCACTTAATAAACTTGTCCCACCACGAATAGTAGGGAGGGTATTAGTTAAAGTGGAGTTAGTAGTCACCGGGCGTTGTGTTATCGTGTTATTCATAACGTATACCTGAAATAAAATGAAAAACCATTAGTATTAATTTCTAACTGAGGATATTCACTAAGTAGTAAGGTATATTAAATTGAATAGTAATTTAGTTGTAAATGTTATGTGTAACAATATTGAGTTATCCATTTGCAAACTTTAAATAACCCCTATCAACACATAATATATATGTTATTAACGTCCATATTAATTAAAATATATCGCGAACATTACTTACTTTACTTCCTGTTAGATAGCACTATTTAGATATTCCTAGGGGTTGTGCGACAATATTTTTTAGATAGGCTGTCAACATCTAGCTATGAAAGGTAGCGTATTGTACCCGATTCAGGTATTTACTTTTTAAGCAATAAAAGTCACTATAATTTTTTAATGACCGCCTATAAAAATATTGTATGACATATGTTTCAATAGGAATAAGTTTTTTCTTATTCAATTAGTTTAAGTTTTAATTAATTTACAGCAAGATAGCACTCAAGGTATGCTCTCTGACTTTTTATGGAGAGGGTAACTTATGGATGGTAGCTTAGGTTTGGGATTTTTATCCGGTGATGTGGTAGTAATACTAGTCGCTTTAGCTGTACTTGCAGGCTGGGTGGATTCTATTGGTGGGGGCGGCGGATTAATTACATTACCAGCTTTGTTATGGGCAGGTATTCCCCCTGTGCAGGTATTAGCAACTAATAAATTACAAAGCAGTTTTGGCTCATTGACGGCTACTTTAAACTATACGCGCCAAGGTTTATTAAAGCCGAGTGATTATAAGTTGGCGGTATTATTAACTTTTATCGGGTCAGTTTTAGGCGCTTTAACGGTACAACAATTGGATAGCTCTATTTTAAATAAAGTGATTCCATTTTTAATGATTTTATTTGCTTTATACTTTATTTTTGCCCCCTCTTTAAATGATCAAGAGCGTCAGCGCCGAATTAGCCATACGGGGTTTGCCATTATTATCGGGACAGGGGTTGGCTTTTATGATGGCTTTTTTGGTCCAGGAACAGGAACATTTTTTGTTATGGCAGCGGTGTTATTATTAGGGTTAGGAATTCAGCGGGCGACAGGTTTAACTAAATTACTTAATTTCACCAGTAACTTAGCAGCCTTGATAGTTTTTGCCTTACATGGTGAGGTATTATGGGTATTAGGTTTACTAATGGGGCTAGGGCAAATAGCCGGAAGCTTTATAGGATCACAAATGGCGAGTAAGCATGGAGCTAAATTAATTCGCCCGGTTTTAATTGTGGTATCCCTAGTGGTATCCGTCAAGCTATTGATTTTTAGCTAATCAACACAGTGAGAATGACCCTCTACTAAGCGTATTTACTATACATCGTACGGTGGCAAGTAGTCTCTGGGCAGAAAGATCACCGACGAGGTAGAAGGCCATCCTCGCTATGCTGATTAGAGGTCCTATTTGACGAATAATCTTTAGCGTGTTGTCTACATAAATAGCATATTTTTTTGAAAAGTAAAGTGCGCTTTGATTAATTTTTTGGCCTAAAATAACAGCAGAGCGCTTGATTTTTATCATAATAACGGGTGGCATCAGGGGGTATAAACCACCCGTTAAACGGTAGGAAAAATACGACTATTGGTTAATGACGCGGCAGCAACCGGATACTACTTGGCGCTCATCCAAGGATCCGGTAAGGCTGTAGTTATAAGACGCATTACCTACCGAGCAAGACGCTACCTTTTGTAGAAAGAGCTGGGTCGTGCGTTGATCTTTTTTGCCTCCGACCATGGCAATGCTGGATTGATTAGCGGATTGTTGGCGGAAGGTAACCGGAACCGTATACGATTTTTTACTAGGATCGATGACATGTACACTGGTGGCACTAATGTGAATAGTCCAGCGTGGCTCGGCTCCCATACAACTCATCACCACGCGTTTTGCCGTTTGAGGTTTAGCAGGTGCTGATGCTTGAGGTTTGTGTGTATTGGCAGCTACCGTGCCAGATTCTGCGACGAGATAACGTTGATTAACCCAACCTTCTACACCAGCCCAAGTCACTTGCTTCCAAGTGCTAGAGCCTTGAGTGGCTTGCTTACCCGTAGCGATAACGCCTTTGCCATTAAAGGGGAGTACCGCCGTCACAGGGTAGTTGACACCAGGGCCTGAGCGTACATTGAGATTATCGTTAGGGGTAATACGTGTCACTGAATAGACACGGCTTTGCTTATCTACTTGAGTGGTCGATGCGGATAAAGGTGCAGCAGTAGCTAGCAAAATACTGGTAGTTAAAAGAGTGGTTAATAATTTCATGGAGACTCCTATCAAATCAACTTCCTATTGAACAGCAACACAAATGAATAGTTTTTGAGCTAAACTACGAGTAGTGTTGTGGACGTGCCTACTAGTGTAATGGCATTTATGAAAATATCTGCATTAAAAAACTATTTTTGAGTAGATTAGGGATTTTTTTGCTCTATTTTTGAACAGACTCCTATAAAAATGGCCGTCTAGCAGGCTCTACTAAATTAAACCAAGGCTGTGATATATAGTGGTGAGTGTGTAGCTGACCCCTATTAACGAAGGATGACCCCATGATCCGACCTGCTAGAGTAGCCCCTGAAGCTACTGCTCATCATTACTATCAACAAGCAGTAATTTTATATAAACAAAGATACTATCCTGAAGCATTAAAACAGTTGGCATTGGGTCTGCAAGTCGATGCGGATTATAAATTACTTTATTTATTAGCCAGAGATATCTTTGCTAAATTAAATGGAGCAGAAGAGCGGCGCTTATTTGCCATTGCCTTAAGTGACTTTAATCAGTTTCAAGCCTTTTTTGATTTAGGCTATCATTTTATTGATACCGAGCACTATGAGTTAGCAGCAGCTTTACTCGAAAAAGCCTTAAAACTAGCCCCGACTAATATCGATGCAGCCTATGAGTTGGCTTTTGCCTATATGGCACGCTTTAAGAATCAAGAAGCTTTAGCGGCATTGAGTAAGGTAGATTATGAAAGCGATTTTTGGGCAGCCTATTTATACTATCAATGTAAGCTATGGTTGAAGCAACCTGAGGGTATTATTGAGTTTATTGATGATGTACAGTTATTACTGGATAATAAAAAGCTCAATGAATCGGCTGATTTGATTCAAGATAAAGTGACCGAGCTACAAGAAAGTTTAAAGCGTTATCAGCAAGTAAGCTTTAATGATCAAGTGCCTATTCGAGAATGGCACTTTGTACAATATGGTTGTGCTATTTTAGCTTATAACGAAGAAAATACTGCTATTGCGGGGGGGCGTTATACTCATTTAGTAGGTGATTTATCTTTTGTACATTTAATTTTAGATAACTTAACCCGATATTTAGCTAGCACTCAGCGTATCCCTAAAAAAATAGTCGCTTTACCCGATCCTGAGTCAATGTTATTAGGTTTAGTATTAGCAGAGTTACTACAGCTACCTTGTAACCTATTGGAAATCATGGAGGATTTTACGGATTGCTTAGTAGTGGCAGCAGATAGTCAATCATTTAATGGTATTGAGCCATTGATTGATATTTTACCTAATCAAACCGTATTTGCTTTGCATCATACTTGGCTAAGCCGCTCAATGATTATACCCGATGTAGTAGGGGTTATTAGTCAATTTTATACCTCACCATGGTCTGAGTTAGGTTTAACAGACGATAGTGAAATGCTCACAGGGTTGACAAAGCGTATCTTAGCTGCTTCTATTGAACGAAAAACTAGTTTTGATAGACATCTCACTTTTTATCAGCAACACGCGGAGTGGTTAAAAGGTGGGAAACTAGGCGGAAATAAACGCTCGCCTTATAGCATTGAAAGCCCTATTGGTGGTGAGTATTATTTTTGATTGATGGTGCTTATATAGAATCAAAAAAATAATTAAACGATGAACCTATTATTTTTTATACCTCTTGTCTTTTAAACTTTACCGCTTATCCATTTTGGATCTTAAATTATGGCGTAATGATTAAACTCTATAGCTATCACTTACCCAATTTAAAACAACTGATCTGAAAAGGAGTTCTGGCTTATGAAAGCAACAACAACATTAAGTGGTTTAGTAGCAAGTGCTGTATTAGCAGTGTCTATGATTGCACCCGGTACAGCAAGTGCTGCGAGTAAGCCTAATCCAGCTTGCAAAAAAGCGGAGAAACAGTTGACTGCTAAAATTAAGCGTTTAAAAAGAATGGCGGCTGAGCGTCGTAGCAAAGGGGATGCTTATGGTGAGCGTCGCTTAAAAAGCCTAGCTAATGTGATTGCTGCACACCGTGGTAATTTACCTTGCGTAAATAAACAAACCTGCGGTATCTAATGTCTTCCTCTACCCCGCTCATGCTTTAGGCTGAGCGGGGTTTCTATTTATAGTTCTTTGATATGATGGATTAAGTCATTAGCGGCTGCTTGACCATCACCATAGAGCATTCGGCAATTATCCGCATAGAATAAATGATTTTCTACACCAGAAAAGCCTGCCCCTTGACCGCGTTTAATCACAATGACATTTTTAGCGTCTTGTGCATTTAAAATCGGCATACCATAAATGGGGCTCGCAGGATCGGTTAATGCCACCGGATTAACGACATCATTAGCCCCAATGACTACTGCGACATCGGCTGTTTTAAATTCCTCATTAATTTCATCTAGGTCATAAATTAAATCATAAGGAACCCCAGCTTCGGCGAGTAATACATTCATATGTCCGGGCATACGTCCTGCGACGGGATGAATAGCAAATTTCACCATCACACCGCGTTGTTGCAGTAATTTGCACAGTTCCCAGACTTTATGTTGTGCCTGAGCGACTGCCATACCATAGCCCGGAATGACTATCACTTTTTCAGCAAAGGCGAGCATAATCGCACTATCTTGGGCTTCAATCGCCTTCATGGAGCCAGCAATGGGCTTTTCTTCACCAGAGCTGGTACCAAATTGGCTAAAGAGCACATTGCTAATGGGGCGATTCATGGCTTTAGCCATTAATTGAGTCAATAAAGTACCCGCTGAGCCGACGACCATACCGGCAATCATCATGGCAGGATTATCTAATACATAGCCCTCAAAGCCGACCGCTAAACCCGTAAAGGCATTATAAAGTGAAATCACCACGGGCATATCCGCTCCACCAATCGGTAGCGTCATTAATACCCCAAAAGCGAGTGCTGCTACAAAGAAGAGGGCGAGGATAAACAAGCTATAGTCATTACCACTGAAGATAATCACTAACCCTAATAACACCGCCACAGCAAACACAACACCATTGATTAATTGCTGATTGGGAAAACGAATACTAGCGCGGAAGGCTTTAATCCCTTGTAATTTAGCAAAGGCAATGCCTGAACCTGCAAACGCAATCGCACCAATTAAAGCCCCTACTACCGCTAGTGTTTGTACACCCGTACTTAGACCATGATGTTTCATCAGCTCCACGGCGGCAATCGCGGCAGCCGCACCCCCACCCATACCATTATAAAGGGCAATCATTTGCGGCATATCGGTCATGGCGACCGTTTTAGCACTCTTCCAAGCAAGACCACCGCCAATCGCAATCGCTAAAATGATCAGAATATAATTGGTATTAATGCTAGGATGAACAAAGGTCACGACGGTGGCTAATACCATCCCCGCGCCCGCCCATTGAATCCCGCGTTGCGCGGTCGTAGGCGAGGCCATTTGCTTTAAGCCAATAATAAACAGCACCGCAGCGATATAATAGGCCAGTTCTACTATAAAGTTCATGAGCGTTTACCTCCTTTGCTGGTTTGGAACATTTCCAGCATGCGCTCAGTGACCACATAGCCACCCACAGCATTACCGGCGGCGAGTAATACCGCAATAAAACCAACGATTTGTTGTCCCACACTCTCCGCTTGACCCAGAGCGACCATGGCACCGACTAGAACAATACCGTGGATAAAGTTAGAGCCAGACATTAAGGGGGTATGTAAAATCACCGGAACTTTAGAAATAACCTCATAGCCCGTAAACGCGGCTAGCGTAAAAATATAAAGAGCAATCCAACCTTCCATTTAAGCCTCCGCAGCGCGGCGTACCGCCTCATTTGCAATCTTACCTTGATGCGTTAATAACGAACCCGCAATAATTTCATCATTGAAATCAGGCTGATAGTTGCCATCCTTCAGTGATAAGCTCAAAAAGCTCAAGAGGTTTTTGGCATACATTTCACTGGCATGGGTGGGGAGTTGGCTCGGAACATTCAGCGGGGCATGAATCGTGACATAGTGCTGAGTGATGGTATGTCCGGGGACACTTAATACACAGTTGCCTCCGCCTTCGGCAGCAATATCAATAATCACCGCACCCGCTTTCATGACTTTAACCATTTCCGCCGTAATGATTTTGGGCGAGGGGCGACCCGGAATCGCTGCGGTGGTAATCAGCACATCGGCACTAGCAAAATATTGTGCTAACTCCGCTTGTTGCTGAGCTTGCTCTTCGGCGGTGAGTTCACGCGCATAGCCGCCACTGCCTTCGGCTTTAATCCCTAGCTCAATAAACTTAGCTCCAAGGGATTGCACCTGTTCTTTCGTCGCAGAGCGTACATCATAGGCCTCGACAATTGCCCCTAAGCGCCGTGCGGTAGCGATTGCTTGTAAACCGGCTACACCTGCACCAATGACAATTACTTTAGCCGGGCGAATCGTACCCGCAGCGGTGGTGAGCATAGGGAAAAAACGACTCGCTAAGTCCGCACCCATAATCGCCGCCTTATAACCTGCGACTGATGCTTGTGACGACAATACATCCATGGCTTGAGCGCGGGAAATACGCGGGATGAGTTCCATGGCAAAGCTGGTGATGCCGCGTGCGGCGAGTGCTTTCACCTGCTCCAAGCGTTGATAGGGATTGAGCATGCCAATCAAAATACTATTCGGCTTGAGTAGGGCTATCTCCTCAAGGCGGGGCATTTGTACCGTGAGGGTAATATCAGCATTATAGAGGTCTGCTTTAGGGCTAATAGTCACCCCTTGAAAGGCAGTGTCCGGGTAGTGGGCATGAGTACCGGCACCCTGTTCGAGCAACACTTGAGCACCGAGTTTAAGCAGTTTGGTGGCGACACTGGGTTCAAGGGCAACCCGTTTTTCGCCGGGGGTCGTTTCTTTAGGAATCGCTATGGTAGTTGACACAATTGTTTATCCTCCCATGTGTAACTGTGACCGCATCATCATATAACAAATTTTGCTAAAAAGTTTGGCGGCTTAAGGGAGGCGTGTGCTATCTATTGCTAGCTAGTACTTTGTCCCTATACGGTGTATGGATTAAGGAGGTTGGGATGTTCATTTTTGATCAGGAAGAGCAATTTGAAACTTGACCCTACGACGGGCGACTACTGATTCATTAGGAATCATGGCCTCTGTTATATTTCTATCTAGGTCTATTAAGGTGATACCACGATAGGTTGTTAATAACACAATACTATCGCTTAATTTGATCATGCTATTGGGGAAATTACGGTACCACCCTTTTACACTCATTAGCTTTTGACTATAGGATTTCGCATTAGCTCTATAAATGAGTTTAACGAGTTCACCCTTAAACGTTACAAATAAAAACTCGCCTTTTTCTTCATTTAGTACAATAGCTTGAGTAATCGCAATATCCCAATCTATTATTTTTCTAAGATAAGGTTTTTTGCCCTTAACATTAATTTCATATACACCTCTTCCCGATGATGCAACGCTAGTTAGCTCACCACCAACAGAAGTAAATGCCACCGCCTTTTTATTCAATAATAGCAAGGATATAGTTCTTTCTGGTAAAACTAACTTTTTCTTATTGTTTAATAATAATGTGACAAAGCCACTGTTTTTGTTCCAGCCATTTTCATTATTTTTGCATATTATATATTTATCTAGTTTATTACAGGTGTCTGTTTTCTTGGTATCGTAATCTTCAGTATTATTAATAGATAGAATGTTATTGCTTAAGCTAGCATTGATAGCATTTATATTTCTTTCTTTTAGCCATAATCGGATTCTATTGACCTGAAAGTTGCTTTTTGTAGATAAAGTTATATCACCAAGGCTTATAAAGCCATGGCGAATGAATTGATTTTTCATATAGAAAAATAGTTTATCATCGGCATTGCCATTCACGCTCCAACACTCAACGACTGATAAGCACAATATTAACCTCCTAAATAAATAGGCGACATAGTTAAACTAAATTCTATTTATTTTTTATTAAAAATCAATAGGTTATAATTTGTTCTATCTACTATTTAATTGGTGGGTTAATAAATATCTTATTATAACTTTCATAATGAGCGTCCATTAAAATGAAAAGAATTAAGGCTCTTTGGGATTTTCCGTGGTAATGATCAATTTTTGATCAGATTAAGGGCAAAACTTAGCAAACTGAACATCTCAACTTGTTGATTTCGTTAAGAAGAATTATCCAACAGAATAATGAGAAAGGTTCTCACCACGGAAGATCCTGAAGAGCCAGAAGTAATTCCAGACTCGTGAATAAGACTGAGGTCTTGTTTTAAGTGTGGGCGCTGCAACCTAGAGATGTCAATGCTGTTAGGAATATTCTCGTGCTGCTTCACGCCTGTTATTTAACCCGCTGGTAATTGGCATGAATGATTATAGGTGAGTGTTGTTTTACGTGCTGATCGCGCTAGCGGGTAGGCACAAAACCTTTAGGGGTTAGGGTCATTTGATCGAGGGCTAAACCGGATTGTTGTGCTTCATTTAATACCGACTCACTCAGTTGCTGGAGCAACGAGGGATTAGAGTGTACGTGGGTCAGTGTGGTATCCAGCAGTAGCGCTTGGAGTAATAAAGTTTCAGCTAATTCTTGTTTACTGCCATCCGGCGTGGTTTTAAATACCCCAGTTTTTAAGAGTGCTTGGGTGGCTTGTTGGCGTACTGCTTGTGCGGTTTCACGGTTCAACTCATAAGGCTTGCCTTGTGCCGCTTGCCACATACTCACCCACCACACCGTATACGCATCAGCTAAATGCGTGACGGTTAGATTCTTAGCCGCCAGAGTGGTTTCGATGGTGGCAATAATATCGCCTTGTGCTTGTAGGGTGATAAGTGCCTCAGCGCCTAAGGGGTTTTGGCTTTGGATTCTATCGATAAACTGTTGGGTGAATTGACGGCGCAAGTTTAAATCGGCTTTAAAACTTAAATAATCCACCTCTGGCTGGGGAGGTGTGGGCTGGGTATCTGTTGGTGCGGCTGCCATCCTAAGGGAATGCAAAGCATCTGTTTTAGCAATAGGGTGTTTATAACTCGCATAAGAATTGACCATTGTGAGATGTAAAGTCACTAATAACTTGACAGGTAAGACTATTTTTATGCTTCTCATCTCGTGGGTCTCAATTATTAAGGCGTGTACTGAGTGTAGTGAGTCGCATCATTATTAGGGGGGAGACTAAAGGGGCTAATAGCTTAAGCGTAGGGGATTCAACGATAGGTGGTAAAGCTTTAGTGCATCCCTCCTTAAGATAGCTATAATTCCCGCACTATTTGGCTTGAGTATTCCCTATGAAACAACATCCGCGCTTCACTGCTTTATATCCCCATACTCACTCAAAAATCCTCACCGCACGTCAAGCCGTGAGTCTGATTCAAGAAAACGATACCGTCGCTACAGGGGGCTTTATTGGTATTGGATTTGCAGAGAATATTGCCGTAGCCATCGAGCAGCGCTATGTCGAGAGTCAAGAACCTAAAAACCTCACCCTCGTCTATGCCGCTGGTCAAGGCGATGGTAAAGAGCGGGGGCTAAATCATTTTGGGCATAAGGGGTTAGTCAAGCGCGTGATCGGTGGGCATTGGGGCTTAGCACCGAAACTAGGTGCATTAGCAGCAGCCAATGCAATTGAGGCATGGAATTTACCGCAAGGGGTGATCTGTCATTTATTCCGCGATATTGCCGCCGGTAAGCCGGGCACTTTAACCCGTGTGGGATTAGGTACATTTGTTGATCCGCGCTTTGGGGGCGGTAAATTGAATGCGGTGACTCAGCAGGACTTAGTCCGGCTCCTAGAGATCGAGGGCGAGGAATATCTGCTCTATAAAAGTTTCCCGATTCAGGTGGGTATTATTCGGGGGACCACCGCTGATTTAGCGGGCAATATTAGTATGGAAAAAGAAGCCCTCACCCTAGAAGCGCAAGCGATTGCTATGGCAGCTCATAATAGTGGTGGCATTGTGATTGCTCAGGTCGAACGTATCACAGAGCGCGGTACGTTAAACCCTAAATTAGTCAAAGTGCCGGGCATATTAGTCGATGCCATTGTGGTAGCGGAAAAAGCCGAGTATCAGCATCAAACCTTTATTGAACCCTATAATCCGGCTTTTTCGGGTGAGTTACGTACTCCCGTGTCGGCGATGGCTCCGATGCCTTTGGATGAGCGCAAAATTATTGCCCGCCGTGCTGCGATGGAATTAGACGCGGGTGCTGTGGTGAATCTAGGGATTGGTATGCCCGAAGGGGTCGCAGCCGTGGCAGCAGAGGAGGATATTTTTAACCTCATGACCCTCACCGCTGAGCCGGGGGTGATTGGCGGAATTCCAGCCGGGGGTTTAAATTTTGGGGCGGCGATTAATACCCAAGCAATTTTAGACCAGCCGAATCAATTTGATTTTTATGACGGGGGCGGCCTCGATATTGCGGTCTTAGGCTTAGCGCAGGCCGATGAAGAGGGTAATCTCAATGTGAGTAAGTTTGGGGTGAAATTAGCGGGAGCGGGGGGCTTTATTAATATTTCTCAAACCGCCAAAAAGGTGGTGTTTGTGGGGACTTTCACCGCTGGAGCTTTAGAACTCGCTATCCATAATCAAGCACTTCAGATTATCCAAGAAGGTAAAACGCGCAAATTTGTTAAAACCGTCGAGCATCGCACCTTTAGCGGGCGAGTCGCCTTTGCCTCTAAGCGTCCAGTGTTATATATCACTGAGCGAGCGGTGTTTCGCTTATGTGCAACGGGTATAGAGCTGATTGAGCTGGCCCCCGGAATGGATTTAGAGCGCGATATCTTGGCACAAATGGATTTTAAACCCGCGCTTGCGCCTGATCTAAAGCTCATGGATGCACGTATTTTTGCGGATCAACCCATGGGCTTAAAAGCAGATTTAGCGGGGTAATGTGATGAAATTACTGCATACCTCCGACTGGCATTTAGGGCGTTTGCTCTATGGTAAAAAGCGTTATAGTGAATTTTCTGCCTTTTTAACGTGGCTCATCACAACAATTCAAGCGGAAGAGGTGGAGGTGTTAATTGTCGCAGGCGATATATTTGATACCACCACACCCGGTAATCAAGCCCAAGAGCTGTATTACTCGTTTTTGCGTGCAGTGGGCAATACCTGTTGTCGGCATGTGGTGATTACGGCGGGCAATCATGATTCCCCGGCGTTTTTAAATGCACCGAGTGCGTTATTGCGTTGTTTGAATATTTATGTGGTCGGTGCCGCCACACCGGATTGGCGTGATGAGCTGATTACGCTTTGTGATGCAAAGGGGCAACCGCAAGCCCTGATTTGCGCCGTACCCTATTTACGGGATCGAGATCTGCGCCATGCGGAGGCAGGGGAGACGATTGAAGATAAAGAGCTGAAGTTATTGCAAGGTATTCAGACCCACTATGCGCAATTAGCCGAACTTGCATTGCAGGCTCAAGCACAATGCTCTGAGCCTATCCCGATTATTGCCACCGGACACTTATTTACTAGTGGGGCGCAAACCGCCGAGGGGGATGGGGTGCGGGAATTGTATGTGGGGTCTTTGGGGCATATTCCGGTGTCTTATTTTCCTGCTTGTTTTGATTATGTGGCGTTAGGGCATTTGCATGTGCCGCAAGTGGTCGGGGGCGTTGCCACACGGCGCTATAGTGGCTCGCCGCTTGCGATGGGGTTTGGGGAGGCGCGGCAAACTAAAAGTGTGTGTGTGGTGGAGTTTGGTACTGCAGCGCCGGTGGTAAAGCTCGTACCTGTTCCGGTGTTTCAGGTGTTAGAGCAAGTGCGGGGTTCTTTGAGTGTTTTACAGCAGCGTTTGGCGGATGCAGTAGCGCTGCAGCAATCGATGTGGGTGGAGGTGATTTATGAGGGTGAGGAGGTCATTGGGGATTTACGCGAGCAATTAGAGTTGATTACGGCGGGGAGTCAGGTCGAGATTTTACGCATTAAAAATACCCGTATCAGTGATCAGGTGTTGCAGCCGCTACAACTGGGTGAGAGTTTAGATGATTTGGATACCTTTGAGGTGTTTGAGCGCTGTTTACAAGCTCATCAAGTGCCAGAGTCGCAATGGGCTGATTTACAGCTTTTGTATAAAGAGGTGGTTGCGACTTTGCAGCAATGAGTTCTAGTGTTTAGTCATCTATCAATTCAAGTTTAATGTAGTGTTGAAGCGTTAAGGTTTGGGTTAAGATGCCGGGGTGCTGTTGGTGAGAGTGATTTATGGCATCAGATAAAACCCCAGAAGAGATTGTTTTAGAACGAATTGACGAGTGTCGGCAAACGCGCTCGCCACGTTTAGATTTAAGCAAGCTAGATTTGGCAGAAATACCCGAATCGGTGTTTGAGCTAGAGTGGTTGACGGAGTTAGATGTTTCAGGGTCTTGGGGTAAGCACGGTACTATATGCTCTATTTCTCCTCAAATTAAAAAGCTTACACAACTAACGAAATTAAATATTAGTCGCAATAAGTTTGCTGACTTAGATTGGTTGCAATATATACCACTATTGCAAAGTTTAGACTGTAGTTATAATAGATTGATGACGTTAGATGGCTTGGGGTATGTTCCATTACTACGAACCTTAGACTGTCATAGTAACGGATTGGAGACGTTAGAGGGTTTAGGTGCTGCTCTGCAGCTACAAGACTTAGACTGTAGTCGTAATAGATTGGAGACGTTAGCGGGCTTGGATGCTGCTTCACAGCTACAAAGCTTATATTGTCGTAATAATAGGTTAACAACATTAGATGGCTTAGGTGCTGCTTCACAGCTACTAATCTTATATTGTAGTGATAATAGATTGGAGACGTTAGCGGGCTTGGATGCTACTCCACAGCTACTAATCTTAGACTGTCGAAACAATCAACTTTTGTCCATAGAGCTGATTAAAACATTAGGATTGATTAATCAGCTTAAGAGCCTAAATCTTTATGGTAATCCTATAACATATATTCCGCCGTATATTTTTAGTAGTCACATTAGTAGTGGTTGCCTCGAACCACTTAGGCACTATTGGCAAGCTCTAGCCAAAGGCGCTACTAGAGTCCAGCAACTCAAAGTCCAGTTAATCGGCAATGGACTAGTCGGCAAAAGTACACTCGCCTATGCACTTGAGCATCGCAAAGCCCCAACTGAAAACTTTACCACCACACATGGCATTGTGGTGAAAAACATTGACCTCAGGGTCGAGGGTTTAGAGCAACCAGTAACGCTCAATCTATGGGATTTTGGTGGGCAAGAAATTTATCACGCGACCCACCGCCTATTTTTATCCAATGATCGCGTTTATCTCCTCCTCTGGGCAGAGGATACAGAAGAGCATGAAAATGAAACTCGCCATCCGGTGAGCTACTGGCTCGAATTGATTCATGATTTAGGTGAAAATTGTCCCATTATTTTAGTGAAAAACCAGATTGATAAGAGTGATTACGATGGTTTTAGCCCACCAGAATTAGATAAAAACTGTATCGGATACGATCAAGTCGAGCATGGAATTAAAGTTTCGGCTTTGAAGTATGAGGGTTTAAACACTCTACGAGGTGCATTAGAAGATGCCATCAACAAGCTAAGTGGCAAAGTTTGCCTTGATCTACCCAATTCATGGCTCTCTGTGCAAAGTGAATTAGAGCGTTTACGCTCGGAAAATACTAAAACAATTCCCTTTGCCCATTTTGAGCAGCTTTGCATTGGGCATGGTATAAGTAATACTGCTTGGTTTGTAAAGTACTTGCATGATACAGGAGTGCTTTTTTATAAAGCAGATATATTTCAAAATCAAATAATTCTAGATCAAAACTGGGCGATTGAGGCGGTATATAAGGTTTTTGATCCCAATAAGAAGTTTCGTGCTCGGATTGAGCGGGCAGGTGGTCTTTTGGCTCCAGATGATTTGGAAGATATTTGGCCTAATGAGAAAGAGGCTGAGCGAGAAATCTATCTGGAGTTTATGAAAAACTGCCACATTGGTTATGCTAAAACCTATGATTATAAAAAGAGATTAACACAATATGATTTTATTATTCCTGCTTTATTGCCACAAAATACACCTATTAAAACTAGTTGGGGGCGTGACCAAGCAGATGATTGGATTTTAACTGTCGATTATCCTTTCTTGCATCGTAGTATTGTTGAGCGTTTAATTATTAAATTAGGAGAGAAGTATCAAGACCAAAGTACTCCATGGTTTAATGGGGTTTATTGTGTTACTCCACAAGGGAAAATCTTAATGGAGGCTATGCTAGATAATAAGAAGCTCTCTAATAAAGGCCAAGTATGCTTTAAACTAAGAGGAGAGCGCCTAGATCCTTTACTTCTAGAGTTGCGTAAGTTTATTCAAGATGCTAGTCCCCATAGGCGTTATGAAGAGTCTCTAACCAAACAAGGCGCTACTGAACCACTAAAGCCCTTAACAGCAAATTCATTTCAAGAAGAGGAATCGACAATGGATCAAAAAATCAAAATTTTTATTTCTTATTCTCATGCCGATGAAAAGCCTTTTTTAGAAAAAACGGAGCAATGCCTCAAAAACCTCGGACGCGCCCTACCCATCGAGTTTTGGCATGATCGTAAACTACTAGCAGGTTCTTCCGTTCATGATGTGATCTTTAAACAACTTAAACAAGCCGATATAGTGATTCTGCTGGTAAGCCCTGATTTTATCGCATCGGACTATTGTTTCACTAGAGAAATTGTGGAAGCACTCAAAATCTATGAAAAAGAGCAAAATATTATAATTCCAATTATTATTCGTGAAACTGAGGGTTGGAGGGATTATGATATTGGTAATATCACAGCACTGCCAACTGATGGTAGGCCATTTAAAAAATGGGCTGATCCCGATGAATTTTGGGCAGATGTACAAAAAGGTTTGCGTTTAACCATTCAAGCCCTACTTGAGAAAAAAGGAGTAACCAATGTCTCATGACGCACCCATCAATACCGGACGTTTAAAACACCTCGAAATGATTCAGCAAGTCATTAATCGTCTGGCGGGTAATGCCTTTATTATCAAAGGCTGGAGTATTACCCTCACCTCAGCTTTACTACTCTTTATAGCCAAAGAAGATAAAGATCAAATTGCATGGGCAGCCGTCTTAGTCATACTCGCCTTTTGGCTACTCGATGCACTCTATCTACAAAAAGAACGGCAATTTCGAGCGCTTTACAATCACTATATTCAACAACCCCAAAATAGCGCAACAGATTTCAAAATGGATATTAGCCAGTTTAAAGACCAAGTTGGTTCCGTTTGGAAAGTTCTCTTCGCACCCTCACTAATTAGCCTACATCTACCGCTATTGATTGGCCTTGTACTGGTCTTAGTGCTTATTCGTTAAGCACTGACTCCACTGGTCTACTGATCATAACATCCATTTTAGCTGCCATTGACCCGCTGCTAGTGCCGTACCATAATCCTAATTAATTGTAATCTTGGAATTTAAACATGGAATTATTTAGTTACTTTCGATCCTCAGCCGCATTTCGCGTGCGCCTCGCGCTGAATTTGAAAGATATTCCACACACCATTACTCCAATCAGTTTAATAAAAGGTGAGGAAAAATCGGCGGAGTATCTAGCAGTCAACCCTCAAGGCTTTGTCCCCGCGCTACGCCTAGATAGTGGGCAAGTGCTGACTCAGTCACAGGCGATTATTGAATATTTAGAAGAAACCTATCCCGATAAACCTTTGTTAGCGACTGATCCTATTGTGCGAGCAGAGCAACGCGCTTTTGCAGCAGTGATTGCCTGCGATATTCACCCCTTAAATAACACCCGTGTGCTGAATGACCTAGAGCAACGCTTTGGAGCAGGGAAGGAGCAAAAAGAAGCGTGGTATCGCCAATGGATTCAAGAGGGTTTCGATGTGCTAGAGGCGCGATTGCAAAATCATGCCGGACGCTTTGCTTGGGGCGATACTCCGTCAGTCGGCGATGTGTTTTTATTGCCGCAGACTTTTAATGCCTTACGCTTTAATGTACCCATGGATGCTTATCCTACTATTATGGCGATTTATCATCACTGTTTAGAATTACCCGAAATAGTCGCCGCAACCCCCGCCCAGCAGGCCGATGCATTTTAGGGTAATATTTATTTTTAAGGCTGCTAGGAGTGTACTTTGATGTCAACTTTACTGTGGCAACCGTCCGCTAAACAAATGCAAAGCAGTACCTTATGGCACTTTATGCAGTGGGCAGCGATGCAAACCCAACAAGTATTCAATACTTATGCAGAGCTGTATCAGTGGTCGATAGAGGACAGTCCGCGCTTTTGGTCATTACTGTGGGACTATACCCAAATACGCGGCGTCAAAGGCGAGCAAATAGTCGTCAATCAGGACAATATTGAGAAAGCAGTCTGGTTTCCTGACGCACAGCTCAATTTTGCTGAGAATCTATTGCGTGAACCCGATGCTGGGGGCGATACAGTCGCGATTTATTTTAAGGTTGAAGATCAAGCCATTCGCACCCTGACTTTTGATCAACTACTCGACCAAACCCAAAGGGTAGCGACTTGGCTGAAAGCACAGGGCGTGACGGCGGGTGATCGGGTGGCGGGCTATGTGGCGAATACACCTGAAACCGTGATTGCTATGCTGGCTGCCACCAGTTTAGGGGCGATCTGGACTTCAACCTCGCCCGATTTCGGGGAGGAGAGCGTGATTGAGCGCTTCGGACAGACTGAGCCTAAAGTACTGTTTGCAGTGGATGGTTATTTTTATAATGGTAAGCGTGTCGATATTCGGAGCAAAGTTCAGACGGTACAAGCCGCACTTCCAAGTATTGAGCAGACTGTGATTGTGCCCCTACTAGAGGCGGATACAACGGGGTTGGGAGTCGCTTGGGCAGAGGTGCTACAAACGCCCAGCCTACCGCTGGAGTTTGTGCCGCGTGGTTTTAATGATCCTCTGTATATTTTGTATTCGTCTGGTACGACGGGCAAGCCTAAATGTATTACCCATAAAGTCGGGGGCGTATTACTCCAGCACCTGAAAGAACAGCAATTGCATAGTGATATTCGCGCCGGCGACCGGGTGTTTTATTTCACCACTTGCGGCTGGATGATGTGGAATTGGTTAGTGAGTGCTTTGGCTTCCAAAGCGGCTTTAGTGCTGTATGAAGGTTCGCCCTTTTATCCTTCAGGCGAGGTATTGTGGGATTATGCCGAGGCGGTGGGAGTCACCTTATTTGGGACTTCAGCTAAGTATTTAGAGGCCTTGAATAAAGCCAATATTCAACCTAAAACCACGCGGCGGCTACATACTTTACGCACCCTATGTTCGACCGGCTCCGTGTTGGCACCAGAGAGTTTTGACTATGTCTATGCGGGCATTAAACGAGATATGTGTCTGGCCTCGATTTCTGGGGGGACGGATATTGTGTCTTGCTTTGTGTTGGGTAATCCACTCTTACCCGTGTATCGCGGGGAAAGCCAATGCCGTGGGTTAGGGATGGCAGTTGAGGTATTTAATGAAGAGGGTAAGCCAGTAGTAGGGCAAAAAGGCGAGCTGGTGTGTACCCAAACCTTTCCCTCACAACCCGCCTTTTTCTGGGGGGATAGCACTGGCGAGAAATACCATAATGCCTATTTTGCTCAATACCCGAATGTGTGGCAGCACGGTGATTATGTAGAACTAACCGAGCACGATGGGGTAATTATCTATGGGCGTTCCGATGCGACCCTTAATCCGGGGGGCGTGCGGATTGGGACGGCTGAGATTTATCGCTATGTCGAGCAATTAGACGAAGTGCTAGAGAGTATCGCGATTGGGCAGGATTGGGATAACGATGTGCGAGTGGTGCTATTTGTGGTGCTTAAGCCTGCTTATGTACTTGATGCTGCACTGATCCAGAAAATTCGCTCGACTATTCGTCAGCACTGTACTCCGCGCCATGTTCCTGCCAAGGTAATACAGGTCGCTGCGATACCCCGTACCAAGTCGGGTAAAATTGTGGAGTTAGCGGTGCGCGAGGTAGTGCATAATCGGGTGGTCAAGAATATTCATGCCCTCGCCAATCCAGAAGCATTAGAGTACTATCGGAATTTAATCGAATTGCAGACTTGACCCTAGCTTCGATCCCTGATGCTGTATTTCGCCATCAGACATGAACAGGTATGAATCAAAGACCTAATTTAGCTTTGTTTGATAAATATGAGTTCCCTTTTTGTGGTTCATGTGTAGTATCATGGGTTAGAGTGATAATAAAAACTAAATCTTGACTATTTTGCTCTTGAAATCTCAGTTGGCTGTCCATATCTAGTGTATAAGTATTTAATAATAGACTTTAACTGATCACTATATGATCGATTTTTGTTATTAAATGATTAGTAAATAAGTAATTGATATTAATTAGTTTATTCAAGGGTTCCGGTATTAAATAAATGCCTTGTCCCTACTCTCATAACATTACTTAGGTCTTTTTACGCATTGCAAGCACTGCCTACTAGAGGCGAACGAATCAACCATCGTTTACACCTCTAACTATCAGTGCGGCAACCCAAATGATAGAAAATAGAAACTGTGAGGTTACGCTATGACTGAATCTAATGTTCGCGCAGCGCAAGGGTATGATTCTACCCCCTCAAATTTGCCTGACGATATTTTAATTGTGTTACCGACTCGTAATATGGTGCTATTCCCCGGAGTAGTTGCCCCCATTACCCTGAGTCGAGAAACCAGTATTACCACCGCTCAAGAAGCCATTCGCCAAGGCAAGCGCTTAGGCTTAGTAATGCAACGCGATCCCGATCAAGATAATCCGGGCGTGAATGACCTTCATGCGGTCGGCATTCAAGTCAATATCTTGCGCTATGTGACCACTAAAGATGGGAGTCACCACCTTGTAGTACAGGGTGAGGAGCGTTTTCAGGTATTAGATTACGTGATTCAAGGGGGCGCTTATTTAGGGGCTAAGGTTAGACACTTACCGGATGTCGACGATCAAGATCCCACGATTAAAGCCAGAATGCGTCATTTACAGCAGATGGCACTGGAAGTTGCAGGCTTACTCCCGCAATTGCCGGAAGAGGTGATCCAGACCCTGCGTAATATTAAAGAAGCCGGTGCTTTGGCGGATTTAATCGCTAACTTTATGGATATGACCCCAGAGGCCAAACAAGCCTTATTGGAGATTACTGATCTACAAGAGCGCTTGGATAAGGTGTCTGAGCTACTCACACGCCAATTAGAAGTGCTCAAGCTTACCAATGAAATCGACAAGAAGGCGCGTGCCTCGATGGATGAGCGTCAACGTGAGTATCTCTTACGTGAGCAATTGAAAACGATTCGCCAGCAACTCGGCGATGATGATGACAATAGCACTGAACTAGAGGAATTACGGGCGCGTTTAGAGGCGGCAGAATTACCGAATGAGGTTTATGAACAAGCTAAAAAAGAGCTACGGCGTTTAGAGCAAATGCAAGATTCCTCCAGCGAGTACTCCATGGTGCGTACCTATTTGGAGTGGTTGGCTGAGTTGCCTTGGAGTCGCTTGGATGCTGAAACCATTGATATTGCTAAAGCGCGGCAGATTCTAGATGACGAACACTTTGGCTTGGAAAAAGTAAAGCAGCGCATTATTGAATATTTAGCGGTACGTAAGCTCAATCCAGAAGGACGCAGCCCTATCCTATGCTTTGTAGGCCCTCCGGGGGTAGGCAAAACCTCGATGGGGCAGAGTATTGCGCATGCGATGGGCTTGGAGTTTGTGCGTTCGAGCTTAGGTGGGGTACATGATGAGGCGGAAATTCGCGGGCATCGGCGCACCTATCTAGGCGCTTTACCGGGTAATATTATTCAAGCCTTGCGTAAAGCCGGCACCCGTAATCCGGTGTTTATGCTCGATGAGATTGATAAGCTAGGGGGCGGCGGTTTCCACGGTGATCCCGCAGCGGCACTCTTAGAGGTACTTGATCCTGAGCAAAACGGTACGTTTCGGGATAATTATCTAGCCCAAGCATTTGATTTACGCAACGTCGTCTTTATTGCTACGGCGAATGTGCTGGATGCGATTCCAACACCTTTGCGGGATAGAATGGAAGTGATTGAGCTGCCGGGCTATACCGAAGAGGAAAAGGTCGAGATTGCTAAACGCTATTTGGTCAAACGCCAATTAAAAGATAATGGCCTCACCGCCGAGCAAGCACTGATTACCGAGGCGGCTCTGCGTAGCCTGATTAGTGAGTATACCCGCGAGGCTGGGGTGCGTAATCTGGATCGTAAGCTAGGTGCTGTATTGCGTCGTGCAGCGGTACAGGTGGCAGAAGGTGCGGCTACACCGATTATCATTGATGCAGAGCAAGTGCAAAGTGTTTTAGGTGCGCAGCGCTTTGAAAGTGAAATCGCTATGCGTACTAGTATGCCCGGCGTGGCAACAGGCTTGGCATGGACGCCCGTGGGTGGGGATATTCTCTTTATCGAAACCACTAAAATGCCCGGTCATGGTAAGTTAATTATTACCGGACAGCTGGGGGACGTGATGAAAGAGAGCGCTCAAGCGGCCTTGAGCCTAGTTAAATCTCGTGCAGATGCTCTGGGGATTGATGCTAAGGTGTTTGATGAACATGATATTCACCTACACGTACCGGCAGGGGCGATTCCTAAAGATGGCCCTAGTGCTGGGGTGGCGATGTTTACCTCACTGGTATCCTTACTCACCGGACGCTGTGTGCGTAGTGATGTAGCGATGACGGGTGAGATTAGTTTGCGCGGCCTCGTGTTACCGATTGGGGGTGTGAAAGAAAAATGCTTAGCGGCTTTACGCGCAGGTATCCATACGGTGTTATTACCCGCTCGGAATCGTAAAGATGTAGATGATGTGCCGGAAAATGCGCGTAAACAACTAAACTTCATCTTTATGGAGCGCGTAGAAGATGCTATGAAAGCGGCGCTAGAGACGAATGAGTCAATGGTCGCCGCCTATCAATCGGCAGCTTAGGGTATTATAAAGTTACTTGACTGGTACTAGCCCCTAATAAGGCTAGTACACTTTTAAAGCACCTCTTGGGTTATTTGCACCAAAGAGGTGCTTTTTTGTTTTAGTAGCAGGGTAAAATAAGGACACAGAGAAAGTCAGTAGGTCTTTCTTCCGCAGTCTTGGCGGCATGGATGCCGCCTTGTAGCGTACAAGGACGTATTCACAGCGACTGCGGAAGAAAGACCTACTGACTTTCTTCTCTAATAGCTGAACAAAGTCGAGTACTTAGCTCAGCACTATTTTTTGGCATAAAAACTGCTAACGGTTAGTATTGGTGCTTGAATAGGTTTATCTATGCTCAAATTGACGACGAAACTCCCGAATCCTCCTAAAACGACAGCCTTCACGCTGACGCTGCCTTATGAAAAACGCATTATTACGCGTCAACGGGTGATGCTAGATCAAGGGCTGGAGGCGGGTTTATTTTTAGAGCGCGGTGGTACGTTGCAACAAGGGGATTGCTTGCAAGCTGAAACCGGCGAGCAGGTAAGGATACAAGCGGCTCTGGAGGCGGTTTCAACCGTTTATTGCGAGGATGCTTTATTACTCGCGCAGGTATGCTATCACTTAGGCAATCGCCATATACCACTGGAAATCAGTGCGGGGCGTGTGCGTTATCTACAGGATCATGTCTTAGATGATATGGTGCGCGGCTTAGGATTAAGTGTGGTATTAGAGCAAGCAAGCTTTGAACCAGAGGCGGGTGCCTATGCGGGTGCTCATGCTCATAATAGCCATCCCTATATTAGCTTTAACCATGGGCATTAATGCTTCTACAGATGTGGCACTCATTCGGCTCATGCATTTGGTGAGTCCTTCGCTGCCCATTGGATCTTTTACCTATTCGCAGGGGATTGAGTGGGCAGTTGAGCAGGGATGGATTAAAACAGTTGCTGACTTGAAAGCTTGGTTGCTCAGTCAATTAAATAGCAGTTTAATTTATGTCGATATTCCCATCGTTAAACGCTTATATAGTGCAGCGCAAGCACAGGATTTAACTGCACTCATCTATTGGGTGGAGGTGTTGCTGGCGAATCGTGAAACGCGTGAGCTGATGTTAGAGGAAATCAATCGGGGGCGAGCTTTAGCCGATTTATTGATTGCCTTGGATATCCCAAATGCTAAAGAGTGGAAACCTATATTAGCCCAAAGCCAAGCGGCTGGCTTTGTATTGGCCTCGGTACATTGGCAGATTCCTTTAGAGCAGGCTTTATATGGGTATGTGTGGAGCTGGTTAGAAAATCTAGTGCTCTCAGCCGTGAAAATTATCCCGCTGGGGCAAACGCAGGGACAGGCTTGTTTGCATCAATTAATTCCTACCGTATTGCCCGCCATTGAGCAGGGGTTATTGCTGGGTGATGAAGATTTGGGTGGCTCTAGCTTTGCGTTAGCCCTAGCGAGCAGTCGTCATGAAACTCAATACACACGTCTGTTTCGTTCCTAAAGTTAACAATTTTGTAAAATATTCACCTTTTGCTCAATAAGGCATGGGTGGAGCTTTACCACTTGCATTATTCCTCCTACAGTAATGGCTATCAGTTGATCAATAATGCCTAATGACCTGATCAACTCTTATTTGCACTAAACCATTATCATGTTAACAAGGAGTTTGATGATGAATAATCCCTATAAAGCTAAAGTAGCCGCTATGGCACTCTCTTTTGTGGCAGTAGGCTTTACCTCGGTAGCTTCAGCTAATCCTAATCAAGCCTCTCAAACCGGAGCTGTTACACAAGCTGTGCCACCTAAGCCAGCGGTTAAAGCCCCGAAACCAGCTCAAAAGCCACCGAAGAAAGTAAAACAAAAGAAAATTACGCCTAAGCCTGTGGCTAAGCCGAAACAAGAAGTACCGGTTCCACCAATAGCTGTGAATCCAGCAGGTCCCGTATCAACAACAACAGTCACTGTAGAGCCAATTAAACCTAAGCAAGAAGTACCGGCTCCACAAATCTCTGTGAACCCAGCGCCACCTATGCCAAAACCTACAGTTTCTGTTCAAACGATACCGACTCAATCTTCTAAATAAAGCAAGTCAGGTATACTAAGTGGTAAGGGTCGGTTGATAAGTTTAGGAGCTATTATGTCAATGGGTGAGCAACAACGATTAATAACATTTTGGCAAAATCAGGTCTTAGCCGAGTATGCCTCGGCGTCTATGACGGCTCATTTTACCCATTGGCTGATTCAACTCGGCGCACCCTTAGAGTTAATTCGACAGGCTTTGGCGATTGCTCAAGATGAGGTCACTCATGCCGAAGTCTGTCATCAAGTAGCCGCCACTTTAGGGGCTACTCAATTATTAGATACCACTAAGGCGCAAATGAGTTTTGCCGAACCCTTTGCTGATCCGCGCAAAAACTGTTGTGCGGCCTTATTAGACTTTTATTGCTTAGGTGAAACCGCTGCAGTACCTCTGTTTGCAGCCATGCGTAAAAACACGACTGAACCTATAGCACTACAAGCTTATGAGCGTATTATTGCCGATGAGCCACGTCATTCAACCTTTGGCTGGTTAACACTTGCGTGGGCGGATGAAGTGTGGAGCGAGGCAGGGCAATGGCTACAGGAATTATTTCCAGCGGCCTTAGAACGTATCGCAGCGCCTTATTATTGTGTGGAAGAGTATCAACCCGCACTCTCTGCTCACGAGCTTCAATGGGGCATGTTGCCACGCTTAGACTATGCACAGGTATTTGAAAATAAAATTATTCCCCTCTATGCCAAGCAATTACAGTATTACGATATTGATGTGCTGGCACAGTGGGAGTCATTAAAAGTGCGTAGATTTGCCTAGGTGCGTTTTTCGTTAACAGCCTATCAGCTCAAATTATTGGGTGTACTGCTCATGGTCGGGGATCATGTGCATTACTTCTTTATGGAGCTAGGAGTACCAACGGTATTATATGCTGTAGGGCGTATTGTCGCGCCTATCTTTATTTTTCTAAGTATCGAGGGCATGGTTCACACCCATAGTCGGGAGCGTTATTTAGTACGTTTATTAGGCTGGTCTTGGGTCATGACGGCGGGTAATGTCTGGCTGGAGCAGGTACTACCGACCGAAAAAGCGTTATTTGCCAATATTTTTGCCTGTCTGTTTTTGGGTGGATGGTTTATTTACTTTATCGATTTATGCCTACAGTCATCCAAGCAATCCCCTAGAGCTGGATGGAAAATAATCATTAGCTTGCTTGCTTTACTACTACCTTGGTTAGTCGATTTAGCCAAGGTTAGCATACTCGCCCAAGAGCCAGTAAATACCCCCTTACTGACGGCGCTGCATTTTATCCCTAGCCCACATTTCATCGAGGGCGGTTTATTATTTTTTCTCTTGGCACTCTGGTTTTACTATACCCGCTCCCAGCGCGAGGTACAGTTATTGGGGTTAGTCCTATTAGGAGGCATGCTGTATTTGCAAACCAACTCCGCCGAGCGCTGGTCGAGTGATTTGCAATGGATGATGCTGGGGGCGGTATTACCTTTAGCCTATTATAATGGGCAGCGCGGAGCCGGGCATAAGTACTTTTTTTATCTGTTTTATCCCTTGCATCTCTGGCTATTGTATGGATTGTATTACGTGCTAGTGACCAGCAAGGCTTAAAATCGCTTGCGCTACTAGTACTTTGACCGCATGCTTGGGGTTATGACTAATAATATTTAATTAGCTGGCATGAGTACTTGGTTTATTTCAGATTTACATCTTTTTCCTACCCGTCCGCAGAGCATTGAATTATTACTCCAATTCCTCACCTATCTAGAGCAGCAGCGCCCACAGGGGTTATATGTATTGGGTGATTTGTTTGAGTATTGGGTGGGCGATGATGTATTAGAGCATCCCATGGGGGCGGGGTTTGTGCCAGTGATAGAGGCCTTTCAGCGCTTAGCAGCTCAAGGGGTGCCCATTGCCTTTCAGCACGGTAATCGTGATTTCCTCCTAGGTAAGCATTGCGCTGAGCAAGCAGGTTTTACGCTGTTACCAGAGCACTATGTAGTAGATCTATATGGGGTGCCGACCCTACTCATGCATGGTGATAGCTTATGTACGGAGGATAGGGATTATCAGCGCTTGCGTATGCAATTACGTGATCCAGTATGGCAACAGCAATTTCTCGCACTGCCCTTAGCACAACGTATCGAGCAGGCTCAAGCACTACGTGCCGAAAGCCATACCCAGATGCAAGCTAAAGCAGAGGCTATTTTAGATGTGACCCCGACAACGGTTGAAAGTGTCATGCAGTCTCACGGTGTGACTCAACTCATTCATGGTCATACCCATTGCCCAGCGATACATCCATTTATTGTTCAAGGCCAATGCTATCAGCGCATAGTATTAGGGGATTGGTATGGGGATAAAGGCAGTTTTTTAAAAGTTAGTTATCAAACGGTAAAGCTATTGAATGACTATCAGAGCGCTTATTAGCTATAAATATTACTTTGCTTTTCGTCTTATTTTTAATAAACTAAGTTTATAGCATATAATATTAAGTGTTGTAATTAAGTCTAAGTGGTAATAATACTACACACTTTTAAAAGTGTTTCTTTAAAAATAGCACAAATGGTTTATAATGGATTGTGTAGAAAATATACAACAAATACTAGTTTTTACTACCGGCCTAGGAGATGTCAGTTATGCTTACTTTAGATGAATGCCGTGAGTTCTGTGGGCTGAATGAGTGCCAAATGCATGCTATTGAATATAGTGGTCATTTAACTCATATCGAAGCGCTCGTTTTAGCACAAGAAGCAGACCATGATCGCAGTGCCTGCCTTAAAGTGGTAGAGTGCCTATATGATTATTCAGATCGGGCTTGTGGTAGTCGAGAGACTACTTATGATCGTCAGGAAATGAATTATTCCATCCGTCAATACATGAAAACCCATAGGCAGTTTTTTTCCTAATTGATTAATTAATGTCACCACCTTGTATTTACGCCTAGGGTTTAGGGAGTACTAAGCACTAGGCCTATTAGCGTTTAATAATAAATACTTGCTTGTTAATCAATAAGAGGAGCTGGTTTATTTTGGTAATGATTTTTTCATGAAAAAACTATTATTAGTTGTTGTATTATTTGTTTTAGTTATTTTATTTTTTAGTTTTGATGGACAAACTTTTTTAACATTAGATTATCTAAAGTCTAGTCATTTGCAGTTTACGCGCTGGTATGAGCTGCATCCTTGGTTAGTTACAGGTGTCTTTTTTCTATTTTATATAGCTATCACGGCCTTATCTTTACCCGGAGCGGCACTGTTGACCCTAGCCGCAGGCGCTTGGTTTGGGCTGGGTGTGGGGCTGGTATTGGTGTCTTTTGCCTCCTCTATTGGTGCTACATTGGCTTTTCTGGTAGCACGTTATCTCGCGCGTGATCATGTTCAACAGCGATTTGCGCGGCAGTTACAAGCGCTTAATGCGGGCATTGAGCAAGAAGGTGCTCTTTATCTATTGACGTTGCGCTTAGTGCCTCTAATTCCTTTTTTTATTATTAATATGCTGATGGGCTTAACACGTATGCCCGTGCGTACCTTTTATGGGGTGAGTCAATTGGGGATGTTGCCCGGAACGTTGGTTTATGTGAATGCGGGTACGCAATTGGGGAAGGTGCAATCCACGGCTGAAATATTGTCGCCAGCCTTAATCGGGTCTTTGGTGGTGTTAGCGCTGTTTCCGTGGTTGGCTAAAGCAATAGTGAATTATTGGAAGCGTCGTCAAGTGTACCATGGCTGGTCAAAGCCAAAGCAATTTGAGCGTAATTTGATTGTCATTGGTGCAGGGGCAGCGGGTTTAGTGAGTAGTTATATTGCCGCAGCGGTTAAAGCTAAGGTGACTTTGATTGAGGCGCATAAGATGGGGGGCGATTGTTTAAATTATGGCTGTGTACCCAGTAAGGCTTTAATTAAGAGTGCCAATGTCGCGCATCAAGTCGCTAGGGCGCAGCAGTGGGGGATAATGGCTTCAGGGCAAGTGGATTTTAAGGCGGTCATGCAACGCTTAGCACAGGTGATTAAAGCGATAGAACCCCATGATAGTATGGAGCGTTATACCGAGCTAGGGGTGGAGGTAGTGCAGGGGAGGGCGACTTTAACCGATCCTTGGACGGTTGAAGTGAGTTTGCCAGATGGCAGTACGTGCCGTTTAACAGCACGCAGTATTATCTTGGCTACCGGTGCTAGTCCAGTCATTCCTAAGATTAAAGGGATTGAAAAGAGTGGCTATGTCACGAGTGAGACGCTGTGGGAACGTTTGGCGCAATATGAGCAGATACCTAGTGAGATTGTGATCATGGGGGGCGGGGCGATAGGCTGTGAGTTAGCCCAAGCCTTACAACGTTTAGGCGCAAAAGTGACCCTCATTGTGCGTGCAGAGCGCCTTATTCGCCGTGATGATGAGGAAATAAGCCTATTAGTGCAGCAGCACTTAGAGCGTGAGGGGGTAAGGGTATTAACACAATGCGAGTGGCTAGCCTGTGAGCAAGGGGCGATGAATACAGTTGTGTTGCAACAACAAGAGCAAATTTTAACCTTGCCGTATGAGTTATTAATTTTTGCGCTAGGGCGTGAGCCACGTTTAAAGGGTTTAGGTTTAGAGCGTTTAGGTATTGAGCCGGATAGCCCCTTAGCGGTAGATGATTATTTAGCCACCCGTTATCCCCATATTTATGTGGCTGGGGATGTGGTCGGGGAGATGCAGTTTACCCATGTTGCCGCACATCATGCTTGGTATGCGGCAGTTAATAGTTTGTTTGGGATAGTCCGACGCTTTAAAGTTGATCGGCGTGTGATTCCACGGGTCATGTTTACCGACCCAGAAGTGGCTCAAGTGGGTTTAAATGAGCAAATGGCACAGCAACAAGGCATTACCTATGAAGTGAGTCGTTTTGACTTGGCTGAATTAGATCGGGCGATCACGGAAGGCTTAAGGGATGGGTTTATTAAGGTCTTAACCGTACCGCAGTCGGATAAAATTTTAGGTGTAACGATAGTGGGTACTCATGCGGGAGAGCTATTAGCGGAGTATACCTTAGCGATGAAGCAAGGGATTGGATTAAATAAATTACTAGGCACCATTCATCCTTACCCTACATGGGGCGAAGCTAATAAATACGCGGCGGGTGTCTGGAAAAAAGCGCATGCGCCCCGGTTTTTGTTAAAGGTAATAACCTATTTCCACCAATGGCGACGGGGGTAGATCGCCACTTTGTTGAGTTGTTGTTATTACTTTAATTCTTATAATTTTAATTATGTAAAATAAATAATAACAATAAACAACAGTAAACTTCCTTTAAATCCAAAAATAAGCCACCATATTGCTTAATTAGGCTCCTAGCGACCCTTATAAAATAAGCAATACAATTGCTCCATTAAACATTACAGCGAGCTTGTTGAATGTCTCAAAAGCAAGATAATGATTCTGGTGTAGTGGTACAAGAATCCCGTCCGAAGGTGAAAGAACCAACACGATTTAAAGTTATACTATTAAATGATGATTTCACTCCCATGGATTTTGTGATTGAGGTTCTACAAACATTCTTTCACCTCGATCACGAAGCCGCAACGCGTATCATGTTACTGATCCATACTAAAGGTAAGGGGGTTTGTGGTGTATATACACGCGAAATAGCAGAAACTAAGGTTGCTCAAGTCAACCAATTTTCAAAGGAAAACAGTCATCCCTTATTGTGTACGATGGAAGAGGCGTAAATATCTATGTTAAGTGCAGAAGTCGAATACTCCATCAATGCGTTATTCCGTGACGCACGCGCAAAGCGCCACGAGTTTGTAACGGTTGAACATCTATTGCTAATTATGCTGGATAATCCTAGTGCAGCCGACGTACTACGCGCCTGCCAAGTAGACATACCAGCCTTACGAAACGAAATTAAACAATTTGTTGACGACAATACCCCCCTGATCCCTAATGGACAGCAGGAGCGGGACGTTCAGCCTACCATCGGTTTTCAACGGGTCATTCACCGTGCTGTTTATAGTGCTCAATCTACCCGTAAAGGCGAAGTGACTGGCGACATGATTTTGGTAGCTATTTTTGGTGAGCCGGAATCACATGCGGTTTTTTTCCTGAAACAGCATAATGTCGAGCGTCTAGATTTAGTCAACTACATCGCTCACGGTATCCGTAAAGGCGACAACTCCGATGAGGAGCGTGATTTTCAGGATTCTAGCACGCACTCAGCAGAAGCCAGTGGCGAAGAGGGCGGCGATAAACCCCTAGAAAAATACGCGACCAACCTTAATCAACAAGCCTTAGAGGGTAAAATTGATCCTTTGATTGGGCGTGATAATGAAATTGAGCGCACCGTTCAAGTCCTCTGCCGCCGCCGTAAAAATAACCCCTTACTAGTAGGTGAGGCCGGTGTGGGTAAAACAGCCATTGCTGAAGGGTTGGCTAAGCGCATTGTAGATGGTGAAGTACCCGAAATCCTAGCAAATGCCGTGATCTACTCTCTTGACCTCGGTGCTTTATTAGCAGGTACTAAATATCGCGGGGATTTTGAAAAACGCCTCAAAGCGGTGATTAATCAGCTAAAACAAGAAACTAATGCCATCCTGTTTATTGATGAAATCCACACCATTATTGGGGCGGGTGCGACTTCTGGCGGCACCATGGATGCTTCTAACTTGATTAAACCCGTGCTTTCTAACGGGGAAATGAAGTGCATTGGTTCAACTACCTATCAAGAGTACCGCAGTATCTTTGAAAAAGATCGTGCGCTGGCGCGTCGGTTCCAAAAAATTGATGTGGTTGAGCCTAGCGTGGATGAAACCTATGAAATTCTCAAAGGTTTGAAAACTCGCTTTGAAGAGCATCATGATGTGCGCTATACCCAAACCGCACTCAGAGCAGCGGCTGAGCTTTCCGCTAAATATATCAATGATCGTCATTTGCCGGATAAAGCCATTGATGTGATTGACGAGGCAGGGGCTAATCGACGTCTAAAACCTGTGGCTAATCGTAAGAAAACCATTTCGGTAGGCGATATTGAAGAAATCATCGCCAAGATTGCTCGTATTCCGCCTAAGACTGTATCTAGTTCGGATGTGGATGTATTACGCAATTTAGATCGTGATCTAAAAATGGTTATTTTTGGACAAGATGATGCGATTGTACAACTCACCGCCGCGATTAAAATGGCGCGTTCGGGTCTGCGTGAAGATACTCGTCCGATTGGTTCCTTCTTATTTGCAGGACCTACTGGTGTGGGTAAAACCGAGGTCACTAAACAGCTCGCTCAACGCTTAGGGATTGAGTTCTTACGCTTTGATATGTCGGAATATATGGAGCGCCATAGTGTCTCACGTCTGATTGGTGCGCCCCCTGGTTATGTGGGCTATGACGAAGGTGGCTTACTCACGGATGCCGTGAATAAACATCCGCATGCGGTGTTATTACTGGATGAAATTGAAAAAGCTCATCCTGATGTATTCAATCTACTGTTACAAGTGATGGATCACGGGACTTTGACCGATACCAATGGACGTAAAGTCGATTTCCGTAATGTGATCTTAGTCATGACCAGTAACGCGGGGGCGGAGAATATCAGCCGTAAATCCTTAGGGTTTGCCCATCAGGATCATACTAGTGATGCGATGGAGGCGGTCAAACGCATGTTTAGCCCTGAATTCCGCAATCGTTTAGATGGCATTATTCAGTTTAACCCATTAACCGAAACCGTCATTAAATCGGTCGTCGATAAATTCATTATCCGTCTTGAGGCACAACTAGAGCCTAAGAAAGTCACTCTTATTGTGAATGAGGATGCGCGTGAGTGGTTAGCGAAAAAAGGCTATGACCGTCTCATGGGTGCTAGACCGATGGAGCGGGTGATTCAAGAGCACATTAAAAAGCCTTTAGCAGAGCAAATACTCTTTGGTGAGTTAGTCCATGGTGGACGTGCTGAGGTGTTTGTGTGTGAAGATCAAGACGATTTATGCTTGAAATACATCAGCATGCAACAAAAACAACCTGAAGAGGCCGCTGTTTAATCTTCTTTACTTTCATGGATACCCAGCTAATCAGTTGGGTATCTGATAGGGATAAGATAATCCTAAAGAGGACTACGTTACCTTGCTTGATGGTAGTGCTAGCTATTTACTACGATAGCTGATGCGCCCTTTGGTTAAATCATAAGGGGTCAATTGCACCGTTACACGGTCGCCTGTTAATATACGAATGTAGTTTTTACGCATACGCCCCGAAATATGGGCAATCACTTCATGATCGTTGTCTAATTTAACGCGGAATGTGGTATTAGGTAGTGTATCGACTACAGTCCCTTCCATTTCAATATAATCTTCTCGTGCCATAACTCAGTTACTAATTAAATGATGCGCGTATTATCGCTTGACTTGCCGAGATGACAAGTTCTTTTTACGTTAAGCGCGTGATTTAGCGTTTTGTTTCGATTAGGATAGCTAAATTTACTAACTTTTATAGGGTTATGGAGGCTAACTGTGGCTATTGCGGCGCTCTTTCCGGGGCAAGGTTCACAATCGGTGGGTATGTTAGCAGAATTGGCTAATAGTTTTCCTATTGTGACCGATACCTTTCAACAAGCATCCGACAGCTTAGGCTACGATCTATGGCATTTGGTTCAGGAAGGACCAGACAGCGACTTAAATAAAACCACGATTACTCAACCAGCTATGTTAACAGCAGGTGTTGCGGTATGGCGGGTGTGGTTAGAGCAGGGTGGGCCAGAACCTAAAGCGGGAGCTGGGCATAGTTTAGGTGAATATTCTGCATTAGTAGCTGCCAATTGTTTGGATTTTACCCATGCGGTACATCTAGTAGCCGAGCGGGCACGCCTAATGCAAAGTGCTGTGCCAGCAGGAACGGGAGCCATGGCGGCGGTATTAGGTGCAGAGGATGAGCAGATTATTCAGGTCTGTCAGGATATTAGCGCTCAAGGAGAAGTCGTTGAGGCTGTTAATTTTAACTCACCCGGACAAGTAGTTATTGCGGGGCAAACGGCTGCTGTGGATAAAGCACTAGCTGCCTTAGTGGAGCTAGGGGCTAAAAAATCGGTAAAACTCCCGGTCAGTGTACCTTCACATTGCAGCTTAATGAAAGAAGCTTCGACTATTTTAGCCAAAGAGCTGAGTCATGTTTTATTAAACGCCCCCGAATTTACCGTGCTACACAATATTGATGCTCAAACGCGGAACAGCTCAGCGGGTGTGCGGGAGGCATTAGCGGAACAGCTTTATAGGCCAGTACGTTGGACACAAACTATTGAAGCCTTACGAGATCAATATGGCGCAACGCTATTGCTTGAGTTTGGACCGGGGCGGACATTGACGGGCTTAAACCGTCGCATTGATCGTAAACTAAACGCTTTAGCGATTTATGATAATGCGAGCTTAGAGGCCGCATTACAGGCAGCTAGTGAGGTTGCAGCATGAACTTATTTGATTTAACAGGTGAAATTGCCCTTGTCACAGGTGCAAGCAGGGGTATTGGACGAGCCATTGCCGAAACATTAGGGCAATACGGGGCTACTGTTATTGGTACAGCAACCAGTGAAGCGGGTGCTACTGCTATTAGTGAATATCTAGCACAGGCCGGTATTAAAGGCGAAGGACGTGTCTTAAATGTAGCCGATCCGACCTCTGTAGAGGCGTTCATGGCAGCACTTAGTACCAATCATGGAGCCGCCACTATATTGGTGAATAATGCGGGTATTACGCGCGACAATTTACTAATGCGGATGAAAGATGAGGATTGGGATGCGATTATTGCCACCAATCTCACATCGGTCTTTCGTATGAGTAAAGCCTGTATGCGCGGCATGATGAAAGCTAAAAAAGGCCGTATTATTTCGATTTCATCCGTTGTGGGTAGTATGGGCAATGCCGGACAAGCCAATTATGCCGCCGCTAAAGCCGGACTTGTTGGGTTTAGTAAATCGCTAGCCCGTGAAGTTGGCTCACGCAATATTACCGTTAATGTAGTCGCCCCCGGATTTATTGATACGGATATGACCCGTGAGTTAAATGAGGCTCAACGGAATGCCATGTTAGCGGGTATTCCTTTAGGGCGTTTAGGGCAAGCGCAGGAAATTGCGAATACTGTCTTGTTTTTAGCCTCACCGGCGGGTAGTTATATTACGGGTGAGACTTTGCATGTGAATGGCGGTATGCTAATGGTCTAAACCTTAGGATATTATGACAGCACCGTTATTATTGTGCTAATTTTGTTATTATTCTTGCTGGCGAGCGTGCCTAGTTTTCACTAGAATACGCCGCTGTGAGTGTTGACCAGTTTTTTAATGAGGAAAAAATACTATGGGTATTGCAGAGCGCGTCAAATCAATTGTTGTTGAACAATTAGGCGTAGATGAAGAAGAAGTGAAGACAGAAGCTTCTTTTACAGAGGATTTAGGCGCGGATTCACTGGATATTGTTGAATTAGTTATGGCGTTTGAAGAAGAGTTTGGAATCGAAATTCCAGACGAGGAAGCTGAAAAAATTGCTACCGTGCGCGATGCTATTGACTATATCGAAGCACATAAACAAGAAGCTTAATTAGATTCGTCTTATCGGGTTGCAGTCTTTGGCTGCAACTACTATTGACCTGACTAAGGGGCGATTAGTTTGTCTAAACGACGTGTAGTAGTAACGGGGCTGGGTATTGTGTCCCCGGTTGGTTCTCAGTTAGAAGCCGCTTGGGATAATATCAAAGCAGGTCGCAGCGGTATCAACCGTATTAGTGCTGATTTATTTGATGCTAGCGCCTTTGCGGTACAGATTGCGGGTAATGTAAAGGGCTTTGAAGCCACTAATTACATTAAATCCAAAGATTTGAAAAAAATGGATACCTTTATCCATTATGGTATTGGTGCTGGCATTGATGCCTTTAAAGACTCTGGTTTAGAAGTCACTGAGGCTAATGCTGAACGTATCGGTGTATTAGTAGGGTCGGGTATCGGTGGTCTGGAGACTATCGAGCGTAATTATGAGGCTTTCCTCAATGGCGGCCCACGCAAGATTTCTCCTTTTTTCGTGCCTAGTAGCATTATTAATATGGTGGCAGGCAATCTATCCATCATGTTAGGTCTAAAAGGCCCGAATATGTCGATTGTCTCGGCTTGTGCTTCAGCGACCCATAGTATTGGGGATGCGGCTCGGATGATTGTCTATGGTGATGTGGATGCTATGCTCGCCGGTGGTGCTGAAATGGGATCAACGCCATTAGGTATTGGTGGCTTTGCTGCCGCTCGTGCCTTATCCACGCGCAATGACGCACCAGAGGCCGCCAGCCGTCCTTGGGATAAGGATAGGGATGGGTTTGTGCTAGGTGATGGCGCGGGCATTTTAATGCTAGAAGAATATGAGCATGCTAAAGCACGCGGCGCACGCATCTACTGTGAGCTAATTGGCTATGGTATGAGCAGTGATGCCTATCATATGACTTCACCCTCAGAAAGTGGGGAAGGTGCGGCGCGTTGTATGCGTAATGCACTACGTGATGCGGGTATTAACGCAGAACAAGTGGATTATATCAATGCACACGGTACGTCCACACCTGCTGGTGATAAAGCAGAAACGCAAGCGGTAAAAGCCGCGTTAGGCGATTATGCGTATAAGGTAGCCGTCAGCTCTACTAAATCCATGACCGGACATTTACTCGGTGCTGCAGGTGGTGTTGAGGCTGTGTTCAGTGTCTTAGCCATTCGTGATCAAGTATTGCCACCGACCATTAATTTAGACACACCTGATCCTGAGTGTGATCTGGATTATGTACCGAATGTCGCACGCGAAACTAAAGTTGATATTGCCATGAGCAATTCGTTTGGTTTTGGCGGTACGAATGGTACTTTGATCTTTAAACGTATCTAATGAGGCACGCTTACTAGTGCTGCATTACATCGCACAGGGCGAGTATTCACTACTGGCCCTGCATCAAACTCATCCTAAACTCTATCCCTTCTTACTCGAAAGTGTTGCTCATAGTGCTAATGCTCGCTTTAGTCTATTGTTTTGTTATCCACAGGAAAGGCTTACTAGCTCGATTCTGGGCGACAAAACTTTTCTAGAGCAATTACAAACCGCGTGGCAACAAGAAGCTATTAAGCAGGATGATTTAAGCCCACCCCTCTTAAATCATTTACCCTTTGCAGGGGGATGGTTTGTCTATTTAGGCTATGAGTTAGCTCAAAGCATTGAGCCGGTACTAAATCTCACCGCTGATCGCCAGCAATTACCCATTGCTTGTGCAGTGAGAATACCTGTCGCACTCATCGTAGATCACCATAGCCATACTACCCACCTCATAGCCGAGCCAACGTATTTAACAGAGTTTAATGAGCTAAAACAACAGCTCGCTAATTCACTAACTTTGAAGTCTATCGATCTTCAGACGGTAGCCATGCACGAGGACGCACCTGAGCAATTCATACACGGGGTAGAACGGTGTAAAGATTATATTGTCGCGGGTGATGTGTTTCAGGTGAATTTATCGCGGGCTTGGCAGGGGCATACAGCATTAAGTGCGAGTACCTTGTATCAGCAATTACGCCAAGCGAATCCCGCCCCCTTTGCGGGTATTGCAGACTTTGGTGAGTTTAGCATTATTAGCTCCTCCCCAGAGCGTTTAGTGCGAGTAAGCAATAATATCGTGGAAACGCGCCCTATTGCGGGTACGCGCCCCCGTAGTAACGATGAGGCAGAGGATGGACGCTTATTAGCTGAACTCATTAATCACCCCAAAGAACGAGCTGAGCATGTCATGCTCATTGACCTTGAGCGTAATGATATGGGGCGGATTTGTCGTTATGGCAGCATAAAGGTCGATGAAATGATGGTGTTAGAAAGCTATCAGCATGTGCATCATATTGTATCTAATATTCGCGGTGAGTTAGCGCCGAATATAACACCGAGCCAAGTCCTCAAAGCGGTCTTTCCGGGGGGGACGATTACCGGCTGTCCTAAAGTGCGTTGTATGGAGATTATTGCCGAACTCGAAAAAACCGGACGCGGAGCCTATACGGGATCAATGGGGTATATTAATCACAATGGCGCTATGGATTTTAATATTCTGATTCGTACCCTAACATTGAAAGATCAACAGCTCGTGTTTAGAACTGGCGCGGGGATTGTGATGGATTCTATACCGCATAATGAGTTGCAAGAAACGCGGCATAAAGCACGGGGCTTATTACGTGCCTTAGGACATCAGTATGCTTAGTATACCGGTAGATGATCGGGGATTAGCGTATGGTGACGGTTTATGGGAAACCATCGCCGTTAAGGATGGCATACTATTACTGTTAGATGAGCATTTAGCGCGTTTAGAGCTGGGGAGTCAGATACTCAGGATACGAGGATTAGACCTGATGGCTCTAAAGCAAGAGTTAGAGGAGTACTGCAAAGACACCGAGCGTGGGGTACTAAAACTCATTGTTACGCGCGGCAGTAGTCAACGTGGTTATAATCCAGCAGGATTAACGACTCCGCGTATTATCATACAACTCCATCCCGCCCCCGATTACCCGCGCAGCTACTATGAGCAAGGTATTACACTAGGCTTAGTGGCCGGTATACGTTTAGCCTATCAACCCTACTTGACAGGCCTGAAACATCTGAATCGTTTAGAACAAGTACTAGGACGAGCGGAGTGTGAAGCTCATTGGCAAGAGGGCTTAATGATGGATCATCAGCATTATGTCATTGAAGGTACCATGTCTAATGTTTTTATCTATACTCAAGAACAAGTACTTATCACTCCGTATTTGTCAGGCAGCGGAATTGAAGGCATTATGCGCGGACAAGTACTAAAACTCGCTCAGCAGTTAGGGATAGAGTGTCGAACTGATCTGCTGAGGGTGCAAGATATCTTGAGCGCTCGTAGTGTATTTGTAACTAATTCAGTGATTGGTTTGTGGCCGGTGAGGGAATTTAAGCAACAATCCTATGTCATAGCCGATACTATTCACACCTTACAACAGCAATTAAAACCTTACTGTTTATGAAAAAAGCATTATTAATTGGATTTAGCGTCGTTTTACTACTAGCGCTTATCGGCGCTGGCTGGGGTTATCAGCAATATACGCAATTTTTAGATACGCCCTTACCAATTGCGCAAACGACTCCTTTTACCATTAAACCCGGTAGTACCACTAAACGGGTGGCACAGGATTTGCGCCAAGCTAACCTATTGCCAGATAGTCCTTTTGATACGGCAGAGTTCTTTTTTCAAAAGCATGCTCAAGTAGCAGGTCATGCCAGTAAAATCAAAGCAGGGGAGTATGAGTTAGTGCCCGGTATGACAGTGGATGACATACTCAAACGCTTCACCTCTGGGCAAACGGTGCAGTATCAATTATCGATTATTGAAGGCAAAGCGTTTAAAGATATTATGCGCACCATCAAAAATCACCCTGATCTACAACAAACGCTAACTGATGAAGATTACGCTAATTTAATGCCACTCTTGGGGCAAAATGACTACCCTAATCCTGAAGGCTGGTTTTTCCCTGATACCTATCATTTTCCGCGTAATATGACGGATAAGGAATTTCTCCAGCGTGGTTACCGCACCATGTATGATTATTTACTAAAAGCTTGGGACAAACGTGAGCCTAATGCTCAGATTAAAACACCTTATGAAGCCTTAATTCTCGCCTCAGTAGTGGAAAAAGAAACCGGTGTACCTGAAGAGCGCCCCCTAATTGCCGGATTATTTCTAAATCGCTTGGCTAAAGGGATGTTATTACAAACTGACCCTACTGTGATTTATGGTCTAGGTGATCAGTATGACGGTAATTTACGTAAGGTCGATCTACAACGTGATACACCCTATAACAGCTATACTCGTAAAGGCTTGCCTCCTACACCGATTGCTACACCGAGCAAAGCTGCGATTGATGCGGTGATGCATCCCGCTCAAACCGATGCCCTATACTTTGTCGCGACGGGTAATGGTGGACATAATTTTTCTAAAACCTATGCCGAGCATCAAAGAGCGGTTGCGAGTTATTTAAAAGAACTTCGTAACCAAAGAAATCAACAAAAACAACAGGCTGCTGAACCTAAAACCACGGATGAGAATAGTGAGGTGGTGGATAGTATCGAAACCACAAACCAGCCTAATACTAATGCAGAGGTCATTGAACTACAGGTGCAAGAATGATGCGAGGTCAACTGATTACCTTTGAAGGGGGCGAAGGAGGGGGAAAAAGTACCCAATTACCCCTTGCCGCTGCCTATTTGCGAGAGCAGGGACTGGAGGTAATCACGACCCGTGAGCCGGGGGGAACCCAGATAGGAGAGGCTATTCGCGGTGTATTATTAAATCCCGACCTACCGCCCATGCACCCGGATACTGAGTTACTCTTAATGTTTGCGGCGCGTAATGAACATATTCAAAGCGCTATTCTACCTGCTTTAGCGCAGGGGACATGGGTATTATGTGATCGCTTTACCGATGCCACCTATGCTTATCAAGGGTTTGGGCGGGGTTTAGATCAAGCACGTATTGCCCAATTAGAGACATGGGTGCAAGGTGTTTTACGTCCAGATCATATCTTACTATTTGATTTAACAGTTAAAACTGGGATGCAACGTGCCAAAAAACGCGGTGCTATGGATCGTTTTGAGCAAGAATCCTATGATTTTTTTGAGCGTATTAGAGTAGGGTACTTAGAACGCGCCAAAACGTATTCGCAACAATATCGGATTGTGAATGCTGAGCAGGCGCTTGAGCACGTGACTCAGCAAATGATTCAGTATCTGGATGAGTTTATCGCTGAGGTAGGGCAGTGATATACCCTTGGCATCTCTCAACTTGGCAAATCATTCAACGCGCAAAACAGGCGGGGCGTTTACCCCATGCCTTGCTCTTGAGTGGGGAGCAGGGTTGTGGTCATGAAGCCTTTATGGCGACATTAGAGCATAGTTTATTATGCTCAACCCCAACGGCTGAAGGATTTGCCTGTGGTCATTGTCGTAGTTGTGAAGTGTATCAGGCGGATGCACACCCTGATAGCTTATGGATTAAACCTGCCGAAGACAAAACGACTATTAGTATTGATAGTGTACGCGAGCTAGGACGTTTTTTGACCCTGAGTATTAGCTATAGCCCGGTACGAGTGGCACTTATTAGCCCCGCTGAGGGCTTAAATGTTAATGCGGCCAATAGTCTCTTAAAAGCACTAGAAGAGCCGACACCTAATACTCATTTACTCTTATTAAGTTACCAGCCCGGATCACTCTTACCCACGATTAGAAGTCGCTGTCAGCACTTGCGTTTACCACTACCTAGCACTGAGATGGCGCTAGCATGGCTGGAAACACAGACTTTGACTCACGAGCCTAGTGCCTTATTAAGTCAAGCCTTAGGTCGACCTTTGTATGCTGTCACTCTAGACCAAGGGGAGCAAGTGACCCAGCAGCAAGTATTTATGACGCAACTCGCTCAGGTACTGAATGGACAGGGGAGTTTGCCAACGTTTGCGAATAGTTGGCAGAAGTATTCACGTCATGAAATACTCGATTGGCTATATGTGATCTTACAACAACACTTAAAAGCCCACTATGGAGCAGGTGAGCCATTAAATCATCCTTTATCCGTTTGGTTAAGTAGTTGTTCTAGTAAACAATTATGGCAATTAATGCAGCATTGGCAAGCCTTAAAACCTTTGGCAGATCATCCCATTAATCAACACATTTTTATCGAAAATATGGTTGCTCAATGGCAATTAGTTAAATTATAACAATAAGTTAAATTATTATGTCTACTGTTGCAATACCTCCTAAACGTTTAGCTTTATTACTGGATAGTGCAGATAATTTATACTGCCATTATATGCCGCATATTAAGGACGGTGGTTTATTTGTGCCGACTCAAGAAGGGCTAGAGTTTCATGAGCAAGTGGTGATCCAAGTATCCTTACAGTCGGAAAATAAGAAAATCCTCGTACCCGGAGTGGTGGTTTGGATTACACCGCCGAATCACGCTAAAGGTGGTGTAGGTGTACGCTTTGCCGGAGAGCAAAAATCCACGGTGAAACGTTATATTGAAACCTTGATTGGCAAACGGATGTTAAGTCCTAGTCCGCATTTAGTGCCTGTATACTAATACGGATACAGATGGGGTAAATTTTAGCAAATTACGCTGGTAGTTGTTCCATAAGCATAATTACTACATTTCACCATAATGTATATTATGTTAAATTATGCCTAGATTATAAGCCTACTCCCACTTTCGTACCTTCTTCCTCTAGGCTAACACCTCTAGAACTCTATTGCCCATGAAGTGCATAAATGTTGGGATACTGAATTGCAAGACAGGATTTATTTGTATGCACAGATATATGTATGAATGATGGCTACATGTAGCCATTTATAGTTAGCGTAAATGCATATAGCTTTTACAATCCAGTACTGGCTACTGGCTACTGGCTTACCGCTTCACGGATGAGCTTGTAAGCGAAGCTAAAGTGTTGATGCCTCAAACCTAATAGACTAGCACTACCTACCCTTTTCTAGCCGTTTGTAATCTGTTCAGTATCTACCATGATACTGCTTTCTAGAAGGTGTTTCTTCACAATTCTAATATCACAAAATAGATAAATATAATTAAATCAAATAGTTATGATGTATTCTTAATGTAGTTTGTTACATATTATAATGGTATTTATCATTAATACTATAGGTTATAGTGTACTGATTTTTGCAGTCTAAGTTTAAGAAATGATGCCATCGTTTTTGAGTTCACTCAGCGCTCGTATTGGTTTAGTGGTTTGGGCGGGATTTATTAGCGCTCTATTATTAGCCGCTACGGTATATTATCTACAGCAAGCCCCTAAAAGCACCCCTACTCATCAAGAGTTACTGAAACCTCAACATATCACCGCTCCCCTTTTGGTCATCCCCTACGTAGAGCATTTTGTTAGTGTGGAGACGGTAACGGATAAAGACGGTACGGCTAAGGTGATGAGTAAAGACGTTTATACCGATCACACAACAGTACTTCTGCCCCTAGAGTTATATATTCGCACCACGCTTAATACCGATAAAACCGCTTTAGTCATTATAACTGGCAAATTTGACTATCAACCCCTCACCCCCGCTAACCCTGATAATGAGCGCAATATTCGTTGGGATAAGGCTCAGTTACTGGTCGGAATTAAGGATTTAACAGCCTTACAAGATCCGATAAAAGTCTTTTGGAATAATGACCATCTTGATCCCCAAGCGGATACTCAAGCGCTACCCGGTCTTGGCGCGGGTTTTCACATTCTCCTACCAGAAACCAAAGAACAAGCCCGTATCCAAAACTTTGAAATTCAATTGCCACTACAATTAGGCAATACCCTCTCTTTTACGCCTGTGGGACAAAAAAATGAATTAACCATGTCCATACCTAATACACTCAATATTCAAAATTTGGGGGCACGTAAGCCGCTGACTAAGGTAGCGAATGCTAATAACTATTTATGGACGTGGCAGATTCCGGCCTTAATACGGGGCTATCCCAACGCTTGGATTCAAGATCAGACAAAACCCTTCGATTTGCACCAAGCTCCTTTTGGGATTGAACAAAAGCAAACCAATCCGCTAGAAATGGCTTGGGGGCGACTGATGCAATGGTGTTTTCCTTTGCTAGGGCTAGTATTAGGAGTTGCCTTGGTATTAGAACTACTATCAGGTAGAACTTTGCATTGGGTACATTACACCCTCTTGGGTACGAGTATTAGCCTAATGTATTTATTAATTATGGCCTTAGAAGCCCTCTTCCCTTTTACCCGTGCCTTGCAGCTCAGTATGTTTGTATTAGTAGGCTTTAATAGTGTCATCCTAAGTCTATTACTAGGTAGACGAGCCTTAGTGATTGCTAGCGGGTTGTATGCCGGGGTAGTGATCAGTTTTTATTACCTTATCACTGCTCCCGTGTATGGCATACTAGGTTTGGTTATGAGTGCCGGGGTATTAGGACTATTACTAATACTAGGCTCGATACGCTATCTACATCCCTCTGAATCGGCAGACCCCGAACTCGATGATTAGCGTAGATTACAACGCATCGGCTCATTGCTGGGTAAAAAGCGCTGTTGCTGTCTATTATAACGGTAAATACGATAACAAGGATTCGTGCCACCGTAACTAATACTAGTTAATAGTGCCAAGTCTCGAACTTTATCATTATTAAAGTCGCCATACTTAATATAGCCCCCTTGGTATTCTTGCCATAAAAAAGTATCCAAGGGGGCGACGGGTTTTAAGGGTTGATTATTAATACTCACTAATACCATACGATCAGCGACGACCACTTTGGCTTGAGTCAGCGGTGCCACTTGAAATTGTGCAACAGGTCTACGTTCTGCGCCCCAAGCCGAGTGGATCGAGAAAAACACTGTTAATAAAGTTATGATGGGAATTTTCATCGTATTGTCCTAGTCTAAACTCAAAAGTCTTGGTAATTTAACTAAATCTTCTCAATATTTGATAGAATGCAAGTAAGGGATACAACTAATGCCTACAAAGCAACCTTTTTTGAATGGTATAACACAAGCTCTGCATAAGACTGTGACCTATTACCAAAATGGATCGCCTCCATTGCCAACCCCAACACCCTCGGTTTCCTTTAAACAGGGCTTGGGTATTTTGATGTTAGCCACCCTAGTAGGCTGCAGTGGCGGCGGTAGCCCGACTCCGACTCCGACTCCGACTCCGACTCCGACTCCGACTCCGACTCCGACTCCGACTCCGACTCCGACTCCAGCAACAGGAAAACTTTCTTTTGACGCGAGTGCAACTAGTTTAGGTCTATTACCGTTGGGTAATGTGAGTTATACCACCGGCTCAACCACGGCAAGTACCACAAGTGATGGATCCTTTACCTATGTAACAGGTGATGCGATTTCATTCACCCTCGCCGGTACAACATTTAGTACGACTGCACAGGCATCTATCACCCATAAGCAACTCGCTAGTGCTTTATGCTCTGGTTCTAGTGTGACGAACTGCTCCCAATATGTAGCGTCTAATATTCAGAACTTAGTAACTACACTCGATACTGATGCCAATAGTACGAATGGCTATACCCTTTCTACTACCCAACAGAGCACTTTACCCAAGTTAGACTTTACCAGCTCTACTGCCGTCTTTTATGACACGCTGCAAGCAACGGGGCTTAATATCATCCCTAGCTTTACGCCTTTTTTAGGGATTAACACTGAAGAGCCACAGCCAGAGTCTGATACGGTTGGAGGACAGGCACTACCCTTTGTTGATGTGTTTCGGGTTGCACGCCCCTTTACCGAATACTCATGCCCTGATATTACTTACGATAGTAATGGGTGGCCGACCACTATTCCGGCGAGCTGTGCCTCAGGGGCGAATACTTTCTTACGCTCGGCGACCACGGGGGCGTTGCGTAATGTGCCAGTAGGGGCGATTCCTGAGGGACAATATACGGTCTTATATGAAGGCTCTGGTACACTCGCCTACTCTGGGCTAGCACGCGGAACGAATACCCAAACGGGGCGCGATGTGATTGATGTAGCGATTAGTAGTCGCTCTACCTCGGATCAGGCCGCCGGGATTCGCTTACAAATTACCGCTACTGACTCCGCAAATCCTATTCGCAATATTCGCATTGTGATGCCCGGTGGGATTTGTGCTAGCAATCTGTATAAACGTGTTAACAGTAGTGCGGATTGCTCTCTTGGTGATTATCAGTCGTTTGAGACCTCATTAGCGAGTCGCAATACTATTGTATTTAATCCCGATTATTTGCGTGAGATACGTAATTTTAAAGTATTGCGTACCATGAACTTAATGAAAGCCAGTCCTTCACGCTTGCCGGTCGTGACACTCTTACCGCTGAAAGATAGTAGCAACGCCTATATTTATGATAGCAATGGCGATCCCACTTATAGTGCCGATCGGAGTAAAGCGAATAGCTCCTGTTATTACAAATCTACTTCAGGCACTGCTAAAGACCCGGATGGTACGAATAGCACCTATGAGAAAAGTCTGAATACAGAATACTATGACTGTATTTTACAACCCTTTACATGGGCAAAACGTAGCACTTTAGATAATGCTGTTTGGGGTGGTTCGGGGGTAACACCACTATTAGCTCGCTATGGGCGTGGTATGCCGCTAGAGGTGATTATTCAATTAGCCAATACGCTCAAAGTCGATCCTTGGTTTACTATCCCACATAATGCTGATGATGATTATGTGCGCCAATTTGCCACCATGGTGAATGCTCGTCTGGATTCCACTCTCAAACCTTATCTTGAATATAGTAATGAAACGTGGAATGGGATTTTCTGGGCCGCTGAGTATGTGCGCAAAAGAGGTATGGATTTAAGCCTAAATAGCAATGAGTTCTGGGCGGGGGCGTATTATACCTCTAAGCGCTCTAAAGAAATATTCCAAATCTGGGCGGATGTATTTGGCAGCACTAGCCGTTTCCATCGGGTATTAGGCAGCTATTACGCTAATACGGATCTATCACGCAATATGCTGAGCTATGATGGCACGGCGGGTGTAACGGATATGCTAGCTATCGCCCCCTATTTCCGTGGCTGTTGGAATCGTATACCGACGGGGTGTGTAAGCACTACCGATGTTCCTAAGGTATTATCTGAAGCGACCAGTGCGGATGATGTGTTTGCTATTATCAATAATGCTAAAGATCCTTATGGAATGTCAGCCATTCTAGCCAAAATCACTGCACAACAAGCCGTAGCCGCCGCCAATAATGTGAGCTTAGTCGCCTATGAGGGTGGGCAACATTTAGCGGTTGATTGGACTGATACCAGTTTAACGACTGCCCAAAAGAATGCGCTACGTACTGTATTTGAAGCGGCTAACCGTGATGCACGTATGGGTGAAGCTTATACTCAATTACTCAATGGTTGGAAAACAGCCGGCGGCAAGCTCTTTGTAGCCTATACCATGCCACAAAGTTTCCACCAATGGGGTAGCTGGGGGATTATGGAGCATCTGAATAAGCCTCGTGCCGAATCACCGAAGCAAGATGCGCTGCTGCAATTCCAAGAAACACAGCTAAAAGCTTGGTATTAGAGCCTATGGTCTAATGCCGCGCTACATACAAAAGCCCCGATCTGGGGCTTTTGTACGAATGGGCTAACTGCTTACATATGAGCAATAATATTATCACCAAACTCCGAAGTACTAAGCTCCTCAGCCCCTTTAATTAAACGGGAAAAATCATAAGTCACTTTCCCAGAGGCAATAGCGCCAGCCACACCTTTGTTGATGAGATCAGCCGCCTCAATCCAGCCCATATGACGCAACATCATTTCAGCCGATAGAATGAGCGAAGAAGGATTCATTTTATCCATACCCGCGTATTTCGGTGCGGTACCATGAGTGGCCTCAAACATGGCGACCTTATCAGATAAATTAGCCCCCGGAGCGATACCAATCCCCCCGACTTGTGCCGCTAAAGCATCTGACATGAAATCGCCATTTAGATTAAGAGTTGCTACCACCGAATAATCTTGGGGGCGTAGTAAGATTTGTTGCAGGAAGTTATCAGCAATCACATCTTTAACCGTAATCATAGTACCGGTTTTTGGGTTTTTAAATTGACTCCATGGGCCACCGTCTATCTCTACTGCTCCAAACTCACGCTTAGCTAATTCATAGCCCCAGTTTTTAAATGCGCCCTCAGTAAACTTCATAATATTGCCCTTATGGACTAAAGTGACTGAGTCGCGATTATTATCAATGGCATATTGTATAGCTTTACGGACTAAACGATCCGTACCTTCACGAGAAACTGGCTTAATCCCAATCCCTGAAGTCTCAGGAAAACGAATTTTAGTAACCCCTAATTCTTCGGTGAGGAATTTAATGAGCTTTTTAGCCTCTGCTGTTTCCGCCGCCCATTCAATACCGGCATAAATATCTTCGGAATTTTCACGGAAGATCACCATATCGACCTTTTCCGGTTCCCGTACTGGGCTAGGTACGCCGTCATAATAGCGCACCGGACGCAAACACACATAAAGGTCGAGATCTTGGCGCAATTTGACATTTAAGGAGCGAATGCCTCCGCCTACAGGTGTCGTAAGTGGGCCTTTAATTGACACTACAAACTCTTGTACCGCATGTGTCGTTTCTTCAGGTAACCACACATCTTCCCCATAAACTTGATTCGCTTTTTCGCCCGCGTAGACTTCCATCCAGCTAATGTTGCGCTTACCACCATACGCTTTATTAACTGCTGCATCGACCACTTTGATCATAGGTGGGGTGATATCAACACCAATGCCATCCCCTTCAATGAAGGGAATGATAGGATTGTCAGGAACATTTAACGAGTAATCAGCATTAACCGTAATTTTACCGCCCGCTGGAACTTTGATTTTTTGATACATTACTTTAAGCTCTCCTAAGATTAGCATTTGTTCTCGACATGCGGTCGGCATTATAAAGCATATTGATCGAGGATAGGATGCAAAACTCACGAATTTATCGTAAATCATCTGCTAGGATTTGCTAATCTTTTGGAGTATTAAGTCTATGGTCTGGAAACCCCGCGTCACAGTCGCTAGTGTTGTTATGCAAAACAATAAGTTTTTAATGGTCGAAGAAGTAAATCAAGGGCGCGTCGTCATTAATCAACCTGCTGGTCATTTAGAGCATGGTGAGTCACTGTTAGAGGCTGTCTGCCGCGAAACATTAGAAGAAACGGGTTGGAAAGTTAAGCCGACTGCCTTATTGAGTATTATGCACTGGCAGCGGGATGATCCTGAGCGGGTATATATGCGCTTTAGTTTTTTAGCCGAAGCACTAGAAGCAGTTGAAAATGCGGTGATTGATCCCGATATTCGAGCAGTACACTGGCTGACTTGGGATGAAATTATCTCTGAGCAGCGTTTTAAGTGGCGTAGCCCATTGGTGATGGAGACATTAAATGCCTATCAATCCGGGGTGCGCTACCCATTAGAGTGCTTGCGTTATTATCAAGGTGGAACGGAATAAATGCGCCGAATTATAGTTGGCATGTCAGGGGGCGTAGATTCCTCAGTTGCAGCTTATTTGCTCCTTCAACAAGGTTATGAAGTTGAAGGACTATTCATGAAGAATTGGGAAGAGGATGATACCGAGACTTATTGTGCGGCACATGTGGATTTAGCGGATGCTCAAGCAGTGGCGGATAAGCTCGGTATTAAACTGCATACGGTTAATTTTGCTTCTGAATATTGGGATCATGTCTTTGAGCATTTCCTAGCCGAATATAAAGCGGGGCGTACTCCCAATCCGGATATTTTGTGTAATCGTGAGATTAAGTTTAAAGCTTTCTTAGATTTTGCCTTAGGTTTGGGGGCGGATGGGATTGCGACAGGACACTATGCACGTGTGCGTCAACTGCCTTCAGGTGAATTTCAACTCCTGCGCGGCTTAGATCAAAATAAAGATCAAAGTTATTTTCTGCATGCCATTGGGCAATATGCCTTGAGCCATGCCCTCTTTCCTATTGGTGAATTGGAAAAACCAGAAGTGCGGCGTATAGCAGAAGAACAAGGTTTTGTGACAGCACGTAAGAAAGATAGTACCGGTATTTGTTTTATTGGCGAGCGTAAATTTAGAGATTTCTTACAGAAATATTTGCCTGCTCAACCCGGTGAAATCGTGACACCGGAAGGCAAAGTGTTAGGTAAGCATCAAGGCTTGATGTATTACACCTTGGGACAACGTCAAGGTTTAGGTATCGGGGGCGTAAAAAATACCGAAGAGAATCCATGGTTTGTGGTGGATAAAGATCTAAATACCAATCGCTTGATCGTGGCTCAGGGGCATCAAAATGATTGGTTATTGAAATCTAGCTTAATTGCGGAGCAAATGCATTGGATTGCAGATCACCCCCCTGCTTTACCCTTGGATTGTACGGCTAAAATTCGTTATAGACAGGTGGATTCTGCTTGTAATGTTTGTGTGCTTAGTACGGATAGTTTAGAGGTGAATTTTGCTGAAGCACAACGTGCGATTACGCCGGGGCAATCATTAGTATTGTATCAAGGAGAGGTTTGTTTGGGAGGAGGCGTTATTTTGTAAGTTTTTGGTTTTTGTTCTGGGTTTTTTGTTTCTTTATTATTATTTTACATAATCTAAATTATAAGAATATATCAAAATAATCTTGACCAATTTTAATTTTTACGCGCATAGTCTTAACCTATAAACCACATTCCATAGGAGGCTTTTTTATGAGTTTAAAACGAACCCTTATCGCGACCCTATTACTGGGTACGCTAACAACCTTTTCTACTAGCTTTGCGGCTGACAAAACCTTTGTTTATTGTTCTGAAGGCTCTCCTTCTGGTTTTAATCCCCAATTTTATACGGATGGCACTACGTTTGATGCTGCAGGGCAATCCATTTATAACCGCTTAGTGGAATTTAAACCGGGTGAAACCTCTATCAGCCCTGCCCTTGCAGAATCTTGGGAGATTAGTGCTGATGGTACGGTATACACCTTTAAACTACGTAAAGGTGTCAAATTCCAAACCACAAAAAACTTCACCCCTACCCGTGACTTCAATGCGGATGACGTCGTATTTTCCTTTAATCGCCAGCTCCAAAAAGATCATCCTTATCATAAAGTCTCTAATGGTGCGTATGAATATTTCACAGCTATGTCGATGCCAGATCTACTTAAATCGGTAGAAAAAGTTGATGACCTAACAGTACGCTTTACACTCGCACGCCCTGAAGCACCGATGCTGGCTAACTTAGCAATGGACTTTGCCTCTATTTTATCGGCTGAGTACGCAGATGCCATGATGAAAGCGGGTACACCAGAAGTGGTAGATAATGATCCCGTAGGCACCGGCCCCTTCCAACTGGTGGCTTATCAAAAAGATGCCATGATTCGTTATAAAGCCCATCCAGACTACTGGGAAGGTAAACCGAAGATTGATAATTTAGTATATGCTATCACCCCTGATAACGCCGTGCGATGGCAAAAATTACAAGCAGGCGAATGTCATTTAATGCCCTTCCCCAATCAGGCTGATCTTGAGGCCATGCGTAAAAACCCTGATATGCAGGTACTCGAACAGGAAGGCCTGAATATCGGTTACTTTGCTTATAATACGCAGAAAAAACCCTTTGATGATGTGCGAGTACGCAAAGCCCTGAATATGGCTATTAATAAACCGGCTATTGTTGAGGTGGTCTATCAAGGTGCAGGCAAAGTTGCCAAAAACCCCATTCCACCGACCATGTGGGGCTATAATGATGCTGTTCAAGATGACCCTTATGATGTAGAAGGAGCCAAGAAACTCCTAGCCGAAGCGGGTGTAAAAGACCTTAAAACCAATATTTGGGCAATGCCCGTACAGCGCCCCTATAATCCTAATGCTCGGCGTATGGCGGAAATGATTCAAGCCGACTGGAAAGCGATTGGAGTAGAGGCTGAGATTGTCACCTACGAATGGGCTGAATATCTTGAGCGCTCTAAGAAAGGTGAACACGATACTCTACTCATGGGTTGGACAGGTGATAATGGTGATCCTGATAATTTCCTAGCTACTCTGTTGGGCTGTGATGCGGTCAAAGACGGCTCTAATCGTGCGTTTTGGTGTAATAATGAATTCAATGATTTAGTTGTGAAAGCTAAAACGCTCAGCTCTCAAGACGAACGCGCTAAACTATACCAACAAGCTCAAGAAGTATTCAAAAAAGAAGCGCCCTGGGCCACTATTGCACATTCCGTTGTACATGAAGTGGCGCGTAAAAATGTCACTGGCTATAAACAATCTCCTTTTGGGTTACATGTGTTTAAATATGTAGATTTGGCTGAGTAATTGCTTCTCAGTTTCTACCTTTAAACGAGGATAGCAGTAACCGCCCCCTTGGTTGCTGCTATCAAGTGCTTAATGCCCTCACAGGAGCATACTCAGTGCTAAAATTTATCTTTAATAAACTTCTAATGCTGATCCCTACCTTGCTAGGTATCACGCTGGCTGCTTTTTTATTTGTACGCTTATTACCCGGTGATCCTGTCACCGTTTTGACAGGTGAACGTGGTGTTTCAGTCGAACGCAAAGCTGAATTAATGGCTCAATTAGGGCTAGATCAACCCCTAATAGTGCAATATGGCTATTACCTCAAAAATATTCTAAGTGGTGATTTTGGGCAATCGATTGCCACGCATAAACCTGTCATTGACGAATTCTTCTCCCGCCTACCTGCTACCCTAGAACTCGCTTTTGCTGCCATGTTAATTGCGGTTCTCTTAGGAGTTCCTGCGGGTATTATTGCGGCTATTAAACGCGGGCATTGGCCGGATCATGTGGTCATGGGAGTCGCACTCACAGGTTATTCCATGCCCATCTTTTGGTGGGGTTTATTACTGATTATATTGTTTTCCACCACCTTAGGCTGGACACCTGTCTCAGGGCGCATTGACTTAATTAAGTACTATTTTGAGGCTGAAACTAATTTCATGTTGATTGATGCCTGGCGCTCTGGACAAGCCGGTGCTTTTGGCTCTGTCGTGCATCATCTCATCCTACCCGCTGTTGTCTTGTCGACTATCCCTATGGCTGTCATTGCACGCCAAACGCGCTCCGCCATGCTAGAAGTATTAGGGGAAGATTATATTCGCACTGCCTATGCCAAAGGTCTAAGCCCTACGCGAGTCATTATGGTGCATGCACTGCGTAATGCCTTAATTACAGTGGTTACTGTCATTGGCCTACAAGTGGGTAGTCTAATGGCAGGTGCGGTGCTGACTGAAACCATTTTCGCGTGGCCGGGGATTGGTAAGTGGATGATTGAAGCGATTGCCCGGCGTGACTATCCGGCTGTACAAGGGGGACTATTATTTATAGCTGTAGCCGTCATGCTGGTGAATCTTTTGGTGGATGTCTTATATGGGTGGATTAATCCACGAGTGAGGGATGGCAAATGAGTACTCCACTGGAACAAAGCCATTGGCATATTACTTGGAATTATTTTAAAACCAGTCGCGGGGGTATGATCGGTTTAGCCTTCCTAGTGATACTCTTACTAGCAGTTATTTTTGCCGATTTTATCGCCCCCTTTGATCCTGCCTTACAAAATCGTCAAGCCTTACTACTGCCCCCTGCATGGACTGAAGCCGGACATCTGCCTTACCTACTCGGAACCGATGCGGTAGGGCGCGATATACTCTCACGCCTCATTTATGGCGCACGTTACTCTATCTTTATTGGCTGTGTAGTAGTGAGCCTCTCGGTCATTATCGGTACGTTACTCGGTGTCATCGCTGGTTACTATCAGGGCTGGGTAGATACCGTCATTATGCGCATCATGGATATTATTCTAGCCTTTCCTAGCCTATTACTCGCACTCGGAATGGTCGCGGTATTAGGCCCTAGTCTGATTAATGCCATGTATGCTATTGCGCTCACCATGCTCCCCCACTTTGTACGCCTCACTCGTGCTAATGTTATGGGTGAAAAAAATCGCGATTATGTCATTGCCAGTCGCGTAGCAGGCGCGGGTAATTTACGTTTAATGTTTAAAACGATTCTACCTAATTGCATGGCTCCCTTAATTGTGCAAGCTACCCTATCCTTCTCTAATGCTATTTTAGACGCGGCGGCATTAGGCTTCTTAGGCATGGGTGCTCAACCCCCAACACCCGAATGGGGTGCTATGCTTGCCGAAGCACGGGAATTTATTACCCGTGCGTGGTGGGTAGTGACCTTTCCGGGCTTAGCCATTTTACTGACTGTGCTTTCGATTAATTTAGTGGGTGATGCCCTGCGTGATGCCCTAGACCCAAGGATGCGCCGCTCATGAGCTTATTAAGTGTACGCAATTTATCCGTTGCTTTCCCTACTCAAAACGGCTGGTTTCAAGCCGTTGAGGGGATTAATCTCACGGTAAACCCCAACGAGATACTGGCAATTGTAGGCGAATCCGGCTCTGGCAAATCAGTCGCTATGCTCGCCTTAATGAATTTACTCCCCCCGCAAGCCCGTATTACCTGCGACGAGTTAGTGTTGGATGGTAAAAACCTGCTACAGCTCACCGCAACCGAAAGACGGCGCTTAAATGGTGGCACTGTGGCCATGATTTTCCAAGAGCCGATGACTAGCCTCAACCCCTGCTTTACCGTGGGATATCAAATTGATGAGGCAGTAAAAACCCATGTAGGTGGCGGGCGTAAAGAACGCAAAGAGCAGGTATTAAGCCTATTAGAGTCAGTCGGTATTCCAGACCCCGCTAGGCGGTATGATGCTTATCCACATCAAATGTCAGGCGGTATGAGTCAACGCGCTATGATTGCAATGGCGTTAGCAGGGCAACCTAAACTCCTCATTGCGGATGAACCGACTACCGCGCTCGATGTAACCGTACAGGCTCAAATCCTTGAGCTACTCCTGAAGTTACAACAGCAATTTCAAATGGGGCTGATTTTAATTACCCACGATATGGGCGTGGTGGCCGAAACAGCCCAACAAGTGGTCGTACAATACGCGGGGCAACAGGTTGAAAAAAACTCAGCCTATGAATTATTTAATCACCCCCACCACCCCTATACCGCAGCTCTATTATCCGCCTTACCCGAACGAGCGCTCCCAACGGGCTTATTACCCACTATCCCCGGTCTAGTACCCGGACAACACAATCGCCCCCAAGGTTGTCTATTCGCCCCACGCTGCGCCTATCAACAAGCCCGTTGTCAAACAGAAGTACCCGCTTTAGCACAACAGCAACAGGGCTGGATACGCTGCTTTTATCCATTGGAGACGGAGACTATGCTATGAGTGAAGTATTGCGTGCTGAACAACTCTGTCGCTACTACTCTGTCCCGCAAGGCTTTACTAAGCCTAAAGCGGTAGTACGCGCCCTCAATGGAGTCAGCTTTAATTTACAAGCCGGTCAAACACTAGCGATTGTAGGCGAGTCCGGTTGTGGCAAATCCACCCTCGCTCGCGCCTTAACCTTGATTGAAACACCCAGTGCTGGTGAGTTATGGATCGATGGCAAACCGATTGATTTCACTCATAAGCCCAGTGCTGAATTACGCCGCACTATTCAAATCGTGTTTCAAAATCCTTATGGTTCACTCAATCCACGCCAAACCATCCAACAAATGCTGGATGAACCGCTATTACTCAATACGACTATGAGTAAATCCGAGCGTCGTCAAGCCGTTGCTACCATGCTAGAACGCGTGGGATTACGCCCTGAATATGCCGAGCGTTATCCGCATATGTTTTCCGGTGGGCAGCGCCAACGGATTGCTATTGCCCGTGCCTTAATGCTGAAACCGCAAATTGTGGTATTAGACGAACCTGTATCCGCCTTAGACCTATCAGTACGCGCCCAGATTTTGAATCTATTGACCGAGCTACAACAGGAGCTAGGTTTAGCTTATGTATTTATTTCGCATGATTTGTCGGTCGTTGAACGGATTGCCGATCAGGTACTGGTGATGTATTTCGGGCGGGTGGTGGAGTATGCCCCTAAAACTACCATTTTTGCCCGCCCCCAACATCCTTACACCCAAGCACTCTTTTCAGCCACTCCCCAAGCACGAGTCGGCGAAAAGCGCGAGCGTATTCACTTACAAGGTGAACCACCCTCACCCTTAAAGCCACCCTCAGGCTGTGCCTTTAATCCACGCTGTCGATTTACACAAACTATCTGTAAGGATGAATTACCTGAATTACGCAACCTAGAAGGCAGCCAAGTAGCCTGTCACTTAGCGCCTATAGGCTAGTTCTACTTGTAAAAGGTCAGTGAGTAGTTCTAGTGACTACGGAAGCACTGCTCACTGACCTTTTGCATCTACTATTTCTCTTGTGGAACCACCTGCTGCACTACCCGTTTTAAATAACTACCATAACGCTCCTCGACACTTTTCGGTTGTGGAGCTTGTTCGGGATGCATAAAGTAGGGGCTGCTAATAATATAATTCGCGGTACTCTCATTACAGGCAATCGGCACATCATAGACCGTGGCTAGTCGTACTAAGGCTTTAACATCCACATCATGCGGCTGGGCAGTCATGGGGTCTTGAAAGAAAAATACAACCTCAATCTTCCCCTCGGCAATTAAAGCACCAATTTGTTGATCGCCCCCTAATGGGCCACTCTTAACACCTGTAATATCTAATGCTGGATTCTCAGCCTTAATCAGTTTTGCAGTAGTTCCGGTCGCGACAATGGGTCGCTCTAAAAAATAGGCTTGATGGGCTTTAACCCAATCACATAAAGCACGTTTTTGTTGGTCATGAGCAATCATCGCTAGTGCCTTCATAAATAGAGTTCCTTTTGAATTAAGGTTGATATGCAGTAAAATACGACTCCCTCCATTATGCTGAACACTCACTCATGTCTGCTAGTTTCTTAGCGGGGCTAAATGCCATTATTCCGCTGTTTATTTTGATAGGTTTAGGCTATTTAGCCAAACGTACCGTACTTGATAGCAAAATGCTCCCTGCGCTGAATAGTTTTGTCTATTATTTTGCCGTGCCTGCTTTATTATTTAATGCGGCTCGCCAACAAAATCTTGAGCATTTACTGCATCTTTCCGGCTTAGGCCTATTTAGCCTCGCAGCACTTATCACGGGGCTGATCGCGGTTGCGGGTTGTTATAACCTATTTCATATCCGAGGTTTTACTAACTTAGTGCAACGCGGTTTAGCCGCTACCTTTGCTAATTTTGCCTATATGGGCATCCCCCTTATTATGAGTGTGCTAGGCAACAAAGCGCACGGAGCCTTAATCGCTATTATCTTAATGGGTAATTTAGTGCTCATTGCTGGATCACAATTATTGATAGAGGCGCATGCACAAGGTGCCATGAGTATCCGTGCAGTGGGTGCTATTTTAGATCGTGCTTTACTGCGTAACCCCATTTTTGTAGCCACGATATTAGGGGTGCTCTGCTCGGCAGGGCAAGTGCCTATTCCTGCTGGAATCGAGGCTGCATTAGAGATGCTCGCCCCCGCTGCGATTCCGGTCGCCTTATTTTGCTTAGGGGCAGGATTGCAATGGAGGAATACCCAAGTCAATAAAGGCGAACTAGCGTGGTTAATCCTCGTAAAACTTGTGCTACATCCGGGGATTACCTATTTATGCTTTTGGCTCGTGGGGGTTGAAGACCACACTTGGCTATTAACTACCGTCTTACTGACTGCCCTACCCACAGGTGCCTTAGCCCATGTGGTCGCGCTTAAATACAATACCTTTAGCCACGAAACTGCCCAAATAGTGGCACTCTCGACGCTCTTTTCTCTCATCAGTGTGGCGTTATGGACGGCTTTATTACTCTAACGCTTTTTCTTTTATACTCCCTGTTTAATTTTTAATAGTTAGGAGACCACTATGTCCGCTCAAACCGGTATTCATGGCGAACACCATCCCGCCGCACGGTTTTTAATGATCCGTGTAACACCACAAGGTAAAAGCGCTCTAAAAGAACAAATCACTGCCTTTTATGCCAAGCGCCATGTGCTGGCTCGCACCCAACCCTATGCCGGTATGGCAACTACCTTAGCCTTTGGCAAAGCATTATGGCAGGAGCTTTATACCGAAGGGCCAGAACATTTCTTAGATATGCCGGTGGTCGAGGGTGAGTTTCCACATCCTGCTGTGCCGGCTGATTTAATGGTCTATATTGCCAGCACTCGGGTAGATTTATGTTTTGAACTGGCTGATGCATTGGTGAGTGGCTGGGAGGGCATTACCGTCGTAGATGAATGCAGTGCCTTTCGTTTTCATGAGCGCCGTGATTTAACCGGATTCATTGATGGCATTGAAAATCCGGTTGAAGGTGAAGAGTCCGATGCCGTTACCTTATTACCAGAGAGTACCGGAGCTTGCCAAAAGGGTAGCTTTGTATTTGCCCAGCGCTTTGTCCATGATTTAAAAAAATGGCAGAGTTATAGCGTAGAAGAACAACAAAAAGTCATGGGGCGCACCAAATGGGAAGGCGAAGAACTCGATGATGCGAGCAAGCCTGCGACTTCACATATTGCACGGGTGGATGTAGGAACCGATATTCTACGCTTTAGCCTACCCTATGGCAGTGCTGGGGGTGAAAAAGGGTTATTTTTCTTTTCATTTACCAATGATTTAGCCGTCATAGATGAAATGCTAAAACGTATGTATGGCTTAACTGAGGATGGGCTAAAGGATCGCTTATTGGAAGTGACCAAAGCAGTAGGTGGCAATTATTTCTTTGCGCCCCCGCAAGATTTATTAGATGAATTATTTGATTTAGAAGATATTTAATTTGCTCCATGAGCTATCCCCCTCCTACTAGCCAAACGCAGAGGGGGATTAAGACCTAACGCAGACTAAGCCGCCTGTTTAGTCAACATGCCACGCTCAACAATAAACTCAATAATGGTTTGTAAGCCTTGCTTGGTTTTGAGATTAGAAAACACAAACGGGCGCTCGCCGCGCATACGCTTACTATCTTGCTCCATAACGGTGAGTGATGCGCCCACATAGGGTGCAAGGTCAATCTTATTGATCACTAATAAATCCGAGCGGGTAATACCAGGGCCGCCTTTACGCGGGATTTTTTCCCCTTCCGCCACATCAATCACATAGATCATTAAATCCGCCAACTCTGGGCTAAACGTCGCCGAGAGGTTATCGCCCCCGCTTTCAATAAAGACTACATCCAGATTAGGGAAGCGGGCTTGCAAATCCTCTACTGCCGCCAGATTCATCGAGGCATCCTCTCGAATCGCAGTATGCGGACAGCCCCCCGTTTCGACCCCGACAATACGCTCCACAGGCAAGGCTTCACTACGCATTAAAAACTGCGCATCTTCTTTGGTGTAAATATCATTAGTGACTACGGCAATGTCGTAATCATCCCGCATGGCTTTACACAAGGCATCTAATAACGCCGTCTTACCTGACCCGACCGGCCCACCAATACCCACCCGTAAAGGATTAGACATACAATACTCCTATTTATTTAGCCTAACTTGGCGGCAGCAAGTTTTACGCCAATGCGTCATGCCTCTAGGCACTGACGCTTAAAACCGCTACTCTAGCAGCTTCATACTACCGCGTTACCAACAACATTAATTACACATTCCTTCACCCAGCTAGGACGAATAATATGGATTCAAACTCAATTCTTCGCGCTATTGAAGTACAACTCTTTACCCAACAGGCCCAAACTCCCGCCCGTTTATTATGGCTCGACCAAGCACTACACCCGTTCTTTTTTAATTTTAATCGTGACGAGACCGATGCTTTAGCCGTATTAGCCAATAATTTAGGGCGCTTAGACGTCTTACATAAACTGCCGCTGGTGGATCGTGATGACCGTATTATGCTCGCGCAAATCAGTTATCCTAACTCACTATATGATGCACTCGGACAACTCCCTAAACGGAATAATCTTTCTTACACCGAGATTAATACCTCGCAAATTAATCTCCCTAATAGTAAACATCCGCTAGAGATTTTACGCTTTGATTATGCCCGTAAAACCGATCCAGAAATAGCAGAAGGTAACTTCAGTCCCGTTCCTAGCACTATTGAACAATCCGTATTAGATATATTAGCCGATGGTAATAGCACCATTCCCCTCGATGAAGCTAAAGCTTTAATCCAATTATTATGGGCTAATAATGAACAATATGTACAAGTATCCCATCCCGAACGTCTAGCGCGCATTATCGACCTCTATGTCAAAACCCGTAATAATGATGACATTTACTTTGATGCGCTCCCCTTTAATCAAGGTACTACAGGAGAAACCACACGAATTCTATTCGGGGTAGGCAATCCACCACCTAATGATTATTTATTACAAATCATGGCGGTATTTAAGCGTCTCAATATTGGCGTCAAACGTGCTTATAACCTCACTATGAGCAATGGTGTGTATCCTTATTTCCTTGCAACTTTTTATGTTGCATCACGGGAAGGCAAATCACTAGAAAAAGGCTCTGAACTCTATCAACGTTTACAGCGCGAACTCTATAATACTCAAATTATCTCTAATTTAGCTGCGACCTATCCCACTATGGTTGAGACGGGGATTGTGAATGGTATTGATGCCACCTTAATTGAGGCTATGATTAGCTTTTGTCATACCAATCTAGCGCATAATCGCCCTGATAAATACACACCGGATACGATTGCCCAAGCTTTTCATAATCACCCCGACATTACCCTGCAATTAATCAAGTTATTTTATACTCGTTTTGATCCTGAATGCAGTGAGCGTGATACTTATACTCAAATATTGGATGAAACCAATAATCTAGTGGCGACCTTTAATACCGGACGGCGCTTTTTAGATGAGTTACGCCGTACTATTTTCCGCTGTGCGATTAGCTTTATTCAATACTGCTTAAAAACCAATTTCTTTGTACCCGAAAAACATGCACTGGCATTTCGTTTAGATCCCGCTTACTTAGAGGAGTTAGGTACAGAGTTTACTTCAGATTTACCGAATGATCGTCCGTTTAGAATTACCTTCTTCTTTGGTCGACGTGGCTCTGGTTATCATATTGGCTTCTCTGATATTGCACGTGGCGGCTGGCGTACCCTGATCACGCAAGGACGGGATGACTATCTCAATAGTGCTAATACCCTATTCCGTGAAAATTATGTACTCGCCCATACTCAGCATTTAAAAAATAAAGATATTTATGAGGGTGGCTCTAAAATGGTCGCCATTCTTAATGTTGATATTGGTGCCGATGCGGATAAACGACGCCAACAACTTTATAAATTACAATTTGGTTTTATTAATGCCTTTTTAGATATTTATGTCACTGAAAATGGCCATGCTAAAGATACGCGTGTGCTGGATTATTATGGTGAAGACGAGCCTATTGAATTAGGTCCCGATGAAAATATGCATGACACCATGATTGAACTCATTGCTAAGCAAGCAGTAAAGCGGGGCTATTTACTCGGTTCTGGTATTATGTCGAGTAAACAAGTAGGGATTAATCATAAAGAATATGGTGTAACTTCCATTGGTGTGACCCGCTTTGCAGAAGTTACCATGCAGGAAACCTTGGGCATTAATATGCATCAAGACCGCTTTAGCGTGAAATTCACCGGCGGGCCTAATGGTGATGTGGCGGGTAATGGGATGCGTTTATTATTAGAGCGTTGTCCACAAGTCGAAATTCGCCTGATTATTGATGGCTCTGGTGCTTTATACGATCCTCAAGGTTTAGACCATGCTGCCTTAAGCCAAATTGTCCTGAAAGCCGATGCCGATGCTTTTGATGCGAATGCCTTACATACCGGCGGCTTTATCCTCTATCGCCAACAAACTCGTAAAGAAGGCTTACGTGAGCTATTTAAAAAGCTACTGAAAACCGAGCAAGGTTTGAAAGAGGAGTGGGTGTCAAATGATGAGTTTTATAAAACCTTTAATAACTTAATTTTCACCGTAGAAACTGATCTATTCATTCCTGCAGGTGGTCGCCCAGAAACGATTGATATGCGTAATGTCGAGCAGTTTTTCAAAAATGGAGCACCCTCAGCGAGAGTGATTATTGAGGGAGCCAATTCATTTATTACCCCTGATGCACGCCTAGCCCTACAAACACGCGGGGTGGTGATTATGCGTGATGCCTCGGCTAATAAGTGCGGGGTTATTTCTTCATCCTATGAAATTATTGCTAATCTTCTAATGAATGATGAAGAATTCTTAGCAAATAAAGCCCAATATGTTAGCGATGTATTAGTGATACTCAATCAGCTAGCCGAAAAAGAGGCACGCTTGATTATAAAACGCAACCGCGAAACGAGTGAGCCTTATACCGCTATTTCTAATAAAGTCAGCCGTGAAATCAATGAGCATTATGCAAAAATATTTGCCTATTTCCAGAAAAATCCCGAACTGGTCAATCGACCCGATTATATTCATGCCATTTTGCTGCACTTACCACGTATGATTGCTACCGATCCGTTCTGGAAAGGACGTGTTGAGCGTTTACCTAATAAACTCAAATTTGCCATTTTAGCCAGTAAGTTGGCCTCGCAACTGGTCTATGAGGGTAATGATGACACCGTGTATGCGGATATGATCGCCTCACAAGTTCAGCATCTAAAAGAAGCTGTCTAGCTTTCTCTAATAAAAAAGGGGCGGAGTATGTACTTCGCCCCCAGATTCTTAGAAAGTAAGCGAGTATTTCTTCCGCAACTGCTCCAGAAATACCCAATTACTTTGCTATACCTACTTAGCAAAAATCTATTATTTAATCGTGCTATCCAGTGCAGGTTTTTCTTCGGGCTTCTTAATTTCTACCGGAGAACTCGTTGAGGTACTGCTTGGAGTGCTAGAGCTACTTGAGGTACTAGTTGAAGTGCTAGAATGACTACTGGGCATACTAGTTGAGGTACTGCTTGAGGTACTAGAACTACTACTAGGCATACTGTTCAAAGTAGAAGAGCTACTTGAAGTGCTAGAACTACTGCTTGGAGCGCTCGGTTTCGCATCAGGGATAGGTTTAGCCTCTGGCTTAGGTGCCTCTAACTTTAAGACGGGTACATCGTCGGTTTTATCCTTGCCCATATCCATAGTATCCATGCTATTGCTGGTACTCACGGCTGGTTTTGTATCCATCTTTGCCGGCTTGATGACAGGCTCTGGCTCTGCTGCCTTGGCAGGGCTGGCTGGCTGAGTAACCTTAACTACTGGCTGGACAGCCTTAGTAGCTTTGATGGTTTTCACCTTTTCTTTTTTTGCACTCACCGCTTTTTTCTGCGTCGTAGTCTTACTTGTACTCGCTACGGCTTTGACTTTCTTTTTGGCTTTTTTCTTTTTCGTAGTGCTAGCTTTAGTAGAGGAGCTGGAAGGGACAGCAGGGGTGACTATGACATAATTACCTTCATCCGTATAAGTCACAACCGATGGCAGAGTAGCCCACTCAGCAGAGGCTGCTTTAGGTTGAGGTTGTGGGGTTGCTGCATACGCAGACGTAGCCAGTAATAACGAGCTTACTAAAGCTAGTAGTTTAATACTCATGGAAAAAATCCTTTTCTACAGGGTTCTGAATTAAAATAGTTAGTCATCATTATAGCCCAAACGTTATGACTACAACTTGGGCGTAGATAATACTGCAAAGTATTATCCAACAGAACCGTGCTCACACGCGTACTAGGGCATAGTTTTTAACATTGCCTGTGCAACCGCTTCGGCTACTTTAATGCCATCCACCCCTGCGGATAAAATCCCACCTGCATAACCCGCGCCCTCACCTGCAGGATAAAAACCTTTAATACTTAGGCTTTGCAAATCGTCCCCACGAGTCATATTAATGGGTGAAGAAGTCCGCGTTTCTACCCCCGTCAAGACCGCATCATAGCTCGCAAAACCTTTAATAGAGCGCTCAAACGCGGGTAATGCTTCTCTTATCGCCTCAATGGCATAAGGCGGTAAGCTAGGCGCTAAATTGGTCAGATGCACACCGGGTTGATAGGAGGGTTCTACACTCCCTAAGGTGCTAGAGGGTATATCTTTTAGGAAATCACCCACTAATTGCGCAGGGGCTAAATAGCCACCACCGCCCAATTCATAGGCGCGGCTTTCAAACTGTTGTTGAAAAGCTAATCCCGCTAATACATTACCCGGATAATCTTTTGGGCTAATAGCCACCACAATCCCCGCATTCGCATTCCGCTCTGCACGCGAGTATTGGCTCATGCCATTGGTCACGACCCTCCCATCTTCAGAAGTTGCCGCTACCACCTGCCCCCCCGGACACATACAAAAGCTATATACCGCACGTCCATTTTTAGCATGATGGACTAATTTATAATCCGCCGCCCCCAAGGCTTCATGGCCTGCAAAGGAACCTAGACGTGCCTCATCAATCAAACGCTGGGGATGCTCAATTCTAAACCCGATCGAAAACGGTTTGGCCTGCATATACACACCACGCTGATGCAGCATAGCAAAGGTATCTCGCGCACTATGGCCTAAGGCAAAAATAATATGCCGACTCATGACCTCAGTGCCATCCGCTAAACGCACCCCTAATAGCTGCTCCTGATCCTGTATTAAATCTGTCACTTGTTGTTGAAAGCGCACCTCGCCCCCTAAGGCCTCAATCTCAGCACGAATCGATTCCACCATCTTGACCAAGCGAAACGTGCCAATATGTGGCTTACTGACATAGAGAATTTCTTCGGGTGCTCCGGCTTTCACAAACTCCTCTAATACCTTACGCCCTAAATGACGCGGGTCTTTAATTTGACTATAGAGCTTACCGTCCGAAAATGTGCCCGCCCCCCCTTCACCAAACTGTACATTAGACTCAGGATTTAATACCCCTTTACGCCATAGCCCCCAAGTATCTTTAGTGCGCTCTCTAACCTTTTTACCACGCTCTAGAATAATCGGCCTAAACCCCATTTGCGCCAATATTAATCCTGCCAACATACCGCACGGCCCAAACCCTACAATCACAGGACGCTCGACTAGGTGCTCTGGCGCTTTACCCACAAAACGATAAACCATATTTGGTGTGACTTGCACATGCGGATCATTAGCAAAGCGCTCTAATACGGCTGCTTCATGGTTAAGCTCAAGGTCTAAGGTATAGACCCAAACAATGGCTGATTTTTTACGCGCATCATAGCCACGCTTAAAAACTTTAAACGCTTGCAAATCAGCAGCGGCAATTTGCAAACGCTCAATAAGCGCAGCCTTTAAGGCTTCGGGGGGGTGATCTAGGGGTAAACGCAATTCAGTTAAGCGCAACATAGGGGTATCATCCAAAGCAAACAAGCGGCGCACTATATCATAATGCAACCGCTTGCTATATCGAACTGCTACCTTTTTAGGGGTGTTATCAGGGTTGTTATAACGGGGTAAAACCACTCACCTTATAACTGCTTTCATCCCCACTAATGGTTGCTTTAGGATCAAAGTAAAGCACGCTAGGATACCCAAAGGTGGCATCATAACTTGCTTGAATGGTGGCATATTGAGCCATAATCGCTTGGTCAACTAACATAAATAATTGATCAATAGTGTATAGTGAGCTAATTTGTCTAGATTTTAATGCGCGATTATTGGCTAGATTAATGCCTGCTGTGACAACCCCATTTTGCACCGTAATTTTATAGCGCACGGAGCTAGTTCCGGTTTGTTGCTCTAACACATAGGTATAGCTCAATAGCCGTTTCGTGAGCCACAGGGCTTTGTTGCTCAGCCAATTCGAACGTAATGCTAAATAAGGGTCATTTTGCTTCAATGTCAGAGCCGCATTCACAGCCGCCTCGGCATCCACTAAGCCCGCGCCACAAGCATTACAAGTAGCAGGGAAAGGACGCGCGGTCGATTTTAAGATGGACTCGACTTGGTCAGGTGTAATGGTAGGATGAACTGCATACATCAAAGCTGCAATGCCCGCCACATGAGGTGTCGCCATGCTAGTGCCTTGATAGAACGCATAAGCATCAACGCCGGGTTGTTGTAAGCCACTATTGAGAGTGGATAAAATCCCCTCGGTTGCACCATTATAGGCAGAACCACCGGGGGCTGCGATATCTACACTCGCGCCATAATTAGAATAGAGCGCTTTCCCACCATTGCGTCCCGTTGCCGCAACGGTAATAACCCCAGCACAATTAGCGGGTGAAAAAGCAGAAGCATCTAGATTATTATTCCCAGCCGCTACCACTACCGTAGCCCCACGCGCACGCGCCGCATTAATGGCATTTTGTGTGGTCGTACCACAGGCATTTTGTCCGCCGAGGCTCAGATTCAAAACCTTAGCAGGATTTAAATTCAGCGCCGCACCGCTAACCGTATTACCAGACGCCCATAACATACCATCGGCAATATCCGAGGTATAGCCACCGCATTTACCTAGTACACGTACAGGCACCACTTTGGCATTATAAGCGACCCCTGCAATCCCCATACTATTATTAGCGACAGCAGCAATCGTACCGGCGACATGAGTACCATGCCATGAACTATTACGCGCGGTCGTGCTACCACATTCACCTGCTGCATAATAATCCCCCGGATCAGAAGCATCGGCATCACGCCCATTCCCATCCACAGCAACACTGCTATCATTAATCATATCATAGCCGGGTAATAGATTAGCCACCAAGTCAGCATGGGGGCGATAGCCTGTATCAATCACTGCTACAACACTACCAGCTCCGGTAGATACATTCCAAGCAGGCTCAGCACGAATGCCTGTCACCATATCTAATAATGACCACTGATAATTCAGTGATGTGTCATTAGGTAAGGCCAACGCGGTCATAATAAAGTCGGGTTCTGCATATTCGACTTCTGGTTGGCTTTTTAACCATTTGGTAAGGTCGTCTAATTGCTTACGACTTTTGCGTCGTTCCCATTTAAAAACATCAGAATCTTGTTGGGTAGTCCGAACATAGCGTAAGCGATCTACTTGTGAGCCACCTAGTTGATTCACAACCCTATCAATACCTAAAAGATTAGCATTAGGTTTAAAACGAATAATGATCTGATCCGTTCCTAACTCAGTAACAGTAGAAGCAGGTTGAGGAGTTTGAGCGGCAAAGCTTGTGGTAGATTGTAAAGCCAACAATAGCGCCACAACACTCAATGTACGAGAAATAAGCATAGTCAATCATCCTGTTATTATTATGCCCTTGGGAGTTTGTTATCATTTATTACTATAGCGTATTAAAATTACATATCGACATCAAAACGTCAATTTTTCAAGATTAATGGCAGATGACTAAATGGGGTTGGCTTTGACTATTTTTAGCTATGGAGCCTAGAAACAGATAGACTAGTGCTATTTTTAGGAGCATCTAGGGTGAGTAAAATTACCGCCAGTCGCTATCATGATATTTGTGCCGGTCACCGCGTCGTTGGGCATGAGGGGATATGGTGGAAGTCGTGGCTCCTAGACTGTTAGAAGGTACAGGCGTGGTGCTGGTCAAGTGTACCGTTGATGAAACTAGAAAATGCAGTGCGTCTTATGAAATATCCCATTAATGAGTTTTTTACCAGTATCCAAACCGAGGCGATTTTTAGTGGCACGCCCGCTTTCTTCATTAGAATGCAGGGCTGTGAGGTGGGATGTGGCTGGTGTGATACCAAACATACATGGTCGATCTTACCTCAGCACATTATTTCTATTGCCGAACTAAGCGCCAAAAGTGTTGATAGTGAGACCTATACCTATCTGGATGAGCAAGCATTACTAGCCCTTGCGGAGCAGTCTAACGTCAAACATGTCGTTATCACTGGGGGCGAACCTTGCCAATATGATCTAAGACCGCTATCGAATCTGTTGATTGAAAAAGGGTTTAGTGTACAAATTGAAACCTCTGGTACGGCTGATATTTTGGCTCACCCCCATACTTGGGTAACTGTTAGCCCTAAAATAAATATGAGTGGCAACAAGGCACTACTTCTAGATACGCTTAAAAAAGCCAATGAAATCAAAATGCCGGTGGGTAAAGAAGACGATATCTATCAACTCAAACAACTCCCTATTCAGGGAAAATTAGTCTATTTACAGCCCTTAAGCTTATCACCTAAGGCAACAGATTTATGTATAACAACAGCCATTAAAGAAGGATGGCAAGTGTCAATACAGTGGCACAAAATGGTCGATATTCGATAGTGAAAAGTCGCTAATCTAGGATTGTTTTGTCTAAGTGTCCTATTTTTAACATAACTAAAATTATAAGAAAAAAATGATGAAACGACATACCATTCGAATTGAGACTAACTGAGTCGCCGCATGTACCGGAACAATAGCAGCGGCGGGGAGTAAACCGGGCATGAGGGCGATTAAAATCATCCCACCCATAATGCCAGTCAGCGTTAAAGTGCCTAGGGCGATTAACATTAAAACAAGTTCATTCATCAAAATTAAGCGTTATTGCTTTAACTCTAGTTGTTGCTCTAATAAATCTAATACTCGCATCGCGGCTAAAGCTTGTTGCACACTGGCATTAGGTTCACGTTTTTCCCGAATGGCAGCAATAAATTCACGGTCTTGCAATTCAATACCATTCATGGATACGGCTACTTGACTCACATCAATAGGTTTTTCATGCCCATCGACTAAATCATCGTAACGCGCAATATAGGTGCCATTATCACCGATATAACGGAAAAAGGAACCTAAGGGGCCATTATTATTAAACGACAAGGATAAAGTACAAATAGCGCCTGATTCTGATTTCAAGCCAATGCTCATATCCATTGCAATGCCGAGTTCGGGATGTTTTGGCCCTTGTAAGGCTTGTACTTGAACAATCTTTTCACCCGTTTGATACGCAAATAGATCAACCGTATGGCAAGCGTGATGCCACAATAAATGATCCGTCCACGAGCGTGGCTGCCCTAAAGCATTTAAGTTTTGACGGCGGAAGAAATAGGTTTGCACATCCATTTGCTGAATTTTTAGCTCACCGGCTACAATTTTGTTGTGTACCCATTGGTGGCTTGGATTAAAACGGCGTGTATGCCCTGCCATAGCGACTAAGCCGGTTTCTTGTTGCTTGGCACAAATCGCTTCCGCATCGGCTAAGGTGTCAGCCATGGGGATTTCAATCATGACGTGCTTGCCCGCATCCATCACTTGCAAAGCTTGCTTCGCGTGAATAGGGGTGGGCGAGGTAATAATAAAGGCATCCACATCAGGACGGGCTAAAGCCTCGGCTAAATCTAAGGTCCAAAACGGGATATTATATTTTTGCGCGGTCGCTAATGTACTTTCAGCCACACCACCGACTAACGCCGTGACCTCAACACCAGAGATATTTTTCAGGGCATCTAAATGCTTATGCCCAAAGGCTCCCTCACCAATCATACCAATTTTCATCTTTTATACTCCTGCACTGTGGCTACTATTTTCTAGTACTAAATGACCGACTGCCGTATTAGAGGCAGGTACATGATAAAAGCGCTGTTTAACTTCAATGTCATCCTCTAATGCGCCGCGCATAATCAGCCACATCACCAACTCTACCCCTTCTGAACCAGCTTCACGCACATAGCGAATATGGGGTTCTTTAGCTAATTCGGCAGGCTCAGCAATCAGGCGATCTAAAAACTCATTATCAAACTCTTTATTAATGAGTCCGGCACGCGGCCCTTGTAATTGATGGCTCATGCCCCCCGTACCCCAAACTTGCACATTGAGATCTTCAGGAAAACTTTCAATGGCTTTACGCAAAGCCTTACCCAAGTCATAACAACGCTGCCCAGAAGGAGGCGGATAGATCACCACATTGACGGCAAAGGGAATAATCAAACACGGCCACTCTTCTACTTGCCCAAATACCAAAGACAAAGGCACTGTCAAACCATGATCCACATCCATTTCATTCACAATCGTTAGATCAAAATTATCCTGAATCAACGACTGAGTAATATGTGCGGCTAAAACAGGATGCCCCTTCACCACCGGTACAGGACGTGCTCCCCACCCTTCATCAGCCGGTTTAAACTCCGGTGCACAACCAATGGCAAAGGTCGGAATCATACTCAAATCAAAAGCGGTGGCATGATCGTTATAAACCAAAAAAATCACATCCGGCTTTTGTTCTTTAATCCACTCTTTCACATACTCATAGCCTGCAAACACGGGTTTCCAATAAGGTTGCTCGGTTTTGCCTAGATCGATGGCTACACCAATTGCGGGGACATGCGAGGTTGCTACCCCAGCGGTAATTTTTGCCATTATTGTGACTCCTTTTTGTACAAATTGCCGACCGGAGTACGCCCGCCCTCTAACATCATTTGGGCATACTCTTCTTGCGTCATCCCGGTCATGCTGGCCGCTGCTGCTTGGAAACTTAAACCATCAGTGGAGAATATTTTAGCGAGGAAATACACATTCCCACCGAGCGACATCATCCAGTTATAGTCCCGCGCGAGTACGGATTGTTTTTGCTCCTCCGTCATCGCCCACTCATCTAAATAGGCGCGTTCTTCGGCTTTAAAGCGTTCACGGTTTTCGGCTTTCATTAAGGACATGGCAAATTGATTCAGGTGATAGCCTTTATTAGCCATATCAAAATCAAAAATCGTGGTACCCGGAATATCGTGATAGGGTTTTACGGTACTCATAACAATCCAACCTCCTGCAAGCGTGCATCTAAACGCGGGAATACTCGACGGGTATTGAGTTCAAATACCTTGCGTTTGTCCTCGTCCGAGAGTGCGCTGTCATCGATATAACGCTTGGTATCATCAAAATAATGTCCGGTTTGTGGATCGATACCGCGTACTGCGCCAATCATTTCCGAGGCAAACAAAATATTGTCAATCGGTACAACCTCCAGCAGTAAATCAATGCCTTCTTGATGGTAGACACAGGTATCAAAGTAAATATGGTCTTTGATAATGTCATTGAGGTGCGGGAGCTTCATCATATCCGCCAAGCCTCTAAACCGTCCCCAGTGATAGGGTACGGCTCCACCCCCATGCGGAATAATCAATTTCAGATTCGGGAAGTCCTGAAATAGGGTCTTTGTCATCATATAGTGCTGAAAAGCTGCGGTATCAGCGCCTAAATAATGCGAGCCGGTGGTATCAAAACACTGATGACAGGACGCACTCACATGAATCATGGCGGGCACATCTAACTCGCACATTTTTTCGTAAATCGGATACCAATAAGGATCATCCAAACGCGGTGCAGTCCAATGCCCCCCCGAAGGATCAGGACTTAAATTACAGCCCACAAATCCCAGTTCAGTCACACAGCGCTCTAATTCAGCCGCACTAGCTTTCATATCCGCTTTAGGAGATTGGGGCAATTGTGCAGCACCGATAAATTTTTGTGGATATAGCTCCGTAATACGATAAATCAGATCATTACAATGTTCAGTCCAAAACTTACTGGTCGATTGATTACCAATATGGTGTCCCATCCAACTAGCACGCGGAGAGAAGATAGCGACATCAGTACCGCGTTCACGTTGTAATTTAAGCTGGGCGTTTTCTAAGCTCTCCCGAATCTGATCATCGGTAATATTGATCACACCCTTCACATGCTCAAAGAGCGGATCCGTCTTAACCTCTTTTTTCTGTTGCTCGCGGTATTCACCTAATTCATCCGGTGCCGTGGTGTAGTGTCCGTGGCAATCAATCACTAAGGGTTTACTCATGTTAGATCCTCCAAGCGTTCTACATATTTAAAGCCTGCCGCCTCTAGACCCAGACGCATGTTATACATATCCAACCCTAAAATACCGGAGGCGAGTTTGGCACGTTTTGCCGTTTCATTAGCCTCACGTTTTTGGGCAGCGTCTAGGGTTTTTGCGGCATTGAGGCGTGGTACAACACAGACACCATCATCATCTGCCACTATCACATCTCCGGGCATAATCATTTGCCCCGCGCATAAAAGGGGTACATTCACCGAGCCTAAGGTATTTTTTACCGTACCCTTGATCGAGATCGCTTTTGACCACACCGGAAATTGCATTTCGGTAAGATCCCGCACATCCCGCACGCCTGCATCAATAATCAAACCTCTCACCCCTCGTGCCTGAGCCGAGGTTGCCAGCAAGTCACCAAAATAACCATCCGTACACGGTGTGGTTGTACCAACCACCAAAATATCGCCGGGCTGGCATAACTCAATGGCGACATGAATCATCCAGTTATCACCGGGCTGTGCCAAAATAGTGATGGCACTCCCCGCAATACGAGCGCCGGAATAGATCGGACGTAAATAGGGTTGCAGGTTACCAATGCGCCCTTGTGCTTCATGCACCGTAGCGGCTCCAAAATGCGCCAAGCTATCAATCACTTTAGGGTCAGCACGCTCAATGTGTTTAACCGCAACGCCTTGAACAGTATGGGTAATCATCATTATTAGTCCTCAAAGCCATATAAACGTGCAGGGTTTTCAACCAGAATTTTGTGTTGAATTACAGGATCACGCGCAATCAAAGGCACTAGATCTAATAAATCAGCATCATTGGGCATATGCTTTTTAATATTCGGATGGGGGTAATCAGTGCCCCACAGAATACGATCGGGAGCGATTTCAATAAAACCTTGGGCAAAAGGTACGGCATCATAAAACGGTGGCCCCATAGAAATACGCTCAGAACCACATACTTTCATCCACCAGTTATCGCGCTGCATCCGCTCTAATAGAATTTGATAGGCTTGTTGCCCTACCCCTTCACTAGTCGGAACCCGTCCCATATGATCGACCACAATGTCCATCTCTAAGGCATCGAAAAACTCAGCATAAGTAATCACATCTTCGGCATTCACATGAATGACTAAATGCCAACCTAGTGGTTTTACGCGGTTTAATACCGTTTTCATGCCTTCTAGATTTGGCGCACCGCCGAGGTGTTTAACAAAGTTAAAGCGTACCCCGCGCACACCACCATCATGCAAATCCTGAAAGTCATTCTCGCTAAAGGTGTCATTAGCAATACAGACCCCACGATAGGCACCCTTGCCAGTTTTAATCGCATCTATCATGGCGCGATTATCAATACCATGACAGCTCGCCTGAACGAGGACAGCTCGCTCAATTCCTAGCTTGTCATGTAAACGTTTTAGGGCGTACTTATCCGCATCAGGGGGCCAATAAGAGGCTTTGTCAGAATAGGGAAAAATATTATGGGGGCCAAACACGTGACAATGCGCGTCACACGATTTGGGGGGGGCTTTATATAAGGGCACGCGCGTATTATTGTCCGGCGGCATACAACTCGGTTTGCTCATTCACTCTCCTCCGTCCTATTAACAAGTTACTAGCTTGAAGTCGTTAAAAAGTAGTCAGGTATTTCTGGAGCAGTCTTGGCGGCAGGGATGCCGCCTTGTAGCGTACAAGGACGTATTTACAGCGGCTGCGGAAGAAATACCTGACTACTTTTTTACTCAACTCTCTAATCCACGGTAATAAACACCTCTCCCCGACTGAGTAACCGCGCAGTACGCAACAACCCGGCCTTAATCACATTACCCTGTTCGTCTTGGAGTAACTCCACCGAAAACTCGCCTGAGGGATGCTCAACTGACAAGACTTTAGGATTACCACTTGCAGGCTTAGCCACACCTTCCGCTACAGAGTTTGGCAAAATGCAGGCTGTCGCCACAGACACAGCACCTAAAACGCCAATAGCATCGTGACAAGTATGAGGAATAAAGGTACGGGTACTAATATGTCCGCCGGTTTGGGGTGGTGCAATTAGGGTCATTTTGGGGACTACTTTTTTAGTCACATCGCCTAAGCCCATGAGTACACCGGCTTTAAGGCGAATCGCCTCTAGTCGAGCACGAAAGTCGGTATCACTACTGAGCTCAGCACAGCTTTCTAAGCCGGTTTTGCCCAGATCGGCGGCACGAATCACTACGACTGGCATACCATTATCAATACAAGTAACAGCCACCCCATCAATCACATCTTGAGTATGCCCACTCGGTAGTAAAGCACCACAGATGGAGCCAGCAATATCGAGATAATTACACGTAATAGGGGCTGAAGTACCGGGCGCTCCATCAATCTTGGCAGAACCTTCGTATTGCACTTTACCATGAGGGGTTTGGATAATGAGTTCGCAGAGATTTTCACTATTGACCATGTAAACACGGACAGTAGTCGTTTCACCTTGGGGGGCTAGGAGTCCGGCCTCAAGCGCAAAAGGCCCTACACCGGCTAGAATATTGCCGCAATTCGGGGTGGTATCCACACGGTTTTCACCCACCACGACTTGAACAAACAGAAAATCAACATCGGCATCAGGACGAGTAGAGGGACTTACCACCGCTACCTTACTAGTCAGAGGATGTGCGCCCCCTACCCCATCGATTTGTCGGGCTTCGCGTCCTACTGCGGATAAAATCCATTCATTACGCTCAGACTCATCACTAGGTAAGTTACTCGCTAAAAAGTACAAGCCTTTAGAGCTACCACCTCGAAACTGCATAAAGGGAACAGCAACTTGCATACTCAATTTCCTACCTAGCTAATACATACACAACTATACGGGGACTAGACCTAAGCGATCTGATTAATCAATCGCGGATGTTGAGTAGTGTAATCAGGGATACTTGAGTTGAACATGCACAAAATACTTATAGACTGGTACTTTTCTGCAATTTTATCCCTAGCGCTCACTCAGGCATTGATCAATCCATTCGGGTTTTAAGGTATAGCGTAATACCATTTCAACCACTTGCTGCTTTAGCCTACTCTGCCCCGCCTTAGTAAACAATTGTTTACCAAAACTCACATTAAAGGTTTCTAAATTAGAGATATTAAAAAAACACAAGGCACTAATATGCCAGTGTAAAGTTACAGGACTAATAGCAGCACGAAATACCCCCTCATTTAAACCTCGCTCATAAAGAGCGGTCAGACGCTCAATCACAGGTTGATTCAGGGTTTTCATAAAGGCTGTTTGTTTGAGGTAATCGGCATTATGAATATTTTCAATCATCACCAGCCGAATAAAGTCTGGATTGCGGCGATGGTGATCAAAAGTGAACTCGACTAATTTTCTCAATGCCGTCGGTGGATCTAAATGCTCTAAGTCTAGCTCACTCTCCCCCTCACGCACCGAACGATAGGCTTCAATCAATACCTGCTGATATAACCCCTCTTTATCCCCAAAGTAATAATAAATCATGCGTTTTGAGGTTTTGGTTTTAGCCGCAATCTCATTCACCCGTGCGCCTGATAAGCCATTGGCAGCAAACTCCTCGGTGGCTACTTTAATAATATCCATGCGTACTGCTTCTGGATTTTGTTTCCAGCTCTTTACATCTTCTTGCTTATCATCTTTTAAATCGCCCATTGCACACATACTGCTTTCTTTAATTAACCATTACGAACAATAGGTGTTTTACCGACTCTACTCAGGGCTTGCAAGTTTATCTGAAGTGCTATACAGCGTGCCTTTTGAGAAAAGTCAAAAATAAATTAACCAAATGGTACAAAAATGCTTGACCAAATAAACCAATTGGTACAAAGTATTTTAGACCGCACATACTAAGCTATGGATTTTAAGGAGGAGAATGGTGTCAACACTATCCAGCACAGTGCATACAACGGTATCGCCTAACACTAAAAAGGTTAAGGTGCTAGCCGGACTCATTGGTCAGGGTATTCAAGGTTCAAGAACCCCTGCCATGCATCAAGCCGAAGGCGCTCGCCTAGGTTTGCACTACCTATATCAATTACTCGATACCGATCAAATCGCCCAACCCGCCCCCACACTTGAGCAATTACTGCAAGCAACACAATGGTGTGGCTTTGCGGGGCTTAATATTACTTTCCCTTATAAGCAACAAGTCATTCCTTTGTTAGACGAACTCGCGGCTAGTGCGAGTGCTGTCGGTGCAGTGAATACCGTAGTCTTTAAAGATGGTAAGCGCATTGGGCATAACACCGATTTCACTGGATTTGCTGAAAGCTTCCGACGCCAAATGGGGGATGTGAAACATGACACAGTATTACTCATTGGTGCAGGGGGGGCGGGCGTTGCTGTCGCCCATGCTTTACTGAGTGAGGGAGTACAACAATTACTCATTACCGATGTTAGTAGAGAGCGTTCTGCAGCACTCGCTCAGAGTCTAAATACTCATTATGGTACTGACCGTGCGACTGCTACGGATATTGATGCCGCTCTAGTAGATCGTATTGATGGTCTAGTAAACGCTACCCCCGTTGGCATGGCGAAACTACCCGGCACCCCCTTCCCTGTTGAGTTGCTACAAGCAAGATTATGGGTGGTGGATATTATTTATTTCCCGCTGGAAACCGAGCTATTACGGGCTGCCCGTTTAAAAGGTTGTCGCACGGCATCCGGTGCGGGCATGGCAGTCTTTCAAGCGGTAGGTGCATTTGAGCTGATTACGGGAATACGCCCCGATAGTGCCGCTATGCAAGCGACCTTTAATAGTCTAGACCCAGCCTAAGGGGGATAGTGAAACTCATCATGCTCTAATAGCTAGGAGGAGAGCCTGTGAAAAAATGGATAGATCGATATTGCCGCTTTTTGGCAATGATAATGGCATTATTACTCGCCATTATGGTGGTATTAGTGTTTGGTAATGTGGTATTGCGCTATGGTCTTAACTCTGGCATTACCATCTCGGAAGAATTATCCCGTTGGCTATTTGTATGGCTAACCTTTATGGGAGCGGTCGTCGCTCTGCATGAAAAAGCGCATATGTCTATGGGTGAAGTAGCCTCGGCTTTACCCCCCTCTATACAGCGCATCGTTCGCATTGTGGTTTTATTGTTGATGCTGTGGGTCACTTGGCTCATTTTTAGCGGTAGCTTAAGCCAAACCCAAATCAATCTGGAAAATTACGCCCCCGTCACGGGACTATCCCAAGGGTGGTTTTATGGTGTGGGTATCTTTTTTGCTGTTTCTACAGGCGTGATTTTGCTCACAGATCTGTGGGAAGCGATTCGCAATATGAATGCACCTCTCCCGCCCCCTCATTCAAACTCACACGCGGAGTAGCCAAAATGACCATTGTTATTTTCATTGTGGTACTGCTCGCAGCGATGGTGCTCGGCGTCCCCATTGCGTATTCATTGCTGTTATCCGGCATTGCACTGATGTGGCATCTGGATTTATTCGATGCACAAATTTTGGCACAAAACCTGATTGAGGGTGCCAATAGCTTCCCTCTCTTAGCTGTCCCGTTTTTTATGTTAGCGGGTGAGATTATGAATGTGGGGGGACTCTCAAAACGCATTGTTAATTTAGCCATGACGCTCTTAGGCCATGTACGCGGTGGGCTGGGTTATGTCGCCATTTTAGCGGCGTGTTTAATGGCGGCCTTATCCGGCTCTGCGGTGGCAGATACGGCTGCATTAGGGGCGCTCTTACTGCCTATGATGGCAGCCGTAGGACATGATAAAGCTAAATCTGGCGGATTAATTGCAGCAGCGGGTATTATTGCCCCCATCATTCCCCCCTCGATTGCCTTTGTAGTCTTTGGAGTCGCTACCAACATCTCAATTGGTAAATTATTTATGGCGGGTATTTTTCCGGGATTAATGATGGGAGTCGCTATAGCAATAGCTTGGTATTTTGTAGTCACGCGTGAAGATAAAAACCAACCTGAACGCCAAAGACCACCCAAAGCCAGCGGTGCTGAGCGTCTCAAAGCCCTAAAAGAATCCACTTGGGCCTTAATGTTACCCGTGATTGTATTAGTGGGCTTAAAACTGGGCGTGTTTACTCCGACTGAGGCGGCTGTAGTAGCGGCGGTGTATGCCCTATTCGTTGCTATGGTGATCTACCGTGAAATGACTTGGCATCAGCTTTATGAAGTCTTCATTAGCGCTGGTAAAACCACTGCCACAATTATGTTTTTAGTCGCCGCCGCTATGGTATCGGCTTGGCTCATTACGGTGGCGGATTTACCCGGTCAAGTCGTCGAATTGCTTGACCCCCTGATGGATAGCCCCACCCTACTCCTATTCTCAATTATGCTGTTATGTATTTTAGTCGGTACGGCAATGGACTTAACCCCTACTATTTTAATTCTAGCACCCGTGCTCGTTCCGGTAGTGAAAGCAGCCGGCATCGATCCGGTCTATTTCGGGGTGCTATTTATTATTAATGGTGCTATTGGTTTGATTACGCCCCCCGTTGGTACCGTACTCAATGTTATGGCAGGCGTAGGCGGTATGAGTGTAGGCGCAGTTGCTAAAGGGGTTTTACCTTTCTTAATCGCACAATTAGCAGTGCTATTTTTACTAGTACTCTTCCCTAGTTTGGTACTTGTCCCCTTATCTTGGTTTTATTAACGTTTTCAGGCACAAACGACGGAGCGCGTTTGTGCTAACCCTTATCGCCGCTCCGCAAACATCTTGGAGGATGAAGATTATGAAACGTTTACTGGTCAGTAGTGTTGTTGCTTTGGTTGCCACGCTTAGCCTGAATATGAGTTGGGCAGCTGATAAAAATTTCAAACTCGCTCTACAAAACCCTAAAGGTCATCCTTTGGAAATGGGCGCTGCTAAATTTGCCGAGCTAGTAGATAGCAAAAGCAATGGCAGCATGAGTGTTAAAGTATTTGCTGGAGGCGTATTAGGTGGCGATGCGCAAAATGTTTCCTCCTTACAAGGCGGCACTTTAGACATGGTGGTGTTGAACTCCGGTATTCTCGCCTCACAGGTTCCAGATTTTACCGTGTATGACTTCCCCTTTATGTTTGGTAGTGCAGAGGAAGTAGACAAAATAGTCGATGGTGAATTTGGCAAAGCCTTACACGCTAAATTAGAGGATAAAGGCATTATAGGTTTGACCTATTGGGAATTAGGTTTCCGCGATATGACCAATAGCAAACACCCGATTAATAAAGTGGAAGATATTAAAGGTCTAAAACTGCGGGTTATTCCTAATGCCATTAATGTGGACTGGGTCACGGCCTTAGGGGCTAATCCAACCCCGCTACCTTTCCCAGAGGTCTATACCGCCTTAGAGCAAAAGGCTATTGATGGTCAAGAAAACCCCTTAACGGTGATTGCTGCTAATAAGTTTTATGAAGTCCAAAAACACTTAACCATTACTCATCATCAATATAATCCGCAATCGGCGATTTTCAGTAAGAAAGTATGGGATAAATTAACCCCCGAACAGCAAACTATTATTCGTGAGTCAGCGATTGAAGCAGGCTTATATGAGCGAGGTGTAGCCCGTGAAAAATCAGCCAGCGCCTTAGAGGAGCTGAAAACAGCCGGTATGGAAGTGACTGAACTTCCCCCCGAAGAAGTGGCTAAAATGCGCGAGCTAATGAAGCCTATTATTGAAAAATATGCCGATGTTGCGGGTAAAGAAACGGTTGATAAACTACAGAGTGAATTAGCCACTTTACGTAAATAATACGCCTAGCGTATAGCCCACCCACTAAGGCCTAGCTATATATAGCTTCGCCCTAGTGGGAACCTCATCTCTTATCGTCTATTTAATTAAGTTAAGGAACCATCATGCCCTCTATTTTAGTATTAAATGGCCCCAATCTCAATTTACTCGGTCAACGCGAGCCTGCCCAATATGGTTATACCACCCTCGCCGATGTGGAAGCGCTGTGTCAGGCCACCGGCAAACGTTTAGGCTTTGAAGTGAAATGTTTGCAAAGTAACCATGAGGGCGTGTTGATTGATGCCATTCATGAGGCCGGACGTGGTGTAAAAGACGGCTCGGTCTTAGGTGTGGTGTTCAATGCCGGAGCCTATACCCATACCTCAATCGCCCTCCATGATGCCATTAAAGGGGCTGAAGTGCCGGTGATTGAGATTCATATTTCTAATGTTCACGCCCGCGAATCTTTCCGCCACCATTCTTATATCTCCCCTGCGGCGGCTGGAATTGTGGTGGGCTTTGGGGTAGATGGCTATGTGTTGGCTATAGAGGGTTTGGTGCGTAAGTTTCATAAGTAGCTAGGTAAAAGAAAAGTAATCGGGTGTTTCTGGAGCAGTCGCTGTGAATACATCCCTGTACGCTACAAGGCGGCATCCCTGCCGCCAAGACTGCTCCAGAAACACCCGATTACTTTTACTCAATTACTTAGATCTGTGCAGGTAATTATTTAGTCATTTTATTAGCTAGGTGGTTTCTATCATGCGTTATTCGATTGCTACGGTATGCTTATCTGGCACCTTACGCCAGAAAATTGAGGCGATTGCCCAAGCGGGTTTTCATGGGATTGAGATTTTTGAAAATGATTTGATCACTCATCAAGGCTCGGTGGCAGAGATTCGACGCATGATTGAGGATCATGGTTTAGAAGTCGTCACTTACCAGCCCTTTCGGGATTTTGAAGGCTTGCCCGAACCGTATCGGCGCAAGGCCTTTGATCGTGCTGAACGTAAATTTGATCTAATGGAGCAGCTTGGCACCGATTTACTCATGGCCTGTAGCAGTGTCTCCCCCCATGCGTTAGGGGGTATACAACGCGCGGCGGATGATTTTCATGAATTAGGTGAACGGGCTAAACAGCGGAATATGCGCGTGGCTTTTGAAGCGCTGGCTTGGGGTAAGCATGTGTATGATTACCGTGACTCATGGGAAATTGTACGGCGGGCGCATCATGAGCGAGTAGGATTATGCCTTGATACCTTCCATATTTTCTCGCGCAATGTTGATTTACAAGCTATTTTAAATATTCCGGGCGATAAGATTTTTCTAGTTCAAGTCGCCGATGCCCCGCGCTTATCCATGGATCATTTATCGTGGAGTCGCCACCATCGTTGTTTTCCGGGACAAGGAGAATTACCTATTGACCGTTTTGTTAAAAACCTACATGCAACGGGGTATAATGGGCCGTTTTCGCTAGAAATTTTTAATGATCAATTTCGCTCTGGCTCCCCAGAAAATACTGCCCGTGATGGTTATCGCTCCTTAGTCTATGCCAATAATTCCTCTGAATCCGTACTCGCTCAACAAGGAGAGTTATTACCTAGTATTCAATCCCCCTCCGAAATCCAATTTATTGAATTCGCTTTAAATGAAACCGAAAAGCAGGCACTCACTCCCTTATTAAGTGCTTTAGGTTTTAGTAAAGCCGGTATTCATCGTAAAAAAGCGGTCGAGGTTTGGCGTCAAGGTGCTATCAATCTGGTAATGAATTTAGAGCCAGATAGTTTTGGACAGCGCTATCATGAGCAGCATGGTGTATCAGTCTGCGCCTTTGGTTTAAGCTGCCAAAATATTCCTGCCCTGACGCAACGGGCGACACAACTCGGTTATGACCTCACCCAAGGTAGCCTCAGCACGGATACACATGGTATTCCCGCCGTGCTTGGACCAATTGGCAGCTTATTGTATTTAGTGGATGAAACCTTGCAACCCTCTCATTGGGAACGTGAATTTGTCCCCCAACCCCATGAACCTATGGCCTATTTACAGGCGATTGACCATGTGGCACTGAGTATGAGCTATGAAGAAATGCTGCATTCGATTTTGCTGTATCGCTCATTATTTGGCATGTTACCCAGTGCCAGTGTGAATGTGGCTGATCCTAGTGGTTTAATTAAAAGCCAAGTGATGCAAACGGCAGATAAAAAAGTGGCCTTTACGTTAAATAGTTCCGCCGCCTCACAAACCGTCTCGAATTATATTGCGAGTCGTTATGCTGGTGGTGGGGTGAATCATATTGCTATGCGTACTCATGATTTAGTGAGTGTAGCCCAGCGTTTAGCCGAATTAGGCATAGAAACCATGCCTGTTACTGCTAATTATTATGATGATATTGCCGCGCGTTTTGATTTAACCCCCGAATTTTTAGCTGCCTTACAGCATTATCATATTCTCTATGATGAAGATGAGCAGGGTGTATTTTTGCAATTATTTACCAAACTCTTTGCCGGACGTTTTTGCTTTGAATTAGTGCAACGTAATGGTTATCAAGGTTTTGGTGTGCCTAATGCGCAAATGCGTATGACTATGCAAGCTTTAGAGGTTGCCCAATTATGTTAGCTATTGCAGCAACTTTATTACCGATTTTTCTCTTAATTGGGGTTGGCGCATTGGCGGTTAAAACACAGCTCATGCCTAGCAGCGCCGTCCCTGCTATTGGAAAATTGGTTTTATATTTAGCGTTACCTGCCCTTATTTTTAATAATCTCAGAACCATAGAATTAAATAGCGTTATAGAGCCTTATTTTTTAATGGCCTATGGTTTAGGAGGGCTATTCGTATTAATTATCGGTTTTAGCTTAAGTTTCCTCTGGCTTAAAAGTGGAGTGATACCGGCGAGTATTCATGCTTTGGGCATGAGTACACCAAATAGTGTATTTATTGGTTATCCTATTGTAATGTTAACCTTTCATACCCCACTCGCAGCGGGATTAACTATGGTGTTATTAGTAGAAAACCTATTAATACTACCCATCGTTCTCTTGCTACTAGAGTATGGTAGCGCACAAAAACATCATAATCTCTCAAAAACTTTACTCAATATAGCCAAACGCATTGCTACTAATCCCTTGATTATTGCTATTTTTCTAGGTTTACTTTGGGCGAGCTTGCACTTACCTATGCCAGAGCCGATTGCTAAAACACTAGGTATGTTAGGTAATGCCACGGTTGCCTTGGCTTTAATCTTTATTGGTGCGAGTCTAGCCAGTAATAAATTTTCACCCCCTAATCAAGCGCTTAGTATGGTATTATTAGGCAAACTATTCTTACATCCATTAATCGTGGCACTATTAGTCGGCTTACTCCCTGATTTTGACCATCAGCTACAATTAGCCGTGATTTTATTTGCTGCCATCCCTATGATGAGTATCTACCCTATTATAGGAGAGCATTATGGCATGAGAATCTTTTGTACTAATACCCTATTTATTACCACACTATTATCGTTTTTTAGTCTAACTTTAGTGATACATGGATTATTATGAATGATGTGCCACATTACTTTCTTTATGGTAAAACTGCCGCTATTGATTCTACCCATCATCTAGCGATTACTCGTCTAGAAGAATCATTACCGAAACATCAATGGGAAATTCATCCCCATCGCCATGATCATTTACATCAATTACTGGTACTAGAAACCGGCAGTGTATTAGCTAAAATACATGATCAGCATTATGAAGAAAAGGCAGGCTGTATTATTTATGTGCCTGCACGTGAAGTGCATGGCTTTACCCATCACCCGTCGGTACAGGGCTATATTCTTACTATTAATGCCGCCTTTTTGTCTGGTTTATTTGCTGAATCTGAACATCAAGCACTACTGATTTTACTCAGCCGACCTTTACTGCTTAATCAAGCTAATAATCAGGCAACCTATGAGCGTTTATTTGGCTTAATTCAACAACTACTTAGTGAATATGAATCAGACCAATTAGGCAAGGTGAGTATCTTAGGTTCTTATTTAAAAATTATTTTAATTTTACTCAGTCGTAATGCCTTACCACTAGCACAAAGCTTAAGTCCATCGAATTATAAGATTACCCTTTATGAACGTTTTTTAGATTTATTAGAGCAAAACTATCTGGCACAATGGGGGGTAAATCAATATGCGAATGCATTAGGACTCACTGAAAATCGCCTTAATCGCTTATGTCAACGCTATACCGGGCAAAATACACTACAACTGATTCATGGACGTTTAATGCTAGAAGCTAAACGGCGCTTGATTTATACCAATTCAGCGATTTCTACCCTAGCTTATGAGTTAGGTTTTAAAGATCCCGCTTACTTTACGCGCTTTTTTACCCGCCATAGTGCGGGTACTTCACCTAGTCAATTTAAACTGCAGTGGCATCAAAATCATTAAGGTTTTGAGGTTGCTATCGTAGCTTTACTAGATTTTGCAGTCTTTGAGGTGCTTTCTATAATAGCTTTAATGCGATCTAATAAAACTTGTTTCGTTTTAGGATTTTCTTCCTGCTCAGAGGCTCGTGTATACCATTTTAATGCAACGGTTTTATTTTGTAATATGCCATCACCACGATTATACATTTCGGCTAATTTAAACTGAGCACTTAAATCACCTTGCCTAGCTGCCGCATTGAAACATTGTAAGGCTTTGGTTTTATCGCGCTCCACACCCTCACCACGATAATACAATAGTGCTAAATTAAATTGCGCCTCAGAATCACCCGCCTCTGCTGCCTGTAAATACCATTGTAAGGCTTTCTTTTTATGCTTAGATATATCTTTACCTTGGTCATACATAAAGGCTAAGTTATATTGAGCGGCAACATACTGTTGTTGTGCTGCCTTTAAATACCAGGTTAAGGCTAATTGATTATCTTCCTTAACTCCCTTACCCTCATCATATAATAAGGCAAGATTAAATTGCGCGGGAGCATACCCTTGCTCAGCCGATTTAGTAAACCAATAGACGGCTTGGGATTTATTTTCATTTACCCCATCCCCAGTATCATACAATACCCCTAGGCTATATTGAGCTATTTTATCACCTAGATCAGCCGCCTTTTGATAGTATTGTAAAGCTAAGGTAGTACTAGCATCGACTCCATCACCATAATAATATAAATAACCCAGACGATAATACGCTAAACCCTCGCCTTGCTTTAAAGCTTGTGCTAACCAATAGTCAGCCTGCTCGGCATTAGCGGGTTTACTATTGTCATAATGATTTAATAGATATAACTTTAATTGCGCATCTAGATTATCATAATGAGCTGCTTTATTTAGCCATTCTTTAGTCAATTTATAACTTATTGGTACGCCTTCACCATTATAATAAATACTAGCTAATTGTAATTGTGCTAACACATGATCTTGCTTAGCTGCCTTATTTAACCATGATAAAGCTTTAGTTTTATTCTCTTCTGTACCTAAGCCAACATTAAAGCGCATACCTAAATCATATTGTGCCTCTGAATAACCTGCCTGAGCTGATTGCATCAACCAATATAAAGCCTTACCCTTATTTTCACTGCCTGCTTGCCCATTAAACCAATATTCGGCCAATTTAAATTGAGCTAAACGATCCCCTTGTTGGGCAGCCATTTTATACCAATAAAAGGCTTGTAAATTACAACGTCTTACCCCAATACCTTCTTCATATAAAGTCCCTAGATGAAAAGGTATTACACTCATAGGGTCTTTAGCAGCAGCTAGTAAATAAGTTAGGGGTAACTTTTGCGGTGAAGAGGATGAAGTAGCGGCTAAGATGCGCCAATAATTCACCATTGTTACAGCAGTAGGCGTGGTTACAATAGGATCAAATAAGCAATAAGCTTGTAAGGGGCTAGAAAATAAAGGACTAAAGGGACACCATAAGTTTAATTTCGCCCGTTCTTGGGGTGTAATTAGATTTTGCAGTTGGGCAATATCTAATTTAGTAACATTTGCATCATTAAATGTCGCCACCTCTGCCACTTGGCTAGCAGGAATATACCCCAACACACCGCAATGATAGGTTTGATACCAATCATTATAATACTGCGCCACGATTAAGGGTAACGGTTGAACCCCGCGCACTTGACACAATACTTTTCCTGCCAAGGCGGGACGCTCATAAATTTGTGCCATGGGTGCTGCTAAATGCACCTCATAGTGCTGATTAGCCCAAAGTGGCATTAGGCTCCAGCATAGAATTAGCCCAATCCAGTACCGCATCATGCTCTATTATTAGTAATTAAAATTATTTGCTCCATCCTAGCACATCCTCCATGAGTATTCAGGTGAGCAGAATTTTACCTACTTTTTTGCGACTAGGCGAGTACTAAGCGCTAGCTAATTGTTCAGGAGCTATCCACTCCACAAAGTAAGGCAAGTTATCACCACTATTGGCTGGGGTAAGATAAATACTTGAGCCAAAGTAGTGGGGTGTTTCCTCCGCAGCCGCTGTGAATACCTCCCTGTACGCTACAAGGCGGCATCCTTGCCGCCAAGACTGCTCCAGAAACACCCCACTACTTTGGCATACCTACTTACCTAAGCTTAAAGTATTGTAAAGATAACTTATGATTCTAATAATAGTAGCTGTTTCACAATAGTAGCCGTTAATTTTAGCGGTTCAAAATTATAAATCTCTAATTCTTCATGGGTTAATAGTTTATAATCAGTCAATTCTTCATTCAGCTTTATAGTGCCCTGCGCTTTTACTAAATAGGCTAATAATAATTGATTGCGCTTTTCATAAATAAAATGTCCAATAAACTTAACCTCGGTGGCGATTAAGCCTAACTCTTCTTGGGTTTCACGCATAATAGCAGTTTCTGGATCCTCTCCTGCCTCTAAAAACCCTGTAATCATCGAGTAAATATAATCAGGCCATGCTGCATTACGCGCTAAAATATATTGATCCCCTAATTTCACAATACCTGCGACTACAGGTGTGGGATTATTCCAATGGATAAAGTGACATCCCCTAGCAGTGCAAACACTACGCTCTGCACCCCCTATTATACGTCGTACTAAGGGACTAGCACATTCAGGACAAAACTGCATAATAATCTCATAAACTTAGTAGGGTAATAAATTCGATTATACCCTACTCCTTGCCGGTATAGTTAAAATACTAGGATGGCATTGTTAAATTAAAATACTCACGTAATACGGTTTTCACATCATTAAGCTGTATAGTTTGTACTTGTGTCGTTTTACCGATTACTTGCTTAAGCTGATCACCGAATAAAATCGTGCGCCCCTGAGGAGTAAATTTTACAATCAAATACTTTTGCATAAATATCACATCTTTATGGGTCGAATTCATCCAATTCGCTGGCGTAAAATCAATAAACTCCGTCGGACAACGATTAAAACCATATTGATTAATCCAATTCCCCTCTACTAATGCTTGTAATATATACTCATCTCCTTCTTTGAGTAATTGAAAAGTATCGAAATCCTGTTGAATAGTTTGATTACAATCCGCTAAATGTAAAGGCTCACGAATACTATAACTACCAAACCCTAAATCACATAAATACTCTTGCCCCTCTACCTTAGCAATCACCGCCATATGTGTCTTAGGACGCTTCATCGGATAAAACATAGGGCGAGCTGCCACTAATTGATAAGGGATATTGAGTGCTTGCAACGCCATGCTAAACAAACCATTCACCTCATAACAATAGCCACCCCGTTGCTGATACACTAATTTAGCGACTATATCCTCAGGGATAATAGAAATCCCTTTACCGGCTAATACATCTAAGTTTTCAAATGGAATATGAAATAACTGCTGCTGCATTAAGGCTTTCAGTAATACTGCACTAGGAGTTATTTCCCCTTGATAATGAATACGCTGTAGATAATCATCGAGTTTAAAATTCTGCGCTAACACCGTTATTGATCTCATTAAATGCCGAAAAGAAAGTATTGTAAAACTACTCCTATCTCAGCAACTAGGACTAGATAGTGATAAAACCAGCTATACAGTTTGAGGATAGTCGCGACTGTCACGGCATTAAAATCAAAAACTGTACTGCTACCGTAAAAAATCCTACTTCAACCCTAACTCTTCGCCATCAGCAGCTATACTCTACGGCAATAGTTATTATTTATTTCATAGTGACTAGCTCACAGAGAAAAGCTTGCTTTAAAATTAATCCATTAAAATAATCGAGTACCCCATTATGACGACGTCTGATTTAAGTGTTATTAGTCAAGAATTTCATCAATTTACCCAGCAATTCAAAACCTTGCTCTTAGCGACTGCAAACAGTGCCGGTATACCGGAGGTGAGTTATGCCCCTTATGTCGCCTATCAGAATGAGTATTATATTTTTATTAGTGAGCTAGCCACTCACACGCGTAATTTAACGCAAACCCACCGCTGTAGCGTCATGTTTATTGAAGATGAAAACCAAGCGCATCAGCTCTTTGCCCGCAAACGTGCCACGCTACAATGTGATGCGGTGGAGATTACCCGTCAAATGCCCAGTTGCGAACCTATTTTACAATTATTTGATGCCCAATTTGGTAAATTTTTTGGTTTATTGCGTCAACTACCTGACTTTCATTTATATCGTTTAAGTCCGCAAAGCGCTTCTTATATCGCGGGCTTTGGTAAAGCGTATAGCTTAAATGGACAGGAGCTAAACCAAGTCGCTTGGCGACGTAGTTGATTTGCTTACCTCGGTTTTTAACGTACACTGGGCATCCATTATTAATGTATTCTATTATGAACTGGTTAGCCCATTTACATTTAGCTTCCATGGTGCAAGCGGATCCGGCGAGTAGTCTATTACCGGATATTATTAATACTCGCCATTTACACCTCTTCACCCCTACCCAACAATACGCTATTCAGGTACATCAAACGATTGATCGCTTTACCGATCAACACCCGCAAGTCAAACAAAGTAAGCAACGTATAACCCCACCCTTTCAACGCTTTGCGGGTGTATTAATAGATATATTTTATGACTATTGCCTCTGCCAAAGCTGGGAGCTATATGACACCGAACGCTTGTCAACTTTTACCAATCAGACCTATGCACAACTTGCCCACTCCAACGCTCTACCACCGCCTGCCCCTGCCATTATCGAGCTATTAATTACTCAAGACTGGCTAGGCTCTTATCAAACTGTGGAGGGTATTGAACTGAGTTTAAAGCGTATTTCTCGGCGTTTTAAACGTCCGATTGATCTTGCTCCTGCCATTAATAATCTAAAGCTCATAGAAAAGGAGCTTATGCAAGACTTTAATCAGTTTTACCCCGAATTAATTACCCACGTGCAACTCAGTGCGAAAGATTTATCATTTCATAATCTCAATTGACGTCGCCCATTAAAACGACAATTGAGTACATCACAATGATTTTTACATAATCCAGAGCGCTTAGGTATCCAGCTATCCGCCTGATAAGCATATTCTAAACGACTATGCCAATGCAGAATTTGCTCATTGAGTGCAGTTATATCTTTACGCTCAATCTTACCCTTTTTTTGTAAACCCTCTCCGGTATAGACATAGCAAAAATATAAAGTCTGTACTTCAGGAAAACGCGCAAAGATTAATAAAGCATTCCATTGTAATTGTTTAGGGTCAAAATATTGCTCTTTAAACTTACCTGTTTTCCAATCAATTAATACCGCGACACCTTGATCATTAATACAAATAAAATCATTCCGCCCGCGAATTAAACCACTCGGATCAGACCAATCTAAGACTTGACCTGTTTTAGATACATTGAGTTCGTGCTCAATATAAACTTGAGCTGATTTAGGCTTATAGTGATCAATAATCTGTTTAATATGCTGAAAATGACGCTCTGGATCATCATAATCACTACTAGGCATCGTAGAAAGGTGCGAATTTTTAGCATATTCCTCGGCTAAAGCATGAATCAACGAGCCAAATAGCGTTGCAGGCGTATCTTGCTTAATCGCTTCTTTCGTCACATAGAAGGCTTGATAAGCACGTTCACAACCTATAAAAGTATTCAAGCTGCTGTAAGTAGGGGTAAAAGGTAGGGACATTAGCATTAGACTCATGATGCAAGCATAGTGTTTAGCTTAACACTCTCCTCTTAGCCTTGCACCTAGCTAAGACTCAACAGGTAGCCATAATGGTATCTTAAGCTGCCAATCTAATTGCAGCATATCTCGCTCAATATAATCCTTTAAAGCCTTACGGGCTTTAATCGTATAAACCCCTTTTTCTAACCTAAAGTCTAATAATAAAGTTCTTTTTAAGGTTTCTGGCAAATCAGGATTTGGTTTAAAATGTAGCTCAATATAATTATGCCACTCTTCATCCTCTTCTGAAGAAACCCATTCTTGATGAGCAAAATCAGCATCTACTATCCGAGATAAAACCAGATCAATAAATTTATTTTTAGAATAACAATAAGCCCTTAAATGATAGCGTTTACTGGTATAAACCAAATGATGAGGGGCAATAATTAAATTCTCATCACCGGATTGCTTAGAGTGATAATATAACTCTAGCGGTCTTTTGGTTTGAATCGCCTCTACCACAAAACGTACAGCCTTCGCATCCAAATGCGGACGATAAAGTGCATCACCATCCTCTATCGGTAAAATCCCCCAGTCTTCATCCTCCCAAAAATGATTAGTCAACGAATTACCACGTAAGTAATTCAGATAATAACGCGGCTCTCGATTAATGCAATGCGGGTGGGACTCTGCTTGGGCTTCATGGCGTTTAGTTGAACGATTATAAACCATATTATGCGGATACTGTTGGCGATACGCCTCAATACTCGCCTGTGCATTTTGGCGCGTGATGCCAAATGTTTGCCCTAATTGCCCTGCCGTAACGCCCCCGCCCCAGTATAAACAAGTTTCAATATAAGCAAAACGCCTTAACAAGTCTCGTTTCATGACAGTTCCTAGTATTGATTAGGTTAAACCATTTAACCCATAATGAATTGTATATTAAATCCCCACAAGGAGTCCCCATGTTACGGATTAGACTAACGTTACCTCCTCCTCTTGCTGCTAAACCCTATACACATCAAGACCTTATTCATGACGCTATTATTAATGGCATAGAAAGTGCGGGCTATCCCGCCTCTAACCTAATCGGGTCTCACGCCCAAATCTGGAATTTTGCCCCACTAGGATGGCATCGTGGTCATGTAGGGTTTGTCCAAGGCCTTGTAATCAGCACCACGGATCCTGAATTGGCACGCGCCTTAACACGCTTAAAGCCAGAGCATATTGCTCAACGGCGCTGGAATGATGAGTCGATTAATTTTGCTGGGGCTGAACTTCACGTAGAGCCTGACCCACTCTTTCCCCAACAGACGCAACTAGCCTGTTTATTATTATCGCCATTAGCACTGCAACAAACCCAACACGGCACGGCTAAACACTGGTGTAAAGATCTGCGTGACCTTGATTTAAGTGAAATTATTAGCCGTAAGCTCTCCGCCAAAGCAGGACGCCCTATTCAATTAACGATTAAGCCCGATGCCCTTTATCTTCGTGCGAATCCTGAGCACTCCGTTTTAGTCAACCTTAAACAACTGCGTCAGGGGCAGAAAAGTTTTGTGATAGGTATGCAAGCTCCTTTACTGCTAGAAGGGAGTGAGGAGGATCTGCGCTTTGCGTGGTATGCAGGTATTGGCGAAAAGACTCGCAATGGATTTGGCTGCTTAGGCTTATTAGAGCAAGGACTTCAGGGATGAACACAACACTGATGTACCAAGCGGGTGAATTAGCTGCTCAAGTTTATGAACGCTTTATGGTAGAAGTGATTGAGGCCAAAGTGCTAAATGAACGCGTGGGGCAATTACTCACAGATAAGCAAAAGCAAGACCTGCACAACGGCAAAATTATTGATACCCGTGTGCTGTATCTCATGAGTCTCAGCGGCAAAGGTGGCTGGGATGAGGATGCACAAAAACGCGAGCGTTATCTGAAAAATCAAAATATTACCTTACTAGATCACCTCCTCTCTGTGGTGCGCGGTGCGGTAGTACTATGCGCCTTAGACACAGCGGGTGCTTTAGGTACGGAAACAGTAGAGGCAGAGGATGAGCAAGCCTTGCTTGATACCTTGACCGTGGTTGCCGCGATTGCCTTTTTGCATGATTTAGACAAGATGCTGCGTTTAACGCGTGATGCTCCTCTGACACTAGAGCAGGTCGAGCAAAGCTTACAGCGCTATGGCATACGGGAGTACTTGGGGGAAATTAAACTCAATGCTGAGCAAATCCGTTTTTTAATTGAGCAAGCTGAAGAAACCCAACGTCATCGCCATCCTAGTCACACGCCTATTCCGCGTAGTTACACCCTTGCGGTTGAGCGCTATGTCAAGCTTGCGGATAAGCTGGATGGTTTATGGCAAGAGCACAGTAGCCAAGGCGGTCTAGAAAAAATTATTGAGCGCTTAGATCAGGATCAAAGCCTTGCCACGCGCTTATTAACTCAATGGGAAGCCGTTGATATTTATGACCCCCACCATCCATTTTTGCTGGATGAGTTACAACGTGCTTTATCAGGTCTTTGTAGTAATCCACGCTATGCAGGCATACCGCCCTTAATTGAAACACATCAAGATGGGCGCTTGTTTATGCTCCTACCTAAAGCCCATGCTGCTGCTATTAAAAAAATGGCCTTACAGCGCTTAATCAAACATTTGCCTTTCCAACTAGCGATCAATGTATCTAATCGTGGTATCCCCGAATTACTCAATGGCACACCGGATCATGAGGCACTCAAAACCTTTTTAGCCGACTATCCCCGTAAAGAACTCGGACGTTTATTTTTCATCAGTACCAGCCTAGTCGATAGTGTCACCTCCCCCTTAGATAGCTGCCTGAGCGCCCTAGGTTTAGCCCCACGCTGGCCTAAAGCGGTAGGACAATTACGCACACCCTATCCCGATCCAGAACAACTATCCCCCGCAGCACAAGGCTTATTTTTGCAAGCGGCTCATTTGGTATTGCTGCTCAATTTAAAGTTACCTGTCAGTAAGAAAAATGGTTTACCGGACTATGCCGAGCGCGAACGGCATGTACTTCAGTGCCTTAATACTGAACTACCTATCTGGCTAAGTGAGCTAAACGATGAGCAATCGCGGCGGGTCTTATTGAGCTTGTGGGCAGTGGCCTATTGTGACACTCATATTGAAGCTAAAGAGGCTATTTGGGGAGCGAATGGTTTATTAAAACAATGGTTGGAGGGTGATGAGCAACAAGCCGGATTCAATCAGTTTCTAGAAGGAGAGGGCGCTCAAGCTCAATTAGCTATAACGCGACATTTTAGTCAACTGCTCCAACAGCAACGCGCCCACCCTGAAGATGAAACCGCAACAGGTCGGTGCCTATTTACCGATATGCCTGCTAGTACCCTAATGGCTAGTAACTTAGGTTTATATCAAGTCAAGGTATCCGCTTTTTCAGGACGTGAAGGCAAACCAGACTCACTCACTGCTCCGGCTAATGGACAAGTACCGATCAACCTCATTTCTATCGCTGAACATAAGCTGCGCCAAGAAGCATTTAATCGCCAAGGCGGAAAACCCTCTGGCGTACCAACGCTTATTTCATCCCCCACTACCACAGGATTATTCGGCGCACTGACCCTCAATAATGAAGCCGATCTAAAAGCCCTGTCTATTTACGACTTAAGCCGCCAAAAGATAGAGGAAGGTAAGGCAGCCTATCGCGGCTTAGAAGTCTACCGCTATCGTTACCGTATGGCTCGATTGGAACGTATTCCTGAAAAAATAGAAGAGCAGATCAACACGTTACGCCTAATCCTACAAGCCTGTTTACGTATTGGTCGCCCGATTCATATTTTTCGCGGCTTACCCACACCCCAAAAAGCCTTCTTTTATTTTGATGCTATGCCCAGCCTGCTTAAGGCTTTAATGGGTTATCAAGCACTACGCCTTGAGCAAATTTCTAATGCTTTGGATCAATTACAACTCGCGCAAACCCTGATTGAAACCACCGGCTTAGGCTATGACGTGCTCAATCTCTATGCCTATGCACGTACCCGTTTTAGCGCTATTTGTCTGGTGTGGTGCCATGCCCACGATACCTTAAAGCAAGCCAGCGCCATTAAAACTGCCGCATTGGCAGAATTAAAAATACGCATGTATCACGACTTTCAAATCTTACAGGAGAATCAAACTATGACTGCAACTGATGGTGCTCTAGTGCGCTTAGGCCAAGCCGCCAGCCAAATCCAACGTCGGCCCCTCGCCCAAGCCTCTACTAATGAAGAAATGTTGGTATTCAATTTGTGTATGGATACTGCCATGGGCTTACGCGCCACCGGGCAAACGGATCACGCCTCCCTTGTGTATGGCATTGCAGGCGAGCTTGAAACCAATTTAGGGCGTAAAGACAAAATGTCGGCGAGCAAATTTCGAGAGGGGCAAACACTAGAAATCGCTTGCATGAATTTCGCCGCCCAATTTGTAAATGAAGTCTGGGACGGTGTGCTACAAGGCAAACCACCTGCCCAAAACACCCGGCGCTTATTAGGCAGTGTGTATCGCATGGCCTTTTTGCAAGGCTTTCGTCAAAGCACTCAAGATCACTCCACTGAAGAACTCACCCCAACTGTTTAAGGATAATCATCATGCAAGTACTCACTCCCTATTTAGCCTCTATTGACCAATTGACTAGCAGCAGCCCGATTGATGATAAGAAAACCTATATTCACCCTAAATTGAAAAATCTAGGCTGCATTAGTCTGGTGCTGATTCGCGAAGCCATTGCGCCGGTCATATTTCGCAATGCTGAACAAGAAATCACGGATATTGAATGGCTAGATGATCTCTATGTGCGTGCCGTACCGAATAAATTTAAATATACCGAGCGCAGCCGTGGCTTACAGATTTTGCGTGCCTTAGGTGTGGGGGGTAAACAAGCACAAAATAAAACCGTACTTTATAAGGGACAAAAGCCCGCCGATGCGTTTGATCTCAATACCTTAGTCTTTGGTGACTCGGCTAATTTTGATAATCGAGTCTTACCCGTGCGTGCAGCGATCAGCTATTCCGATGCTTTGAGTATTAAGCCGAAAGAGCAATGTGTGGATTCGACTTTCCATAATCGCGCGATGGAAGATGGCACCTTATTTGATGCAGAAACGAAAAAAAATAGCGATAACTTATTCACCCGCCACTTTATTAAACCGGGGACTTTAATGGTGCAAGTGCTCAGTACCCGTGGGCAAGTATTACCAGAAATAGGCTTAAAACATTTACTGCTCAGTATGGGGTTAGCGGGGAGTTATGGCGGGCAAACCTCGGTAACGGGTATTAATATCAGAACCCATATGGTAGGGATTTATGCCGACCCATTTGAGCAGGCCATTACCTCCCCCTATGAATTGCTTAAAGTACTCCAACCCCAAGCTAATGGGGATTTAATCAGTATTAAAGCCACGCTGCACGAAGCCCTACAAGCCCAGCATACGGTCAGCATTCAAGGCTCAGAAGCCGAACAGTGGCAACATGAACTGATTAAAGCATTTGAAAAGAATGGCAGTCCTTTAGAGCAAGACTATAAACAAGCCCAACCCAAAATCGCCACATTATTCAATGAATGGTTCAGTTAGGTTTCAATCCACGCCCTTAGGGGCGAATTTGGCAGGGGTTATACATACCCCTCCCAGCCAGTATATCTCCCTGAAAGGAAAGGTTTCAACCTAGGAGACATTTGATGAAAGCCATTATAACTGGCATTCAGGCAGAAACACTCACCCCCTTTGCCTATCACTCGCTGATGGTGCATGGGGGTAGCTCCACCCTGCCAGAATTAATTAGTGATCACGCGATTATGTTTGGGCTAGCCGCCACTTTAGGCATGATGCGAGCGTCGGTATGCTTGCCGCCTAAAGACTATAAGCGTGATTTAGACGCTATGCCGTGGCGAGCTTCGATTTTTACCACCACTACCCCAAGACTCTTAGCTCCAATCACGCGGCGCTTAAATCTAGAAGAGGAAGGTGGCTTCAAAAGTCGTCATTATGCTGTCACTAGCAAGGGTAATTTCAAAAACTATTTTTCCACCCAAGAAGTACCCGCAGGTATTGGCTATAGCGGGGCTTTATTTGGCTTTGATCCCTTTAAAGAAACACAACGCGATGAGCTAATTATTCGTATTGGTTTACATCGGGGGGGTATGCTGCGTTTAACGCCTGCACCCGTCGAACAAGTACAACTCAATGCTGCTACAGCTCATTTATTTGGGCGGGAATTAAGTGTGGCGCGTTATCTACTCTATGGGATTCAACTCACGCCTAAGATGAGCAGTAAAGAAGCCTTAGCCGAGGTGCAGCAATGGAATTAATCGTTAAACGCCATTGTGTCACTGCCCTAGCCAATGGCTTATCACCCTTACAACAGCGCTTATTAGATGAGCCTAAACGGGTGCGTATTGCTGATGCCCCCACGGGAGCGGGTAAAACCTATGCCTTTATTAAAGCCTTACTCCAAGGCAGCCGTATCTTATTCATTGTCCCTACGCGGCGTTTGGCACAAAACATTGCGGCTACAGTTATCAATAACTTAATCAAGGCGGGTTGGTCGAGCACACTTGCCGAGCAAAAACTAGCGGTCTGGAGTTCTGACCAAACCGCTGTTTTGCAAGAGCAAGGAGTCACACATATTCGCGGCTTACGAGTACGCCAAATGCAGCGACTCAGCCCGCGCCTGCAAGGTGAGAGTGAAATGATTGTGGCAGTACCCGAAGTGGTAAACCAACTCTTATTACGTGGTCGTCCCGATGCCCCTCAGACCGGATTAGATAAGGGGCAGGCCGGATTTAGCGTCTTTGATCTCTTGGAGTACTTCGATCATATTGTCTTTGATGAATTTCACACCATTGAAGCGCGAGGCTTTGGTTTAGCGGCATTACTCGCTAAATTAGTCAGTGTCACGACTGAATCAGGTCATACTGGCTATGGACGTGCCAAAATCAGCCTACTCTCCGCCACCCCACTGAATATCAAGCCTACCCTAACCGCGTTAGGTGTACCGGAAGGCGAAATAGCCGAGCTAAAAGAGGTATTGACCGAGGGACAAAATGATCGTGCCTTACACGGTGATGTGCGTTTAGTATTACATGAACAAAGCACTATGCCTGCTCTAGTTGGGGCGTACCTAGAGCCGATTCAGTACGCGGTCGCACAGGATCAGCAGGTGGTTTTAATCTACAATGCACTGGCGGATCTGCGCCGTGATTTACCAGCGCTTATTCAACAATTTAAAGCCTTAGGTATTCCTGCCAATAAGGTGCTGGTGATTAATAGTATTGATGATAGTGCTCAGCATCATCAAGCGCGGGCAGGCTATTATACCGGACGCCAACAAGACCCAGATCAATTTGCCATTTTAATTGCCACCGCCAGTGTCGAAATCGGTGTCACCTTCCGCGCTGCCAATCTCATGCTCATGGAATCTGGCTTTGCTCCCATGAATTTTTTGCAGCGTTATGGACGGGCAGCACGTAAAGGGGCAGATGGTTTGGTGGTGGTACGCCTAGATAATGCTTTATGTGAGCGCCAACCGTGGTTACGTGCTTTAAAAGAGTGGGTCAGTGCTCATGAAAATACAAAAGTTTCTATTCTAGAGCTAAGCCAAGTATTAAGCCATGAAGCACAACAGCAATTTCAGGGCGAACCTGTTAATACCAATACGTTATATTTTGGAGCCTTACCGCAGCAAGCGGTGTATACCAGCGGCCTATATTGGCAATTACTCATCCGTCACCCTAGTGCGGCTAAACACCGAAAACAACATTTGCTGCAACATCAACCGGATAGCAGTAAATGGGTCTATAGCAAGCTGAGTCAACTAGAGCCGCTCTTACAAGACCGACGTTATGCTAAACCGGCGCAACAATGGCGAACCTTGTTGTTTATGCAAGCCGCACAATACCGTGACATTGGTAAACGCGTTGCAGTACTAGAGGGTGATGGTCGTCGCTTACAAGTGGATCGGGTATGGCTAGAGCGTGAAACGGATATTATGCGCCTCTGCCCACCTCGCTATGATGAGCGTGAGCAAGAATATTTTCAGCTCCAAGGCGAGCTAGATGACTACTTACTCGATGATAAAAACCGAGCTACTCGACGTTTGAATGTCTATTTTCCACATACTAAATACCCTAAATTCTTAGAATACAATAGCGCCCTATGGAGCGAGTGGCGCAAACATCTGAATAATCAACGTGATATAGATACCGAAATGGCGTGGGATGACTATCCCGATGCTATGAAAGCGGCTGAGCAATTAGTTGCCTTAACTGGCTTAACTCCTAGTACCGATACGGAAGTAAGCACTTCAACTATGAACTTGGTATGGTGATTTTCTTATGCCGGAACAATTTCAATGGTCAAAAGCCGCCGCTTTTGTAGAGCGGGTGGAGCGTCTTAATCTGCATGGCTTGCACTTTCAACATATTGAACTATGTCAGCGGCGGGCTTGGATGTATTTGCATAAGGTTAATTTCGCCCAATGGTATGCACGGGTACAAACCGGCACCGCCCTGCACGATACCAGTTATCAACGTGATCATTCAGTGCGCGGTTTAATGGGACTCGCACCGGATCGCATTGATTGGGAGCAGTGTATGGTGTTTGAAAACAAAGGCACTGGTGGGGCGGTTGAAGCCTCCAGTAATCAAACCGCGTTTTATGCTCTGATATTATCCATTAGTACCGGACAAGTCTGGCGAGCCTATACGCATATTTTAAGTTCGCGGCGTAGACGTGAGGTGGTATTGGATGAGTCACGTTTAACAACACTATGGCAAGCCTCTGAACAGCTCGAACGTTTGAGCCACCAAGAATCTGTACCGAGTGCGCCTAAAATGGCTTTATCAGTTTCGCCGTAAAACCCCGTCGTTCACTGTGGGGATATCAGGCAAATCGGTTACAAATCGATGATTCGGTCATTTACTTGAGGTAGAATAGCAGTATGACAATCTCCCCGGCCTCTTCTTTTCTAAAAACCCTAAAAGTACGAGTTAAGGATAAGCACACGCCTATTCTGGAGCGTATGGCGTTTGAAGTGAATCAGGTCTGGAATGCAGCAAATGAGCAAAGTGCTTACTACGCAGCAATACCGNTTCCCGAAGTCGGTTGGCTGCATCTCTACGTGAGTGCTTATGATCTTGCCAACTCTCAAGCCGCTTTGCGTAAAGAACGTGGATTTCTCATTCATTCCCAAACAGTTCAAGAAGTGACGGAAGCCCACGAGAAAGCCCGCAAGCAATTCAAGAAAAGCAAATTGCGCTGGCGTATTTCTAGCGGTTCTAAGCGTTCCTTAGGTTGGATACCCTTCAAAAAAGGTGCAGCCGTATGGAAGAATGGGCAAGTTCGCTATGCGGGTCACTACTTCAAGGTATGGGATAGCTATGGACTAGCTCAATATGAATTCCGTTCTGGCTCATTTTCTCAGGATGCTAGAGGTCGCTGGTACTTCAATGTGGTCGTAGCAGTCCCTCTTATAGAGTCGATCGCTCAAGGGCAAATCGGCATTGATCTAGGACTTAAAGACACGGCTACCTGTAGCAATGGATTAAAACTGGAGTCCAAACAGTTCTATCGAGAACTGGAATCTAAACTGGGTATAGCTCAAAGGGCTAATAAGAAGCAGCGAGTCAAAGCGATTCATGCCAAAATCAAGAATCGCCGCCTAAACTCCATTCACCAATTCACGACCCAAGTCGTTAAAAACAACGGCTTAATCATCATTGGCAATGTCAGTAGTTCAGCCCTAGCCAAAACCAAGATGGCTAAATCCGTCTTGGATGCAGGGTGGCACATACTCAAGACACAACTGAAATACAAAGCGAGTGCGCGGTCAGGTGTGTGTTTAGANGTCAATGAATCGTACACNACCCAAGNNTGTTCGTGTTGTGGCTGCATAGGCTCCAATAGTCCNAAAGGTAGANNNGGCTTGCGAATAAGAGAATGGTCTTGCTCTGAGTGTGGAGCAACGCATGATAGAGATATCAATGCAGCTAAGAACATTCTCGCGCTCGGACATGAGCGTCTGGCAGCAGGAATCCCCGTCTTTTAGGTCGGGGAGGATGTCAAAGCGAACTTCGACCCCCAGTGCAGTATTTGAGTCGGGGGGTTGATGTGTATTCATCAATGAGTTATGTTAGATTTTACTCCTCTGATACAGCGGTATTTAGCCAGAAACACGTTGAAATCAGGGGTTACGAATCCCCATGCGGGGTTATGACAGCCCACTACAGCAGCGCTAATGCGCTCGTGCGAGGTGTTACGAATCCCCATGCGGGGTTATGACAGGCGCGTATCCTTTACTCCCCGGCGATTGCGAGAAGTTACGAATCCCCATGCGGGGTTATGACAGACAATTGTCTGAGTGCTGCGTCGTTGCTAGGTAGGTTACGAATCCCCATGCGGGGTTATGACAGCGAGCTGATCGCTCCTAACACGATTACAACGCTAGTTACGAATCCCCATGCGGGGTTATGACACTGATATTGCTAAATATCGAGATGAGCTAGTCGATGTTACGAATCCCCATGCGGGGTTATGACAAGGGTAGTAAAACCAATACGCAGCACGCGAACCCGGTTACGAATCCCCATGCGGGGTTATGACAGTGGCACACGAGGTGTTGGTTTGCTTGTGGCTCTAAGTTACGAATCCCCATGCGGGGTTATGACTTAATAAAACGTTACGGGAGCAATTGCGACTAGCTGTTACGAATCCCCATGCGGGGTTATGACCAAATCCTTAGCTCCGGCACATATGCCATTCCGCGCGTTACGAATCCCCATGCGGGGTTATGACTTGAATAGGTTTTTAAACGACACTTTGCTGAGACAGGTTACGAATCCCCATGCGGGGTTATGACGTCAATAGTTCGGTATTGGGCATTGGTGGGAGCCGTGTTACGAATCCCCATGCGGGGTTATGACACAGTGCTTACATGCTATCAACGCCATGACTAACTCGTTACGAATCCCCATGCGGGGTTATGACCCGCCCACTGACAGTCCCGCTATTTTTTTGCGTCGCCGTTACGAATCCCCATGCGGGGTTATGACTTGTTTGCACCTCTAAAAAGGAGTGCAATTCTCTTGGTTACGAATCCCCATGCGGGGTTATGACCTTGCGATGCGGCATGTTTTTAGCAACCTCTACTAGGTTACGAATCCCCATGCGGGGTTATGACCTAGAGCAATAATAGCCAGTGGAGCAGCAAGCGTTAGTTACGAATCCCCATGCGGGGTTATGACTACATCAGGGAGAAAGCAGCCGAACGCCTAACCGATGTTACGAATCCCCATGCGGGGTTATGACAAAAGCCTGCCCTTGATCTGGCAGTGGCTATTATCCGTTACGAATCCCCATGCGGGGTTATGACCTGACTGTCAGGCAGACGTATTTAAACGCATCATGGTTACGAATCCCCATGCGGGGTTATGACAACGTTGCCAGTAACCAAACCCGCAAGAAGACAGATGTTACGAATCCCCATGCGGGGTTATGACTACATGGCTCGTGCTGAAGCACGGCGCGAGTCTGGTGTTACGAATCCCCTTGCGGGGTTATGACAATTTGATGGTCGACTCCTCGCCGTAAAATACTTAAGTTACGAATCCCCATGCGGGGTTATGACTACATGGCTCGTGCTGAAGCACGGCGCGAGTCTGGTGTTACGAATCCCCATGCGGGGTTATGACATTTAGATGGCTGCCAATCTTGCTGCGTTGCAAAAAGTTACGAATCCCCTTACGGGGTTATGACTAAGTCAGTCTCAGTGACTACGCTCTTTTCAATCATGTTACGAATCCCCTTGCGGGGTTATGACTCTGTTGCGAGAACGACTCTCTGTTTAATAAAGCCCGTTACGAATCCCCATGCGGGGTTATGACAGTGCTCAAGGCTCAGGCCGCAAAGGAGACGCAACGAGTTACGAATCCCCATGCGGGGTTATGACNCGCTGAGCAGGCCGCTTACAAGTATGGCTCTAAAGGTTACGAATCCCCATGCGGGGTTATGACAGTGCTCAAGGCTCAGGCCGCAAAGGAGACGCAACGAGTTACGAATCCCCATGCGGGGTTATGACATTCAGTTATCAAAGTTCACATCGTTATCAAATCATGTTACGAATCCCCATGCGGGGTTATGACACGCTAAATAGCTCAGGATCGGGAGTCTCAAGGCGTGTTACGAATCCCCATGCGGGGTTATGACCAAATACGCAGCTCAGGCACATATGCCATGCCGCGCGTTACGAATCCCCTTGCGGGGTTATGACGAGATGGATGCCAGCGGCGGCGCTTACGAATCCCCATGCGGGGTTATGGCACTAAAAACCGCACTCTAACCCTCCATGCCCCTTCAAAGTGAAGAAAAAACTAGCTGATTCTCATATAGAGTGATTATCAATTCTCAGAATTCAGGTATACTGATCATAAATACAAATGGACGTATCAATATACAAAATAGGACTCGTCTCTAAACATTAAAAACAACTATGCTAATAAAGGCCGCAATAATATGAGAGAAAATACCTCGTTTAACACAAACCATACTATTTTAAATACCTATTATGTAATAGTTTCTCTCTATAACTAAAATAGCTTTTACCCTACTATCAATTTAGATCAACACCTTAAGTTAAAGATAATATCCTTTTAAAACAAAACACTAATATTATGGCATTGAACCTATTGAGAGAGCCATCACTACTCATACTGGAGTGCCCCGATTGATAACCATCTTATCTTTCAGGCCGGGCTTGTATTTTGCTCAAAAATACTGCATTTATAAAAGTATAGCCACAATGATAACTGTTAGAACACTTGGTTATTTCTTGTGGTTTATTCGCCTAGATGAAAACCAAACACCCTTACTCCATAGCAATATTTAAAAAAAGGATCGTAACCTATGCCCATGCAACCATTAACTATTGCCGACCTGTTTGAGCCTAAATCCAATCAATGGAATTTGCGCGGCGATGCCTACCTATGGGATGAACTACAAGCCTATTTTTCAGGCGTCCCCTTACCCGACAATAGTCAGGAATTGACGGAACTGGTGATCGAAGCTTTTGAAGTCTTAACCAGTCGCCCCCTAACCGACGATAAAACTTTTTTTATCGATAAATTAGCCAAAGGTGAAATGATTAGCGGATGTGTATCGCCCCCCTTCTGGCGTGAGCGAGCCTTACCCCTATTACAATTACGTTATGAGTATGCTTATACGTTTGAACGCTAAATAAACCACCGCAGTAGCGTTATACTAAGTTTGCTTAAACTCATACGAAATCATCATGGCTTACTGGCTATTATTCTGGAGTGCCTTACTCGCGGCTACTCTCGTCCCTGCTCAATCCGAGGCATTACTTGCCGGACTCATTATAAATACCCCGGAGGCAGTAATGCTCCTAGTGATCACCGCCACTCTTGGCAACACCCTAGGATCGACGCTCAATTGGGGCTTAGGCTATTACGCCATGCACCTGCAAGAGCATAAATGGTTCCCGTTTAAACCTCCGACCATTGCTAAAGCACAGGCTTTTTTTCAACGCTATGGTGCGGGGATTTTATTATTCAGTTGGCTACCTATTATAGGCGACCCCTTAACCTTAGTCGCGGGCTTAATGCGTATGCCCTTTTGGCAATTTATTATGTTGGTACTCATAGCAAAAAGCTCACGCTATATAGTACTAGCTTGGTTGGTATTAAAGGGCTTGGAATAAAACTGAAAAAACAAGGTTTAGGGTAAATTAGCTTATTTTTTAGTATGCTATCCCTCAATTAGAATAAAAATAAGTGGAGGGTGATGCCATGACAGCTAAACTACCGCGTGCGCTGCTGGACGATAAATATACCACGCTTAAAGGTCGTGCCTATATGAGTGGCACACAAGCTCTAGTGCGCTTACTCTTACTCCAAAAGGTACGCGATCACTTAGCGGGTCTTAATACCGCAGGCTTCGTTTCGGGCTATCGCGGTTCGCCCTTAGCCAGCATTGATCAGCAACTATGGCACGCACAATCCCACCTCTCCTCCCATAATATTGTCTTCCAGCCAGGCCTCAATGAGGATTTAGCGGCTACGGCCGTCTGGGGGTCGCAACAATTAAACCTCTACCCTCAGGCTAACTATCAAGGAGTCTTTGCACTCTGGTATGGCAAAGGCCCTGGCGCTGACCGTTCAACCGATGCCATTAAACACGCCAACGCTGCCGGAACCTCACCATACGGTGGAGTACTGATGGTGGTGGGTGATGATCATGCCGCAAAATCGTCCTCCTTAGCCCATCAATCCGAGCACCTCTTAGCCGCCTGTGGTATCCCCGTTTTATATCCCTCTACTATACAAGAGATTATCGATTTTGGTCTGCACGGCTGGGCGATGAGCCGTTATTCTGGCCTCTGGGTGGGATTAAAATGTGTCACTCAAATCGTAGAAACCTCCTCCTCTATTGAAATAGACCCTGAACGTATTCAGATCGTTTTGCCCGATGATTTTACCCTGCCACCGGAGGGCTTAAATATCCGTTGGCCTGATCCGCCTCTAGTGCAGGAAGCGCGGATGGTTAATTACAAATGGTATGCCGCCCTCGCTTATGTGCGGGCTAATCGTTTGAATCGTATTGTGATTGACTCCCCCCAAGCCCGTTTTGGCATTTTGACAGCGGGCAAAGCCTATCAAGATGTGCGCCAAGCCCTCAATGATTTAGGGCTTGATGTCGCCGCCTGTCGCCGCTTGGGCATTCGGATGATGAAAGTGGGCTGTGTCTGGCCTTTAGATGCACAGGATGCGCGGCATTTTGCCGAAGGGCTAGATGAGATTCTGGTAGTAGAAGAAAAACGTCAAGTATTGGAATATGCCTTAAAAGAGGAGTTGTATAACTGGCGCGAAGATGTACGCCCCAATGTCTATGGCAAATTTGCCGCCCGCGATGGAGCCGGAGGAGAATGGTCTATTCCGCGCAGTGAATGGTTACTCCCTGCCACCGCCGAGCTATCCCCAGCGATAGTTGCCAAAGCCATCGCACGACGTTTACTGACGATGGTATTACCAGAGGATATTCGTGCTCATGTTTTAGAACGCATTCATATTATTGAGCAAAAAGAGCGTGAAACCGCCCGCCCCCGTGTCACGACGGAACGCAAACCGTGGTTTTGTTCAGGCTGCCCGCATAATACCTCCACACGGGTTCCTGAAGGGTCGCGCGCACTGGCGGGTATTGGCTGTCATTATATGGTCAATTGGATGGATAGGAGTACCGCGACCTTTAGTCAAATGGGCGGCGAAGGGGTGGCATGGTTAGGTCAAATGGCCTTTACTCAAGACCCGCATGTTTTTGCTAATCTCGGTGATGGCACTTATTTTCATTCGGGGCTGTTGGCAATTCGCGCAGCGGTGGCAGCTAAAGCTAATATTACTTATAAAATTCTCTTTAATGATGCTGTAGCAATGACGGGCGGACAACCCTTAGACGGCATACTCACCGTGCCACTACTTGTCGCTCAGGTACAAGCCGAAGGTGTAGCTAAAACCGTTGTAGTGACCGATGACCCAAGTAAATATCAAGAGCCCAGCTATCGTTTACCGCCTGATATTAGCGTCTTTCATCGGGATGAATTAGACGCGGTACAAAAGCAATTACGCACCACCACCGGCACCACTATCCTTATTTACGAACAAATGTGCGCTACCGAAAAACGCCGCCGGCGCAAACGGGGCACCCTACCGGAATCGACCCAACGGGTGATTATTAACCCAGCCGTCTGCGAGGGCTGTGGTGACTGCTCAACCCAATCCAATTGCTTATCCATTGAGCCGCTTACCACCCCATTGGGGACTAAACGCCACATCAATCAATCGACCTGTAATCAGGATTTTTCTTGTGTGCAAGGGTTTTGCCCCAGCTTTGTTACCCTAGTAGGTGCTCAACTACGCAAACCAGAAGAGAATCAAGCTCCCAATATCACCCTAACCGAGTTACCGCCCCCACTGTTGCCTAGTTTGACCCATCCCTATCGGATTTTAATCACGGGAGTGGGGGGAACCGGCATTGTGACCCTTGGTGCATTGCTGGGGATGGCGGCTCATCTCGAACATAAAGGGGTTACTGTATTAGATATGGCGGGTCTGGCACAAAAAGGCGGGGCGGTACTCTCCCATGTGCAAATCGCACAGGAACCGTCTCAACTCAATGCCAGTAAAATTGCGACGGGTGAGGCTAATCTCATCATCGGTTGTGATGCCATAGTATCGGCCTCAGCCGAAGCGCTCAGCCTGATTTTGCAAGGATTAACCCAAGGCGTTATTAATAGTAGTGCTACCCCTACCGCTGAATTTATTACCAATCAGCGCTGGGCTTTTCCGGGTGCTTCGATTACCCAAGATCTCCAAACCAGTATGGGCGCTGGCGTAGCTGAATTCTTAAATGCCAATGAGTTAGCCCTGAAACTCTTGGGCGATACCTTATTTGCGAATACGATGCTACTAGGTTATGCGTGGCAAAAGGGTTGGATTCCCTTAAAACGCGACAGCATTATACAAGCGTTGGCTTTGAATGCGGTTCAAGCCGACAAAAATGAGCAAGCCTTCGCATGGGGATGCTATTTCGCCCATTATGGCAATGCTCATGAATACTTAAATAGTTCACCCGCACAACCGACTGAAGAACTAGATCTAGCCGCTTTAATCCACTTACATCAGAACTGGCTCACCCATTATCAAAATAAGGCTTATGCCGAACGTTATGCAACCCTACTCCAGCCCTTACAATTAGCAGAGCAGCGCTTAGGCTTAGATAGCACCCTGCCCTTAACACGAACCGCCGCTAAAAACCTAGCGCATTTTATGGCCTATAAGGATGAGTACGAAGTCGCTAGGCTTTATAGCGGTGCTGAATTTAAAGCACAACTTTCGCAAACCTTTGCGGGTGAATTAGGTAAGGATTATCAGCTAAAACTCCACTTAGCCCCGCCCTTTTTCACGAAAAAAGACCAAGAGGGCAAGCCACTGAAACAAACTTATGGTGCTTGGTTGTATAGACTATTTCCACTTTTAGCTCGGCTTAAAATACTCCGAGGTACGCCCTTGGATATATTCGGCTACACACAAGAACGGAGGCAAGAACGGGCTTTAATTCAGGAGTATAGCCAAGTAATCCAACAAGCAGCACAGACCTTAACTGCAGATACTTATCCTAAGCTATTAGAGCAACTCCGCGCTTATGATCACATTCGCGGTTATGGTCATGTAAAAACCGCCGCTATTCAACGCCTGCGCGGCAATAAGTAGGTTAAAGTAGTCCGGTATTTCTGGAGCAGCCGCTGTGAATACCTCCCTGTACGCTACAAGGCGGCATCCTTGCCGCCAAGACTGTTCCAGAAATACCGGACTACTTTGGCTCAAGTACTTAACTATCACTAATTAATCCAATCTGCTATAGAGGCTTTTTATCAAGGTGCTATGCTTTCACTAGCTATCCGTTTACTTTTGCTCTAGTTTTTGCATGATATTTACTCAATTTTTATCTACACTAAACTCTTAACGACGGCTATTAGAGTGAAATAATGTATTTAAAACATTCATTAACCCTGCTTGCAGCTATATTATCTAGTTCAATAACCTGTACTTACGCCGAGACATTACCTGAAACCTATTCGCTTGATTTTGATCCTAATCATTACAAAATCAAAACCTTTAAGGTTCAGGGTCAATCCATTCAGGTGCGTGCCTTTGAGCATATTGTTTATGTAACACAGCCTGTTGATGTTCAATATCAACATATGCATGTGTATGTACCAGAGGCGTACTTTACGGGTAAAACCATAGGGTCATATAACATCACTACAGCGCCGATTTTTTTCCCTAATCGGGTAGGTGGCTATATGCCCGGCGAGGCGGATACGCCCAAGGTTGAGCGCGAGGGTAATGCTACCCTGCTGGCTTTGAGCAAGGGCTATGTGGTTGCAGCACCTGCCGCACGCGGACGCACCAATCAAGATGCCGAGGGTGGTTATATTGGTAAAGCCCCTGCCGCCATTGTTGACCTCAAAGCCGCCGTGCGCTATTTACGCTATAATGACAAAGCCATGCCCGGTGATGCTGAGAAAATTATTGCCAATGGCACAAGTGCGGGGGGCGCTTTAGCCACTCTATTAGGTGCTACGGGAAATAATTCCGACTATGTGCCCTACCTCACTGCACTGGGGGCGGCAAATGTCCGAGATGATATTTTTGCAGTATCAGCCTATTGTCCGATCACGAACTTAGATCAAGCCGATGCGGCGTATGAGTGGCAATTTAATGGCTTGCATGATTATAAAAAGCTAGTCATTGCTAAAGGCACAGACTATCAAATCAAGCGCAAACTCGTGGCAGGCACCTTAACCCCGGAGCAAATCAAAGTTTCAGAGCGGCTCAAACCTATTTTTACCGCCTATCTCAATAGCCTCCATTTAAAAGATGCTAATGGGCAAACGTTAAGTTTAGATGAGCAAGGCAATGGCTCCTTTAAAGACAGTATTAAAACCTATGTTATGCGTTCGGCTCAGCAGGCTATAGATCAGGGAAAAAACTTATCAACCCTAAAATGGCTGACTATTAATAATAAAAAAGTCATGGATCTCGATTTTAACCACTATCTTGCTTATATGGGACGCATGAAAACTCCACCTGCTTTTGATGGCTTAGATTTAAGTAGCGGAGAAAATGAGTTATTTGGTACGGATGCTATTAATGCCCAGCACTTTACTGCCTTTGGCAAAGATCATTCTACGGTAGAAAGTAGTTTAGCTGATCCTTTGCTAGTCAAAATGATGAACCCGCTTTATTATCTGGGCATACCCGATACTAAAACAGCACACTATTGGCGCATTCGCCACGGCACTCTAGATAAAGACACGTCGTTAGCTATTCCCGTGATCTTAGCCACTTTGTTACAAAACAAAGGTTATCAGGTCGATTTTGCCTTGCCTTGGGAGCGTCCGCATAGTGGAGATTACGATCTAGAGGAACTGTTTAGCTGGGTAGAGCACATTAGCCAAGGAGCGACACCATGACAGCGTCCGTTTTATCCTGCACTGAATTACTGACTCTAATTCGCCAACGTGATACTAAACAACGACAACTCATTGCACTTGCAGCGCCCCCCGCTGCGGGTAAAAGTACACTGGCACATCAATTGGTAATGGCGTTGAATCAGGGGCAAAATGAATGTGCTAAGGTAATTCCTATGGATGGGTTTCATTTAGATAATCGTATTTTAACCGAGCGTGGTTTACTGACACGCAAAGGCTCACCTGAAACGTTTGATGCGTTGGGTTTTATCCATTTAATTAAACGCTTAAAAACTGAAAAAGAAGTGATTATTCCCGTCTTTGATCGGGAACGTGATTTAGCATTAGCAGGGGCGGAAGTTGTACAAGAGCAGCATAAGATACTCATAGTCGAGGGTAATTACTTATTATTACAGCGCGAGCCTTGGCAACAACTCCATGCTTTATGGGATTTAAGTGTTTGGATTGAGGCTGAGACTGCCCTATTGGAACGGCGTTTAATAGAGCGTTGGCTTGGCTATGGGCTGAGTGAGGAAACCGCGAAAAGTAAAGCATTACTCAATGACTTACCTAATGCGTATACGATTATTAACGAATCAAGGCCAGCCGATTATATACTAAAGGATTTTTAAAAGCGCTTTAAGCTTATACTCAAAGCGCTTATTAGGGCTAAGCCATATTCTGTGCAGCAAAATCCCAATTGATTAGTTTATCTAAAACAGCCGTGACATAATCCGCACGCTTATTTTGATAATCCAGATAATAGGCATGTTCCCAAACATCGATGGTTAATAAGGGTTTTAAGCCATCGGTTAAAGGGGTATTGGCATTGCCCGTTTTGACCACTTTAAGTTTATCACCGTCTTTTACTAACCATGCCCAACCACTACCAAATTGACTAGTAGCCGCCTTTTGTAGCTCGGCTTTGGCGGCATCCACACTGCCAAAAGACTCTTCTAATTTCGCTTTTAAAGCTGCTGGCGGTTCACCACCGCCATTAGGCTTTAAGCTATTCCAATAAAAAGTATGATTCCACACTTGTGCCGCATTATTAAAAATGGCGGTATTATCCTCTTTGCCCACGGTCTCAGTAATGATTTTCTCTAAAGTTAGATCAGCAAAGGGTGTACCTGGAATGAGTTTATTTAAGTTATCGACATAGGCTTTATGATGTTTGCCATAATGGAAGCCCATGGTATTCGCCGAAATCACTGGCTCTAGCGCATTATCCGCATAAGGTAAGGTGGGCAGTGTAATAGGCGTCGACTCAGCACGTGCCATTTTCGCCCACGACCCTAAAGTAGAACCTGCGATTAAACCCGCGCCTAGCATTAAAAACTTACGCCGACTCATTATCGTATTCGGTACAGACAGGGTAGCCATAATAAAACTCCTTTTTTAGTTCATGAGGCCAACTAAGGTGACCTATGCAATAGGTGTGCATCCACAATACCCTATCACCTCTTTAGTTTATCCCATCAAAACCACTTGTGCTTATTACAGTAATAAGACTAGGTTTAAAAGCCAGCCTGTTCTCACACCGCTCCCTAATACTCGCCGCGTTGAAGTTTGTGAATAGGTAAGGTGGCTTGATTACGCAAGGCATGAGCCACAACAGTACTCAGTAATAATGCGCCACAGACCAAAGCAAATAGGCTGACAGTTATGCTCACCTGCCATTGATGTACTGTTATGGCAATAAAACCCCAAACTGCCACTAATGAGGCCTCACGCATATTGCGATACTGTGTCCACAATAAATAAGCACTCGTGATGGCAGCTAAAGCCAAGATGGCCCAAGTTTCGGCGCTAAATAGCGGCGGAGTGATAAAAGCGGTACTGAGTAATACGGCTATATTTAAGGGTAATGCTAAGGTAATCCAACCGATATAAATACAAATCGGCCACCAGACCCAAAAGATAATTCTCACCGGCGCATCCCACAGCTCCAAGCGTAAACTCACAACCAATTGGAATAAAGCGCCCCACAGTCCTAAGATTAGCAATGCCGATAAACCTATTTCATGATTAACCCAAGCGATAATCCATAGGGCATTCAATACATTACTCAATGCAAACCAGATAGAGGCCGGTTCTAAAGACTGCGCATCATCACCTTGTTGATGCGATTTCCATTGATAAGCTAGAAAGCCAATCAAGAGTAAATAAATGAGTCCCCAAATACTAAACGCATAACCTGCTGGCGTCAGTAGCGTGGTATAGCGAGCGCTAACCTCTGCCACATTTACGCCAAAACTGCCTGAACTCCCCGCGATATTAACCAAAATCATTAGGATAAAGGTGGCTATATTCAGCCACAATAAGTGAGTATTAGTAAGCTTCATAGCGATTCCTGTGTTGGGTAAATATGCTCTAAGCATAAGCTAATTTTTAGTGAATTATCGCTTATTATTGTGGTCACTCCATGAGCTAATAACAGCAAAGGAACACTAGGTTCCTTTGCTATCGATGTAGGGGATTAGACTCTACAAACTAAACCAATAACTCTAAATCCATCAAACATTGTTTGATTCTTGCTTTATTGACAGCACTTAATGGCAGCATAGGCAGGCGTACTTCTTCACTACATAAACCTAATAAAGACGCCGCATATTTAGCACCACTTGGATTAGGTTCACAGAATAAGGCTTGATGTAAGGGTACTAGGCGCTCGTGTATCGCTAAGGCTTGGCGATAATCGCCTTGAGCACAGGCGTTTTGTAATTGAGCACATAATTGTGGGGCAATATTGGCGGTTACTGAAATACAACCTTTCCCACCTAAGACATGATAAGCCAACGCATTCATATCATCACCAGAGAAATAGGCAAAAGGTTTATGAATCAATTGGCGTTCTTGGCTAATCCGCGTTATATCGCCCGTGGCATCTTTTACTCCCATCACTCGCGGTAATTCAGCGATGCGTGCCATGGTTTCAGGCTTAATATCGACAATGGTGCGGGGTGGAATATTATAGATAATAATCGGTAAATCAGTGTGATCATGCAGGTATTTGAAATGCTGATATAAACCTTCTTGAGAGGGGCGATTATAATAACCTGCCACACATAATACCCCATCCGCCCCCTGCTCTTGTGCATATTGAGCATAATGCACGGCCTCTAGTGGGTTATTAGAACCCGCCCCGGCAAGCACGGGAATACGCCCTGCGACTTCCTCAATGACGATTTTCACGACTGCCTCATGTTCCGCCGTGCTCACAGTCGAGGACTCGCCCGTCGTACCCATAGGAATCAGGCCATGAGTCCCCTGCTCAATATGCCAATTCACCATATGCCGTAAAGCTTTCTCGTCAACCTCGCCCTCACGAAAGGGGGTAATAAGCGCCACATACGAACCACTAAACATTGTCTTATCCTCTACATCACTAAATTAACAGCAAAAAAAAAGCCTGACCTCGATTGCTGCGGTCAGGCTTTTATGTATTTGAGCATTATTAAATACGTAAGCTACCCATCACCGCAGAGTATGCAGCGTTTGTTCTTCTTTGCGACAGTGGCTAAGAACACAAACATGAAGGGCTTTTTCCATAGTTAATAAAGTGAGGGGAGTGTAAAACTATCCGTAGAACTTTGGCAAGCGGCATCACTCATTGATGGCTAAATCACACCCCTAAACGGTTAGCTGCCGCCCAAACACTCCCCATAGCGTAAGCGGCTTGGGTTAAATTATGCGCTGTTTCCGGCAGTGCTTCGCTCAAACTCATGGGGCGCGGGGTAATACTAAATGCGGCATCAATGCCTAACTTATTTAACTCTATTGCATCAGTGCTCAAAGCACCCGCTACAGCAATCACCGGTATGCCATAACGTTTAGCCCGCTGAGCAACCCCCAAAGGTGTCTTACCATAAGCGGTTTGATAATCTAAGCGTCCCTCGCCGGTGATCACTAAATCAGCATCCTTGACTAAAGCATCAAATTGCATAGCATCTAAAATGAGATCAATACCCGGCTTTAATGTTGCCGGACAAAAGCCTAATAATCCCGCCCCCAAGCCCCCTGCTGCTCCGGCTCCGGCTAGAGTGCTGACGGTTTTTCCCGTCACGTGCTTAATAACAGCGCCCCACTGCGCCAAGGCTTGATCCAGTAATTGAACTTGCTCTGCTGTAGCTCCTTTTTGTGGCCCAAAAATCGCCGACGCCCCCGTCGTTCCCGTCAGAGGATTAGTCACATCACAGGCCACCTCAAACTGGCATTGTGCGATACGGCTATCAAAGTACTGAGTATTAATAGTCTGCAACTGAGCTAAAGCCGCGCCCCCGCGAGCTAACTCATGTCCTTGTTCATCAAGTAGCTGCAAACCCAAGGCTTGTAATAGTCCTGCCCCACCATCATTGGTGGCACTACCCCCTAAACCAATAATGAAATGGCGCAAACCTTTGTCTAAGGCGGCTTTAATTAATTGCCCCATACCATAGGTCGTGGTCAATAGAGGATTACGTAATGCAACCGGCACTACATGCAAACCGGCAGCGGCGGCGGTTTCAATCACTGCTGTTTTGCCATTGCCAAGTATGCCCCATTGGGTTGTTAAGCGATGACCGAGCGGATCTGTTACTGTTTCAGTCACTAATTGCCCTTGAGTAGCTCGCACTAAAGCCTCGGTAGTCCCCTCCCCACCATCTGCCACGGGGGCGAGGATTAATTCGGCATTAGGAAGAGCTAAACGCAAACCCGCTGCCAGTGCTTCTGCCACACCTAACGCGCTTAAGCTTTCTTTAAAGGAATCGGGGGCAATCACAATCTTCATATAATAATCCGCTCCACCTCGGTAATAGAGATCGCATCACTATTCCTATCGTATAGCTTCGTAGTGCGGGGTGACTCATGGGCAGCCATTTGCTGCGCTTTTTCGAGCGTGCCACCATTACTTAAATAGGTCGTGATACCCGTGCCCCGAAACGAGTGATTACAAATCGGGGTATTAATCCCCGCCGCTACCGCCCGCCGGCGTACCATACTCCACGCACAGACTTGACGCATGGCGTTTTGCGTCATAATCCCACTATTGCCCTTAAACGTACGAAACAACGGCGTATTAGGCTGATCGGCAAGCTTTGCTGCTTGAATATACTGATCTAAATACTGCTCTAGTTGATGGTGCGCGGGCATTTCATGGTACTTCCCCCCCTTTTCATGCAAACGAATCCACCAGCGCTTACCATTCGGGTAATAATCTTCTACCTGCATGGCTAAAGCGGCACCAATACGTGCAAAGCTGTAGACCATCAAGGCAATTAAAGCGCGATCCCGTAGCCCAATGAGTTCATCGGTAGGAATACTGTCCAAAAGTAAACGTGTATCTTCCGCACTCAAAATCGGCGTTTTGCCACGAGTCACCTGATGGCGTGGCCCGCGTACGGGATGCGCTGGATTATGCGCGAGTATTTGCCCGATCACTAACCAGTCAAATAAAGCCCGAATCGCGGCTAAATGTTGTTTGACCGTAGGGGCTGAGGTGTGGCGCTGTAAAGCCTCAATATAAGTGGCAATATGCACCGAACTGAGGGTCTCTAGGGCTAAGCCTTTGGAGTGCGCCCAGCTAAAAAACTGAGAAATTGCGGTGTGATAAGCGCGGCGCGTATTGAGGTTGCGAATCGTAGCAGTAAAAAACTCAATAAACCGATACTGTGCCTCTTCACCTGCCTGAGTAATGAGCACCGGCAGGTTGTTTTGTGGAGCGAACGAAAGCGTATTCACACGAGTACTTAGGGTCATAACGAGTTTTTCCAATACAACTAAACCACAGGATTGATGCTAAGCACCTGCTAACACCTTAGCAGTACGAGGTGACTTGGTAAAGGTAAGCGGATAGTTCTTCCGCAGTCGCTGTAAATACATCCTTGTACGCTACAAGGCGGCATCCATGCCGCCAAGACTGCTCCAGAACTATCCGCTTACCTTCGCTGCTGCATTAGCCATTCATCCTACGCAGCCACTCCCTAACCGTTGCTCGATCCGGTAAAGCCTCCATGACAAAATCGGTTAAGCGTTCTAAATCTGCCTCAGAAATCACGCTAGGGTCAGCCTGTAAATGACGCTTAGGATCGGTAAAGCGTTGTTGTGCTTCAGGTTGTTCAATCAAATCCCCTAATAGCTCCTCTAATAAATCGGCTCGACTTGGCGCTCTAAACCCAACCGAATAGGTCATACACTCACCCAGAGCGACCCCATAATGCGGCACATTAGGAGGCAAATAGAGCAAATCCCCAGCCTCTACTACCCACTCTTGTTCTGGCACAAAATCACGCATAATGCGTAAATCGAGATTAGGAATAAAATTTTCCTCACTCACCGCTTGAGTGCTAATTTGCCAACGCCGCTGCCCTAATCCTTGTAATAAAAACACATCATAAGCGTCAATATGTGGCCCTACTGAACCACCTTCGACTGCATAACTAATCATTAAATCGTCAATACGCCAATCGGGAATAAAACGAAATGGGGCAATAATAGCTTGTAATTCCGGCAGAATTTCATTCATATCATTGACTAATAAAGTCCAGTGCGTCGCCGGTAGCTTTGTAAAATCGCGCTTGCGTAAGGGCGAATGATGCACTTCCCAAGGCGTTTTACCCCCCTTTTCCTGTACCAAACGCGCCGTATCCACATCGCAAGCAATACCCGCTAATTCATCGGGTGTGACGGGGCTAGTAAAATTCGGGAACACTTGGCGCATGAGCAGCGGCTTTTGCTGCCAATATTCCGCTAAAAACTGCTCAACAGAAATTTCGCCTAAATGAGTGAGAATCGTGTCAGACATCACAGTAAACATCATGTTTAAAAAGTGTAGTATAATGACATAGGGCTAGATTCAGCTATAAGGAGCTTATGGGTGCGTGATTATAAAAATTTACAGGGGCAATCTGGTGTTAAACGTTATGCTATTGCAGATGACGCTATGCTTGTTGAATTTAACAGAGGCGGCATCTATCTCTATACTGCTGCCATGATAGGCGAGGAAAAGCTTGAGCAAATGAAACAATTAGCGGAAATAGGTCAAGGCTTAAATACCTTTATTAGCCGCCATGTTGATCAAGCATTTAGTCATCGATTTGATTAGGGACTGACTATGGGCTGGAGTCTTTTAGTTGCTATGGGTGTTATGTTAATTATTTTTGCCAGTGCGGTATTAGTCATTGGTGCGATTCGGCATTTTTTCCCTATGGTAGAACCCATGATTCCCGAATCCTTTAAAAAAGGTCTAAGTTTTCAATACGGTGCTTATTACCTCTTAGCAGGCTTATTACTGATGCTAATAGGCACAGCATAAATAACTGCACCTAAGCGTATTTAAATCAAAAGAATCTATTTACGGATGAATAGGTTCTATAAATCCAATCGATACATCTGAAGACGGGCAATCTGCTAACTTAGATACATTAATATAGGAACCATCCGCTTTACGTATAAAGGTATATGCAAGATCTACCTCTTTATTGTTCAGCTTCAGCGACCAATAGGTTTCTCCACCCGACTCACTAGCGACAACCGCTAAGGATTTCACTACTTGTGGCTTTTGGCTAAAAAAATCTTTATCGCCACAAGGCTCACAAAACTCAATATAAGTACTATTTGGTTTAATATAATCTAGTGCCCTTGCCATTTGCTCTGGCTCAATTAGCTGGCATTGGTCGGCCTGTAGCGTAGGTGCTGACAACGCTACTGTGATCAGTAAACCCAGAATTAATTTAGCTTTCATCCCCTCTACCTCCCTAAACTAAAAAACTATAATTGCATCGTATTTTAGTACGAAATCTACAGATTGCTTTACTAAATGAGGGTGAAATGTTAGAGCGTCATGTGGTGAACACATCTCTATTAGCAGAAAAATAAGGGGCAGCGTCCTTGCTGCCAAAATCGCTGTAGGTAGCTAGAGCTAAACATAAAAAACCCCCTATCATTGGCAATTTAATAGGGGTAGGGCAGTATACTCAGTTCAGCTCGTAAGCTACTGAGTGAACATAAACAAAAACTATCTCTAAAGGGGTATTTAAAACAAAAACACTAGCTACACAAAACACTATCAACAGTAAGTCACTAAATACTGACTCAAAGTCAGCGTTCATATTAACTAAAAAAATTAACAGTGTCTATTTAGTAGATTAAACTCAATAAAATTTTACTATTTCGGTAAATTATTTAAAGTTCCTAATCCACTGATGCTAATAATGACTAATTAATTGATATTTTTAAAGGAATAGAATTAGCAGGCCAAATAGTAAAATTTTCATGTTGATTTCTATATTTTAAAACCCTGCCAAATATAAATGACAAGTAGGGTATTATAATTAACTATTTTGCAAAATTTCTGCGTGTATTTTTAACAAAAAATAAAGATATGCAAGCAATAATGGAGGGGTCTAAGCAGGTAACTTACCCTAAAATTATCAGCTAACTTTAGGGTATAGGGTCGTTGACTCCCCGTCTTAGGCTAAAGCGGGCGTTTTATCCCCTGCTTTTTCAGTTAGATACATGACAAAGCGATTATTTTTATCGACTAAAATAGCCTTAGGTTCAACAGGCTTATCAGACAGTTCAAAACCCATGACAATAATTTCTTCGCCCTGTTTGATCAGATGGGCTGCTGCTCCATTCACACACATTACCCCCGACCCGCGCTCCCCGCGAATAGTGTAGGTTTCCAGCCGTGCTCCTGAGGTATTACTCACCACTAGCACCTTCTCCCCTATATCCAGCCCGCATTGATCCAATAGATCCTCGTCAATGGTAATGCTCCCGACATACTCCACATTCGCCTCAGTTACCGTGGCTTTATGAATTTTAGAGCGTAAATACCAACGCATAATGGTGGACTCCTATTCTCAAGGTATTAAACAATAGGCAACATAGTACGGTAGCATCCGCACTGCAACAAATTACCCGTAATCAGTGGCTGCATAATAGACTCAACCATAGGAAATAATGACGTGAAACACTTGCCAATACTGGCTTTCTGGCTGCTAGGATTCATCTGGGGCAGCAATTTTATTTATATGAAACAGGCGTCAGTCCTGATTCTACCGGAGCAAATTGTATTACTACGGGTATTATTCGGATTCGTCCCCGTACTCACTTATGCCCTGCTCATTGGCGCTTTGCAACGGCGGCATTTACGTTATGCTCATCATTTTCTAGTCATGTCGGTATTAGCAACAGCGGCCTATTATTACGGGTTTGCTAAGGGGACAGCGCTACTACCCTCAGGGATTGCTGGAGCACTGAGTGGTTCCATTCCGATCTTTGCGCTCTTACTGGCTTTGCTTTTTATTCCTAATGAACGTGCTACTTGGCAGCGGGTGTTGGGACTGGTGGCGGGATTTTCTGGGGTGTTATTAATTGCCGATCCTTTTAGTGCTGATCTAGGGGGTGGTAAAGCCGCAGGGGTTCTCTACATGGTGCTAGGCTCACTGAGCTTAGGCGCTTCATTTATCTATGCAAAAAAATATCTCAGCCCATTAGGTATTGCACCAGCAGCACTAACCACTTATCAGCTTGGGCTAGCGCTACCGATTTTAGGGTTTTTCACCCGCCTTGAGGGCATCGGTAATATTTTGCAAAGCCCTCAGGCTACTTGGGGATTGATTATTGGACTGGGTCTGCTCGGCACGGGATTGGCCTATCTAATTTACTATTATATTGTTGATAAATTAGGAGCCGTGACCGCCGCTTCTGCGACTTATATTCCGCCTGTAGTGGCACTTGCCATCGGAGCGATTATTGTGGGCGAGCCTATTACAGCAAAGGATTATTTAGCAGCCATTTTGATCTTTATTGCAGTAATATTGATCAGCATGAAAACGCGCCCTGTTACCCTACCTGTAGCCGCTAAAGTCGCTGATTAGGTAAGACAAGGAACTCACCCCCCGTTACTAGGTATCACTTATCGGCGAATTGATGTTGGCCTACTAGCGGGTGGAGCACAAACCCCAAAATTCCAGTGCCTTACTCCCCGTAAACAAGTACCCGTACTGATTGGAGGCACTACCGGGCTGGATCATAATGGAGGGATAGAGTTACGGTTTACGGTTGAAGACTCGCTATTTATGCAACTCAAAGGGGCTAACCTCCAGCACTCAGAGCATGTATAACCTCTATCATATAGGGAGTTAGCTAGTGAAACAGCTATAATTTCCTAACGATTACTAACAAACTAATCCGCCTTTTAAACACAATAGGGAACAAGCTTTATGAATCAAGATGACCAAATGCTTCAGATGATTCGTGCTGCCTTTGCAGATTGCCCTCGACCGGAGCACTTCACCAATTACCAGCATTGTGAAGAGTGCTATGAACATGATGAAACGCTTCGCAACAATAACCTCGAAACCTTATCTATTGAGCAGGTTGGCAATACGGGCTGGGATCCTATCTGTTTTATCTCACCTGCTGGCTTTGTTTATTACTTTCCAGCGTTAGCTCGTATTGCACTTGCTGAGTCACTCGACTATCCCTATCTGCTTCAATTACTGTTCCATCTCAACGATCCAGTGGGCTACAAACATAGGTTACATTGCACACCTGTACAGCGAAAGGCTGTTATTGCATTTCTTGGTTATATAATCGACAGCAGAGCAGAGCTTCTTGATCACTATGACAGTAGCGATGAGGCTCTGTCCGCATGGGGGGCTTGGGCATCAGCTCCTAAAACAGACAATACCTAGCCGATCTGCCACCGAATCCCGTATGCATAAATCAATCCCTCCCCTTCCACTGCCGGCATACCCCTGTTTATACACTAATAGACTGTTACAATAACGGTAGGGTATCTCTATCGTAGCTATGAACTTACCTTGCTTAGCGGGTGGGGAAACCGATCACTGTACCTGTGAGTGAGCCGCTCTATGATTTTGCGCCTGACATTAATGTCCTGCTACAAAGCCATTTGTTTGGTGATCTATTTGGGCGCGGAATACTGGATTACAAAAATCGAGAACTTGTCACCATCTCCGCATTGGCGAGTGTTGCGGGTCTAGAACCACAGCTACGATCATACCTTAATGTTGGACTCAATACCGGCCTGACCAAAAAACAGCTAGCAGAACTAGGTAGTGTGATCGGGCAAGTTGTGGGTAAACCGGAGGCTACCAAGGTTGAACAACTACTACAGGCAATACAGTAAAGCCAGTACTCCCCTCTGAATTACAAAAGCTATTATGAAGTAATAGGCAGCTTTTCTTCATTCCGTATTTGGATGACCACAGAAAATGAAGCCGACTGCAAAAGTGTCGGGAATATTTTTTAACGCTCATGATGTTATAGGTTGATAATATTGGTTATGCTATAGCCAATCGATCAAGGGAGTAGTGTCATGATTAAGCTGGAATTATCAAGTGTTCTTGCTCAGTTACGTGAGGAAATTGCCGAGTCCCAACAGCAGGCTGAAGGTCAAGATATTCGTTTTAAGGTCAAGAATATCGATGTTGAGTTGCAGGTAGCGGTGGACTGGGAGTTTAGTGGTAAGGGTGGTGGCAAGATCAAGTTCTGGGTGGTTGATGTAAATGCGGAGGGTTCATCTAAATACACAAGAGCCAGAACGCACAAAATAAGATTGACGCTGGAACCGACGGACGCCAAAAATCCTGATCGGGATGGCAATCCGGGTGAGTTGCTTACTCGTGATAAAGAATAATGGATACTCGGCTGATCGCCAAGGTATTGTCTACTGACAAGGATGGTGAATGTTCGGTTGGCACGGGCTACCCCATTGCTGAAAATCTGCTGATTACGGCATGGCATGTGGTGGTGTTTGCTGAGCGGGATGAGAGCATTCCTATTAGACTGGAGTGGCCTGATCTTGGGTATGAGGACGCTGAGGCAGAGATCATCTATGCAGGGGGGAGCCTTGAGTGTGATATTGCGGTTCTAAAATGTAAAACCCCGCCGAATATGCAGTTGCTACCATCTCTTCTGGCGCGACGGATGCCTAAGGAGCATGAACCTTGGGCGACACGCGGCTATCCACGCTTTAGCAAGTCACTGGATACTGGTGGTAAACGTAAATTATCTCCTGCAATGGGTACATTTTTCCCACCGGACCAGAACTGTCCAAAAAGTCATTTGCTCTCTCAAGGTAATCCGTTAGAAAAAGGAGACTGGAGTGGAATTTCTGGTGCGCCTGTGTTTCATGAGGAAACGCTTTACGGAGTAATTTCCAGCGTTCCGACACAGGTAGATGAGCGCTTTACGGTGATACTGATTCCTTGGTTGTTACAGGGTGATAATGCCCCTAAGTTTCAGCAAGCGATACAAGTAGCAACTGATGCTGCCATTGCCAAGCTCAGTGCTTATTTGAACAGACTGCTAATCGCTGAAATTGCGCGTGAAATTGCGAAGCCGGGGGCAGCTTTGCTGGACAAGTTTCGGGGGCATTTTGAGCGCCAAAATGATTCCGCAGGTGATATTGCTGCTTATCTCGTCGATGGCAAGCAGATTGACTCAGTACAGCAGGCCATCATTCAGCTAAATCAGATGTCAACTAAACTCAGGCTTTGGGGGAAAGATAACCCGGTAGGTTGGAAATATTATTTACAGCAAATAGAAACGATTTGTGGCTGGTTATTGCTGAAAACCATATCACCGCAATGGTGGTTGCAGCACGCAGAGGATTTTCAGGGTAAAAAGGGCAGTACCCTGACCCATCAGGTGGTGCTGGAGTCGCCTGCTTATATTGAAGTTTTGGTGTCTCGCAGTTTCGGACAGCCAGCACGTTATACACTCGATAAGTATCATAAGCCACGTCCATATGATGATGAGTATGATATTTTACTGTTTGATGCTAATGCCTGCAATGCAGTCAACTATGAGCTACTGATTCCCGTGCTAAAGGATTTGTACCACAATCCGCCCAGTATACGTGATTACGGAAACTCGGATTTAGAAGATTTGCTGAGTGACATCGAAGATGCCGCCTTGGGTTTGGTAGAAGCCCGTGGTGGCAAGATTATCTATTATCTGGTTTCAAATGATTATTTGATGTTATTAAGGGAACAACATTGGTTTCCGAAGGCAGAAAAACGGCTGTCACCCTGCATACGCTTCATATGTTGCGGCAGTGCAGGGGATAATCATCATCATTCGCCGTGTGTGGAAAGTGAAAGTCAGCGTGAATTATTGCGTCAGGTGGGTACTTTGTTGCGCATGTCAAAGGAGTAAAGAAAAATGGCAGGCACACTTCAATTAAAGAATTTTATTCCTGAGCAGCTAACGATCAAAAATCCAGCTAAAAATCTGCATCATGTTTTCGAGGAACAGGACTGCTATGCCCTATGGGCAGCCTATGCCTCAGGGAGACCGTTGTTATTACGCGGCGCACCTGGCACGGGCAAAAGCCAGATGGCAAAGGCCATTGCTGAGCAATTGGGTTGGGCGTTCGTGAGCGAGGTGATTCAGGGTAATACCGAGCTGAGTGATCTGCACTGGCATTTTGATGCGGTGGCAAGATTAGGTGAGGCACAGGTTCAAGCAGGGCAAGTTGATAGGGATAAATTACAGGAGATCCTTAATCCACGTCGATTTTTAGCACCGGGCGCTTTCTGGTGGGCTTATGACTGGTGTTCTGCACGCAAGCAGTATCCGCAGTGTGCCACACAGTTGCGTCCAATGCCTGCTTGTCCTGAAAGCTGGGATGAGCAGCGGGGCGGAGTGGTGCTGTTGCTGGATGAGATTGATAAAGCCGAGCCAGATTTACCGAATGGCTTGCTGGAAACACTGGGGCAGTATCAGTTTAATGTTCCGTTTTTAAGTCATGAATCATATAACAGCACAGACAAAGCAGATGTGCTGCACAACCCGATCAGGGCTGACCCCAAACGCTTATTGGTGATCATTACCACCAATGAGGAGCGCGAGTTACCGCGTGCCTTTGTACGTCGCTGTCTGGTACATACATTGAAAATGGAAAACTCTGATGAGTGGTATCAGGACGAACAACTTCTGAAATCACCTGAGCCGCGTCTCCAAAAGCGTCATCATTGGCTGATCGAGCGCGGACGTTTGCACTTTGGCGCAGCAGTTTCGGAGCAGGCTTATTTTCTGGCGGCAAAATTACTATGGGATGATCGGGATGCCAATCCGCATAGCCTATACCCTCCCGGTCTAGCGGAGTACATTGATCTATTGACCGCTATACACACGCTTAAGCCATCCGAGCAGGAAGATCGATTGCGGAAGATTGCCGATTACGCACTGAAAAAAGAAGTGAATGTGTAAATGGCCTGGAAACGTTTAGCACAAATCCAATTGGCGGGCGAACCGGCTGAAGTACTGGATCGTTTCTCGCAAGTATTAGGTTATGAGGCGCGAACAAATAAAAATTCAGACAAGACCCAAGATGAGTATTTAGTACAAAACTTTAATACTTTCGACAAATCTGATGGTGAGCAAAAATCAAGCTTTCACACAGCAACTGCTCAGGATGCTAATGCGTGGTTTCTGCGTATTCGTAAAATCATTCGGAAACAACCAGCAGATGATACTCCTGCCTCTTATTTGTATGATCCAGATTGGCGGTTTACTGCGAAAGATCGTGAGCAGGAGGGTACATATCAGTTCGCCAGTCCACCCGCTTTATTCTCCATCTCTCGTCTAACACCCTTGTTACTAAATGCTCTCGGACAACAGCGTGCCGGTTCGCGACTGAATCATCGTTTATTAACACGGCGTATATCCAAGGGGTTGGTAGTACGGCGGTTGCCGTATTTATTGCGCCAGCGCTGGGCGAAACGTTTGTTAATTCTGGTGGACTGTAACAAACATCTGGAGCCTTACTGGTCTGATTTTGCCTGGTTAGTGGGGCAATTACGTTGGCAGTTAGGGGAGGAAGCACTACAGGTCTTGCAATTTGATCAGGGGCGACGGGATACCCAACTATGGGTAAAGCCGTGGCCAGCGCAAAAGAAAAAATCGAAATCGACACGATCAATAACAACGTGGTCGCGCTGGCGCTGTGCACCAAGTGCTGTGCCCGTGTTGATTTTAAGTGATTTGGGGGCAGGCGACTCGACGGGAAATGCTGTTGATTTCTGGCAACAGGTTGCAGTGTGTTTGCGTAATCATAATGCTGCTGTGCTGAACCTCAGTCCTTTGCCCCATTCGGTTCGCGACTATGCCATAACGCAGCATTTGCAGCCTACACCCTTCAATGATGGAGTGACCTTGCCGCGTTATCCGGCACGCACGGGCTTTACTCTGGATAATACAGCGATTGCCATGGATAAAATTCTGGCATGGCTGTCTGCTGTGCCGATAGTAGATGTAGGATTATTACGGCGCTTGCGTTTGTTGCTGTGCTGGGGAGCCAGCGATATAGAGGGGGTGATCTGGAATCATGCCGATATACAGCGCACGGCTTTGGGCATTCGGATACGCTCGAATGTTGCCGAAAAATATCAAGCCATTTACCAGAAAGAACTGGCGGGTTCGGAGGTGGCGCAGCATTTTTGGGATGTGGTGGAAAATCATCATCAGGGCGCTTTTACGGGTCTGAAGCGTCTTGAGCAATGGCATCATTGCTTGTTGGAACAGGGAGAAAATCAGGCAGTCCGCGATTATTTACAGCAGCTGGCAGCGAGCATTGCCCAAGGAAAGGAAACACAGGCACAGTACAACGCACTGTTGCAACAGGGGAAAAGCTTTTTGAGTAGCCTACCTGCATTGGTATGGCAGGGTGAGTTTAGTGATTTGGCATATGATCTGTATGCTCTGGTCAATGAGCAAGCGCTGCGGGCAGGACAACTACCTGAGATGCTACCCTCTGGCTTTGAGCTGGAACGTGCTATGCAGCGGGTACTATCACAGAAAGAAAAGCTGGAGCGAGAGCGCTGGCAAGTGGTGCAATGTGGTAGCGAGGGAGAGTTTAGCCTACGGCGCGAGCAGCAGTGGCCGGGTTTGCAGACAACGGTATTGGCTGAGATAGAGTCCTTGCGTGGTTTGCCACCTGTTTTGGATTACCCACCCATTAATGAGGGACGCAAGCAGATTGTTCGTCAGGGAGTGTGTTACACCTTGCCAGAGGGCTTAGTGGGTATTGAATCATCCTCACACTGGTTGGAGTTAGAGGTAGTCAGTAAACCCAGTTGGGCCAGACGTATCTGGCGCAATGCCGAGGGCTTGTTTGCAGAAATCATGTTTGCCGGGCAGAGCTATCAGGTACGCTGGCAAGAGAGACTCGACCAAATCAGGGGCAGTTGGGACTGGACGGGTACACCCTTCGGTTATGATGCTGAGACCATCGATTTGCACCATCCCGATGTAAATTTCTACGCTGACCTTACCATCAAAAACATCACCCAGCGCTTCCGCTGGATCGAGCCCGATACCTTCATGATGGGTTCGCCGAAAGATGAGGAAGGCCGATATGATAATGAGGATCTGCATCAAGTTACCCTGACGCAGGGCTTCTGGCTAGCCGATACCACCGTGACTCAGGCCTTGTGGCAAGGCGTTATGGGTGATAACCCCAGCCACTTTAAAGAGAACTCGAAAAACCCAGTTGAGCAAGTCAGTTGGAATGATTGTCGGCAGTTTATCCGCAAACTCAATAACATGATGTCAGGACTGAACGCGCAGCTTCCTTCTGAGGCGCAATGGGAGTATGCCTGTCGGGCAGGGACTACAACACCTTTTTCTTTCGGCGGTAAAGGCGATTTGAATCAGGAGAAAGTCAATTATTCTGGCAAATGGGATGCTGCTGATTCCAGCGGATCCACCAAACCTGTAAAAAGTTACCCACCGAATGATTGGGGCTTATATGAAATGCACGGTAATGTATTGGAGTGGTGTCAGGATGTTTGGCAGCCTCATTTAGGCAAGCCGGCAGTTACTGAACTGCAGGGGCAGTCGCACGTGATTCGTGGCGGCTCCTGGGCCAACAAGGGGCGAAACTGCCGTTCTGCCTTCCGCCTCTTCAGGAGCACGCCTGACGATCGCGACAGCTACCTTGGCCTACGTCTTTCCCTGGGTCACACTGAGTTCAAGCCGGGCGGAGGAGCCATAATGAGTGGAGTAAGTGTAGAGGTGAACAAGCAGCATCTGGCACAACGCTTGCAGATTCTATTGGGTAGATTCAGGGGTAAATCATGAAACAAAAATTTTTTAAGATTTCCGTTGCTGATCCGCACTGGCGACACGAAAACTTTTGTGGAATGAAGGTAAGTGACCAGATCTTCATCCGGTCTTATCTTCCCTGGCAAGCAAAAAGCAAGGCAATCGGTACGTTAGTAATCTGTGTGGATGCATGGGTGAAAGCCTGTCAACTAGCCGACTTACCAGGGCACCGCCATGCCCCATAACCACCTTTCACCATCCGTCTTCCCCTACACCTGGGCCTCCGATTGGGGGCAGGATCAATACGGCTTGTGGCAGGCATTTACTTACAGAAATGTACGCCATGCCTTCCGCTGGATACCGCCGGGTACATTCATGATGGGTTCGCCAGAAGATGAGGAAGGGCGTTACAACAGGGAAGATCTGCATCAAGTCACCCTGACCAAAGGTTTCTGGCTCGGTGAAACCACCGTGACTCAAGCCCTGTGGCAGGCTGTGCTACAGGAAAATCCTAGCCATTTTCAGGGCAGTGAGCACCCTGTCGAGCGTGTCAGTTGGGACGATTGTCAGCGATTCATTGGCGTTCTGCGTAACATGCACCCGGAATTACAAGTGCGTTTGCCATGGGAGGCCGAGTGGGAGTACGCCTGCCGGGCTGGCACGAAAACACCTTTTTATTTTGGCGGGAAAGCTGACCTGAGCAAGGAAAACGTGAACTATTCAGGTGACTGGGACAAGTGGGGCTATGAGGGTGAAACCAATCCAGTCAAAAGTTATCTACCCAATCCTTGGGGTTTGTATGAAATGCACGGCAATGTGCTTGAGTGGTGTCAAGATGTTTGGCAAGGGAGCTTGGGCAAGCAAACCGTCACTGATCCGCAGGGGCAAGCCGGAGGCGATCCGAAAAGGGCCAAGCGCATGTTTCGTGGCGGCTCTTGGCTCTATGGGGGGCGGCTCTGCCGTTCTTCCTTCCGCTTCAGGCGCGAGCCTGACTTTCGCTATTACAACCTTGGCTTGCGTCTTTCCCTAGGTCACTGAGCGCAGGCCGGGCTGCGGAGCCACAGTGAGCGGCGAGCGTCATCGAGCGGAGGAACGGACAGCTCGGCACCGGGCAACGCCGTTCGGCTCTGAAATGACTACTAAGAATTTGACGATAGGCTCTAGTAGTGCAAACCAAGCGGGTGGATCGCTCGGTGAGTAGACCAATATACGATTTTGCGTCTGACATCAATATCCTGCTGCAAAGCCATTTGTTTGGTGATCTGTTTGGGCGCGGAATACTCGATTACTTTGGCTCAAGTACTTAGCACAATGCCCTCTTTTGCCGCCCACTGTCCTAGATCTTGTTTCATAAGCGTATGCGCCATTAGCTCTGGAAACTGATCTGGGGTACAGGCAAAAGTCGGTACGCCTAGTGCCGCATATTTGGCAGCCATATCATGATCATAAAAGGGCGCTCCCTCATCACTAAGGGCTAATAGTGCGATCACCTGCACCCCTGAGTCCACTAGCTGCGCAGTACGCTTAAGCATTTCCTTACTATTACCCCCCTCATATAGGTCACTGATTAGAATGAGTATGGTATCGTCGGGGCGGGAAATCAGCCCCTGACAATAGCCCAGAGCTCGATTGATATCAGTGCCCCCACCTAACTGTAAACCAAAGAGCAAATCGACCGGATCATCATGTAACTCATCGGTGAGATCAACAATCGAGGTATCGAATACCACCATTTTGGTACTCAGTGCCGGAATCGAAGCCATCACGGCAGCAAAAATGCTGGAATATACCACGGAGGGAGCCATAGAACCGCTTTGGTCAATACATAACACAACATCCTTCAATGCGGCACGTTTGTGCTTGCGCCCATAGCCAATCAGTTTATCCGGTACTATGGTGTTGTAGTCGGGTAGATAATTTTTAATATTAGCGCGGATGGTGCGGTTCCAATCCATCTCTTGCAGGCGCGGACGACGATTGCGTACCGCTCGATTCAGTGCTCCCTTGATCGCCTGCTGCATAGGCTGCTCTAAACGGCGCAATAAATCCTCTACTACCTTATTCACTACCTGACGCGCACTAGCCTTAGTCTTAGCCGGAATCACATCTTTCAGGGAAATCAGGGTCGCCACCAGATGAATATCAGCCTCGACCGCCTCCAGCACCTCCGGCTCTAGCAATAACTGCCGCAAGCCCAGCCGCTCAATAGCATCCTGCTGGATCACGCGCACGACCGAAGACGGGAAATACTGACGAATATCGCCCAGCCAACGGGTGACATTCGGGGCAGAACTTCCCAGACCACCTCGTCTACTGCCATTCGCTTCATCGCCATAAACGGCTGCTAGGCAATTATCCATACCCTGCTCAATAGCGCTTAGGCTACAGCCAATACCATCGGCCTCACCACCGCCTAAAATCAGTCGCCAGCGTTTTTCATGTTGCTCAGTGGGTGTCGTGCTCATAGGTGTTGTGCTCCCTCTAATTAGGCCGTTAGCCCCAGAATGGTGGCTATTAGTGGCAAGGCTGCGGCAGCTCGTGTGGTATCCCTATCGCTAACCACCGCTACAACAGGTGGCATAGCACCCTGCCCTTGTTTAACGCGCTCCCCCATTTGGCGACGTTCAGGTGCGGTGAAAGTAGCAAAGGTACGACGCAATACCGGCAGCAATTGCTGGAAGGTATCCGCATTTAAGCCACCCACCCATTGATCAATCAGCCTCCATAAGGCTTCGTCATAAATCAGCAATTGCCCACTGTCACGCAGGAAACCATCCACCCAACTAGCAGCTTGAGCCGGATCATTAGCGGTGGAGAGTGCCAGACTAAAGCGCCGCGCACTTTCTGCATCATCGAGTACACCGCTTTGTAGTAATAAGCGACAGCAGCGTCCCGCTAGCAGAGGATGCAATCCCTGCTGGTCAATCAGAATATGTAGGGTTCGAGTCCATTGCACCCGAAACTCGTCCTCCGCCAGCAGATTGATAGCTTCCTGCACCGCTTGAATATGCTTGAACATGGCCTCGGCGGCTTCTTCATTTAAAGCGCTACAGGCATTGGGTAGCCCAATACAGATACGCGTAAGCATGCCATTGACGACCTGAGCCACTTGCTCCAGCGAGGTTTGACGCACATCACCATAACGCAACAATCTAGCTAGTTCGGGCAGTGCTTGCATGAGATTTAGCATATCACTGCTGATAGCGGCTTCAGTCTCTAGGCGTTGCATTAGGCTATCTACCGCTTCAGGCAGATTGGCATAAAGAGCATTGTGTACCATGCCCGCGAGCTGCTCTAGTGAAGCCGTATCACGAGCCTGACTAATCAGCCGATTACTAGCTGCCACCGCCAGCGTATTACCCCAAAAACCAGCCTCAATCAAGCAAATGGCAAACTCCGGCTGCCACAGGAGACGCCAGCTTTCCTTAAAAGTACCCTTACCCCGTACTGCATCCCCGCCTTTGCCCCAAGGAATATCCAGTGCGACCAAACGGCGTAATAGGTAACTGCGCTCTAGCTCAGTGGGCTTACGCAAATCCAGTACTAGTTCGGTATCGCTAGCAGAGGGCTTGAGGCGGAGACGTTTTTGCTCTTGTGCTAAATCCTGCTGTAACGGGGTTTGGGGTGTATCCTCTGGCACACTGCCCAACAGCTCACCCACTAACAGTTTGCGCTGCAATAACTGCATGGGAGCCGCATCACCGAATAGCATGACACTCTGCACTGCTTCGTTCATTTCGGTAAGCCCCGGAAGCGGTCGATTACGCATCGCTGCTAAGGTCTGTGCGAGGCGCACCGTCTCAATCACATGGGCGGATGAAATATCCAGCCCCTGCTCCCTGAAGGTATGGGCTATCCGTGTCAGCCAGCGGGTGGTGAGAGTGTTAGAAGAGTCAGGCTGTAACGTAGCCTGCCAAATATGCGCATACCAACCGGGAGCATCCACCCCCGCTCCATAACCACTCGCATTACTCAGGCGTTCATGCGTCCACGGTACCCAAGTAGCGGTGGTTTTAAGTTTGGGCAGATTTTTCAATAAGTCATTATCGGCCTTGGCAGCGGGTAGGATTTGCAAAGCGGGGGCATGCCATGCGCCACACACCACAGCTATGGTAGTGAATCCGTCTTTTTGCGCCTGCCGAATGCACTTACGCATATGAGCCTCGCGTAGCTGTTCGTGCTGACCCTCAGCAGAGTGATGCGGATAATGTGTATCTACCTCCTCACGTAAAGCGCTCATGGCTTCCAGAATGGCCTGAAATAGCTCAGTAGAATCCTGACGCTCCTCGACCATATGCTCCCACCAACGTTCGCTATCCGCATAGCCCGCCGCCTCAGCCAATAAGGCCAGCGGATCACGCCGAATCAACACATCGTGCTCGGAGAGTGATACATCGGTAATGTCTGTTATGGTTGTAACAGGCTCATCCGGTGGATTAACCATTTCCGCCGCTTTGTCGCGGGCAAAACGGTGGCTGACGGGCAAATCAATGAAACGTACGGGTATGTGCTGGCTCAGAGCATAGTGTATGGCCTGCCATTCTGGTGAAAATGCGGCAAAGGGATAATACACCTCACGCTGCGGTTCTTCTGGTGCATAGACCAATAAGGCAACAGGGGGCTGCATTTGCTTATGACTAGCTAACGCTAGAATGTCATCAGCCTCAGGTGGCCCCTCAATTAGAATACAATCCGGCTGAAGCGCTTTTAGTGCTTGTAATAAGCTACGGGCAGAGCCAGGGCCGTGATGACGAATACCAAAAACGTGATGGGGCATAATCATTTACCTCACAGCACTTCTTTACACGCCCGATATAAGTCCTTCCAAGCGCTACGCTCTTTCATCACCGTTTCGAGGTACTCCTTCCAAACCACGCTATCCTGTACCGGATCTTTAACCACGGCACCGATTAAACCAGAGGCTAAATCACGTGCTGTTAGGCTGCCATCACCGAAATGCGCCGCCAACGCCATACCGCTCCCCACCACCGAAATGGCCTCGGCGGTGCTCAGCGTACCAGAGGGGACTTTCAACTTAGTCTTGCCATCATCGGTCACACCCCCGCGCAATTCACGGAAGATAGTGACCACGCGCCGGATTTCAGCTAAAGCGGGTTTTTCTGCGGGTAATTCCAGCGCCCGACCTAGACTTGCCACACGTCTATCGACAATGGCAGCCTCTTCCTCCAGCGTTTCTGGAATCGGCAAAATCACGGTATTGAAACGACGCTTGAGCGCACTGGATAACTCATTCACCCCTTTGTCGCGGTTATTAGCGGTGGCGATCAGGTTAAACCCCTTTTGGGCTTGGCATTCGGTATTGAGTTCGGGAATGGGAAGCATCTTTTCCGATAGGATAGTGATTAGGGTATCCTGCACATCCGCCGGAATGCGGGTCAGCTCCTCCACCCGCGCAATCAGACCATGTTGCATGGCATGCATAATAGGGCTAGCAATTAATGCATCCTGAGAAGGGCCTTTGGCAATCAGTTGGGCATAGTTCCAATTGTAACGCATGGTCTCTTCACCCGTACCCGCCGTACCCTGCACAATCAAAGTGGAGCGCCCAGAAATCGCGGCGGCTAAATGCTCTGATACCCACGACTTAGCAGTTCCCGGTAGGCCGTATAGCAATAGCGCACGATCCGTCGCGAGGGTGGAAATAGCAATTTCAATTAGGCGCGGATTACCGATATATTTGGGGGTAATTTCAATCCCGCCCTTGAGTGTGCCACCGAGTAGATAGGTACGTACCGCCCAAGGAGATAGCTGCCAATTAGGGGGACGCGCATGGTTGTCTTGCTCGCGTAAGGCGACTAACTCATGTGCAAATTCGGTTTCAGCGTGCTGGCGGAGGACGGCTTGAGCCTGATTATTCTCACTCATGGTTGATCCTTGGAAGCTATAGTTTTTAGTGCGCTCAGTGCCTCAGCACGGAAACGCAAGAGGGATAAAATATCGGTTAAGATACGGTGAAAGGGATGATCTGTCGCTTGTAGTGGCTCTTGTAATAAATCAGCAAAATCGTCCACACAAACAATATCAATACACAAAGCCAATTGGCGTAATGCGCCTTGGACACTATAGGGGTAAATATTGCGTTTGCGGGTAATGCGGGTTTGTAGCTGCTTTAAAATATGCTGGGAAAAATCCAAGCTCCACGCGTGATGCAAGTGGGATAAAATATCCAGCAGCCCCAGACTGTCACTGTCCTGCAATAAAGCCCGTGCTGTAGCTTCGGCCTCGGCAGGTACCAGTACTTTCCACAAAGGTGAATGAAGCGGATCACTGCGAGCCAGCCAAACTTGCGCCCACTCACGATTAGGGTAATGTAATAAAGCCATTTCCCAACCCGCTAATAGGGCATCCTTCCAGTCGCTATCCTTTGCTAACACTAATAATTCAGCCGGTGTGAGTTGCCAATACTGGCTCCACCAGATCGGCGGAACATAAATCAGTGCCTGCTCTAACCACCATGCCTTATTGCCCTTACCTCTGGGGGGCTTTTCCTCAATGCCATCACGCAACCATGCTTTGTCCCAGTTTTCGGGTACATTAGCCTGTAATTGTTTCTTACCCGTGAGCTTGCCCAATAAACCGGGTTTATTGCCTAAGACTAGCCAGCTTTCCAAGCGAGTACGCATACGTTGGCTAAAGGCCGAATCCGGCAAGGCACCGAGTAATTCGGCCGCTAATTGACGCACCCCTTTGCTACGATCATCCAAACAGCTTTCCAGCCACGCTTCATCCGCAAGACTCAGATTAATACGCCAAGCCTCCAGCAACTCTTGCCGGACGGAGGCAGACTCTTGTTTCCAGACAGCCTGCAAACACTCACGCGCGGCCAAGGGATTATGGCTACGCAAACGCTGTAAATACTCGCTGCGCTGCTCCAGACTACCCTCTTCCCAGATACTGACATCTTGCTCATCGTTTGGTGTTTGGGTCAAAATATTATGCCAATCGGCATTTTGCTGTATTAACCAGTGTCCGCGCTGACCGATCACCGTGCTAAGAGCCGCTCGGATAGCTTTACTCTGGCGAGCTTGCTCCATCAAACTAGGCATAAAACTTACGGGCACCCGCAAACTTTGCCCCGCTACCTGTACCAGCCACTCATTTAATAAGGGTCGTAGAGTACTATCTGCCAACATGCGTCGCAGATGTATGTCGGCTGCAGTGGGGATCAAAGCTAGCTTGTGGCTATCATCGGGTAGTGGCAGAGTACCGCTAAAGGTCGCCGGTAAACGCCCCACCGCCTGATATTGCCCGACCAGTGCTACTGTATTTAGAAAAGCACGTTCGCGAGCCTCATCGGTCGGAACTTGTCCATTAGGATAGAGTTGTATTAGGTAGGGCTGCACATTCGCATCCGCGTGCGGCACTTCTGTTTGACGCTCGGTTCCTAACAGGGCGATTTTAAGCAAATTTTGTTGTAATGACATATCACACCCTCCCCTGTGGTTGAGGCGTACCGCAAATGCTTAAGGTATTGCCGTCCCACTCACCAAATACGGACAACGTATGCCCCCCACTTTCACCCAGTAAAATCCAGCCCTGCTCATCGCTGATACTCAAAGGGATAGCCTGTTGGGCATTATCCACTAATAACCACTGTGTCTCTTGACGCACCATATGCACATGAGTCAGAGTGAAGGGAAATTGGCTCAGCCACGGATTTACGGTAAGCGCCTTGGCATAGGCACTGAAATTGTCGGCTAGAGTTATCGCCGGTATAGAGCTGTATAGTTCTTCTTGTAGGGGGGAATTAGGATAAATCGTCGTTTCATCTTCGCGCAGTAAAGCCCGCAAAGGTACTGCTGAGGGGTAAAACACCAGCTCACCTACTATGACCTGTCCTATGGCAGGGCGTAAAGTCATGGGCTGTTTTTGTACGGCAAAATCTAGCAATAAGGCATAGCGCTGCGACTGAGCACCGTATAACCAAGTGCGCTGGGTACGCATCTGCCCATCATCCTCTTGCACCTGACCTAATACCCACCAATGATCTGCCATCCCCGGTAAGACTAATAACTCGTCTTTGCTTTGGGTAAAGCCGATTTGTGTTAACACATCAGCCTGCAACTCAATGGGTAAACTGTCACGTCGTTGCCAAGCTTCTAATAACAGGTGTAATTTACCCAGTTCGCTCAGTAGTGTTTGTTGCCATGCACCACCCTGATAACGCAGGCTAGCCGCAGCCTGCAAGCGACGTGCAAGGCCGGGAGCCTGTGCATCAATCATGCGTGCTGCCATGCGTTGCCATTGGGCATCATCTTGCTGTGACAAGCCTTGGCGTATTTGATCAAAGAGCCACCGTTGCAACTCTGCAACCCCCGCATCAATCTTATCTTCACGCGCGGCATTGCGTTTTTGCTGAGCGGCGGTACGTTTTTGTTGGGTGGCCTCATCCACTGGCTCGTTTTGAGCGGCTGTTTTTTCGGCTTTTTTCTGGGCGCGTTGCTCACGCTTATCCAACCACTCCCATAACCAAGCCGGTGGCTCGCTGGCATTCAGAGCGCTCGGACTACTCGCCAAAATCAAAGCTAACCCTAGGCCATGTTTACAGGGAAACTTACGGCTAGGACAGGAGCATTTAAAGGCAGGCTCCGCTAGTACAATAGCGGTTTGATAAGGATTTTTACCACTCCCCTTAATTTCGCCCCAGAGTAAGCCCTCCATTTGCCCCAAGGTTTGCCATTGACGGGGCTGGCTGAGTTTTTCTCCGGCCTTCAGTGAGGCGGCATCAGGCGCGAGTGCTGTGACTTGTGCAGTTGTCCAGTGTGTCATGCATTATCTTACTAGTTAGTCAGTAGTGATGTAGCACCATTCTACTATAAGGGTCGGTCAGAGGAGGTATAGGCTTAATAGTCATTAAAAGGTACTACACTATTTATAAATATAATTTTCCATGTATAAGAAAATTAATACCGCCCACGCACTGAGCTTATTACTCGGTCATTATTCCTCTGCATAATAACCAGAAATCCTACGCCTTAAGCCTAGTAGATTGCTGTTTTATCATTTCTTTATATAAAGAATGAACATATCCAAACCCTATTGACATAAGTGCTAAATCACCATGCAACAAACTCCATATCTTTATAATCGGCTGCATTTTGATGACTACCTCACTGGTGGCGCTCATAAACTTGCTTATTTAGATTGGGGGCAATTACAGGGCGATTTAGCACCTTTTATTTATCAGCACTATAATAAACCCAAAGCGCTAAAACCTAAACGCCAACTCACTAAACCCTATCATGACCCGCAATTACTGCAAAGCTATAATATATTATGCCAGCAGTTAATTAATAAATCGGTCATTGCTTTAGAGTTTCCGGGAGGTTTTTATCGCAGTACGCTTAAACTATTATTAGATGATGGTAATAGCGTCATTGCCACCCGCCGTTTAAATGCCACCCGCTCCCGTTATGAAGCGCTCATTTTACAACGCCTTGCACGACATAGCGCCCCCATTCCCCAGCTTTATGCTTATAATGGTTTAGTCATGTTGCAAGAGGATCTCTCAGGACAACGTTTGTCTGCGATGTTATTTCACGCCTCAGAAGCTGAATACTTACAATGGATGGACATGGCGCTCAATGCACTCCATCAAATTCACCTCTATGCCGATTATGAAGAGCTGCATACTAGTACCCCTGTTATTGGCTATGAACATGAGTGGCTCATTACCTTGCTCGACCGTACCGCCGTCTTAGGTCAGTACTTTAATCTACCCTGCCCTAAACTACCCGTGCAATCCCTTTATCATCAATTGCAATTATTAAATCCACGCTTTGTGAAATGGGATGCCCGCCCTAGTAATGCTATGCTGCATAATGGTCAAGTGAGTTGGTTTGATTGGGAACATTGCGGAGCGCGCATGCCTTGTGACGATATGGTATGGCTACTCTGTGATGAAACGGTGCCAGACTATCCTGATGCTGAAAATTGCCTGATTGATACTTGGTTAGATAATTTTGCCGGAAATATACCTAATCAAGTGGCCTATGAGTATTTACGTGCCTTTGGTGTGCATCATAGTTGTGTGCGCTTAGCGCGTATTCTAGACGCTAAGGGTAAACAAACTTGGGCTGAGTATGAGGGGCGCTTAGGTTTACAGGGCAAATTAGCACCGATGGCACAGCGCTTATGTATTCGTGCCGCGCGTTGGGCCGAGCAAAATCCTCTTACTAAATCACTACAACCTTGGCTGTTGGAACTATCCGAAAAGGTGATAGTGTAGTATTGAATTCCAGTACTGTCTTCATATTCTGACAGTACTGAAACTGCTAAGAACTCAAGTAGCCAAAGCGAGTAGTGACGCATTGCCTCCAGAGGCGGTGGTATCAATCGTCACGACTCGCTCTGTACAAAAACGCTGCCAGCCCTCTTTGAGCTGTAGCAATTGCACTCGTACCCCTGAACGCTGAGCCAATACTTGCCGCAGTGCTAATAAAGTCGTGTCATTCCCCTCTCGTGCCACTAGAGACAGTGACGGGAAGGTTTTAATAGGTTGCAGCTCATCCGAACCTAACTCAACGACTCCCACTAAATGCTTATCTACACCAGATGCTTGCAATATAGTCACTAGATAGTGTGCCAAGGGGATATTTGGTAAGGCCACTGCATTACCTGCCGCTAATGCCAGTAGAGTTTGTACCACTAATGCACCATCAGGCCATTCTCCGCCCCCTAAACATAAGGCAATCCCCCGTCCATGTAAGGTTAAACGATTCGACTCTCCGGTTGGACTAGGCAATTGTACCGCCGTTTGAACTCCGACTAATACTTGATCCAAAAGCGTGCCTATGACAGCAGCATAAGCCGGCGGGAGCTGCTTGAGAATTTGCTGACATATATGCACCCGTTGGGCTGGCGTTTTATCCCAAAGATGTTGTGCTTTTTTAGCACGGCTAACAAACGCCTCTATCGCCTGTGTTGTTACAGATTTATTCTCATTAGGAATATGACTCAGTGCTTTAAGATTAATCACTTCAGGCGCTTGTACAAAACGTAATAAATAATGCTCACCCCCCGCTTTAAACCCTGTTCCTGATAACCCCTCGCCCCCAAACGGTTGCACCCCTACCACTGCACCAATTTGATTACGATTCACATAGAGATTACCCACATGGGCGGTTTGCATAATGCTTTCCATCCGATCATCCAAGCGAGTCTGTAACCCCATTGTCAGACCATAACCACTAGCATTAATGTGCTGCACCACCTCATCTATTTCAGCGGCATCAAACGCTATGATATGCAAGACGGGGCCAAATATTTCACGCTTTAACTCATTAAAATGGGTTAACTCGATCATCGTGGGAGCAACAAACAACCCTTGCGCTGTCTCGCCTATAGGATGCTGGAACAATACCTTACCTTGGGCATTAAATTCGGCACAATGCTCCTTAATGATTTGTTTAGCCTCTGCATCAATCACCGGCCCTACATCGGTGTCAGGCAGCCAAGGATTATCTATCCGTAATTCCTTTATAGCACCTATTAGCATCGCCACTATTTTGGGCTTAATATCGCGCTGTACCCATAAAACTCGTAAGGCTGAGCAACGTTGTCCCGCACTTTGAAAAGCCGAGTTAATAATATCGCGTACTGCGGCCTCTGGTAGGGCAGTTGAATCCACCAGCATAGTATTAATGCCCCCCGTTTCGGCAATCAAGGGAGCGGTCGCATTACCCGCATTAGCCATAGCACGATCAATGAGAGTGGCGGTATCTGTAGAGCATGTAAAACATACCCCGCCAATACGTGCATCACGAGTAAGAGCAGCACCTACAACCGCCCCCGCTCCGGGCAATAGCGCTAATACCTCGGCAGGCAAGCCGGCTTTTAGCATGAGTTGCACGGCAAACTGAGCAATTAAGGGCGTTTGCTCGGCAGGTTTGGCAATGACACTATTGCCCGCCACTAAAGCTGCTGCAATTTGTCCGGTAAAAATAGCGAGGGGGAAATTCCAAGGGGAAATACACACAAATACCCCAAGTCCCTGCATTTGCCCTAAGGACTTTCGGGCTTGATAAGCGTAATAGCGTAAAAAGTCGACCGCCTCCCGCACCTCTAGAATACCATCTAGACGTGTTTTTCCGGCCTCGCGGGACAAGAGCGCCATTAGCTCTCCCCTATTAGCCTCATATTGATCAGCAATAGCCTCTAGTAGTGCCGCTCGGTAGTCAACAGAGGTATCTCGCCAGCGCGGATAAGCATTTAAGGTCGTTTGTAATGCTAAATCTACCTGCTCTAAGGTAGCCTCGGTAACGGCACCCACTTGATCCTTATCATCGGCTGGATTAAACCTAGGATGAGTTTGCCCCTCGCCCATTTGTCCATTAATCAACGGAGCTGCTCGCCATTGCTGGCTCTGAAAGGCTTGCATGCCTTGCTCTAGCTCAGCCGCCATCTGGACTTGATTAATATTAAAACCTTTAGAGTTTAAACGCGGCTGCCCTTGCGCCTGAAATAAGGCAGGAGGTAAAGGGATATGGGGATGAGGAATAGCGTCTAGCTTTTCTGTATATAAAATCGGATCGTATACTAGGGTGGCAATGGGTATTTCGGTATTCAGTAATTGATGGACAAAAGAAGAATTCGCGCCATTTTCTAATAAACGCCGCACTAAATAAGCTAGTAAATCCTCATGTACCCCCACGGGTGCATAAATACGGGTACGGTGTCCAGTTTGAGTATGCACTAATTCGTGTAAAGCCTCTCCCATGCCCTGTAAGCGTTGAAATTCAAATCCGCGCTGTTCGCCTGCCATCACCACGATAGCCGCCATAGTTTGAGCATTATGTGTGGCAAATTGTGGATAAAGGTAATCACACTGCTCTAGTAAAAAACGCGCACAAGCGAGATAAGACACATCGGTTGAGGTTTTACGGGTAAATACCGGATAAGCTGGCAAACCTAACACTTGGGCTTGTTTAATCTCGGCATCCCAATAGGCTCCTTTTACTAAACGCACCGCAATTTTACGTTTTAACTCAACGGCTAAGGCTTTAATCCAGTGTAAAGTGGGAAGCGCATGTTTAGCATAAGCCTGCACCACAATCCCAAATCCATCCCAGCCTTTAAGGTCGGGGGTGCGTAGTACGGCCTCAATGACGGTCAGCGAGAGATCGAGACGCTCGGCTTCTTCTGCGTCAATATTAAAACCAATATTCGCATTACGTGCCTGCTCGGCTAAGGCCGCCACACGCGGCACTAACTCCTGCATGACCCGCTCCTGATTCACACTTTCATAACGGGGATGTAAGGCAGATAGTTTAACCGAAATACCCGGATTATCTTGTGCCTCAGATGCTTTAGCCTGTTCAGCAATCGCACTAATCGCTTTTGCATAGGCACGAAAATAACGCCTAGCATCGGCCTCGGTACGGGCAGCTTCGCCTAACATATCAAAAGAGTGTAGGTAGCCCTGCTCTAGCTGATGCTGCCCCCGTTTAAAGGCTTCCTCAATGGTTTGACCTAATACAAATTGCTGCCCCATCACTTTCATAGCCTGTCCTACGGCGGTACGCACGACGGGTTCACCCACACGTTGAATCATTTTACGCAAGGTATGGACGAGACTATGGCTGCTATTTTCTGTGCGGAAAATTTTCCCCGTCAACATTAAAGCCCAAGTAGAGGCATTGACTAGCAGTGACTCCGAATCCCCGTCCGGTCGAGTCCAGGTGACCCCGCCAATTTTATCGCGGATTAGAGCATCTAAAGTGGGAGTGTCTGGTACACGCAAATAGGCCTCTGCCAGACACATTAAAGCAATGCCTTCATCCGTGGTTAGGCCATATTCGGCTAAAAAACTTTCCATTAAATTCGGGTTCGGATCAGCACGTAAGGCTTGCACCCATTGACTGGCATAATCCGTAATACGTTGTCGGGTCGCCGTATCTAGACCCTGCCCTGTCAGACGCGCTTTGACTACCTCGGTTTCATCACAAAACCAAGCCGCATTAATGGTACTACGTATTAAGGTAAGATCTGATAAGGACGTAACTGAGGACATATAAACCCCTCCGCTAAGAGCGTCAATAGAGTCAAGGTTAAATAAGAGACTTGTTATATTACCCTGTTAGTCTAATGAAAAATATGGAGGATAATAATGAATTAATCCTAACAAACGCATTATTCGGCTACACCTTAACTGAAGCCAAGTGGCTAAATGATTAAAGCGTTTAAAAGGTCTTTTTTGTTCATTATATAAATATAAATCTAATTTATGCTGAGTGCTATCAATCGCAATCACGGTAAAGCGAGATAAGTCGCTACTCCAGACCATAGGCGAAAATAAATAGAGTGCTAGAAATAACAAAACCCCGAAGCTATATTGACGGTATAACATCATCATATCCAACTAATTTAGTAAACTTAATAAAGCTTTAGCATAATTTGGCAGGTATATCCACGGTATCGCTACGCTAGTACAGTTTGTTTTTAGGTTGTGTCTGGGGTGTTTTATACTGATTGTATAGTTCTTAATAATTAATAATGAGAGTCTACAATGCAAACACAAATGGATCAAAGTTGGAAAGACTGGGTTCAGCTTAATATGTCGCGCGGTTGTGATAAGGATGGCATGATCAAAATCTTGCTTGAAGCAGGTTTTCATCCCATCACCATTGTGAATGAAATGCAATACTTACCACAAACTGCCGGGTTGGGTACGCTGATGAATCAGGTGATAGAGCGCACTCTGCCCATTAAAAAGCCAGAGCCTGCAGTGTATCAAGCACTCGATGCGATTCAACTACCTCTTGCTACCCGTGTCGATTCGGATAAAGTCCATTTGTATTTGGTTGAGGATTTCTTGAGTGCTGAAGAGTGTGACGCACTAGCGGCTCAAATTAAGCATAGCTGCCGCCCCTCCACCATTACCAATCCCGATGAACCCGACAAATATTTTCGTACTAGCCAAACCTGCGAATTATCCAATGAGCCTAATGCATTCACTGACATGATTGATCAACGCATGGCGGAGTATATGGGCATTGAGCTAGAGCGCTCAGAAGGAACACAAGGGCAGTATTATCAAGTCGGGCAACAATTTAAAAAACATACCGATTATTTTGAGCCAAATACATGGGAATTTGAAAAATTTGCCAGTGATATGGGGCAACGCACTTGGACTTTTATGATTTACTTAACCGATGTGGAAGAAGGCGGCGAAACGCTTTTTACCGACATAGAGGTAGAAGTTAAGCCTAAACGCGGTCGGGCGGTGGTCTGGAATAATCTCACCGCTACAGGTGCGGTAAACCCCTATACCGCGCATTGGGCAAAACCCGTGATTAAGGGCGAAAAAATCATTATTACTAAATGGTTTAGAACACAAGGCCTCATGACTACGCCTTTTAAATCCCTACCTTATAAACAACTCCCCCTTTTCACCCCTGAAGGCTTTAAGAAAACCCGTTTACCTGATGATTTATTTCAAACCATTACCGAGTTTTATCAACAAGGTAAAGCCAATATGGTATTAGAAGTTAATGACTCTATTGGTACTTATATTCAAACCACGACTGAGCGGCATCCGGCAAAAATGATTGAGCTAAGCGATGCATTACGCCAAACCATCTTCACTACTATTTGCCCCCTATTAGAAGAATGGACTCAGCTCGAACTAAAGCCGAGTGCTATTTATGGTATTAGAGAATATCAACGCGGGGCTACCTTAAAAATGCATGTTGATCGTATTGATACCCATCAAGTTAGTATGATTATTAATGTGGCTCAACAAGTCGATCAAGATTGGTTTTTACATATTGCAGATCATAAAGGCAAAATCCATAAGGTCACCATGCAGCCTGGTGATGTGATATTTTACGAGTCAGCACGCTTACAACACGGGCGTCCTGAGCCTTTAGAGGGTGAGTATTATGCTAATATTTTTGCCCACACCGCACCACTCTGATCTCTAATCGTATAGGTAAAAAAGTAAGTGGGTCTTTCTTCCGCAGTCGCTGTAAATACGTCCTTGTACGCTACAAGGCGGCATCCATGCCGCCAAGACTGCTCCAGAAAGACCCACTTACTTTTTAAAACTCCATATCATAAAAAATGCACCTGTTTCGCCCCCGCTAAAATAATGCTATTTAGGCTACGCATTAATTCGGTTTCAATACCCCATTGATGCCAAAACAGCGGAATATCCAATGGCAAATCAGGAGTTAAATAAACTAGCTGCCCCTGCTCTACTAATTTACGCACCTGCATTTCGGGTGCCATACCAAAACCCATACCTAAAATTAAACCCTGCACAAAACTCTCTGCCGAAGGTAGAATATGCTGAGCGAAATCCTCCCCTTCTAGTTGAAAATGCTGGCGTAAATAATAATGCTGTAAATCATCTTTTAAATTAAAACGTATCATAGGCGCGGTTAATAAGGTCTCTTTATTAACTCCCTTAGCAAAATACTCGGCATAAAACGCCGGACTCACCGTAAATTGATAACGCACCTTACCCAAAGGCGTACAACGACAGCCTTGACTGACCTTTTCTCTAGCAGAAATACAGGCTAATACCTCGCCTTGTTGTAATAAATGATGAGTTTGATCCTGATCATCCACCCGAATATCCAACAATACCCGCTGTACTTTACACCACGGAGCGAGGCACTCCAGTAACCAAGTCGCGAGAGTATCCGCATTCACCGCAATCGCCATATGCAGCCAGCCATGTTGCGCACTCGGCTGTAGATCATGCTCTAACATATGCCCCAATTGCTCTAATTGCTGCCCATATTTTAACAGTGCCGTACCTGCCAATGTCGGGCGCACGGGAATACTGCGAATAACTAACGTCTGCCCTAACTTTTCCTCTAATAACTTTAAGCGCTGCGAAATAGCCGAGGGTGTAATGAATAAAGCTTGAGCCGCTCGATCAAAATTACCCTGACGTATAATCGCCATGAAGGCACTTAAGCCTTTGAGATCAATATCCATTATGCAAAGCCTTTAGAATAATTAAAGATAATGAAAAATTATTAAATTTACTAAATATTTTACACGCGGCATAGTAGCACCTATCAATGATTCAATAGTGAGTAGTTCATTATGTCCGGTTTAGCATTATTAAAAGGGTTTGGTATTGGTGGTAGTCTGATTGTGGCTATTGGATCACAAAATGCCTTTGTCTTAAGTAACTCCATTAAAAATCAACATATTGGTGCCATGGTAGCGGTATGTATTGCGATTGATGTGGCTCTGATTTGGGCGGGGGTATGGGGTTTAGGATCGTTGATTCAACACTACCCCTTATTAATTAATGTGGCTACTTGGGGTGGAGCGATCTTTTTAGCTTTATACGGTACTTATGCACTACAACGCGCCCTCAAACCTCAGGCTTTGTCCACTCAAGAACTAAAACCGATGGCCTTAAAAACCACCGTGCTAACGCTACTAGCACTTAGTTTGCTTAATCCCCATGTCTATTTAGACACCGTGATATTGCTAGGTAGTATTGGCGGGCAACTACCAGCGCCACAGGGTTGGTGGTTTGCCTTAGGAGCGAGTTTAGCGTCCTTATGTTGGTTTGCGACTTTGGGCTGGGGTGGGCGTTTATTAGCACCTTGGTTTACTAATCCAAAAAGCTGGCGCATTCTCGACTTAATCGTGGCAGCGACTATGTGGATATTAGCTGCTTTATTAGTCATCAATAGTCTTAACGCTACGGCGGCATAAAACCCCTATCTAAAGGCAGATCTTACACTCTCTTAGTTCTGCCTTTTCTCCATTATACATCTAACATCAGCTTTAAAGGCTTACGCATACCCGCCATTTTACACGCTTGTTGGGCATAGCCATGGGGAAATAATTGATATAAGTATTTGCGAGTCCCCTTATCCTCTCCCCATTGTTCGCGCATATATTTCAATAATTTACGCGCCTCCGGTACGGTAGCATTAGCCTCATAATACTCACGGATAAACAATACAATGCTACGTTGCTCTGCGCTTAAAACAAGCGCTTGCTCAGTGGCTAATTGCTCCATGAGTGTTTCTGACCAATCGTCTGGATTTAATAAATACCCTTCATTATCACGCTTCACTGTTTGCAAAATACTAGGCATCGCTTTAAGCCCTGAATCAATTAATTCCCTCTCATTATCAAGGAAAAAGTTAAAATAACGTATAGGACTCTGGGGATATTCAAAATAATACATCCTTGTGGACATTGGCTATTTTACTAGTGGGTAATACCTTGAGCACTAATCCATAATCTTAAATCAATTACTAAGCATTGTGGCTTATTTTATAGAGGCAATGCTTATTTAAAGGATGTCCCTCAGCTAAATGAGGATGCGAGAAATCATGATGATAGCTCATCCCTAGCCGTTGCATTACCGCTTGAGAACGTTGATTTTGTACCGCAGTAAAGGCAACTATTTCAGTTAACTGTAACTCTCCAAAGCCAAACGCTAAAGCAGCTTGTGCTGCTTCGGTTGCATAACCATAGCCCCAAAAGGCGCGGGCTAAACGCCAACCTACCTCAATACAAGGATTAAACTCAAATGGAGCCGTGGGGCGATTAAGGCCAGTGAATCCTATAAAAGCTCCCGATGCTTTCAACTCTAATGCCCAAAAGCCCCAGCCTTGTTGTTCAATTAAGTGCTGTATATGTTGTGCTCGTAAATGGCTTTCTTCTGATGTAAGGCAACTCGGAAAATACTCCATTACTTGAGGATCTGCATTTAATTGTGCAAAGGGTAAGTAATCACTAGCTCTCCATTGGCGTAAAATCAAACGCTCTGTAGCTATCATCTGTTATACCTTGGTCGCAAAAAATTATGGCTCTTCAGGATCTTCCGTGGTGAGAACCTTTCTCATTATTCTGTTGGATAATTCTGCTTAACGAAATCAACAAGTTGAGATGTTCAGTCTGCTAAATTTCGCTCTTAATATGATTAAAAATTCAGCATTACCACGGGAAATCCCAAAGAGCCAAAATTATACCAATATACCATTTCATTTATACCCTAACTAAACATCGCAAAAACCAAACCCATTTTGCTACACTCTGCCCCCATGAAAATAGGCTCTTATACCCTCACAAATAATCTGATCGTCGCCCCCATGGCAGGTGTTACGGATCGCCCCTTTCGCACCGTATGCAAATACTTTGGTGCTGGGCATGCTATCAGCGAAATGATGACCGCTGATGCCACCTTATATGCTCAAAAAAAATCATTCTATCGTGCCAATTTTGCCGGGGAACTTGCCCCCATTTCGGCGCAAATTGCCGGATCAGAGCCGGCTTTATTAGCAGAGGCGGCGCGGTATCAAGTGGCGAATGGTGCTCAGATTGTTGATATTAATATGGGTTGCCCCGCCAAAAAGGTTTGTAAAAAACTAGCGGGATCAGCGTTATTACAAGACGAGGACTTAGTTAAGCGTATCCTAGAAACCGTCGTGGACGCGGTAGATGTACCAGTGACATTAAAAACCCGCCTAGGCTTTGCTTATGGTAAAGAAAATATTATTAGAGTTGCCCAAATTGCTGAGCAAGCAGGCATTGCTGCTCTGGCTATTCACGGGCGCACTCGTGATCAAATGTACACTGGCAATGCGCGTTATGCTTTAATTGCTGAGGTGAAACAAGAGCTTAACATTCCAGTCATTGCTAATGGCGACATTGATAGCCCCGAAAAAGCTCAACAAGTATTAGCAGAAACCAACGCCGATGCACTGATGATTGGGCGAGCGGCACAGGGTCGTCCGTGGATTTTTCGCGAAATTCAGCATTATTTACAAACAGGCCAAGTACTTCCCCCACCAGAGCTTACTGAGGTACGTGAAATAGTGCTTAATCATCTCAATGATTTATATAGCTTTTATGATGAATATATCGGCTGTCGTATGGCACGCAAACATATTGCTTGGTACACACAAGGCTTGCCTAATAGCAATACCTTTCGCGCTGCTATGAATGCCGAAACCAGTACCGCTAGGCAGGCACAAATAACCGATCAGTATTTAGCCGAACTCATTGCACAAGGGGCGAGTTTTAGTAGTGCTACTCTTCCTGTAGATACTGCACAGGAACATGATCAGTAAGCCAAACGCCATTCTCTGAGCAATAAAATACCCCACCATCGCGCTGCATTTGTTCCGCATCAACCCTTAAAATCACTGGATTACCGTGGCGCATCCCAACCTTGCGGGCGGTGCTTGGCTCACTAGAGAGGTGAACATGTTGGCGCGAGCCTTTCACTAAACCTTGTTCAAGAATCGAGCCTAGAAAACGGGTCGCCGTACCATGATAAAGGACTTTAGGTGGAATTTGGGGCACTAAACCCAGATCAATATGGGTTAACGAATGCCCTTGATTCGCCCGAATTTTAGTGTGATCCTGATTAAAGCTATAACGTTTTTTATTATTAGTCGCCACTATTTCCTCTAATTCCTCCCTAGTTAAGGCATGCTGGTGTTTAGCCAGTTGCGCCAATAACTCCGTCACAGCAGCCCAGCCCTCCTGATCAAGGGTGAGATTAATTTTACTCGGCTCATGGCGTAATATCAGGCTTAAAAACTTACCTTTGCGGATCTTCTCTTTTTCATTCATCATAGCATTGATTACTTCACTTCAGCTAAATTAGCAAAAATACCCGTGGCGGCCCTCACTGATATGTTTTGATTATGCGCATAAGCACGGCCTGCACTGGCACGAATCGTATTGCTATCCTTACCTTTTAGCCAATCATTCACGGCATCACGCAGTATAAAAGCGCCGGGGTACATAAATTGTGTAGTTAAAAGTGTCGGCTTGCCACCTAAACTCTCAATACGACTTTTGAAATATTGCTTGCTTTGACAGGCTAATACCATGGCGGCGGGATTTTTATTTGTCTCTGAAGTAGTTGTTTGATCGGGAAGATTTAAATTAAAATCCATAAGACCATTATGACCAATGAATACCACTAAATCATACTCATCATGCGCTAATGCCTGCTCAAAATCACTAATAGCCTGCTGCATATACGCACCATTATATGCTTTTGCAATCAGCTTAGCGGGGTATTGCTTACTTTGATAGACTCTAGTACGCAAAACCGCATGAGAGCTATCATTTTCTGATTTTTCAAGCAATGTCCAATATTTACTTTTATCAAAAATGGTTTTTAAACCATCCGCACTTCCCCAATATAAATTATTATCTGGATCTAAACCATTACCTAATTTTTTTGGTACGGGTACTAAACCTTGATGCTCATTATCCGCTAAGGCTACAAAAACCCCAATCGTTTTTTCTGCGGCAAAACTAGCGTTAAAAAAACCTAACCCCAACATTACCCCTAAAATCGCTATTTTTATTAATTTCACCTCAGTCCTCCATAGGATAAGTAGGTATACCAAAGTAAGCGGGTATTTCTGGAGCAGTCTTGGCGGCAAGGATGCCGCCTTGTAGCGTACAGGGAGGTATTCACAGCGACTGCGGAAGAAATACTCGATTACTTTGGCTCAAGTAACTTAAGTAGGCAAGTAAGTATACCAAAAGACCTCTTGCAAGCGGTCTAATTAAGCCTACCTTTTAGATTTTAGGTTTAGTGTCCGCAATTTTTTTACGAATCACATTCACATCCCAGCCGGTTAAACTAGCCGCGTTTTTAGCCTCCTCTTCCCAACGTCGCGGTAAGGTTTGCGTGACATAGGTTTTAGCCGCCGGACAAGCATTAGGTTTTACAGCAAAGGGATGATTAATAATATAACGCGCTTGGAAATTGTCCGTATTTCCAGTCACTTGAAAAGCTAAATCCTCTGGAAAAGTTTCACGATCATAACGTACATGCAGGCGAGTAATATAGGCGTCGGTTGGACTATTATCGGTTAACCAAAAAGCACCTAACTCTCTTAATTGCTTATTATTTAAGGGAGTACCCACACAAGGATCACACCATGACATATTCCATGCATACTCTAAAAAGACGCCATCCTCATTTTTATTGACCTGTGTGTTAAATAAATCTCGATAGAAGCGACCAAATTGATTCATCGTTTTGACATAGGTAGGTATATTAAGATCGGTCGGTACTTTAGTAGTGCGATAATTAGTGGTTTCTATCCGACCTTTGCGGGTGATGCCGTAGACAAATAAATCTTGTTTACCCCGCGCATTTACTGTTCCTAAGCGAATGGGCAGCATAAAGCGTTTTTCACGATAATTCACTTGAATCGGGCGTAGTTGAGTAAATCCGGTTTTGGAATATTCTTTTAAGTTCACCTTAGCAATAAAGAACTTCATGTTTTGCTTCAGGTAACTATTAATAACGGGTTCGGCACCTGCGGGGATTTTATATTTATTTTCATTCAACCATGTCACTAATCCACCGCTGTCTTTGGCGGATAATACCATAATGTCATATTCGCCTAAGGTATAGGACGCCTCGATTTTTACCCCTAACTCTTTATTACGCGCCATAGCAGGTCGCATCATAGGTCTAGGACGCACGACTGGCCTCGCTGCCATCTCCATTTCCATGGTACGACAAGGATCAGAATCATAATACTCCACCAAACGCGGGGCAGAAAAATCATCCAATTGTTTAATGGTGCTATTATTGACTAATTTCACCTGCTCTTTTTGCACCACTACTGGCACGGGTACCACCATGGCAAATTCTTTTACATCACCCTTAAAATCACTGCCCATGGTTACAATACTGCGATCCCCATCGCGCACATATACCACTTGCGAGGATTGATTAAATAAACTAGTTCCGCCTTTAGCGACATAAAACCCACAAAAAGCCTGCACCGACAGGGGTAGACACATTGAACCTGCTGCGACTAGAACACTGTATACGAATAAGCGCCTCATAATTGACTCCAGATGTTAGGTATAGGGAGTTAAGTATTTGAACCAAAGTAATCTGGTATTTCTTCCGCCGCCGCTGTAAAAAAATCGTTTGGAGCGATTTTTCACGCCACGCAAGGATGCGCCGAATAATACCTCTCTGTACGCTACAAGGCGGCATCTCTGCCGCCAAGACTGCTCCAGAAACACCCGACTACTTCGCTATATCTACTTAGCCAAGATTAAACTTATTCTTATTTAAGACCATACTTTTACTAAAAGATATCCTTCTTGATAAAAAATTATCTCTACCTAGTCAATAAACCTATATTGCTCATAAGTTCAAACTAATCATCCTGTGACTTAGCCTCTTATTATCCGCTAGGAAGTCAAAGCGCATGCATTTTTCTCACCTAATCTGGTTCATTTAGTCGGTACGTGTGCTTTTTGCTAGAGCAGGCTCAGGCTCATGACACAAAGTACTTTTATTGGCAGTAAAATACGTTATTCTGATTAGGTGCTAATAATTGAAAGCTCACACCAATATGATTGAAGTAAAATCAGTATCTAAACATTTTGGCGGCTTGACTGCGGTCAACAATGCCTCACTCACCATTGAAACGGGTTCGATTACTGGATTAATCGGCCCTAATGGTGCAGGAAAATCCACTTTATTTAACCTCATTGCCGGCTTATTTCCCCCTAGTTCCGGTCAAATTTTTCTCAATGGCGAAAATGTCACGGGTCTAAAAGCTCATCAGCTCTTTCATAAGGGTTTATTGCGCACTTTCCAGATTGCCCACGAATTCTCCACTATGACGGTATTAGAAAATCTGATGATGGTACCCTCTGGGCAGTTAGGCGAGAATGTCTGGAATGCGTGGTTTCATCGCCGCCAAATTCGCGCTCAGGAGGAGGCAGTCCGCGCTAAAGCCGAGGAGGTCATTCAATTTTTGAAAATTTCCCATGTCAAAAATGAAAAGGCCGGTAATCTATCCGGCGGGCAAAAAAAGCTCATTGAATTAGGTCGCACCATGATGGTCGATGCTAAGGTCGTGTTACTCGATGAGGTCGGTGCGGGTGTCAATCGTACCCTACTCGGCGAAATTGGCGAGGCCATTGTGCGCCTGAATCAAGAGCGCGGTTATACCTTTTGTATGATTGAGCATGATATGGATTTTATTTCTAAACTGTGTAACCCCGTGGTGGTGCTAGCTGAAGGCTCCGTCCTGATGCAAGGTACTGCTGAGGAAGTTAAAAATGATGAAAAGGTCATTGAGGCTTATCTAGGACGCGGTTTGAAAAATAAAAACCTTGCCAATCAAGGAGTCGCCGCATGAGCTATTTAATCGGCGAAAATATGGTCGGCGGCTATGGCAGCGGCCCTAGCATTTTAAATGGTTGCACCATTAGCGTAGATAAAGGCGAACTAGCCGTCATTGTAGGGCCTAATGGTGCCGGTAAATCGACTGCCATGAAAGCCATGCTCGGTATGCTAAAGCTCAGCCAAGGCTCGGTCAAACTCAATGGTAAAGATATTACCAGCCTCTCCCCACAAGCCCGCATTGCCGAAGGGATTGCCTTTGTACCGCAAACTGACAATGTGTTTACCACGATGACGGTGGAGGAAAATCTGGAAATGGGGGCGTTTCTACGCACCGATAATTTTCGCGACACCATTGACCAAATTTATCAACTCTTTCCCATTCTCAAAGAAAAACGCCATCAATATGCAGGAGAATTATCGGGCGGGCAGCGCCAACAAGTCGCTGTAGGCCGTGCCATGATGACCCAGCCTACCGTATTGATGCTCGATGAGCCTACGGCGGGGGTTTCTCCGATTGTCATGGATGAGCTATTTGATCGTATTTTAGAGGTTAAAGCCACAGGGATGGCGGTGCTGATGGTAGAACAAAATGCCCGTCAAGCCTTGGAAATTGCGGATAAAGGTTATGTTCTAGTGATGGGTGAAAATCGCCATACCGATACCGGACAAGCACTCTTGGCTGATCCTGACGTACGTAAATCATTTTTAGGAGGTTAACGATGACCGATGTTTTAAATGCACTGGTATTGTTTGCCAATTTTATTTTCGTGCCGGCTCTCACCTATGGCTCACAATTGGCATTGGGTGCTTTGGGCGTGACTATGATTTATAGCGTACTGCGCTTTTCCAATTTTGCCCAAGGCGAAACCATGGCCTTTGGCACGGTAATCACTATTTTAGGCACTTGGGGTTTACAAGCCCTAGGGGTGAATTTAGGTTTCCTTCCCACCGCCTTATTAGCTCTTCCTTTGGGCATTGCGGTCACCGCAGGACTGCTCCTCCTCACCGATAAATATGTCTATCGTTATTACCGCACCCAACGCAGTGCTTCCATTACCTTTGTCATGGCCTCTTTGGGTGTGATGTTTATTATGAATGGCCTAATCCGCTTGATTTTAGGCCCTGGCGATCAGAACTTTACCGATGGCGAGCGTTTCGTTTTAAGTGCCTCTGCTTTCAAAGAGTGGTCTGGTTTAGACGAAGTACTAGTGATTCGTACCACGCAAGCCCTTACCGTTATCTTAGCTATTATACTAGTAGCCCTGTTATTTTGGTTTTTACAAAAAACTAAAACCGGCAAAGCCATGCGTGCCTATGCGGATAATGAAAACCTAGCGCTACTTTCGGGTATTAATCCTGATCGTATTGTCATGATTACATGGATTATTACCGCCGCGTTTGCGACCACAGCAGGGGTATTATATGGCTTAGATAAAGGCTATAAACCACTGGCCTATTTCCATTTATTACTACCTATTTTCGCTGCTGTTATTGTAGGCGGGATTGGGCGACCGATTGGGGCTATTGCCGGTGGGTTTATTATTGCTTTTTCAGAAGTCATTTTAACCTATGCCTATAAAAAATTCCTAGCCTATCTACTCCCTAGCGATTTAGCCCCCGATGGCTTAGTCCAGCTTTTGTCTACTGAATATAAGCTTGCCATCTCCTTTATCATTTTGGTAGTAGTATTATTAATAAAACCGACTGGCTTATTTAAAGGTAAAGTAATATGAGTCAACGTCCACATGAAATAGCTCGTGGTAATTATTACTTACGTGTCATCGTCGTTTTTACCCTAATGGCGGGTTTATTAGCCCTCGTGGGATTTATGCAGTCGTGGTCGCTAGCCTTAACGATTGTTAATCTTTGCCTTATTTCTGCGGTCATGGCCTTAGGGGTCAATATTCAATGGGGCTTTGCCGGACTCTTTAATGTCGGGATTATGGGGTTTGCAGCTCTAGGAGGCTTGGCTGTTTTACTAGTGGCGATGCCGCCGGTAAAAGAAGCGTGGGCTGCGGGAGGAATACGGGTCATTTTTGCTCTTATCATTTTCACCGCTGCTATTGCATTGACCCTGCATACACATAAGCGCTTGAAAGGTAAACGGGGGCATGGCCTAGCCTTAAGTGCGATATTAATCGTTGGCATTATTATTAGTCGCTTTGTCCTAGACCCCGGTGTGGCTGCTATTGAAGCGGTTAATCCCTCTAGTACGGGCTATTTAGGTGGCTTAGGTTTGCCGGTGGTATTCGCTTGGTTAGTAGGCGGTGCATTAGCGGCGGGTGTGGCTTGGCTCATTGGTAAGATTACCTTAGGTTTAAGAGCCGATTACTTAGCGATTGCGACCTTAGGGATTTCAGAAATATTAGTGGCGGTGATGCGTAATGAGGATTGGCTCACTCGTGGGGTTAAAAATGTGACTAATCTACCCCGCCCCGTCCCCTATGAGATTGAACTGCAACAAGCCCCTTGGTTTATCGATTTAGTCGCTCGCTGGAATGCGGATAGTTTAGGATTATTAGGTGAGTCTGCTCGTGCCTCTGCTTTGCAGCCCTTACTGATAGAAGGCTCTACTATCTTTGTAAAACTTTGTTATGCTGGATTATTTTTAGTGGTGTTATTGGTTATTTACCAATTAGCTGAACTAGCTCTCAATTCCCCTTGGGGACGGATGGTACGCGCTATTCGGGATAATGAAGTCGCCGCCGATGCTATGGGTAAGGATGTTACCGGACGCCATTTACAAATTTTCGTTTTAGGCTCGGCGGTCGTTGGTATTGCAGGAGCCATGCTGGTCACACTAGATAGTCAGTTTACCCCCGGCTCTTATAATCCACTGCGCTATACCTTTTTAATCTGGGTTATGGTGATTGTGGGCGGCTCTGGTAATAATCTAGGTGCCATTATCGGCGGCTTTTTAGTGTGGTTTATTTGGGTTGAAGCCGAACCTATCGGTTTTTGGTTTATTAGTCTATTAACATCAGGCATGGGAGACGATAACGGCCTACGTAAACATTTATTAGATAGCGCCCAATATATGCGCGTTATTATTATGGGTAGTGTATTACTGTTAGTCATGCGCTTTAGCCCTTGGGGTATTTTGCCCGAACAAACAAAACAGTTTAAATAACGATATGGAGTATATGGTATGAAACGATTAGTTTTAGCAAGTGTTATTTTAGCCGGCTTATCAACCGCTGTATGGGCAGAAGAGGATGTGAAAATTGGGGTATTAATGGGTTTTACCGGCCCTATTGAATCCTTAGCTCCGACAATGGCAGGCTCAGCCGAATTAGCCCTTAAAGAAATATCCGACTCTGGTGCGTTTTTAGGAGGCAAAAAAATAGTTCCCGTGCGTGCAGATTCGTCTTGCGTAGATGCCGCTGCTGCGACTGCCACGGCTGAACGTTTAGCGTCTTCTGAAAAAGTGGTCGCCTTCATAGGCCCTACCTGTTCGGGTGAAACCACTGCTGTGGTGAATAATGTGAGTGCGCCGAATGGTATTCCTACCATCTCCCCCTCCGCCACCTCACCTGCATTAACCACCGTAGAAGACAAAGGGGTCTTTTTCCGTACTGCACCCTCTGATGCTCGTCAAGGCGAAGTATTAGCCCAAGTTGCTAAAGATCGTGGCATTAATGAAATCGCTATTACCTATACCAATAATGACTATGGTAAAGGCTTAAGCGAGTCCTTTTCTAAAGCCTTTGAAAAATTAGGTGGCAAAGTCACCATTAATGCCGCCCATGAAGATGGTAAAGCGGATTACTCTGCCGAAGTAGCGGCTCTTGCAGCCTCTGGTGCTAAAGATTTAGCGGTATTTGGTTATCTCGATCAAGGTGGGAAAGGTATTATACAAAATGCTTTAGACACCGGAGCCTTTAAACGCTTTGTCATGGGTGACGGTATGGTGGGTGAGAAACTGGCTGCCGATCTCGGTAAAGACATGGAAGGTTCGTTTGGTACTATGGCAGGTGGCGAATATGCCGGCAGTGAAGCTTGGAATAAAATCGCCGAAAGCGCCAAAATCGATCCTAAAGGCGGCCCTTATCGAGCAGAGTCTTATGATGCCGCTGCTGTATTAGCCTTAGCGATGCAGGCTGCAAAATCAACCGACCGCGCGGCTATTATAGCGAAGATTAAAGAAGTGGCTAATGCTCCGGGTGAAAAAATCCTGCCCGGTGAATTAGGCAAAGGCTTAAAAATCTTAGCTGATGGCGGTGATATTGATTACGTTGGTGCGACTAATATTGAGTTTGATGATGTCGGTGATGTACCCGGTTCCTATCGTGAGATGGAAATTAAAGAGGGTAAGTTTGAATCAGTAAAAACGCATTAAATAGCACCCCGCATTAAATAGGTAAGTAGGTATAGCAAAGTAATCGGGTAGTTCTGGAGCAGTCTTGGCGGCAGGGAAGCCGCCTTGTAGCGTACAGGGAGGTATTCACAGCGGCTGCGGAAGAAATACTCGATTACTTTGGCTCAAGTACTTATTAGCCAGCTATTGCAGCGCTTACCTATCTATAGACTGTATCAGTATTTTATGCTGATACAGTTCCCGCCCCCTTAAAATTAAATGCTGTAATATTTGTGTTATGGCACTAAAATCTCAAAATTTATTTAAAGCGATGCTTATGTCTAACTCTCCTAACTCTATACCTAATACTACTATTCGCTGTGCTTGGTTAAATCTGACTAAAAGCGATTATGTGCAATACCATGATGAAGAATGGGGGGTTCCTGTTTTTGATGATCGCTATTTATTTGAATGTTTATGTTTAGAAGCCAGTCAAGCGGGTTTGAGCTGGTATACGGTGTTAGTAAAACGCGAGGCTTATCGGCAGGCGTTTGATAATTTCGACCCGCTTAAAGTTGCGCAGTATGATACGGCTAAAATTGATACCTTAATGACGAATGCAGGTCTCATTCGTCATCGTGGTAAATTTGAAGCGCTAATTAATAATGCCCGGCATTTTTTAGCTATTCAAAACGAGTTTGGTAGTTTTGCCCGCTACTTATGGGCATTTGTGGGTAATAAGCCTGAACAGCGTGAAATTCACGCCCCTGCAGATTATCGCAGTACGAGTCCAGAATCAGAGGCCTTAGCTAAGGATTTAAAACGCCGTGGGTTTAAGTTTTTAGGTGCCACCACCTGCTATGCCTATATGCAAGCCGTAGGATTAGTGAATGATCATCAATGGGATTGCCATTGTCGGGAACGCATCCAGCGCCTAGGCGAAAACGGTATGCCTAGCCTAGGCTAAGCTCCATGGTCGTGGCAGCCTCGAAACCCAATAACCAGCGCCGGTAATAAGCCAGTGAATGAGTCTTGGTTGCCACAAAGCCATAACGCTCATATAAGCGCCGTGCTTCAGTATTACGATTAATCACATTGAGCTGTAGAGTTTGCAAGCCTTGATGGCAAGCATAATCACGCAATTGATTTAATAATGCCGTACCAATCCCTAATCCACGCCAGTGAGGATGCACCACAATGCCCTCAATAGCGAGCACATCGTGAGTGTTTTCATGCTCATACCAGCTTAGAATACGATCCGCCCAATGCCCTTCCCAATAGCCTAAATGGGTTTGTAATGCTTCACGGTGTAGGCCATTAGTTAACGAGCCATGTAGCGTTTGAAAACCCGCTAAGCCTATTAAATGCCCCCCACTTAATGCACACACCGCAAAAGCCGTATCAAAGGTTTGCGCTAATAAGTGAATGCGTTTAACCCGATTCGGCACCGCGCGTGTAATTTTAGCCCCAAAAGCTTGATCATAAAGCAGCGCTGCATCATACCTTAATGCAGCAGGCAAGCCATGATAATATTCAATAATAGCGTATTTTGGTATTGTCATTTAGTCATCACTAGCAGCAACTTTTGCTGCTTATCAATCCTTATTTAACCCCAGCCCACTATAACCATAAAAAAGTGGTTGTTTTTAGTTACTCTAATGGCTTTAAAAATGCGTCAAATACATACGCACTTCCATTTAACCAAGTAATTTTCACCCAATGCCCCTTGAAACCACTGATGGAATCCGCTTTTATTTTTGCTTCTAACACCTGCACCTTACCGCCCTCTGGCACAGTACCTAGTTTTTTACCTGATATATCCGGTTTTTCACGTACCACTAACACAGGCTTCGCACTACTTCGATACCACTGCCCCGTTGTTACTGCATTAGTAGCGTCGGCAGTATGCTTAGCCTGCTTGAGCGCTTGCTCTAAGTGCTGAGTACGTTGTTGAATTGCTTGCAAAACACATTGCGTGATAGCCGGCGCATTCGCCGCAGGGGTGGTGGTTTCCAATTTGCCGCATTGAACATTGCGTTGATCCAGCCATGCCCGTTGCTCACTATCAAGCTGTTTATTTGCTAAACCATCGTAAGTCGCAGCGAGGGCTTGATAGGTTTGATTTAATTGCTTCTTAGCGGGGCGTAATACGTCATTGAGACAAGCCTCATTGTTTTCGATACCACACGCGGCAATATCCGCATGTAAGGACGCGGGCGCGGGTGTTGCAGAAGTAGCGGCGGGATGCGTGGTGGGGGTGGGATTAGTTTCACTAGGTACATGAGAGCAGACTGACACGGCAAAGGTATTATAAGTCGGCTTGGTATTACTTTGGCAACTCGCTAAACAGGATGCCTCAAATGCAGCACCTTGATAACTCGGATGATTAGAAAAAGCAAATAACGCTTGCATAATAGTGCTGGGCAGTTGCGTTTGGGGCTTAACACAATCGGGATTAGTAGTTTTTACCGTTTTGCAGCTCTCTAAAGCTTGGTTATATAACCACTCGCAATATTCATTAGGTAACGGTGTAGTAGTGGCATAAGCAACCGGAAAATATAAAACCCCTACTAATACCCATTTAAGCCGCTGATTCTGTTTCATAAAGCCCTCCTTTATATTAATTGTTTAGCAATGAGCTTATTTAAATAGTGTAGCTCGATTATTACAAAGTCGTTAGTGCCTTATCGTGCGGGGTGAAATTTTTACTAGGGATGAGCTTTGTCATGGTATGAGGAATATTCATCCGCTATATTAGCTCGATTATTAATCATGGATTGAAGTTGTTATGAGTGATCGCCCCATTGCTCATGTGCGTTTTGATGCACAAGGAAAGCCCATTGAACATTGGTTAGATGAACATTTGCAGAAAGTGGCACAACTCGCTTCTGGTTATGCAACTGATTTTAAGAGTCATGAGTGGGCTTATGTAGCAGGGCTTTGGCATGATCTGGGTAAGTATAATCCGGCCTTTCAAGACTATATCTGTGATAAAACAGGTTATGAACGTGAAAATGCTCATATTGAGCTGGCAAACAACAGTAAAGGTAAAGTCAACCACTCCGCAGCCGGTGCGCTCTATGCGGTTAAACAGCATAAGCAATTAGGCTTGCCACTGGCTTATTTAATTGCGGGGCATCATGCGGGTTTACCTGATTGGACTAAAACGGCTGAGTCTGAGGGGCGTTCGTTAGCTGAAATACTTGAGGAAACTGAGCATCTAGACAAAGCCTTACAGGTAGATGTACCTAGCTCCATTCTTAAGCAACCGTTACCTAAAACAGCGCCTAGAGGTGAGTCTCATGAATATGCGCTGTGGATAAGAATGCTATTTTCTAGCCTTGTGGATGCCGATTTTCTGGATACAGAAGCGTTTATGCAGCCGCAGCAGTTTGCACAGCGGGGCAAATATCCTGATTTAGCCACCTTACTGCAGCGCTTTAATGAGCATATGCAGTCCTTTGCTGTACAAGCTCGACCTAGCAAGGTGAATGAACTGCGTACCCAAGTGCTACAACAGTGTCGAGCAGCAGCACAACAACCGAGTGGTATTTTCTCGCTCACTGTGCCGACGGGTGGGGGTAAAACGCTATCAGGTATGGCCTTTGCTTTAGAGCAGGCGGTGAAATATCAGAAAAAACGCATTATTTATGCCATTCCCTTTACCAGCATTATTGAACAAACCGCCACCATCTATCGTTCAATTTTGGGGGACTGTGTCATTGAGCATCATAGCAATTTAGATGTGAGTGACCCCGAACGTGAAACGGCTCAAAGTCGGCTAGCATCTGAAAATTGGGACGCCCCCATTATTGTCACCACGAATGTGCAGCTTTTTGAATCCCTATTTGCCAGTCGGACGAGCCGTTGTCGCAAATTGCATAATCTTGCCAATAGCGTAATTGTGCTAGATGAGGCACAACTGTTACCGCCGGAGTTTCTGAATCCCATTTTGAGCATAATGAAAAGCTTAGTAGCACATTATGGGGTGACATTTGTCTTGTCTACGGCTACACAACCTGCTTTGCAAAGCCTATATGATCCTTTTAATAAGCCTATTTTAAAGGGGTTTGACGCAAAGCAGGTTACTGAAATTATTCCTAATTGTGAGCAACTCTTTAATGATTTAGAGCGGGTTACGGTCGTCATACCAGATGATTTAAGTCTTGAGCGCAATTGGGAGGATATTGCAGCAGAGATGATGGAGCATGAAGCGGTATTGGTCATTGTGAATACGAAAAGCCAAGCCGCTGAGCTGTGCCGTTTACTACCACCGGACACCTATTATTTGAGTACTAATCTTTGTGGAGCGCATCGCTCGGAAAAACTACAAGAGATTCGAGATAAACTTAAAACGAAACAACCCTTACGAGTAGTCAGTACCCAATTAATCGAGGCGGGGGTTGATGTGGATTTTCCGGTCGTGTATCGAGCATTAACGGGACTCGATTCGATTGCTCAAGCGGCTGGGCGCTGTAATCGCGAGGGCTTATTAACAAAGGGTAAGGTTATCGTGTTTATTCCGCCCAATAATCATAAGCTCAAAGGGCATTTAGGATTATCGGCGAGTGTTAGCAAAAGTCTCTTGCCACTTTTCACTGAACCACCCTTATATTACCGCCATTTCAAAACCTATTTTGAGCACTATTACACTAAAACCAAATCACGGGATGCTCAGGGTATTGAAGAGCTACTCACTAAAGATGCTCGTAGTCTTAAGATTCAATTTCGTACCGCCGCCAATCGTTTTCGCTTGATTAAAGAAGAGGGTCATGCCGTGTTAGTCCCTTATGGTGAAGGTGAAAAACTAATTGAGCAACTCAAAATATTAGGCAGCTCACGCTGGCTGCTGCGTAAACTGCAACGCTATACCGTCACGATTCGTGAGCAAGATAAAAACCGCTTACGAAATAACGGTGATATTCGTGAACTCAAGGAGTTAGCTGGGGTGTATGAGCTAGTGACGTCAGGGATTTATGACTCAAAGCTGGGTTTGATGAGTGACCCTTTTCAACTAGATCCTGAAGATTTACTTTGGTAATCAAGATGATGATTATGATAGCCACTAATATTCCCCAAAAGCGTGAAGCTGGCAGAGCTGTACAGAAAATACGTAGTTCTTTAATAATTTTTGAGTAATCAGTTTTTAGGCTATTCATAACATTTCCTAGTAATTGAAATTTAAGGCTGATATGATAGAACCTCACTTGATAAAAAAGCAAGTGTGGGTTGAAACCTAGTAATTGAAATTTTCTCTCAATCGCTATGCGGGCATAGTAAATCTATGCCCACTTTTGAGCTGTTCTTAGGAGGTATTGATGAGCTATAGCTTTTGTTTAGAGGTATCCGGTGACTTTGCTTGTTTCACTCGTCCTGAAATGAAGGTAGAGCGCGTGTCTTATGATGTCATTACCCCATCCGCTGCTCGTGCGATCTTTGAAGCTATTCTGTGGAGGCCTGCTATTCGTTGGCATATACGCAAGATTGAAGTGCTTGAGCCGATTCGTTGGATGAATTTGCGCCGTAATGAAGTGGCTAGCGTTATCCCAACCGGAGCGGTCAAATCAGCCATGAAACAAGGCCAAGGACAACTCGGTTTATATATCGAAGAAGACCGCCAACAACGCGCTGGATTGTTTTTGCGGGATGTGCGCTATCGATTACATGCTGATTTTGAATTGCTCAACCCCGATGCGGATAACACCGCCATCAAATTTGCTGAAATGTTTAAGCGCCGTGCTGCCAAAGGGCAATGCTTTAATCAACCCTATTTAGGTACACGCGAGTTTTCCTGCGCTTTTCGTTTGATTGAAACAAAAGAGCCTAATAAGACACCGGGCGAGTTATTGGGAAAACGGGATTTAGGTTGGATGTTATATGACATGGATTTTACTGATACAGAAAATCCTATGCCGCGTTTTTTTCATGCGACTTTGCAAGATGGTGTATTAAATGTGCCTGCTTGGAATAGTGAGGAGATACGTGGATGATTTTGCAAGCCTTATACGACTATTACCAACGCAAAGCCCAAGACCCTGAATCAGCACTCGCTCCGTCTGGTTTTGAGTATAAAGAAATTCCTTTTATTTTAGAGCTGCGTGAGGATGGTAGTTTAAATCAAATTGAAGATACTCGTTTCATTGAAAATAAAAAGAAACGGGCAAAATCCGAGCGAGTTCCTCAGGGGGTAAAGAAAACCTCCGGTGTTGCTGCTAATTTACTATGGGATAACGCTGAATATGTATTAGGTATTGATACCAAAGGTAAACCAGAGCGAATCAAAGAGCAGCAAGCCGCTTTTTTAGAAAAAATCAAAGCATTAAATTTAGCAGATAAAGATAAAGGCATTGCAGCGGTTATTCATTTTCTAGAGCAGCTAGACCACACTGTTTTAGCGCAAAACCCACTCTGGGAAGAAATTGTTAAAACCAATCCTAATTTAACCTTTCGCTTACAAGGTCAAACCTATTTAGTTTGTCAAAGTCGTGTCGTGCAATCGGCTATAGCTGCTAATGAAAGTGATGAGACTAACAAAAGTATTTGTTTAATTACAGGTGAAGAGGCTGAAATTGAGCGTTTACACCCTGCTATTAGAGGAGTGTGGGGAGCACAAGTTGCTGGGGCTAATATTATTTCTTTTAATCTGAGCGCCTTTACTTCTTATGGTAAAAGCCAAAGCTTTAATGCACCTGTGAGTAAAGAAGCCGCCTTTGCCTATACCACAGCACTCAATCATTTATTAAGTAAAGATTCTAAACAGCGCATGCAGGTAGGAGATGCTTCAACAGTATTTTGGGCGAGCAAAGAGAATGCCTTAGAGGATAGTTTTGCTGCTTTATTTGGTGCAGGAGATAGTAATAAGGATGATCCTGATCGAAGTACGGCTGTAGTGAAATCCTTATATGAAGCGGTTGAAAAGCATGGGCGTACACCCGTACTCAGTGAAGAAACCTTATTTTATATTTTAGGCTTAGCACCGAATGCGGCACGAATCAGTATTCGTTTTTGGCATGCGGCGACGGTACGAGAGGTCAGTCAGCGCATTGTTGAGCATTTTAAAAATTTAGAAATAATTCGTGGTGCTAATGATAAGGAGTATTTACCTCTATGGTTGCTTTTAAGATCTATTGCTCACTTGAATAAAGCAGAAAATGTACCGGCAGAGCTTGCTGGTGAGATTTTCCGACGTATTCTTTTGGGACTACCTTATCCTGAAACTTTACTAACCTCAGCTCTTAGACGTAATTATGCTGAGCAAACTGTTACTTATGAGCGTGCTGCCATCATCAAAGCCTATTTAATACGGAATTTAAAGGAGAAAGTAACTGTGTCATTAGATCGTAATAATACCCATATTGGGTATAATCTAGGTCGATTATTTGCCATATTGGAGCGGCTTCAAGCTGAAGCACATGAGCGTGATCTGAACTCTGATATTTCAGATGACTTTTATAGTTCTGCCGCAACTACACCCATTACAGTTTTCCCTACTTTAGTTAAATTACATACACACCACCTAAGCAAATTAGCTAAAAAGAAGTATAAGCGTGCACAAGACTTTGAAAGTTGGTTTAGTGAAATTTATTCTTGTATATCTGCACCAGCACCCAGTGTAGAGTGCGTTTACCCTAAAACCTTAAGTCTTGCTGAGCAGGGTAATTTTGCGGTGGGCTTTTATCATCAAAAAAAGGCTTTATCTCATAGTTTTCAGAAAGCCATTGAACAAACCAATTCTATTATGCAAGGAGATATAGCATGAGTTTGAATCATCGATATGACTTTGTTTTATTGTTTGATGTAAAAGATGGTAATCCTAATGGTGATCCTGATGCGGGCAACTTACCAAGGGTCGATGCAGAATCAGGACATGGCTTAGTCACTGATGTCAGTTTGAAACGTAAGATTCGTAATTTTGTAGGGATGATGTATGCAGAGCAACCACCTTATGAAATTTATGTAAAAGAAAAATCAGTTTTAAATCTTCAACATGTTCGTGCCTATAAATCTTTGGATATGGAAGACTTATTGGAACCAGATAAAAATGGGCATTTAAAATCCAAAGGAAAAGCAGAAGATGCTGATAAGGCTCGCCGTTGGATGTGCCAAAACTTTTACGATGTGCGGACTTTTGGGGCTGTGATGTCCACAGGGGTAAATTGTGGTCAGGTACGTGGACCTGTACAAATGACTTTTGGACGCTCTATTGATCAAATTATTGTAAGTGAATTTGCAATTACACGTATGGCTGTTGCGACAGAAAAAGAAGCAGAAGACCAAAGTGGAGGGAATCGTACTATAGGACGCAAATTCACCGTACCTTATGGTTTATATGTGGCACATGGTTTTGTCTCAGCGCATTTAGCCGATCAAACGGGGTTTTCTGAGGAAGACTTAGCGTTGTTATGGCAATCATTAGCTCAAATGTTTGAGCATGATCGTTCAGCCGCACGCGGCGAAATGGCAACTCGTGGGCTTTATGTATTTAAGCACGAAAGCAAGTTAGGCAATGCCCCCGCTTATGATTTATTTAAATGTATTAAGGCCGAAAAACAGGTCGATGTACCCCGTCATTTTGAGGATTATGTGGTGACGGTTGACACCAGCCACTTACCGAGTGGTGTAGAGCTAAATCGACTAGTGGGCTAATGCGATGACCGAACTCTACCCCATTATGCTCTCTGCACTACAACACTATAGTTATTGCCCGCGTCAGTGCGCCTTAATCCATCAGGAACAAGTGTTTGAGGATAATGTATTTACCATTCGTGGACACTTAGCGCATGAGCGGGTCGATAGTGGTGAAAGTGGTGTCGAGTATGGTGTCAGGGTAGAACGGGCATTGCCTTTGTTTAGTGAGCGCTATGGCTTAGTGGGTAAGGCGGATGTGGTGGAATTTCTCGCCGATGGTACGCCTTATCCCATTGAGTATAAACAAGGCAAGCGCCAACAAAAGCTCCATGATGAGGTGCAATTAATGGCGCAAGCACTGTGTTTGGAGGAAATGCTAGATAAGCCGATTTCAGAAGGCGCTATTTTTCACCATAAAAGTCGGCGGCGACGGGTGGTAGCCCTCACTCCAGCCCTACGCGCCCACACCGAGCAGTTGATTAGTGAAGTACGTGAGCTATTACTCTCCGCTCACACGCCCCCACCCACCGAAGAGCGAACTTTATGCCCCAATTGTTCTCTGCTAGACGTTTGCCAACCCGATTTAGTGGCCTCAACGAAGGTGATTAAACGCTTGAGTCGTCAATTATTTAGCGTGGAGGATGAAGCGTGAGACAGTTATTAAATACCTTATACATTTCAACCGATGAGGCCTATTTACGCTTAGAGGGTGAAACTTTGGTTATGAACGTGGATAAGGTTAAACGCCATCAAGTGCCACTCCACCATTTAGGGGCGATTGTCTGCCTAGGGCGAGTGGGCATGAGTCCGCAGCTCATGGCACGGTGCATGAGTGATGGACGTAGCATTGTGTGGCTGGATGAAAACGGGCGGTTTCAGGTACGAGTAGAAGGACCTGTTAATGGCAATATCTTATTGCGTCAAGCACAGTTTCGGGCAGCGGATAATACGGCTAAAGCTTTAGACTTGAGCAAATGCTTTATTGTGGGAAAGTTGCGTAATAGTCGCAGTGTATTAATGCGTAGTGCGCGGGATAATCCTGATGCAGCCGAGCGTGAGCAATTGGCTAGGGCGGCAAAAGCGCTAGCGATCAATCTACGCAATTTAGAGCAAGCCCCCACACCTGATTCAGTATTAGGGTTAGAGGGCGATGCCGGGCGGGTTTATTTTGAACAAATGAACACCATGATCAAGCCCGCAATGCGTAGCAGCTTTGAATATAAAGGCCGTAGTCGCCGCCCTCCCCGCGATAATGTGAATGCCTTGATTTCATTTTTATACGCACTGATTCTCAATGATTGCCGTAGTGCATTAGAGGCGGTGGGGCTTGATCCGCAATTAGGCTTTTTTCATCAAGTGCGCCCCGGACGCCCTTCCCTAGCCTTGGATTTAATGGAAGAATTTCGTGCTGTTGCTGGGGATCGTTTGGCCTTGACGCTGATTAATCGCGGACAATTACAAAAAGAAGATTTTGATTATCGTGAGGGGGGCGCGGTTTATTTGAATGATAAAGGGCGTCAGACCGTCGTGCGTGCCTATCAAGAGCGCAAAAAAGAAACTGTGCAGCATCCCGTCTTAGAAACCGCCGTGGAAATAGGGTTGTTGCCCTTATTACAAGCCCGGATGCTAGCTCGCTATTTACGTGGGGATGTCGAGGCGTATATCCCGTTCTTTAACAAATGAGTTTTAGCTTTTCCTCACTCCTACCCTACTCTCCAATACCCTGAGGATTTTGGTAGGCGTGTGGTGTTATGGGGTAAGTATGTTGATTTTAGTGAGTTATGATGTATCGACTGAGACTGCCGCCGGGCGTAAACGGCTGCGGCGAGTGGCGAAAGCCTGTCAAAACTATGGGCAACGGGTACAAAAATCGGTGTTTGAGTGCAAAGTCGATGCAGCAACCTATGAGCTATTAAAGGATGCCGTACTCAAGGAAATTAGTTTAACGGAGGATAATTTACGGATTTACCGTTTAACAGAGCCTTTGACTAAAAACGTGCAAGAGTTTGGTAAATTTCGAGCCACTGATTTTGATGCACCTTTGATTTTATAGGGAATTTTAAGGTTTTATGGTATAATTACCAAGTTTTCTGGAGCGCGAACCTAGAGCGATGGCTAAAATCCTTGAGGGTTCGCGCATGGTTTAACTATTTGATTATGATTGGATAATAGAATGTTCACCCTCCGCGAACCTCCATTTCTATCCCCCGCCACTAGGGTTCGCGCAACCTCGCATAATTTTTCTGATATTTTAAGCCCTTACACACGGGCCATTCTCCCAGCTAATTAAGTTGGGAGTGGATTGAAACTATCATCCTTAGTTAAATACATCTCTAGTTGATATTCTCCCAGCTAATTAAGTTGGGAGTGGATTGAAACCGT
>NZ_KB904792.1 GCF_000380185.1 Thiofilum flexile DSM 14609
TTATCAGCACCGCCTGAACTAGCACCGAGCGAGATCATGCGTCGGATAAAGGGACGTAGTGCGACCAAGCTGTTTGAGAGTTATCCTGATTTAAGGAAGCGCTATTGGGGACAGCATTTTTGGGCACGGGGTTATTTTTGTGCGACCTCAGGTGAGCTGACCGAGGAGATGATCAAGGCGTACTTAGAGCATCATTTTGAGCCAAGGATAGATGACAACTTTAAGACAGAAAACTAGACGGGTCTATTCGACCCGTATCCGGACTTTAGTCCTTGTCACTAACCCTTCAGCTTTAGCTGATGGTTGTTAAGTTAATCTGGGTAGTGCTTGGGCAAACTCTGAGGTAGTTGATGCACTATTACTAAAAAATAAATCAGAGCCATTACTGTATGATTTATTAGGACATTTAGAGTATGAGTCTGATCAAGGATTTGTACAAGATGAGGCAATGGCTAGTAGTTTAGCGCAGCTCATTGGTACTTATGCGTTAGATGGCAGTGGTGGATATGCCTATGTTATTAACGCTGATACCGGTAAAGTGACTTGGAGTACATTAGCGCATATGCCTGCGGTACAAAAAGAGCTTAAAACGTATGAAATTGAGGATAAGCTTTATATTCAGAGTAATACAAAAAATTATTTCTTAGCTAAAAGTTTTTGGGTAAAAGGCCCCAATAATACTAAAGAGAACTTTCAAATTGTATTGGCAGTTAATTATTAATTAATTTTTATAGAAAAGTATCCATCGTTTTAAAGGTTTGCTAAATGATTGTTAAAGTGGCTTTTATGAGTAGCATACCTTTCGCTGTATAGTAAGTAGTTATTTTATATATTAAACCCCCTATCTTTTTGCTGTTGTTGCTAGCTTTGATAGAAATAAAATTTTTCTTTTAAATGATAATAATAGTTTTTCGCTTAGTCTAGAACTTATTATTTGTAAAGTGAGATAAAGTGGTTAAGGGGTTATTAATAGTTACATTGCGATTATTAATAGCCCCTTCTGATTGTTTAATATAATCATTGACTAGGTTATCTATATTAGAAAAGCAATTTTTTTGTTTGTTTTTGCCACAATCCCCAACTAAACACAGCATTTTTGCATTCAGTTCACAAGAACTGGTATCAGCTAGCTCTAACATTTGCCCTTTTCTAAAAAAATACAAACAAGGTATTAATTTAAAAGGCTTAGGGTGATCTAAATGAATATGAGCCGCTTCTTGTAATAAGGGAATGCTCTCACTCCAATGACCTAAGCTACATAAACCTACTGCCATTAAATAGCTACAAGAATTATCTAAGGGATTTGCTTTTTTAGCAGCCGTAATTTCGATTTTACATAAATCATAATCACCTCGTAGCGCACAAGTAATGGCATAAATACCATGTGCTAGCGCATTCCAGGGATTAAGCTCTAAGGATTTACGGGCTAAAGCAGGCCATAGTTCTATAATAGGTTGCTTTAAAGGATAGTGTGCTATATAGGCATAGAGACATAAAATAGCATAATGCAAGGCAGCTAAGGCATCATCTTGATAACGTTGCAGTCTTTTTTCACAAATATCAATGCTAATACCTAAGTTATGAAGACTACTATCGATTTGCATGAAGTAAATATGTTTAACTAAAACTTGATAGTGTTCTGGTATATTCGCTTGATGATACCAATACTTACTCCAAAAACCTAATATAATACCTTTGTGCAGGCTAATAGTATTTTCTAAGAGTTCTTTATAGAGTAGATCTAAGTTGCGAGGATAGTAATTAAGATTAAGCTTAATTTTATGCCTACCTACTATATGATTAGTTAGGGTATGAGTCACGGTGTAATGTAACTCAAAATAATTATCATTTAGATAGGTATTGATAACTAATAAAAACTCAGCCTGATATTTTTCCCAGATTAAACTAAACTCATCATGATTTTCTGGTGGCTTAGTTTTTATCTCTTCAATGATAATTCTGACTTCTCTAAAGCGGCTTAGTAGTAATGAAATACCAGAGTGTATCTCATAAGTAATCTTTTTTAAGGTGTCATTAGACTGCTCAGTATTATGATAAGTATTAATTAATACCTTAGGCCCCATCGATAGGCTACTGACGGCATGAGTTTTTTCTAATAAGTTAGAAAATCGGTTAGAGCTTTTGAAGTGTGGTTGATAGCTGCCGGGGAGTAAGGTAATTGAGATGGAGGTGGTCTGCTGTTTTTTGCTATAATATTTGTCTAATAATTTACGTAATCTATTAGCCTGCATGCGTACACTGGAGTCCTCATTGGGGTTAAAGTCAGCAGGCTTACCTAAGGCTTCAATGGCTAGTGCATATTGAGAAATCCGACTACCACGCCCGGCTAATGTCTCGTTAACAATATAACGCAGGAAGTTTTGCGTTTGTTTTTTTGAGGCAAAGTCAGGGCTTTGACAAATTTGTTCGAGTTCTGCATGCACCTGTGCTTCTAAGTCCATAATCACAGCTAGAGTCCCTATTGACCATGTGTAAAGCCCTACATATAGTTAGGTAGTCCCATTAATGCTAAGCACTGCAGTCGTTTAGCAAGCTTGATCTATAGATGGAGTTAATAAGTAAAGTAAACTCCCCGTTAGATAAAGTATCTAACCAAAGGTCAAGTATTAAGATACTCTTATATAATAGGGTGGGTTTTAATAATTTGACTAGTCTATCAGCTTTTTACGTCTAATTCCCAATAGTCTCATTATTGCCCGACTAGCTTAGAGCCAGTCAAGTATTATTTACTGGAGTAGGTTAGGTAATATACCTGAATTAGGTGGGATTATTGATTTAATCAGGGCGGAAAATGCAGGCTAGATGGTAGGTTAGTGGCTTGGAGCATGGTTTGAATTTTAAGTATGAGTGGCTCAGAGAGCTTATTAAATTCTATAGACGTTATGCCTAAGCCAATCATTAATAATACAAAAAGTAATATTGAGTAGCGTAGCCATTTAAAAGGCCAGCCAACGATTAGAATTAATAGTGCGACGAGCAAGATCAGGCCGCTATAAACTAAAAAAATAATAGCTGCATCAACACTCGCGCTAGTATCAAGCGTGCTATCTAAGAACTGCTTATCCATGCTTATTAAGCGTTCTAACAAATTGAAGCCATAGACGAGCAAAATAACTGTAAAAATTTTACGCACAATCGAGATCGGCAAGGTGATTGGATGAAATGGGATAAAATATAGTCATCTTTCTTATAATAGTTTCAGGGTTTAAACACTCGTAGCCAAGCATAGTAGAGAAAGTCGGTTTAGGGCTGGCAAAGAGGAAAAATCCGATGAGTGGTGAAGTCAAATGACGTAACCTGTACATTAAGAGTAGCCCATTAGCGTCACTTAAACCTACCTTGCTAGTAGTTTTAGTAAGGTAGGTTTTTAGCTAACCCTAGGGCTTAGGCGGTAGTACGTTTAATATAATCCACTGCAATTTGTAGCATACGCCGCACAGGTTCTGCTGCACCCCACAGTAACTGATCACCTACGGTAAAGGCTGTGATATATTCAGGCCCGATATTGAGCTTACGAATCCGCCCGACCGGAATCCTGAGGCTACCAGAGGCTTGTACGGGGGTGAGTCCGGCTAAGGTTGAGGCCTTATCATTGGGGATTACTTTCACCCACTGATTATGTGCGGCAATTAAGGATTCAATTTCTGCAAGCGGCAAGTCTTTTTTCAATTTAATAGTAAAGGCTTGCGAGTGGCAGCGCATAGCGCCAATCCGCACACATTGACCATCGACCGGAATAATATCAGCATCCTTACGTCCTAGGATTTTGTTAGTTTCGGCAATACCTTTCCATTCTTCTTTGGTTTGACCGTTTTCCCACGCTTTATCAATCCACGGAATCAGGCTACCGGTTAAAGGTGCGCCGAAGTTTTCAGTGGAGAGGGTGCCATCATTGAGTTTAGCGGTGACTTTGCGGTCAATGTCTAAAATCGCCGAGGCGGGATCAGCCAAGAGGTCTGCCACTTCACCATTGAGTTCGCCCATTTGGGTGAGTAGTTCGCGCATGTTTTTAGCACCCGCACCACTGGCCGCTTGATAGGTCATGCTGGTCATCCACTCGACCAGATTGTTTTCAAAGAGGCCACCGAGAGCGAGCAGCATCAATGAAACGGTGCAGTTACCACCAATGTAGTTTTTAATGCCATTGTCTAAGCCGGCATCAATCACGCGGCGATTGACCGGATCAAGGATAATAATGGCGTCATCCTTCATGCGTAAGGTGGAGGCTGCATCAATCCAATAGCCATTCCATTGCGTGCGGAGCTTGTCATAGACTGCGGTGGTGTAGTCGCCGCCTTGGCAGGAAACAATAATATCCATCTGAGCCAATGTATCGATGTCCATTGCATCCTGCAAAGGCTTTGCACCAAAGCCTACATCAGGCCCTGGACTGCCTGCTTGAGAGGTAGTGAAAAATACCGGCTCGTAACCCTGAAAATCCTGCTCGGCTTGCATGCGCTCCATTAAAACGGAACCCACCATACCGCGCCAACCAACAAAACCAACTTTGAGCATGACGTACTCCTAAGTAATCAATGACGGTTTATACCGCTTAGAAAAGGGATAATGATTGTAGCAGACCCGCCCTAGGCCGGTTAGGATTTTTATCATGACACTTTAACTTTTTGGCGAGTTTTGGGTGGAAAATGGTTTGAAATTGCGTGTTCTAAGTGTTTAGATTGATAATCAATCGACTGTTTCAGTCGCTTGGATTGGGGCATGCATGGCACTCCAGTTTTGGTACTGTTATGATGCAACCTTTCCTAAAACCCCTAAATAATCTTAACCATTGTTGGCTAATACTAGCTATCGATGCGTTTATGGCAAGGTCGGGCATATGACAAAAGAAAGTCAAATCGAACAAGGGCTTATTAATAAACTAATTGGCCTTAAATATACCTATCGCCCTGACATCCGCGATAAAGCCATGCTAGAGCAAAACTTTCGTCAGAAATTTGAGGCACTGAATCGTGTCAAACTAACAGAAGCCGAGTTTGCCCGTTTGCGCGATGAAATCGTGACTACTGATGTATTCGCTGCCTCTCAAGCCCTACGCGAAAAAGGCAAACTCACCCGTGAAGATGGTACGCCATTAGAATATATGCTGGTCAATTTGCGTGACTGGTGCAAAAACGAATTTGAAGTCATTAATCAGTTACGTCTTAATACCGAAAATAGTTTTCAGCGCTATGATGTGATTTTGCTTATCAATGGGCTGCCCTTAGTACAGATTGAGCTAAAAACCCTACAAATCAGCCCACGCCGAGCGATGGAGCAGATTATTGACTACCGCAATGATCCGGGTAATGGTTACACCCATTCGCTGCTGTGCTTTATGCAATTGTTTATTGTCAGTAATGGCAACGATACCCGCTATTTTGCTAATAATCGCGCTCAGCATTTCAGCTTCAATGCCGATGAGCGTTTTTTACCGATTTATCAGCATGCAGATGAAGAGAATAATAAAATCGCCCATCTACATGATTTTGCGGATAGCTTCCTTGAAAAATGCAGCCTTGGGCAACTGATCAGCCGCTATATGGTGCTGGTGCAGAGTGAGCAGAAAATTCTCATTATGCGCCCTTATCAAATCTATGCCGTGCAGGCTATCGTGGACTGCATTTACCAAAACCGAGGTAATGGTTATATCTGGCATACCACCGGCAGTGGTAAAACCCTGACCTCATTTAAGGCATCGACGCTGCTGAAAAATAATAACGATATTCACAAATGCCTATTTGTGGTGGATCGTAAAGACCTCGACCGTCAGACCCGCGAGGAGTTTAATAAATTCCAAGAAGGCTGTGTGGAGCAGAATACTAATACCGAGGTGCTAGTACAACGCATGCTGTCGGATGACTATGCTGATAAGGTGATCGTCACGACTATTCAGAAACTGGGGTTAGCACTGGACGAAAACAGCCAACGCAATAAAAGTAAACAAAAACAAGGCCAGCAAAGCTATAAGGAGCGGTTAGAGCCGCTGCGTGATAAGCGTGTGGTCTTTATTTTCGACGAATGCCATCGCTCTCAGTTTGGTGAGAATCATAAGGCTATTAAAGCTTTTTTCCCTAAGGCGCAATTATTCGGTTTTACCGGCACGCCGATTTTTGAGGATAACGCTAGCTATCAACAAATCGACGGTAATCAGGGCTCATTCAAAACCACGCAAGATATTTTCGAGAAGGAACTACACGCCTATACCATTACCCATGCTATCGATGATAAGAATGTGCTGAGTTTTCATATTGATTACTTTGGTGCGGAGAGCGAGAAAAAGCTGAAAAAGGGACAGACTCCAGCACCGGAAGCGGTCATTAAGGCTATTTTAGACAAGCATGACAGTGCCACGGATCAACGCCGCTTCAATGCCATTCTTGCCACAGCGTCTATTAATGATGCCATTGAATATGTCCAACGGTTTAAAATAATACAGGCGCAAAGACAGCAGGAGGATGAAAACTTTATACCGCTGAATATCGCCTGCGTGTTCTCGCCACCTGCCGAGGGTAATAAGGATGTGCAGCAGCTACAAGAAGATCTAGCCACGGAAAAGGCCGACAATGAGCAAGAGCCAGAGCAAAAGAAGGCTGCACTCAAAGCCATTATTGATGACTATAACCAGCAGTATGGCACGAACCATACGCTCAATGAGTTTGATCTGTATTATCAGGACGTGCAGCAGCGGATTAAAGACCACAAATACAGTAATGCAGACTATCCGCGTCACAACAAGATTGATATCACTATTGTGGTTGATATGTTGCTGACGGGCTTTGATTCTAAGTATCTCAATACCCTGTATGTGGATAAAAATCTTAAGTATCACGGTTTGATTCAGGCGTTTTCGCGTACTAATCGAGTGCTGAACGATACGAAACCGTGGGGTAATATCCTCGATTTTCGTTATCAGGAGACGGAGGTGGATGCAGCCATCAAGCTGTTTTCTGGTAAAGATAAGGATAAGGCAAAAGAAATCTGGCTGGTTGAGTCTGCCCCGCAAGTCGTGGCGAAGTATACGGCAGCGGTAGACAAGCTGGAAAAATTCATGGCAGAAAAAGGGCTAGCCTGTGAGCCATCACAAGTCGTGAATCTTAAAGGCGATAATGCCAAGGCGGGCTTTATCAATCATTTTAAGGAAATACAAAAGCTCAAGACTCAACTGGCGCAATACACCGACCTTGATACTGCTAGCAAAGCCGTGATTGAAGAGCGTCTACCGACCGATACCCTGCGCGGTTTTAAAGCGATGTATATCGAGACGGCGCTGGATCTCCGGCGCAAACAGGGCAAACCTGAAACGACCGAGGCTGATGTGCAGCAATTGGAGTTTGATTTGGTGCTGTTTGCTTCCAGCTTGATTGATCACGACTATATTATGAAGCTGATTGCAGAGTCCACAGGGGGCGGCAAGAGCAAAATGTCCCGCGAGCAATTGGTTGATATGATCAGCTCCAACGCTAATATGCTAGGTGAGCGTGAGGATATTATTCCCTATATTTACAGCCTGCCAACCGATAGTCCCTTGCAGGAAAATGATATTCGTGAGGGTTATCAGGGATATAAAGTACAAAAAGCTATTGCTGTTTTGGTAGGTATTGCGGAGCGGCATGGGTTGAAAGTCGAAGCTTTGCAAGCGTTTGTGGATACGGTCATGAGTCGGATGATTTTTGATGGTGAGCAGCTTACTGATCTGTTGGAGCCGTTGGATTTGGGGTGGAAACAGCGGCGTGTGGCGGAGTTGGCCTTGATGGAGGAGCTGCTGCCTTATTTGAATAAGCTCGCGGAGGGACGGGAAATTTCAGGGTTGAGTGCGTATGAGTGACCCCCTCCCGGCCTCCTAAGAACCCCCTCCCGACCTCCCCCTTGGCAGGTGGGTAAGAACCCCCTCCCGGCCTCCCCCTTGGCAGGTGGAGGAGTGGGGAGAGGAGACTGGGGTTTTGTTCCCTCCCATGCCAAGGGGAGGGTTAGGGTGGGGTTCTTATGCGTATAGAGATTGCAAAGGTGAGGACTAGAGTAGGGGGCTTATGACAGGAAAAATATTCAACCAGCCGCGTTATAAGGAGCGGCGGCAGGATTTGCGTAGAAATATTACACCCGCAGAGCAAGCGTTGTGGCAGATGTTGCGTGGTAAACAAATGGGGGTAAAGTTTCGGCGACAGCATGGGATTGATCACTATATTGTCGATTTCTATTGTCCAGAGCAGAAACTGGTGATCGAAGTGGATGGTGATAGTCACTTTACTGAGGATGCACAAGAATATGACCGGATACGAGATGCCTATCTATACAGCTTGGGGTTGCGGGTTTTGCGTTTTACCAATGAGCAAGTTATGGAAGAGCTGGAGAGTGTTTGTGAAGTTATTAAGCAAGCGGTCGTTTAGTGTGGGCGGAAGCTTTCTTGTGAAGAACCCCCTCCCGGCCTCCCCCTTGGCAGGTGGAGGAGCAGGAAGAGGAGGATGGGGTCTTGTTCCCTCCCATGCTAAGGGGAGGGTTAGGGTGGGGTTCTTTCGCTCTAGGCTAATAATGAAAAACTTTCAATACTACCAAGAGAATGATGGAGCGGAATCACAGAATGACTAAACTAGAAAAAAAATCCTTAGTACCAGTTTTGCGTTTTCCTGAGTTTCATGGTACGGGGGGGTGGAAAAGCGAACTATTTGAAAAAATTTATTCATTCCAAACAACAAACTCTCTATCTAGAGATA
>NZ_KB904793.1 GCF_000380185.1 Thiofilum flexile DSM 14609
AGGAATCCCCCGTCTGGCCTGATGTTTCATAGTGATCAAGGCTCGCAATACACCAGCCAACGCTTTGGTAACTTATTGAAACAGCATGGTATACAAGCCTCGATGAGTGGAGTGGGTGCCTGCTGGGATAATGCCGTGGTGGAGCGTTTTTTTGGTAGTTTGAAGAACGAATGGTTATTAAAGGTCAACCACCTGACCCGACAAGCCATGAAAGAGGATGTGGAGGACTATATTCGTTATTACAACCATGAGCGTTTACATACGGCTAATGGTAATCAAACGCCAGTGGAGTTTGAGTTGTCTCAATTAAATCTGTCAGGGATTGCTTGACCAGAACAGTATATCTAGTTTAGAGAAATAAGTTTTTGTGGGTTAATGTTGCTTGGCATTAGGTCGCTTTATGCCAGTCTGATAAATATATCTGAATCTTACATGAACCTTCTGAAGTAGAAGCAAGACATAGATACAAACTCATGTAGAATGACACGCTTGTTTTGATTTCCCCCGATACCTAGAATGACAAGGTAGGGCGGTAGCATGTCTAAAATCCTTTACTATCTAACACAATAAAAAATAAATTATGAAGATTACTATTGCGGGCACAGGTTATGTCGGTCTCTCTAATGCAATGCTACTAGCCACTAACCATGAGGTCGTGGCATTAGATATTGTGGAGTCTAAGGTTCAACAATTAAATCAAGGTATTAGCCCCATTGCTGATGTCGAAATTGAAGCCTTTCTTAAACGGGATGATCTGAATTTTCGTGCTACCCTAGATAAAATAGATGCTTATGCCAATGCCGATTTTGTGATTATTGCAACCCCCACTGACTATGACACTGAGAGCAATTATTTCAATACCCGCTCCGTAGAAGCCGTGATTCGTGATGTGATAGCACTGAATCCGCAAGCGGTGATGGTAATTAAATCGACGGTTCCTGTGGGGTATACACAACGCATTAAAGAGCAAACCGGTAGTCAAAATATTATTTTCTCGCCCGAATTTTTACGTGAAGGTCGGGCTTTGTATGATAACTTGTACCCTTCGCGGATTGTGGTCGGGGAGCGCTCTGAGCGTGCTCAGGTCTTTGCTGGCTTATTACAGCAAGGCGCGGTTAAGAAAGATGTACCCGTTTTACTCACCGACTCGACCGAAGCCGAAGCGATCAAGCTATTTGCCAATACTTACTTGGCGATGCGAGTTGCTTACTTTAATGAGTTAGACACCTATGCCGCGACCCATGGTCTAGATACAAAGCAAATTATCCAAGGTGTTAGTTTAGATCCTCGTATTGGCAATCACTATAATAACCCCTCGTTTGGCTATGGTGGTTACTGTTTACCTAAAGATACCAAACAGTTACTCGCTAACTATAGTGAAGTCCCTCAGAATCTGATCCGTGCGATTGTCGATTCCAACAGTACCCGTAAAGATTTTATTGCCGATAGCATTATTGCTAAAAATCCACGTGTAGTCGGTATTTATCGCCTGATCATGAAAGCTGGATCTGATAATTTCCGAGCCTCTAGTATTCAAGGGATTATGAAGCGCATTAAGGCCAAAGGGATTGATGTTGTGGTGTATGAGCCGGTGCTTGAAGAAGAGACTTTTTTCCGCTCAGCCGTGATTCGTAATCTGGATGCATTCAAGCAAATGAGTGATGTGATTGTAGCGAATCGGATGGTGGATGATTTGCGTGATGTGGCGGATAAGGTTTATACGCGGGATTTGTTTGGCAGTGATTAAAATACACCTAATTTATCCTACCAAACTACCCACAAAAATATTATTAACTTTTCAGCAAACCCCTTAATGATGAAACCTCTTGAACAATCCACCTTGGCAATCATTGGCTTAGGTTATGTCGGCTTACCATTAGCTGTAGAATTTGGAAAACTTCTCCCTACGATCGGCTTTGATATTAACAAAACACGAATCGAAGAACTTAAAGGTGGAAATGACCATACGCTGGAAACCACATCAGAAGAGTTACAGGCTGCCAAACAGCTACGCTACACCACACAGTTGGAAGATTTGCGTGATGCCAATGTTTTTATTGTGACAGTACCAACACCCATTGATGAGCATAAACGTCCTGATCTAACACCTTTAATTAAAGCTAGTGAAAGTTTGGGTAAAGTCATTAAAAAGGGTGACATAGTCATTTATGAATCTACCGTTTATCCGGGTGCTACTGAAGAGGATTGTATTCCTGTCATTGAGCGTATTTCAGGGCTGATTTTTAATGTGGATTTCTTTGCTGGCTACTCACCAGAGCGGATTAACCCTGGAGACAAGGAACATCGCCTGCCAACTATTAAAAAGGTAACCTCTGGCTCTACCCCTGAAGTCGCTAACTTTGTAGATACACTTTATCAACGGATTATTACGGCTGGTACACACAAAGCTAGCAGTATTAAAGTTGCTGAAGCAGCTAAGGTAATTGAAAATACCCAGCGTGACTTAAATATTGCACTAATTAATGAACTAGCAGTGATCTTTAACCGCATGGGTATTGATACTGAGGCTGTGTTGCAGGCAGCTGGTACTAAATGGAACTTTCTACCTTTTCGCCCCGGTTTAGTGGGTGGGCACTGTATTGGGGTCGATCCTTATTATTTAACTCATAAAGCGCAATCCATAGGCTATCATCCCGAAGTTATTCTAGCTGGACGGCGCATCAATGATGGCATGGGTGCTTATGTAGTTTCCCAGTTAGTTAAGGCCATGGTAAGGCGACGCATTCAGGTAGAAGGTGCAAGAGTGCTGATTATGGGTTTAACTTTTAAAGAAAACTGCCCAGATTTACGCAATACTCGTGTGGTGGATATTCTCAAGGAATTGCATGAGTACAATATTACAGCCGATGTTTACGATCCATGGGTATCTGTGGAAGAGGCTCAACTCGAATATAATGTAACCCCTCTTTTACACTTGGAAAAAGGTAAGTATGACGCGGTTATTTTAGCTGTAGCGCATCAAGAGTTTCGCCAAATGGGTATAGAGGCTATCCGTGAGCTTGGCCAAACAACACATATTATATACGACCTGAAATATTTGTTTCCCGCCGAAGCAACAGATCTGAGACTATAAATCCTAGTCTCCTAACCCACCAAAAAGAAAGAAAACAAGAGATATAGTTTTTATGAGTGCCTACGAAAACTTATTGGATACTCTGCCTTCGCAACCCAAAACTTGGCTTATCACAGGCGTTGCGGGATTTATTGGTTCTAATCTGCTAGAAACATTATTGAAACTAAACCAGAAGGTAGTAGGACTAGATAATTTCGCAACGGGTTATCAACATAATCTGGATGAAGTACAGAGTATTGTCAGTAGTGAGCAATGGAAAAATTTCCAGTTTATTCATGGTGATATTCGCCACTTACACGATTGCCAAGCAGCATGTGCGGGGGTGGATTATGTGTTGCATCAAGCAGCACTAGGTAGTGTGCCGCGCTCATTGGCAGACCCAATCACCACAAATAGTACCAATATTGATGGCTTTTTAAATATGTTGGTAGCGGCAAGGGATACAAAAGTCAAACGTTTTGTGTATGCGGCCTCTAGCTCTACCTATGGAGATCACCCTGCTCTACCTAAAATTGAAGAAAATATTGGTAAACCCTTGTCACCGTATGCGGTGACTAAATATGTAAATGAATTATATGCTGATGTGTTTGCACGAGCATATGGGTTTAATACGATTGGTTTACGTTATTTTAATGTTTTTGGCAAACGTCAAGATCCGAATGGCGCATATGCAGCCGTAATTCCAAAGTGGATTGCTAGTATGATTAAGAATGAGCCTGTGTACATTAATGGTGATGGCGAGACCAGCCGTGACTTTTGTTATATCGATAATGTGGTACAGGCAAACTTGCTAGCGGCGACTACAGAAAATATTAGTGCGACGAATCAAGTCTATAATGTGGCCGTAGGTGAACGTACTACACTAAATGAGTTATTCTGGTATTTGCATGAAAACTTGCTACCACATTTTGTACATCTACAGGGATTTAAACCAAAATATCAGGATTTTCGGACGGGTGATATACGGCATTCATTGGCAGACATAGGCAAAGCATCAAGATTGTTGGGATATTCACCTAGCCATCGGATTAGGGAGAGCCTAAAAATTGCTATGCAGTGGTACTTAGGTATTATAGAGAATTACTAATGCAAATTGAGTCAAACACTATTCAATCTTTGCTTGCGCGTCTTTGGCAACATATTAACCCTCGCCGCCGCCGTCAATTTAGTTTATTACTTCTATTAATGGTGTTAGCCTCGTTTGCTGAAATCATTAGTGTAGGTACGGTTTTACCATTTCTTAGTGTTTTGACTGCACCAGAACAAGTCTTTACACACCCAGCAGCTCAACCTTTTATTAAAGTACTAGGCTTGAATAATCCGGAACAACTATTGTTACCGTTGACTGTTGCTTTTGGACTAGCTGCAATTATTGCTGGAATAATGCGCTTAGTATTGTTATGGGCAAGTACTCGTCTGTCTTTTGCGACGGGTGCCGATTTAGGCATTAATATTTACCGCCGTACTCTATATCAACCCTATACAGTGCATTGTACACGTAATAGTAGCGAAGTCATTACTGGTATTTCAACCAAAGCCAATCAGGTTATCTATCAAACTATTGTCCCAACCCTGACCTTAATCAGCTCCAGTGTTATGCTGATTGTTATTTTAGCAGCGTTATTCATGGTAAACCCTATGATTGCACTGATCGCATTTGGGGGGTTTGGTTCAATTTATGCGTTGATTATTCGTCTGACTCGTAAACGTCTGCTAATAGGTAGCCAACGTATTGCACGGGAATCCACCCAAGTGATTAAGTCTTTACAAGAAGGATTAGGAGGAATCCGTGATGTACTGATTGATGGTAATCAGGCAACTTATTGTCAAGTTTATCGTAATGCTGATTTGTTGCTGCGACGCGCTCAAGGTAGTAATTTATTTATTAATAGTAGCCCACGTTTTGGTATGGAAGCATTAGGCATGTTGCTGATTGCCTCGCTAGCTTATGTATTGGCTCAACAAACTGATGGTATAGCCAAAGCAGTACCTGTATTAGGGGCTTTAGCGTTAGGAGCTCAACGCTTGTTACCCGTATTACAACAAGCCTATAGCGCATGGTCACAGATTAGAGGTGGGCAAATTTCATTGCAAGATACCATTGCATTACTAGAACAACCTCTTCCTATTCATGCTGATACTCCTGTGAGTAAAGCTCTAACCTTTCAAAATGACATTAAACTTCAGCAATTAGCATTCCGCTATAGTACAGGAGCACCTTGGATTTTAAGAAAGATCGATATTACGATTCCCAAAGGTAGTCGTGTCGGTTTTATTGGTGCAACTGGCAGCGGTAAAAGCACCTTGATTGATATTATCATGGGATTGTTGCCACCTACTGAAGGAGCGTTGATTATTGATGGTCAGCTCATCACAACAGAAAATCAACGAGCTTGGCAACAACACATTGCCCATGTTCCTCAGAGTATTTTTTTAGCAGATAGTACAGTGGCAGAAAATATTGCATTTGGTATCCCTAAAGAACAGATTAATCATGAGCGTGTTCGATTAGCAGCACAACAATCACAAATCGCTGAGAGTATTGAAAGTTGGCCTGAACAATATGAAACTTTTGTTGGTGAGCGTGGAATTCGTTTATCTGGCGGGCAGCGACAACGCATTGGAATTGCTCGCGCACTTTACAAACAAGCAAACATTATTGTGTTCGATGAAGCTACGAGTGCTTTGGATACTGAAACGGAGCAGGCTGTCATGCAGGCGATTGAAAATCTCAGCCGAGATCTCACCCTAATTATTATTGCACATCGACTAACAACCTTAAAAAACTGTACACAAATTATGGAATTGGGAGGTGGCTACATTAAACGTATCGGTAGTTACCAAACTATTATCAATAATCCTAAAGCTATTCAGGCAAACAATAAGGATCAACAGACTCATGCTTAGTCACTCATCCATTCTTGTCACAGGTGGCACAGGCTCTTTCGGTCACACCTTTATTCCGATGACTTTGGAGAAATATAATCCAAAAAAAATTATTGTCTACTCCCGCGATGAGATGAAACAATGGGAAATGGCAAAGCTATTTCAAGATGATCCGCGAGTACGTTTCTTTATTGGTGATGTGCGAGATAAGGATCGTCTATACCGTGCTTTAGATGGGATCGATTATGTTGTTCATGCTGCGGCAACTAAGATTGTACCTATAGCAGAGTATAATCCCTTTGAGTGTATAAAGACCAATATCAATGGTGCCATGAATCTGATTGATGCATGTATTGATAAAGGTGTGAAACGAGTAGTTGCGTTATCTACGGATAAAGCGAGTAGCCCTGCTAATTTGTATGGAGCTACTAAACTAGCTTCAGATAAATTATTTGTAGCTGGTAATTCTTATAGTGGTGGGAAAAAAACACGCTTTGCTGTAGTACGCTATGGTAATGTTATGGGATCACGTGGTTCTGTTATTCCTTTTTTCCTATCAGTTGCTGACAAAGGTACCTTGCCAATCACTGATGCTCGTATGACTCGCTTTATGATTACTCTAGAACAGGGAGTAGAGTTGGTTTGGCATGCTTTTGAAGATATGATAGGAGGGGAAATCTATGTTAAAAAAATCCCATCTATGAAAGTGACTGATATTGCTTATGCCGTTGCACCAAATGCCGAACAGCAGATAATTGGTATCCGTCCCGGAGAAAAATTACATGAGCAGATGATCAGTACGGAGGATGCTTATCATACTTATCAGTATCCTAATCACTTCAAAATATTACCCGCCATTCACAATTGGAGTACTGATCCTAGTCGGATCAAAGATGGAGTAAAAGTACCTGAAGATTTTGTTTATGAGAGTAATAGTAATAGTGAATGGATGAATATTGAAACATTGAAAAACTGGATTACATACAATAAGAATAAAATAGGAAACATTTAATATGAGTATTTTATTTGAAAAAATAGAAAGTATTTCTGATTTTTTAGATTGGTCAATAGCTAACTCTGCACTATTAGGAAACTCTGAAAGAAATACTTTTGAGCGATATTATCAATCATATATAAAAAAATTCCACAAACATACAAAAAAACATTATAGATCTCAAACTATCGAAATTACAAATTATATAAAAAGTGATACTAAAATACTTGAAATAGGTTCAGGTTGTGGTACTGAGTCGTTATGGTTTGCTTTAAATGGTGCTGATATTACATCTATAGATATAAACCCTGAACGCATCGAGGTTGCAAAAGCAAGAAAAAAAATACTAGAGGATATTCTTCAAAAAAAATTAAAAGTTGAATTCAAACTTTGCTCTGCATTTGATCTAGATATTGAAGGTATGCATCATAATTTTGATATTATATGGATGGAGCAAGCATTCCATCACATAGAACCCAGAACAGATTTTTTAAAACTATTAACCAAGATAGTAAAGAAAGATGGGTTAGTTATATTTTCAGAGTCTAATGCTTGGAATCCTCTAATACAATTTTCACTCTTTTTACAAAGGGGGTTTAAGACGATAATTTATAAGAAAACTGCCCATGGTATAGTCGCTATATATGGTAACGAAAGAATAATTACTCCACTATCATTGAAGAAAAATTTAATAAACAATGATTTTCGCGTAATAAGCAATCGCTATTTTAGATTATACCCAAATAAAGGAATTCCTGAAACTCTATTAAAATTAGAGGATCTAATGCCGCAATGGGCAATACCTTTCTTTACCCATTATAATTTTGTCTTTCAAAAAAAATAGTAATAAAGAGGTGCCTGATATGTCTCCACCACTTAAAGAGTTTTTTATTTCGCCAAAGCTAAAAGGGCAAAGGAACTACATTACTGGAGCTGATATTTTTAATGAAGTTAATAACTGTATTAGTAATATCATAAAACCTCCATTACGGCTCACATTTAAAAAACCAACTCAATCTAGATTAAAATGCTGTTTATATAATACCACTGACTTCAAAGATGAAGATGCTATTGGGTTTCTCAGTTTTGGAGAGGCTAAAGATCAGGGCAATCGCTTGAATCTTTATTGGTGTAGAGGAATAAGTGGCTCCAAGAGTTCGGCGAGATAATCGGTTGACCAAGCGGCCTGCTTTCGTCGTACTTTGAGACTATGCTTATTCGTCTGGTTGTATCGAAGTAAGTTGGTGGCCATCTGGCGCAGGAGGGAGAAATTGTGAGCGCCATCGCTGGTACGATTACGTGCCAGATCCTCACGCATCAGCACATCCAAGACCCAATGGAGTCGATTCTCAATCCCCCAATGGGA
>NZ_KB904794.1 GCF_000380185.1 Thiofilum flexile DSM 14609
GCTGATAGAACCCCTTAAAATTACGGTAACCCGACTGATGGTAATGCACTAGTAACGTCATGACTTCGCTAGCACACAAGCTACTTTCACGGCGGCGGGTCGCTTTTCCATCTGCCGTTAGCAAGGTGGGTTTCCAGACCGGTAGAAAGGTTTGGCAAAAATCATCTAGGTCGCAGAATAATCGTGTTAGCATCATAGTAAGCCACCTTCAGGAGATTGGATATAGGGTGTTGTGATCCTATGAGTATCTCAGGTTGTGTGGCTTTTTTCCTTATATCGAACTCAGGTTAGTTAGGCTAATGAATACGTGCCCCTAGCTTGGCACGTATTATGTAAATTAAAGATCAACCCTTATTGCTTAGAATACTGGCCTACTAAATCTACTGCCTCTTGATACAATTGTTTGGCATCCACACCTTTTGCTGATAGCTCCTCAATCCAACCCTCAATCACAGGTTGCGCGGCTTTTTTCCATTGCTCCATTTCCTCAGCACTGATGGTATAAATCGTATTGCCTTGCTTTTCGGTTACTTCGCGCCCTTTAATATCGGCCTCTTTAAAACGCGCCGCGACCCATACGGAAGTATCCGCACCACTATTATTATCAATCACCTTTTTAAGGTCATCGGGTAGGCTGTCATACTTTTTCTGATTCATGGCTAAAATCATAGTGGTGGTAATCATGGTCTTATCACCCCCAAAGTCAGCATGATACTTGGTGAACTCCTGTGCTTTAGTTGCGGGTACGACCTCCCAAGGCACTAAGGCACCATTAATAACGCCTTTAGATAAGCTTTCAGCCATTTGGGGGACGGGCATACCCACCGGAGTAGCACCTAAAGCAGCGAGTAATTTATTGCTTAAGCGAGAAGGGGCGCGAACTTTTAAACCTTTTAAATCCGCGAGGGTTTCGACTTTTTTATCTCTTAAATGCAATGCATTAGGGCCATTTACCCAAGTCGCTAGTGGCTTAATACCGGCTAGCTCTTTAGCACTATGTTTTTGCATAAAATCCCATAAAGCCCTAGAAGAAGCTTCATGCGTGGAAGTAATAAAAGGTAATTCAAAGACCTCTGATACGGGAAAACGCCCCGGATTATACCCCGGTAATATCCACGTAATATCCACCACCCCGTCTTTGACTTGATTTAATAATTGTGGGGGTGTGCCACCTAATTGCATGGAAGGATAAATTTGACACTTCATGCGCCCTTGAGATTCGGTAGCAATTTTTTCGCACCAAGGCTCAAAGACGTTAACTTGTGCAGCGGAGATAGGGGGTAAAAAGTGGGAAAATTTAAGAATAATTTCCTCAGCGGCTTGGGTGACAGGTGCTAACAGGCAAGTTGCTAACACCACGCCTAACTTCATCAGTTTCATACTAACTCCTCCAATTGTATAGGTCATATCCGACCCTACTTACTGTCACATAATAATCGCTACATGACATTGAATTATCGTTGAGTTAGCTTCTAACTTTGTGATAGGTCTCTGTCCTCCTCCTACCCCCAGCGTCCCACAATCAGCTTACCGCCTGCTTTTTGTTCCATGAGTGTCGTGCGAGCGTTATAACGGGTACTGACTAAATAAGTTGGCTCCGAGCTATAAGTTACCTCTGAGGCAGTAACTCTACCCCTCTCATCTAGGGTCACAGTCACCTCCTCTGCATAGGTATTCACAATACTAAAGCCTGTACCCTCCACTGACGTGGCGGCACTATTATCCCGCACATCATCATAAGAGCCGACCGCTAGTATCAATTTACGAGCACGTCCTGCGGTATCTTTTTCTACTTTCACCACCGTGACGGTATGATCAAAGGTGCCATCTCCGGTGTGATCAATAAAAATCAAATGACCGGCTTGTAATAGATTGACGGGTACTTCAGGGACAGCGCTATTACCCCGATTATCATAAGCGGGATTCCAATCAAATAAGCGCACCGCTGCCTTAGCAACTCGATTCGCACTTATCTCAGGATAATGCACATTCACACCATAGAGCATGGATTGATTAGGATCTAGTGCTTGAACTTTTAAAATCGTCTCATACCCCATACGCTCAACCGTTACTCCCGTAGTACGTTTTAAGCGGTCAGCACGGGTGAATAAGCCTTGTGTTTTATCGGTAGTCGCCACAATCCAACGCTTCTCGGCTGCTGCGGTTTTTAACACCGGATGCGGGAGCTGAATCATCCTATCTTCGCGCAATTGTTTACGGAATTGATCCATAAAAAACAGCGCTAAATTTTTACAATCGCCCTCCACTTCATTGCTCTTCATGACCTCCCAATAATCGCCCACGAACTTACCATACGCGGCTTGAATCTCGGCACTCGCCCATGAATAAATCTCAGCAGTGCCACGGATACTAATCACGGGCAAACCCAATTGCCGGAAGGAAGAGAGATAGAGTAATGGATCAGCCGCTTTAGCCGCCGGAGTACGCAGATCGATATTCGCAACCAATTGATCCAGTAGCTTTAAGGTTTGAATATTGACACTACCCGTTGCGGGCAAACCACGCTGACTTTGAAAGGCTGTTAAAGCGCGTTCGGTATTACCGCCAAACGCTCCATCACATAAATCTTTGAGATACCCCAAACGTCCTAGGGCAAACTGTACCGCCACCACCGCATTACCATTAGCACCGCGCTTTAGTTCAGTCCGTAATCCATTGGGAAAACCATTAGCCAGTGCTTTATCCTGTAATACGCCTAATGTAGCGGGACTAGGCGCAGGCATGGGAGCAGTAGTGGCGGGAGTTGGCGCGGGAGTCGTTGTAGCAGGTACGGGAGCAGCAATGGGCTTGGCTAATTCGCGTAAAGCTGCCATGGCTCGCCCGACCATAGTGGGCTGGGTGCTGCTGCCTAAATTGACGGATTGGCTATCGCCATTACTATCTAAGCGATCTAGTGCTTTAAATAGTAACTCCATATCAGTTCCGCTAATAGTGCCATTATTATTCGCATCCACCCCAGCCCAACTAAAGGCCGCTAGCCGTGGCTCACGTTTAGCCTCCACTAGGCTAATTTGCTTATTAGACATTTCTTGTAAAAATTCCGTGCGGGTCAGTGTTGTCATCCTTGCAAGCTCCCATAATGATTATTGCTGAAGGTTTATACCGCTCAATGCTTAACTATTCAACTTACCTTATTTCGCCACTTTTAAACCCGCGAAGGCCGCTCGCCCTCCCCCCATAGCTTCGCTATAATCAGTGGTATAATGATCTATCTAGAGCTAATGTATGAGCGATGTCTATCTCAACCCCTTAACCGACTTTGGTTTTAAAAAACTATTTGGCGAAGAACCGCATAAAGACTTATTAATCAGTTTCCTAAACACGNTCTTACCTGCACATCATCAAGTACAAGACCTGAGCTATACCAAAAACGAATATCAAGGCCGTAGTGCCATTGACCGTAAGGCGATATTTGATCTGAACTGCCTTAGCCCTTCAGGTGAGCGCTTTATTGTTGAATTACAACGCATTAAGCAAATCTATTTCAAAGATCGTAGTATTTTTTACGCTACGTTTCCGATTCAAGAACAAGCTGTTCGTGGGGATTGGAATTACAAACTCGCCACTGTTTATACGATTGGTATTTTGGACTTTTTGATTGATGATGATCAAACCAAGGTCTATTACCACGCTCAATTAAAAGATCAGGATAATGTTTTATTTTACGACAAGCTCAATTTTATCTATTTAGTCCTCCCGCGCTTTCAGCTAAAAGCACACGAGCTAAAAACGCTACGAGATAAATGGTTTTATGTGTTTAAGCATTTACATGAATTAGAAGAAATACCCACTCAACTCACCGATGAAGTGTTTCAGCGTTTATTTGGTATTGCTCAGATAGCGCAATTACCCGCGAGTGAACGTTTAGGCTATGAAAGCAGTTTAAAGGATTATCGGGATTTTATGAGTACCCACGAAACTTCGCGCTTAGATGGGGAAAAGATTGGGTTGGAAAAGGGAGAGAAAATTGGCTTGGAAAAGGGAGAGAAAATTGGATTAGAGAAAGGTAAGTTGTTAGGAATTGAAGAGGGCAAACAGCTAGGGATTGAAGAAGGCGAACAAATCGGAGCCTTGAAGAAAGCCCAAACGATAGCGCTGAATTTATTGCAACTAGGTCTTTTACCCGAAACCGAGATTGCGCGTATTGCGGGGCTAACGTTAGCAGAGGTGCAACAGCTTAAAGCGGTTTAGCAAAGCACTCTTATCAAAAAGTGCTTTGGTTTGGGGATAATGGGTGAGGATTAACGAAAGGCAGGTAAATTATTTTTGACCCAAGGGTTCACTATTTTTTCAATAGCCGCAACAGCTTTTTTTAAACCAAGATCATCGGTTGATTCAAAGGCTAAATCACCATTACAGGGATTACCAATAGATATTTTTTTAAAAACATATTGGTATTGTTTCTTTGTATTATTATAGCGCCATTTTATATAGGCATCGCCGCACTCTAGGGTAGATTTTGGCATAAATCGCTGTATACTGTGGTAGGTTGACAAGGGCTTATAAGGACTTTGAGGGGTCACAAGATCAATTACCAAAGACTTATCACTTTCCATTAAGACTCTAAATTTACCAACCTCATCTCGTTGAATAATCCAATTATGACTGGTTATACCATCAATATCGTGCTGGTCTTTTATACATCCCGTTGCTGGGGTAGTAATATACCACTCCTCTGTTTTTAGATTATTATCAATATTAAAATCAATCCCGGTAAAGGGGCAGGTTTTTAACTGTTTAAAGTTAGTGGGCGTATAAAAAGTAGCATACGCTTTTTTAAAGGGATTTTGAGTGCTAGGGGAAAATAGGGCTTGCTTAATATCAGCAGGTAAAGGTATAGCTAGGTTTATTTCAATATTATCTTGAAGATCATTTCTCTTATTATATATGGAAATACTAGAACGTGTTATTTTTCCATCAAAATATTGGGTAAGGAACTTTAGTGAAAGAGCCTTCAATAACGGATCTTCTGTTGCAGCGCCTACTAGGGTAGGCAAACTAGCTAATAAACTGATACTAAATAATTTACTTAAATAACGCATCGATATCATCATAGTCCTTTATCTTTATTAAAAAAGAGGCGATGAGGCTTAGTTAAACCCTCATCACTTCGTCATCAGTTAACTACTCACTATTGCATAGTCACGTTTTTCACTCTAGTCGCTAAAAACGTCCCCACAATTTCCTTAAAAGTAGCTTTTTTAGCTTTCACCAAGTAGTTCATAAGTGCTTGATAATCTTTTCCATGCTTAGGGAGCTGCTCAAAAAACGTAGTCATATTAACATTGGTATAAAATATACCTCTTGTAACCATTGGTACTATTAACCCACCAATTAAATAGTAGATAGAGCAAATTATAACCTATTGATTTTAATAAAAAATAAATATAATTTAGTTTAACTATGTCGCCTATTTATTTAGGAGGTTAATAGCACACCATTTACAGTTTCATAAATATTTCTCCGATAATCATTAAGACCTGCTTGTGCCACACTACCCGTTTCCCACTTCATATTTTCATACCAATAATTATACACCTTTTTATTATTCACTACGGTATCCACATTGGCTTGCTGTCCTGTCGGTATAGCAGAAAATCCCAGAATATAAATATTACCATTAAGCTCATCTCCCCCGCCGATGCGTAGTGGCAATAGCGTAACCGGCTTATTCGTGGGTGTCGTATTGCCATTGATGGTACCACTCAGCACACCAGTGATCGTAATAGCATACTGACCTTGAGTGGATACGCTGTTTCTAGCGATAGTTAAGTTTCTGAATGCACCGTCACTCGCAAAGATACCTTGCTGTTCACCCGTTGAGGTAATGTGGTTATTGGTAATCGTCACCCCATTACTAATGGCTCCCGCAAATTGCGGTATCCCCTTTCTAACATCGGGAACAATTTGAATCGCATCCCGATGAGCGACCCTATAAAATGGAAAAACTTGTAGTTGGAATGTTGGGGCAATAATAGCTATTCTCTTGTTAATCTCATCTACTATAGCCGTAAAATCCTTACCAAAGTTAGAGTTTATCGCTAAATCATTAATGGCATTGGCATCTCTCCATCCGCTCATGGTGACATTATCCGCTTGTATCTGCATAAAATCCCCCACAAATCTAGCCGGATAGGGAGCAGGAATACCCCGCTGTGGCGTAACTAAGACCAGTGGTATCGCCAATGGGTTGGGGGTTTTACCGCTAAGTCCTGTAAGAATTGCTTGGTAGGCAGGCTTATAAGGGTCGGTATCGAGTACCTTAAGGGGGTTATAAGTATGCGTCACTAGCCATCTAAAAATGGCAGAATGTGCCACATCTTGACTTCGATAGCCCTTAGCTTTTGGATGAGCAAAATTATTGGCTGTACTCTTAATAAAGCCCGCGTCAGGTAAGTTAGCTACCGGTGGTTTGGGTTTTACTACAAACCTTGCCTGTGGATTACGAGTGCGAGTATTGGGTTGTTGTGGGATATGTGGTGCTACATTACCAACCATGATAAAACCCCTTGTTGTATGTTATGAATAATTAAAAGACGGTGGATAAATAAGCGACTCATAGTGCTGCTTCATCGATAATAATGGTGCAATCCCCAAGCGGGAGACCTGTTACCTGAATCAGCCCATCCAGCCCCGCAACCCCTGTTTGAGTAAATGGGTTTTCCTCGTATATATCGCTCTCTACGATAACTGTGAATTTTGTTCCTGCTGGTACAGGTAAATCCGTTTCAGAATTGAGTATCTGTACTTCCAGTAGGCTATCTGGCGAAGGATTGTCTGCAAAATTCCCCAACTGCGCGGTGGTCAGTAACCACTTCAACATCGCCTCCCGCCGCGCATTCAACGTCCCCAAATCCAGCAAGGGCTGCACCGTCCCATTACGAATCGCAATCCGTTTCATCGAAAAACTCCGAATAGCCGTCTCTTGTAAATCGGCGAGGCGCGTCGCCATAAAGGTAGAACTCGCGGTACTCAGCGCCGTTTTAGCCTTGGTCAACATATCGATAATGCCATAGGCCGCTGTCGAACGTTGCTCCGCACTCGGTGCCGGTAAAGGACTACCCGTTTCGCGTTGACCGCTGGTGTATTCCTGCAAACGTAAATTAATCCATGCCACCATCTGGCTATAACCCCAAGCGTCTTTAGTCTTAAAGTCATTCACCGTCCAAGTACTGTACTCACTGAAATAAGTGTCATAATTAAAGTTAGTCAGCCCCAC
>NZ_KB904795.1 GCF_000380185.1 Thiofilum flexile DSM 14609
CCCCCTCCCCTAACCAATTATAACCATTATACCAGTAACGAATACTGTCTCGATCTAAGTCCATCAATTCAGCAGCAAATACGGTATCTATATCATAGTCGGTGTAGCCACATAGCGTACTGTAGCGCTTATCAAGAGTAATATCTTTGAGATTATTTAAGCCTGAAAAAAGACTCACTTTAGAGAACTTACTAACACCAGTGAGGAAACTAAACTTGATTTTAGCATCGTAATCTTTAATCGTACTATAAAATCCACGTAAAAAATCCCGATTTGTTTGAGCTACTGCTCGATCTTCTAGTGCATCTAAGATAGGCTTATCATATTCATCTATTAGAATCACCACTGGCAGCCCCGTTTGCCGCTCAGCATAATAAATTAAGGCCTGAAAACGCTCAGGGCAAGTTGTATAACCCGAATAATAATTAAACTGCTGTTCAAGTCTATCTAACTGTGCAGCTAAATTTAATGGTAAATAATCAGCCTCTCTGAAATTCCCACTACCAAAACTAATTCTTAATACCGGATACTTCACCGACCAATCCCATTGATCGTGAATAGCTAAATCTCTAAATAGTGGCTCATTTCCCTCAAAAAGCTCTTTGAGTGTATCCAGAAATAGGCTTTTACCAAAACGGCGCGGTCGAGAGAGAAAGTAATGCACTCCCTCATTCATTAGCCCCTGTGCTAGGTGGGTTTTATCAACATAGTAATAACCCTCCTCTCGAATACGGGCGAAGGTTTGGATACCGATAGGTAGTTTTTTACGTGCTGTCATGACTTACTGACCACTAAGTTAGTGTCTTTAGACCAATCACTACAGTATACCATAGTGATAGAGAGTCTTAGTGACTTCAAGTCCCATAACTCAGTTATCTTATAGGACAAAATCGTGTATATAGGAGTTTTTTAGCTATTTTGCTTATTGGTTAACTTACTATGTCTACTGTACTCCCCTTATTTTCCACCACCTTCTTACTCTCTTGTTGGGCACAAGACTACACAACTTATTGCAAGAGTGAATTAGATGCTCAGCTATTACAAACTTTAAAAAACTGGGCTGAAAAAGACTTTCAAAACGAAAGTGTTTCAGAGAGTAGCTTTGTCAATACCTTTTTCGTGAAGCTCTGGGGGTATGTGCGCTCTGGAGAACAAGAAAAATCAGCAGGCTATACCTTTGAGCCACAATTTGCCATTGATAAGGCAGGGCAAAATGGTGGGGTAGGTAAAGCAGATGCTGCGATGGGCTGGTTTGGTGCAACAGAACTACCTAATACACCTCAAATACTATGTGAGTTTAAAGATATTCGCTCTGGCCTAGATGCAAAGCAAAATCGTAAAGGTAATGACCGCTCACCTGTCAAACAATGTGCAGACTATTTACATTTTGCCAAACAACAGTTTTCTCCTTTTGGTACGGAAAAAATCCAACCCACTTGGGGTATTGTTTCGGATATGAATGAATTTCGCTTATATTGGAATGCACGAATACCGTATCAGTATGAGCGTTTTATTATTCAGCGTCGCAACTCCACTGATTCGAGTACTTATTTGCTAGATAATAGCGAAAAAGCTAAACAGCAACGATTTTTATTTACTCGCTTATTTCATTCAGACTGGTTATTGAATCGAGGCAATGAAGCACCGCTATTTAATCTAATCAAAAACCAGCGCTTACAAGAAAAATCTATTGAAAAAACATTTTATTTTGAATACAAGGCTTATCGAGATTTTCTATTTCAAACACTAGTTGAATATAATCGTAAGCAACGCCTCACTCCTCGACAATTAGTCAGATTAACTCAAAAACTATTAGATCGTTTATTGTTTGTGATGTTTTGTGAGGATATGGGAGCATATTTACAGTTTCCAGTTAATTTATTGCGCGATTTATTAATTAAGGATAGTCAGGATACTGAGCTAAGACCAGATGGCACAGATTTTTGGGAGGAGACAGTACTTCGGCTATTTAAAGCAATGCGTAATGGTGGAGAATTCCGTACTAACTCTATTAGTAAGTTCAATGGTGGATTATTTGCATCAGATGCCGATTTAGATGATTTACATGTACCCAATAAAGTATTTTTTGCTCCCTTTCAAGGGGTGGATAATGACTCTATCTTAAAACATAAGAACACAATCCTCTATTTCTCAGCCAACTATAACTTTGGTTTAGAGGAAGGAGGAAATCGTGCTATTGGACTCTATACATTAGGGCGTATTTTTGAACAGTCTATTACTGATCTTGAAATTATGGAGGCAGAGGCAGCTTGCGAAGAATCTCTAATGAAGCTTAGTAAGCGTAAAACTGATGGGGTTTATTATACGCCTGAGTGGGTAACGGCTTATGTAGTCGAAGAAACGCTAGGTTTACGATTACGAGAGTTACATACCGAACTAGGTTTGACTGAGTTTGAAACTTTAACTGTACAGCAAATTGATAACGATCATTTTAAAAATGGTAAAATTAGAAAAGGTTCTACTAGCGCTCGCTATTTTGATTTATTAGAAAATTATTTACTTAAAATTAGTACACTCAAAATACTTGATCCTGCATGTGGTAGTGGTGCTTTTTTAATTCAAGCCTTAAAACGTTTATTGCGAGAGCATGAATGGGTGGCTAGTGAAAAAAGCCGTGTCAATTATGAGTATCGTCAAGTAGCTGTCTTTGATAAAGCTAAAACCTATCGTGAGATTTTAGCAAAAAATATTTATGGAGTGGATGTCAATGCAGAATCAGTCGAAATTACTAAACTAGCACTATGGTTACATACTGTCATGCCAGGACAACCTTTATCCTCTTTAGATGATAATATTTTATGTGGTAATAGTTTAGTTGATTGGGATATTAAAGCCGTCCTAGGTGACTTATCAGAGGAGCAATTAGCGCGTATTAATCCATTTAGTTATCAACAAAGTTTTGCAGAGGTTCTTGCTGCTGGTGGCTTTGATGTGATTATTGGGAACCCGCCTTATATTAAGTTGCAGAATATGCGGCGTATTCAGCCTGAGGCGACTGAGTATTGGGTTAAAGCTCTTAATGCGGATGGAACACCTAAATTTAGAAGTACTCAAACAGGTAATTATGATATTTATTTGCCCTTTATTGAGCAGTCGATACGGTTATTAAAACCTGAAGGGCGGATGGGCTTTATTGCACCGAATGTATGGGTCGTTAATGATTATGGTCAAGGGCTGCGCCAAGTTCTTTCTGAGACTAAACGCTTAGATCGTTGGGTAGATTTTAAAAGTTATCAAATTTTTGATGAGGCAATTACTTATACAGCATTGCAGTTTTTTACGGGTAAAGCTGTTGATGGTATTAAACTACATTTTGCTCCAAATGGCGGAGATGACCTAAGTAATATCGAATGGTCAAATATTGAGGCTGTATCTTATAGTCAGTTATCAGATAGTAATGCTTGGCAATTTATACCGAATCAGGAGCGTAAGTTAATTGAAAGATTAAATAATAACTGCATACGCTTAGATGACATTAAATTAACCAATTCTATTTTTCAGGGACTAGTTACTAGTGCTGATAATATCTATCATCTAACCAAAGTTAATAGTAATAAGTACCTATCATATACAGACAAAAATACTCCTATTGCTGTAGATATTGAGGATGATCTGATGCACCCTCTAGTTTCTGGGCAAGAGGCCAAACGTTATCAAGAACCTTATAATGATTTTTTGTAACTACTCAGTTCCCTAAAAAATCAGCTAAGCTATCCCTATGAACCCGATTATCCGTCCCACGAGAGAAGACTTGCAGCAGTTGAGCCACGCCCAACTGGTGGATCTGGTGTTGTCGCTGTTTGACACGATTGAACAGTTATCGTCACTATCAACACGGGTAGCGGAGTTGGAAGCGCAGTTGGGCAAGAACAGCAAGAATTCACACAGACCGCCGTCATCGGATGGGCTGAAACGCCAGCCTGCCCAACCCCGCCAGCCAGGGCAACGCCCCAAAGGGGGTCAGCCAGGCCACCAGGGGCATAGCCTTGTCATGCACCCATCCCCCGATTACGTTGGGGATTGCCGCGCTGAAGGCTACTGTGATTGTGGCTTGCCGCTATCCGAAGCTACCGGTGCAGTGGCTGAACGCCGCCAGCAATGGGACATCCCCGCCCCGCACATCGTGGTGACGGAATATCGCCAGATCATTGCCACCTGCCGTTGTGGCAAAGCCCATGCCGGGAAATTCACCACCTCCCTGCCACCGTACATCAGCTATGGGGCACGTCTGAAAGCGTATGCAGTTGGTTTGGTGCAGGGGCATTTCATCTCGTTGTCACGGGTGACAGAGGTACTGTCTGACCAATACGGGGTCAAACCTTCCGATGGCAGTGTGCAACGCTGGGTCAGCCAGGCCAGCGGGAAACTCACCGCTACCTACGGCGACATCCGGCAAACCATCCGCACCAGTCCGGTGGCGCACTTTGATGAAAGCGGTATCCGCACCCAAGGCAAAACCCAATGGCTGCATGTGGCCGCCACCCCTGAAGCGGTGTACTACACTGCCCATGCCAGGCGGGGACAGGAAGCCATGACCGCAGCCGGTATCCTGCCTGTCTTCAACGGGGTGGCCGTGCATGACCACTGGAAGCCTTACTTCCGCTTTGATAACGTGATGCACGGCCTGTGCGGGGCGCACCTGCTGCGTGAGCTGAACTACTTTGACGAAACCCTCCGGCACCAATGGCCTGCACAGCTCAAACAAGTCCTGATCGACGCCAAAACCGCCGTGGCGCAGGCGAAGGCAGCGCAACATGACTCCCTGACGCCTGACCCAATGGCAGAACTGGGGCAGCGCTATGACCAATGGGTAAACCATGGCCTGCTGGTCTTCCCTGAACAGCCCAAAACCCACCCCAAACAGGGCAAGGCGAAGCAACACCCTGCCAGAAACCTGTTATGCCGCTTGCGGGACTTCAAGGATTCGGTGTTGCTGTTCCTCCAGCGGTTTGACGTGCCGTTTGACAACAACCTGGCTGAACGGGCAGTACGCCCGGTGAAAGTCAAACTCAAGGTGGCTGGCGGGTTCCGCGCTATCGGCGGGGCGGATGCCTTCTGCGTCATCCGTTCCATCTGGGAAACTGACAAGCTTCAGGGGCGAAATCCGTTTGAGTCCCTCAGGGCGGTTTGGGCATAGACTGAGTAGTTACGATTTTTTTATCTTTTTTCCATATAAAACTGACGAAGCAAAACCACGTCTTTATACAGAAATAGAGCTAGCTAAATTATTTCCATTAGGTCTGGAGTACTTGAAAACCCATGAGAGTTTTTTAAGAAAACGTGAAAATGGCAAAATGGATAAAAAAGGCTGGTATGGTTATGTTTACCCAAAAAACTTGGATAAACAGGAAGTGAATAAGCTAATCGTTGCTCAAACTGTGCCCTCTCTAAGAGTTTGCTTTGACCATAATGCAGCTTTCTATCTTAATAACGTCAGAGTTAATGGCATATTACCAAATGGTGATAAAGAACTAGGTTGGTACTTATTAGGAGTACTTAATGCCCCTGTTGCCGACTTTATATTTAAGCGTATTGCCAAGGTTAAAGAAGGAGGATATTACGAGGCTAATAAACAGTTCATTGCCCCTCTACCTATTCCCGATGCAACGCCTGAGCAAAAACAGCAAGTCGCTCAATTAGCTGAAAAACTTCAAGAGCTTCACACTACCCATCGTGATGAACTAGCTAAACTCGAAAAGCGCCTCAAGGCCTCACAAATGCAAGACAATCTAAAAACCCCACAATGGATCTGGGCAAAACTACCCGACGAAAAACAACTAAAAATCTCTAATGCTGCAATCGCTACTGGATTAAAAGGTAAAGCTCTAACTGAATGGGCAAAAAACCAATATCAACAAAAATTAGATGAAAAACTCAGTGTATTAGCAGCACGTCTCCATCCCCAACTCAAACTCAGTGTACGCCAGGAGGATGGTGAATTAACCTTACTAGCCGATGGTATTATTGCCTTTGATAGTGTGTATTTGGATGAGGACGAAGCTATTTTTATTGCAGCCCAATGGAGATACTTTATTCGCTCAACTAATATTACGCCTAGCCTTAGTGCTGAAAAGGTACTAAGTGAACTGCTTAAATTAAAAAGCACCGAAAATACCAGCTTACGCAAACAGATTATTGACTTGGATAAAAAACTAGATGAATTAGAGCATCAAATAAAATTGAATGAGCAAGCTATCAATAACATAGTTTACTCTCTTTATGAGCTTACTAAAGAAGAAATTATGCAGATTGAACAGGGTTAGTTAGTTATCATTTTGTAAGGCTAGGTATCAAATAGCCCTAGCCTTGCTCAATAACAAAACCCACAATATTACGAGTTACCTTACTGAACTCTACCCCAATTAAATACAAAGGCTGATTTAAGGCTCGGTATTTATCTGCATAGCGTTTGTCATGGATTTGCCTTAGTGCTTCACCCTCATGACTATGCTCAATCACTTTAAATTCAAATAAATAAATACGTCCATTAAATTTCACTGCCATATCTAAGCGCCCTAAACTGGAGCTATCCTCTACAATGGTATCAATCCCTAATGCAGCAAAATGCGAGTAAAATATTGAGGCATAATAGCCCTCATACTGAGCTAATACCCCACGACTACTGTCATACCATTGATGCGGAATACTGGAAAAAAAGGCATGAAACAATCCTTGTAACTCTTCTACTGCATTACGTTGCAAGATTTTAATGAGCTGAATGCGATTACGCAGAGCAAGACTTTCATTCACACCATAGGCACTTAATAAACTCGTATTTAGGCTGCTTTTTACTTCATGATTAGGATAGCCTAAGGTATAAAACCAATACCCTAGCATAGGTTGCTCGACCTGATGGATAGTTAAATAGCCTGTCTGAAATAATAATGCTTCATTGCTAATATGATCAATATCAAAGGCCGATAATAAAGCCTCATCGGATTGTAATTGCTCTAGATTAGGGGTGAAAAATTGATTATTGGCTAAGTGGCGAATCAGGAAAGTGGGGGTTCCAGTCTCAAACCAGTAGTTTTT
>NZ_KB904796.1 GCF_000380185.1 Thiofilum flexile DSM 14609
GAACTATGGAGGAAAAGCGGGTGAACTATGGAGGAAAAGCGGGTGAAGTCAATAAATTGAGATAATATTTGACATCTATACATATAGGTATATTATCTCAATATAATTTTACCCCGTAAGTATGTGAAAAATGCTTGTTATTCCCGAATACAACGAAAATGCAATTGTAAAGAAAGGAAATGACCTTATAGAGGCACGGTACAAGCTTTCAATTGGAGAACAAAGGCTTGTTCTTCTGCTTGCCTCTCAGATTCATGTAGATGATGAAGATTTTGAAGATTATGAAATACGGGTACAAGATTTTGCTGAAATGTTTAACCTCAAAACTGATAAATCTCTCTATGAAAAAGTAGAAGAAGCGGCTAAAGAATTGGTGGGAAAAAGGGTTTTCCTAAAAAATGGAAAAGAGGTTGAAGTAACAGCTTGGCTTTCGTATGTAAAATACATTCATGGCTCTGGCACTATCCAACTTCGTTTTGATAAATCGCTCAAACCATATCTATTACAACTTAAGAAGCAATTTACACAATATAAGCTCAATCATGTCATGAGTTTTAAAAGCTCGTATAGTATACGACTTTATGAGCTTTTAATAAAAGACGCTTGGGTACCAAAAAAAAACGGGAAAGATAGATTTGAAAAAACTTTTACACTAGAAGAATATAGGAATTTTCTAGGAATAGAAAAAGGAAAGTACCCAATTTTTGCAGACTTAAAAAAATGGGTAATAGAGCCACCAGTACGAGAAATAACCGACCAAACCGACCTTAATATTTTCGAGGTGCGCTATATAAAAACAGGGCGAAAAATAACAGGGCTTTGCTTTGTAGTCTTGATTCGATCAGAGGCGGAAACCTCCGCACAAGTCGCACAGCTCCAGCTTGGAGAGACTCCCACAGAGCAGCCAGAGACCCATCCCATTATTGACTCACTAATGAGCTACGGGTTTAGTTTTGAGAAGGCAAAAACCTATAAAAACAAGTATGGTATCAAGCAGATAGAAAGAAATATTGCCTATATGCTTGCAACAGAAAAAAACAAACCCATCCTTAATAAAGCGGGGTATTTAAGCAAAGCGATTGAAGACGATTACGGTAATGTTATAGGCGCTCAAGAACAAAAGAAGAAAGAACAAGTAGCACAGAAAAAAGCCGAAGAAGAGAGAAAGCAAAAAGAAGAACGAGAGCAGGAAAGAAAAAGAGAAGAAGAGCAAGCCAAAAAAAGAAAGGTATTTGATGAGTTCTTTTCACTCTCTGAGAAGGTGAGAAAATATATACAAGCCGAGTTTGAGGCTTATTTGAAAGAAAAAAAGATTTTTGAGGCAATTATTCAACGATGGAGCATACTAAAAAATGAAAAAGAATTGCTTATGGTTGAGGATGTTGGGTATAGGTTTTATAAGTTTATTGTAGAAAATAACTTTTTATGAAAAATTTAAGTATATGAAAAAGAAAGCTAAAAATGACAATGATTTTAATGTAAATATGTATGAAGGAAAAACTCCAGAAGAGAAATACGAGTTTTTTATAGGGATATGTGGAAATGCTGTGGGTTGCTTAGAGTGGTCAAGAGATAAAATGATGAAAGGGGATGTTGATGAAGCATTGGTGCAAATGAGCCATGCTAGAGATTTTATTGATGAGGTGGTAAAAGATTGGGATATGATTCGAGAAATGATAGAAAATCAAAGAGATAAATAGTTTTAAATCAAGGAGATAAATTTACTAAAAAATAGTCGTTAATCATAAACGCCCTACCCTAGGTCTTCGACCACCTAGAGCAGGACTTCATTTTCAACCTGTACAGGAGGCTAAAAATGCCAGCAGATAATACCCTATTGCCTACTCTCGGCAATACCGCTACTACTCAAATACCTTTTGAGTACGACAATACACACGCTCAACTAGTGATTTTGCAAAATGCTTTTAGGAGTGTTTTGAACTGCGCCGAGTTGCGAGACGCTGACCCACCCATGCTTGACACTTTGGATGCTCTCACCGAGCATTTTAGAGAGCTTTTGAATAATACTTACTTAGGCAAATAGGTAATGGTTGCCCTATTTAAATTTTAAATAGGGCAACCATCACAAATTGGTTGGTGAGCGGTTGATTTTTGTTGACAAACGGTCATTTTTGAGAGAGTGTTAACATAAGAGGGGGTGTTGTAGCCAAAGTGTTACCTCTTATCTTATTTTTTAAGATTCTGCATACAAAATAGAGTATTAAGTAATGAACAGCTTTTTTTACAATGTTCGAGCTTACTTACAAAGTCTATATGCAGAGGTGTTGACTTTCATATCTTTCAAAAAGTAGCTTGTTTTTTTATTTATTAACATATACTTAAATAAATAAATAAGATAAGAATTGATATGGGAATTGAAAATTATAAAGGCCTCACAATAGAAGAAGGCCAAATCCTTGATATTAAGGCTCTTCAAATGGCTCTTTCTAAACATACTTATATGACTATTGAAACAAGACCAATTCAAGATATGGATGCTTATAAGCGATTTTTAGGAAAAGACAATGAAGATATAGAAAGGGAGTTGTTGGGTGCTCCAGCTATTGATTGTTTAAAAGTAAGCAAAGACATGGGTACCGCTATACCAGTGGGTCATCCTGACCTCATTGATACCAAACCTTTGAGAAAGATATTACGCAAATTTAAAGGAATTTATTCTTTTTAATTTGAATCTTATAGACAAGTTTTGGGGTTTTTTTATGGTTGAAAAATTAAAAATTTTTTTATATAAAACAGCCTCATATTTTTTAATAAAAATAAGTAATTTTTTATATACTGTATCTAACTTTCTTCAATTTGAAGCATTAAAAATTCGGCGAAAAATTGATGCAAGATCTGAATCAAGAGATTATCTAAAAGAAATTAGTATAAGACCAGAAATATTAACAGCAACACCAGATGATGCAGCTGCATCTGTACAGGATAAAAGCCTAAAAAATGCAGTTTATCTTTATTTTCTCACAAAACAAGTTGTTGCAATTTATGAGTCTAGAATTAACCTTCTTCCACTACAAGTTTTTAATGAGATGCGCAATGCATTAGATCATTATTTTAGATCTTTATTAACTGTTGGGACTGCTGAGGAAAATCAAAATCACAAGCTATCCCAGATTAAAAAAATAGAAGGTCATATTCATAGATCATTATTAGATGTTATTAAGCTAACTTGTTCATCAATAGTGAGAAATATAGATAGAAATAGTAAGTTAATTGGTACTACATCATTAGCGTATGTTGATAATGGTGAGTTTATAAAACAATTAAAAAAACGTGCTCAAGTAGCTGAAAGTGCATTATGTGAAGCAAAAGTTAAAGAATATGAGTTTGGAGAAAACCCATCAAAAAATAAAGATGTATGTGACTACTATCTAGTTGCATTGTTAGCACACTTAGATTTTGATAAGTATTTTAAAGACAATTACGGTAATATCTTTTGGGGTAAAGCAAAGTATTTGACTTGGAAAACAGGTGGTTTTTTATTGACATTTTTAGCTGGGTATCTAGTACGAGTATTTTGGGCTGGTAGTGAAAACACACCAATAATTCAATGGTTTATTAAAATAATAAACTCAATTTTTAATGGTAAAACTTAACCTTTACCACCTCCAAAACATCCACTTTCTAATCTGTTGGATCTTTGGTGCTTCCAGTAGCTTGATAGTATCCGTCAATTTCTCAATCTGCCCCCGTTGCCATTGCTCCCGCTCTTGGGCTTGCCTCAAGCTCTCCTCTAGTAATCGGATTTGCTCCAGTTTCGATTTATAGAGGGGGTTGTTTTCTATGCTTTCCGTGTGTTCGCGCGAACGTTCACTTTGTTCGTTTTGTGTGTTCGCGAACGTTTGGCGAACATCTCCAAACACTCGCAAAAACTCCACTAGCTGAATAGTGCCGTCAGGGTTTCGGCTCATCTCACCACTCTTAAAAGCCCGATATATTCGGCTTCTATCAATATGAAAGCGTTTGCTAGCTTCGGTGACAGTAAGGTTTGAAGAGGTCATATAGTTGGGGTGTTCAAGTGTTGCAAAGCAAACGTTCACTTTGTTCATTTGCTACAAACCGAACGTTCATACAAACAACTATAGGAAAAAACAAAAATCTTACAAGCTACGATTTGCAAAATCGGGCTAGTAAGATTTTTGAGGGGGTGAAGGGGGAAAACTCCCCCTCATGAGGATGAAGTGAGATAAGAAAAACTTGAAAAATGGATAGAATCGGATATATAAATGGATATGTTTATTCTCAATACCCTTTCTGTTGATCACACCATTCTCGATCTCATTGCAAAAATTGATGAGTTTAAAGGCGCTTGGCAGTCGCTTGGCACGCTCGCTCCTGAACGGCTTTTCTCTTTGCGACGAGTCGCCACCATTGAAAGTATTGGCTCATCGACTCGTATTGAGGGTAGTAAGCTTTCTAATCAAGACATTGAGACATTGCTAGCTCGCTTGGAAATCAAACGCTTTGACACACGCGACGAGCAAGAAGTAGCGGGGTATGCCGAGGTCATGGAGTTGGTATTTTCCGCATGGCAACATATCAACCTCACTGAAAATCATATAAAACAACTTCATCGGGACTTACTCCAGTACAGCCATAAAGACGAACACCATAGAGGCTCCTACAAAAGTACAGCGAACCATGTGGGGGCTTTCAATGAAAAAGGTGAACAAATAGCGGTTGTGTTTGAGACCGCTTCCCCCTTTGATACTCCTCGCTTTATGCAAGAGTTGGTGGATTGGTACAACCGCGAGCAACGAGAGAGAAATATTCACCCTCTCATTGCTATTGCAGTATTTGTAGTGGTATTTCTCGAAATACACCCTTTTAAAGATGGAAACGGGCGACTTTCTCGTGTACTGACAACCCTGCTCTTACTTCAGGCGGGGTATGTGTATGTTCCCTACAGCTCTCTAGAGGCAGTCATAGAACAAAACAAACAAGCTTACTATATTGCTTTACGACAAACGCAAGGCACGATACGCACCGAGTCCCCCAACTGGCAACCGTGGGTGTTGTTTTTTCTGCGTTCCTTACTTTCCCAAGTGATCGCATTAGAAAAGAAAGTTACCCATGAAAAAATGGTACTGGCGGCACTTCCTGCCCTCTCATTGCTCATCATAGAACTGGCAAAGAAAAGGGGAAGAGTGACTGTAAAGGATATTGTGCTATCCAGTGGAGCCAGTCGAAATACAGTAAAAGCTCATCTACAAAAGCTTGTACAAGCAGGACAGATAAAACAATACGGAGCTGGTCGGGGAGTTTGGTACTCTCTCGCTTGAGGTATTGGAGGATAACCCCAGCCTTAAAGGGTTACATATTCGATCTTTTGCCCTTGTACCGCTTCTACAGGAACGGGCGGTCTTTGGGTGGCGCGTCTCATCCATCCCACCTGAAAGAATCCTTTTGAGGGAATCAAAACGGGTTTTTGATTCCCTGCCACGATCAAGATTTCCTCTTGCTTCATGGTGCGTATTTCGTTGGCGTTCAATAAATTATCTTCGCGGTATCTTTCTATTGGGTCGAGTAAGTCTTTGACTTGGTAATACCGTGTTTTCCCGATGATGTTCTGAAAAAATACGGTTGTTTGCGGGTCACTCCCTGCATAGGTGAGTAAGGTATGAAAACCGCCTTGTAACGCTTGGGCGTATTCCTTGCCATAGCGAGTGTCGAGCTGGGCGATACTCTGCAAGACAATAGACAAGCTCACCCTATAGCCTCGTATGGTGTTCGCGGTACTCACAAAGTTGGGAATAGTAGAATGCCCAAACTCATCATAGAGAACATACAGGGGCAAGGTGGAGCGGTCGGGCATTTTCCGCATACTGGCATTGAAAACCGAACGAAAAAAAAGACTGGTGAGAAACCCGTAATATTCGGCGTGTTGGGGCGGTGTTATAAAGAAAATAGCGGTTTTCGTGTGGCGTATGTCTTCAAGCCGAAAGCTTGAGCGAGCGGTAACACGGGCAATATTGCGTTGTCCTGCGGGTTTTAATGCAGTTAAGGCATTCAAAATAAAGCTTTGTATACCTTCTTGGTTGCCAGTCAGTACCCCTTGCCATTCGTTCCAGAGTCGGGGGTCTTGTGGATTGTGCGGGTCAACGGAATAACGCACTATAAAATCATCAAGGTTGCTCCCATCTTCCCCAAAGTTCTGCAAGAGATAGTACAGATTAGCGAGATTGTTCCAGTTCGGATTTTCAAGGCTGGCGTTTTTCAAACATCCCAAAAATACGGAAACGAAACGCTGAGCACCACTCAACCAAAAATCATCATTTCCCTTGCTGGCTCCTCGTCCCGCTTTAATAAGAATTTCAGCGATTTGGTCAAGCTCTATTTCATCTTGTGCCTCCTCTAAGGGGTTGAAGGTGTGCGAGTGTTGGGGATCATCGGGATTGATAACCAGGAGGCGAAAACCTCGGCTGGCCAGTTGGTGGCTAGTCGCTTCGTAAACTTCCCCCTTGGGATCATTCACCACCAAAGAGCAAGCGTGCTTTGAACGTTCGAGAACGTTCGGGATAATGTAACGGCTGG
>NZ_KB904797.1 GCF_000380185.1 Thiofilum flexile DSM 14609
CGTTGTGAGAAGCCTATGGGATCAGCTATTACTGCGTAAGCGGGCGATTATTGAGACCATCAATGATCAACTAAAAAATCAATCTCAAGTCGAGCATTCTCGTCATCGTTCTTTGACGAATTATATGGCAGATGTGGTCGCGGGATTGATTGCTTATACCTATCAACCCCGAAAACCCTCGTTAAATCTTAGTAGCTCTGCACTTATTGCATTGTAATCAATGAATTAACAGATTTTCTTATGTCGAACTCAGGTTATTTAGATATGGCTATTAAACCATTCCAACATTAGCTCAGGATGCTGGCCGAAATAGTTATAGCCTTGGAATACCACCTCTCCAACGTAACGCCACCAATTGAAGAGAAAAAAACATCCTCATAGGCCATGCCGTATTCATCAGAGGGTAAACTCCATCATACGGCTCAACACAGTTGAAAAAAGTGACACTAGGGAGTGTAGTGTATGAAAAGCATACACGAAATAAGTTTCTCCTGTTACTGTTACCGGCTAACTGTTCGACATCCAATTGTATCTATGCAGTCGACAAAAATTACTTCATCAATACTCATATTTTTTGCTTCCGATGCCAATGTATCAACCCACATCTGCTGAATTATTTATCACCACGCTATTTATACTTATTGCCTTCCATCCCCACTCGGATCTTTTCTTGTTGTAGTTTAAAATTGCTTTACCAGAAATATAATCATCATCTCTAATATCATATGCTTTGATCATTTGGGGAGGAATAAAAACACCATCATCAGTAAATCCCATTCCATTATCTTCCCTTACATTACTTTTAAATGATTTTATCAGAGACTCTGGAATAGGTTTAGTAGTTCTACAAGAAGTTATTGCCTTATATCGTATATCTTTTTTATTAGTATGTTTAGATATACGCACAGCAATTGCATCACCCTCTTCATATTTATCTGATAAACTCCCAATCGGCATAAGACCATCAATTGTTTTGCTTATTCTAAAATGTAGAAGACCTTTTTCTCTATTTATATAGTAAACAACACCAATAAGCTCATTGAAAATATCCCATTTTTCTTTAGTCGAACGATCCTCTATCGTATAGATCTGAAATCGATTTTCATTGTCATATTCTCCTTTGATACGTACTCCTGCTCCTACTTGCTTTTTCTTAACAGAAATCTTGTGATCTGGGACAACCACTTCTATTGGGCAAGGGTTTGATTGTATGTATATACTACGTTTTGCGCTCTTTTTTTTATCATCAATAGTAAAAGGCTTACCTAGTACTCCATCTATCCAAGGTAGTTTTCTGTGCAAAAGCTCTTCTGCATGAATAGCGGTACTTTTATAAAAATCCTGATTTGATACTGCAGATACTATACTTTCGTACCAAGGATAATTTTGAATACGCTTAACTGTTTCTGGTATTTTTTCGTTATTTTTGACTCGATGATTAACGAGTTCCTCAATCTCTAACTTAGCTTCTGAATAAGAAGCAGCTTGAATTAACAATTCAGCAAGCTTAATTTTCACCTTTCCAATAAAACTAATATCTTTTGAACAAAGCAAAGCTTTGCAGTAACATGCTAAAGCTATTTTAGATGAGCTAGGTTGATGGATATCTCCTAACAACTCCCACGCCCAATACTCATTTACTTTATTTTTTACTATATCTAAACCATATGAGAGAGCATCATCACCTCTATCAAGTGTCATAAGTATTCTAGCTTTACTTAATTTCAACCATAAGCTATCAGGATATCTATCAATACAGTTATTAACAAAGGGAAGGATATATAGAAGATCCTCTTTGTCACCTCGCAAAAAAGCATCTTTACTTGCATGCTGAACAACCTTCTCAGCAAGAGAAAGATATAGACTACCCTCATTGGTTCGGTATTGCTCATAATCCTCTGGTCGAAGATACTCTAGTCCCCATATTTTTACAAAAGCCCCCATATTAAGCTTCCCATCTTTTGCGATTTTATCTGCAAGTTGCAAAAAACAAGAATGTAGCAATGATGGTTTATCAACTTTCAAACTAAAATAACTGTTTATATATCTTTTAGCACTAGTAAAATTTGGTGGCTCTTGATCCATCATTTCTTTTGCAACACGATAAATAGCCCATGCTAAATTAGTTTGAACCTCGTCAGATTTATCCCCATCATTGTAGATCTGACTAATAATCTTAAAAGCAGCCTGATGATCTCCTTGCTTGCTAAGTTCTTTAGCTTTAAGAATATTTTGTCTATTAGCATTACATAGCTTAAGAACATACTCTTTTTGATTTAAAAGAATATTATCAGAAAAACTTATTTCTAAATTTTTAATCTGCTCACCATAATAAGTCAAATCCTGCTGATTCCCTAATTTTGCGGCTCGCTTGATCAAGTCGATTATGCACCAAGCAAATGCTTTAATATCCCACTCATTTTTATCTGGATTACTCATTAGCTTAACTGCTATAGCATAGGCTTCATCTAAGTTACCTTCTTTACGTTTAGAAAAAACACTTTTGCTATCAATCATGAATCCAACCTCTCTGTTAACATTAAATTAACCTCATTAACTAAAGTACTTGAGGTACAAAAACCTCTAATAGGTAGGCATGTAGTAAATTGTTTTTTTCCATTATAGAAAATATCAAAAACAGCCATTTCAGTAGATTGCACAAACGTATAACGCTGCTTCCAATCCATAGATTCAATATTTTTTATAAAAATATTTTTTTCTTCAGCTAAAGGAGCCAGTCTCTGGTAAAAGTCACTTAGGAACTCCTCCTCAAACTTAAAGGGATTACCTATTTTTGATAGACTAGATATGATGAGAGTCCCATTAAGCGGGGTAAGAATATCAAGAACTTTCTTACTAAGCTCATTAGTCTCTGGAGAAGAAATTCTTGAAACTTTATCTTTACTATTATAGTTAATATTAATTCTAACAGTTTCACTTTTACTCTGAAAAAAATAACACTCTTGAAATTGATTATGAATAATATTTTTAATTCTAATTTCAGTATTAAAAATCAAATTTTTGATACGATTTAATAACTCCAATAAAAAACACGCATTTGTGGGAATACCAAAACTATCTAACCCTTTACTTTCTTCTTGAGAATTTTGATTATTTATGGTGCTTGCTATGAAGTTTTGGCTTTCATTATATGGTAAATTACCATCATCAATTATCATGGAGGTTGATATAGATTTAATTCTAGAGCCTAATTTAATTGTAGGAGGATCCAACAAGTACAAATTTTTTGTTGTACGCGTAATCGCAGTATAAAACCAGCGGAAGTACTCAGCTGAAAGCTGGTTTTGGTGAGTCTTACATTTCACAAATACATTACTCCACTCACTTCCCTGTGCCTTATGACAAGTTATTGCATAGCCAAACTTTAATTTTAATGCATTGAAATAAGGATCTGCTCTTAATGTATCTTTAAATTCAATGCTATTACGTTTTAAATCTGGATTTCTAATACAAAAATCTAAATATATAGCCTTACTTTCATCTGGAGTCAAAACTGGATTTTCACTGTATAAAAGTCCTTCAAAAACCTTTGCTTCAAAAAAACAAGAAGTGCCATCTAAATCTTTGAATCCAACTTCTATATCTCTAAAAGCCAAGTTAACTTGAGTTTCCTCTACTTGCTCATTTTCTTTATTTTTACGACGCAAAGTCACTACTCTATGTTCAGTTTTACCAAGCACACTCCTTACTAATCCAAAATCACCATTTGAGATAAAAATCCCATGAGCATTATTGTTATTTACAGCCATAACTTTATCACCGCGCGTTACTTCTTTAATTCCTGGAAAAAAGTACTCACGGATACAGCGGTTGTAAGCAGCAACATCAGCATTAGAATATGCTATAATAATGGACTCGCCATTAATTTTTCCTCCACATGATTCGAGATACCTTTCGATCAAATCTATATGCTCTATTTTTTTGATATCTGGATAGTCAAAAGCTACGGTCAATTGATTGAAGGTATTTTTTTTCAACGAGTCTCTGAGCTTCATTGAGTTGATCATGACTCCACTGTCAGCTTTTTGTCGAACTACTTCTTTCAGTTCATAGCTAACACTTTTAAGATTATGCTCACGCAAAAGATATTTAGCATCAAGTGCAGGAGAGAATCGCATTCCTACAGGGGGTAATTGAGCATCATCACCTATAAATATGACTTTTTTTCGATGATCATTATGATCTAAATTGACAAACTTAAAAAAATCTCTTAACAGATATCCTGTTCCAAATCTAAAAAATTCTTCCTCTTGGTAAATATCAGCAATCATAGAAGCTTCATCTACGATAAAAACTGTATCAACAGGCATCTCATTTACAGCAAGCTTAGCATAAAATTTATAGGTTTCAGAGCCATTGAGGTTATCATCGCTATACTCAATTATATCTTTAAAAGAATATATGGTTTTATGAATAGTATAGGCTAGTGAGTTTGTCTTCTTTGCGATTACCTTTGATGCTTTACCAGTTGGAGCCGCCAATACATAATTACGATTTATGGCTTTAAAATAATCTGTTAGCCCTTTGGTAATAAAAGTTTTACCTGTTCCCGCATACCCCCTAAGTAAAAATACCTGCTCATTTTTGCTCTCTAGAAATTGTGCTAAATGATCCACTAGCTCAGTTTGATCATTAGTAAGTGAATATTCAGCAAAGGCATCATGGATAGTAATTAATTGACGTGTTTTTTCTGGTGCCAAATCAATAGAAGCTGCCGCACTTATAGAATTCTGTTTAAATGATTTTATTTTTATTTCATCTAGAGAGAGTTGTAAGTCATTTAGTTCTTTTTGTGATTGTCTTTCTACTGATTCTAGCCTAGCCAACTCCTCTTTAGCATCACGCAACTGGCTTTTCAATTTTTTGTTTATAGTGCTTAAAACCTGAATAGTGTCTTCTTCTCTTATAGGCTCTACAAATACTGGATAGTCAACACCATTACTATCACTATAAGTTTTGAAAAGCCATTGACCTATCAAATAGGCTTCACGAATCAATGCTAAAGCATCCTGTGAGTCTATATGATGACCATGTGCCGCTTTGTTACCTAACATTCGAATCACATGAAGTTTTCCCAGTATGGCTTTATCTATAATATCAGCAAATACATCAAGTTTTAGTTTTTCAAAAAAACCATCATTACTATCACAAGGCAAATTAAGCTCTCGATACAAAAATCCCACTAATTGCTCTGCAAAACAACGTAATTTCACAATAGCTGTATGTGGGTCAGAGTACACATATAACTCTGCTGAATTGGCATACTCATATAGCTTCGGCCAAAGCTTATTTAAATACTTAAAATTATTTGAATTCATGTATTTTATCCATCTTTTTCAGCAAATAGATTTTTGCAAAAAACTCATAAAATACATATAGTATTAAAAATATAGATAAATAAAAATAATACGGACTGGCGGTTAAATTAGTTATATTAGTAAATTATTATACACCTTCAAGGCTTGGTTGTGATTTAACCAAAGCACTCCTACACTTTAATTAATTTATGCTCAAACTGAGCAGAAAGCATTCACTCCCCTAGTTTATTTTATCAAGCAAGTAAAGGACTACATCATGATCTGGCCCAACAACCCCGGACACCTCGAAAAGTGAGTACCCTGTACTAAATTGAAAGAGGTGAGACATGAAACCGAATCAACCGAACAAGAAAGCGTATATCCGTCATTCGGAATCCTACAAAGTGGAGGTGCTCAACCTATCACGGCTATTTCGTTTGGGTGTGAATTAATGCGTAACTGGGCACGCCCTACCTCGGATGAGCTACGTAAAGTCATGCGTTGGTATTTTCCAGAACAACACCGTATAGCCAAAGCCCAACATTAGTCCAATAGCTAGCCAGCATGAGATTGTGTACTATTTCACGATGAAATGGTTTCAAGTGTTATCGACCAATACAGAGGAGTCTTGATGTCATCGACCGTACTGATTTGTTCTGGTCAAGCAATCCCTGACAGATTAATTTGAGACAACTCAAACTCCACCGGCGTTTGATTACCATTAGCCGTATGTAAACGCTCATGGTTGTAATAACGAATATAGTCCTCCACATCCTCTTTCATGGCTTGTCGGGTCAGGTGGTTGACCTTTAATAACCATTCGTTCTTCAAACTACCAAAAAAACGCTCCACCACGGCATTATCCCAGCAGGCACCCACTCCACTCATCGAGGCTTGTATACCATGCTGTTTCAATAAGTTACCAAAGCGTTGGCTGGTGTATTGCGAGCCTTGATCACTATGAAACATCAGGCCAGACGGGGGATT
>NZ_KB904798.1 GCF_000380185.1 Thiofilum flexile DSM 14609
TTTTCCTGCCCCTACGCGAGCAATCACGCACACATTTTGAAAGCTCTCTTTCTCCCCCAATTTCAAAGACTCACCATCAAGGAGCAAGCCTTTATTGCGGGCGTTGAGGTGGGTTTTGTACTCTCCGAGTTTGGCAAAGCTTGCCCCTTCTATGCGTTTGAGTGAGTGTTTCTTGAAGAGGAAAACCCCAACGGCAAAGAGTGCTTTAAAGGGTAAAAGAAAAAGATTCCAATAGTTCATAGATTAGGGGTTATGGGTAGTGGTTTTTTGGTGCTGTACCTGTGCTTTGTTGGCTCGGCGTTGTTGGGCTTGTTGTAGGCGACGCGCTCGCTCCTGGTCACGGGCTTTTTGCTCTTGGGGGGTCAAGGTTTTCCCCTGCTGGGCTTTGTGTGCTTCGCGGTACTGTTGGCGGGCTTGGCGTTGGCGTTGCTTTATCCGTTCGGGATCACCCCAAAGGTGAATAAGAGTATCGAAACATTCTAGCATGTTGGTTTGTCCTCCTGCCCCTGCTCGCAGGGTTTAGGGTCTAACCCTGCGGATCATCCTCGGTGCGGGGGTGAATCGGTGTTGTGTGTGTGTTTGGGAAAAGAAAACCGCATTCATGCGGTGCCTTGTTTCGGCTAGCACTAAACGACTCTTTCACTTTCACCGCTGGCGGTGGGTGTGGCTGTCTTCGTCGCTATTCTGGTGCTTGGCTTGTTGCTCGCGCTTGGCTCTCATTTCTTTCAATCGTCTCTCCCGTTCTTGTTCGACTTCGTGAAATCCTGACAAGTGCTGTACTTCCTCTTTGAGGCTGTCGAATGTCTCGGCGACTTGCTCCACAATAACGGGCTTCTCTACCCTCTCGGTTGGAGTATCTTGAGCGGTATTTTGTTGCGTCCGTTGGGACGTTTCGGGGTGTACCTGTACGCTTTCAGCGTCACTTTGCGGGGTGTTCTGTGGTTTCATACTTTCCCTCATTTTTGCGTCAAAGCGTACCCAGTGTTCGGCCAGTCCGAGCGTGGCAAAGCGGTACTTTTTCCCGTCTTGCTCAATACCTGCATACTGGCCACGTTGGTAGAGGGTGAAACCCGCCTTGTTCATAGACTCCGTAAAATCCTGCGGAGTTCTGGAGTGAGAAAAAATTTGCTCTATAGTTTCTTTCACCTGATCCCGTGCGGGTGTTTTTCCGGTTCGGCGTTTGAGTTCAGCACCTTTTTGGGAAACGCGGGCTTTTTGCTTTTGGGCTTCCCGTTGCTCTGGGGTGAGGTTGTCACGAAAAACGGCTTGCTGGTTGAGTTCAGCATAGCGTTCTAATACATAACGCTCAAGGTGGGTTTGTATGTCACTAAACTGCTTTTTAGACAGGCGCTCACGCTCCTGACTACCTACAGAGTTCGAGCTAATCACGAGATGAAAGTGTAAATGTTCGGGGTGATCGTTGTGCATCATCCCAAAGGCAAGCTGACGCGGGGCGCGAGCTTCAATATAGAGTCGTACTATCTCCGCAAGCTTGGCTTGCTGTTCTTCTAGGGTTAAACGCGGGTTGCGCTTAATGCTCAAAATTTCATGATACAAGAAAACCCCATTTTTACGCTGGCGTAACAGTCGGGCGTTTTCCACAAACTCGCGCTTTATCCCGTCCGTGTTTTGCGTATAGGTATTATGGCGGAAAGTGAAACGCTCACTTGTTGCACCTGCTGAAATGTAGTCGATGAGCTGGGCAAAGGTGGCTTTCTTTCGGCTCATGCTTTTAATAATCATGCTTTCGGTTTTTGGTAGTAGTTCATCACAATATCTTCGAGCTTTTTAATCTCCAGCAATAAGCCGTTTTCATCGGTAAGCCGTTTGATCATATTGGAGTTATGCGCGATCTGGTTAATGTTATTGGCAATATTGCGAAACAAAAAGCGCATCTCTTGCATTTCTTGCAATTGTTCAGATGAGAAGAGCGGGGCTTGCTGGTGGTAAGCCAGCGCCATATTTTTGACAAGGGTAGTGATCTTTATATTTTCCTTCTTGGCGCGTTTTTCCAGCTCGCTATATTCGCTATTAGAAAGGGTGATACTTACCCGTTTGACGTGGCTTTTATTTTTCTGATTCCATGCCTTCTTATAGGCTTGGCGGTTTTCGGTGGTGTTCATGGTTTCCAAAAAAGGGGGTTATGGTTTCCAAAGGAACGGGGGAAAATCTTTCCCCGTGTTCCTTTGGTGGGGTTTCTTAAGGGGTCACACTCCTTAAGGCGGGTCAAGGGTGCAACCCTGCAAGAGGGCAATTTGGAGGACATCCCATAGGGTGTCCGTAACAATATTGCAATCTTGCTACTCATCCCAGCAAGACGGTTACTTATAACAGTTATTTTGCGTTTGGCAAGGGGTCGGCGTGAAAAGAGGGTGAAGAAGTGGGGGTAATTTTGCTAAATATCTTTCGATGAAGTGTTTTTCTAAAACACCCTCTTGATATAAACGCCATAAAAAATTTTACTTTTAGATAAATCTAAATATAATATTTCAGCTTAAACGTTAGAAAAGTAAATCTTTCTACAAAAAAAGACCTGCTCTATACAGGTCTTTTTTTATCTGACTTTGCAAAAAGTAATGGATAATTGAAACCCAAAAAAGCAAAGCCGTAATACAAAAGAGTTTTCTTTCATACACGCTTAACGTTATAGAAATAAATCTCTCTACTCTCTAAGAAGTAGAGAGCGAGGGGATTATAAAAAGAAAGTTTTAAAAGGCAATAATTTAGAAAATGAGGATAAAAGAACAATTTTTATGCAATAACTGTTCTTTTATAAAAAAGTATACTTCACTTTTACCGTATGGATATATCACTTATGACACACGAAAAAAAGGAAGGACACTTAATGAGCTTTGCTGGAATAGGCAGAGGCATGTGGGGAAACACTCCCGAAAAGATACAAAAAACCATTCAAGATTTACGAGCCAGTTGGGAACGATCAACCAGCACACAGGAAGAAGTAGAAAGAAATAGGCAAGAGTACGAGGCTCAAGCGGTGCAGTCTGAAGTTTCAAAAAAGATACCTCCTCTCCACCTGTAGCCATAATTACGGTTATATTTATAGCTATGGTTATTTTTTGAGCCGTTTGTAGGCTTCTTGTACCCGCTTAAATTCTCGCTCCATCTCGTCACGGATGGCTTGCGGTTTACCTGTCCATTTGTCAGGGTGAAGTCGTTGGGTTTCTCGACGGTATGCCTTCACCAATTCCTCGCGCGTCCAGCTTGCAGGTAAACCTAACACTTGCTCCGCTGTTCGGGAGTCATCAGATGAGGGGGTTTCTGGTGGTTCTTGGGGTGCTTGTTTTTGTTGGCGTTGTTGCCTTGCCCATTCTTCACGGCGTTTTCGTTCTTCTTGGTAGCGTCGTTGTTGTTCTTGATCAGAGTTGTCCGTTTGAGCGTGGTCTTGATTTTGATCTTGTTGATCCTTGCGGGTGTGGTGTTGGTCATAACGGCGCGATGCTTGCCAGTCTAACCACCACTCAAAAATACGATGAAAAAAGAAAAACAGCGGTTTAGCAAAGTAAACGGCTAAGCCTAGCAAGAAAAAAACGCCTGTTTGTTCGAGTTGGGTGAGGACATAAAGCCCAATGGTGAAGACCCAAGCACCGAAAATGTAAAGGTACAAGGAAGCAAGGAAACAGCCATTTTTTGCTTTACCCCAAAGCGCTAGTCCAATGCCTGTTAGTACTCCCATGAGAAAAGCAGGGAGTGCGTTGGGATAAGTATTAAGAAAATGGATCACATACGACATGGCTCTAAAACCGTTTTAAATGCGTTATACGGCGTTTTTGATATTCAGTGCCACAAGGGTACTACTTACCCTATAAAAGTGGATTTAAACGGCTTTAAAACGCTTATTCAAGCCTATCATTTTACTGCTCACCGTTGCGGTAACGATCAAGAGATACTTTGGTTTCTGTAACAGAAAGCATACCGTTGTTTTTTGCGTCTAAAGCAAGCTGTGCATCGACATAGTCTTGAAACACTCTTGGCGACATAGCCAACATGATAGAGCGACCTCGACAAGTCACCGACACAATCTCTTGTTGTGATCGTTCTATCACCGAGGGAAACGCTTTTTGAGCCTCTGAAGCTGAAATGCTGAACATAGTCATACCACTTGAAAAAAGGATACTTTGCTATTTTGGTGATGTGACTGGAAATAGCAAACCATAATCTTGGGTTCGTCTTCCAAATGTAAGCCTACTACCCCCTTGCAAGTAATCTTTCTTTCAAGTTACCACCATACCTAAACGATAAGCCTCCAAAAATGCTCACCACGCGATTTTTTAGACTGAGTGCTACGATGATACTCCTTGCATGCTAAACGTTGCTTAAATCGCTTTTAAATGCGTTTTAACACTGCTTTTTATTCATGGTCTGGGTTGTTTTGGTGTCTTGAGAGAGCGAAGCGAAAAAACACACAACAAACTTTCATAAAATAGCAAAAACGTGATTTTTCTCGCGTGCGCGTTTGTGTGTTTATTCTTTTAACCTTTTAATCTTTTAAGGGGTAGCACTCGCCTTGATTTTAAAGGATTTTTTAGCTCGAACTATGGAGGAAAAGCGGGTGAACTATGGAGGAAAAGCGGGTGAA
>NZ_KB904799.1 GCF_000380185.1 Thiofilum flexile DSM 14609
GTCTTGTTGGTCTTGGCGGCGGGCAATTTCACCTAAATAGCTGCTAATCATCTCGATCATTACGTCTTTTTCCATCAATGTACTCATGCTCTTATCCTCTTGGGTTGGTTTAAAAAATTAGCTCTTTAAAGCTTGCCGACTACCGACCAGCTTATAAATTCTGTCTCTAGAAATGCCGTGTTTTGCTCCTAAGTTAGTGTCCCATACGTAGAGCCTTTATTAGCGCTCTAGTCCCCTATTGGTGCGGTTACGACTCTTCTCACGTCGTGCTTGTCTTTGAGCTTCTCGTTCCTGCTCCAAGCGTTGAGTTTCCTGTTTTCGGAATAGCTCGGCTTGGTGTTTGAGTTGGCGTTGCTGCTCCTGTGTCAATCCGTCGGTAAGCGCTTTCCCTTGTTTCGCCATTGCTTCTAATTGGTGGGCTGTTTTGCGTAGAGTTGTATTCTCACGTTTTAGGGTATCTACCAAGGCAGCTTTCTCTAAATCTGGGGTGACGGCCTCAACGACAATTTTAGCGGCTCTACGGGCAAAACCTTCATCACTTTCAACCGTCTCACTAAAGAGGCTTTTTTTGAGTATCAAGCGTTCTTTTGGCAGGATGATGTTAGGTTGGGTAGGCTGTTCAATGGTGGTGTAGAATTGCTTGACGCGCTGGTGTTTAGCTTTGCTACCTTCAATGCCGCGCTCTAACCCGTGTTGTTTTCCGACCTTTTCAGCAAAATCGGTTTGCATTTCATTTAAGGCTTTAGCGCCTCCTAAGAAGCTTCGGCAATTCAATTTACCTCGTGCATCAATAGGAACAACATAAGCATAAAGATGGGGTGTTTTTTCGTCTCGATGAACCCCAATGTAAGCAATATTTTCTTTTCCGTGTTTTTTAATTAGCCAATCAATAGTTCCCTGAAAATAGCTATTTTGCTCTTCTAAGCTTTTTTTATTCATCGCTTCGGGACTAGCTGTAATTAAATACTCAATAGCTAAGACGGCATTTTTACGGATTTTTTCTTGGGTATTAAGTCGAGCCTCTATGTTGTTTAATGCCTCACTAACGGAGTCTGCTCCAAGGTGAGTATTCAGCGGTGTTTTTGTAGGATCAGCATTAGGGGTATCTTGTGCCCTAAAACTATGTTTTAGGCTACGGTGGATGCTGTTTCTATGAGTTAGCTTTTGAGTCCGTAAAATGGCATATCCCATCACTCAACTCCTAACAAGGGCAAAAGGGGAGTATAGCACCTTTGTATAAAGGTGGACTCACTACACAATTTTTTAGGCAAAAAATTGTCGTGAGGTCTGCGACGCTGAAAAACTTGCCATGACTAGAGCACCTTTGCCATACTAATTTTTTAAGTTTTTGGGGTATAAAGCCATGAGTGAAGAAATCCGAAAACTAGAACAACAAGCTCAGCAATTACAAGCCAAGATCAAAGCCAAAAAAGAAGCAGAGTTGCTCGCTAAACGTCAAGCATTAGGCGCTGGCATTATGGCAGCCGTGAAAGCCGATTTATTGTCTTGGGAGAGCTTACGCCCTGCCCTACAAAAAACCATTAAGTCTAAGAAAGAACGTGAACTCTTGGGATTAGATAGAGTAGACAAAAAATCAGAATCACCTAGTAGTTATAGTGACCCTTTGGTTATTGCTGATAAATAGTCTTTTTTCTGAGTGCCAAAGCTTATGCTAATGGCACCCAAAAAAACGTCTGTTAGTGAATACGTTTTTGCGAGTTAATTTCAATTAGGGTTCGATGGTGTATTTCAATTTGCACGAGTCCAGAATGAACTCGGCTGATATTCACCTTTTCAGCTCCTCGCTCTAATTCACGCTCACGAATTTTTAACGCTTCGTAGTCGGTAATATTAAGGCGTAGGGTTTCAATATTGTCAGCCAATAACATTATTCACCCCTCCCCTTTGCTAAGCTCAAAGCGTTGGGCTTAGCGCTAGACAAGATGTACTTAGATACACCGTTTTTCTGTATCGGATTTAATGCCAATACTCCGATATTTTCAGCACGCACTAACCACGAATCCGCAAGCGCTGCTATTAACTTGATCCCTGTAGCTAGACGATGCTCATTGATAAAGGCGCGTGTTTCCGCTGTGCTGGGTTTGAGTTCACCACTTCTGAGCTTAGATACCCATAAATCAAACAACTCATCCTGTTTGTCATGAGGGGCAAGGTTCGCATCATTTAACCCTGTGTAACCGTGTGCATCCTCTGAACCGTGTGTACCACGTGCACGTGGTTCTAATAGGGGTTGCACAGGGTTAGGTGTGGGGTGTATCGGTACGCTATCAACACGTGGTGGTGTGGGGTGATGAGGGGTAGGAATAGCCCCTGCAAAACTGACTTGAGGCATAGCATAGGGTAAGGGTAGTCCGACGGTTTCAGGTGCGGGACTTTTTTCAATACTGAGATTATGTAAATGGTGTGGGTTTACATTCCAGTCTAGGCTTTTATTGGCAAAGCGGACTAAAGCCGGAAGAGGGGTAGGCTTACCAAATAGCTCGGTAAAGATCACCACGCCTAAAATACTAAACTCTAAAGCCAAGGCAACCAGAAAGGCGACGGCATCGCGTGACATTCCAAAGGCGGCTTTAAACTCAGGTGCTTTGTTTTCGAGTACCTGTGCAATACGTTGGTTTTCTTGGGCTGAAATAGTGGCGGCATTCGCTTGTGCTTTGGCTATGTCGGGATTATTCAAATAACCGTAGTGATCAGCTTCTCGTGCTTTTAATTGCGCTTGCAATATTCCGGCTTTCGCAGCCTCGATATGGTTTTGACTGGCCGCAATTTTATACTGAGCCGCTAGCTGTAAGTCCTGGTTCTTGCCTAAGAAGGTTTCGATCACACTAGCCCCAGCGGTGAGGGAGTACCCCATAATCATCAGCACACCTATAGCGGCAATACTGGCCACTAATCGAAAGCCATAACGCCACGCGGCAATAGTGAGACGAATCAAGAACCCTTCGGAGAAGTTAAAGGCAATGACCATTGCACCCACTAGGTAGCCTAGGGGTTCCCAAATAGGGGCAAAAATGCCATAGGCAAACAGGCTACCCATTAAACCCGCCGCGAGTAGCAATACCTTTTCAACGATATACAGGCTACCTAGCCCCTTGGTTTTGCGTTTAACGGCCTGTAGAGCCTCTGTATTGCGTTTATTGAGGTGTAGCCATACCAACCCACCCACTAAGGCTAAAAACACGAAAAATAGTAAATCGCTCATATTGCCACCTCCAGAATAGAGGTGAGGTTAGGGGTAGGGTGTGAGACTAGATTTTGAATGTGCGTAATCGCACGTAAAACGCTAAGATGCGCGTGCATTTTTCGACTCCATGTACGTGTTGTCGTGAGGTGAAGTCCTGCCTTGGTGTTCCACCACCTTGGTAGGGCGATTAAGCCTTAAGCGGCTTTTTTACGAGATTTCTTAGGGGTTGAGCCTCCTTCTAAGGTCATATTGAGTTGATTATCTTCAATAAATTTAATGTTTAGGTGAGTGATTTTTCTTGATGTTTTTATGCGCTCAATGAATACAGCAATTTTAGCTTTTTCCCTTAGTTCAAGAATTGATTTATCAAGCATTTCAGAGAAGTGAACCCACCTATAAGAAGCAGGAACTCCTAATACTTCTCTAAGCTCTTCTACTTCAATTTTAAGCCA
>NZ_KB904800.1 GCF_000380185.1 Thiofilum flexile DSM 14609
ATGTACTCATGTACTCATGTACTCATGTACTCATGTGAGTATATACACTTAACTCCTAACATATTGCTCTATAAAGCTTTTTACTACCTCAGACATCTCTTTTCCTTCCAAGGCAGCTTTAGCCTTAAATCCTTTCAATAACGAAGCAGGTACATTGACGTTTAAACGTTTCATTTCTTCTTTGACCACTTCTTCTAATGCTTGCGTTTTTTGTGGTGTGGTACGTGTCTTCTTAGCAACCATTGCATCTTTTAGGCTCACGGTAATAACTCCAAAACTTCTTGAGCTAACGCTTCTATTTCCTCTATAGCAGGATTACCCGCTTCACTAAACACAGTCTGCCCTGTAACCGCTACGGTAGGATAAATCACCCGTTGGCTAGTGCCATGTAGCAAGATAGGTAAACCATACCCCTCTAATGCCTCATTCACCTCTTGAGAGAGCTTGGTATTTTTAATCGCTCGGCTAATCACAAAAACAGCTAAAGGTTTACCATCAGTAAGTGATTGACGGGTTTTAATCAGCTCTACCAAATCTGCTGTAGCCCAAATATCAAAAGGTGAAGGTTGTACCGGAATCAGTACTAAGTCTGCACATTTAACCGCTGCCGCTGCTAATTTGGCAATTTGGGGAGCACCATCAATGACCACATAGTCATAGCCGCCTGAAATAGCGATTAAATCTGTAGGTAACGTTTCACGATCTAATCCCACGACTGGCAATACTTGCCCTTGATTCGCTTCATTCCAGTCTCGTGCGCTACCTTGTGGGTCTGAATCCACCAATAGCACTTTGGATTTTGCTAGCTTCAAGGCATGGGCTAGGTTAGTAGCAATGGTTGTTTTGCCACTCCCTCCCTTTTGATTGAGTACAGCAATGACTTGGGGCATAGGTTACATTCCATTTGGTGAGTAAATGAGTATATACACTTATGAGTAAATGAGTATAGAATATTAATCTAAAACACTTTATACATCAGCAATAAGCCATTACTGTGGAATTCTGTAGTAGCATTGATGATCATTCAAACCAATCTAACTAACCTAGTTCGATTTCATCAGCAGCCAATGCAGACATACAAGAAAAAATACTGATTAACAGCAATAGAGATAATGCTTTAAGCTTCATTTTAAACCTCTGATTTAAAATTCAAAATTTGAGTTCCAACCTGAACCTTTAGGAACTTCATAATTCAAGGTTTTTTGTTTTGCCTTAATCTCCCACGCCTTACTTCTATTAGCCTGATCCATTGCAATATTTGCCATCGTGCCTTGCATTTGAATTTGAGCAGCCACTAACTGCAGCAGCTTTTGCAGTTGCTCGACTTGTTGATTAGCTATAGCCCCCGCTACTTGGAGGGCTTGTGAGCTACTGAGCTGATCTTGAATGGTCTGCATCATGGCAGATTCATCACTCATATTTTTCGTATTGATCTGAGCCGCCTTTAATGCCTCTATGAGGCTATCTCGATTGGTCTTGCTCCAGTCATCATATTGAGTCATATAATCAGCCGTTTTGTCTGGACTGTATTTTTGCCCGTAAAACTCGGATACATTCTTTGTTATTACATGATAATTTTTATCAATTTGAGATGAGCTATAGGCGATAGCCCGCCCTTCTTCTACGACTTTGCTTAATTGTTTTAATACACTACTAGCATCCTTTAGTTTTAAATCATTCGGTTTTTCTAAATTTTTAGCTGCTTTCTTAACCTGCTTAATATTGTTATTAAGTAGTTCGTGATTTTCTAATAACTGTGTCCATGCTGTAGACTTACTCGCTGAACCTCTATCTTCGGCATTAGCTAATACAGTAATACTTAGGCTAAAAACCAGTATTAAGATACTATTTAAAACTTTCATGATTTTACTCCTAAAGTCGCTTGATTTTATCCTTGCAACAACGTATCCCCTGTTTGTTTTCACTCCAAATATTTAGCAAAAAATAAGCATAACTCTACCAATGTGCCTAATAGTTCACCCTTATTCATACAGATTTATATGTTATTGGTCAACAATATATGTACTCTAATGGAATCCAGATGCAGCTACCCAACACTCAAAAATGGCACTGCAACCTCACCCATTAATATTAAAAAGGGTATTTATGAAACAACTAACACTTATAACAATATTAGTAACTTTTATTTTATTACTTTCCGCTTCATCGCCTGCAAATGCAATTACCATCAGTGAAGAAGCTAGACAGCTAATACCGTCAAAAGGCACAACATCCACAACCGATAAACAGCCATTAGAGAAAGAACTAACGGATAAGATACAAAGTGATTTAAGGCAACTACGTGAGACAGGCGTTATCACGGTAAAAAATGATGAAGTGGTTGATCAATTTACTATTGATGCTTACAAGAAATTCATGATACCTATCAGTGATGCCCTTCCAAACTTGACCTTTACTCCTGCAACAATTAGTTACCATGAAATACAAAACAAAGAGTTGGAATTAAAAGGTGTTGTTTTAAAAAGCGAAATAACAACAGGAGAGCTAAAAGAAAAGTGGGCAGGCATTGAAAAGTTTTTTCTATTAGAAAATAAGTCTGTGTTATCCATAGAAGAAATCGACTATCCATCAACAGGAGGAAATATTTCATTCCATGAGAGCTTCATTAACGAAAGTGTTAATGGTCATCCAGCGATATTTCTAGTGAAGAAAAGTAGCAAAGGGGCTGCTCTATCTAAGTTATCGTGGTTTACTGAAAATAGGCTATTCACTATTAGCATGTCAGGGCATGTAAAAGGCAGAGGACGAGCAAATAAGCTTGTAGCACTAGCAGAGTCAATTTATTGATCCATCAGAATACTGCGTGTTCCTTAGGTTCGTTTACTGTCAGTAAGCTGACTTTTTCTACTCTAGCTCACTTATAGTGCATGAGCACATCTTTTATTCAAAATCAGTATCTTACTTGTCCATATAACGACGTTTGCTTACCAATAGCAGGTGATAGTAAATGACTATAAAACGTAAGCGTAAAGCAGCAACTAATATTGAAGCGGTAGAGCAATTTATTGATCAAGTACCAGATGCCGTGCAAAGCAAACAGGGTGTCAAGAAGGGTAACAAGTAAGGGAATTGCTAGTTCTTAGCTTTCCTCTACTTGCAAGTTACACCTAGATTCAATTACTACCCAAAGTAGCTATTTTCTGCTTTGGTTCATCTGCGATCTTTCTCTTCTTCTTTAGTGCGATAGCACAACTCTCTTCTTTTATTTTTAATACTTTTAATATTTTTAGACGTGAAATTCTTTTTAAAAATCATTATGTTACCCTTCAATAAGCATACGTTTACCCTTCAATAA
>NZ_KB904801.1 GCF_000380185.1 Thiofilum flexile DSM 14609
TTGAGAAAAAGTAACTCGAAGCGGCCGATTCCGGCCTATGTCACCTATTGGCGACAGCTCAAACGTAAGGTAGTGGAGACCACCGGAAGCTTGCTTGAGCAGCTCATGCCCAAGCATATTCATACCGTCACGGCTGATGGATTTCAGATTAAGCTGATGGGCTTTTTGTTGGCCTTGAGCCTAAAATTATTACTCTCATGATTGGACGCAACTTGGGTTACTTAATCACCCAGCCTTTTGTTGATCCGAACCGGATTGGTGCGATGGGTATTTGCGCTGGTGGTGGGTACAGTATCAATGCTGCCATTAATGACAAACGCATTAAAGCGGTTGCTACGGTGAGTGCGGTCAATATTGGAGCCATGCTGCGTTATGGTTGGTTAGGTGATCAAGATCCTAAAAATTCCATACCTTTTCTAGCAGCGGGTGCTCAAGCACGTTCGGCTGAAGCGAAAGGTGAAGCGGTTGTGACTTTCCCACTCGCCCCTTGTCATAAAGAAGATACCCCGTATGTCGATCTGCAAGAAGCATGGGAGTATTACCATACCTCACGCGCTGAGTTCCCTACCTCCCCCGGATTTGGTGCGAGCCGGAGCTTAACCCAGATTGTGACCTATGATGCCTTCAATCTGGCAGAGACCTTCTTAGATCAACCTTTATTAGTCGTGGTAGGCAGTATTGCTCAATCGCGTTGGATGAGTGACGACCTCATGAAACGGGCGGGTAGTGCTGATAAACAGCTTTATATTGTGGAAGGTTCTAACCATATGAAACTGTATGATATTCCACAATATGTCGATCAGGCTGCTACGCAATTAGTCGCGTTCTTTAAGAAAAACTTAGTTGCCTAACTATCAGGATTCAGCTCTGAGTCTTTTCAGAGCTGTACCCCACTAAACACAGGGAGGAATTATTGAATGGAAAATCAAGTCAATTTAGCAGGCATGGAGCGACAGCCCACCAAAACAGCACGCCTGCCCAAGGAAAGTTTAGAAAAAGCAGTTGATCAATTAAACCGTATTTCAGCCGAAGACTACGCCAAAATCATGGGTATGGTGAATGTATGCAAACGTGAATGGCGCAGCATACTGCATAAAACCCCTGATGATTATGAAATGAAAGGCTGGGAAGATATTTATTTTCCAGCAGACGATGGTGTGCCTCTAAATGGCTGGTATATCCCTGCTAAAGGTGGCGAGAGCGATAAGCTAGTTATTTTTAATCATGCGCTCCCTATGAGTCGTGCCGGATTCCAAGGGCATCAGGGTAAACCGTGGAGCGATTACGAAGCCGTCGAAATCGATTTTGTTATCCAAATGAAGCACCTGACCGATGCTGGCTATAATGTGCTGGCCTATGATATTCGTAATCACGGACAAAGTGGTGAAGCGAATAATGGGGTGTGTGGTATTGGTCTATTGGAGTGGCGTGATTGTGTTGGGGTAAAAAAGTATGTAGATAATCACCCACGCCTTAGCAAAATGAAAGTGGCGCTTTATAGTCAGTGCATGGGCGGCTGCTCACAATATGTAGCGATTGATAAACGCCCTGATTTATTTGCTAATGTTGCGTGTATGTGTAGCCCCTTAGTACCTTCTATGCGCTCTATTTATCAAGCCTTTTCTGAGTTATTAGGAGTCTCTGATTATTTGGATTTATTAGATTTTGAACTAGTGAAAGTCGGTGGCTTCACTCGTGACGAAATGGATCCAAAACGCTATACCAAAAACATCAAAATGCCCCTATTGATGTGGCAGGTAAAAGACGACGCGTGGGTACAAAACCCCGGCGATGCACAAGCCACCTTTGACACCATTCCTAGCAAAGATAAAGAGTTATTCTGGATTGAAGGGACAACGCATCGCTTCAGAGACGGTTATAACTATTTTGGTAGACAACCAGAGCGGGTTATTGCCTTTCTGGATAAATACATGAAGTAATCCGTATAGCTATGCGCTGGAGCCTTATTCCGGCGCAGGCTCAATCGATTTAGTGATCTAAACCTTATACTCCCATACCTCAAACCCAATGAAGTGATACTGATGAAACCCACTCGTGTTTTAATTTTGGGCGCTAATGGCGCGATTGCTCAGCATGTGATTCAAATGCTGCAAGATCAACCTGAGATACAGCTAACCTTATTTCTGAGAAGTGCTAACTCATTGCCTGCTACGCCACATAAAAATACAACGGTTGTGATAGGCGATGTACTCAATCCAGCACAACTCAATGCCGCTATTAGAGGACAAGATATAGTCTATGCCAACCTTGCCGGTAGTGTAGATAAAATGGCGCAGCAGATTGTGGAGAGTATGCAAGCCAATCAAGTCAAACGTCTGATTTTCATTACTAGCTTAGGCATTTATCACGAAATTCCGGGCAAATTTGGCGAGTGGAATCAGGCCATGATTGGGGAAGATCTAGTGCGCTACCGTCATGCGGCGGATATTATCGAAGCCTCACCGCTTGATTACACCGTAGTTCGCCCCTCTTGGCTCACCGATAACGATGAAGTCGCTTATGAAACCACGCAAAAAGGCCAGCCTTTTATCGGTACAGAAGTGGCTAGAAAAGCCGTCGCTGCCTATATCACTGACCTAATCGAGCACCCTGAAAAGGATGTGAAAGCAAGTGTAGGGGTTAATAAACCGGGCGTATATGGCGATAAGCCGTCCTTTTATTGAGAGACGGTCTTGCAGATGCAGCATTTTAGCTCTATTGAAGCGTTTCATCAGTACATGCAATGGTCACCGCCAGAACATCCCCTATTAAGTCTGATTTCACTAGCGAACCTACCCTCACAACATATTAGTAGCACACCGCCTATTACCAATGATTTTTACATTATTGGCTTAAAATATGTATTGGCGGGTAAAATGACCTATGGACGCACTCCCATTGATTTTTCACAAGGCACCCTCTTGTTTTATGGGCCGCGTCAAATGATCCAATGGGTAGAGATGGTGATTGACAAAAAAGGTTTTATTATCAGCGTACACGAGGGCTATTTAAGAGGGCACCCTATTGCAGATAGAATTAAAACCTATAATGATCTACCCCACCAAAAATGGACAGACTAAGACGCGAGGGAGTGATAAAAATCCGCTTCACATTGTATCGGGCTTCGATACTGATTAGCCGAGT
>NZ_KB904802.1 GCF_000380185.1 Thiofilum flexile DSM 14609
ACGTAACTGTAACAGCTCTACGCGCTCATCGGCACTTAACACTGTACCTCCTGCGGCTGCTTCCTGTTTCTTCTTCCAGTCATAGAGCTGATTCGGACGAATGCCCAGCGAAGCCGCTGCCTCCGCTACACTATAACCTTGCTCGGTGACAAGGGCAACGGCTTCTTCTTTAAAGGCTACTGAGTAGTTCTTGTAGACTCGTTTCTGATTCATAGACACCTCGATTTAGGACAGTTTATCCTATTTCTTTGTGTCAGGTTTTATTAGACCAGAACATACACTACATCTATTAGCGTAGTGTATGTATGCTTAAAATTCCAGTTAAGAGCCACTTTTTCGGTAAAATTTTGTTTTTTTTGGTTATGCACTTGCGAATAATAAAATTATCGTTATAATCGCAGCCTCTTCAGTTTGAAGGCATATAGCTCAGTTGGTTAGAGCACCACCTTGACATGGTGGGGGTCGTTGGTTCGAGTCCAATTATGCCTACCAGAATTCTTAAGCCTATCAGTAAGTTAGATTACTGATAGGCTTTTTAATTTTTGGCTTGTTCCTTTAATGTTCCCTTAACATTCCTATTAATTATCTCCCGCTGTATCAAGGGGTGTGGATTGAGTAGTGGGTCAAACATGCAGACGGCATTTGGGCAGTAGCCGACATCGACATCGACCCTTAATTCTTTGTTTCAAACAGTTGTTGTTGTATCGCTGCTGAAAAGGTGCTGCTATCGATTTGACCGGCGGAGGTATATATTTCCATACGAGTGTCAATATAGACAATCCACACCTCCTGAGCGCCTGCTTCTAGATATAAGGCTGTTATTTCCTCGCGCGAGTTAGAGGGAGTGATCTACCCCAGGAATAGTAGACAGTTCTAAAAGCGAGTATTCTTCTCCTAAAGAGGTACTCTGATGAGCACAACCAAAACCGAACCCCGCAAAAAAGCGCCCTATATTCGCCATAGCCGTGAATATAAAGAGGAAGCCTTGAAGCTAGCAGCCACCATTGGCATGTCTAAGGCCGCCAAACAATTGGGTTTACATGAATCCCAATTATATCAGTGGCGTAAAGAGCAGACCCATGCCAAGATGGTCAGTGAGCGAGAGGCAAATTTAGCGACAGAAAATGCCCGCCTGAAACGGCAACTGGCTCAGCAGGCCGAGGAGNTGCTGATCTTAAAAAATGCGGCGACGTACTTCGCGCAACAACTCAAGCGAGGTACGAGTACATGAAACAGCATCAAGAACAGTATTCGATTGACAGGATGAGTGCCTGTTTTGGGTTATCGCGTAGTGGCTATTGGTAGAAGCCTTACATGGCGAACGTTTTGCTACCCGTGAAGCCCTGCGCCAGACCGTCTTTGATTATATTGAGGTAGACTATAACCGAAACCGATTACACTCGGCTAATCAGTATCGAAGCCCGATACAATGTGAAGCGGATTTTTATAACTCCCTCGCATCTTAGACTGTCCATTTTTGATGGGGTAGATCAGTAGTTTACCAAACCGATTGAGTTCGATCTTAAAGGGTAGATTCTTTAAGAGCGGATTATCAATGACTTCTGACCATTCCATCGTGAGTTCCTTGGTGTTATGGCACTTGGCTTATTTTAGCATAAATTAGCCGCTAGGTTTCAATCAAAGCAGCGATTGCCCTGAGCGATTGCCCTGCCGTTGATGGGCTTTTTCCTTAGGGCACTACGGCGGGTTCATTACCTAACGGTGCCACCGCCATATTTGCGCCTCCCATTGGATGCACAACATATTGAGGGTAGGGGATAATAATGCCATTTTCCCGGAACGCTTTTTCAATCTCTACTAGCATCTGACTCGTAATTTGATTTTTCAGTTCGACATTACGAATAAAGAAGCGTAGTTCAAAGTTCAGAGCACTTTCACCAAAACTTCTAAATAACGCTTGTGGGCGCATGTCGACTTGATTGTTGATAATATCATTATGAGTTTTAGCTAAATTGACTAATAATGTCATTAAGTTTTCAATATGAGTGCCATAGGCGACTCGTAAGGGAATAATTACGCGCCCATAACTATCATTTAAAAATAGATTAGTCACGCGCCCTGAAATGAGTTCTGAGTTAGGTACAATAATATCCGCACGGTCAAAATCCTGAATAGTAGTAGAGCGGATGCTAATATCTTTAACATAACCCTCAGCCGTACCTACGCGAATCCAATCACCGCGTCGAATCGGGCGTTCAAATAATAAAATAAGTCCTGAAACAAAATTATTCACCACATTTTGCAAGCCAAAGCCAATACCTACGGATAATGCACCCGCAATAATGGCTAGATTCTGGAATTTTAAACCAGCGATAGATAACCCAATAACTATGGCAAGAATAATACCAATGTAGCCCGAAATAGTGGTCATCGCATCACGCGCACCCCGGCTGAGATTAGTACGTTTTAACCAGCTTTCAGATAAGTATTTTTTAAAAAATTGACTAAAGCTAATTAGTAAGCCGGCTGCTAACATACCACTTAATAAGCGAATAGGCTCTAAGGTTAAATCACCAATTTTAATACCATCGAGTAGCTTATTCAGTAATAAAATAATATTTTGCTCGGAAACACCCCATAAGCGTAATAGTAGGAGTAATGCTAAGCTATTTAAAATAATAGCTATAGCCAAGCGTACCCAAATTAACCCAGGAAAGAGCTGCCCTTCTTTGGTATCTAGTTTCTGCCGTAACTGGCGTTGCCAAGCCACTTTGCCGGTATCTAGCCCGTCACATAGCTCATTAGGAATATGCTGTAATAGCCAGAGCAGCATTAAAATGAATAGTGAGCCTAATACACCATAAAATAAAAATTCGGAAAAATTTCGATACCCAAACCAAAGCGCTCCTATTCCAACTAATAGGGTTATGGTGGTTAGCCATTGTAAGCGCATGCGTTGCACTAAGATAAAATGCCGACTGACGCGCCAGATTAAGGCAATAACAGCTAACCCTATGATTGTACCTATAATAGTACGGGCTATATTAATGAGGTCACTATCTAATAAGTCGACTAATCTAGAGCTAATAATGAGGTAGATAAAACCAGAAAATGCTAAGAGTTTAACGTAAAACTGAATAGGGGTACGCTCTGCTTTTTGCAGTGGAGTAAAACCATCAATCTCTGCTCCAACGCTCAAAGGAGCACGCATAATAGAATAGCTAATTAAGGATAAAAATAGATATAATGATATATATTCAAATAGCTTTTGTCCTTGTCCGGTTGAGTAATAGCTAAGATAAAGATAGATAAATAGCGCAAATAAAATAAAAGGCATTAAGCGCATCATGCTAGCCCAAACAGCATAAAAGGTGGGGCTACTCACTTCAGTCGTTTTTGTCTTGCTTTGTGCTAAGCGCCGTTTACGATAGTAAAGCCAAAAACTACCTAATATCCCACCTAATAAACCATAAGCAAAAGCATAGCGCAGAGTACCCCATGCAATATTGATATTATTGGTTACAGTGGCAAGGGTTTTAACTTCTGTTTGTATTTGAGCGGGATTAGTAATTAAACTTTGTAAGCTATTAAATAGTGAGGTTTGATGGGCAAATAAGCGGTCTTTTAAATCTTGCTGAATAATATCCCGTGCCGATTTTTGCAAAGTACTAGCACGTAGGCTAATCAGTTTACATTGAGAGATGCGTTTAGTAATGACTTGTACTTGGCGGCTTAATTCAGTACGTTTTTGCCTGAGAGCGACATCTTCTGAACTTTGCTGATCACCGAGTGATTTTAAGGACTCATCAATTTGCGCTTTTTGTTTTTCCGTTTCGGTAATACACGCTTGAGCATTTTGTTCATATTGCGTGCTTTGCAGCATAAGCTCTTCTAAAGCTTTAATATCCCGATTTTTTTGCCAAGTCACCAGATTGCGTTCGGCGATAGTGAGTTTAGCATTGACCATAGCTAATGCTTCGACACTATAGGGATCTTGTTGAATGTCCTCTTCAGCCTGAAGTGTCGAGGTATAGAATAGCCCTAGCCATAACCCTATAATAATAATCCAGCGCCCCATAATTAACCTTATCATTCCTTAACCTTGGATAATATAAGCCTTTAGACTGAGTCTATTCAGCGATAAAAATTAAGGGTATTACCCCCGTCATCTTTTTTACCATATGCCACGCTGAGTGTCCTGTAAGCTCAAGGTGGGCAAGCACTCTAGTGATGGCTTAGGCTCATCATCAATGCCTTCTGCTGCTCTAATATTATACTTTTGTGCTAGGATATTCACAGTGCTATGTAAAACTTCTTACCTCCTTAATAGTATTCACCAATGAACCTGTTGGACGATTAAGAAGACGAAAACGGATCGCTGCTGTATAGTGGCGTCTGCTAGTGAGTAGAGTGGAAACTTAATCATATCCTTTGATATCTCGTTGTCCGGTATCGCTGTCGCCTAAACGATGATAGTTAGATAAAAAGCAAGGTTTTAGTTTTTCAACATATGGATAAGATGTTGAAAAATATGATTTATTCTACTATAAAGTGGTCTGTTATTGTTCAGTTCAGCTAACTAGGTTTAGCATTTAACCACTTTGTATGGGGTAATGGAAATTAGGCTTTGCTACAATAGGGCTGGGCTGATGCTGATCTAAAGTAAAGTTATTTGACGGGCTTGCTGGAGGTTCTGTCAAATACAACAAACCATAATAGTTTGAATTTTAAGAAAAATTCTGGAGATTTGACATGAAAAAGAGCTACGCTTTGCTAGCTAGCAGTATTTTATTGGGCTTAATAACAACTTCTGCCCAAGCAGTGACTTTGTACGACTATAGAGAAGCGAATCCTTCCTATACTGATGCACAAATAGATGCTTCATTTAACGCGAAAACTAATAAAAATAAAACCATAACGACTACTACAGGGCAAAAAACTAGTTACGATTTAAATTTAAATTTTGACTATGAGAGAGTGATTTCTAATCCGATCCGCGATATTGAGTTTCTATCCAATATAAATGGCAGCTCGACTCGTGCTTCGACAGGCGAAAAATCTAATTCTTACAGTGGTACGGCGTCTGCAAACGTATTTAATTACTTTAAACCTAATAGCAAAGGTGCCTTTGTCTATGGTGGCGCTAAGGTTGCTGATATAAAAGGTAAAACAGGTTATTATGCAGCAGCAACGGCTGGGGTTGGTTATGGTCGTATCGTGGATGCAACGCCTATGTCACAGGCTATTTGGATTGTGAGAGAGCTACGTAAACAAGGTAAATTAACTGGTGATTTGTCGGTAACTGATTATCAAAACTTAGCACGTGTGATTGGCAAAAAAGATGAATACGAAGCACGTATGAGCCGAGTAACCGCTAATTATGAAGAGGCTTGGGTGGCAGATATGGCAAATGTCATTAATGCTTCCGGCAAAGTCAATGGTCAGTTAGATGCGGCGGGTGTGTTACGGATATATGATGTTGCTGTGAATGATAATGGTAACTTTATAACACGTAAGATCGGTTCACGGGTTAGAGCAGGTATTGGTTCGACTATTAAAAATTATACTCAAGATAGCAGTAAACCTTCGGCTGAAATCGTAGGCGAGTACCATCGCCCGATTAATAATGACTGGCAGTTCTCTAATGTGGCCTCACTCACTGGTACGGTAGATAGTGATGAGAATGGTTATGATCTGAACAATGTCATGTCATTTGATAGACAAATCAGTAATAAAGCGTATTGGAAAAATTCATGGACAGCCAATCGTAATAAATCTTATGATCAAGGTGTGAAAACTACGACAACTAGTAATATTTTAAGTACTAAATATTATTATTCATTAGGTAATCGTGTTGCATTATCTACTGGATTAGAAGTAACTAAATCAACAGATTTGAAGACCGATACTACCTTTACATCAGGTATTACCTACAAACTACGTTAATTTGTGATGCTAGTTTAGTATTGAGATCAAAGAGAGGCTTTTTGCCTCTCTTTGCATTTCAGGCTTATACTAATGCGTTCTACCTAATAAAACTATTCAGCACTAAAGCACAAAACGTATGTCAGCCTTGCTCACCACAGATCATCTTATTGCCTGTCCAGCCTGTGGTGTAGTACATCAATTTCAAAATCTTATGCCCAAAACACAAGCACGTTGTCAGCGCTGTGAAACGGTACTATATCGCTATCACCCCTACTGGCAGAGTCAAAGTGAAGCCTTATGGTTAGCGGCTTGTATACTCTTTGTGATTAGTAATAGCTTTCCTTTGTTTATGATGCGCACGCAGGGCATGATGCAAGAACTTAGCATGCTGCGAGCCGTCACCGCCTTTTGGCAAGGTGATTTATATTTAATTTCCGCACTATTAGCCTTAAATCTACTACTCTTACCCTTACTAGAACTCGTGATCGTCGGTTGGGTTTTGCTAACCTTACGTCTACAATGGCAAGCGGCGAGGGCATTGCTATTATTGCGCGGCTTACAAGAGTTTAAGCCTTGGGGTATGTTAGAAATTTTTATGCTCAGCACCTTGGTAGCACTGATTAAATTAGGTGATTTAGCGTCTTTAGTAATGGAAATAGCCTTTTTCTCACTCAGTTTACAAATTATCGTTATCGCCTTATTAAACCGTGCCTTTGAGCCGTTTTGGGTATGGCGTACCCTAGGACAATTAAAACAGACCCAAACACCCTCATGAGCACTGCATTTAAAACGGCCTCTGATTATGATTTGATAGCCTGTGAAGTGTGTAATTATTTGAATGCTCGCCCACCGGCTATGGCTCACCCGTGGCAATGTGTGCGCTGTGGGGCAAAATTACCCCTGACGAAGCATTTATCACGCCGCATGGAGATCACTTGGGCCTTACTAGTGGCAGCGACCGTATTATTTATCCCCGCTAATTTATTGCCCGTGATGAGTTTATACATTTTGGGTAAGGGTAGTCCGAGTACTATTGCCGAGGGAGCCTTACAATTATGGCAGCACGGGCAATGGCCTATTGCATTATTGATTTTTGTAGCGAGTTTAGTCATTCCGCTAGTCAAGATAATAGCCATCGGTTTTTTGTTAATTTCAATCCATTATCGATCCCGCTGGCGTTCTAGAGAGCGGATGAAATTGTATAAAGTGATTGATTATATTGGGCGCTGGTCAATGATAGATGTTTTTGTGGTAGCCATTTTGGTAGGGATAGTGCAGTTTGGCAATATTGCTTATGTTGAGGCCAATATGGGTTCGTTATCATTTACTGGGGTTGTCGTATTAACCTTATTAGCAGCACGTACCTTAGACGAGCGTCAAATTTGGGAGTTTGAGCGTGGCTGAGCAACCCGTTCTCATTGATGCCCCTTTGCCGGTAGCAGTACAGCGTTCACGTTGGCCTTCGCCGATTTGGTTGATTCCACTACTCGCTCTAGGGTTGGCGGGTTGGTTATTGTATACCTATTGGTATCAACAAGGGCCGAGTGTCGAGGTGTATTTTAATAGTGCGGAAGGGATTGTCGAGGGACAAACCGTGGTGCGCTATAAGCATGTGGTCGTGGGACGAGTAGAACAGGTGTCTTTAGCGGCACGAGAGAATAGTTCAGAGCTATTACCCGTGGTCAAAATGCGCTTGAATAAGGAAATTCAGGACTTAATGAATTGTAATGCTCAATTTTGGGTCGTGCGTCCGCGTATTAAAGGGGCGGAAGTATCCGGTCTGGGGACTTTATTTTCGGGATCCTATATTGGTTTACAACCTCGACCAGAGCGTGCCGAAACGGATGATGGTTTTAAGCTATGTTATCAAGCACTCGAAGATCCGCCACCGATGAACCCTGAGCGTCCGGGGCGGCAATTTATTTTAGAAGCCGACAGCGTAGGTTCGATTGATAATGGAACCCCGATTTTCTATAAACAATTGCGCGTGGGTGAGGTGGTGGATTATCGTCTCGTGCGTGAGACAGGTAAGTTTGAGGTGCGGGCGTTTATTGATGATCCTTATTATACCTTTGTCAATCCAAACAGCCGCTTTTGGAATGCGGGCGGTTTAGACTTTAAAATGAGTCCATCGGGGGCGGAGTTTAGAATGGAGTCCCTGAGTGCCTTATTGATTGGTGGGATTGCGTTTGATGCTGGGCGTGATGGTGAGAGTGCCGATAGCTCTACTACAAGTAAACCGAATAGTCGCTTTCATTTGTTTAAAGACTATAAAAGTAGTCAAGAGCGGTTATATCGGGATAAGCTTTATTATGTGATGCACTTTAGTGGCTCGGTGCGTGGTTTAGCTGTAGGTGCCTCAGTGGAATATCAAGGCGTGCCAGTGGGTAAAGTAGAAGCAATTGAAATGGATCTTGACCCTAGCAACTTACAAACCCGTATTCCGGTCAGAGTCGTATTGGAGCCGCAGCGTTTTGCAGAAGATATTACCTTAGAGCAAGCACAAACTATGCTGGAAAAATTAGTCGAGCAGGGGGTGAGGGCGAAGCTGCAAAACGGTAATATTCTAACCGGACAAGCCTTTATTAATCTGGTTCAAGAGAGTAAGGCTAGCCCTGAACGTATGAGTCAGGAGGGGACGCGTACGGTATTTCCCACTAGCTCCACCTCATCGGAAGATTTAACCCGTATTGCGCTAGACATTGCCAATGACTTAAAAAGCACAGTGGCGAGTGTGCGGCGCTTTATGGATAGCAAACAGTTAGACCATACGGTCACGAATGCTAATGAATTGATTGATGATACCCAATTCTTAATGCGGGATGCGCGTAAAGCCGTGGCGGATTTACGTGTTGTATTACAAACACTAGAAAATGAAACCTTACCCAAAGCCTCGCACGATTTTACTAGTGTGGCCAATAGTATTAATAAAGCGATTCCACAGCTTAATCATGATGTGACTAGTGTGGCCAATAGTATTAATAAAGCCATTCCGCAGGCAAGTCATGATCTGACCAGTGTGGCCAATAGCATTAATAAAGCCATTCCACGAGCTAGCCATGACTTGACCAGTGTCGCCAATAGTGTCAATAAGGCGATTCCTCAATTTAGCCATGATGTGACCAGTGTGGCCAATAGCGTGAATAAAGCCTTGCCTGTCGCGACCAATAGCTTTGCTCATGCGGCGAATAATTTGAGCAAGGCACTGCCTGAAGTGCAGGGCGATGTGCGGCGTGTGTCCAATGATTTGGTGCAAACCATGCGTCGCTTACAAAATTCATTAGGGCATATGGATAAGCTATTGGCACAAAATTCGCCCACTCAATATCAATTAATGGAAATGATGCAAGAGGTTACTACCGCCGCACGAGCCATTCGTGATTTGTCTGAGCGTTTAGAACGTAAGCCCGATTCACTGATTCGTGGCAGGAGAGAGTAATGCGTGTTCAGTTAAGTTTATTCCTATGTAGTATGTTCTTAGCAGGTTGCTCTCTAGTGGGAGGGAGTAATGTTAAGGTGGCTTATCATACGCTGAGTAGCCATATGAGCTTAGGCTCAGCCGCTCCAGAAAAATCAGCGCAAATTGCTAGCATTGGTGTAGGGCCTTTAAAACTACCCTCGGTATTAGATCGTAAGGGGTATGTGGTGCGTGAAGACGCGAATACGGTACAGGTACGTGAGTTACATGAGTGGGGTGGGGAATTACAAGATGAGTTTTTAACCGCTATTACTCAGCAAATTCAAAATCGCTTACCTAGCACCCGTGTGCAACGTATTCCTTGGGAAATTACCCAAACCCCGCGCTATCAAGTGAGTTTAGTCGTCACGCAATTTGATGGGCAAGCACAGCGAGAGGCCGTGTTATCGGGTACTTGGCAACTGCAATATGCCAGTGATGGGCGTATTGTAAGCACCCATCCATTCCATCTACAGGCTGTTGTACGAGGTAAGGAGATAGGAGATATTGTTAAGGCGCAAACCGTATTAGTCGAGCGCTTGGCACAACAGATTGTCGAGGCTCTGCCTTAGGTGATAGCTATGCAACTATCACCTTGAACCTATGCTGGTTAAACCGTAGCCCCTGGTGCGGAGCTTACTGCGGTTCTATTGGTTGGGGTATCACTTAAATTACCCCTAACGGCAGCCGCAATAACAGCATCCTCTGGGGTGACAGTCGAGGTTGTGGCAGCAGTGGCTGTCGTATCAGCCGTCGTTGCAGTGACAGGTGCTGCCTCGGCTGCTATGCGGGGCGTGGCAATGCTTGTCGCCATACGAGTCGCCGCTAAGGAGGTTGGTGCAGCTAGGTTGCGTGCTGCAGTGGCAGTAGTATTGGCGACTCCATTAGGGTAATTCTTTAAAAGATAATGATAAAAAGCATTCAACGCTGACCCTGAGCCTTGATAACCCCACGCTGTCACTCGTAAATCGCGCGTTTGTATTTGTGGGTAATCGGGTGAGTTCTTAAATTTCTCAAATTCAGAGAGTAGAAAACTATTGGTATAAGTTGCGTTATTGAGCGTGGTGGTGCCATTGGTGTTTTCTTTAACGCTAATCGATCCCGGCGTGTTAATAGTCGTAGACCCCGGATTACTCGGAGCTGCTACGGGTAGAGAGGTCGCTCCGACCATTTGCTGCAAAGCAGTGATGATCTTGCGGATCATATTGGCCATAGAGGTTGAGAGTGTTATACCAGTATTCTCTGCTTTAAAACTCTTCGTGGGCTGGGGAGGAGAGACTTTGGTAATAGGGTGGTTGGTATGAGAGGTTTTTATATTGCTCGGTTGATTAATCATGAGACTCATTTTAATACTCCTTATGAATCTGATCAGCGTCCTGATCGTGCTGGGCTAGGTGGTTTAGTATGGAAAGATCAAAGAGGGCGCACGAATGCTTTAAGACTAATGGGGAGGATTTCTAGGATGAGCGCTAAAAAGGTATTAAAACGCTGAGCAGCCGCTGCTATTGAACGCTGCTCACGTTGTCAAGTGATGCTATTTTCTGGTCTGAGTCCATTGTTTATAGGCTGCTAAATCATGCTCTTTACCTGCTGCATAACCGGCCTCATAGGCGGAGGTAATACGCTGCTCTTCGCGTTCGGGAATGAGTAAATAACCACATTGAAAACCTTGTACAAATTCTGGATCCGTACCGGCTTGCTCCATAGTGACAACGGCTTGGTAATATTGCTGATTCATGTTCTCATCCTCTATTTAAATAACTACGCGGCGGCTTTAAACACCGCTAAAGCGCGACCATTATCGAGTACCGTACGAACCGCATGTGCTGCATCAGTTAATTGCGGATAACGCCCTAAATGGGTGAGTAGGATCGCACTGGCATACACAATACTGTCGTACATTAAGCCTTTTTCACCACCGAGAGCCGCTAGGCCTAATTGTGCTGAGCGCTCTGCTAGTGCATCACTATTGACCGTGGTGCTAAGCTCATCTTGAGCAGGTGGTAAATCATCCGGTAGGGGAATAGCACGCGTAGAGGCCTCAATACCTAATGGAGTAGGGCTTAGATCCCATTGGGTTAATTCGCCCGCTGCTGGGTAATAGAATGCTTTTCCGGCTTGTTGCAAGGAAGGGATAATGCCGCCCTCAACCCCACGCACAAATAGAGCGCTATTAAACCCAGCTTGGCGGGCTAAATACGCATAAATTGGGGGGTAGGCCGTGTGTACATAGCCACCCATACAATGCGTTTGCTCCGCACCCCGAATCGGACCAATTAAGGTCTCTACGGTGGTGAGTATTTGGCGCTTAATCATGCGCTGGCGAATAGGAATTAAAGCATGCAATGCAGGGGCAAATTGGCTTTGATCCAGATAAGTCCAACCAATCTGTTCTAGCTGCTGGCAGGCTGCTGCAGGGCTTAGATTCACCTGAAGACCGGCTGCTTGTAAAATCTTATGATGAGTCGCACCGTATTTAGGCCCTACTTGCTGGAGGCCATGAATAACCGCGTATTCTCCCAACGCAGCCAATACCGCAGGCACAAAACTAGAGGCAGGTATGCCCCGTACATAACCATCATAAGGATCGGATAAATCAACCACCTGAGCGACCTTGGCGGTCTGAATAGTCGCGGTATCAATAATCGCTTGTAGTGTGCCGCGATTTTCGGCCTCCGTCTCACGCTTCATGCGTAAGGCAATAAAGTAAACCGCTATTTGTACGGGGTCAGCCTGACCCGTAAGCATATAACGCATCGCCTGATAGGCTTCTTCATAGCTTAAGTCCTTACTATATTCGGGGCCTGTAGCTACTTTTTGAATACATTGGCGCAAATTATGCTGAAGTTCTAAATCGGTCATCATCGGTTTGTTCATAGGGGTAAAGTGTAAAAGTCGGACTAGTAATACTAAATACCTCTACAGGGGTAAAGAGTTTGTCTAGGGTGAGGCAGTGGTTTGTGTTAGGTTAATAGAGGCAAGCCTAACGCTATTTAAGGGAAAACACATGTCTAATCCTATGCCGGATGAGGTTGATTTAGCCAGTGCTATTGCAGCCTTTGAGGCCAAAAACTTTGCTCTTGCCATGAGATTACTCTCACCCTTTGCCGACGTGGGTCATGCTCAAGCACAGCATTTGGTGGCAATTATGCATCAAAATGGTTTGGGCGTGATACGCAATGAATTAGCCGCCTATAAGTGGATGAAAGCTTCTGCCGAGCAAGGCTACGGTTTAGCTCAGCATGGTTTAGGATTTATGTATCTGGAAGGCGAATGTGCGCCTAAAAACCTTATCTTGGCTAAAGAGTGGTTGCAAAAAGCCGCTGATCAAGGCCTAGAGGGTTCGTTAGCCCTATTGGCCTATTTAAAGCAAAGTGAATAGAAGCTGACTATTAAAATAATTATTAATTAAATTTATTCACCTAACGACAGTGATTCCTGAATACAGTACACTGAGTTTAAGTACCTAAAGTAATCGGATATTTCTAACAGCCAGACTGCTCTAGAAATACCTGCTTATTTTTAAGCAGATACTTAGTTAATTATAGTAATAATAGAGTCATTATCATGAAAAATTCTAAAAAACCTGTATCTTACGCAAAACAAAGACCCTTAGTCACCGTAGTGGTGAATAATCAAGAAGTTATGCAATATGACCGCCGCAAAACTCCCTCGACTGAACAATTTGCCTATATTGATAGTATGGATAAGCAAATGGATCAGGGGATTGAAATGAGCGGTGTATTCCATAAAAAGCCCGATCCTATTGTTAAAAGCCAGTTAGTAGCACAACAGTTATTAATAGCATTAGCGGCTAAAAACTACTCCCTAGCCGCAGCGATGTGTACTTGGCTCAGTGAGCGTATGCCGGAACTAGTGAAGGTAAAGGCTACGGGTACAGTAGAGTCTATGCAGGTGGATTTAATGTTTGCACGTCCGACCTAAAAAAGTCAGGCTGCTTAAGTATTGATTCAGTCGTTTATTGGCAGACTACAAGTGCTCGGAAGGGCTAAGTATTAATAAGCAAGGAGCTATCCTAAAGCAGGGTCAACATCAGGGCTAAAGGGGAGTTGATCCAAAGCTTTTGTAGCTCACTCATTATGCTAATAGATGGGGGCAGTATAGTGAGTGAATAATAAGAACAATAAAGCGTTTGAGTTGCGGGTATGGAAGTGATAATAATAACAATAAATCCATACCCGCAGTCAGTTTTATTTAGGGCAGTTTAAAAGGAATATTATCAATTAAACGCGCCTTACCTAACCAAGCAGACGCTAGTAATACTAAATCCTTATCCTCTGGATTCGGCGCTAATAAATCAGATGCTCGCCTAATTTCAATATACTCCGCCTTAAAACCTTTACTATCTAATTCATCCATAGTCCACTGCTGTAAATCTTGATAGCTGGTATAATCTCCCGCATATAAGCGTTGGAGTGTGGCTTGCAAGGTTTGTTGTAGGCGTGGGGCTATAGCGCGTTGCTCCGCATTAAGATAGTTATTGCGTGAACTCATGGCTAAACCATCGGTTTCACGTACCGTGGGTAGCTCAATAATCTCAATAGGCATATTCAGATCAGCGACCATTTGCCGAATGACCATGAGCTGCTGAAAGTCTTTTTGCCCAAACAAGGCCACATCCGGTTGGACTAAGTTAAATAATTTACAGACAATGGTCGCCACCCCTGTGAAATGTCCGGGGCGCTTTTCACCTTCTAAAATATCACTAATACCAGGTACTGTGACACGTGTGGCTAAACCGCCGCTAGGGTACATCGCACTAGCCTCAGGGGTAAAGACCGCATCACAGCCCACACTAATGAGCTTTTCCATGTCCTTGTCTAAGGTGCGTGGATAGTTGACCAGATCATCAGGGCGATTAAATTGGGTGGGATTCACGAAAATGGACACAATGACACGCTCACCTAAGGTTTGAGCATGTTTGACTAAGGCCAAATGTCCCGCATGGAGATTACCCATGGTAGGGACTAAAGCGACCTTAATACCTTGTCTACGCCATTCACGTACCAATTGCTGTACTTCAGCCGGTGTTACTACTGTCTTAATCATACGAACCAATGCTCCGCAGAGGGGAAGGTACCTTGTTTAACTGCATCATTATAGGCTTTTATAGCGTCTGGAATGGTCGCTCCGCCCACCATAAAATTACGCGAGAATTTAGGCGCATGAGCACTAATACCTAACATATCGTGCAGTACTAAGACCTGACCATCACAATTGACCCCTGCACCAATACCGATCACTGGAATAGTAACCGTTTGAGTAATTTCTTGTGCTAGTGTAGTGGGTACACATTCGAGTACTAACATATCCGCCCCCGCATTTTGCAAAGCGATAGCATCCGCTAGTATTTGTTTAGCAGTGGAGTCGTCACGCCCTTGTACACGATAGCCCCCTAATTTATGTACTGATTGAGGTTGTAGGCCTAAATGCGCACAAACGGGTACGCCATAATGGGCAAGCTGAGCTACCGTATTGACCTGTGGCGCTCCCCCTTCTAATTTCACCATATGAGCGCCACCCTCTTGCATTAAGCGGGTGCTATTGCGTAGCGCCATTTCAGGGGAGGTGTAACTCATAAAGGGTAGATCGCCCAATACTAGGGCATGTTGGGCAACACGGGACACTAATTTAGTGTGGTAAACCATCTCATCCATGGTGACGGGCACAGTCGTTTCATGCCCTTGAATGACCATACCTAATGAGTCACCTACCAGAATAATATCGATGCCTTGCTGATCTAACACTCGGGCAAAACCTGCATCGTAAGCTGTTAACATGGTGATTTTTTCACCTTCTCGCTTCATTTTACGCAAGGTGGTGACAGTTATGCGGGGATTTTTCACAAGCGTCTCTTCCTGTTTAGGGTCACTCTAAGGAGGTATTAACATAACAAACCCTTAGCACTTGTACATCAAAAACAGCTACACGGTGCATACTATTGGTGCACAGTAAACGGTCAGGGAAGTTGGGTAGCAAGATATAGGTTATGTTCAATATAAGCGGCCTAGCTTAGCGATTAAATACGGCCTTGCCTAGAGTAAAACCAGCATTTTAGCGCTAATTGCAATGAGTTATGGCCTGATAATGACGTAAATATTGAGTTGTAGCGACTACTTTAACGATAAAGTCTAAGGTTTAAGCTTCTTAGGGGAATGGCTGCTATGCGTTCAAATTCCCCTAAAGAAATCACCCTTTTTTAGGAGATTATTTTGTTGCTGGGGGTGTTGTCGCTTTGCCTAAATTATCCCGCTTCATTTGAATCAACTCATTGGCTGAGCCGGCATTATCCATGAGTGCTTGATCGTAAGCGGTACGTGCCTGATCTAGCTCATTTTTAGCAGCATAAATATCGCCGCGAATATCTGCTAGCAAGGCTTGATAAGAGGTAGGGAATTTTTCATCCACAATTTTTAAAGCCTCATCAGTTTTATTCTGAGCGACTAAAACCCGCGCTAAGCGTAATTTAGCGATCTCTTTATAGGCATCTTCACTACCATTATCGACGACCCAACGTAATCCTTGAATCGCTTTATCATAGTCACCCACTTCAGCATAACTACGGGCATAATCTAATGCCGCTAAAGACGCATAGGACGTTTTACTATAGTCTGCTTGTAGTTTGGTGAGGAGATTCTCTGGTACTAAGCCATCTTTATCTTGTTGAATCTGATGGTAAATAGCAGAGGACTCTTCCATGGTTTGATTTTGATATTTTTGCCAATATTCATAACCAAATAAGGCCGCAATCGCTAAGCCTATGCCTGCAACCACCGAGGTGCCATGTTGACGCCACCAGGCTTTTAACTCTTCCGCTTTTTCCTGATCGGTTTTTAATTCATCTAATATCGCCATTACTAGCCCCTAGTATTATGCTTTTTGAGTAAGGTGGGAGGATAATTGAGTCAGCGCTGCCTCTGGGGTTAATACCACAGGCTCGCTACGTTCCCGTAACGATTTCAAGGTAAGCTGCTGAGGATTATCAAAGGTAAGACCAAAGGTGGCACCGGATTTATCCGCTCGTTTGAGTTGTGCCTTAAGGCTACCCCCTCCGCCATTCATGATCATAGTGAGTGTTGGTAGAGCAGAGCGCAGTTGCTCAGCAAATGCCATGCCCGCCACCACTTGGGTGGGGTCTACCATAAAATAAATATCCATCGGTTTAGCCGCAGGAACGAGCGCACGATTTTTGAGAATATGCACTAAACGTTCTACTCCCATGGCAAACCCAAAGCCTGCCGTCGGTGCGCCACCGAGTTGTTCAACTAAACCATCATAACGTCCGCCGGCACAGATAGTACTTTGTGAGCCTAAATCTGCATCGGGGGTAATCCATTCAAATACCGTACGGGAGTAATAGTCTAAGCCACGTACTAGACGGGGATTAATGACAAATTCAATCCCCATTGCCGTGAGTAAGGCTTGCAGTTGGGCAAAGTGCTCGGCGGATTCGGTATCTAAATGTTCATGTAAGCTCGGTGCTCCTGCTACTAAGGCCTTCATTGCCGGATTTTTAGTATCTAAAATCCGTAGCGGATTAGTATGTAGACGACGTTTAGAGTCTTCATCCAACTGATCGGTATAAGCGGAGAAGTAATCTACTAATAACGCGCGATAAGCTTGACGCGATTGTGGAGTACCGAGTGAATTGAGTTCTAGACGATTATCGCTTAAACCGAGTTCTTGCCAGAGACGCGCCGTCATAGCAATGATATCGGCGTCAATATCAGGCCCTACCATACCAAAGGCTTCCGCACCCATTTGGGTGAATTGGCGATAGCGTCCCTTTTGTTGACGCTCATGCCGAAACATTGGCCCTGAGTACCAAAAGCGCTGCTGTTGGTTATAGAGTAAACCATGCTCTAAGCCCGCACGGACACAGCCTGCTGTACCTTCAGGGCGTAAGGATAGACTGGCTTTTTCATTATCACGATCATTGAAAGTGTACATTTCCTTTTCAACGATATCTGTGACTTCACCTACTGCCCGACTAAATAACTCAGTTGCCTCTACGATCGGTGTACGAATCTCATTAAAACCATAACGAGTAAATAAATGGCGCACAGTGGTTTCGAGCGTATGCCAATACACCATATCCTCAGGTAAGAGGTCATTCATCCCTTTGGCAGATTTAATTAAATTAGCCATTTATTATTCAACCTTGAAAGTCGCAACACTACCACGAGTATAAGGCGTGAGATCGTAGGGTTGTCCATTAAGTAAGAGTTTCATCCCTGTAGCATTACCAATTCTAAACAGCATGGGTGTTTTTGCACTGAGTTCTTTAACAGTATTGGGCGCACCTAAGGCTTCAAAAATACGTTTGCCTTTAGCATCCTTAATTTGCATCCATACTTCTTGCTCAAACTCAATGCGTATGGCGACCTCTGTACCAAGTGGATTACCCTGAGCCGCTTCTGCGGTACTGCTATCGGTGGTAGCCGCAGGTGTAGTAGTCTCTGGAGTAGACGGATTAGGGTCAGTAGCAGGCGGTGGGGGCGGAGTCACAATATTGGTCGTGGGCGCATCATGGCTTTGCGGCTGCGGTGCGGTGGCTTGTGCAGCAGTAGCAATAGGTACAGCTGGATTGGGTAGGCCATTGGCTAAAGTAGCCGGTGCATTCACATCCGTTGTAACAGTATTAGTGGTTGTAGCAGGTGTATTCACAGCGGGCGCAACAGTGCTCGTAGCTGTACTAGTGCTAGAGCTTTGAGTAACCGTACTAGTGGTTGTGCTGGGTAAATCTTGTGTATTTGCTACAGGCTGATCGGCTGCTATGGCTTGAGCCGCTGGCGTGGTCGGGCGAGTCACTGCACCTGCGGTGGAGGCCGTAGGACTATCCATACCCGGATTCGCCGCACCTGTTAAGCCCGCTTGGCGTTGCAAATTTGCTTGTTGCGTCTTATAGGCAAACTCATTCCACGTCGTCTGTGCCCAATTACGTACCCCCGGAATCATGCTAATCAAGATTAACAATAATACTAATAAAGCAATGACGCCCAAACGAGCCATTTCGGGGGAAATACGAGGAGCGGTGCGTTGAGTGTTCAAGGGCGAAAAGTGTTTCTCCATCGCATCAGGATCAGCACCCCGCAAAATTTCATAATTACGAATTAAGGGCGCGGCATCGAGTTCCCCTAAACGTGCATAGCTACGTAAATAACCCCGTACATAAGGCGGCTCGGGCAAATGAGCAAAATCCTCATTTTCCAAGGTCACTAAAATTTGGCGAGACAAATGCATATGCTCAGCCGCTTTATCCAGATCAAAACCCGTATTTTCTCGTATGGCTTTGAGTTGTTTAGCCAAGTCGCCTGCTTGAACAGAGGACGATCCTTGTGGTGTACGGTTCTCTGTTGGCTGTGTCATAGTCCCTCTGATTTCATTATCACAATCAATGATTATTAATTAAGTCGTTGTGCTTCAGCACTATTAGGAAAACGTGTCAATAATGTTTGAGTACATTGCTCGACCTGAGCAGTATCATTTAAAGCCCTACCGATCTGGGTACACAACATCAGCGACTCTGGTGTTACAGGCGCATTGTCCCGATATCTAAACCAAAAGGCTTGTGCTTTGGCATAATCTTGGCTTTTATAATTCAACTCTGCTAATTGATAGAGTGCTAAACCAAAATCTTCATTTGCCTGTAAAGCCTGATGAAAATAGCTTATTGCCTCAGTCGGATGCCCTTTTCTGGTTAAACATACACCAATATTAGTATAGGCAAATTCCGGCGTACGATACAGCGGATCACGTAATGCCGTTTTAAAGGCTGTAATCGCCTTATCATATTGCCCGACTCGACAAAGATGTGAGCCATAGTTATTCATAAGCTCTGGGCTGGGCGTTTTACTTAAGTGTACGGCCTTAGCAAAATAGCGCGTGGCACTAGCATCATCCTTGAGGCGTTCTTGTAGCAACGCATAATAATGATTAGCATCCACTGATTGTGGATGATATTTCAGTGCTTTATCTAAATATTCTTTGGCTAAATCTAAGCGCCCGCTTTGTAAATATCCCACCCCTAACTGTGCATTATAAGAGGCCGCTTTAACCGCATCGCCCCCACTGCTACCTGCCGTACTAGTAGTAGAGTCGGTGCTACTACAAGCACTTAATACCCCTACTAATACACTACTGATGACCAACCATCTAAGACTTGTTTTCATTGTTATTGCCCTTTTCAATACGGGCGAAGTGTATTTCGCGGCGGCTGCGATCATTGACTTGTCCCGCCAACTGACCACAGGCGGCATCAATATCATCGCCCCGTGTTCTTCTTGTTATCGCAGTATAGCCGGCTTGTGCTAAAATGTCGCCAAATCGATGAATCCGATTATTACTAGAGCGTTTATAGCGCGTCTCTGGAAACGGATTAAAAGGGATGAGATTAATTTTTGAAGGGATACCTTTTAGAATTTTAGCTAATTGATGCGCATGCTCATCGCTATCATTCACCCCATCTAGCATCACATATTCCCAAGTAATTTTTTCGCGGTTTGAGCCTTTTTTATCTAAAAATCGCTCACAAGCCGCCAGTAATTCCTTAATAGGATACTTTTTATTTAACGGTACTAGTTGATTGCGCAACTCATCATTCGGTGCGTGCAGGGATACCGCTAAGGTGACATCAATCACATCCCCTAAGCGATCTAAAGCTGGCACAACGCCTGAGGTGCTCACGGTGACGCGCCGTTTGCTTAAACCGTAAGCATTATCATCTAGCATCAGCTCTAGTGCTTGTACGACGGCATCAAAATTGAGCAAGGGTTCGCCCATACCCATCATGACAACATTCGTAATCACGCGTGGACCTTTGGGTTCTTCTTGCAGTAAACGTCTAGCTAACCACAACTGTCCAATAATCTCAGACACTTTAAGATTACGGTTAAAGCCTTGGCGTGCAGTCGAGCAAAAGGTGCAATCTAAAGCACAGCCTACTTGTGAGGAAATACAGAGCGTACCTCTATCCTCTTCAGGGATGTATACCATCTCAATGGCATTACCCTCTGGCAGTTTGAGTAGCCATTTACGGGTGCCATCGGAAGCATTTTGATCAAGGACGACTTCAGGAGCACGAATCTCCGCATGCTCTTGCAGATAGGCACGTAATGACTTACTGAGGTTAGTCATGGCATCGAGACTATCTGCCCCCATTTGATGCAGCCACTTAATCACTTGAGTGGCGCGAAACGGTTTTTCACCGATGGAGATAAAATAGGCTTTTAAGGCCTCATGACTAAAGTCTAATAAGTTAACTTTAGCGCTGTTTGAGACAGGGCTTATAACCATTTCAGGGGCAGAAGTAGTCACTTAATCGTTCTCACCTTAGCGAGTGCGTGGGCATAATGTGTCGCCGAAGAAATAGGCAATTTCAATCGCCGCATTTTCTTGGCTATCAGAGCCATGCACTGCATTTTCATCAATACTGTCAGCAAAATCAGCACGAATAGTACCAGGCTCAGCATTTTTAGGGTTAGTAGCACCCATTAATTCACGGTTTTTAGCGACCGCATTCTCACCTTCTAAGACCTGAATCATCACAGGGCCTGAGGTCATGAAAGACACTAGATCTTTAAAGAAAGGGCGCTCTTTATGTACCGCATAGAAACCTTCGGCTTCTGCTTGGGTGAGGTGTTGCATACGTGCTGCAATAATCTGTAAGCCCGCATCTTCAAAGCGAGTGTAGATTTTACCGATAACATTTTTGCCGACTGCATCAGGTTTAATAATAGAGATAGTACGTTCAATAGCCACAGTGATACTCCAAAAGCTAATTAATCAAGGATTTTCAATAAGGGCGCAATTGTAATGACACTAGGGCGTAGTAGCAAACATATTCCTGTTTCTTTCTAGGTGTGTTTTATCTTTTAATGAAACTGGTAATACAATCACCACCCGTTCATCATACAAGGAAACCCAATGTCTAATCTGACCACACGTTCTAGTCTGGCAGTTGCATTGTTGAGTGCCACTCTCTTCACTAGTGCAGCTAGTATCGCCTCTGCAGAACAGGCTCCTGATATTAATTTCATGCCCAAAGAGGGGTATGCCGCGACAGTGTCAGGTACTAAGTATGTAGAGCCTTCAGCCTCGCGTCCTTTGATAGTGGGTGAAAAAATTGATCGCCTGACCGAACGGAATAAGGCAGGTGAAACGATTCTACAACGTTTGACCGAGCGCACCTATTGGGTACAGACTGGTTTTTATAACACGCTCTTTTATGTGGGGGATGAGGGCGTACTATTAATGGATCCACTAGGCGAAGGCTCCGGTGCTGCGGTACAAAAGGCCATTGCTAGTGTTACCGCTTTGCCCGTTACGGCTTTGGTTTACTCACATGATCATGCCGATCATATTGGTGATGCCTCCTTATTTGTGGAAGCGGCTAAAGCTGCTGGTAAGCCACTACGCATTATTGCCACCGATGCCACTGCTGCTAAACAGCAATACCTGAAATCAGCCCTACCAGCTCCAACTGAAACGGTAGCCTTTGATGGGGGTACAGCCAGTTTTGAAAAGCTGACTCTCAAAGCCCAAGGTTTTAAACGTGCGGCTCATACCGATGACTCAGCGGCTTGGCTCATGGTCGAGGAAGGGGTACTACATGCACCCGATATGACTAATCCTGACCAGATGCCTTATTTAGGCTTTGGCGGTTCGGAAAATGCGGTTTATCTAACGGCTAATTTGGAGCAGCTCGCAGCAGGGGATTGGAAATATTTCAGTGGTGGACATGGGAATATCGGTAGTCACGCTGACATTACTTTTATGCAGACCTATGTCGCTGATCTACGTGATGCAGTATTGAAAGCACAACAGGCTGTGGATGCGGGTAAGTATTTTAATAAAGAGATGAATAATCATGAGGCCGCTGCGGCGGGTTGGTTGCGTGCTGTAGCAGAGGAGACCACCAATACCTTACGCCCTAAATATGGTAGTTACTATGGTTTTGAGGCTTCTGTACCATTTCAAGCTGAAATGGTGGCTGAAGCCCTAGGCTCTTATCGTTAACCATAAGAACGCTAGTAGACCTACACTAGTAGCTAGTGTAGGTCTTAAGTTGAGTAAAGCTAAAGTATTATTCAGCCTCACCTGTAGCTGCTGTGGCTACTACCTTATCACCCGCATTATTACCAGTGAAGCGATTGAAGTTAACAAAGCCCGTGTCGAAAATATCTTTTACTTCGTAAAGCTTATAGGTTTTATCACCTTTTTTCGCCATAGTGCCATCTAAACGTTCAAGTGCTCCGCTACCATCGGTATCCGTTCCGGTACGTTTCTTACCATCACCATCGGCGGTTTGACCCCATAGACCATGTGGCATGACCCCATCGGTAGCCACATTGGGGCTGGCAAATTTAACATCCATATAACTGCCTTTAGTGATGAGCGAGAGATTATATTCACCCGCTTTGACTTTTACAGTGCTACCTTTTTTCTCTACTGCACCGTTTAAGTAAGTGCCGTCTTTTTGTTCTTGACCGTTAATTTTGAGTTTACCGGCTTTATCAAACGAGATTTTGTCATTGCCAACGGTCAGACCAAAATCCTGCATGAGGTTGCCTTTAAAGGTAGAGTTCAGTTGAACGCCTTTATCACTCAAGAGGTTATAAACTTTATTATCATCCCCTTTAACATTATAGGTATCACCTTCGGCACCTTTAAAGTGTGGGTCACCCCAGACTTGTGCACCATTACCAACAACAACGGGTCTACCACCACCAACACTGCTACCGCCGCCAGTGCCGCCCGTACCACCAGCACCGCCTGTACCACCAGCTCCAGCACCGCCGCCACCTAAAAGGCCGCCTAGGAGTCCACCTAGATTAAGACTGCCGCCACCTGTGCCACCAGCCCCACCTGCTCCAATTTGTTGTAGGAGCTGTATGAGAATTGCCATGAGATTATTAGTCCCACCGCCGCCTAGTGATATACCACCACCATGGCTGGAACCGCCGCCGCCTAGTCCTTGAAAGAGAGCTGATAATTGATTAGAGGGATTGTTACCTACACCTCTACCACCACCTGTAGTAGTACCGCCAGCCGTAGTGCCAGTCTGGGTAGTATTGATTTGGTTAAGATTGAGCATTTTCTAACCCTTTAGTAATTGATCTTGCAGTAGCAGGGTTATGAGGTCTCGATTGGTTAGTTATAATGATGTGAGTTAGATGGAGTACCTTTCACCTACTAGTAATTAAAAGCTTAGATTTCTTATGAAAAAAAATAGCTACTAACAGATTATCGAGTCCATTTGTCTGATAGGCGCAGGTTACTTCCCCTGTATGTCAGGGGATAAAACGCATGAGTGGCGACCTCATAATACAAAAAAGAGCACTAAAGTAGTTGGGTGCGAAACCATTTAGGCTATACTATAGAGGCTTAGATAGCTGATCATTAGCTCAATTATTAATACTATTTTGCTTAAATTTGAGCTACACCCTAGTGAGTAAGCTAGGTATTCAATTTGGTGTCATGATTGATCAATAAAATAGACTTATTTAATTAATCAATAAGAGTTGTAATCAATGACCATAATCTGTAACACCCCGCTAGAAGCTGTATCACCTATTCGTTCTCGACAACGGGTTTGGTGTCATTCTATGGCAGCCACTCCTTATGTCTTATTAGCCGCTCTCACTGAACATGTGATGACGTTAGAGGGCGTAGAGTTATTACAATTACATTTAGAGCATGCGGACGTATTGGCTAAACCTGAATTAGAGGGGCATTTACGTAATCGTTGCTATTTTGCTAGTAAACACAGCCGTACGCTGATTAATCAAAATAAGGCGGATTATGTACCCGTGTTTCTCTCTGAAATTCCCAAACTATTTCGTCGTGGAGAGCAACCGATTGATGTGGCACTGATTCAGGTATCACCCCCAGATCGGCATGGCTATTGTTCTTTAGGTGTCTCAGTCGAGGCCACTTTAGCTGCGTGTCGAGCGGCTAAAACCATTATTGCCCAAGTCAATCCACAAATGCCGCGTACTCTTGGTGATGCAGTGATTGCTTGGCGGGATATTGATTATGCGGTAGAGGTAGAGAGCGAAATCCCCCAATTAAAAGCTAAGGATACCAGCCCCGCTCACGCTCAAATTGGGCGTTATATTGCGGAATTAATTCGAGATGGTGATTGCTTGCAAATGGGGATTGGCGCGATTCCGAATGCCGCTTTAGCAGGTTTAAGTAATCATCAACACTTAGGGATACATTCCGAAATGTTCTCGGATGGTGTCATACCCCTAGTCGAGGCCGGCGTCATCGATAATAGCCGCAAAGTGATTCATACCGGGCGGATTGTGACCGGCTTTGTGCTGGGATCACGCGATTTATATGATTTTGTGGATGATAATTCTAATGTGCAGTTTTTGGATATTGAGTATGTCAATAATCCAGCCGTGATCCGTAAAAACCCCCAAACCGTGTCGATTAATAGTGCAATTGAAATTGATCTAACTGGACAGGTCTGTGCCGACTCCATGGGGCATAATATTTATTCTGGTTTTGGTGGGCAGGTAGATTTTGTCACGGGGGCGCAACTCTCGAAAAAAGGCCGCTCTATTATTGCCTTACCCTCTACCGCAATGAGAGGACAGCAGTCACGTATTGTACCAAGTCTCAGTCAAGGGGCAGGGGTAGTGACTTCTCGCGCTCAGGTTGATCATATTGTCACCGAGTTTGGAGTAGCTTCATTACGGGGATGTAGTATCCGCGAACGGGCGCAAAAACTGATTCAAATTGCGCATCCTGACTTCAGAGAGCAACTCGCTCAAGCCGCTGGTGTATAGTCATCAGTAGAGATCTGAAGTGGTGTGACTTAGGGCGACCACTTCAGATGAAAACAAAGTGTTTAAGTAGGTAGACCAAAGTACTTATTTACGCTCTACCACTTTATCTTTGACTAAGGTCAGTGACACTGTGCCAAGGGCGGGTTTATCACAGGAGCCTTGTGGGGTATGGTTGGGGCAGGTTTCAGTAATCCCAATAATGCGCTGATTTAATACCCCTTCGAGATTGAAGTAACGGAAAAACTTACCGCCCACTACCTCATCCGTAATCCCTTTATATTGACCCCGGTCATTGCGGAAAATAGCAATATATTGCCCCCAACTTTTCTCCTCACCGACCCCTTCTAATAAAAACGATACCACTAGATCTTTATCGCCATCATTATCCAAATCCCCTAAAGCAGCTTTCCGTACACCCCTTTGCTCTTTACCCTTTAATACTTTAGCCACCCCTTCTAAATAGCGGCTCACGACCCGCTCTAATTTAGTATCGGCATAAGCAGGTAAAGCCAGTAGTGAACTACTCAATAAAATTGTTATAAGTAGAGGAGCTAAGATACGCATCCTGATACCTCGTTATACAAATGGAAGTCGGCAGTATAATGAACGCTTGAGCTTAATGCAGGTTTACTCCAATGTGGGGGCGAAATGGTTAAGGAGTGACCGATTGAGCTTTAATGGGATAGTGGAGTGTGGTATGCCAAAGTCTTTAAATACCGCTATAATGCCTCTCTTTTAAGAATTAGCTGACTGACGCTCATGGATAAGACCTATCAACCTAAAGACATTGAACAACGCTGGTATCAAGAGTGGGAGCAACAGGGTTACTTTGCACCCCAAGGTAACGGTACTCCTTTTTGCATTATGATTCCGCCACCGAATGTGACCGGGACGTTGCATATGGGGCATGGCTTTAATCAGATGGTCATTGATACCCTGACTCGTTATCACCGCATGAAAGGTGATAAAACCTTGTATCAACCCGGTACAGATCACGCGGGAATTGCCACACAAATGGTGGTGGAGCGTCAACTCAATAAACAAGGGGTGACCCGCCATGATTTAGGTCGGGAAAAATTCCTTGAAAAAATTTGGCAGTGGAAAGAGCAATCCGGTCATACCATTACCAGCCAATTACGCCGTTTAGGAACTTCGCCCGATTGGGAGCGGGAACGCTTTACTATGGATGAGGGTTTATCAGCGGCCGTCATTGAAGTCTTTGTGCGTTTACATGAAGAAGGGTTGATCTATCGCGGTAAGCGCTTGGTCAATTGGGATACCGTATTACATACCGCAGTCTCTGATTTGGAAGTGGTATCGGAGGAAGAAAATGGCTATATGTGGCATTTTCGTTATCTGGTAGCCGATGCTGCGGGTCAGGCCACTAATGAGTATTTAACCGTAGCCACCACGCGCCCTGAAACCATGCTAGGTGACAGTGCGGTTGCGGTGCATCCGACCGACCCACGTTACCAGCATTTAATTGGTAAGCAGGTACTATTGCCGCTAGTAGGGCGTTTAATTCCCATAGTAGGGGATGACTATGCAGACCCTGAAAAAGGTACAGGCTGTGTGAAAATCACGCCCGCGCATGATTTCAATGACTATCAAGTAGGTAAACGTCATAACCTACCTCTGATCAATATTTTCACCATTAATGCCCATTTAAATGATGAAGTTCCGGCCGAGTATCGTGGTTTGGAGCGTTATGTCGCGCGTAAAGCGATTGTGGCAAAAATGGATGAGTTAGGATTACTCGCTAAAATTGAAGACCATAAACTCATGGTTCCACGCAGTGATCGTTCCGGTACAGTCATTGAGCCTTTCCTTACAGATCAATGGTATATCGATCTGACCCGTGAAACCCTCGATGATGGTCGTAAGGGCGGAAAAGCAGCTTTAGCGCAACCAGCGATTGAGGCTGTTGAAAGTGGGCGGGTTAAATTCATCCCTAGTACCTGGGATAAAACCTATTTCCAATGGATGAATAATTTAGATGATTGGTGTATTTCACGCCAACTCTGGTGGGGACATCGTATTCCAGCGTGGTATGACGCAGAGGGTAAGGCTTATGTCGGGCGTAATGAGGCAGAGGTACGGCAAAAATATAATCTCGCTCCTGATTTTGCCCTGCGCCAAGATGATGATGTACTCGATACCTGGTTTTCATCTGCCTTATGGCCGTTCTCGACCTTAGGTTGGCCGAATGTTGATGCGCAAGCTCTCAAGGATTTTTACCCCACGACTACCTTAGTGACTGGGTTTGACATTATTTTCTTCTGGGTTGCTCGTATGATTATGATGGGCAGCAAGTTCATGGGGGAGGTGCCGTTCCATGATGTATATATGCACGGTTTGGTACGTGACTCCGATGGGCAAAAAATGTCGAAATCTAAGGGTAATGTGCTCGATCCTTTGGATATTATTGACGGTATTGATTTAGAAACCTTGGTGCAAAAGCGTACTACCGGACTTATGCGCCCTGAAGATGCCCCCAAAATCGAAAAAGCGACACGTAAACAATTTCCTGAGGGGATTGCGGCCTATGGTACGGATGCGTTGCGCTTTACTTTCGCCTCTTTTGCCACGGCTGGGCGTGATATTCGTTTTGATCTACAACGCTTAGAGGGTTATCGCAATTTCTGCAATAAACTGTGGAATGCCGCGCGTTATGTCGAAATGCAATGTGAAGGGCAAGACACCGGATTAGATGCCGCTTTGCCGGTGGAGTATTCGGTGGCGGATCGCTGGATTCAGGCTGCTTTACAAAAAACCATTACCGAAACCCGCGATCACCTCGATAACTATCGCTTTGATTTAGCAGCAAAAGCGCTGTATGAGTTCGTGTGGTATGAATACTGTGATTGGTACTTAGAGCTAACTAAGCCGATTTTAGGTAAAGCCAATGACAATGAAGCCGCCAAGCGTGGGACACGTCAAACCTTAGTACGTGTACTAGAAAATATTCTACGCCTATTGCACCCGATTATGCCGTTTATTACCGAGGAAATTTGGCAAAGTATCAAAGGCTTAGCAGGTATCACTGGCTCTTCGATTATGGTGCAAGCTTATCCGGCTGCAGACGAGTCTAAAATGGATGCGCAAGCTGTCGCTGAGATCGAATGGGCCAAAGCATTTATTGTGGGTATTCGCACGATTCGCTCCGAAATGGATATTAAACCGAGTCAAGTGCTGGATATTCTGCTGCAAAATTGGTCGGAACAGGACAAACAGCTTTTTGCTAATAGTGAAGCGTTTGCCCGTTCATTGGCTAAGATTGGTACAGTGACATGGCTAGAGGCGGCTAGTAATGCACCCGAATCAGCTACGGCCTTGGTCGGTGAAATGCGGATTTTAATTCCCTTAGCCGGATTAATTGATAAAGACGCTGAAATGGCACGTCTCAGCAAAGAGATCGAAAAGCTGCAGAAAAATTTAAGTGGAGTCGAAAGCCGCTTAAATAATCCTGCCTTTGTGGAGAAAGCCAAACCTGAAGTGCTCGATACAGCAAGAAAGCAAGCTGAGGAGCAAAGGGCAGCTATGGAGCAGTTACAGGGACAGTTAGAGAAAATAAAGGCGATGTAATTAAAAAGGTGGGCACAATTAAAATGTGCTCACCTTTAATCTTTAATCTTTAATCTTCCAGATACTCAGCGTAAATATCAGATACATCAAGACCATTTTCAATAAATTTTTTGGCTACAAAATTAATACATTGATAGTCTATCATGCCGAATAAGCTATATAAATATTCACTTTCAAAAACATAATCCGGCATATAAATAGAATTTCGGTGTTTATGTAAATATTCACAAGCTTCGGTTTGGTATTGTTTGCTCATGATATCTTCTAATAATTCATAACCGATTAATAAGTGATAGATTAAGGCATGAATTGACTCATCATAATTGCCAGATACCTGATCTAAAAAATACCTACCACAACTATAAGGAAAGTCTGGTTTTGTTTTAAAACTGAAGTCATCATGATCTTGGTGAGCGATCATATCATCAAGCAATGGCTCCATCCAATTTTTGACAAATTCAATAGCATGTTCTACTGCCGCATTTTTCACTTCAGTTATACGTTGATCAAGCTCTTGAGCAAAATCTAAAAAGCAGGGTAATAGCCGGATAATTTCAGCATCAATATTAGGATTTTTGATTACCTCTTCTCTAGATATACGCCAGCATAATTGATATGAATCAATTTCATCATCAAGGTAAAAACCATCAGCTTGATTATTAGGAAGAAAATCATCTATTTTAATAAATGTATCAGTATTATTTTTTGTCATTAATACATTTATGTTATCTTTATATTGGAGAAAAATGTCTTTTTTTTCTAAAAAAAGTTCTTCAAACCACACTAAATTATTATGTGGTTCATAAATAAGAAAATCCTTAATTTGAAAGCCAGCTTCTATGAGCATAAACTCTTTATTTAAGGAAAAAGCTAAACAGATATGATGATCACCTAATTGATAATAAGTACGGTAGTAGCTAGAGAGATGTCCCATCACTGCTTTGTGAGTATTTAATTTATCAATATTTATTTGAGGTAAAGATAATTTAAAAATTTCTTTTATAAATTCTTCAATTTCATCAAATGTTTTTTGATGTATATAAGCAGGGCTATCTATTATTTTTGTGCTATCCCCTTTTTTTAAGGCAAAAGACTTTCTATCAAAAGTATTGAACCAGTCATTATTAAATCTATTTTGATTATATTGATTAAACATAAGTGCCCTGTATTTTAGAAAGATACCTAAGAGTTTTGTATGATATTCGAACAGATTAGATTGTTTTAAATTAACGTATTATTAATACAAGGTTTATTTTGTGCATGAGAGATGAAAATTATATAATATCTTTTAAATCAATAAGTTAGAATAGATTATTTTTGATTTTGACCTGACTAGAGGGATATAAGAAAACCAAAAGTAGGTAAAAAAATTCCTACTTTGCCACAATCTAAAATATGCACAATCCCATATTTTACAGTCGCTTAATCGATATTTTTAACCAAATACATGTTGATATACTTCATTAATATTTAAGTGCTTATCTAAACAAGGGAAATAAATTGACTCCTCAGGCTTATCTAATTTTCTTAATTGCCATTCATTATTAGCATCACGTATTAAAATATCTACCTGCATTTTATCTTGAGCCACAATTAAATAGGCTTGTAAAGAGGGTATGCTTTGATACGCTAGTGATTTTTCTAAGTAATCTTTGCGAATGGTAGAGTCTGAGGCTACCTCGATAATCACACAAGGCTTAGTTAGATAGTAATCATCCTCATTATCCTCACAACTAATGACGACATCGGGGTAATAATAGGCTTTATACTTCTCTACTTTGACTTTAATATCCGAAAAGTAAATCTCACAGCCCTTATCATCAGCAGCGTCTGATAAGCCATTAATAAAATTCCTAGCAATACGATTATGACGCTTGCTAGCACCCGCCATTAAGTATACTTGCCCATCAACATACTCATGGCGCTCAGTGCCAATTTTTTCCCCCATTAAATATTCAGTGTCGGTGATATAGGGAGGTGAGGTTTGAGGCAGAGTGTTCATAGCGCATACCTTTAGTTAGAGCGGTTATTGTAACGAAATTGTAGAATAGTGACTATTTATCCCTTCAGCTCACAACCCACCCCTATCAGCTTACTCCGTCCGCCCGTTTGGGGTGATACTCGAATCTGAGTACTAATACGCTCTTGCAGGGCTTGTACATGGGAGATAATACCAATTAATTTACCCTCTTGTTGCAGATTAGAGAGTGTTTCTAGGGCGGTTTCTAAGGCTTCTTGGTCTAGTGTCCCAAACCCTTCATCTAAAAATAGAGAATCTATACGCACATTTTGGCTTGCCATATGCGAAAGCCCTAAGGCCAACGCTAAACTCACTAAAAAACTTTCACCACCTGATAGATTACGCGTAGAGCGAATTTCCCCGGCTTGATAAGTATCTAATACATTTAACTCTAAGGGTTGAGTAGAGTTATGTACTAATAAATAACGCTCGCTCATTTTACGCAATTGATGATTAGCATGATGAATCATAATCTGAAATGTCAAGCCCTGAGCAAAATTACGATATTTTTTACCATCACTAGAGCCAATTAAATCACTTAAGGTTTTCCAACGATTATATTCTTTCTGCTGGCGCTCGATAGACTCGATTTGTTTGGCTTGTTCTAATTTAATGGTGTGATGATCGTCTAATTGTTTTTGTAATGCACCTATGGTTTTTAATAGCTCACTTTGGCGCTGTTGCAATATGTCGTATTGAGTTTGCAAGTCTGATATGGAGTCATGACTTAATTGTTTGGCTTCTAAGCTGACTAGCTGGAGTTTTTTCTCTTGCTCTTTACTCTTTAATTCAGCATTTTCTAATTCTAAGGTTTTGGCTTGTTGGTTGAGCTGTTGGCGTTCGGCTTCAGATAAAGAGGCGGCTTGATAAGCTGCTTCGGAATCGAAATCGCTTTGTTGTAGACGAGAAATAAAAGTTTGCTCTAGCTGAGCTAATTGGGTCTGAGTATCCGTTTGCTTTTGTTGTAATTGACCTAATTGGGTTTCTAACTGGTTTAATATTAGTTGAGCTTGTTGTTGTGCTTGTTGATGGTTGTGTAATTGGTTTTCAGCCTGATCAATGGTGTGGCTTAGTTGTTGTTCTATTTTATCAACCGATGGCTCACTTAATAAGTTATAGCGTTGTTGGCGCAGCGTGGAGTAGTGCGTTTGTTGCTCTGTGACTTGAGTCTCTGAGTCGGTTATCGCAGCGTTAAGGGTTTGCAAGCGCTCATTCAAAGTGGCTTGCTCTTGAGTAAGCTGTTGTAATTTTTGGGTTAATTGCTGTTTTTGCTCAGCTTGTTGTATCCAAGTGTTACGCCGTGTAGTGAGTAATTGTTCGGTAGCTTTCAGACGCTCTAAATCCTCTATTTGAAGCTCAAAGGGTAATAATAGTTTGCCCACCTCCATGAGTTCGCTGTGTAGTTGTCGCTCGGAGGTTAAGCATTGCGCTTCGGTATGCTGTAGCGCTTTTAAGTTAGCTTGCAAAGCAAAGCTAGCTTTTTGGTGTTGATCTTTTGCCGTTTGCTGCTGGGTTTGGGCTTGAGTGAGCTGATGGGACAGTATTTTCAGGGTTTGTTCTAGTCTTTCACTGGCTTGAATGCGGTTTTGAGTGGTTTGATAGTGCTCGGTGTAGGCGTTGATCAAGCCCGTTAAAGCCTCATGGCTGAGATCTGTAAGGGCTAAATTGAGCGACTGTGCTAGTTCACTGAGCCGTTGTGTAAGGGTACTGAGTTGTTTTTGATAGGTGTCAGCACGTTCAGTCTGTGTCGCATGGTTAGTTTTTAGCTGTGCTATGTCGTGTTGTAAACGTTGTAGGGCGGTGTTGCTATCGGCTTGGGCTTGTTTAGCTGCTTTGAGTGCCTTAGCTGTATCGGATGGTAGCGGTAAATTACCACGCGCAAAGGGATGCTCTAGTGCGCCACATAAAGGGCAGGGTTGATTATCTTCTAATGCCGCCCGATGCTGTTCTAAAGAACGAATACGCTCTTCTAATCCCTGCCGCTCGGTGAGGCTTTGCACCTGTAGCTCTAGGGTCGTGTGCTGGGCTTGTTTGAGTTCAAGGGTTTGGCTAGCTTGCTCTAATTGTGTTTGCGTCTGTTGAGTGGTGTGCTGGAGTTTAGTGAATAAGGGTTCTAACTCAGTGCGTTGAGTGAATGTGGTGTGTAATTGTTCTAGCTGCTGTAACTGTTCTTTGATTGTATTAGCGCTATGGTGCCAGGCGGTGAGGGTTTTATCCTGTAGGTGCTGATTAAGTTGGGCTTGGGTCGTATTTAAATTATGACTGATTTGTTGGGTTTGTTGAGCACTTTGAGCCAGTGCTTGCTCCGCTTGTTCATAGGCTTGTGATAGCTGCTGTTGTGTTGCTTGGGTCTGCTGGTATTCGATTTGCTGCTGCTTGAGCGTATTTTGTTGGTGTTGTAATTGTTTAAAACGTTGCTGTAAGCCCGCCAATTCACTGACTAATGTTTCATCGGCGCGATGTGTTTGCAAATAATCCACCACTTGATCTAGCGCTTCTTGTTGGGTACTCAACTGTTTAGCTAGGGCGGCTTGCCCTTGAGTATGAGAGGCATGCTCGGCTTGTTGAGTCGCGAAAGTGTTTTTTAAACGCTGTAACTCGCTGTCTTGATGCGCTAATTTTATATCTAATTCACGTGCTTGATTAAGTAGGGGGCGTTTAGCTGCTGCTGCTTCTTTGGCTTGTTGCCAGCTATATTGAGCGTGTTCTAGCGCGGTTTGAGCGTGTTCTAATGTGGTTTTGGCGGCAGGCATTTGTGGTGCTAGCTCATTTTGTTGTTGGGCAAGCGCTTTAACCTGCTCACGCACTAAGCGCAAAGGCTGATAATCACCGGCTAGCTCTAAGGCTTTTAAGGCTTGTTGTAAGCGTTTTTGCTCAGGTTCAAAGGCGGTTTGCTTGGCTAATAGACGCTGTTTGGCTTGGGTGATGTGATCTAAGTCTTGCTCTAATTGAGTCAACTGTTGCCGCCAATGTAGGGCGGTTTCAGTGGTTTTAATTTCAGTGGTGAGTGCTTGAGCTGTTGTGTGAGCCTGAGTTAATTGATCGTTTAACTCTTGCTCTTGTTGCTGATCAAGTAGGCGTAGACTTTTTAATCCCGCTTGTAATTGTGTGAGTTGTTTAGCTTCGAGGCTAGAACGCTCATGTACCTTGATCGAGATATCACTATAAATATGGGTGCCGGTAATTTGCTCTAGAATCGGTGAACGCTCATCCGGTTTAGCCTGCAAAAAGGCCGCGAAACTACCCTGCGCTAATAAAATAGAACGGGTAAAACGTTCAAAATCAAGCCCTGTGATAGCCTCGATTTCATGACCAACCTCGGTGAGCTTTTCGGCTAGGGTTTGTTTTTTAGTAATATTAATTAGTTTATGCTGGGGTTGTTGTAGCTCGCCTTCGGGTTTTTTGCGGGCGCGGTGTTGGCTCCAGGTACTTTCAAAACGCCCTTGTTGCGTCTCAAAGGTAATTTGGGCAAAGCACTCGCCGGTGTGGCGCGACATAATATCATTGCTACTTTTAGTAATACGCTCCAAACGGGGGGTACAACCATATAACCCCAAGCAAATCGCATCTAAAATCGTACTTTTCCCCGCTCCGGTCGGGCCGGTAATCGCAAATAGGCCATCCGATAAATATTCGGGTTGTGTCAAATCAATCGACCATTCGCCTACGAGAGAATTAAGATTTTTAAAACGAATATGTAGGATGCGCATGGTTTGTCATTAGCCTAATTGAAGAGAGCTATTAACATAAACTACTAGGCTTGATGGGGAAAGTAGCAGAGACTAAATAATTAGCCTCTGCTAGGGGGTGATTAAGCGGATTAAGGTGTCGGGTCTACCCAAGCACTCACACCATCTAAAGGAATGGTATCCGCAAGGGTTGGCATAGAAACGGGTAATTCACCTTGTACATAATAGAATAGGGTAGGTACTAAAGTGGTAAAACCATTAGCTGCCACTTGATCTTTAGCCGCTTGACTCACGCTAATACCCCACGCGGCGAAATAATCCCGATAATCTTTTTGCATGATTTTAGAGGCCGCTAGATACATAAAATCACCAGCATTTAAATTATTCGCAGCAGTACGAGTATATTGGCTCAAGCCTAATTGATTTTTAACAGCATTCCAGCGAGTATCGCTTTTTACTGCATGAGTTAAAATACGCTCCATAATATACATTTCAGTATAAAAGTCCCAAGAGCCAGCGGTATACATGAGTTGTATATAAAACGATAGGCGCTCAAAAGCATTATCATAAGTGCCGGTTTTCACCCAGAGTGGATGACTAGAGTTTGCTGCAGTAGCAGCGGCAATACTAGTTTGTAGTATAGTGAACGCACCTTTATGATTAGGGCGAGTGGTGGTTATTGTTGTTGAACCTTTTGCTTTTGCAGATTTCCACATAGTGTGTAGGGGGAAAATATTATTCGAGACTTCTCTCGAACGGGTATCATAAATTTTTAGCCGTGGGCGTTGTAGATTATGTCCCATTTCATGATTTTCACCCCAATCTAGTGGTTGAATAGGTGAGCCGGCATCAAAAGGATTACCCGAGCACAGTGATCCGCAGTTAGCCATCGCGTCGGCATTAATATGTTGAATAGCTGGGCGACTATGAATCGTAGTATCCGTACAGAGATTTTTAGTAACACCGTCATACATAATAGCATCTAAACCTAGCTTATTACAAAAGCTCAGTGCTTCATCACTAATACTAGGTAAACCCACACCACTAAATCCAGCATAATTATAATTACCCGCAATTAGATAATTATTTAAATCACTAATAAAGTTTTTAATATCAGTCGTGGTATAGCCATTGGAAGTATTGTTATCTTGAAGATTAAAGGATTTAAAGAGATGAGATTTAAGCGTATGTAATTCAGCATAAGGCGTTTTAATGTCCGCCCAGCCAATAGGCGTATTATTGAGATGGTCAACGAAGGCTTGAATGCTGGCATCATCAAAAGCAGCTAAGAGCGGGGACTCTAATACACCAGTGGCATTTATCGTAATAGGATCAGTATTAGCGCTGGCATTCCAGCCGATATATAGTAGTCCACCATAGGGTGTTGAAAAACTATAGCTTTGGTTGTTGGCTAAGGTCATTTCTGGGCTAGCTAGATATAAAGGGCGAGCATAACCATTAGGATTCCAAGCACGAGTGGAGCCGGGACGGAGGAAATTAATTTTAAATTTGGTAGTAGTATCGGTGGTATCGGTACGAGTTAAGGTAAAGGTTTTACCCGCTGGAATATAAATCCCTGTGCTAGTCCATTCATTAAACTCAGTAGGTACTTGATTAATGGTTTTAGTTTGAGTAGGGAGTTCTGCGATTAGATCGTTTGTCGCAAAGCTACCCATTTTGGGCTGAGCTATATTGTTTGGGCGATTGTAGTTAATCGTATTATCGGCAAATATACCTTTTAAGAAAGTAGCATCGAGTGTGTTTTGTTTATCCATAGGATAAGTAATATCATGGCGTAGTTTATCACTCAGGAGTAAAGCGAGTTTAATTAACCTTAGACCATCATCTAGCTTAAAAGCATTTTTCTTTTGTCGATCAAGGATATTAATAGCTGTGGATAAGGCATCAGCTCCATCAAAAAAGAGTGATTGTTGAGTTTCGCCAGTATTACTGTCTATTATATCATTGGTATCGCAATTGATGGTGCCGACATGGTTAACACAATTAATATTATTATAGATAAAGTTAGTATTAGGATTCATTAGTGTGCTAATGGTAAGAGGGAGTTTATCTAATCCTGCACGTACATTGGTTAATAAACCAGCGGGGTCAAAGTTTAATAAATCATCTTGTCGCCAATAATTATCGGCACTCGTTACCCCAAAGTAGTCTAATAGGGTATTACCTAAGAGATTACTAGAACCATCATAGTGAATATATAATACCGGAACCCCTAATTCTTGGGCTTGCTTAACAGCATTCATAATAGCGCTTAAGTTAAAGGCGACTCCATGATTATCTGCAGCACCATCATCTCGCCCTATTACTAATAAACTAGCATTGCTTAGGCAACTAGCTAAATTAATGCTTTCACAGCTATCGGGTGTATTTGTGGTAGCTTGGGGGTAATAAGTAGTAAACCATTGGCGTGTATTAGCATCTTGTTTAAAATAAGTACTATCGGGTTGATGTGCAATGACGACCTTAGCCGGTGAGGTTTTAAAATTATTATTTTTCGTAAGCCATGCTAATAAGCTTTCTAAAAAAGCTTGCAAAGGCGGATTGTTATTAATTCCAGCGGTGCTAGTACGTACAATATCATGTAAAGCATTAGACCCTAATAGGGCATAACGCGCACCATTGGTTTGAGTGCCTGCAACGGCGAGAATATTATTTCTAACTACAGAGACTTTCTTGGCATGATTAGAAATTAATAGCGGTATATTACGACCGTAGTTAATTAAGCTATAAACAACAGAATCCTGTGAGACGCCCCAGCTAATGGGATCAATACTGTCATTATTTCGACTGCCATCACTATTAAGCTTAAAAATGCTTTTAATAGTATCTTGTTTAGCAATACTCACACGAGCTTGTGTTGCATTAATTTCATCAACAATTTCATCCACGCTAACTTTAGCTGCACTACCTATGTGTAAGGCAACCTCCATTAAGTCAATACTACCTTGTGTAGTGCCATGAACCACAAAGTTATTATTAAATAAAGTATTGGCTGGATTTAGTAATATACTGGCTTGTAATAAATTAAGATCATTATTGGCTCCAGCATATACGGTGAATCCATCTAGGTTTAAATCAGTGGAGCTATAGCCTTTTGAACGATAATTAAAGGATTGATTGCTATTTTGTTCTGCAGTGACAATATTGGCTAGGATATTATTAGTGTCATTATTAATACCTTGAGCCACTAATTGAGTATTATTATCGGTATCACCCGCCCATAATAAAGCCTTGCTCGCTTTTAATTCACGTCCTTTATTTTCTACTATAGATAATTTGGGATCACTAAAATCAATTAAAGTTGGTGTGCTATCTAATAAAAGCGGTAGCGTTGTCACACCTAGGTGATTACGATGTTTGACCGTGATTCGGTAATAATCGGCATCAAAATCCTTAAAAACTAGCAGTGCTTGCTCGGTCTGTGGATCAATTAATGTACCGTCGCGTTGGAGTAATACGGCTTTTTGATCATAGATCATGCTAGGGTCGGTTTTATCACGTAGCTCTACTAATACCCAGTCTACGATCGCTTGATTACCTGTTTGAGCGAGGCGAGTAGTACTGACGCTTTCTGTACCCGTGTAGTTAAAGGGGCGGGCGGTATAGGGTTGTTGTGTAGGCAAGTAGTTTTGACTGCGCAAAGCATCACTCATCAGCCCGGTACTGCTATTGTAAGCACCAGAGAGTAATACCTTACCTTGTAAATAAACATCAGCATAAGCTGACAGACTGCTAACGGAGAGAAGGGCCGTTAGTCCCCAGCGAATGAAATAGTGCATAACAGCTTATTATTATAAATAGTAATAGTTCTGCCAGTATGCCTTGAAATACTTAATAAACCAATAGTCAGAGATAATAAGCTGTCATTATTTGGAAAGTAAAATAGCAAGTCATTGATTAAGCGTAGACTATCTTTCTATTAGTCGAGTAAAAAACTCAACATTAAGATTAATATTAATGAGTTTGAGGCAAATGAAAAGCAGAGGCTTTTAATTAAGCCTCTGCTCTGAGGTGATTAAGGTGTAGGATCAGTCCAAGTGCTAACACCATCTAAAGGAATTAGATCTGCGGGTGTTGGCATAGTAATGGGTAATTCACCTGTTGGTATATAATAAAGCGCGGCAGGTACTAAGGTAGTAAAGCCATTAGCTGCCACTTGATCTTTAGCCGCTTGGCTTACACTAATACCCCACGCGGCGAAATAATCCCGATAATCTTTTTGCATGATTTTAGAGGTGGCTAGATACATAAAATCACCGGCATTTAAATTACCCGCAGCGGTGCGGGTATATTGGCTTAGGCCCAATTGATTTTTAACGGCATCCCAACGAGCATCGTTTTGTACCGCATGACTTAAAATACGCTCCATAATATACAGTTTAGTATAAAAGTCCCAAGAACCAGCGGTATACATGAGTTGCATATAAAAGGCCAAGCGATCATAGGCATTATCATAAGTTCCTGAACTAACCCATAAAGGATGGCTAATACTAGGAGCTGTACCGGCTGCAATACTGGCTTGTAGAATATTGAAAGCATTTTTATGACCCGTACGATCGGTGGTTATTTTAGTTAAACCCTTATCCAATGCTGATTTCCACATGGTATGTAAAGAGAAGATATTATTAGAGACTTCAAATGAGCGGACATCATAAATTTTTAAACGGGTGCGTTGTAAGTTATGTCCCATTTCATGATTTTCGCTCCAGTTTAAAGGTTGAGCAGGGGCGCCACCGACATCAAAAGGATTACCTGAGCAGAGATCCGCGCAAAGGGAAGAAATATCCGCATTAATGTGTTGGATAGCCGGACGATTATGAATACTGCTATCTAGACAAAGATTTTTAGTGACTCCTTCATAAACGACAGCATCTAAACCTAGGCTATTACAAAAAGCGAGTGTTTCATTGCTGATGTCGGGTAATCCTACACCATTAAAACCGGCAAAATTATAATTACCGGCAATCAAATAGGTATTAATATCACTAATATAGTCTTTAATATCTTGAGTCGTATAGCCATTAGTGGTATTACCATCCTGCCTATTGAATGCTGTAAATAAATAAGATTTCAAACTATGTAGTTCTGCATAAGGGGTTTTGATATCAACCCATTCAGTAGGTGAGTTATTTAGCTCATCAATAAAAGTCTGAATACTCGTATCATCAAAAGCCGATAGCATGATGGAATCGATGACATTACTAGCACTAATAGCAATAGGATCGGTATTAGTCGTAGCATTCCATCCTACATATAATAAACCACCATAAGGATTTGAAAAGCTATAGCTTTGATTGCTGGCTAAAGGTATTTCTGTGCTAGCTAGATATTGTGGGCGACTATAGCCATCCGTATTCCATAAGCGAGTAGTAGGGCGTTGATAGTTAACTTTAAACTTAGCAATGGTATTGCTAGTATCGGTGCGAGTTAAGGTAATAGTTTTACCCGCTGGGATATAAATGCCTGTACTGCTCCACTCACTAAAATTCGTAGGTGTCTGGGTAATATCAATCGTTTTAGTCGGTAGTTGATCAATAAGGAGGTTATTTGCACTCGTAGTGAAACTACCCAGTTCAGGCTGAGCATCATTATTAGGGCGGCTAAAATTAATAATATTATCGGCAAATTGAGCTTTTAAGAAAGTAGAGTCTAGCGTGGTTTGTTTATCCATCGGGTAATTAATTAATGGACGTAATTTATCACTTAATAGCAGAGCTAATTTAATTAATCTATAACCATTATCTAACTTAAAAACATTCTTTCTTTGAAGGTCAAGGGTATTAATGGCTGAGCGCGTAGCATTGAGGCCATCATAAAATAGCGATTGTTGTGTTCCACCACTCGTTGCTTCTAATACAGTACTAGGATTGCAATTTATCTTACCTGCATTATTAATACAGTTAGAGGTATTGTAGGTGAAACTAGTATTATCATTCATAAGTGTAGCGATGGTCAGCGGTAGTTTATCTAGCCCACTTGGTGCATCACTTAATAGTGTAACGGGATCAAAGCTAACTAAATCATCTAGTCGCGAGTAATTATCCGTACCTGTCACACCAAAATAGTCGAATAGTTGAGTGCCGAGTGGGTTATTACCCCCATCGTAATGAATATATAAAATCGGAACACCTGCTGCTTGGGCTTGTTTAACAGCATTCATGGTGGCAGTTAAATCAAAGGCAATACCATGAGTATCCTCAGTGCCATCATCATGCCCCATTATTAATAGATCAGCATCCGTTAAACAGCTAGCGAGATTAATACTTTCACAGGCATCGGGAGCATTTTTGGTAGCTTGAGGATAATAAGTAGTGAACCATTGGTTAGTACTAGCATCTTGTTTAAACCAATAGGAATCAGATTGATGCGCAATCACAATTTTAGCAGGAGTGGTTTTGAAATTTTCATTTTGAGTGAGCCATGCTATTAGACTTTCTAAAAAGGCTTGAAAGGGAGGATTACTGCTCGTCGTAGTGCTGGTTTTTACTAAATCACTTAAGGCATTCGAGGCTAATAAGGCATAACGTGCGCCATTTGCTTGAGTACCTGCTACTGCTAACGTATTTTTTTTATAATTAGTTGTTTTTTGTGCATGATTGGAAACAAGTATAGGGGTATTATTACCATAATTAACTAAATCAAACACAACAGAATCATGCGAAGGATTCCAATCTAAGGGGCCAAGACTGTTGGCATTGCGAGTGCCATCACTATTGAGCTTAAAAATACTTTTAATCACTTCTTGTTTAGCAAGACTAGTATTCGTTTGTGTAGTATTAATCTCTTCTACAATATCGGCTATACTCACTTTATCCGCACTACCAATACGTAAGGCTTCTGCCATGAGATCAAAGGTGCCTTGAGGGGTACCATTAATAATGAAGTTATTATTAAATAAAACATTCGTTGGATTTAATAAGATACTCGCTTGTAATATATTGAGATCATTACCCGCTCCGGCATAAAGTGTTGAGCCATCTAAGTTTAAATCGCTAGTGGCATAACCTTTTAAGCGATAATTAAACAGCTGATTTGTATTTTGTGGGGCAGTGACAATATTAGCTAGAATTGCATTAGTGTCATTATTACTACCCTGAGCCACTAATTGAGTATTCGTATCCGCATCACCTGCCCAAAGTAGCGCTTTATTCGCTTTTAACTCTCGTCCTAGACTATCCTCGGTTGCTAGGGTGGGATCACTAAAATCAATCAAGGTCGGCGTGGTATCTAATAATTGAGGTTGCGTGGTCACGCCTAAATGATTGCGATGCTTTATGGTGATGCGGTAATAATCTGGATCATAATCTTTAAAAACTAATAAGGGTTGCTCAGTGAGGGGATCTATGACCGTGCCATCACGCAGCACCAACGCGGCTTGTTGGGTACTAATTATAGTCGGATCGGTTTTATCCCGTAGCTCCACTAGCACCCAATCCACAATGGCCTGATTACCCGTTTGGGCTAGACGAGTCGAGCTTACGCTTTCCGTGCCGGTATAATTAAACGGGCTGGCTGAGTAGGGTTGTTGAGTCGGCAGGTAGTTTTGACTACGTAGTGCATCATTCATTAACCCGGTATTGCTATCATAAGCACCTGATAGTAATACTTTGGTTTGTAAGTAAACATCAGCCTGAGCTGATAGACTGCTAGCTGAGAGAAGGGCAGCTAATCCCCAGCGGATCAGATAGTACATAGCTTATGATTATTGTATTGATAGTCTTTCAGTATGCATTGAAACCGAAGAGAAGCCAATAGTCTGGAATAATATCTCGATAAGCTGTAATTATTTGCAAAAGTAAGGGAATAGTAGAGTAAAGGTAGTCTGGTCTTTCTTCCGCAGTCGCTGTGAATACATCCCTGTACGCTACAAGGCGGCATCCATGCCGCCAAGACTGCTCCAGAAATACCAGACTACCTTTACGGTCGCTCTATTTTAATGCCAAATTAAGGCATCACTCCACAGTCACCGTAGCTGAACTCGAACGTCCAAAGGTTTCGGGGTTATACATCTCCTCCGCTTTAGCCGGTGGTACAACAAAGGTGCCCTCGGTGGTCGCACGGGCAATATAGTTATACTGATAAGTGCCTGTACCTAACTCGGTAGCAAACGCTTCGGCTTGAGTAGTACGCAGGTTTTGATGTCCAAACCAGTAAAGCGCCCAATCATACTGTATTGGCTCGTCTGCAGATTCACTCAGGAGTCTCAATGTACTACGATTAAGACTACTATCTATAACAGGGTTCAGAATCTCCAAGCCCGCAGGTAAGGGATCAACCAAAGCCACATGATAGCGCGTAGCTGGAGCATTAAGATTAATATGCACCCTGACCCTAGCCCCCGCTTTAATACGCCAAGAGCCATCGGCTAATTGCTTCACATCCTCTGGCTTATCCAGTGCTTCATAACGACGCTCAACAGTAAAGCCCGCGTCTTTAGCCTCTAATTTTAAGCTTTTAGGCGCATAATCCATGCCAATACGGTAATACAAGCGTCCAGCACCTTGTTTATCGAGGATTAAATCCTGTGCTTCAGGGTGTTCTAGTAACCAACTCATGGGGATAGTGGTTTCATTGATAGCAAAAGTACGCCCTTTAAAGGCTTGCTCACCCATATAGTCTTTGCCTAACCATGTGCGGGCAATAAAGTCTGGCGTTTGCTTTTCATAGGTCTGGAAATACTGATTGAGCGCTAATAATACAAACGCATTATCTTGTGTGTTATTCCAGCGCCCATTCATACGTCGTGCTTGTAATTGCTTGACTAACTTAGGAATCAGGTCTGATCGCGCTTGTGTTTTAATCAGTGTATCCAACACTAGGGCATTAGTACGAGTCTCTGAGTCGAGTACGTAGTAGCTTTGTTCAAAGTGACTCTCCCCAAAACTAGCACCCGATGCGGTTTCCGTGACTCGATTCATTAGGGCGAGTTTTAGCTCCTCTAACAGCGGTTTTAAACTAGCATCATGAGCAATAACAGGTGTGAGCCAAGCGATCACATCGGTAGGCAGTTTAGCAGCACCGCCTGCGTCTTGAATCAGTGTCTTGGCATTCTCTACATCGTATTCGTTGATTAAGGTGCGAATATAGAGGCTATAAGCGAGTAAGTATTGCCGTGTTATCGCCGCATAAGGGGGAGTATTCAGAGTTGTGTTAAAACTACGCACATACTCAAGGGATTGATTAAAACGCTCCTCATTAATGGGATAGCCTTTCGCTTTAGCTCGAATCCAAGCATGTAAAGCATGTAGGCTAGCATAGGGAAATACCTCACCATAAGGTTTCCAGAGTGCGAAACTACCCTCATATTCCACTTGACGCTCTAATAATATCCCTAAATCGCGCACCATGCTTTTATCAATGGCCTCTTTGCTCGGCATATTGGGTACATTAAAGGCTTGCAGCATGTCTTGCAGGGCTAAAGTAGCGAGCATACGCGAAGCAATTTGTTCAGTACATTCAAAGGGGTAATTATGTAAGTACAAAAAGGCGTCGGTTAATGACTGCATAGCCGTGGAGGAGGTGCTGACCTGTAAGGCTCCAAATTGCGCCCATACATCCTTAGGTGCTTGTATCGGCTGCTGTATAGCGCCTTGATCAACCACTCCATAGGTCGCGAAGGCTTCACTCGTCGCGGGAGTATTGACGCTAATTTGCCCGGTAGCGGCATCTTGATACGCTTTTTCAGGACTCACGGCGGCGAATTGATACCACGCTGTACCCGCACCTAAGGGTTGAGTGGGGAATTGTACCAAAATGCGTTGATTAGCTGGAACTGATACGGCATAGCCTTGTGTTGGTAGGGCAAGGTTTTCACCCTGCATCACTAACTGTACGGGTACGGCTTCATCGGTTTGATTCTGTAATTGCACCGGAAACTTAAATTGATCACCAAAGTTTAAGAAGCGTGGCGCACTAGGGCGTACCATGAGGGGTAAACGTGCCGTCAATTGGTTCTCGCCTGTACCAAAGTGATCAGTGCCAGACACAGCAACCGCCATAATACGATAGCGGGTGAGGTTATCGGGTAGCTTAAATTTCGCGGTGACTTGTCCTTGCTCATTCGTTTTGAGGTTAGGGATAAAGGCCGCGAGTGAGGTAAAGTTTTGGCGTATGGCTAGTATTGCTGTTGGTTCTTGTTGCTGCTGTTGATAGTCACTCATCATGGCGAGCGTTGCCTTATCATAGCCCATAGGGCCTGTGTAATCGCCCATTGCCTTAGTGGGGGGGACTACTATGGTTGGAACCACCGGTACTGGTCTAGATACAGCCATTCTCATCATCGGCATCGGTCTTGGTTGGCTTTTAGGTTTGTTCTTGAGTTCAGCAGGTGACGCTAGCCATACGTTTTCTAATAGGTAATTAGCCTCTACACCTGCATCACGTTTTGGGTAAAAGCTATTCATAGGATTGGCTAGTTCATAATTAGCTAAGGCTAAGATAGCTTCATCGACTGCCATGACTAGCACTTCAGTATTAGCAGCCGTTTGACCATTGGCCTGCTTGACCTCAACTGTGACTTCTGTTTCAGCCGCTGGCGTAACAACCTTATCCTTAGGCGTGACTTTAACTTGTAATACACGCTCATCGGTGCTGAGGGTTAGCTCGGTAGTACCCATTGCATAGACGGGCTTGCTATCGACACTGCTTTGCAGGACCACACTCACATGTACATTCGGCATCCATTCGGGTTTTAAAGGCAGGGATAATGTATGGCTAGTCCCTTGCATTTGCAGCGGATAATGCTCGACTAATCCTGCACGCTCTACAGTGGCAAAACCTTGTGCATTAGCGAAGGGGGCTTGTATAGAAAGCTGTGCTGTATCACTAGGTTTATACGTGGATTTATCTGGAATGAGTTGTATGGTTTGTGCTGTGACGCGCTCACTGTCGCTAGGAGGCAATTCATTACTGAGCTGCCCACCTGTTACCCAACGGGTAATCCGGCTCATATTACGCCGCCCATCTTGATCCTGCGTGGTGGCAGTAATTTGATATTGCCCACCCTCTGGCGTCTTAAAGCTGCAATGCGCTAAGCCTTTACTATCCGATTGCACCATGCAGGTTTGAATATCGGTGCCCACCAATTGGCTATCCGTTTTAGACCACTCCATTCTTGTGGCTTCCACTACAATAGGCTGCTGCGCGGTGGCGATACCTTCAATCGTGGTGGTAATTAGATCAAGGTCTAAAGGCTGGTCTTTTTCAACAAAGTAACGTTCGGTTTTTAGCCCTACATATGTAGTAGCAGGGTGTATCAACCATGAGGTACTGGCACTGTAGGTTTGTTGATTTTTATCACTAATGCTAGCACGGGTTTCAACCGTAATAGGCAAAGGTGTACGGGTATTTAGAGTCAGTGCTAGGGTATGTAAACCATTCGCATCGGTTTTTCCCTCTAAGGTTTCGCTGTTAGCATTAGTAGATTGATCACCATACGACCGCCAAAAAGGGGTAGTGATACCAAAGCTCCATTCAGATTGATTCGGGGGCGTATAGGTGCTAGTGATGATTTCAGCTAGCCAATTAACTTCACTATTGGCTAAGCCGCCACCGGTATAGTATTTCGCTTCGGCCTCTGCTTGGAGGGTGGTATTACCAATCACAGTAGCATCAGAGGTTTTAGCCACTTTGACTTCAAACTCAGGGGTACGAAACTCCTGAATCTGGAAAGTATGCTGGAAGCTAGCAGCCGTATTTGAGGCATCCTTTAAGGTCAGTTCTACTCGCGCATCCCCTAAAGCGACCGCATCGGGAATGGTAAAGGCAAAGTCTAATCCCCCTAAAGCAGTAGTTTTAGTTTCCCCCTCAGCTAGTGTTTTATTCTGAGCATCTATGACTTTATAACTCACAGTTTGCGCTTTCGGTAAGGTCAATTGGCTTTTATTATCCAGCTCCCGCAGCCATGCTTTAATATGAACTTGTTCATTAGGCTGATAAAGCTTTCGATCATCGAGCACATGCCAGAGCCAATTGGAGTTATTTAGATTAGGTGCGCGAATATTAGGACGATAGGGAATATAGCGCTCGCTATTCAAAGGCAAAAAGGCAATATCATCACCTAGCTGTGCTTCAATCCAAGTACTACGGTTTTCACTGGGGGCGGTTGTATTAGGTTTAGGAAGTAAAGCTAAGCCTTGCTCATTCGTAGTAGCGCTAGTGGTTTGACTCTCTTTTATATAGCGTATTTGGGCTTGCGGGAGTGGTTGACCATTAGCAAGTTGTGCAGTCCATGCTAAAAGCTGCTGATCATCGCTACGGGTATCAATACTGATTTGAGTCGCCTGTAGCCAAGTCATTAAACGTAATGGGGGGGTAATATTAGGTGCATTCTCTGCGGTGACAGGTAATTTAATTAGCTCCTCTCCCCCCTCTAATAGCACTATCAAATGTCCCGTTTTACCCACTTTTAGCCACGGGGCGAGGTCAATAGTTTTAGTAATAATTTCATTAACTTGGTCTGTGAGTGGAATGGTTTGCTCGGCTACGGTTTTGCCGGGGAGTGGGGGTAAGGTAGGCGTATTTAAATCCTGTTCATCGCGCAGTTTTTCATAGGCTGCCCAGTCTTTTGGCTCAACTTGCTGTACCCGCCATTTTACATTGCGGAAGTTACGGCTGACAAAGGTAAATTGTGGTGTAACCGTCGGATCGAGAGTAATCAGACGCTCTTCATTCATGCCTAATTGTGGCAGGTAGTCATCGACTTTTAATTGCTGAGTTAAATCCTTAGCTAGCTTTTGCTCGTAGATGTCGGGTAGGCCTTGTTTGAAAGTGACGGTATACGTGGTGCGCGGTTGGGTATTACCCCGTATGAAGACGGTAGCTCCATAGTTTTCTAGGGCAACATCTTCTATAGCAGGCTCAATGCTAACCCAGTCTTCCAGTGAGAGGTTATCAGCAAGAGGATGGCTTAGTTGAAAGTGAAAAGGTGTAGCCGGTTGACAGCCATATCCCCCTTCACAAATGGTGTCGGTAATTTTTAAGCCACTATAGGTTTTAAAATCAAAGCTTTGTGCCTTATTGCTAACTCGCACCCCTTCGGCAGAGACGGCACCTTGGAGCAGGACTAACTTAAAGGTGGTATTTTTCGCCAAAGGTTGAACAGGCTGAACCACTAGCCATTGATCTTGCGGTAAATTTTTGACTTGTCCTTGTAAAGTGTTATTGGCTTTTATGTCAGCGTCAGACGCTAATCGTAGCTCAACATTTTTATTGGCAATCTGTAATTGCAGCTTTGGCAGCAGAGTTTTAGGGTCGATGCGCTGGTTAAAATTCAATAAGAGTAAAGGCTGTAAATTAACTGTTTCACTACTAGGGTAGACCGTAGTCAGTGTAAGCGGTAGGGTAGAAAAACTAGCATTAAAGGCTTGAGCTAAACGAGCACCACTAGCGGCGGGAGTATTCGCGGGGATCGTGAGTTTAAAACGCGTTGCCATGGGCAAACGTCCCGCTTTGGGCGTAAAGACTACGGTTTTAGTGTCTAACCACCGCCACTCACCCTCAACCTTAGGGGTGAGTTGTACCGGCATTGATTGAGCGAGTGCTGCCTCTCCAGAGGTCACCGCCACCATCGGTTGATTAAAGGTAACGCTAATTTGTTTAGCTGCCTCTACATCATCCCCACTAGGACTAAAGCGCACTATGCTTAATTCATTAGCTTTAGGTAGCACGGGGGGCGTGGCTGAGGGCGTTTCAGGTGCGGGAAAGGGCGAGTTAATAACGGAGGTATTCGGAGCAGGTTGCGGCTGATTCGGTAGTTTAAATTCAGTCGTTGTAGCCTTAGGCAGGGGCGGTAGACGTTTTAATAACGTTTGCGTTTGTTCGGGTGTTAATAAATCCGGTTGCGTAATTGAGAGTTTTTCCGTGACCGGCGCTTGACTGGGAACTTCTTTGAGTGTGGCGGGAAACTCCTCCCATTTCGGTAACTCTCGAATCGGCTCTAAGGGGGCGGCTTGAGTAGATGACATCATCACTAATCCTGCTATGAATAATAACCATGGTTTCATCACACACCGCCCTGCCTAGTACTGTTTATTAATTCTGAGTATAGATGAGCGCTAGAAAAAAGAATAATTATTTTTGTTTAATAATCCAGCATTAGTTAATTAGGAATAAATACCTTTCTAATTAACTATGAGTTATTGAGTAAAGCTTATAGTGTGCTAATATCCATGCTCTAATTTCAGCAAGATTATGAGTATCTAGCCACTCGGTAAAATTAGTGGTTTCTTCTTGGCTTCTTTCACGTAAATAGCGCATAAAAGCACCTAATGCTTTATCCTCTAGTCCTACCCAGCTTTGTATCAAGAGGCCATTAAATTTTTCATTAGCACGTTTTCGCTGTTCATTTTGTGCGAGTAACGCTTCATACTGCGGTTTAGCATGGGGAAACCACTCAAAAGCACGCTGTAAAAAGAGAGGTTTAATCTCTCGACCGCCATGTTCACGTAGGCTATCCCAAGGGTAGGCAGGCAAATCATCCTGAGTTTCCAGCCACTTTAATAAAGCATTGTAAGTAGAGCGTTTTTTATCGCGAATGCGTGAGGCATGATTACGATTATCTAATAGATAGATGCCTTTATTAAAATAAGGTGAGGAGGCAGAAAATTTGAAAATATCTTCTAAGGTATCAAAGCCCTGTGCATAAAGTGTGGTATCTAACTCCGCAAAGGCTAAGATCTTATTAATATCTTTGGAAAGATTAATTTCAGCTAAAATATTATTACGCTCTCGCACAATCAAAATCAATCCATTATGACCATATTTAAATCCCATTTTATGATAAAGCCGCCCAATAATATTGCCCAAGTCATTCCAAGCAAAATAATGTAGGGAAATATCAAAATCTTCTGAGGGTGAGCCAATAATATCAATTTGAAATTGCTGATAGTCAAAAGAGTAGACATTAGTATTACGGACTAATTCATGAGGTTTAAAGCAGGTATGAATGTAGTCACTAAGATCAAGATTAAGATCATCCGTATCCATCAAAATATCGAGATCACCAAAAGAGTCCTTAGTGCGATAGGCTTGAATCGCCGCTATTTTCCGTGCGGGAAAGTCGGTGCGAAGCTGGGTGAGTATGTGTTCGCGCAGGACATAGTATTCGGCACGTTCGTAGCGGCGTGTGAAGGTATTTTTTAAAGCTTGACCACCCATCGCTATCCTCGTTTTAGGTGATGAATTGATAATGATAAATACTGGAGTAACTATAAGCCTAGTTCAAGGGCTATATTGTGTGTTGTATTAAGTCTATTGCAGGCTAGCTCAGTGTATAAGCAAAAGGATGAGATCATAAATTCAGTGCCGGTAGCGAATAAGCCTTTATATCTGTCTTAGCCATTTGAGTGAGTATTATGAATACGGAAGCGATTGACCCTAAGTACTCGGAGCTAGATTTGCAATCTACGGATACGCTAGTGAGTACCTTTATTGATGATCAAGTATTAGCAATTCAAGCAGTAAAACATGCCCAAGCTGCACTAGCTCAAGCCGTAGATGCAGCCGTGCAGCGTTTAGAGCAGGGGGGGCGGCTGATTTATGTGGGGGCTGGAACCTCAGGGCGTTTAGGCGTATTAGATAGCACTGAATTATTACCGACCTTTTCTTGGCCTACTGAGCGGGCTATCGGTGTGATGGCAGGTGGGATGAGTGCTTACTTAAAAGCAGTGGAAGGGGCAGAGGATGATAGCGAGGCCGCCGTTGAGGCTTTAAGTGCGCTCTCTATTAAGGCTAATGATGTGGTGATTCTGATTGCCGCGTCGGGTAAAACCCCGTTTACAGTAAGCGCTTTACAGTATGCCCGTCGGGTGGGGGCTTTAACGATTGGTATTGCTAATAATCCTGATACTCCACTGATTAGCGAGGCTGAGATTGGGGTGTTATTAGCCACAGGTGCCGAGGTCATTGTGGGGAGTACCCGTTTAAAAGCTGGTACGGCTCAGAAAGTGGCCTTAAATACCTTATCCAGTGCCATTATGGTGAGATTACATAAGGTCTATGGCAATCTAATGGTGGATATGCAACCCACTAATCACAAGCTGGTGCAACGCGCCCTAACCATTATTATGAAGGCTACTGGGGTAACTACTGAGCAGGCACAACAAGCGCTAGTGAGCGCGGATTATAATGTGAAAGTCGCACTGGTATCCTTACTCGCCCATGTGGATATAGCCACCGCTCATGAGCGCTTGGCGCATACTAAAGGTAATATACGCCAGACCACTCGTTAAGTGATTAGGCAACTTATACCGTTGCCATATTACCTTTAGTCTCTAGCCAATGTTTACGATCTGCGGCACGTTTTTTGGATAGCAACATATCCATCATGGCGTCAGCATGTTCCACATCCTCCAAAGATAGGCGTACTAAGCGACGGGTATCCGGTGTCATAGTGGTTTCACGCAATTGTAGCGGATTCATTTCCCCTAGACCTTTAAAACGTGTCACGGTAATGGCACCGCGTTTTTTCTCCGCCGCGAGTACTTCTAGACGGGCTTGCTTTTCCACATCATCCAAGGCGTAATACACCTCTTTACCGATATCAATACGATAGAGGGGCGGCATGGCAACATGAACATGACCAGCCTCAACTAAGGGGCGGAAATGCTTAACAAATAAGGCGCATAGTAAAGTAGCAATATGCGCCCCATCGGAATCCGCATCCGCTAAAATACAGATTTTGCCATAGCGCAACTGTGATAAATCCGTACTGCCCGGATCAACCCCTAAAGCTACTGCAATATCATGCACCTCCTGCGAGGCCAAGACTTGTTCTGCCTCTACCTCCCAAGTGTTCAGAATTTTACCCCGCAAAGGCATAATGGCTTGAAACTCACGATCCCGCGCTTGCTTTGCCGAGCCACCGGCTGAATCACCTTCCACTAAAAATAATTCAGTACGGAGAATATCTTGTGACGCACAGTCGGCGAGTTTCCCCGGTAGGGCAGGGCCTGCTGTGATGCGTTTGCGTATGACCTTTTTACTAGAGCGTTGGCGACGATTGGCATTACTAATAGCGAGTTGAGCGATTTGTTCGCCAATGTCAGTATTTTGATTCAGGTATAAGGCAAAGGCATCTTTGATAGTAGCTGCCACAAAGCCTGCTGCTTCTCGTGAGGATAGGCGTTCCTTGGTTTGTCCGGCGAATTGTGGTTCTTGCATTTTCAGCGAGAGAACATAGGCGATATTTTCCCACACATCATCGGGCGTGAGCTTGAGGCCGCGCGGAATTAAATGGCGAAACTCACAAAATTCACGTAAGGCATCGGTGATACCCGTGCGTAAACCATTGACATGGGTGCCACCTTGTAAGGTGGGGATGAGATTAACATAGCTTTCTTGAATGGCAGTACCCCCCTCAGGTAGCCACGTTAACGCACAGTCTAAGGCTTGGGTGGCGGCTTTGAGGGAGCTAGTGAAGGCTTTTTCAGGTAGGGTAATAAACTCACTGACCGCCTCCATAAGATAATCCCGCAAACCGTTTTCATAGTGCCACTCGGTGATTTCGGGTACTGCGCCGGATTGATCGGTGAAGCGCACTCTGAGATTAGGGCATAATACCGCCTTAGCCTTTAAGGTATGGCGTAGCCGGCTGATGCTTAATTTGGGGCTATCAAAGTATTGAGCATTAGGCCAAAAATGCACTTGCGTTCCGGTGTCTTTTTTAGTGGTGCTACCTGTCAGAATAAGTTCGCTAGCCTTATAGCCATTGGCAAAACTCATGGCATAAATTTTACCGTCCCGTTTAATGGTAACTTCTAGGCGTTCAGAGAGTGCATTGACCACCGATACCCCCACACCATGCAAGCCACCAGAGAATTGATAGTTGTCGGTAGAAAATTTACCTCCCGCATGGAGGGTGCATAAAATAACTTCTACCCCCGGAAGTTGTTGTTCGGGATGTAGATCGACGGGCATACCGCGCCCATTATCCGTAATAGAGAGTGATCCATCGGCATATAACACCACATCAATAAAATTAGCGTAACCTGCTAAGGCTTCATCGACACTATTATCTAACACTTCTTGAGCTAGGTGATTAGGACGAGTGGTATCAGTGTACATGCCTGGGCGTTTACGTACGGGATCTAGTCCGGTGAGCACTTCGATAGAAGCAGCGCCATAAGTATTAGTATTGGTCATAGGCTCTATTATGTTTTGGAAATGATTAAAATAACGACAATATTCCACTCTAAAATGAGAGGATGTGGGGCATCTAGCCATTAGAATAAAGATACCATAGGCTGTTTGGGTGAAAAATACTGATAAAATGAAAAAAATACCCTTAAATCTTGAATTAACTTAACCCAATCTTAACCATTTATTGTGAGGGCAGTTAGAAGGCCTATTCACGGTTACTGCCAACAGATAAACATATGATGACTATAGCGTCACACTCAAAGCATTGGGCATCAGAACCTTATTTTTCGAACACAGATTAAACGTTTAGCTTGTAAGATCTTGTGCTTCTCTAAGCTGATTGAGATTCATGGTAAGGTCATTGATGAGTTTATTAATCGTATGTTTTTCAACTCTTCTAGAGCATGACTTCACTGTTTTTCGGATATAAGGATAGGTTGAAGGTTATTAGCTTCTAGGTTAGATATTACAGTGGTGACAATCGGATCTAGTTAATGATTACATAAGTACTTGTTAGTTAAAGTAACATAGGTTCATTAGTTTTTTTAAATTAAACCCCCAGTTTTTTGATATTTTTTTCATGGTAAAATACCAGATATTTACTAGTTTTATGTGAGGTTTAGCGACATACTGTATGTTACGTTAGTAATAGTCTTGATTTGATTATATTAATATAATATAAGTTATTGATGTTAATTTAGTCAATAAAAACTGTCTAAGTTGAGTAATAAACTAATGAGGAATATGATATGAAATTGTTAAAAATATTAACGCTATCCAGTTTACTGCTTGCAGGTATTACTTCTGTAGCTCAAGCAGCCACAGTGAGCGGAGTGGAAGGGCGTGTCGTTGTTGAACGTGCAGGCAAACAATCCTTAGTACAAACTGGTACTGTATTGCAAGAAGGTGATCGCCTGATTACTACTGCTGCTGGTAGAGTAAAAGTTCAATTTGATCAATGCGCTTCAAGAAACTTTCCAGACAATAGCCGCATCTATGGCAATAATGAGATGTTTAAATTTTCCGTTGCTAACCAATGTGGAAATGCTCAAAAAGTACGTGTGAGAACCGAGACTGTACGTGATGGTACTGGTTTTAATAATCGTCCAGTAAATCTTTCTAATGCGGTTTCTAACGCAGTTCCTCGTGCTGCTGGTTTGGGTGGTATGAGTGCTGGTAGTATCGCTGCGATTGGTGCAGGCGTGATTGCTGGTGGTGCACTGATTAATGAAATCACTAAGGATGATGATAAGTGCACTAGCGGTTGCTAAGAACATGATGAGTTAGCTACTTTTTAGCTAACTTCAGTATATAGATATAGTCATCTGCCTCTAATCGTTTCAGACGGTTAGAGGTTTTTGCTTTTTTGAAGTACATCATTTGTTAGAATGAGTCTGTCGAGTACTTCATACCCCCTCAAGTACTCTATCCCTTTTTAATGAGTTTTGGATAGAACTATGTCTCTGCCTTCCTATCAAGCTTTAATGTTACCCCTATTGCGCCTTGTTGCTGATCAGCGTGTTTATCGTTTACGCGATGTTGTGAATTACTTAGCGGATGAGTTACAACTCAGTCAGAGCGAGCGCACAGAATTGTTAGAAAGTGGTAATCAGACCGTTTTTATGAATCGGGTGAGTTGGGCGCGTACCTACTTAAAACAAGCAGGTGCGCTTAGTACACCAGAACGGGGGGCGTTGCAGATTACTGAGCGCGGCTTGAAGCTGTTAGCGAATCACCCTGAGGGGATTACCCTGACCTTATTACAGCAATTTCCTGAGTTTCAAGCCTTTAAAGAGCGCAAACGTCCTAAAGATCCTGAGCGCGATATTAATTGGGATACCGATATTATTTTTGATGATACGCCTGAGGATATTTTAGCCTCTGCCCATCGAGTGATGAGTGAGAGTTTAGAGCAAGAGTTATTAGAAACCGTTAAACAAGCCTCTCCCGCTTTTTTTGAGCGTTTAGTGATTGATTTATTGGTAAAAATGGGTTACGGCGGTAATCGACTGGATGCGGGCCAAGCCTTAGGTAAATCAGGCGATGGGGGTATTGATGGGATTATTAATGAGGATCGCTTAGGTTTAGATGTGATTTATATTCAAGCCAAACGTTGGGAGGGCACAGTGGGGCGTCCTGATATTCAGCGTTTTGCTGGAGCTTTGCAAGGACAACGGGCTAAAAAAGGGGTATTCATTACTACATCAACCTTTTCGCGTGAAGCTAAAGAATATGCCACTTTAATTGATACCCGTATTATTTTAATCGACGGCGTTCGTCTGGCTGAATTGATGGTGGAGCATACGATTGGGGTATCTACCATTGAGGTTTATGAGGTTAAGAAATTAGACAGTGATTATTTTGAGGCAGGCTAGGTCACGCTATGCTATCCTCCATCGTTTATTATTTTTGATCAAACTAACCCTAATAATAAGGTATTTTGAGGTAAATCATGCTTGATCCAAAGCGCCTAAGAAACGATGTAGAGGAGGTTGCGCAGCAATTAGCGCGACGCGGTTTTAAACTCGATGTAGCTCGTATTCAGTCATTGGAATCCCAACGCCGCGAATTACAAAGTACGACTCAAGAATTACAAAACCAGCGGACCCTACGTTCCAAAGCGATTGGACAAGCAAAAGCGCGGGGTGAAGATATCCAGCCTTTATTAGCAGAAGTCGATGGTTTAGGGGAGCGTTTGGTGCAATCTGAGCAGGCTTTAAATGCGCTACAAGATCAGATTCAAGCCATTGCGTTAATGATCCCGAATATTCTGGATAGTACCGTACCAGACGGTAAAGACGAAAACGATAATGTTGAAGTGCGCCGTTGGGGTGTTCCACGTCAGTTTGAATTTACCCCTAAAGATCATGTTGATCTAGGTGCACCCAATGGCTGGATGGATTTTGAGGCTGGTAGTAAGTTAACAGGTTCACGTTTTGTGGTATTACGTACCGCGATGGCTAAGCTGCATCGTGCGTTGATTCAGTTTATGCTGAATACTCATACCGAGCAGCATGGTTATAATGAGGTCTATGTGCCTTATATGGTCAATGCAGACTCATTACGCGGTACGGGGCAATTACCTAAATTTGAGGAAGACCTGTTTAAACTGAATAATGAGCAGGGTTATTACCTCATCCCCACCTCTGAAGTGCCCGTCACGAATTTGGTACGTGATGAGATTATTCCAGAAAAAGACTTACCGCTCCGTTTTACTTGTCATACCCCTTGTTTCCGTTCTGAAGCCGGTTCTTATGGCAAAGATACCCGTGGTTTAGTCCGCCAGCATCAGTTTGAAAAAGTCGAAATGATCTGGGTTGTGAAACCAGAAGAATCTTGGCAAGCATTAGAGACTATGACCAGCCATGCTGAGGCTATTTTACAAGCCTTAGAATTGCCTTATCGGGTGTTGGCCTTGTGTGCGGGTGATACCGGATTTTCAGCCGCTAAAACCTATGATTTAGAAGTATGGCTCCCCGGTCAACAAAAATATCGTGAGATTTCTTCTTGCTCTAATACGCTCGATTTCCAAGCACGACGTATGATGGCGCGTTACCGCTCTGAAGGGGGTAAGCCGGAATTAGTGCATACCTTGAATGGTTCAGGTCTAGCGGTAGGACGTACTTTAGTGGCAATTTTGGAAAATTACCAAGAATCCGATGGTCGAGTACAGATTCCTAAAGTGCTACAGCCCTATATGAATGGAGCTGAGTATTTAGCTTAAATAGCCGTACTACGGTTATGAGTACGGTTTAGTGTGGAGTAACAGTAAGCGGGTCTTTCTGGAGCAGTCTTGGCGGCAGGGATGCCGCCTTGTAGCGTACAAGGATGTATTTACAGCGACTGCGGAAGAAAGACCCGCTTATTGTTACGGTTGCTTATCTATCCTACTCACATCAATTCTAACCCTTTCAATAGTGTTACCCCTATACTCGTGGTAAATATTGAAGCGAGTGTGGTGAGCGCAATAATATTCGCGGCTAAAACCGCATTACCCCCCATGGCGCGTACCATAATATAGCTAGCGGCGGCGGTAGGGGCTGAGGTCATTAAAAATAAAATCCCTAAACTAATCCCCCGAAAACCTAATAATGCCCCACCTGTTGTAATCAGCAAAGGCACTATAACGGCCTTCATCACGGTGGCTATTAAAGTGCTGTGTGATTCTAAGCGTAAGGCTTTGAAACTCAATGCGCCACCTGTACAAAGTAGTGCTAAGGGTAAGGCCATGCGAGCGAGATAATCACCCGTTTGTACTAGCAAAGGCGGTAGCTTCCAACCTAAGGCCGATACGATTAATGCCAATATGATGGCGATAATAAACGGATTTTTGAGAATACCTAAGAACGTTTGCTTAAGGCCGCCCTCACGGTGTAGTGAACGACTGAGCGTAATAACCGCTAAAATATTAAATAAAATGGTTACGAAACCGACATATAAAGACGCTGCTGCCACACCGGCTGTACCATAAGCATTTAAACAATACGCTAAGCCAATAATGCCCATATTAGAGCGAAAGGCACCTTGCACAATCACGCCCCGATCGGCGACGGGTTGAATCCAACGCTGAGCGAAGAGTTCTAACAGAACATAAATTACCAAGGTAGCAACGAGTCCATAGGCAATTAAAGGAAGGTCATGGGATTGATCTGCAGGGGTTTGTACAATACTGGTAAAAAGTAAAACCGGAAGAGCCACGGTAAACACAATTTTAGAGCCGGAATCGATAAAAGCGTCAGTTAAAATATTTAAATGACGCAGTAAGATACCGAGAGCTAGGATAATAAAAATAGGGGTGGTAATGGTCAGCGCAAATTGCAAGTTGGATAATAATAAATTCATAACAATCAACCGATTAGGTAATTGAAAAGCGTGGTTATCTAATGAAAATGAAACAGTGATCAATGACTAGATCTTGTTTTCTACCAAAAAGCCCCCATTTCTCAATGCTACAGGCAGAAATAGGGCTAAACAGAGGAAATGTGTTGAGTTTCGTGGATTTAAGTACTTTTGCATTAGAAAGTAAAGAGACACGCAGTGCTTTGAGAAAACCCCTGAAAATACGATGTTTCCACAATCTATGCACCATCCTATGCCACTATTAGCTCAACCCTTTCAGGGGGCGAAGGAAAAAATAATCAGGAGATGTGCTATGCAGCAGTTTAATTTAATGACAGGTCGTAAAGTATTATTAACCACCCTTTTAGTGGCAGGTTTAGGGGGCGGTTCAGCACTAAGTCTAGCAGAGACGAATGTACCACCCGCCCCTCCCGGACTCATGAATGCTCCCGTTGCTGCTGGCTTGCCGGAGCTAACGGGGCTGATTAAGGCCAATAGCCCTGCCGTGGTGAGTATTAGTGTGGATGGTAAAGCAGATGACCAAGGTGGTATGCCAGAGGGTTTTGATGAGTTACCTGAGGAATTACAGCAATTTTTCCACCGCTTCCCCCGTGGCCCACGAGGTGGTGGGCGCTCTACCCAAGCCTTTGGTTCGGGTTTTATTATCTCTACCGATGGCTATATCGTAACCAATGCCCATGTGGTTGATAATGCTAAAACAGTCACCGTGCTGCTCACCGATAAACGTGAATTAGAGGCGGAAATTGTCGGCTCAGATAAACTGAGTGATGTCGCTCTACTACGAGTCAAAGCGGATAATTTGCCTATAGTACAATTAGGCGATTCGGATCGTTTAGATGTGGGGCAATGGGTGGTAGCGATTGGTGCGCCTTTTGGCTTAGATCATACCGCAACACAGGGGATTGTCAGTGCGTTATCTCGTAGCTTGCCTACGGAAAATTATGTGCCCTTTATTCAAACTGATGCGGCAGTGAATCCGGGTAATTCCGGTGGGCCCTTGTTTAATCTACAAGGTCAGGTCATCGGGGTAAACTCGCAAATCTATAGCCGCAGTGGTGGTTATATGGGTGTTTCGTTTGCCATTCCGGTTAATGTGGTTAAAAACGTTGTTGATCAATTAAAAACCAGTGGTCAGGTGAGCCGTGGCTGGTTAGGGGTTGAGATTCAAAGTGTAGATAATAAGCTAGCGCAGTCATTATCCTTGCCACAAGCTAAAGGCGCTCTAGTGGCGAGTGTACTACCAGATAGCCCAGCCGATAAAGCGGGGATACAAGCAGGTGATGTGATTACTACCTTTAATAGCATGGGGGTCGAATCGGCTAATACCTTGCCATTACTAGTGGGTAATACGGCGATTGGTAAATCTGTACCTGTAGAAGTATGGCGGGTAGGCAAAGCACTCGTCATTAATACCACGATTGAAAAATTACCGGGTAAAGAGAGCACTACAACAGCAGACTCTAAAACCACTAAAGGCGCTTTAGGTGTCGCGGTGGCTGAGTTGACCCAAGCCGAACGGGACAAAAATAGCGCCCTCAAAGAGCAAGGCGTAGTTGTGCGTGAGGTGCAACCTGATAGTTCAGCCACAGAGGCAGGTATTGAGGTAGGCGATATTATTCTTTCTGTTGATAATACCGCTATCAAAGACTCTGCTACCTTGCGCGATATAGTAGGTAAGGCCTCTAAAGACAAACCTTTAGCGGTATTGATTTTACGAGATGATCGGACACGTTTCATAGCCGTGACGATTAAAAAATAGGGATAGATCACCTTACCCTCGTATTGAAGCGATTTTAAGGCAGTAGTAATACTGCCTTTTTAGTTTGGGTAAAAAAGAAAAATATTGTGCAAGAGGCGAGTAAAAAAGAATTAAACTATGGGGGCTTAAAATAAGTAGTTTATGTGTAGCTATAATAAGACCACATCAAAATGCTCTTGCGTATAGAGGGCTTCAACCTGCAAACGAATGGGGATTGCTACAAATTCTTGTAACTCAGCTAGGCTGCTTGATTCTTCATCGAGTAATAAATCAATCACGTCTTGTGAGGCCAGTACTAAGAGGGATTTAGCCTCAAATTGGCGCACGGCACGCAAGATTTCTCGGAATATTTCATAACACACAGTCTCAGCCGTTTTGACATAGCCGCGCCCATTGCAAGTTGGGCAGGATTCGCACAGCACATGTTCTAAACTTTCACGAGTACGTTTGCGAGTCATTTCAACCAAACCTAGAGGGGAGACGTCGCAAATATAGGTTTTGGCGTAATCTTTTTCTAAAGCACGGTCTAATACTTTCATCACTTGCTGGCGGTGCTCAGTTTCCAGCATATCAATGAAATCTAAAATAATAATACCGCCCAAATTACGCAAACGTAATTGTCGGGCGATGGCTTGCGCCGCTTCTAGATTGGTACGGAAAATGGTTTCTTCAAGGTTGCGATTGCCAACAAACCCGCCGGTATTCACATCAATAGTGGTCATGGCTTCGGTTTGGTCAATCATGAGATAGCCGCCTGACTTGAGCGGGACTTTACGTTGTAGGGCTTTTTGGATTTCATCTTCCACCCCATGCAGGTCAAAAATAGGGCGCTCTCCCGCATAATGCTCAATAACAGCAACTAAATCGGGAATGTATTTTTCGCTGAAACTCAGTACCTTATTGACGGTTTCGCGGGAATCAATCAAGACGCGCTCAATGCGCTCTCCTACCATATCGCGCAATACCCGCAGCACTAGCGGTAGATCAGCATAAACTAAGGAGTCTTGTAAAGCGCTAGCGCTACTAGATGTCCCATTTGAAGTGCCATTATGGGCAATATTTTGCCACAGATTACGCAAGAAACGCATATCACGGCTTAACTCATCAGCGCTAATCCCTTCAGCCGCAGTACGTACAATGTAACCATATTGATCATTAAATTCGGTGCGTAATGCGAGCATTAATTGCCGCAAGCGCTCACGCTCTTGAGGGCTTTCAATTTTGCTCGAAACTCCCGTATTAGAGCTATCTGGCATTAAGACTAAATAGCGCGAGGGAATGGTGATATAGGTCGTCAGTCGTGCGCCTTTAGTACCTAAGGGATCTTTAATGACTTGTACTAATAGTTTTTTACCTTCATGTAAAAAGCTCCCAATATGTGGCAAGGGATGAGGTACGGGATGTGAACCATCGGCATTAATAAAGTCATCTAGATTCGGAGTCGTCAAATCTGAGGCATGTAAAAACGCTGATTTATCTAAACCAATATCAATAAAAGCCGCCTCCATACCGGGTAAAACCCGTGACACCGTGCCACGATAAATATTGCCCACAATACCGCGTTTAGAGGAGCGTTCAATCAGCACCTCTTGTAAAACACCATTTTCTAGTAATGCTACCCGTGATTCTTGCGGCGTGACATTTATTAATAATTCAGCACTCATCTTATTTCTCTTATTATAGAGAGCGCCGTGACCCTATTTTGACGACGCTTATTGTTAATCGTTAATAAGTAATATCTTATATAATAGCAACCCAGTGACTAATAACTACTTAACCTAACTGAGCAAAGAGATACCCTGTGCCTGCAATAATTGCGCCGTTTCAAATAAGGGTAAACCCATTACTCCAGAATGAGAGCCTTCTAAACGTTCAATAAAGATGGCAGCACGCCCTTGAATACCATAAGCCCCCGCTTTGTCTTGTGGTTCGCCGCTGTCCCAATATGCGGCAATTTCAGCCTCTGTGATGGCTCTAAACCACACGCGACTATGATTTAACCGTACAGATTGCCCTTGAGCCGAACATAAGGCCACGGCGGTTAAAATATCGTGCTCTCGATGCGAAAGGGATTTTAAGATACGTCTAGCATCCTCAAAATCAAGCGGTTTTAATAATAATTCATGATCTACAAACCCTAGTGTATCCGCCCCTAATACGGGTAAAGTCTTATCACTGCGCTCCCAGACGGCCTGCGCTTTTTCTAATGCTAGCCGTTGCACGAGTTCAAAAGGCGATTCATCAGGGCGGGGAGTTTCGTCAATATCCGCAACTTCAACACGGTAAGTGACCCCAATTTGAGTCAATAGTTCACGGCGTCTCGGCGATTGCGAGGCTAAAATAATTTGCGGTTGCATAGTGTTAATTCAATCAGCGCGATGATAAGGATGATTGGATAGGATACTCCAAGCGCGAAATAATTGCTCGGCAACAATCACTCGCACTAGGGGATGCGGAAAAGTCAGGGGAGATAATGACCAGCGTAGTTCTGCGCGCTCGATACAGGCGGACGATAAACCCTCAGGGCCACCGACAAGAAGTGCCACATCCCGTCCACCGACCATCCAGTTATTGAGTTGCCCCGCGAGTTGTTCGGTACTCCACGCTTTACCTAAGACATCAAGGGCGATGACTAGGCTACCCGCTGGAATAGCAGCCAGTAGCTTGTCACCTTCAAGTTCGCGGATTTTTTTCAAATCAGCCGTTTTAGTGCGTTTTTCAGCACTAATTTCTTGTAGAACTACTCGACAATGCGACGGCATGCGGCTCAGATACTCATCAGTAGCGGTACTGACCCAAGCAGGCATTTTACTACCGATAGTGAGTAAATGAACACGCACCGCTTAACCTTTAACCTGCTAAGGCTTGGGTATAAGCTTGATCAAAATTGCCATTGACACCCCAGAGTTTTTCGAGATTATAAAAATCACGGGTTGAGGCGGTCATGACATGAACAATAATATCGCCGAGATCCACTAATACCCACTCTGAACCACTTCCACCTTCTTCACCTAGAGGAGGATGTCCGGCTTCTTTCGCTTTTAAAGCGACCGTTGAGGCCAGCGAGCCGACATGGCGGCTAGAGGTTCCGGTGGCAATAATCATGAGGTCAGTAATCGTGGATTTTCCACGTACATCGAGCACCGTAATGTTTTGTGCTTTAAGGTCTTCAAGACTGGTAATCACCAGTGCCTTTAATAATTCTAGTTCCATTCACACCTTGTTTTTATACAGTTGCTGAGCCTTAATCATAGCGCAGACTGAATCAGGGGTTAAATAACGGGGGTTTTGCTCCCGTGCAATCATGTTACGCAATTGAGTCGCTGAAATGTCTAGACCTTGAATGCCAATAGGTAAAACTTTACCGACGGAGTGTCGAGTTAGATCAGCAACGGAGTCAACCAAGTAAGGTTGAAACCATGCGGTTTCGGAGGGGTTAGTTAGAGCATAACCGGGGCGGCCTACCACGATAAAATGAGTTAATTTAAATAAGTTTTGCCATTCAAACCAACTTTGTAAGGGTAAGAAGGCATCCACTCCAATAATAAAAGCCCATGATTGATGAGGAAATTCTTGGTGGAGTGCTTGCAGGGTGTGCACAGTATAGGAAGTTTTATCCTGACGCAACTCTCGATCATCTGCCACAAAGCGGCTTTCCCCTTGAATTGCCGCTTGAATCATCATTAAGCGCTCTGCACCGGAGGCGAGCGGTTGGCGGCGATGGGGAGGCACGCGATTGGGAATAAAACGCACTTGCTCTAGGTCAAGTGCATCCGCCACTTCTAAGGCGATGCGCAAATGACCAAAATGAATAGGATCAAACGTGCCCCCTAATAAACCGATCATAGGCGTACTTGTCCATCTCCTAGCACAATAAATTTCTGTGAAGTAAGACCTTCTAATCCGACAGGGCCGCGTGCATGGATTTTATCGGTACTAATACCAATTTCAGCCCCTAAACCATATTCAAAGCCATCGGCAAAGCGGGTGGAAGCATTGACCATAACGGAGCTAGAATCCACTTCACGCAAAAAGCGCCGTGCATTACTGTAGTTATTCGTCACAATCGAGTCGGTATGTTGTGAGCTATAGGTATTAATATGATCAATCGCTTGATCTAAGCCCTCTACCACGCGGATCGATAAAATGGGTGCGAGGTATTCCGTGACCCAATCTTCTTCTGTTGCGGCTTTAATGGCAGGTAAGATAGCACGAGTTTTTTCACAGCCACGGAGTTCGACTTGTTTAGCATGATAAATTTCAGCTAAAGCGGGCAGTACTTGGGGGGCAATAGTTTCTGCGACGAGTAAAGTCTCCATGGTATTACAAGTACCATAGCGATGAGTTTTGGCATTATCGGCAATTTTAATAGCCATCGGAATATCGGCGTCATCGTCGATATACACATGGCAAATTCCGTCTAAATGTTTAATCACCGGAATCAAGGATTCATTGCTCACGCGCTCAATTAGGCCTTTGCCACCACGGGGAATAATCACATCCACATAAGACTTAGCCCGTAGTAATTCACCGACCGCTGCACGATCAGTGGTATCAATCACCTGTACCGCATGTGCAGGCAAGCCCGCTGCTTGTAAGCCTTGTTGCACGCATTGAGCAATGGCTTGATTAGAGTAAATCGCCTCGGAGCCGCCGCGTAAAATACAGGCATTACCCGACTTTAAACACAGGGCTGCAGCATCAGCAGTTACATTCGGACGCGATTCGTAAATAATCCCTACCACACCGAGCGGTACACGCATTTTGCCCACTTGAATCCCTGTTGGGCGATAGCTCATATCAGTAATGGTGCCAATGGGATCGGGTAGGGTAGCGATTTGGCGTAACCCTTCTGCCATAGTGGCAATATATTTCGGGCTGAGGGTTAGGCGATCTAGCATAGCAGCGTCTAAGCCTTTGGCTTTTCCGGCTGCTAAATCTTTAGCATTTTCAGTGCGTAAGGCGCTTTCATTATCTAAGAGCGCTTGAGCCATGAAGGCTAGCGCTTGATTTTTAGCATGGGTGTCAGCTTTAGCCAATAGGCGTGCCGCAGCACGGGCTTGCTGTCCAACTTGTTCGATATAGGCGGCAATAGTCACGTTTTAATTACCTATTGAGTAGTCATAAGGCTAATGCTAATACCTGCACACCATAATGCAAGTGTTATTGCTTCATCCCATAGTCGGTCGGTATTCCGAGGTGCATCCATACCGACCCCTTTTGCATGCTGTTCAAGACGGCCTAAGGCCTCAAATCCCACCGACCATGGCAGTTTTTGCAAATGGGGGCGAGCGCGTTGTAACGCTTCTCGGCGCATAGGGGTTACGGCAGGGGGCATAGAGCCATGGGCGACTTCATAGCCTTGGCGCATAACATCACCTAGTGCCCAAATAATCAAAGGCAGGGCGGTATCTTCGGCTTGCAGTATTTTAAATACGTGCATCAGGCGTGACGAGTCGCGCTGTAAAATCGCATCACTAAGATCAAATACACTATAACGCGCATTATCCGCTACCGTGCTGGCAATTTGTTTAACCTCAATGGGTTGATCGCCAAAAAGTAATTTAAGTTTTTGAATTTCTTGCTGGGCGGCAAGTAGATTACCCTCCATGCGTTCACTTAAATAGCGTAAAGCCTCGGTGCTGGCTTTAAGCCCTGCTTGTTGAGCGCGTTTGGCTATCCATGCTTGGGTTTTAGCAGGAGTTAGCTCCCAGACATTTACGATAACGCCAGCCTTGTCTAGTGCTTTAAACCATGCCGCATTGCGTTGGCTTTTATCTAAGCGTTCGGATTGCACCAGAAGTATTTTATCGCTTGGTAATACTTGCAAATAATGTTGCAGGGCTTTGGCTCCATTTTGCCCTAATTTGGCGTTATAAAGACGCAAATCAATTAAGGTTCTTTGCGCAAAAAGCGAAAGCGCACTCGCGGCTTCGGTCAATTGCCCCCAATCAAATTGGGCATCAACACTCAGGAGTTGCCGCTCGATAAAGCCCTGTTCCCGCGCTTTGGCTTGAATCAGCTCGGCTGTTTCCATCACTTGCAGGGGTTCATCACCCGTTACCCAATAAATAGGCAGTAATTGGCGGGCTAAATGATCAGCGACTTGTTCAACAGCTAATTGCATGGTGGGTCATTTATTCTCTGAATGGTCTGTGATGGTAGCAGTTTTCTGCTTTAGCACTCTAGTCAAAGTCTATTAAATGCCCCCTGACCGTTCGTCTATTAATCCCCAATTAATGTCTAGGCTAGGTGAGCAAAGTCAATAAATTTTTACCATACTTAACCTATCACCTTTGCTTGCTGACTAGGGAATGGTTTTATGGCTTCCAATCACTTGGCGTTTCATGACGCTGCGGCTCTTCAAAATGCACAAGCTCTTTCGGGTTTGCATTATCAGTTTACGAATCATAAAGCAGTTGTGCTAAGCACATGGGCTTTGGCTTATCGGGTAAACGCGGAAATAGAACGTACTCGGATTACTCCGGTGATTCACGATATTGCCCCCATTGAAATTCAATTGGAAAACAAGGTCAAGGTTAAAGCGCCTATTATTGTGGATAACTCTGCTCACTATGGTAAGGTCGAGGCACCTGTGGTGGCTACTAATAACAATAGTGCGTCGCTGGCAAAAGAACGCATTATGGCGGCGCGAGCAGCGAATGCGGCTGCTAAAGCTGCTGCAGCTAAACCTAGCCCTAAAGCGCCTAGTAAAAATAATCCAAATAAGCCTACCTATGTATGGAAACCCGGACACGGTGCGATTGAAAAAGTGGATCGCCGTACCGGAGAGATTTTCCATCTCTGTGAAGTAGGTTATGAGGAACAAGTCGCTGCTTAATGAAATGTATAGCCATTATTAAAGTAGGGTATTAGAGCTTAAAACGGCTGGTTGCATGGCGTTGCTAACGTTGTCGCTACTATAAATCCTAATAAAGCTTATACAGTGCCTAGGCTATAAAGGATGAGTGTTATAACATAACCTTATTTGAATATTTATCGAGCAAGGGTGTGGAATGTTAGTAGGACGGGGCAGCCTAACGGGGGGGGTTGTAGGTATTAGCCTATGGTTAGTGGGGTGCCAAAATGATGTTGTCTATCTAGATAAATCACTCATAGCTCCAGACGTTAGAGCAACTACGGTGGGTATAACCAGCAATACCCCCACTCATTCAGCTATTGTAATTAGAGCAGTGAATGCTAGTACGAATAGCAAGACGTCGGCTCGTATCCAAACAGTATTTCAGGCTCCACTGTGTCAGGCGACTGTATTACAGCCCGCCCTATTTAAGAGTCAAAATAAAAAGGTATTAGTACGAGAGGGTGCCAAAAGCTATACCCAGAAAACGGCTGTGACGGCTACTAATGCCATTAAAATTCAAATTATGCCCGCGCATTTTGCCCATGAGACCGTTCCCGCTGTTTATAAAACTGTGATTGAAAAAATTCCGGTTAAGCGTGAGCGCTATGAGTTAGTCGTCGAACCTGCCCAGTATCGAACTGCCCACTATCCGCAAGAAGTTAAACCGGCCTATTTACGTTGGCGGGAGGGTTGTTTTACACCTACAGATCAAGCAAAGCCTATAAGTGAGGCCGATAATAGCCCTTGTGTAATGTCTCAAGAGGCACAAGTGCTGACCATCAAACAGCAATTAGTTGATTTATTACCCCGTTTTTCTTGGCGTTTAATCCCAGCAGAGTTTGAAGAGGTCGAGCGTAAAATATTGGTCAAGGCAGGTAAGGGGAGTGGCTTAGTTCCTGCACAGTATCGCACGGTAGAGTTGCATCATGTGGCTGAAAAGTGGGCGGTTGAGGGGAATGAGGCGAGTGCGGCGAGTGAATATCAGACCGTTCCTATCGAAGTATTAGAACGTCCAGCACGTTTACGACGACAAGTGAGTTTGTGTGAGGCACAAATGACGAGCCGAGACATTGAACGCCTGCAACGTCAGCTTGCACAGGTTAGCGGACAAGCTGTAGTGGTCAATGGTAAAATGGATGCGACCACCAAAAATGCTATATTGCACTATCAACAGCAGCAAGGCTTAGCACAGGGGGCTGTTACCTTAGAAACCTTACAAGCTCTAGGGTTTTAAGCAGTCTACTACAGTAGCTCATTGCCTACACATTACTACTTACAAAACAGTTGGAGCAGCCATGACGGAGACAGCCGGGATTTTATTGGGTCAAGGGGACGAGCGTGTTTATCTCAATCCGCGCTTTGCTAATCGGCATGGATTGATTGCAGGTGCGACCGGAACGGGTAAAACGGTGTCTTTACAGGTACTCGCAGAAAGTTTTTCGCGCTTAGGTGTACCCGTATTTATGGCGGATATTAAAGGTGATCTCACCGGAATCAGCCAGCCCGGACGCTTAAATACCCGAGTCGAAGAGCGCTTAAAACAACTAGGTATTCAAGATCATACTTTTGAAGGCTGCCCGACGGTTATTTGGGATTTAACAGGGGAGCGGGGGCATCCTATTCGTACCACTATTTCCGAGATGGGCCCCTTATTACTCGCACGTCTGCTAGAACTGAATGATACACAAGAGGGTATTCTCAATATTGCGTTTAAGTTAGCAGACGATGAAGGCATTTTATTGCTGGATATGAAAGACCTGCGGGCTATGTTGCAGTATCTAGGAGAAAATGCCAGTCAATTCCAAAACTCCTATGGCACGATTAGCTCAGCTTCGATTGGTGCCATTCAACGCCGCTTATTAGTATTAGAACAACAAGGAGGCGAGAAGTTTTTTGGTGAGCCAGCCATTAATTTACTGGACTTTATTCGTACCGATGCACGCGGCTATGGTCAAGTCAATATTTTAGCGGCAGATCGTTTGGTTAATAGCCCTAAATTATATTCTACCTTTTTACTTTGGATGCTATCGGAATTATTCGAGACTTTGCCCGAAGTCGGTGATTTAGATAAGCCGAAATTAGTATTCTTTTTTGATGAGGCGCACTTACTGTTTACTGATGCACCTAAATCATTAGTGACTAAAGTAGAGCAGGTGGTGAAGTTAATTCGCTCTAAAGGGGTTGGGGTTTATTTTATTACGCAAACACCACTGGATATACCCGAATCCGTGTTAGGGCAATTGGGTAATCGGGTGCAACATGCTTTACGTGCTTTCACGCCCCGCGATCAAAAAGCCGTAAAAACCGCCGCCGAAACGTTTCGTGCTAATCCCAAACTGAATACGGCTCAGGTCATTATGGAAATGGGTGTTGGAGAGGCATTGGTATCTACACTACAAGATAATGGCACGCCTAGTGTGGTGCAGCGTACTCTTATTACTCCCCCTCATTCGCAAATTGGGCCAATAGATGATGCAACGTGGCAGGCGTTATTACGCTCTAGTCCCTATGCGGGGCGCTATGATGTGATGATTGATCGTGAGTCGGCCTATGAGGTGTTACAAGCGCGTGCTCAACAGGTAGCGGCACAGGCACAAGCGACTAAGGAGCAAAAACCTACCCGCCGTCAGGCTACTAAAGAAACCTCCCTAACCGATAGTTTACAAGAGGTCGGAGAGGCCTTTGCCAAAAATCTAGCCCGCTCGGCAGGGACTAAACTGGGGCAGCAAATTATGCGTGGTATTTTAGGGTCAATTTTTAAATAAGGTTATGCCTACCATAACCCTAATTATCCCTCAAGCCTTACAAACTTTATCTGTCTGGGAGCGTGATTTTGGTTTTAAACCGCACGCTCCTAGTTTTAACAGCCTATTTAATTCTAAGCGCTTACAAACTATTCCCGTCCGAGGCGTAGAGAATACCGTATTGTATTTAGCCGGAGTGAGCACGCAAACTATCTCGCTAGCTGCTTGGCGTTATGCAGTTCAATTTGGCACATTGCCAGAAAAAGCATTATTTTGTGCTGATCTAGTACAATTAGAGTCAAACTTAAAAGGGGTAAGGTTATTACCACATTTGCCCTGCATCACAGCAGCCGATAATGAGCAAGTGAGTCAATTACTCAACCCTTTCTTAGCCCAAGATGGTTTGATTTGGTTAGGTAAGGATAATTATGGCTATCTATTACTAGACTCAATCCCTAATATTAAAACTACCCCTTTATCACAGGTATTAGGAGAAGATGTTTTTCCCTATTTACCTCAGGGAGATACGAATGAACACTTATATTGGCATCGCTTATTAAATGAAATACAAATGTTATTGTATGCACCGCAATTAGGTGGCTCTAATGAGCCTAACTTTAATAGTATTTGGCTCTGGGGAAATGGTACTCAGACTGCTAGTGTTAAAACACCCATACAAAAAATAATAGGCAGAGGCTTAACTATGCAAGCATTAGCCTATGGACTAGAAGCGGAGTATCAGGATTTACCTAAAAATCTGAGTGAGGTTGATTTAAGTGTAGGGGATACACTGATAGTTTTAGATGAATTGATTCAACCGGCTTTAAATGAGGATATTAATCAGTGGCAAAGTGTTTTAAGTCAATTAGAGCAAAACTGGTTAGAGCCTTTATTAAAATTAGCCCAACAGAAAAAAATTCATTTACAAGTCAGTACTGCCGAACATGATTGTTATACAGTAGCTGTTAAGCCATTTTGGCAATTTTGGGCTTAAGCAAAAAAGCTACGGAGTATTTCTTCCGCAGCCGCTGTAAATACATCCTTGTACGCTACAAGGCGGCATCCTTGCCGCCAAGACTGCTCCAGAAATACTCCGTAGCTTTTTTTGTCCATCAACCTAGCGAGGCTTAGGTGCTCCAAATGCGTGGTGGAGTGGCTGTTTTACCTATAATCTGGGGGCGAATCAATGCCCAAATCGAGCGCCCTAATTGATGAGCCGTGGCAGTATGCTGGCCTAGATAACGTACTATCAATACCTCTCGCATTAAGGTTGCACCGGCTAATCCATCAGCAAGATTGAGACATAGATTTTGTACAGCTTCGAGTGTTTCGGTATTACAAGGGGTGGCGATTAGGGTCGCAAATACAGGATTAGAGCGTAGGCCAGCAGAGGATTCTAGGTCAGCGAGTTGATGAATCCGTTGTTTATCCATGACTAAGAATTTGCCATCACGGTGTAAGCGCAGGCTGATGGTCACTTGTCCGGCATCAAATCGCTCATGACTAGCTGGGCGTCCTAGGCAGTGAACTTCTAAACCTATAAAGCGCGCATTACCTTGTAAATGAATATCCGTGCTGATGGTGCTGAGGGTATGGGGGAAGTAAATCGATTCTTGGGGTAACCACTCTAAAGTACCTGAATTTATGTCAAATAATTGCTGTTGATGAGCGTGTAAACCTGCCGAGCGATAAAACTTAGTAGCGCCGGGAGTCGTTAAGAGGGCATGTGCCTCTGGTTGCACTTGCACCGCAATGGTGAGTTGATCACCACCTACCACCCCGCCCGGCGGATGGAGAATATAGCCATGGCAAACCCCACCCTCAGGATAAAAAGGCCGCTGCAAAGCTAGTGGCCCGCGCTGTTCGCGTTGGCTTAACACCGTTTTATGCTGTTGTTGGGTAAAAGTCAGGGCGAGTCTAGCTTCCCAGCCCGCTCCTGATATAGGTGGATTATTGCTCATTACGAGAGCGGTAATGTTGCCAAACTTTATAGCCTACTCCCGCCACAATAAAAATAGGGAGCGCAAATAGTGCATGCACCAAAAAGTGTGCTATTTCGTAGTGCATTTCAGCATGAGGAAAAGGCGTATTGTGAGCAAAAGCATTGCTGCTTCCTAGGAAAACAAGCGCTGTTACTAATAATTTAGACATAAAAAGCTCCCCTGATGGACTACCGTTTTAGTCACCTATGCAGATTTTATGCCAATTACCATACGCTAATTTATTGTTTCTTGCACTATGGTAAGGTAAGGGATGCAAATCAATGGTAGGAATAATCATGAGCTATATCGATAAACGTCGTCAGTTATTAAAAAGCGCTTTAGCTTTAGTAGGCGGTGGGATAGCACTACCTGCTTTAGGCGCGGTGAAATTACCGCTTACCCCTAGCTGTGGACAGGCGGAGGAGCTTACCCTCGCTCAAACCGAAGGCCCTTATTTTTCGCCTAATACGCCTTTGAAACAAGATTTCAGTGCAGATGATCCTCATGGACGCCCCTTTTTGCTACAAGGACTAGTATTAGATACGCACTGTAGACCACAGGCTAAGGCTTTAGTTGAGTTATGGCATGCCGATTCGCAGGGGCATTATGATAATGAAGGCTATCGGTTGCGCGGACATATATTTACCGATGCTCAGGGTCGCTTTCAATTTAAGACAGTGATGCCCGGTATTTACCCCGGACGAACCCGTCATTTTCATCTGAAAGTACAGCGTCAAGGAGGACGAGTATTGACCACTCAACTGTATTTTCCTCAGGAGTCCTTGAATGCAAGAGATGGTATTTATGACCCCAGTTTACTCATGCAATTAGGTACTCATCAAGATATGCAATTAGGGCAATATCAGTTTATTGTGGCGTAATATTATGACCTGTCCCTGCCACTATAAAAATAGGGAGCGCAAATAGTGCATTCACTAAGCACCAAAAGGAGCATTATGTGTATAAGCACTTATGCTCCCTAAGAGAATTAATGTAGCTAAATAACTTAGCATTAAAAACGGCATGAATATAAAGCCAAATTTTATTCATAGCACAGCTTTTATGCCAGTTAAATTAAGCAAATTGTTTTTTCGTATCAACGGCCTGCCAAAAATCAACCTCCTCAATAATATTAATTTGATGTTTATCCGCCGCAGAAACAAAGGTTCTACGAATGGGGTTAAAGCTAATACTATCTTGTCCGTGCGCGTTATGATCGGTATGCGTTACACGTAAAGTGGTTTGGTTTTTTTCTTTATAGCGCAGTTGAGGCGGTTCACGATCATTAAGCTCTTGGTTTTTAAGCTCTTGATTCTTTTCTTCTAAAGTATCATTGTCGAGTAAAACGCGGCAAATCCATTTATAGAGAAAAGGGTTTTCATTAATATCACGATCATGATCCTGCTCATCGCTTGGTAATTCAGGCGGGCGAATAATCGCTAGACTAGGGGGCAGTAACGCAGATTGGGTTTTGTTCGGTTGGCTAAGGTAGTTAACTCCCGGTGTTTCATAGGCGCTGTTATGCGCATGATTCATCCGCGCAATGAGAACCGGGAGGAGTTGAGTCAGCAAGCTCAAGAGTTTGCTTAAATCAACCTCGGTGTTGTGTTTGCCCATTGAGTGAGGATTAGCACTCATAGGGTTTTTGGTGTGTAAAGGTGTAGTGGCGGGTGAGCCTACACTGCTAGTTGAATGGTTAATAGGTATAGGATTCATATGGGTCACTTTACTGTTTAGTTAAGCAGATTTAAGTATTAGAAAATACTTGCCAAGCCCTTTTTCAGTGTCATCAATGAAACTTGATTTAGTGTTGTGTACAACCCTATGTATTAAAATATCAGCTATAACTTGTTGATAGAAAACTGATAAATGGTCGACTTTAAGCGATACTATTCCATAGTAGAATACTCAGGATTATTTTCTGAGCAAGTCCATCGGCAAGGTATTTAGGAGAGAGCCTTATCCTTTTATTGTAGCACTGTGCTGCTTATGCCTAGCAGGCTTGCTGCTGAGTTGCTACAGTTTGAGGCATTATAATAATGTGAGCCAATGGTGGTTATGAGTGAGTTTATTTTAAAAGCCAGTAGTCCTGCTGCTAGTGGTATTGTTGCGAAAGTAACGTCCTACCTATTTGAGCGAGGCTGCTATATCAGCGAATTAGCACAATTTGATGATCAAGACAGTGGGCGCTTTTTTATGCGCGCGGTATGTCAGATTCGGGAGGGCAATGACACCCTAGCGACGATTCGAGCAGGTTTTGCACCGATAGCCGAGAGCATTCAAATGACGTGGCAGCTCGTAGATCGTACAGTACCCATGAAAGTATTGATCATGGCGAGTAAATTTGATCATTGCTTGGATGATTTACTCTATCGCTTGCATAAGGGTGAAATCCCCATGCAGATTACCGCCGTTGTAGCGAATCATCTTGATTTACGCCCGATGGTGGAGCGTGAAGGGATTCGTTTTATTTATTTGCCTGTGACTAAAGAGAATAAGCGCCAACAAGAGCAAGAAGTGCTGCGGGTTATTGAGGAAACGGGTACAGAGCTAGTGATACTCGCCCGTTATATGCAGATTTTGTCGGATGAGCTGTGCCAAGTATTGCGTGGGCGGGCGATTAATATTCATCATTCTTTTCTGCCTGGTTTTAAAGGAGCGCGGCCCTATCATCAAGCGCATGAGCGCGGGGTTAAACTGATTGGGGCAACGGCTCATTACGTCACGGCTGATCTGGATGAGGGACCGATTATTGAACAAGCTGTACAGCCTGTGGATCATACCTATAGCCCTGAGGCGCTAACCGCTGTCGGGCGCGATACCGAAACCGTGGCTTTAGCAAAGGCAGTGAAGCTGCATGTAGAGCATCGGGTCTTTTTAGATGGTAATAAGACGGTTGTATTTAAATAACACTCCATTATTTATCAGTAACAAAGCTAAGATCTTATGCCTTAGCTTTGGGGGTTAGGTTAGGGACTGTATTTGCTCCACAGAAAGTCCGGTGAGTTCTGCTACTAAGTCTACTGTCATGCCTTTAGCTAGCATAGTTTGCGCGGTTTTCATACGTCCGAGTCGTTCGCCTTTCTCTAATCCCTCCTCTAAACCGAGTTGTTTACCTTTTTCCAAGGTGTTCTCTAACGCTTCCTCCCATTCTTTAAAACGGAGTTGCTCTTCACTGTATTCGTCTTTCATACGAGCATATTCGGCGGGAGTGATTTGATCTTGCTCGATTAGCTTTAGCACTTTCTGCACACAAGCATTGTGATACTCCGCTTCGTTAACTTGTCCATCAAGGCTATCATTGATGGCTCGCAGCCATTCACGCCACGGCTCTGGAGTACGTTCATTGAGATATTTGGGATTTAAAAAAAGGATTTTATGTGGGATTTCACTAATGCCCACTCCATCCCAATCTTTAGGGTCAAAGTCGATAGCAAGCATATCTTTCTGATGCTTATCACCACTGGTTAACACCACTATCGTGTAAACTGCCGTATTCGGGCGGTAATCCTTGGCATTAACGCTTTGCTCCAGTAATGCAGCACAGTGATAATGTAAAAAGCGGTGATAGTGATCAAGATAGCGTCGATGCTGAATGTCGACAATGATACGGTTGACCTTATCCTCAGCAAACAAATCAAAACGGCTATCGACTGAACCAATAGGATGCTCGAATGATTTTTCAGTTTCAACGTGGTCAATCTGGATTTCAATACCCAAGATATCCCGCACAAAGGCGGTGAAGATATCAGGGCGCGAGAATGCTTTTTTGAAAATCACGCCGTAGCGTAATGAGGCAACGGTTTTCATGGGGCAATATCTCAATTTTAAAGGTTCACTTAGGCTTTAGTATACGGATTAGGGGTGGCGATAAATAGCTGGATTTCATAACAAGCGCATCCGAATAGACACTAGGCCTCCTAACACGTAGAATATATGCCGTCAATTTTGCGGGATGAGCGCTCACGAGTGTCTCATCCCGTTTCGTATGTAAAACCGGAGGTTCTCCCTTGAACACGCAGGCCCTGCTAGTACTGGAAGATGGTAGTATCTTCCGGGGGCGTTCTATCGGCTGTAACGGTCAAACCGTTGGTGAAGTCGTTTTTAATACCGCCTTAACGGGGTATCAGGAAATTTTGACCGATCCGTCTTACTCCCGCCAGATAGTAACCCTCACCTATCCTCATATTGGTAATGTTGGTGTTAATCAGGAAGATACTGAATCAACCGCCATTCATGCCGCAGGTTTAATTGTTCGTGATGTACCGAGCATCTATAGCAATTGGCGCGGTACAGAATCATTACCGGATTATTTAAAACGCAATAATGTTGTAGCAATCGCCGATATTGATACACGCCGTCTCACCCGTATTTTGCGTGAAAAAGGCGCTCAACGCGGTTGTATTATAGCGGGCGATGCCTTAGATGCTGATTTAGCACGCGAGGCCGCTTTAGCCTTTCCGGGCTTAAAAGGCATGGATTTAGCCAAAGAAGTCACGGTGTTAGAGCCTTATACTTGGACAGAGGGAAGTTGGCAATTAGACCCTAATGTACCGCGTCAATCCACCGCTAACCATGCTAAATTCCGCGTAGTCGCTTATGATTATGGGATTAAAACCAATATCTTACGCATGTTAGTAGATCGGGGTTGCCATGTGACCGTAGTACCTGCTCAAACCTCAGCCGCTGAAGTTTTAGCATTGAATCCTGATGGGGTATTCCTTTCCAATGGCCCCGGAGACCCTGAGCCTTGTGATTATGCTATCCGCGCGATTCGAGAAATTATAGCGCGTAGAGTACCTATCTTTGGGATTTGTTTGGGGCATCAATTATTAGGTTTAGCCAGTGGGGCTAAAACCGTCAAGATGAAATTTGGTCATCACGGTGCTAATCATCCAGTGCAGGATTTAGCGACAAAACGTGTGATGATTTCCAGCCAAAATCATGGCTTTGCGGTAGATGAATCAACCCTACCGGCGACTGTTAAAGCCACCCACCGTTCTTTATTTGATGGTTCATTACAAGGGATTGAGCGCACCGATTGCCCGGCCTTTAGCTTCCAAGGTCATCCTGAAGCCAGCCCAGGGCCGCACGATGTAGCGACCGTATTTGACCATTTCATTGAGTTAATGAACGCCCAGCAGGCGTCTTAAGAGTGAATAGCGATGCCTAAACGTACAGACCTAAAAAGTGTCCTGATCATTGGCGCGGGGCCGATTATTATCGGTCAGGCGTGTGAGTTCGACTATTCCGGTGCTCAGGCTTGTAAAGCATTACGCGAAGAAGGTTATCGCGTTATTTTGGTCAATTCCAATCCAGCGACCATTATGACCGACCCGGAAACCGCCGATGCGATTTATATTGAACCGATTAACTGGGAAACCGTGGCGCGGATTATTGAAAAAGAGCGCCCCGATGCCTTATTACCGACGATGGGCGGGCAGACTGCACTGAATTGTGCGCTAGCCTTATCCCGTAATGGTGTATTAGAAAAATACGGCGTGGAAATGATCGGGGCGAATGAAGCCGCGATTCAAATGGCGGAAGATCGGGAAGATTTCCGCATTGCCATGGATGAGATTGGCTTAAATTCCGCCCGCTCGTTTGTAGCACACACCATGGAAGAGGCGCGAGCTGCGCAAACACAGATTGGTTTCCCCACTATTATTCGCCCCTCCTTTACCTTAGGCGGTACTGGGGGCGGGATTGCTTATAACCGTGAAGAATTTGAAACCATCGTAGCACGTGGCTTGGATATGTCACCGACCACGGAAATACTCTTAGAAGAATCCTTATTGGGTTGGAAAGAGTACGAAATGGAGGTCGTGCGCGATCGTAATGATAATTGCATTATTGTCTGCTCTATCGAAAACTTTGACCCTATGGGCGTACATACTGGGGATTCCATCACGGTGGCTCCAGCGCAAACCCTGACCGATAAAGAGTATCAGTTACTACGTAATGCCTCCTTAGCCGTATTGCGTAAGATCGGGGTGGATACGGGTGGATCTAATGTGCAATTTGCGATTAATCCTCAAGATGGTCGTATTATTGTCATTGAAATGAATCCACGGGTATCGCGCTCCTCCGCACTCGCCTCTAAAGCAACCGGCTTCCCGATTGCTAAAGTCGCGGCTAAATTAGCGGTGGGTTATACCCTTGATGAGTTACGTAATGATATTACCGGCGGGCTGACACCAGCTTCGTTTGAGCCATCGATTGATTACGTGGTCACCAAAATTCCGCGCTTTACCTTTGAAAAGTTCCCTCAAGCCGATGCTCGCCTGACCACACAAATGAAGTCGGTGGGTGAGGTGATGGCTATAGGCCGTACCTTCCAAGAGTCTTTACAAAAAGCTTTGCGTGGCTTAGAGACTGGGATTGATGGTTTCAATGAGCGTGTGGATCTGAAGCGTCCAGAAGCTAAAGATATTCTGCGCCATGAGCTGATTGAGCCGCACGCCGAGCGTATTTTATACGTAGCCGATGCCTTCCGTTTTGGTATGTCGGTAGAGGAAATTCATCAATTAACCAGTATTGATCCGTGGTTCTTGGTGCAAATGCAAGAGCTAATCCAGATCGAGAATGGGTTAAGAGATAGGTTTTTGAATGATATTAATGCGGATGAGTTCCGTATGCTCAAGCGTAAAGGCTTCTCTGATCGGCGTTTAGCAAAATTGCTCGATGAAACAGAGCGTGCGGTACGTAGTGCGCGTCAGCGCTTTGGCGTGCGTCCGGTGTATAAGCGCGTGGATACCTGTGCGGCAGAGTTTGCCACTAATACCGCTTATATGTACTCCACCTATGAGGAGGAGTGCGAATCTAACCCCACCAATAAGAAAAAGATTATGGTCTTAGGGGGTGGTCCTAATCGGATTGGTCAAGGGATTGAGTTTGACTATTGCTGTGTGCATGCGGCGCTGGCAATGCGTGAGGATGGCTATGAGACTATTATGGTCAATTGCAATCCTGAAACCGTATCCACCGATTACGACACTTCTGATCGTCTCTATTTTGAGCCATTAACGCTTGAAGATGTGATGGAAATCGTGGATCTAGAAAAGCCGGTCGGTGTCATTGTGCAGTATGGTGGGCAAACGCCATTGAAGCTTGCACGCGACTTAGAAGCTTTAGGTGCGCCGATTATTGGTACATCCCCCGATTCGATTGATTTAGCCGAAGATCGGGAGCGTTTCCAGCAATTGATTCAACGCCTAGGTTTAAAGCAACCCCCTAATCGCACCGCACGCAGTACCGAGGATGCGGTACGTATGGCTCAAGACGTCGGTTATCCCTTAGTAGTTCGTCCCTCGTATGTCTTAGGTGGACGGGCAATGGAAATCGTCTATCAAGAGAGCGAATTACGCCGCTATATGACCACTGCCGTTGAGGTGTCTAATGACTCTCCAGTGCTGCTAGACCGTTTCTTAGACGATGCGGTTGAGGTGGATGTGGATGCGATTTGCGATGGTGAGAATGTACTCATTGGCGGGATTATGGAGCATATTGAACAAGCCGGTATTCACTCTGGGGATTCTGCTTGTTCCTTACCGACCTTCTCTTTAAGTGAAGGCGTGCTCAATGAAATGCGTGATCAAGTACGGCGTATGGCGAAAGCCCTTAATGTTGTGGGCTTGATGAATACTCAGTTTGCTATTAAAGGCTCTGAGGTCTATGTGTTAGAGGTCAATCCTCGTGCATCACGTACCGTACCCTTTGTGTCAAAAGCGATTGGTCGCCCGTTAGCTAAAATTGCCGCGCGTTGTATGGTGCAGCAGTCGTTAGTTGCGCAGCAGGCAACGGATGAAGTAATTCCGCCTTATTACTCTGTGAAGGAAGCGGTTTTCCCGTTTATTAAATTCCCCGGTGTTGACCCGATTTTAGGCCCTGAAATGAAGTCTACAGGCGAGGTCATGGGCGTGGGTAAAACCTTTGCCGAAGCCTTTGGTAAAGCGCAACGGGCAGCAGGTGAGGATTATCCTACCTCTGGTGTGGCTTTTGTCAGTGTGCGGCAGGCGGATAGACGTCATTTGCCTGAAATCGGTGCTTTGTTGAAAGAGCGCGGCTTTAAAATGGTAGCGACCCGTGGTACCGCGCGTGAGCTACAAGCAGCAGGTATTGCCTGTGAGGTCGTGAATAAGATCTTTGAGGGTCGCCCAACTGTTGTGGATATGATAAAAAATGAAGAGATTGATTTAATTATCAATACCACAGAAGGTGAGCAATCCACGCGGGATTCTTTTGCGATTCGTCGGGAAGCATTGCAGCGTAAAATTACCTACACTACTACCATAGCAGGAGCGCGTGCTTTATGTATGGCGATGGGTTATACCGCTCCTGAGCAGGTATATCGTTTGCAAGACCTTCATCAAGGCATTATTTAACAAGGATACGAGAGTAGATGAATAGACCTCCAATAACAGCTCAAGGTGCTGAGCGCCTCAAGCAGGAGTTACACCGCCTAAAAACGGTAGAACGTCCGCGCATTGTGCAAGCGATTGCGGAAGCTCGTGCGCATGGTGATTTGAAAGAAAATGCCGAATACCATGCCGCCCGTGAGCAACAGGGTTTTAATGAGGGACGGATTCAAGAGTTAGAATCCGCCTTATCACTCGCTCAAGTGATTGATACTAAAACAGTCGGTGCGGCTAATGGCGGCAAGGTGGTGTTTGGTGCGACTGTTGAGTTGGAGGAAGTCGAAAGCGGCGATACCATCACTTATCAGATTGTAGGTGATATTGAGGCCGATATTAAAGAGCGCCGCATTGCGGTATCGTCCCCGATCGCACGTGCCTTGATTGGCAAGGAAGAGGGCGATGTTGCCGTCGTTCAAGCCCCTAGTGGTGCGCGAGAGTATGAAATTCTAAGCGTGTCTTACGATTAAGTCGTAAACGGTTAGGTTCTGAGCAAAACCCCGTTAGTGCGAGAGCATTAATGGGGTTTTTGCTTTTGGAGCATTAAGTCAGTTATAGTTTTTAAAGTGTTAATTATTGCAAGATCCATTTTATGTCTGATGCTAGTACCCTACGATCACTACTTAAAAAAGGTGCAATGTCTAGAACAGAGATATTGCGGCTTTTTAATATTAATGAAAATAATTTGCAGGAATTGCTGAATATTTTAAATTCAGAACTCATTGAGTTTGGTGAGGTAAAAAATACCAGCTATGCTCTAAGAAGAAAAATTCGTGAATATAATGAGTTTTACATTTGGGAAATTCCAAGAAAGGGTCAACCAACTGAGATAGGAAACCTTATCCCTGTATATCCTGAAGGTTATATTATTCTTTGGAAGGGTGATCGATTAGTAGAAAAACAGTATTATAGCCGTAGCTTACCTTGGTGGATTTATGATATGCGACCACAAGGGTTCATTGGACGTAGCTTTGCCAATAAAATGGCTGAAATATTAGGTGTGTCTAAACGTATTAACGATTGGTCTGATGATGAAATTCTACTTGCATTGCAGGCATTTGGTACAGATGTCGTGGGTAATTTTATTATTACTAATAACCGTGCTATATATCAGATATTAAGCTCCATCAATCTACAACCCATAAGTCCCTATCTTGCTACCAATATCAATTTAACAATCAGGCACCCTGAGATTAACAAAAAATATTTATACAAACATTTAGCGTTTCAAGCATTGAAAGCGGAAGAGGTCGGATCATCAGCGGGTGGGGAACAACCTAAATTTGTGGCACGGCTTTTTGATCCTAATTGTCCGATCAATGTAATCGTTAAATTTACCGCTCCAGATAACAATACTATAACTCGTCGCTGGGCTAGTTTGTTGCAGGCGGAGTGCTTGGCTACAAAAGTACTTAATCAAGCTAGTTTTGCTAGCGCAATGTCAGGGTTTTTAGAAATAGATGGGCAGTATTTTTTAGAGGTTGAGCGTTTTGACCGCGTAGGAATAGAGGGACGCTTAGGACAGGTATCTCTAGCTGCTGTCGATAGCGAATTTGTGGGGCAGGCTGATGCTACTTGGTCAACTCAATCCATTGAATTACAAAAACAAGGTTTAATCAGTGTCGAAGATGCTGAAACCATGCAAAAACTAGAAGCCTTTGGGCGCATGATTGGTAATGCTGATATGCACTTAGGCAATTTGTCTTTTTTCCATGAACAAACCACCAATCTACGCCTCGCACCCGTTTACGATATGCTCCCTATGCTATTTGCACCACGCGCCTCTGGTCATATTCCTAATGATGTGCCTGAAATCCGTTTAGTAACTCCACCCGCTTTAAAGTATTGGCAAGAAATGTTTCCCATTGCTTTGCAATATTGGCAGCAAATTTTAACATTACCCCAACCAGATGAAACTTTTAAACCCATAGCAGAAAAGTTCATTGAGCGCTTAAATGAATTAAAGCCTAAAATAGGTTTATGATAATTTAATCAATCAAAAGTGTTTTTAATAGTATCTAAGGTAAGAGTGTGGTTTGCTATTAAAGTAACAAAACTACTATTGCCAATAACTACATAAGGCACCTGTGCCTCTCGTGCTACCAGTGTTGAATGAGCCAATCGACTACCGCGCTCAACAATAATTCCGGTTAAATCTTTAATACGATGCACCCAACGATTATCAAAATAAGGCGCTACTAAAATCACACCATTAGGAATATCACCCCGAAACTGTGACGGATTGTCGATTTTAAATACGACCCCCGTCACTCGCTTAGCCACACTTAATGATTGCAGGGTGTTATTAGGGGCGGATTGTAATAGAGGTAAATAGTCAAAGCTCGCAGCTTGTACTTGCTCATGTTGGCGCTGGATTTGATTCCATTGACCTTGTTGAAACTCGGCTATAGTACAAAATACCGCACTGGGCTGATCTTTAATGAGTAATTTTAGTTTATGCAATTCATTAAAAAATAGAGTGCGAATTTGCCTATTTAAACTATTCCAGTCTTGAGTTATTTCAGGCTTAAATGCAGGGGGTGGGTTTAGCCATAATAATTCGTAGCGTTGTGGGTCAAATACCTCATCGCGCCCCGCTCCTTGGCTTAAGCTATTACTAGCTAGCCATAAACTAAAAAACTGAATTAAACGTGTTAGGCTAAAATCAGTAGAGTCAATCCCTACTTTAATAGCTTCTAATACTTGGTTGTTAATACTAGGGGCTTTAAATCCACGCCAGAAACTACCCATTCGTGTGTTGTCGTAAAATGCTTTTTCCTTATTCGGCTCTACTACTATCGTGCCATCAGGCAAACGATACATAAAATCTACTTGAGCCGCTTTATGCCCGATGAGTTGTAAAGTAGGGCGTGCTTCTTGGTATAAATGACGGAGTAAATCAAATGATAGGGGTGATAAACGTCCCACACTTTCGGATAATGCACTATATTCCCATTGGCCTTGAGGTAGGGGAGGCAATTGCGTTGCACTCTGTAATGTGCCGATTAAATGCGTTTGCGGCCTAATTTGTAATAGCGTAAAGCACTGAGTATTGTGATGAAATACCCATTCAATATCTAATGGGAAATCAAATAAACCTTTTAAATGTTGAATAGTATCTTGTAAAGGTCTAATCCAGACATTATTTTCTGGCTCAATAGGGTGAGAGTAATTAGGATCTAAACTAATTAGGGCGGGTGTAGCATTACCCTCAACCACAGCTTGTACGGTAGTCGCATACTCTACATAGCTATAATTACTAAAAAAGCTCCACGGACAAAAAGCTACCCCGCCAATAGTATGTTCAATAAACGGTTGAACCATTAGGGTAGGATTTATGGAGCTTTGTTGTTGTTTTAAACGTTCACTATTAGCTTGAAAGCCATACTCAATAGTAGCCGCTAATTGATCCGCATTAACTTTATCCGAACTCCAAAAATGCCCCGCGAGTGAATGGGTGTTACCATCTTCTAAAGCTACTGCACTGCGTACTATATAGTAATCACTTTGATTTTTTTGGGTAAAATTCTCTAGCTCTACTGGAGTCGGTATAGTATCGATTAACCACGAGGCAGGTGTATTAATACCTGCCTCTTGGGCTAGTTGAAGATAGTAGTATTTATTCGGCTGCTCATTCATATTGTGTTAGCCATTGTTTTGAGTCATCATAAATCCCTACATATTGCTTGCCCGCTTGTTTTAATAAATAAGACATATTTAAACCATGAAAGCACCCACCATAGGTATTACAAACCAGAGCAATCGGTTTATTACCTGCTTGCTGGTAAATTTTTTGTAGCATAGTAGTAGAAGCCGTTTCAAAGGGTAATTGAGTTAAGTTTTTAATGCCTTTAATAGCAGGTGAGTTAGTATCAATCTGAATAGTAAAGTTTTTATCCCCTAATGCTTTAAATTGCTGCTTGCTAAGAATCTTAAGGCTTTTAGGTTGTAGACTATAATTGGCATTGCCATTAATAGGAAGCTTAGCTTCATTCCACGCTGCCATACCACCTTGTAAAAAAGCGATATTGCTATAGCCTTTGGCATGCAAAGCATTGGCGGCGAGATAGCCCCGTATACCCGAATGGCATAAGAGAACAATTAATTTATTGCGCGCTAAGTTTGGTGGAATAATATCATGAATAAGATCACCATAGCGGGCAATGGCGTCGTGTTGAATAGTAAATTGAGAGCGCTCATAACCTTCTCTGACATCGAGTAAGTAAAACTGAGAGCGCTCTGTTTGTAATAGTTTATATAAAGCTTGTGGGGTAAAGGATTCGATAATAACAGGTTTTAATGCAGGTAATTGCTCTGCTTTACGCGCCATTTGTGCTTCTTGTTGCATTTCACCTAGGGTTTCTATTTTCCAATTACGGGTATATTCATCCTTTTCTCTTTTTAAAATTTCACCAACGGCTAACTTCTCGCCTTTAGGGAGTACGGGTTTATTCGCTTGGGGTGGGGTATTCACGAGCGGCTGGGGGGCTGGCGGGACGCTCGTGGTGGAGGTATTTGCTGCATGTACTGTGTCTGCGCTATTGTTAGCACTGAACCACCAAACCCCGATCCCAAACAGGCTAAGCATGAGTATGCCTAACATGAGGTCGCGCTTCCAACCTATTAAATAATGTGAGAAAAATTGTTTGAGGGTGAGTGCTGCACCGGCTAGCACTACGGAAATCATACCGATGAATTGTAAAGCAGATTGCCATAAGGACATTAGCACATCCGGTGGTGGGATGGCATGGGCAGGTTGTAGGCATATGATGCTCAGTAGTATAAGACTGATTTTTAAGCGAATTAAGGTATACATGAGTTCGACCCCGTTGATATTATGTTGCCAGTATAACAATAGCTTAGAGTAGAAAATTGTGAATTAGTTACCAGAATAAAAGAGTAGACTAGACTCTAGGCTTAGGATTGATTAATGAAGGAGAAAATGTAAATGAGTACGCAACCGACTGAGAAAAGCACGCAGCCCGCTAATGGATCATTAGCGACTCAAGAGGGCTCTTTTAGTATGCAACGCTTTTTAAAGCGTGATGCTTTGTTTTTTGGAGGAATTATTTTTCTAGCCTTATTAGGTATAGGTATTACTAATTATAATGGTGAAAAATCTTATACCTACTGGACTTATATGCTAGTGATTACCGCTATTGTGACAACTATCTGGGGCTGGAGAAAGGGCGAGCATACGGGCTTTAAAAATAATAGTAAGTTTTTACTCCAACAAGTCACACTGTGGGGTGCGGCGTTTATTGCTTTATTAGTGATTTATTTATTCTTAGAGTCTGGACGTTTGAATTATGAAACGACGGGCTTAATGATTTTATTGCTTTTAGCTTTAGTGACTTTTATTGACGGTATATTGGTATCGTGGGAGTTGTATATTGTGGGGTTATTATTGTTATTAAGCCTACTCACCGTTACCTATATGCAAAAGTTTTTATGGATTATTATCTTGATAGCCATTATTGGTGGGGGATTAGCGCTAGCGTTTATGATGTTGAAGCGGAAGATTGATAAGCCATCAGCGACGTAATGAGGGTTTAAATGGGCTTAGGCGTGATGCCTAAGCCCAGTCCCTAGCACATCTATTTAGGTGGGGTAGTAGGTGTAGACTGTTGCACTACCGGAGTTAGGGGAGCGCGTGGTGTAGGTGGCACCTTTGGCTCACTTTTCCACAATCCTCCCGTACTAAAGGCTTGCCAGCCCCAACGTAACCAACCTAATACCGTAATAGCCAACCACAATGCCCAGAGCAGCATGAGCAAGCGATAGACCCACAACGAGACACTCCAGACCGACGGTTGCGGTAACTGAGTACCCGTGCGATCTTGATACCAATTGAGCTGAGCCGCATGAGAACCATAGCCTGTAATTTGCATATCAGGATGCCCTAATAAGCCATTTGCGACCGCACCTACCAAGGCTACTAAGGCAAAGAAGGTGAGTGCTACCAATCCTACCTGCATGGTATTAAATCTCCAGACTGACAAAATGCGTGTGAGTGCTGTGCGTTGTGTTAAGGCAATAAGCCAGATGACCATGAGCACTAATAAATAGGTGCTACTTTGACTTAAACCAACGGCGAGCAGAAACCATTGCCAGGTTTTGAGCGGGGTGAGTTTAGAGCGGCCTAAAATAATGGACACGATTAAGAGCGCGAGTAATACCCCCCAAAATAATACCGCAGGTCCTAAATCGGGGCCTCGTGCCCATAATACCCAGCGGTCGGCTGCCATGCTAATGTTTAAGGTACTATTGACGCTATTCACGCCCACGTCAATTGCGGGGAAGCGGTAGAATATCGAGAGTGGGGTATTATCTTGCCACATCACTATAATGGTTTGTTCAGCAGGATTGAGAGGCAAAATTAGCTTATCGCCTTGCTGTTGAATCGGGCGTTTTTTCCCATCAATAATGAGATTTTTAATTTCTACGTCTGGAGGGAGGGTTAGCGTGTGCTGGGTGCCGCGACTACTGCTAATAGTGAGCGTGAGCACAATATCTTTGGCACGTTTACCGGGGTTTACTTCTACTTTACTAGATAAAATAGTGACGGTTTGACCAGCAACGCCCTGAGGACGGGTAATGGTTAAATCTAGGCTTTCATTAGGCCAAGGTTTCCACACAGGAACACTAATCCCATCTTCCTCAACCAAATTATTAACCGGAATACCATTGGTTTGTACATTCCACACCGGACTAGCTGCAACTTGCCATTCTTCTAAATAATCGGGATTAGCAGCGGCTTTTAAGGTGAGCTTTTCCGTGGTATTCAGGCGTGATGACCAAGAAAGCTCTCGTTCTTGAGCGCGAAAGTTGGCTTTAATTTGCCCATCTTTCACGGTCAATTGTTCACTCATAGGGCGCTCCCCGGCTAAGAGGGGAATGGAGAGGCTCAAGGGGGGCGTGCTATCGGAAAGGCGAGTCACCGTGGTGTCAATATACCAATCTAGGCCTAAGTTTAAACGCCGCTCCACTTTCACAAAGGTAGGCAGGGTGCTGGCCTCTTGATCTAAATTAGCTGTAGTATCCGCACCCGTCGTCCGTAGGAATTGTAATTGTCCTTCGGGTACACCATTGTCCCGAATACCATCGACCGACCAATCGCTGGCTTGCCAAGTGACTCGATAAGGTTTGAGCGGGAGACTCAGGGTAAAGCTAGAGCGCTTTGGTAAAGCGCCTTGTAGAATAATCTCGTGTTGACCCGCGTCTAATACCACCCACAGTTGTTGGTCGGTATTGCGTTTCAGAGCCGCACTAGGATTACCATCAATCAATACTTGTTGAGGTAGCCAAGCCCCCTGAGCAAGGGGTAATGGAATCGCAGTCTGATTAGCGGCATGAACTCGCAAGCGTAATTGTAAGCTATCAGCTTGGATTTGAGCATTCATCGCCTCAATCTGAGCACACTGTGGTAAACAGTCTGGCGCTTGCAATAAGCGCTCTTTCAGGGCTTGCAGCATTTCGTCATTAGGCATTTCAGCCGCGAGTGTCGGTTTAGGGCTGAAGCTCATGAGGCCGACCACAGCACATAAGGCTAAGCTTAGGGTGAATTGTGCCTTGATACTAGTCCAAGGGTTTTGCTTGAATTGCTGCCAGACGGCTTGTGGGGTCATCGGTTGATTACTATCCCCTTTAGGCCAAATTAAACGCCAAGCGAGTATGAGTAAGAGGCCAATACCTAAAAATTTCCAGAGTGCTGTCATCAATGGGTTACTCAACAGAAGATAGATACTTTCATCAGGACGAATCGGCCCCGACCAAGAAAAATTCACACTCGACCACTTCCAATTGGGTAGACCAGGGCCGGTTTGAATCATGCTATTAGGATCAAGAGCTTGGAGATCGACTTTAGATTTCTTGGCTGCTTTGCGGTAAGAGTCAACATTTTGTTGTACCATTTCTTTAGATACCCGCTTACGTTCTTGAGCCTTGCCTTGATTTTGTAGAGCCTCATCTTCAGAGGCTACATCTGCTGTAACATAAGCAGATTCCGCAGCAGGTGCCGGTTCGGGGGCGGCTGCATAATTACTAGAGCCGCCATAATAATCTTGACCGTAGTAGTTCCGTTCGAGTTGTGGGTAGAGTGCTATGCGAATACTAGCAATCATATAGGGCACCACAATCAAAGCGAGGACGACTAAGCTAATCAAGCGGTAGTATTTCAGTAAGTCTTTAAGCAAGCCATTAGGTACAACCCGCAATAGGGCAATGACCGCCAATAAGTTGAGCCAAATTAAACGTGGAGCTTCGTGCTCATGCCAGATAAAGACCAATACAATAAGGGCAAAAACACCCCAAAGCGGTTTATATAAATAACCGACGGCTAGGGCAATAATTAATACCAGAAATAAATCCAATAGCGACCAGCTTAAAAACCAAGTATCCGGCGTATTATCCATACCACTCGCATGTAGCAAACGCCAGCCGGGGGGGAGATACAACTCAGTATTGACTTGCTGCAATTCTTGTTGCCAACCATTTGCAGGCGGAGTACTGACGGAGCCTTCATAGCGGCTATCGGCGGTAAGATTTAAATTATTTTTCCGTACCACTTCCACCCCAATATTGGGCGGTGTGGTATCGTCTTGTTGGGTGATCAGTTGTGGCACACCATTAATAGTGACGCGTCCTAACTTAAGCTCCGGTGTGGCATTAAGGCGTGATTGCTCGGCTAGTGAGCCTTGTAATTGGTCTTGAATACTATAACCAGTGCCCGCAAAGTCGAGCCAGAGCGTACGTTTGAGGCTTAGCTCATTACTTTTATTGGATACCATGCCCCGATGCTGCTCGGTTAGGGTGAGTGTGTCACCACTATTCATTAAATACGCAGGTAAACTATTCCAATCGGTAGGTAATTTGGTTTGATTCGGATCAATACTAGCAACACCACCAACCTCTACTTGGCGTGAGGTATTATCCGCCTCAAACACCCACACCTCTTGATTAGGCCAAGGTTGCTGGCTAGTAGGAAGGGTAAAGCTAGTTAAATTATTAGGCGCACGGCTAATAATATCAATCGTCCACTCGCCGGGGCGTAATTGTACTTGTAGATGTTGATTGCGCTCAATGCGACTCGGTAGCGGACTCCTAATGGCTAAGGGAATAAATCCTTCCAACAGCACCGGACTTAAATCTGTATTGCGCTGTTTACCCGAAACGCGTAGTTGAATACGGGTGAGTACTTCAATGGGGTGGGAGTCGGTGATTTTACGAAAAACTTGCAGGTCTAAATTATCCTCACTACTAGCCTCCGTATTTTGCGTCAGCCATAAACGTCCCTCTGCATTAAATTCTGGATTGGCGATGGGGCGACCATTGACAGTGAGTTGGATTAGACCCGATTCGGGACTGACGAATACGGTTTTAGGGAGCTTATCCCATTGAAATTGTCCCCGAACAATATGCGTACCAGCGGCAAGCTTGACCGTAGGGTAGTCGTCTTTAGGAAGGACGGTGAGGGCGGCAGTTTGATCAGTTTGTACATTAGTAGGCCAATGTTGCGCGTCTCCGGGGAGGCGAATGGTGCTTTCTTGATAAATTTGCCAGCGTTGGGTAAAGGTTCCGCCTTGTTCATTGAGGTTTAAATCTAGAGTACTAGGCCAAGCACAGTATTGTTGCGCTGAGGCGTAGGCGCGTGGGCAGTTACGTTCAGGATTATCTTGTAATACCCAGTCTACCCAAGGTTTCAGTGGCTCAGGGACTTGCTCAGGAGTAAGAGGAGCAGCCTTTGCGACTGACAGATGAAGGAAAATAAACAACAGCATAAGACGAAGAAGATGCATAAATCAGCTCGCATTTATAAAATTTGATATAGCTTCAGACCACAGTATAGGCGCAATCTATCCCGAAAACACAGGCTGAATTCATTAAAAAATCAGCTCGCTTAGCTTAAGCTAAGTGCTTAACGTCATGAACAATAAAAAAAATAAGAATAGGGGCTGCTATGTCGAATGATAACCCATCATCTAATAAATCCTTGCCAGATAACCATCTGTCTCCCACTTTTCCCCCCGATAGTAAGCAAAAACATAAGCCTGAAACAGAGATGGAGATGGACATCAATTTGGCAAAATTGGGATTGAGCCATTTAGGTGACGAGCTGGATATACTGGATGTCTTAGAGTCCTCTAGCCATCGACCCGTAACGGATGTGACAGCGTCCACTGTAAATGCCTTTGGTTTATCTAGTGCTCCAGTGGTGCCTAATTTCCCAGAGCTTAATACGCATACCACTCCGGTGGTGAGTCACACTAGGGTTATGCCTGATCTGACTACAGTTACCTCTTTGGTGTCATCGTGGGAACAGCCTACCAACAGTGTTGCAACACCTGCCCCAATAGTTGAGCAGCGTCCTACTGCTAGCCCCAGCCTCAATCAGTCAACCCCAGCAGCAGGACAAAATAATAGCAATACTACCAAGAGTACTACCCCAGAAGGGGGCAGTGGGGGCGTTCGCGTAGATAGCAAACCCAGCGATAATAAATCCAGCTCACCCGCACCAGAAGGCAGCACCGCTAGCACTCATAAAGCTAATCAACCTAGCCCCGCATCAGCAGAGGTAAGTGCTAGTACTCGTGCGGATAGCAAACCTATCCCATCCACTTCAGAAGGCAGCACCGCTAGTACTACTCGCACAGCGAATCAACCTAGCCCAGTCTCAGAAAGTGCTAGTGCTCGTGTAGATAGTAAACCTAGCTCACCCACACCAGAAGGAGCAGCGGCTAGCACTCGCACAGCGAATCAACCTAGCCCCGCCTCAGAAGGAGCCAATGCAAGTGCTCGTGTAGATAGTAAACCTAGCTCACCCACCTCAGGTAGCACACACTCATCTAGTCACAGCTCAGGATCGGAAAGTCCAGCCGGTAGTGCGCGAGTCATGGGTCTCAATAGCAGTATAAATAGAAGCAAATTAGCTGATAATAATAAAGACTCTACCGCTTTAGATGAGCCAGCAGTGAGTGTGCTGCAAAAGGTAATCAATGCTTATAATCAATTAGAGCAAGATATTGCGTCTAATAAAGTAGAGTTAGAATCCGTCCATAGTAAATTACTAACCGTAAAAGAGAAAAAACAAGCATTAGAAGTAAGACTGCACGAAATTACTCCGCAAGGTTTCCCCGCTCCTTTACAGAATACAAATAATAAAGAGACAGTTTTAGAGCTAGATTCACTCTATCAGGATGTCAAAGAGAGTAAAATGAATACGCAAAACCGTAGTTGCGATACGGTAATTGAATACACTAAAAGTATTCGTAAGCATATTGTGAGTGATTCCCAAAAAGCCGAGGAGTTTTTACGCCCTTTAAGCCTATCGTGTGAAATTTTAAAAACCAATATACAGCACGTTAGAACGCTAGAGCAGGTAGTTGAATTAATGGAAATTAAGAAAAGTCTGACTACTAAACGTAATGAAGTACATAAAACCATTAGTTTATTAATGGGACAAATTGCTTAAGGTTAATTAGCTTACTATTCTTAAATAGGCTGTTTCTATTAGCAAGTTTAATAGGAGCAGCCTATTTTCTTGAGCATTCCGTTGTCGCCATACCCCGCCGAGTCAGAACCCGTCGTTTAGTCACAACACCTAGCGGGTAAAAATCACATATAACATACAGATACTGCCTGCTTAGCAACTACCCAGCATGATTGCGTAAGGCTAGAATACGGTCATGTTCAATTAAGAGAGAATGAAACATGATTGCTACACCAGAACAATATCAGGCAGCACTGTTAAAACTGCGTGATAAGGGGAGATTACGAAACACACAGTATCGTCAAATGCTTGCTGCTCAGTATGCAAGCCCTAACCATACCATTACTGCTACGAGACTGGCTGAAGCTGTGGGTTATGCCAATTATAATGCGGCTAATTTGCAGTATGGGACACTAGGACGCGAAATAGCTGAAGTACTAGAATATACACCACCTACAAGGGAAGATGGGACGTTTATGTGGTTTTGGACATTATCATCTGGCAATGATGCTTCACCTGAAACCTTAGATGGGCATTATGAGTTTATTATGCGCCCTGAACTTGTCGCCGCTTTGGAGAATATGAAGTGGGTTAAATGATGATGGTGTGCTTTTAATATCACTCTGCTGTTGTCATACCTAGGCGAGTGAGGACACGTCGTTCAAGGAGCACTACTAGCTGATAAAATATCACAGATAATAGTACGGCGACGGCAGCCACGGTCCAGATCATGCCATAATCTAGATAGCCACGCGATTGATTGAGCAGATTACCTAGGCCTTTGCCGGTAGCAAGCCATTCGGCAATCATCACACCGAGTAGCGCTCGTGGCACCGTCAGACGCATAGCGGCAAATAGATAGGGCAACGCGGCTGGAATCGTTACCATACGCATTTCAGTCCAGCGGCTAGCACCATAGGCACGCGGTAGTTCCTGCACGCTATTAGGAACCAGCGCTATCCCTTGTGCTAAGGTCACAAATGCAGGAAAAAAGGTAACTGAAATCGTAACCCATAGCGTGAGAGCCTGCCCACGTCCCAACATCAGCACTAATAAGGGTGTGAGTGCCACCAGCGGCATGGTCTGAGTCACTAAGGCAACGGGCATAAAAGCTTCTATCCCGCGCGGGAATAGTTTGGACAAAATAGCCAGTAAAAAGGCAAACAATAACCCAGCCGCCATACCTATAAAGGTGATGGGTAGTGTTTGCCCTAGCGCTTGTAATAGCTTGCTCTGTGCCGTGGCCGAGGCATTAGAAAAGAATAGATAATTCACCACATCCAGCGGTGTCTTAGCGATCATAGCCGGAGCACCACTGAGCTTAATAAACCCCCACCAGATAATAAAGGGTAGTGCAATTGAAGCTGTGATAATCAGCACGCGCCGGAGGCTAGAGCTAGATTGCTCTTGAGCAGTTGGTACAGCAGTATTCAAGGTCACGGCACGGGTAGAGCCAAGAAAGTGACGCGAGAGTAGGGCAAAACCGGCATAGCTGAGTCCTGCAATTAAGGTAGCCACTAGACCAATACCCCAAAGCCGCGCAGGGTTTGCTTGCCCTAGTGAACCTAAGAGATAAGTGCCTAGTCCCCAGCGACCTCCGCCTCCAAATTCAGCCAAAATCGCACCTAATACCGCAGCCGGTGCCGCGACTCTAAGCCCTGCTAGTATGGCAGGGAGTGCCCCGCGAAACTGCACCCTACGCAATACTTGCCAGCGCCCACCGCCATAAGCACGGATGAGGTCTGCAGCACGACTATCTGCTTGTGAAATACCAATCACCGTTGCCGTCATACTGACAAAATAAACCCCTAATGCCGCTAAAGTAATGCGCGGAGCCATGCCGGATAGGGTCAGGGTGAGAATAGGGGCTATAGCAATGGGGGGTAACGCAAAGGCAGCGATATTGACCCCCCGAAAAATCCGTAACAGTGTCGGTGAGAGGGCAAAGATAACCCCCGCACTAATGGCAATAATATTCCCGATGACAAAACCCGTGACCGATGCCTGCAGAGTTGCCGCAATATGCAGTGGATAGTCCGCCCGATCTTGCCATAGTTTAATGAGTATAGCGCTAGGGGGCGGTAACGCACCGCCCGCCACTAGACCTAGCCTGCCGATGACTTCCCAGATCAGCACAAGGAGAAGGGCATTACGTAGGCCACGATGACGCGCTAATGCTTCACCCACCATGTAGCACTCCCGCGATATGGTCGCAGATATGATGGAATTCTGGGGTTGAGAATAGCGTGGGAAGGCGGGGGCGCTCAAAGGGGACTTCAATCACATCCACAATACGCCCCGGTGTTGCGTGCATCACCACCACCCGATCCGCCAAAAATACCGCCTCATCAATGCCATGCGTCACCAGAAATGCGGTTGAGCCAGTTTCGGACCAGATACGCTGTAGCTCAACATTCATCTGACGGCGCAAAATTTGATCCAAGGCACCAAAAGGCTCGTCCATGAATAATACCTGTGGGCGAGTCACTAGGGCGCGGGCAATAGCCACCCGTTGGCGCATACCGCCGGAAAGCTCTCCGGGTAAAGAGTTTTCATACCCCTTAAGACCGACTAACTCAATCAGCTTTTGCACAGTAGGGGCTTCTGTTGTCAGCGAACGCCCTAATACCTCCAGCGGCACCTCGACATTGCGGCGTACACTACGCCAAGGCAAGAGTGCTGCATCCTGAAAGGCTACCCCAGTGATACCCGCACGTGCTGCCAAGAGGGGGGCTTGTCCGGCAATTTGCACAGTACCGGAATCTGGATTTTCAAGGCCAAGGGCAATACGCATGACCGTTGATTTGCCACAACCTGAGGGGCCGATAATCGCGGTAAATGACCCCGTGGGGCAGGCAAGAGAAACCTCCCTCAAAGCTTCTACGGTCTTGCCCCGCCCACTAAAGGTTTTGGTGATACCTTCTAACTGAATCCCCGCTGTCACCGTTACTGCAACCATCAGATTTCTGCTAGTAAGGAGGTATCGAACATGTCGTGTTTACCCACTAATCCAATCTTACCTAAAGCACTCAAACACTTTTCAATGCCGTCATCGGTGAGGGCAAAAATACCATTAGGGCTTTCCATCAAGGGTTTTTGAGCTGTATTGAAATAAATCTCGTTATCTATCGAGCGTCCAGTGCCCTTAAACCAAGTATCAGCGAATTTCGGAGGCCAAGCCGCAGGATCGGTAAAGTTTTCATTCCAGGCTTTACGTGATGCCCGTAACCAGGCCACTAACTGATCCCGTTTTTTAGCCAGCACTTCTTCAGTGACAACGATGGTATCGTTATAGATGGTGTAACCAAAGTCATACAGCAAGAAAGAGGTCGCTTCTTCGCCTGCTAGTTTGATGGTATAGGGGACATTAGTGGTAAAATCGAGGCTCGCATCAATCTCACCTTTGATGAGCGGGGTGGGGTCATAGGCATAGGGCACAATATTAACCTTACTGGGGTCAATATCGTTCATTTTAAGCATAGCCTCGACTGAAATCACATTGACCGGCGGTACAGCTAGTGTTTTGCCAATCAGATCTTGCGGTTTGGTAATGGGTTTTTTAGCGAGTGACACAATACCTAGCGGATTCTTTTGATATTGTGCGCCAATAATTTTAAACGGTGCGCCCTGTTCGACGATAGCCTTGATTGTGGTATCGGGTGAGGTTAAGGCTAGATCCGCCCGTCCTGCAATCAGGGTACTTTCGGGGATCACATCAGGGCCACCGGATAAATAGGACAGCTCTAGTCCTGCCTCAGTGTAATACCCCTTATCCAGTCCCAGAAAATAGCCGGTAAATTCGGCATCATTAATCCAAGCAGCCTGCATACTCAGTGTACTAGTCGCAGCACGAAGATACTGCGGCATCACACCTAAAGCGATTCCAGCAGCAGCGATTCCAAGAAATTGTCGGCGGTTTAAAGTGAGTGACATTAGAGCTTCCTTTTGGGGAGTGGGGTTAAGCAAGCCCTTGCAAGCGGCGTAGCTCCTGCAACGGCGGTGTGTCATCAATTTGTTTGGGTGTCAGTAGCGGCCATTTCACCCCACTAGGGCGTTTAGCACGGCGTTGTATGACATGGGTGCTGGAAGGAGTAAAAATTTTATCAACTAAAATATCGGTTTCTGAAGGCTGTAATTGTTCTTCTACCACCTGTACATCATGAACCACGGCATGTACCGGGGTTTGTTCATCGGCAAGGCCAAGACTGGTAAACATGCCCCATTCGAGATCGAAAAAGCCATGGCCTTTGCCAAAACGTACCCCATTACTAGAGACCGCAGAGGCACCTGTTACCATATAGTCAAAGCGACCTCGGCGCGAAATATCAGCCAGCGTGATAGGCTCACCAAAGTGCTCCATACCATCTAACCAAGAGGCATAAAGAGCCGCCTCTGGAGGTACTTTCGCCGGATCAAGGAATAAAAATCCGCGATAGATACCATAGGTTGACATGACAAAGGGCTTTCCTGCCTCAATCATGCGACGGCGTAAATCAGCTAAGCAATTATCAGGGGTAATGAAAGCGAAACGGCTATTTTGATAAGCTGGGTCAGTCACTAATTGATCGGTAGCTGCATCAGACCCCTTGAAATCGGGAATGACTTCTGCGAAGTTCAGATGGAAGCGGGTATCCGGTTTTGCTACATCATGCAAACGGGTCCATATTTTGGCTCTAATTTCTTTGGAGGATGTCATCGTACTCGTACAACCTTTTTCGTTTCATCGTTTCATGATTATGAAACTACAGTTTCATAAGTCAAGAGGAATTTATTAGGCATGGCTTCAAGATTGATCCTACGTATTCAGGAGCGATTTGCACGGCTAACTTCTAGTGAAAAAAAGCTTGCTAATATTTTTTTTGAAAATCAAACGCTTATTGAAACACACACCGCCACTGAATTAGCAGCGCTAGCAGGGGTATCGAAAGCAACAACGGCACGTTTTTTTCGCACACTCGGCTATACGGATTTCGATGAAGTTCGCTTACAGGCGCGTGAAGAGCGTAACCGGCGTGAGCCTTATGTGCAATCTGAGCCAGTCAAGGGGGTAGGTAGTTTAAGTCATACTTTGAGCGAGCATCTAGAGCTGGAGTTGCGCAATCTGTCTCGAACCTTTGAGGAGATACGCTCAGATTTACTGCCTGAAATTGCCCGTACCCTAAAGTCTGCACCGCGTATATGGTTTTTAGGTTTTGGCGATGAGTATGGTATTGCACGTTTGGGGCGCTCTCTATTTACGCGCCTACGTCATGGGGTGCATCAGATTGAGGCTACCGGAGAAGACTGGGCTTCCGAGCTATCCATGACCGGCCCGCGTGATGTGCTGATTCTGCTGAGCTTTAGCCCACGACCGAGGCTATTGTCAGTGTTGTTAGCCTATGCCCGCACGACACGGATGCGGATTATTACGATTACCGATCACCGTTATGCTCCACAGGCGCAACGCTTTTCTGATCATGTGCTGTCGTGTCATGTGGCTAATTACGATATTTTGCCCACCCATGCGACCATGCTATCCATGCTACGGCTCATCGCTTTGGCCTATTTAGGGCAAAATGCAGAGGCCGTGAGTCGGCGGATTGCCACACTGGAGGCCATTAATGAGGAGCTGGATTTGTCGGAGTAGCCAAGGATGATTGCGTGTTTTGACGTTCACTATAACGAAACCAGTGCCTATGCAGCGGTGCTGGTTTTTGAAAATTGGGATAGTGCCATACCTAGTTATGAAAATAAGATTGCTTTAAATGATATTGCCGAGTATGAACCCGGCAATTTCTATAAGCGTGAATTACCACCATTATTAGAGTTATTGTCCCAACTGCCACAGCCGCCAGAGATATTAATTATTGATGGGTATTGTGATTTGTCTGAGTCTGGGCAGCCGGGGTTAGGGGCTAGATTATTGGAGCATTTACCCTATGCGCCAATCATTATTGGAGTAGCTAAAAATCGTTTTAAAGCGGCGACTCATGCAATAGAAGTATTTCGTGGAGGCAGTGCGCGACCACTATTTATAACAGCTCTGGGTATGAGCAAAGAAGAAGCCGCAAACAAAATAGCAAGTATGCATGGTAGCTATCGGATACCGACTATGCTGAAGGCGGTGGATAGTTTGGCACGAGGAAATAGCTCACAGTCTATAGAGCATCGGATTAGTTGAAAATCGTAGTAGGTAAATATAAAAGTGAGGTATTGATTATGGCAGGGTTAGCTCGTTCATTAGCGAGTTTGAGAATTGCTGGAGATGATCTCGACCCCAATGAAATAACGGCTCTATTAGGGCATATACCCACTACGCAACAGGTCAAAGGAGAGGTCATTGTTGGCAAAGTTACTAGACAAGTTCGTACAGTCAAAATAGGAATGTGGCGCTTAAAAGCAACAGAGAGCCTGCCCGCAGATCTCGATCAACAAATAGATGAAGTGCTGAGTAAACTTACCCCCGATCTTAGTGTATGGGAGCAGCTCTCAACTAGATACCATATGGATCTATTTTGTGGCTTATTCATGGTAGAAAGTAATGAGGGATTATCAATTTCTGCCAAATCGATGAAAGCCCTTGGTGAGCGGGGTATTGAGCTAGGATTGGATATTTATGCTCCTGATCCAGAGGATGAAACCGATAGCTAACCACACTTTTACCACAGAGATAGAGTAAAAACCCCGCTATACTCTACCGTGCAGCTTAACAAATCGATTGTAACCCTATAGGCTAGAAGCGGACTAGGGAAAGCCGTATTCAATAGTAGTGATAAATAATAAATACGGTGTAAGCAAGAATGAATAAGGAATAGGGTAATGACAGAAAAAACAAGTCTTCAAACCACCGTCTGTGTCGTAGGGGGCGGGCCTGCGGGGTTAGTCTTGGGCTATTTGCTGGCACGTATGGGGGTTGAAGTCACCGTGCTAGAAAAGCATGCCGACTTTCTGCGGGATTTTCGGGGGGATACCGTGCATGGCTCGACCCTAGAGCTATTGCGAGACTGTGGGATCAAGCAGCGTTTTGATGCTTTACCGCAGCAACATCTACAAGAAATGTGTATTAATTTTGGCGGTGAATCGCTAAAGCTAGGGGATTTTCAGGGGGTAAAGCCCTTTGATTATATCTGTTTAATCGCACAGTGGGATTTTCTCAATTTCATGGCCTCTGAAGCTAAGGCATTGCCTAGTTTTCGCTTGATCATGCAATGCGAAGCCACCGATATTATTTCTGAATCCGAGCAAGTAAAAGGCGTTCTAGCTACCACACCGGAGGGGGCGCTGGAGATTCGTGCGGATTTGGTGGTGGCGTGTGATGGCAGAAGCTCCACTATTCGCAAGGTGCTTAAATTACCTGTGACTAATCTTGGCGCACCGATGGATGTGCTGTGGTTCCGCTTGCCGCGTAAGGAGACTGATCCTAGTGGCTTAGAGGGGAGGCTCGGTGCGGGTCACATGATGGTGATGATTAATCGTGGTGATTATTGGCAGATTGCCTATCTAGTACCGAAAGGCAGTGACGCGCAGTTACGTACTCAACCGATTACCGATTTCCAACAACAAGTGGTGGCATTAGTCCCCTATCTACAGGAGCGCAGTGCTTTGATTCGCTCGTGGGATGAGGTGAAAACGCTGGTTGTCACGGTAGATCGCTTGCAGCGTTGGCATGTACCGGGGGCTTTATTAATTGGCGATGCGGCTCATGCTATGTCACCGATTGGCGGGGTGGGGATTAATATGGCGATTCAAGATGCTGTAGCCGCCGCTAATGTGATTGGGCGAGCCTTACAAGCCAGACACATACTAGATGAAACGACCCTAACCGAGGTACAAAACAAACGTGAGGCAGGTGTTAAACGTATGCAGTCCTTACAGGTGATCGCGCAAAATCGCGTGATTTCTGCGGTACTGCGTGCTAAGGGTAAGGAGCCTTCCGTTCCTCTAGTATTGCGTTGGTTAGCCCGTTTTCGTTGGTTTAGAAACATACCTGCTCGCATTATTGGCTATGGTTTTGGACGTGAACATGTCGATACCACGCTATTTAAGGCCAAATGAGGATATACTGTTATTGAGCAAGCATTTTACCGTAACTCGCTGGAAACGCTTAGTTTAGATAATTATTTTAATGGTAGGGGTAACTGATTTGATGAAGCAGCAACTAATAACCGCATTATTCACCTTAGGTCTAGTCATATGGACGGGGGCGGCACAGGCCGTCGATTGTGCAGCCGTTCGGGAGCGTTTTCAGTGTGATGCTAGCACTAAGTATCCATTACATTTAAGTTTTGATGATGGCCCCGCTCAGCAGACCACAGATGTGCTTAAGGTACTGAAAAAAGAAAAGATTCCAGCGACCTTTTTTGCGATTGCCCGTAAGGTGGATTGCCCAGAGATTGCCAAACGTTGCCAAGCGGAGCAACACGATAGCAATGTCTGTATTCAGCGCATGACAGAGTGTAAGCAGCGGCGCAAAATTTTGCGTCAAATTAAACAAGCAGGGCATATGATAGGCTCACATTCCTATGCTCATTTGCATTACTCACAAGTGGATGCCGCCGCCCGCCGTGCCGATTTTAAGCGCTCGCGCCAAGTATTAAGTCCGTATTTTACCACGAAAATACCCTTGTTTCGTTTACCGTATGGGGATGGTTGGTTTAATCGTGCCGAGCGCCCAGAGATATTAAAAGATTTACAAGCACTAGGTTTTAGACATATCGCATGGGCTTTTTCGGCCTTTGACTGGAATAAGGACAATCAACGCGGGGATAAGATTTTAGCTAATGTGCTAAGCGAAGTCTGCAAACGTAAACAAGGTGGGATTGTGTTATTTCATGATGGGGTAGAGGAGCAATTACATGAAGGGCGGTTATTTACCACGACGCATTTACAGGACTGGGTTCCGAGCATGCGCTGTGTGGTGGATTTTAAGCCTTTGAGTTTTTTTGAGCATTAAAATGTATCAGCGGGTAGGTCTCGAATTACCCGCTTGTTTTTAGCACTGATCCCAATATGGCACTTCACCGAAATACCCTATCAGATAATCTATAAATACTCTGACCTTGGGGGCGAGTTGGTGTGAGCTGGGGTAGACTGCCCATAGTGCTGCATCATCGGCTAGTGGGTAATTGGCTAATATTTGAACTAATTCCCCACGCGTGAGCTGTTGGTACACGCTCCAGGTGGAGTTGATGGCAATCCCTAACCCATCCACACAAGCATCACGCATGATTTCACCATTATCCGTACGAAACCGCCCATGAGTTTTGATGTTCACGGAGCCATCAGGGGTGGAGAATATCCACTGATCCAGACCAATGAGATTGATGCACTGATGCTCAGTGAGCGCCTGTGGTGATTTTGGCACTCCATAATGTTTCAAATAATCCGGTGAGGCACACACAATACGTTGATCGGAAGCGAGTTTGCGGGCAATCAAGTTGGAGTCTTTCAGTTCGCTATTACGAATGGCGACATCAAATCCGCCTTCGACTAGGTCGACAATGGTGTCGGAAAAACGCATGTCCAGTATCAAATCTGGATAATGCGACCAGAAATCCTTTAGAGCAGGCATGAGGTGCATGCGTCCGAACGAGGCTGGTGCCGTTACCCGCAGCAGGCCTCTGGGTAGGGTATTCCCGATTCCGACCGCTGTACAGGCGGCATCCACACTGGCGAGCACATCTTCGGCATAGGGCAAAAAGGCACTGCCTTCGGGCGTGAGAGTGACCTTGCGGGTGGTGCGATGTAGTAGGCGTACACCTAGGCCCGTTTCCAGTCGATTAAGGTAACTGCTGGCTACCGCAGGTGACAGTCCTAGTTCCTGCCCGGCTAGACTGATGTTGAGGGTACTTGCCAGCCGCACAAATAGGCGTAGATGTTCAATTTGCATTTGATCCTGATTCATGAGCGATTTTCAATAAAAGCTGAAAACTGATTCTTCATTTCGGGTAATTATCAAAAAAACAATGAAAGAATACAATGCCCACCTGATTTTGTAGATGAGATATTTTTTCATGAAAGCCATGATTATTCGCCAGTTTGGCGCTCCCGAAGTATTCGAGCCTGCCGAGCTGCCTATGCCAGAGGTTGGTTCCGGTCAGGTGTTGATTCGGGTGGCAGCGAGCAGTGTCAATACGGTTGATCTAATGATTCGTGAAATGGGTAAGGCATTACCCATTGCCCCTGAGTTACCGGCAGTATTAGGTATGGATGTAGCCGGTACGGTGGTAGCACTAGGTGAGGGTGTAACTGACTTTTCCGTGGGGGATCAGGTTTACGGTTGTGCTGGTGGTCTGGGCGATCTGCCAGGCGCGCTAGCGGAATACATGCCTGCCGATGCCCGCCTGCTGGCTCGTAAACCCCGAAACCTTTCCATGCGAGAAGCCGCTGCGCTGCCCTTAGTGGGCATTACCGCCTATGAGGGGTTGCAGCGTGCCGGTATCACCCGTGGGCAGCGTGTACTGGTACACGGCGGTACTGGGGGTGTCGGTCATGTGGCTCTGCAACTCGCCTGTCATTTCGGTGCCGATGTGTATGCTACCGGTGGTGGAGAGAAGCAGTTGGCGCTGATTGAGGGTATGGGAGCGCAGGCTATCAATTATAAGACCGAGACGGTAGCTGATTATGTGGATCGCTGCACCGATGGTCAGGGTTTTGATGTGGTATTTGATTCGGTGGGCGGAGCCAATATGCTGAATTCGTTTGCCGCTGCTGCCTTGAATGGGCAGGTAGCCTCAACGGTTTCCATGGTGGAGCTGGATTTGTCCGCAGCCCATTTCAAGGGATTATCCCTGCATGTGGTATTCATGTTGATTCCAATGATTCACAACCGAGGGCGTGAGGTACACGGGCGTATTCTGACCGAACTGACCGCAATCGTTGAGGCAGGCGGGCTGAAGCCATTGCTGGATCAGCATTATACCTTGGCAGATGCTGCTGCCGCCCATGCTCGTCTTGCCAGTGGTCAGGCGATTGGTAAGGTCGTGATTGAGCTTTGATGGGCTCTGAAAAGGGCTGTTTTTTATTGATGAATGGAGATGATCCGAATGACTTATTATTCTGTACTGGCGGTGACACCAACGGCTGAGGACTGGATTCCGGGCTATTTGCCAGTTGCCAATGCCTTGGTAGCTAAACATGGTGGTAAATACTTGGCGCGTACCGCCAACCATGAGCGTATTGAAGGTGAGGGGGATTTAGCAACACTGCGTATCATTCTTGAATGGCCTTCCAAAGCGGCGGCGCTGGCTTTCATGAGTGATCCTGAGTATGCCACGCACCTGCGGGCACGCACGGCAGGGTCGGTCAGTCACCATTTTCTGATTGATGGCAAGGATGACCTTGCGTAATTATGCCATTTCCAATACTTAATCAGGGGTTTAATCGCACCTTCCGTTCGGGGTACTTGAGCCTCGGATTGGTGGTGCCGCTGGAGTCTTATTCTGCCAACCCAACTCCCACCATGCAGCGCCACTTAGAGCGGGCGCAACTAGCAGAACAGCTTGGATTTGCGGCATTGTGGTTGCGTGATGTACCCTTTAATGTCCCCTCGTTTGGGGATGCTGGGCAGTTGTTCGACCCATTTGTCTATTTGGGATTGTTGGCGGGGCAGACGCAACATATTGCGCTGGGTGTGGCTAGTGTGGTGCTGCCATTACGCCATCCAGCTCATATTGCCAAGGCCGCCGCCAGTGTGGATGTGCTCTCAGGGGGGCGATTACTGCTGGGCATTGCTTCCGGCGACCGTCCAGATGAATACCCCGCGCTTAATCTACCATTTGAAAATCGGGGTGAGCGTTTTCGGGCAGCCTATGACTATATGCGCCAGATGGCAGAGCCGACACTGGCTTTTAATAATATTTATGGTCAACCCAGTGGTGAGATGGACATGTTGCCCAAGCCAGTCTCCGGGCGGTTGCCGCTGTTGATTACTGGCGGCAGTCAGCAGAGTCCTGACTGGATTGCCCGCCATGGTGATGGTTGGATCACCTATCCACGTAATGTCGCCACTCAAGCACAGATCATTCAGGGGTGGCGTGAACGTATTCAGGCCGCCGGATTGCTAGACAAGCCCGTGACCCAGTCGTTGTATGTGGATCTAGTTGATGACCCAGATGCTCTGGCGCAACCAATTCATCTAGGTTTTCGCAGTGGGATACGTCAGTTAATAGCCTATCTGAAGGCGCTGGAGGAAATCGGGGTGAATCATGTCGCTCTCAACCTACGCTTTAATCAGGCAGACATTGAAACCACCCTGCAACGGTTGGCAGATGATGTTCTACCCAGTTTTACAGCCACAAGCGGAGCCATTACGAGGTAATAAATATGCAGAAAACCATTCTAATCACTGGAGCCACCGATGGCATTGGGTTTGAAACAGCTCGGATACTGATTGAGCAGGGGCATCATGTGCTGCTGCACGGGCGTAATTCGGACAAGTTAGCACAGGTGCAGGCTAATCTTCATGCGCTATCAGGTGCAGGCTCGATTACTGCTTATGTAGCTGATCTGTCGGATCTAAATGCTGTTTTGACGTTGGCAGAGCATATCCACGCCGAGCATACACATCTCGATGTATTGATCAACAATGCTGGGGTATTCAAAGTGGCAGAAGCGCTCACTCCAAGTGGTCTAGATGTGCGTTTTGTGGTGAATACACTGGCTCCGTATCTACTTACCCAAGAGCTATTGCCATTGCTAGGGGGGGATGCACGAGTGGTGACTCTCTCCTCTGCTGCTCAGTCCCCCGTCAATTTGCAGGCGTTGACTGGTAGGGTAAAACTCACGGATGATTTTGCTGCCTATGCCCAAAGCAAGCTAGCGCTGACCCAATGGTCACGGCTGCTGGGACTGGCGCAGCAGGGTCATGGCCCGCTGGTGGTGGCGGTCAACCCTGGCTCGCTGCTGGGCACCCGGATGGTGCGCGAAGGCTTCGGCATGGCGGGTAATGATGTGCGTATCGGAGCCGACATTCTGGTACAGGCAGCCTTATCAGAAGCCTTTTCTCAGGCCAATGGCCTTTATTTTGATAATGATGCAGGTCGGTTTGCATCGGGGCATGCTGATGTGCAAGATGACCGCAAGGCTCAGGCAGTGGTAGAGGCTATTGAAACCGTACTGTCTACGGTGAGGGAGCAAAAAGGTTAAACGCTAGTTTCCTTACAATGGCGCTAAATATTGCCTAAGTGCCGTATTATCCAAACTATGCCGAGGAGCAGGGAGGCTGTTTATATCAAGTGCCAGAATCGTTTGATAAGCATCTCTAATAAACGTTAAACATAGTGGATCGATACTGGTTTTTTCAGCCTCCTCTTTAATTGCTTTCTCAGCAATTAAGTGTTGGAAGGTTTGCAACATCACAGCCTTATCCGTCAGTGCAGCGAGTAGCTCAGGAAAGACAATAGTGGGCATCGTATGATGTTGCAGCACCCATAAAGCACTTAAGGTCGCGCGGCTAATATAAAAAAATCGCTTGAGCTTGATAGTAGGCTCATCGAGTGCCGTAATCATGCCTGTTGCCATCGCACGATAATGGTGAAAGGTCGCTTTAGCGCTAAAGGTACTCGCTACTAGCTGACGCAATGCCAATACCCGCGCGGTGTCTTCTTGGTAAACCAGTGGGGAAATCAGCCATTCCTGAATCACGCTATTCCCCTGATTAGCTAGCTGCATTGCCTTACGTACATCCCAGCCACTAATATCCAGCACAGCATTAACAGGTAACTCAATCACATCGCGCTCAGGGGCGAGCTGTATATACCACTCTGGCGCATGAGCATAGATAAAACGCACATCATAATCACTATCCGGCGAAGGAAAGCCCCACGCACGGCTACCACTTTCAATCGCGCTAATAATCGTTACCCCCTGCTCCTGAGCTAACCTATTGAGCTGAGCAAGCACTTCGGTGTGGATAGAGTCTGCTATCAGTTTCATACTTAATGCTCATTACTCAATAAGGGGCAATTATCTTTTAGCACTTGAATAAACGATAGCACCATCTTGGCGGTAGCCCCCCACAGCAGCTCATTATCATAGGTATTAAAATAAGCAACCGGCACCGTATGACCAGAGGGTAGGGTACGGTGACGGAGTTCATAATGCTCCGGTTGCGCCAGCCATGCCAAGGGTATAGTAAAAGCGCGTGCTACTTCATCCGGTGCGAGTACCAGATCATAGGGCCAAGCCGCAACCCCAATCGTGGGTGTAATGCGATAGGCCGATATGCTGTAATGCGAGGGGAGTTGACCTAGGATAGATACCTCTTGTGGAGGCAGACCGATTTCTTCATAGGTTTCGCGCAGTGCCGTTGCGGTGATTGAGGTATCACTAGGTTCTTTTTTTCCTCCGGGGAAGGCCACTTGACCACTGTGATAATCGTGTTCGGAGGCAGTACGGCGAATCATTAAAATATGCCAGGCCTGTTGAGCGCGGACTAAAGGCAGCAATACGCCCGCTTCACGATGCTGTAAATGTTGCAAATGTTCGGGGGGAAGGTCCGAGGTAATAGTGCCCGCCTTGAGTAAACAACGGGCAATCATATCAGGGCTAAGTTGATTCCAAACTGACATAGGCTCCTCATAGCTAGTGAAAGTATAGTCATACTAGTGCAGTCACCCTCGAATTAGTAGCTCAAGTTTTCTCAAGACTTTTTTAGGAGGATTAAAACCTGTGCTGCACCCTCATCATGGATAAATAAACCCCATGATTTAAGTATGAAGCTGAATAGAGTCTGTATCGGTTGAAATTTTATTATCCCCACCTAATGTGCCGGAGCCTTAGGCAAGTCCCGTAAAATCAGAACACCATAAATCGTGAGAGTACCTAGCACTAATATCCCGCCCAGTAATGTACTCAGCGAGGGTAATTCCCCTAAAAACAGCCAGACCCAAAAGGAGCCTAAAATCGACTCAATGAGCATAATTAAGGAGGTTTCAGCCGCACTAATATGGCGTAGAGCCATAGCGAATAAGATAAATGAGATCGGTATGGCAAGCGAGGTGCCCAAAATCCCCAAGAGCTGGATAGTACTTTGTAAGACTAAGCTGCTAGCTAACCCGATGGCAATGCAGCCACTGATAATATTACCAAAACCCACTACAATGGTGAGATCAGTTTGTGGGCGACTACGCATATAAACAAATTGAGCTGCTAACCCTAGTGCAGAAATAAAAGCCGCTAGCCAACCATCCCAATGCTCAGCACTACTCGGCTGACTGAGTAAAATAGCTAAACCTATCCCACAGACTGCCGTAGCAATCCAAGTACGTAATAGAACTTGCTCGTGTAAGAACAGAGCAGAGAGTAGGGCACTGATGAGAGGCGCAAAGGCAACTATCACTAATACATCGGTGACATTGGCATGGGTAATAGCGTAAATAAAGCCAAAGGCTGAAAAAACCGTGACGAAGATAAGCCCTAGAATCACAGAGCTACCTGCGGCTTTCAGCGCTCGAATGACCTGTCGTCCCCCTATTGCATAACAATAACCGATTAAGATAAAACCGCTTAAAAAACCACGCCACGCACTAATTTGCCAAGGATCACTGCCCGCTAGACGAATAAATAGGGTATCGGGCGAGAGGGCTAAAACACCTAATAAGGTTAACCAGTAACCCATTAATGGGGAGGATTTCATCATTTGAGCAGGGGGCGGTAAAAAACTCAGTATTAAACGTTATTACCGAACCAGCCGTAAAGCCCCTTGCTTCAGCTAGGGGATATCAGGCGATCGGCGACAGCCGATGAAAGGTAGTACTACAGTAAGAGCAGTTAGCACCTTTTGTAGTATAATCAACATCATGAAATCAGCCACCCACCTCAAAACCCTCAAAGTTCGCATCAAGGATAAGCACAAACCGATCCTTGAACGCATGGCCTATGAGGTGAATCAGGTGTGGAATGCTGCCAATGAAGAAACCGCCTATTATTCACATTTTTTCATTCCGGAGTTTGGTTTTCACTCACTTTATCTCAGTGCGTATGATCTACAAAGCCAACTCAAAGGCATGAAAGCCGAACGAGGCTTTATGATTCACTCCTCGACGATTCAAGAAACCATTGCGGTTCACGAAAAAGCCCGTAAGCAATTCAAGAAAAGCAAACTGCGTTGGAGAGTCTCGAGTGGTTCTAAACGCTCCTTAGGTTGGATACCCTTTAAAAAAGGTGCTGCGGTTTGGAAGAGTGGGCAAGTACGCTATGCGGGTCATTTCTTCAAGGTATGGGATAGTTATAACCTAGCTCAATACGAGTTTCGTTCAGGCTCTTTCTCCCAAGAGGCACGAGGCCGCTGGTATTTCAATATTGTCGTGGAGATGCCTTGCATTGAATCGACTGCTACGGGCGAAGTCGGCATCGATCTAGGTCTAAAAGACACCGCTACCTGTAGCAATGGGGATAAGCTAGAGCGCGGTGATTTCTATCGAGAGCTAGAACCTAAACTAGGCAAAGCTCAACGCGCTAAGCAAAAGAAACGAGTAAAAGCGCTTCACGCCCAGATTAAAAATAGGCGCTTAGAGGCTATCCATCAATTTTCAAACAAGGTCGTGAAAGCAAACGGCTTAATCATCATTGGCAATGTGAGTAGTTCCGGCCTCGCTAAAACTAACATGGCAAAGAGTGTTTTAGATGCGGGTTGGTTTATGCTCAAGACACAACTGAAATATAAAGCGAGTGCGCGGTCAGGTGTGTTTATCGAGGTCAATGAACAGTACACTACCCAGACTTGTTCGTGTTGCGGCTGTATCAGCCCTAATAGTCCGAAAGGTAGAGCGGGTTTGCGAATAAGAGAATGGTCTTGCTCCGAGTGTGGAGCTGTGCATGATAGAGATGTCAATGCGGCTAAGAACATTCTTGCGCTCGGACATGAGCGTCTAGCTGTAGGAATCCCCGTCCTTTAGGTCGGGGAGGATGTCAATAAATAGAGTGCAATTTAAGTAAGTAGCTCAGCGGCGGGGCTTTGTCTACTTTTCATGCTAGGGAGCGTTTGTAATGCCTAAAGCACTCAAGTACGATAAGAACCCTTATTCATCAGCTAACTTACTCATCCAGACAATCAGCTAGAAAAAAGGAGTCCATTATGGAACGTCGTTCCTTCTTAAAACAAACTGCTGCCGGTGCTGCTGCTTTAGCCGCTGCCCCTACTGCCTTACTAGCCGCTGAAGTTGCTGCTCTGCCGGAACTCAATTGGCGTCTGACCTCCAGTTTTCCTAAGTCACTTGATACCATTTATGGTGCAGCCGATGTTTTTGCTGAAACCTTATCCAACATTACTGGCGGCAAATTTAAAGTGCGGGTATTTGCGGCAGGTGAAATCGTTCCGGGCTTACAAGTACTCGATGCGGTACAAAATGGTACGGTCGAGGCTGGGCATACGGCCTCTTATTATTACTTTGGTAAAGATCCCTCTTTTGCCTTCGATTGTGCGGTTCCCTTTGGCCTCACTTCACGTCAGCAAACTGCATGGATGATGTATGGCAATGGTATGAAACTCATGCGGGAGTTGTTTGCTGATTACAATGTTGTGAATTTCATGGGCGGGAATACTGGCGTGCAAATGGGCGGCTGGTTCCGTAAAGAGATTAATACCGTTAAAGATTTGGAAGGTCTGAAGTTCCGGGTCGGGGGCTTTGCTGGACGTGTGATGAGTAAATTAGGGGTTATTCCGCAACAAATCCCTGGGGGCGAAATTTATCCCGCGTTAGAAAAAGGTACGATTGATGCAGCCGAATGGGTGGGCCCTTATGACGATGAAAAGTTAGGTTTTGGCAAGATTGTTAAAAATTACTACACGCCCGGTTGGTGGGAAGGCGGGCCTCAACTGTCCTTCTATGTCAATAAAGCGCAGTGGGAAAAGTTACCTGAGCAATATCAAGCTGCTTGGGAAGCGGCTACCCATGTTGCACACACCGATATGCAGGCTAAATACGATGCACGTAATCCACAAGCCTTAGCGAATTTATTAAGTGGCGATGTGAAATTGCGTCCGTTCAGTGATGAAATTTTAGATGCTTGCTTTAAAGCAGCCGCTGAAACGTATGAGGAAGAATCTGCTAAAAATCCTAAGTTTAAAAAGATTTATGATGATTGGAAGGTATTCCGTAATAATCAAGCGCAGTGGTTTAATGTAGCCGAGCAGTCCTTTGCTCGTGCGAGTTTTAATAAGAAACTCTAACCGTTACGCCTACCCAATATCACTACACACTAAGCGAGAGTGTAGTGATTGATGTAGTGACCAACCCCCTACTTTATTACCGCTACAGGAGGATAAGTCGTGTCAGTCTTGATGCAATTTTCTCGTGCTGTGGATGCTTTAAATGGTGTCTTCGGGCGTATTGCTAATATATTGATTTTGCTAGCATGTTTAGTGAGTGCTACCAATGCCTTAATGCGTTATGGCTTTGATATTAGTAATAACTGGCCGCTGGAATTACAGTGGTATTTATTTGGCTCGGCTGTCATGTTGGGGGCGGCCTATACCTTACGTGAAAACGGTCATGTACGGGTCGACTTAATTTATGGTCATGTGTCGGATCGTGCCCGCTTGTGGATTGATGTGTTTGGTTTCATTTGCTTTTTATTACCCGCCTGTATTCTCATTACTTGGTTGTCGTGGAAGAGCTTATTCCTGCCCTCGTGGGAAATCATGGAGCAATCGAGTAACTCCGGCGGTTTACCCCGTTATCCGATTAAGCTCATGGTGCCATTAGGTTTCTTCCTCTTGACCTTACAAGGGCTATCGGAGCTGATTAAGCGTATTGCTGCTTTACAAGGCACTATCCAACTCGACACTAAATATGAAAAGGTGGAACAATGAGTTTAGAAATCATGCCACCCTTAATGTTTGGTGGCTTAATCTTATTTATGTTAGTGGGCTTTCCGGTCGCCTTTTCTTTGATGGCGGTGGGTTTGTTTTTTGGCTTTTTAAGTATTGAGCTAGGCTTTATTAGTCTGCCTTATTTACAAGCCATTGCAGCGCGTATTTTCGGTAGTGTGGTTGCCAATGAACTATTGCTCGCCATACCCTTTTTCACCTTTATGGGCGCGGTGCTGCAAAAAAGCGGCCTAGCCGAGGATATGCTGGACTCCATGGGGCAGCTTTTTGGGCGCATGAAAGGGGGCTTAGGCTATTCCGTTATTTTAGTTGGCTTTGTGTTAGGCGCAGTCACTGGAACAGTCGCCGCGCAAGTCATTGCCATGGCGATGATCGCTCTGCCGGTCATGATGCGCTATCGCTATAATATGCGCTATGCCACGGGGGTATTAGCGGCCTCAGGTACGATTACGCAAATTGTGCCGCCTTCCCTAGTATTAATCATTATGGCGGATCAATTGAAAACGCCGACCGCGAGTGCGGACGTGGGGAGTATGTATTTAGGTGCATGGATTCCAGCGATTACACAATCAGCCTTGTTCATGCTTTATACCTTTATCTTAACGCGCATTAAACCCGACTGGTTGCCGGGCATTCCACCAGAGGAGATTAAACTCAAAGGCTGGGCATTATGGAAACGTTGTTTAGAGGGTATTGTGCCAACGGCTGTCCTTATTTTCCTTGTATTAGGCACCATTATGCTCGGAGTTGCTACCCCTACAGAGTCCGGTGCAATGGGGGCGGTCGGTGCGGTCGTGCTATCTGTATTACGCCATAGTGCGTTTTCGGGTAGGGATAGGGCGATATTACGTACCGGTTTAGCGGCGGCTGGTGTAGCGATTATGGTGGCGATTATATTCCCTCATGATAAGGGTAGTGCGGGAGCACTGATGATGAAGGTCGCTGTCGCCGTGCTCTATATCGCTTTAGTATGGATGCTCATTCGGGCGGTACAACTCACCGATTTACGTAGCCATATTACCGAGTCTTATAAAACAACCATGCGTATCACCTCCATGGTGGTATTTATCCTGATTGGTTCTACTTGTTTCTCTGTCGTCTTCCAAGGTGTCGATGGGGGTAAATGGGTTGAGCATCTATTTTCGAGTTTACCCGGTGGTTGGGTAGGTTTTCTCGTAATAGTAAATTTATCCGTCTTTTTCTTAGCCTTCTTTTTGGATTTCTTTGAAATTGCCTTCATTTTAGTACCCCTATTGGCTCCGGTAGCTCAGAAGCTATTAACCCCAGTTCTGTTAGCCGAATTTGGCGGTAATGAACAAGCCGCCGCTGTCGGGGCTTTAGTCTGGTTTGGTATGATGCTGAGTGTGAATATTCAAACCTCCTTTATGCATCCCCCCTTTGGCTTTGCCTTGTTCTATTTGCGCGGCGTGGCTCCTAAAGAAGTGAAGAGTAGTGATATTTATTGGGGAGCGATTCCTTGGGTTTGTATTCAACTGGTGATGGTCGTGGTGGTGATGAGCTTCCCCAAAATGACGACGATGTTATTAGATCGGGGGCATGCACCGTTACCTACTGGCGGCGAGTTAAATTTCATGATGGAGTCATCCAAGCCTAGTACGCCTAGCAGTGGTTCTAGTAATAATGAAATGGGCTTTAGTTTCGAGGGTGGTAATGGTAATACCACTAAACCTCCAGCAGAATCCAAGCCTGCACCGGCCTCGAATGAAATGAACTTTCAATTAGATGGAGCTAAACCTGCAGAGAGTACTCCCCCACCAGCACCGGCTGCTAATGAAATGAATTTTCAACTCGATACGAGTAAACCTGCCGAGGATAATACTAAACCAGCTACTCCACCGGCGAGTAATGAGTTCAATTTCCAATTAGATAAACCGGCGGGGCAATAAGGGTTAATAGCCTGAAAAAGTAGGTGAGTCTTTCTTCCGCAGTCGCTGTGAAAAAATCGTCAGGAGCGATTTTTCACGCCAGCTTGAGAGGCGCATGGACGCGCCGAATAATACATCCCTGTACGCTACAAGGCGGCATCCTTGCCGCCAAGACTGCTCCAGAAAGACCCATCTACTTTTTATGAGCGCTAAAGTGGATTTTCCCTCCTTTAGCGTTAACATGCTAACCTTAGTTAATCTTTGATTGAGGTTAGCCATGTCATATACCAATCCCACGATTGAACTATTACTGAAACATCGCTCTATTCGTCGTTATACGGCTGAACCGATTGCAACAGAGTTATTAGAGTTATTAATTCGTTGTGGTCAGGCTGCACCTAGCTCTAGTTTTGTCCAAGCTTATTCGATTATTCGAGTGCTTGATCCACAAAAACGCGCCATAATCGCCGAGGCCGCCGGTGATCAGGTATGGATTAAACAAGCAGCAGCGTTTTTAGTCCTATGTGCAGATTTAACACGGGTCAATTACTGCGGAGAGCTGCATCAAGAGGCTTGGCAGGGCTATACCGAGCATAGTTTAGTTGCCACGATTGATGTGGCTTTACTCGCCCAAAATATGCTAACCGCAGCGGAATCTGTAGGCTTAGGTGGAGTCTGTATTGGGGGGATTAGAAATAATATTGCCTTGGTGAGCGAGGTGTTGGATTTACCGGCTCTAGTTTACCCTGTTTTTGGTCTATGTTTAGGTTGGCCTGATCAAGATCCAGCGGTAAAGCCGCGTTTGCCAGTGAGTGCAATTTTGCATGATGATCAATATGATACAAGCCGCTTGCCGAGTGTTATTCAAGCGTATGATCAGACCATGCAGGACTACTATGCCGCTCGTGCCGGTAATCAGCGCACTAGTAACTGGTCTACTCAAACTTACCAAGCGATTTATGGTAAATGTCGTGAGCATATGCAAGCGTTTTTACAAGCACGCGGATTTTTTCAACGCTAGCTGAATCCTAAAGTACGGTTTAATATGAGGAATAACATTATGTTGGGTTGTGCTAGACGTTTGCTAGGTACGAGTTGGATTATTATCCTTTGTTTGCTCAGTATGAGTGGAGCCGTACATGCCAAGCGCTTAACAGAAATAAAGCAACCTATGCTATGGGTCATTGAAGGAGAAACACCTATCTGGTTATTTGGCACCATTCACTTAGCTGATAAGCGCCTAGAGAAGCTCCCGCTGGCCGTTAATTTAGCCCTGCGTAGTAGTGATGCGGTCTATACCGAAATTCCTATGGAGTTTGCTGAATTATTAGCGGCTCGCCAAGCGATGATGAGAACCGATGGCAAGGTATTAAGCCAAGTATTACCTAAACCGCTATTAGCCCGCCTCGATGAACATTTACGTGCCACAAGTGCCTTTCTGAATGTTAAGTCTTTAGGAAATTTAAAAACTTGGGTGGTATCCACATTAGTTGCCACACCAGATGATTCTACAGGCACTGCCTTAGATATTCAGCTATATCATCAAGCGCAAGGACTTAATAAAGAGGTAGGAGGATTAGAAACAGCTTTTGAGCAAATTGGCTATTTTGATCGCTTTAGCGAGGATGAGCAGATTCGTATGCTGGAGGAGTCTTTAGATGCCTATGAAGCGCGGGATGTTAATGAGTTAATGATGCAATGGTATTTAGCCGGGAATGCGGATAATTTAGTGGAATTAATGCAGCAATTATCAGCGCCAAATACCGATCAGACCCTGCAACAGAAATTTGTGCAAATCCTATTAAACGAACGTAATAAAATTATGGCAGATCGCATTGATGCGAAATTAAAAGCATACCCTAATACCCAATACTTTTTTGCAGTCGGGGCGGGGCATTTAGGAGGCGCAGAGAGCATCATTCACTTTTTAGAGCAAAAAGGCTATAAGCTCAAGCGAGTCGGTGTTCCTGCCGTGAACTAGTGTTAGCTAACCGGCATCGGTTTTGCCGGTAATAAAAATGGTGTATCGATTGGATAAAACTGCGAGGCACATTGGACTAAATTATTAGCCGTCAATGAAGGTACACCATAGACTTCAGTGGTCACATCATAGCGCTGCATCACGCGGCGCAAGAGTAACTCAAAGTCACCATCACCAGAGGCTAAGACCACAATATCGGTATCGGGTGCCGCTTCCATCACATCTACAGTAATCCCTACATCCCAATCACCTTTGGCTGAGCCATCACTGCGTTGGATATAGGGTTTGAGCTTCACATTAAAGCCAATGCCCCGAAGAATATTCTGGAATTGTTGTTGTTTATCATCTTCGCGCTTAATGGCATAGGCATTCGCCTCGACCACATGGCGATTCTGAGTCACTTTAGCCCAAAAACGATTGTAATCAAAATGACGACCGTACGCTTGACGCGTGGTGTAATAGATGTTTTGCACATCAACAAAAATACTAACTCGCTGCATATTTTTTATCATCTACCTTATAAACACTCTATTCAGTAGTCCTCAATAGAGTGTTGATTAGTGAGCGGTAATAAGCCCTAAAGCAATTAGTTAGCGACCTTTATTTGCAGCAATGCGCATCCGTAACGCATTTAGCTTAATGAACCCTTCGGCATCTTTTTGATTATAAGCACCACCGTCTTCATCAAAGGTGGCGATTTTAGTGTCAAATAAGCTATCACTTGAGCGGCGGCCAACTACTATGGTATTACCTTTATACAACTTCAAACGAACTTCACCATTAACGTGAGCCTGTGAGGCATCAATCATGGTCTGTAACATTTGACGTTCTGGACTCCACCAATAACCATTATAGATTAGACTCGCATATTTGGGCATGAGTTCATCTTTTAAATGGGCAACTTCACGATCAAGGGTAATGGATTCAATTGCACGATGCGCTTTCAGCATAATCGTACCGCCGGGAGTCTCATAACAACCGCGTGACTTCATCCCTACATAACGGTTTTCCACGAGGTCTAAACGCCCAATACCATTTTCACCGCCGAGTTTATTCAGGCGAGTGAGCATTTCAGCCGGGCTTAAACGTTCGCCGTTTAGGGCTACCGGATCGCCTTTTTCATAGGTGAGATCAATATAGGTGGCTTTATCGGGAGCTGCTTCAGGGGACACACTCCAGCGCCACATATCTTCTTCGGCTTCTGCCCAAGGCTCTTCTAAAATGCCACCCTCATAGGAGATATGCAGCAGATTAGCATCCATCGAGTAGGGGGATTTTTTACCTGCTTTTTTGAAATCTACCGGAATTTGGTGCTTTTCAGCATAAGCCATGAGCGAATCACGTGAACCCATATCCCACTCGCGCCATGGTGCAATCACTTTCACGCCGGGCTTTAGGGCATATGCACCTAACTCAAAACGCACTTGATCATTCCCTTTGCCGGTCGCACCGTGAGAGATCGCATCGGCTCCAGTTTCATTGGCAATTTCAACTAAACGCTTAGCAATCAGGGGGCGGGCAATCGAGGTGCCTAGTAAATATTCACCTTCATAAATGGTATTGGCACGGAACATAGGAAAAACGAAATCGCGTACAAACTCTTCGCGCAAATCATTAATATAAATATTCTCTGGTTTAATACCCATAGCTAGCGCTTTAGCACGCGCGGGTTCAACTTCTTCACCTTGACCAATGTCAGCAGTGAAAGTGACCACTTCACAGTGATAGTTCTCTTGCAGCCACTTGACAATAATGGAGGTATCTAAACCACCGGAGTAGGCCAGTACAACCTTACTAATATCTTTTGCCATCACAAATACCTTTACTATTCAATTCTGAAAGGCAGGCATTATATGCCTCTCAACAGGGTAAATAAACGGTAGCTATAGCCGTAGACGAAATAGAGCGTTTGAATAGCTGGGAATGAAGGGAATGCGGTATAGTTCGTCGCATTAATCCACCATGCGAAAAGATCCCTTTAGGAGTATTTAAGATGAATAAGGTATTAGTAAGTTTGTTGATAGCGAGTGTTAGCTCCCTAGGTGTGGCCTACGCTAAAGTACCCCCTAAACCTATAGCGGCTAATGTCATTAAAGTACATAGTCAGTATGCGCGAGCTGTGCCTCCGGGACAGCCTAATGGTGCTGTATTTATGACCCTAGTGAATACTACTTCAACACCGTGGAGTGTTAAATCCGCCAGTAGTCCTGCCGCTAAAGTAACTGAGCTACATATCACCCAAAATCATAATGGTGTCATGCAAATGCACCAAGTATCAAAAATTGATCTTCCCGCAGCAGGGGAGGTGGTATTAAAGCCCGGTAGTTTGCATATGATGCTGATTGGACTAAAGCAAGATTTGAAAGTGGGCGAGAAAACCTCGGTCACACTGACCTTTAGTGATAATAGCCAATTAAAACTGGATGTGCCGATTCAAGAGGTCACTCAGCCTATGAATAATAATCATAGCGGGCATAGTGAGCATCACATGCACTAAGTTTTGCATTTGCCGGTAATTCCCTCTATGATGCGCCCTTTACAAACTATGTGATCTGTCGTATGGATCACCACTGGAGCATAATAATGCCTGTCATTACTCTACCCGATGGCAATCAACGCCAATTTGATCAACCGCTTTCCGTTCAAGACATTGCTAGTAGCATTGCCCCTAGTTTAGGTAAGGCTGCTTTAGCTGCAAAAGTGAATGGTCAGCTCGTCGATACTTCTTATATTGTTGATCAAGATACCCAATTAAGTATTGTCACTGCTAAAGACCCGGAAGGTGTGGATGTGATTCGTCACTCAACTGCACATCTGATGGCACAAGCAGTGAAGCAATTATTTCCCGATGTACAAGTCACTATAGGCCCCGTGATTGATAAGGGGTTTTATTATGATTTTGCGACTTCGCACCCTTTTACACCGGAAGATTTAGCAGCGATTGAAAAACGCATGCAGGACATTGTGCGCCAAAACCTTCCGGTAGAACGTAGTACTATGCCGCGTGATGAGGCGATCCAGTTTTTTGAAAACATGGGCGAGCATTATAAGGCTGAAATTATTCGTGATATTCCCGCCGGTGAGACGCTATCCCTGTATAAACAAGGTGATTTTATTGATCTCTGTCGCGGCCCTCATGTGCCTAGTACGGGTAAAATTCAAGCCTTTAAATTAATGAAGGTAGCCGGTGCGTATTGGCGCGGTGATTCTAAAAACGCCATGTTGCAGCGCATTTATGGTACTGCATGGGGCGATAAGAAAGAATTAAACGACTACCTCCATATGTTAGAGGAAGCCGAGAAGCGTGATCACCGTAAACTAGGTCGCCAATTAGATTTATTCCATTTTGATGAAAATGCTCCCGGCTCGGTATTCTGGCATCCTAAAGGTTGGACTTTATTCCAAACTTTAATCAACTACATGCGTAAGCGCCAAGAGCAAGCCGGTTACACCGAAATTAATACACCCGATGTCATGGATCGTGCGCTGTGGGAAACATCAGGACACTGGTTTAATTACCGTGAAAATATGTTTACTACCCAAACCGAGGATGAGCGGGTTTTTGCCCTGAAACCGATGAACTGCCCCGGATGCATGTTAATGTTTGCCCAAGGGTTGCGTAGTTATCGTGATCTGCCCATGCGTATGGCAGAGTTTGGTAAAGTGCATCGCTACGAGCCTTCCGGGGCGTTACATGGCCTGATGCGCGTGCGTCATTTCACCCAAGACGATGCGCACATCTTCTGTACTGAAAGTCAAATGGAAGACGAGTGCAAAAAGGTAGTAGGGCTGGTACTCGATATTTATCGCGAGTTTGGGTTTGATAATATCATTATTAAACTCTCTACACGTCCTGAGAATCGCATTGGTTCGGATGAGACTTGGGATAAATTAGAAAATGCCTTAGCTAGTGCCTTAGATAACTTAGGTATGCCCTATACATTATTCCCCGGTGAAGGTGCCTTTTATGGCCCTAAATTAGAGTTTGTATTACGTGATGCCATCGGACGTGATTGGCAATGCGGTACTTTACAAGTCGATATGAACTTGCCGGAACGTTTTGATTTAGCCTATATTGCAGAAGATAATTCACGTCAACGTCCAGTTATGTTACATCGTGCCTTGTTTGGTTCGCTTGAGCGCTTTGTGGGAATTTTGATTGAACACTATGAAGGTAAATTCCCGGTTTGGTTAGCGCCAGTGCAGGTTGCGGTGATGAATATTACCGATAGCCAAGCCGATTACGTGCAATTAGTCGTAGATCAGTTACGTAATGCAGGGATTCGTGTCATTGCTGACTTGAGAAATGAGAAAATAGGCTTTAAAATCCGCGAACGGACTATGCAGCGTATACCCTATTTGCTGGTAGTTGGTGACCGCGAGGTCGAAACACATACTGTCTCAGTGCGGACACGTAGTGGTGAAGAGTTAGGATCATTATCCCTCGCTGATATAACTCAGCGTATCACTCAACAAATAACAAGCCGCACTTTATCATTATTGGAGGATTAGCCCATAATTGCCGAAAAAGAACACCGCATAAACGGTGATATTAATATCCCGAAAATTCGTTTAATTGATGCGGACGGTGAGAATAAAGGCGTCGTATCCACGCGTGATGCGTTGGCTATGGCTTATGAAGCGGAATTAGATCTGGTGGAGATTGTGCCTAATGCCAAACCGCCGGTCTGTCGGATCATGGATTACGGCAAATTCCGCTTTGATGAGAGCAAGAAAGCTAGTATTGCTCGCAAAAAGCAAAAACAAGTGCAAGTCAAAGAAATCAAATTGCGTCCGGGCACTGACGATGGGGATTATAACATTAAGCTACGTAAGCTGATGGAATTCCTTGAAGAGGGTGATAAAACTAAAATCACTCTCCGGTTCCGTGGACGTGAAATGGCACATCGTGACATTGGCTTGCAAGTGTTAAAGCGTATTGAAGCAGATTTAATCGACTATGGTGTCGTTGAGCAGTTCCCTAAGCTCGAAGGTCGCCAAATGGTGATGGTGTTAGCACCTAAGAAAAAGCCTCAGTCGAGCACAGGGGGTGGAAACAATACGCCACCTAGTACGAATGGTGCGCCTGCAGGTACTACACCCTCTGCTTAGTTAGTTGTCATTCTGTTGAGGTTAGGCACTCTCGCAGAATGTTGTTAGTCTCTCTTATTTAGGAGTTAAAGATGCCTAAGATGAAATCGCATAGCGGGGCGTCTAAACGTTTCCGCAAATCAGCCAATGGCACGTTTAAACGTAAGCAATCTCATATGCGCCATATTTTGACCAAAAAGTCAACAAAGCGTAAACGTCAATTACGAGTAGGTGTGGATCGTGTACACGAATCCGATCAAAAAATGGTTGACCGCTTATTACCTTACGCTTAGGGAGTATTTGAGAAATGGCAAGAGTTAAACGTGGTGTACAGGCTGGAGCCCGTCACAAGAAAATCATGAAAAAGGCTAAAGGTTATTATGGTAACCGTAGCCGTTCTTATCGCTCAGCTCACCAAGCGGTGATCAAAGCGGGTCAATATGCTTACCGTGACCGTCGTCAGAAAAAACGTCAATTCCGTGCACTATGGATTGTACGTATTAATGCCGCTGCACGGTTATATGATCTGTCTTATAGCCGTTTCATTAATGGCTTAACTAAAGCAGGTATTAAAGTTGACCGTAAAGTGATGGCTGATTTAGCAGTCCATGACATTGCTGCATTTGGACAATTAGCGGAAAAAGCAAAGGCTGCCTTGGCTGCTTAATCTTTTGCTAATTGAACAGTGAAAGTCTTGAGCGGGGAAGGTTTATCGCCTTTCCCGCTTTTTGTTTTCAAACTAGAAGGGAATTATTGTGCAAAGTTTGCTGGAACTCATGGGGCAGGCACATGAGCAACTCTCTCAAGCAGCCAGTCTTGCTGCACTTGATCAAGTCCGTGTGCATTATCTAGGGAAAAGTGGCTTATTAACGGGTCAACTCAAGCAGTTAGGCAAATTATCGCCAGACGAGCGTAAAGCAGCCGGTCAAGAGATCAATAACGCTAAACAAGTGCTCATTGAGGCCTTAGAGGCACGACGTGAGTCTTTGCAAGCGGAAGCATTGAATGCGCGTTTGCAATCCGAGGCGGTTGATGTCACGTTGCCGGGGCGCGGTATGAGCCAAGGGGGCTTACACCCCATTACCTTAACTATCCAACGCATGAGTGAGATTTTTGGACAGTTAGGTTTTGAAATGGCGGAAGGCCCTGAGATTGAAGACGATTTTCATAATTTTACTGCGCTGAATATCCCAGAAACGCATCCAGCACGTGCGATGCACGATACTTTTTATCTAGAAAATGGCTTATTACTGCGTACTCATACCTCCCCCGTACAAGTGCGCTATCTCATGAACCATAAACCTCCTGTGCGCGTTATCGCCGCCGGACGTGTTTATCGTTGTGATTCCGATATGACCCATAGCCCCATGTTCCATCAAATGGAAGGCTTAATGGTCGATACCGATATTACCTTTGCCGATTTAAAAGGGATTCTAAAAACTTTCTTCCGTGAGTTTTTTGAGGTGGATGATTTAGAAACCCGTTTCCGTGCGAGCTTTTTCCCCTTTACTGAGCCATCGGCTGAAACCGATATCACCTGCGTACATTGCCAAGGCAAAGGCTGTCGGGTCTGTAAAAATACTGGCTGGTTAGAGGTCATGGGCTGCGGCATGGTACATCCGAATGTACTAAAAAATGTGGGTGTAGATAGTGAAGCTTACACCGGCTTTGCCTTTGGTATGGGCGTGGAGCGTTTAGCGATGCTGCGCTATCAGATTAATGATTTGCGTGTCATGTTTGATAATGATGTACGCTTCTTAACTCAATTCCATTAATCCGAGGTCGTTACCATGAAAGTCAGTGAGTCTTGGTTACGCGAGTGGTGTAACCCGTCCCTAGCCTTGGATGCATTGGGACATCAATTAACGATGGCAGGTTGTGAAGTTGAGGGTGTCGAGCCTGTTGCAACCGCCTTCTCTGGTATTGTGGTGGCTGAAGTCTTAACTGTGACTAAGCACCCCGATGCCGACAAGCTTAATGTCTGTACGGTGTCTTATGGTACGGATGAGGTGCTGCAAATTGTGTGCGGTGCGCCGAATGTGCGTGCGGGTATGAAAGCACCTTTAGCCCTCATCGGGGCTAAATTACCTATGCCGGATGGTAGTACACTCACCATTAAAAAGGGCAAATTACGCGGTGTTGAATCCCAAGGGATGCTGTGCTCAGCCGCAGAAATGGGGATGAGTGATAAATCTGATGGCTTATTAGATCTGCCAGCGGATGCGCCCGTAGGTACGCCACTACGTGAATATTTAAAGCTAGATGATCAAGTCTTAGAACTAAATATCACCCCTAATCGTGGCGATTGTTTGAGTATTGCGGGAGTAGCGCGTGAAGCCAGTTTGCTCACCAGCGCCCCACTAGTACCACCTGCTATTCCTACTATTGCGGCGAGTACTCAGGATACCTTTAAAGTCACAATAGCGGCTACAGAGGCTTGTCCACGCTATGCAGGTCGCGTGGTTCGCGGGGTAAACGCCAAAGCTAGTACTCCACTTTGGATGAAAGAAAAGTTACGTCGCCAAGGTCTGCGGAGTATTGCCCCCTTAGTGGATATCACGAACTATGTGCTGATTGAATTAGGGCAACCTATGCATGCCTTTGATCTCAATCAGCTACAAGGCGAGATTACGGTACGACTCGCCCACAATGGTGAGCAGATTACATTGCTCGATGGGCAATCTATTGAATTAAAAGATAATACCTTATTGATTACCGATCAGGCTGGTGCGGTGGCAATCGCGGGTATTATGGGTGGGCAGCGTACTGCGGTCAGTTTAGAGACTACGGATCTATTTCTAGAAAGTGCGCATTTTGCACCATCTGCGATTGCCGGTCGAGCGCGTCAATATGGTTTGCAAACCGATGCGTCCTATCGCTATGAGCGCGGAGTGGCTGCTGATTTGTGTGTGCAAGCATTAGAGCGGGCTACACAATTAGTACTAGAGATTTGTGGCGGTCAAGCAGGGCCTATTGTTGATAATGTAGCAGAGGCATCCGCCTTAACTAAGCGCAGTGTCACACTACGGGCAGCGCGTATTAAGCGTGTGCTCGGTATTACCTTAGAGCACGCGGAAGTTAAAGCCTTATTAGAGCGTCTAGGTTGTGAAGTGACTGATACAGCCGAGGGGTGGCAAGTATTAGTACCCTTAGCGCGTTTTGATATTACCATCGAAGAGGATCTGCTGGAGGAAGTCGCGCGTGTGTATGGCTATGATGCGATTCCTGCGGTCATGCGTCCCTTAACGCCTATGCTGCATTTGCCTTCACAAGAGTCGGTTAGATTAGAGCAGTTACGCGCTCCTTTAATCGCACGCGGCTATCAAGAAGCGGTTACTTTCAGTTTTGTGGATGAAGCGATTGAAGAGCAATTGAGTCCGGGTATAGACCGTATTCGTCTACTGAATCCACTGTCGGCAGAACTAGGCCTGATGCGTAGTACCTTATGGTCGGGACTACTGCGGGCGGTGAGTTATAACCTCAATCGGCAGCAAACTCGTGTGCGCTTATTTGAGGTAGGGGCTGCGTTTAGTTTAGAAGAGGGTCAGTTACAACAACGGCGTAAAATCGCGGGTGTGGTAACAGGATTCAATGAGCCAGAGCAATGGGCAGCGCCTAAGCGTAAGGTTGATTTTTTTGATATAAAAGGTGATGTCGAAGCGATTTTAGCAGCCGTTTCGGGTGAAACCTTTTACTTTATCCCCGTCGTACATGCCGCACTCCATCCGGGGCAATGCGCCCAAATTGCGACTAAAGAGCAAGTGGTGGGTTGGGTCGGTGCCTTGCATCCCCAGTTAGAGAGTACTTTAGGTTTAGATCAATCGGTGTTCTTATTTGAGCTAGACTTAGCGTACTTACAAAAGGCTCGTGTGCCTCACTATACGGCGGTTTCTAAGTTCCCTGCGCTGCGTCGTGATCTATCCTTAGTAATGGATAGTCATGTATTGGCACAATCCTTAGAACGTATAATTGCCAACGTTGCCCCACCACAGGTAGTAAGTTGGACTATTTTTGATATTTACACCGGACAAGGTGTTGAATTAGGTAAAAAAAGTGTTGCTTTAAACTTGATTATTCAGGACGCTTCTCGCACTCTTGAGGACTCGGAAGTCAATACTATCGTCGCAACCGTAGTAGCCGCCTTAGAAGCAGAAACCGGGGCTACCTTACGTTAAAAAGGAGATTAATAGAAATGGCGACTTTGACCAAAGCTGATATGGTTGAACAATTATATGAAGAATTGGGTTTAAACAAACGTGAGGCTAAAGATCTGGTGGAATTATTTTTTGAGGAAATCCGCCAAGCACTAGGGGAGGGGCGTAATGTGAAATTATCAGGTTTTGGTAATTTTATGTTACGGGATAAAACTCAGCGTCCGGGACGTAACCCCAAAACAGGCGAGGAAATTCCCGTGTCTGCGCGGCGCGTGGTGACTTTCCGTCCGGGACAAAAACTTAAACAACGTGTGGAAGCCTATGCAGGAAGCATTGATTCCTAATGCACAACTACCTGAAATCCCCAATAAGCGTTACTTCACCATTGGTGAGGTAAGCCACCTGTGTAGCGTTAAGGCTCATGTCTTACGCTACTGGGAACAAGAATTCCCCACTCTAAAACCCATGAAGCGGCGTGGTAATCGGCGTTATTATCAGCGCTCTGATGTGTTGATGATACGGCGTATTCGCGCCTTATTGTATGAGCAAGGTTATACGATTAGTGGTGCGCGTCAGCAATTGTTAGAGAGTGCTGTACCCGCACAACCCCTGATTTCTATAGTAGAAAAACTGGCTAGCATTGAGGTCGTTAAAGTATCTCAAACCCCTAAGGTATTGAGGCCTTTTCCAGACGGTTTAGATTTAGAGCAGTTAATTCGTCAATTAGAGGCCGCCGTGAAGGTATTACGTCCTTAACCTTGGGTTTTTTAAACAATAACTCTTGTACTTTGGGGAGAGTTAGGGTATCTTGTGCGCCTCTTCGGTCGGGGCGTAGCGCAGCTTGGTAGCGCACCACAATGGGGTTGTGGGGGTCGGAGGTTCAAATCCTCTCGCCCCGACCATTTGTCTTCTTGATGTTATTATCCTTTCTCTAAAATCGTATTTTTTAGGGATTCTATAAGGATAATAAATGATTCAACCTTACTTCCTTCATACTCTTAATAAGCTATATTAGTTGGGTGAGTTGTTCATAGAGCGCGAAGCTCGATCCGTCTGCTTTCCATCATTTCACCCTCAATGAATAGGCTGTCAACGGTCTCTTCTACATTGGGTGTTAGCGATATGCTTCGCTATAGTCCCCTATCTGGTTCATCCCCACGTATCTATTTTTATAGCATGTTATATTCACTTGGATTCATTCTATTTGATGCAGGAGAGAAGCGTGAGGCGTTTTATACCGATTGTATGCTTAGGTTTGGTCATTGTTGGTTTAGTAGTATTCATTAATATGAATCAGGATTACCAGCGAGCTGTCACTGCTCATGAAGAGCAAAATTATGCGACAGCGTTTGAGCTTTTTAAGCCTCTAGCCGAGCAAGGTGATGCTAAAGCGCAATACCACCTAGGGCTTATGTATGCCGATGGTGAGGGGGTCGAGCAAGATTATAGTGAAGCCATACAATGGTATACCAAAGCCGCCGAACAAGGTGATGTTCAAGCTCAATTCAACCTGGGATCCCTGTATTACAGAGGCAACAGGGTCGAGCACGATTATAGCAAAGCCGCACAGTGGATGACTAAGGCCGCAGAGCAAGGACTGGCTCCGGCTCAACTCCTCCTAGGGGTTATATATGCTAAGGGCGAGGGGGTCGAGCAAGATAAAAGTAAAGCTGTGCAGTGGTATACCAAAGCAGCCGAACAAGGCGATACTCAGGCTCAACTCCTCCTAGGGGATATGTATGCTAAGGGCGAGGGAGTCGCGCAAGATAAAAGCAAGGCCGTAGAGTGGTATACCAAAGCAGCCGAACAAGGACTTGTTGACGCTCAATTCAACCTAGGAAATATGTACATCAAGGGTGAGGGAGTCGCGCAAGATAAAAGCAAGGCTGTGGAGTGGATGACCAAAGCGGCAGAACAAGGCAATGCTGAGGCTCAAAAAGCCTTGAAACAGCTCAATACAAAATAATCCTAGGTGATTTCATCTAAAGGCTAAGAGTGAACTTCTGGCTCACCTCTTACGCTTAGCCAACTTATTCAATACGTGGCTGATCTCATAGTCTTGGATCGTATCAGCCTCGCTACCCTCCCGATTAAAGCGCTGATTGTCCTTTAGACTCGTGAAACGATTCCGTCATGGTTTGAAATGCCCTGTTTTTTTAACTATTGTTATAGTGTGCTATGTTCTATACTACTCGACTAAGCTCGCTACTGATATCGGGAGCTAAGCTACGAGATTTAGCTAATTTTTGAATAATTACACAAATAGGCTAAAGAGGTTATAGTTTTATAATATTTAATCCTGCAAGGATACTTTTTATTTTTATAATCTGCTGGCAGAAAATTATGTAAAAACTGAGCTTCTCAGTATAAATGAATTAATAATAAGCTTTAATGGATAAATAAATAGTGGGTATTAAAAAACGTTATATAATTCTGATTATTATTCTACTAATTCCAACGGGGTGTAGTGTCTATAATATCTATACTTTCTTACAAAGAAATAAATTGGAGGGCATGATGCATGACTACATTAATTTTGCAGCCGATTTCGCCGAAAAGCATGGGCGTATGCCAGAGATTGATGAGGATCTGGTTTATGTTCAGAGCCTTGATTGTAGTAAGATAGTAAGACATATAGATTCAGAAGATTATCACGGATACTTTGTTAATAACTTAAGGTGTGAGGATTTAAATAAAAAACCTATTTATTTTGAGATAAGTTATTATATTTATTTTCATGAAGGAACAAAAATTTTAAAGGAAGTAGAAAGAAAAGTTAGATTAAGAAAAGGTGACTCTAGGTGCTCTTTTAGGTTCATTGATTTTGCTAGTAAGAAAAGTTTTTCTATTAAGAAGGATGAAAGAGTAGGCTGTGGGCAAGATAAATTGATTAGATTGGGACAGTAAAAAATTATGGGCTATTTAAAATTTTACCGCTATCACTCATGTATTCCTTTTCTTTAGGCTTTAAGCCCTTAAGCATTGAGTCTGTTAGTTTTTTATACATTTTCATTGCTTTGTCTCTGAATCATGTCCAAAAGCAATGGATAACACAATGTTTTCGGTGGGATAGTATGGGACAACCTGAGACAACCTGAAACACAAAAACCCCTACAGATTGCGGCCTGTAGGGGCTTTTGGAACGTTCTGGGACAACCAGAAACAAAATATTGGTGGAGGCGGCGGGAATTGAACCCGCGTCCGTAAATCCTCTGCCTGAAGGCACTACATGCTTAGTCTATCTTTTATTTAACCCGCGTCCCGCTAATAGACAAGCTGGCATGTTGGGCGGTCCCAGTAATTTTTTAGTATCGCAGCCCTGAGCAAGCCTTGATACGATCTTGTGAGAGATTATGCCTGATTCGAGCGCACAAGCACGGCCTCTGTCAGACAGCACTCAACCGGTTATTAAGCGGCGAGAGCGTAAGAGTCGTCGTTTGCGACTATAAGTTGTGACTAGTGTTAAAGTGGTCACCACATCCACTGCATGCTCCCCAGGTTTTGTAATCCACGTCGAAGCCGGATCGCCCCCGTGGTCACTTGACCTAAGAGGCAAACACTATACATGCTTATAATGGATTTGTCATGTGAAAACGAAAAATGACCTGACACTCCGCGTTAAATCCGTTAAAATTAACTTACCTCTTCTGAGGCCTCATAGTTAAATGGATATAACGGCCCCCTCCTAAGGGGCAATTGCAGGTTCGATTCCTGCTGGGGCCACGTTTAAAATCAGCCACTTAAATACCATATCCTTCAGAGTGCTTAGGTTTTTAGTTACCTTTTTACACTAAATTATTGCTGCCCTCCCATTTGTCTGCCTGAGTTGTTACTGATAAAACTCCTAGTTATATTCTATTAATTTATTTTATAAACAATAAAAACTAGAAGGTAATCATGGATAACTTAAATCAAAACTCCGAACAATCCACTCCCATGCTGACGCATCAGGGGGCTTCGCAGCAGGATTCCCATCATCAAGAGTCCTCTTCTCAAGAGTCTAGCCAGCAAAATGCTTCCCATCAAAGAGTCTCTTCTCATGAATCCAGTCATCAAGAGTCTATTGCACCACACCAACCTGTAACGAATAAAGTGAATGAATACCAACAAGTTTTCGATGAAATTGATGCGATTCACGATACTTTATTGAGTAATATTGATAAGGCTAGAAAATTACATACGGATTTGCGTATGCGTACTAATAAATTAAAGGTGGAAATCGATAAAAGGCAGGAAGAGAAAAAAATTCTATGGAATGCTGTTCAACAAACTGCACAGTTTCCTCTAGGGACTGATAGTAATGATGGGGTAATAACAATCGATACGGCTATAAAAGAAAAAGAACGTGCTTGTAGACGAATTGTTGAGATAACAGAGAAGCTTAGTGGCAAAATGTTACCTAGTGATTTTTCTCACACAGATTTATTGAAGGCTATTGAGCAAGAGTCTAATTTAATTGCAAATATAGTACGTTATATTCAAGTAGCAGAAGAGCTTGATGGACAAATGAAAGAATACCTTGAGGTTAAAAATAAGGAAGATAAAGTGGGATCACGATTTCAATCCTTATCGGATATTTTTTCGATGGCTATTACTAAAAATTAAAAAACTTATTTTTTGACTTTTTTGCTTTGGCTTCAACTTCCCCTTTGGAGCCAAAGCCTACCCCTGTTATTTGCTTTCAGTTCGATAAGTGTCAACCATCTAGAGGAACCCATAATATGAAATATTATACACACCCCAACTTTATTAGTTCCTTATATACTCTGCATGAAAATGAAGGAAATGGCAAAAAGGCAGCTATAAAGGCTCTAGCCGTGTTAGGAAAGATACACGCACAAGGAAAATTTGCCAATAAAGAGGTTAGTCATTTACCACCTAGACCGAATAAAGAACGTAGAGTCCCAAATTGTATAAAGTATGACCTAGGTAGCGGCTGTCGTTTAGTGACATTGATGTATCAAGAGGAACAAATTCTGCTGTATGCGGGAACACATGAGGATGCAGAAAAGTGGTTGGAAAAACAAAAGATAAGCAATGTATCCGTCGCTGCGTTTTTAAACAAAGCACAACAATGCTTAGATCCTGCTAGTGTTATTAAAGTTACACCATCTCAACTCATAATATTTCCTGATACACCCGAAGTACAGCATAGTATTGAAGAGGCGCTTCAAGAATTAGTAGAATCATTGCGTAAAAATAAAGAAAATCTGCGAGAGTATAGAAGAGATGTTTCTATCAAAAGGCAAGATATTAAGCTGGCTGAAGCCGAGTTTCAAAAAAAAGATCCTGTTAGTCCCGATGAAAATTACAATGTAGATTATGAACTCAATAATGCTTCAAGTGATATTGAAAAAGTAGAATGTAAAAATATTTCAGAATATATCAAAAATATTACTCAATGCACTAAAGAAAGGAAAATAGCTAGTGCTTTAAGTCTGATCACACCCATTGAGCAAAATCTCAAGATTTTAAAATTAAAATTAAATTATATCCAGAGCCTAGAGCTATTATCTGCAGAGCAAACGTTGGCTATTAAGCTGCGGGAAAAAATGCTAAAGCTAGCGGTTCCGCTGGGTTTAGAAATGCCACGCAGTACTACGACTCCTCCAACGCTTAATAACCCCAGTACTCCTCAAGCAGCCATGAGCACTATATCTGTTAAAGAGAAAGAAGTTACTAAAGCAGAAGTGGCTTTAAAAGTGGATACTACTAAGAGGAGCGGGGCAATTCGCTATATTCCTCCCAAGGTACTACATACTTCAGATGCTTCAGATACCTCAGATGCTTCAGATGTTCTAGGTGTTCCAGATGCTCCTGATGCACCAAAACCTACTTTACACTAAAAATACCGCATCAGCTCAACACTAAGTTGATCTTACTGCATTGACTGAGGAAGCAGCGAAAGGTGCTCGCGCTTCCTCAGAGTCCTATTTCACCAAGCTAAATAATCCTCCTAGGTCAAATATCAAAAGCTGGTATTCCACAAAGCTTTAGTCTATGAATAACCCTTACCAGCAAATACTTGTATTCCTGTCGAGTACATTGGCATCTATTAGGAGATCACACTATGAAAGGTATTTTTCCTGCGGCTATAGGGGTATTACTGTCTCTATCAGCGGTGAGTACTTGGGCGGCTACTACACAACCTTTAACTTTCTGTGAAAAATACGCACTCGAAGCCTCTACCCAAGCGGATACGAATAAAAGTGCTAGCTGTGGTTTAAGTGGGGCATTATGGAATAAGGGCTATTTAGATCAAGTCGCTTGGTGTAAAACCGTTAAACCGGCTGAGGCCGATAAAGCCAATGCTCAACGCTCGGATAACATTGTGCAATGTCTCGCTAAGCAGGTATTAATGGGTAAAGCCATCAAGGGCGATAAAAAAGACAGCAGTATGCTAGTGAGCTTTATGGTAGGGCGTTATTTAAGACCTGCTACGGAATGGTATATGGGGGTGGAGCAAGTGCTCTTGCCTCAGGGGCGCACTTTGACACGCATGGAAAAAAACCTAGCCGAAAAAATTGGGGTCAGAAATGCTTATCGCGTGCGAGTTATTATTACGGATGATATGCCGATCCCTAATGACCTATTAGGCTCTATGACCGTCTTATTTAAAGCCAGTACCGCTCACGAAACCGGGCGAGCCATGGGTTATGCCTTATTAATACGCCCTCAATATGCCAATAATCAGCAATTGCTCGCTCATCTATTGGGCTATGTGGCTAAGATTGAGCAAATTGGGCATAAAGCCTTTCTAGAGCAATATGCTACCGAGATGCTAATAGATGGTTATAATCAATCCAAATTAGTCAAAGAGGCTGCACGGGCGGCTAAATAAAAGACAGACGCATGAAAACGGTAGTTATTGGCATTTTAGGTGCACGCTTAGATCATCAGGGCTTAGGGCAGCGGCGTTGGCATCGCTGGCGTCCCTCTATTTCTATTTTGCTGCAAGATCAATTTCCGGTCGATAAATTCTTACTGCTCTACCACGCTAATGAGCGCGACTTGGCTGAACTCACCTTAAGTGATATGCGCGAATTACGCCCCGGTATTGATGCGGTGGGCTATGCGGTAAACTATGAAGATCCTTGGGATTTTGGTCAGGTCTATGAGCAACTGCATAATTTCACCCGTGAATATGAGTTTGACCCGGAGCGGGAGCGCTATTTAGTCCATATTACTACCGGAACACATGTCGCCCAGATTTGCCTATTTTTATTAGTCGAGGCGAATTTTATCCCCGGACAGCTCCTGCAAACCTCGCCTAAAGATATGCAACGTAACCACGCTCAGGGGAGTTGCCTGATTATTGATCTTAATCTCACCCGTTATGATCAAATTGCTATGCGCTTTGAGCGTGAAGCACAAGAAGCGATTGCCTATTTAAAAAGCGGTATCGCCACCCGTAACACTGCTTTTAATGCCCTGATTGCTCAGATCGAGCAGGTATCGATTAAGTCGACTGCACCTATTTTAATCACGGGTGCCACGGGTGCGGGGAAGTCGCAGCTTGCTAAACGGATTTATGAGCTAAAAAAACAGCGCGGGCAATTATCGGGGCGTTTGGTAGAGGTCAATTGTGCAACCTTGCGCGGTGATAATGCCATGTCAGCCTTATTTGGGCATGTGAAAGGGGCATACACCGGAGCGGCTCATGAACGCATGGGGCTATTACGTGAGGCACATAAGGGCTTGTTATTTCTAGATGAAATTGGTGAGCTAGGGCTAGATGAGCAGGCCATGTTATTGCGGGCGATTGAAGATAAAACTTTTATGCCTTTGGGGAGTGACCGCGAGGTATCGAGCGAGTTTCAATTGATTGCGGGTACGAATCGCCATTTAGCCGAGCGGGTAAAGCAAGGGTTGTTTCGTGAGGATTTATTAGCGCGGATTAATTTATGGAGTTATACCTTGCCCTCGCTGAAGGAGCGCATGGAGGATTTAGAGCCGAATATTGAGCATGAATTACAGCAGTTCGCCTATAAAATGGGGCACAAGGTCAGTTTTAATCAAGACGCGCGTGCTAAGTATTTAATGTTCGCTCATGCCAGCGAAGCTTTGTGGCAGGCGAATTTCCGTGATCTCAATTCAAGTATTACGCGCATGGCAACGCTCGCGAGTGGGGGGCGAATTACCGAGGATATTGTGTGCGGAGAAATAGTGCGCCTGCGCTCGGATTGGAGTAGTTATCAGGAACCATCCTCCGATACCGCTGATTTGCCGTTGTTATTGCAAATCCTCGATAGTGACGCGTTGGAGCAAATTGATGTCTTTGATCGTGCTCAGTTAGCCGCAGTGATTCGCGTATGTCGGCAGTGTAAAAGTTTAGCCGAAGCGGGGCGCACGTTATTTCAAGTGAGCCGCACCCAAAAAACCAGTGCCAATGATTCCCATCGGGTGCGTACCTATTTGCAGCGCTTTGGGCTGACGTTTGAGCAGGTACAGACCAGAGCGGGAGAGTGATTGATAGCCGCCGTATTTTCCTTAAAGCAATACCCTCCTATGTTACACTGAAGCCACTCCTATTGACTGAGGATACCTTATGCTTACTAATGAATTATTACTCAATAGAATTACCATTGAGGCGGGCAAGTGTGGCAGTCGTCCTTGTATTCGTAATATGCGTATTCGGGTGAGTGATGTGTTGAGTATGCTAGCGGAGGGGATGCTACCTGATGAAATCTTAGAAGATTACCCCTATCTCGAAAAAGAGGATATTAAAGCAGTACTATTATATGCCGCCCGCCAATTTGATCACCCTGTACTCAGAGCAGCTTAATGAAGTTTATCGTAGATGCACAATTGCCATATGGTTTAAAATTTTGATTTTTAATAAAAGTAATCAAAATTCAGTGCTGGTGATAGATTAACTACATCATGAATTGGCTTCAAGTGATATGCCTAGTTGACACTCACAATCTGGCTAATATTCCGTTATGATCGTCGTTCACTGATTTTTGGCTTTTGTAGTATGACGATACGACTCCATCACAACGAAATCCGTAACCGTTCACATGCCTTCGTGCAGAAATGGCGTAATGAAAGCCGTGAAGAAGCTGAGGCTAAGTCTTTCTGGGACGCATTTTTCAATGTGTTTGGGATTGATCGCAAGGATGTAGCTGTGTTTGAGTGGTCTGTTGCCAAACAGGATAACAAGCTCGGTTTCATTGACCTTTTTTGGAAAGGTATGCTGCTGGTCGAACATAAGTCACGTGGCAAATCACTGGGCAAAGCAGAATCACAGGCATTTGAATATTATTTGGGTTTATCAGATAAAGAAAAACCCAACTACATCCTGCTGTCGGACTTTGCTACCTTCCGTTTATATGACCTTCGGCGTAAACAGGATCACCATTTCACTATTGACGAATTCCCAGATCGTGTGCACCTGTTCGATTTTATGTCTGGCTTGCAGTATTACGATGCAGCAGAGCCGGAGAAAGTGCTGAATATTCAGGCAGCAGAGCTATTGGGTAGTTTGCACGATATGCTGGCAGCATCTGGTTATGGTGGGCATGCACTGGAAATCTTTTTGGTACGTATCCTATTCTGCTTGTTTGCAGAAGATACAGGGATTTTTCAGCATCATCAGTTTATCCATTACTTACTGAGCTTCACGTCAGAAGATGGCTCCGATACGGACATGCATTTGACGCGGCTATTTCAGATATTGGATACACCTGCTGCCAAACGCAGTAAAAACCTGCTGGCAGAATTGGATGCTTTTCCTTATGTCAATGGGCATTTATACCAAGAGCGGCTTGATATGCCGTCCTTTGATGCTCCCATGCGTGAGATGTTGTTGAATTGCGCTCATTTTGACTGGAGTGGAATATCCCCTGCTATTTTCGGCTCCCTGTTCCAGTCAATCATGGACAAGGAAGCTCGGCGTAATCTAGGAGCACACTACACTAGCGAAAAGCATATTTTGCGTCTCATTAAACCGCTGTTCCTTGATGCACTATGGGCGGAGTTTGAGGCTATTCAGCAGCTTAAACAGCGGCATGTACGTCAGCAAAAGCTGATTGATTTTCAGAGGAAGTTGACCCAGTTGCAGTTTTTTGATCCTGCTTGTGGTTGTGGGAACTTCTTAATCATCACTTATCGGGAGCTGCGGCGACTGGAGCTATTGGTTCTACAAGCCCAACATGGCGACCAGCTTGATACTACACATATTGGTGGGATTGCTATCACGATTGAACCAGCCATTCGATTGGAGCATTTCCACGGTATTGAAATTGAGGAATGGCCTGCTCGGATTGCCGAAGTCGCCATGTGGTTGACCCAGCACCAGATGAACCGCGAATTTGCCCGCCAGTTTGGGCGAGAGCCTGATTTGCTTCCGCTGAAATCGGCAGCACAAATTACTATCGGCAATGCACTACAACTTGACTGGAGCAGTATTGCTGCACCTAAGTCCCTTGCCCATATTATCGGTAATCCTCCTTTTCGTGGCTCAAAAATGCAAACGGAAGCGCAAAAGCAGGAGCTTATAAGTCTTTTCGGTCAGGTACAAAACGCCAAGCAACTGGACTACGTAGCCTGCTGGTTCAAAAAGGCAGCCAATTTCGTGCAGGGTACTCGTATCAGTGTCGCATTTGTCGCTACCAATTCAATCACTCAGGGCGAGCAAGTGGCACCGTTATGGCAGCCTCTGCTGGATACGGGCATTCACATTCATTTTGCCCACCGTACTTTTGCATGGGATTCAGAGGCTCGTGGCAAAGCCGCTGTGCATGTGGTTATCGTTGGGTTTGCCGATTATGATACCGAGACTAAACGCATTTTTGACTACTCCGATCTCAAGGGGGAACCTGTTGAAATTTTGGCTGGCAATATCAACCCCTATCTGGTCAATACGTCGGACGTGATTGTGAATGAACGTAGCAAGCCAATCTGCAAAGTTTCTCTAATGGTGAAAGGCAATGAGCCTACTGATGGCGGATATTTGCTGCTCTCACCTGAAGAAAAAGATGATCTCCTTCAAAAAGAGCCAGCTACTACAAAATGGCTGAAGCCTATCCTTGGTGCAGAAGAATTTCTCAACAGTAAGGAGCGCTGGTGTTTGTGGTTAGTTGGTATTCAACCGCATGAATTACGTGCCTTGCCAGAGGTAATGAGGCGAGTGGAGGCTGTCAAGCAAATGCGTTTGGCAAGTCCGAAAGCAGCGACCCGCAAACGTGCAGAAACATCATACCTATTTGGCGAAAATCGACATCCAGCAGGCCATTATATCCTCGTTCCCAGTGTGTCATCCGAGCGGCGCGAATACGTGCCCATGGGGTTCTTCGATAGCAATACAATTTCCACCAACTTGAACCTAATGATTCCTGATGCCAGTTTGTACGAGTTTGGTGTACTTGAGTCCCAAATGCATATGGCTTGGATGCGTACAGTTTGCGGACGCCTGAAAAGCGATTATCGCTATTCCGCCAAGCTGGTCTATAACAATTTCCCATGGCCTGAGCCTGACGTCAAACAGCGTAAAAAGATCGAAGCTGCGGCGCAATCCGTGCTGGACACAAGGAAAAACTATCCAGAGTCTACATTGGCAGACTTATACGACCCACGCACCATGCCGCCTGATCTGCGTAAGGCACACAAAACCCTCGACAAGACAGTGGAGCAGGCTTATCGGAAGGAGAAATTTACCGATGATATGGAGCGGTTGGGGTATTTGTTTCAGTGTTATCAAAGTTTGTTGAACTCGAATACGGGCTAAACACTGCAAAAATTGGAAGCATGGTTCTCTGGAAATCCCTAACCCCAATTCTGTCTATACCGAGTATACTGAAGTAGTAACTCAGCACAGATGGGAGACTAGCTACATGACGAGCAATACCCAAGCACTAAGCCAGACGGACAATGTACTACCCGTCGAGGAATACTTAGCCGGTGAACAAACTAGCGAAATCCGCCACGAATATGTAGACGGGAAAGTCTACGCGATGGCGGGGGCGAGTATGAATCATAATCGCATTGCCAATAATTTAGTGCGCCATCTCGGTAATCAGTTAGCTAACCAGCCTTGTGAAGTATTCAGCAGCGACATGATGCTTAAAACCGGCAAAAACCGCTATCGTTACCCTGATGTCATGGTGGTGTGTTATCACACCGATCAAAATACCACTAGTACCGATAACCCTGTGCTTTTAGTCGAGGTCTTATCGAAAGGCACGCGCCAGACGGATCGTAAGGAAAAACTGTTAGAATACTTACAGTTACCGAGCTTGCAGGAATATATTTTAATCGAACAAGATTCGGTCGAGGTTGAGGTACTGCGCCGCAGTCAGGGCTGGAAACCAGAATATTATTATTGGGAGGATAGTATTCATTTGGAGTCGGTCAATATTACTCTAACCGTACAAGCCTTATATGAAAGAGTTGTAAATAATGACACACTTAGTCTTCTGGAAGCACAAGACCCAGCTAAAGCATAGCTAGCAGGATGCTCAAACACCCTGCTAACAAACATAAGCTTACAATGCCGCAGAAACCACAATCTCAACCGTAAACTCATCACCAGCAAGAGCCGATACGCCTACCGTTGCACGAGTAGGAGCATTAGCCGGATCAACCCAAGCCTCCCACGCTTTATTCATCAGGCCAAACTCTTTCATATTGGTCATATAAATGGTTGCAGTTAGAAGCTTGGACTTATTCGTGCCTGCCTCGGCGAGTAGAGCATCAATTTGGCTTAAAATATTGCGGGTTTGCTCATCAGCGGGGCCGCCTTTTTCAGTTTCATCGACCTGTCCGGCTAGATGTACAACTTGATTATGAATTACGATTTGGCTCATACGAGCGCCACTGTGTAAACGTTTGATCATAATGATTTTTTCCTAATGATAAAAAAGCTAAATAATTTGCTGCCCTAAAGCGGACAAGATAAAGTGTAAAATGCTACGTACTCGTTGCGGGTGATCATCAGCATTGAGATGACTCACACTAATCCCTATTACCTGCGCCGATTGAGCGATACTTTCCATCGCTTGATGGGTTTCCCGAAAGGTCAGGCCACCTTCACCCTCGCCGCGATCAGTACGCATATCGGTAGCAGTGGGGCTATAGTGTAGCCAGACACCTTGAGTACCACTACTGGCACCACGAATCGCGCGGTTAATCACCTCGTGCATGCCCAAAATATCAATATCAGACATGGTAAATACTTGCATACCCGAATGATGCAATGCCTCGGCCTCATCCGATGTGGTATTTCTTAATCCCACCAGGGCAATATTTTCTGGGCTGAGCTGCGGGGTAAGTCGCACTTCAGGGCTAGCGGCTTGCATGGCGTGATACAGCAGACTATGCGGGCTTATCGCATGCAGTGGTTCATAGGCGGCAGTGGCAGCAATCCAAATCAACCCCATACTATCCGTTTGCTGAGTAGCCGCTTGCAGTGCAGCCAGCGTATAGAGCGAGTCCGCGCTAATAATCAGCGGAAAAGCATTCGCCTGTAAAGCGCTCGTCACAGCCTCGTAGACTTCCTCGGCATTAATACAGTAACAGCTATAGGGGGAGGCGGTAAAACGCAGAGCGGCAAGATGAGCACTAATATCATTGCGACTCAATACATCGCCTAACTCTGGCTCAATCAATTGTGCCAACAGGCGTTCATCAGGATCGGCGGGATCATTTTGAGCGAGTACGGGTATTTTGCGCACATATTCGGAAGTCATAGCGGCAAGTAGGGCGGGGTAACTCATATAAAAAGATACCGTTTCACCCACTTGAGGAGGAGGGCTGACCACCTCAATATCTAAAATCAAATGATCGCTCGAAGCACCAATTAGTTCAATACGAGGATCCAGCGGAACTAAATGTTCGGGAGATACATCTTCGCGTCCAATATTTAAAATCCCGCGCAGGCGCTCTCCACGATCTACAAACACGGGAGTATTACCAAAAGCATCCACAGCAGTCTCGCCAATGGGCAGGGAGGGTTTGCGTTTTACCTCTAATAGTTCGCCTTGTAAAATAAAGGCATTACGATTCAGTGCTTCCCAAGGCTCATCATAAAAGGTATCACGCCCGCCTTGTAAAATCGCCTCGCCAATACGCAGGTGATTAATCCCCTCAGGTAAACCTTGCTCTAGCAAGAGTGGTAAAGAGCCAGAATTACCGCCAGAGATATAGCGCAGTTTAAGATTAAAATGTTGCTCTATTTGCTGAGCATATTCCGATAATTTGCCCAAGTTAGTATGGGTAGGTTTTACCGCCGATAAGCAAAGCAAATTAGTCCCTAAGCCTGCGATCCGCACCCCGCGCAATTTCAATACCTGCTCGACGGTATCCTGCAGATCATCCGGCCAAATCCCCTCGCGTAAATCTCCCAAATCTACCATGAGAATCACATCATGCACTTTGCCACGCCGCAGTGCCGCCTCGGATAATGCTTGAATAGTGGGCAGTTCGGAGTTTAGGCTCATGTCCACATAGCGCACGACTTCATCGGCTAAGGCTAAAGGCGCACTGCGCAATAAGAGTATGGGGCAATTAATGCCAGAGGCACGTAAACGGCGAATGTTTTCAAAGCGCGATTCCCCAATCCCAGTCACCCCACCGCGCAACATTGCCCGTGCCACCTGCGGCATACCACAGGTTCCCTTAGTGACCCCAAATACCTCAATCCCCTGTGCTGTGCAGACTTGAGTAATCGCCCGTGCATTCGCTTCAATAATATCCAGATCGACCAAAACGTGTGGGCCTGGCATTGGATTCATCCTTGGAAAATTAAACCGCTAGTATCAATATCAGGCTTACGCTGCAAGAGTAAATCGGTCACGACTTTACCGCTGCCACAGCTCATAGTCCAACCAACATGCCCATGTCCGGTATTGAGGAGCAAATTACTAAAGCGCTGAGTACGTCCTAGGACGGGAACGGAGCTTGGCATCATAGGGCGCAATCCTGCCCAATACTCGGCCTTATCATAATCCGCCCCTTGCGGGAATAGTTCTTTAATGGTGGTGAGTAAGGCGCTAAAGTCCTTAGGCTTATGGCTGCGATCATAGCCCGCAAATTCAGCGGTACAAGCCACCCGTAACCGATCCCCTAAACGTGAATAAGCAATCAAACGATCATCATCCACCCCACCCACGGTAGGCGCTTGTGTGGGGTCTAGAATGGGAGCCGTAATGGAGTAACCTTTGACCGGATAGAGCGGTAATTTTACCCCGATTTTTTCCAATAGTAAGGGGCTATCACAGCCTGCGGTCATAATAAACGCATCTGCACTAAAGCGCCCCTTATCGGTGAGTACCGCCGTCACTTTGTCGTTTTGGGTTTCAAAACCTTGAATAGTGGTTTGCCAATTAAACTGCACCCCTTGATGCGCAGTACTCCAAGCCGCTAACTCACGGCTAAAACGACAAGAGTCTCCGGTTTGATCAATAGTACATAAAATACCCCCGGCAATTTTATCTGCGGAACCTTTAAACCCCGGATCTAGTGCGACAATTTGCTGGCGATCTAAGACCTCAATGGGTAAGCCTTGATCGGCCATAAACTGCATGTACTGGATGCCATGCGCTAGCGTTTGCTCCGAGCGGTAGAAATAGAGCACACCTTGCTGGGTGCGATTAAAATCAATCTGGGTATGCTCGGCGATCTGCTGCATTTGCTCGCGTGCATAGATGGCAAGGCGTAGTTTTTTGCGCGTATTGTCTTGTGATTTTTGCTGAGTGCATTCCATTAAAAAGCGCAAGGTCCATGCAAAAAAGCGTGGATCCCAGCGTAATTTAACTTTAATCCCCAGATCAGGATTAATGAGTGCTCGCATAAAGGTTTTAAGTGCTGCAGGGGAGGCCCACGCAAAGGAGTCCCCCGGCGTGATTAAACCAGCGTTACCATAGCTTGTCTCTGAAGCGGCGGCGGCTTGACGATCAATGACAATGACCTCGCACCCTGCCTGTGCTAAATGATAGGCGGTGGCAACCCCAACAACCCCCGCACCCAGAACGATCACTTTCATAACTTATCCTTGCGTATCATAGATACTAATATGTTTAACGCCGAGATAGGCCGACAGACCCCAAGGCCCTAATTCACGCCCAATACCACTACCCTTAAATCCCCCCCATGCAGTTTGGGGGAAAATAATTTGTAGTGAATTAATCCAGATATGCCCCGCCCAGATTTGATTAGCCACGCGTTGGGCACGTTCTAAATCAGCACTCAAAATGGTAGCGACTAAGCCATAATCCGAATCATTAGCCAGCTCAATGGCTTCGTCTTCGGTATCAAAATAGGTGATCACTAATACTGGGCCAAAAATTTCTTCGCGCCAAAAGGGATGCTGGCGGTCAATATGATCATAAATAGTGGGGGGTACAAACCAGCCGGTTTGTGACTTATTGACCTCACCACCGACTAAGCACTCTAAACCGTCGTGTTGTGCTTGTTTGAGTAGGCGGGTGACTTTTTGATATTGCGGTAGATTACTCAGTGGCCCCATTTCCACACCTTCGGTGAAGGGGGAACCTACTTTGAGATGGCGAGTACGCTCAACGAGTGCGGGTATGAGTTGTTGAGCAAAGCTACGCTCCACCAGTAGCCGCGACGTTGCAGAGCACATTTGCCCACAATTAAAGAAAATACCAGCGACAATTTGCTCAACCGCTTGCTCAACCGGCGCATCTTTAAAGACTAAAATGGCGGATTTACCCCCTAGCTCTAATGATACAGGTTGGCAACGCTCTGCCGCACTTTGCATCACGCGTGAACCTACCTGATTACTACCCGTAAAGGATAACTTAGCCAGTTTTTTGCTTTGGGTCAGAGCTATTCCAGTGCTGGCTGCACCCGTGAGAATATTGAGTACACCCTGTGGTAACTCAATTTCTTGAGCAATATCAGCATAAACCAACTCTGCTAACGGGGTATATTCCGAGGTTTTTAAGACAATGGTGCAACCGGCAGCAAGAGCAGGGGCGATTTTCCACGCACTGGTCACCAGCGGAAAATTCCACGGCACAATCATACCCACCGCACCGACCGGCTCAAGGCGAGTTTGGCCTTGATAATAAGGGTCGGGGAGGCTAAAGGGGGTATTTTGCCGTGTCTCTAATTGCTCGGCTTGCTCGGCGTAATAGTTAAAAGTAGCAATCGCATCTGAGACATCCAGATCCGCCTCAAACTGAGGTTTGCCATTATTACGCATTTGTACATTGATTAAGCGTTCGCGCCGCTGTTCTAAGGCTTGAGCGATGCGGCGTAAGTATTCCGCACGTTTAGGCCCGCCTAACGCACACCAAGCAGGAAAGGCCTTATTAGCGGCTGTTATGGCTTGTTCAACTTGTATGGCACTTGCGGCTTTAAGTGTGGTAATAGGGGTCGCGTTTGAGGGGTCATAGACAGTAATATCTTCGCCTTCACCTGCTATAAATTGACCATTACTATATAAACTTAAGGGGCGCTCTAGGAGTGGGTTATGCATGTGTGTCCTCCTACCACTGCAGGGCTTCGGCTTCGTTAATTTCAATCAGGGTAGGCTTGGTGGCTTGATAGGCTTGTTCTAGTTGTAGTTGTAAGTCATTTAAGCTGTTCGCTCTAACCGCATGACAGCCATAGCCGCGTGCAATGGTGAGTAAGTCAGGGGTATAAATATCAACACCAATCGTAGGAATATCGCGCTCCTGCATATAGCGTTTAATTTCGCCATAACAGTGATTATTCCACACGACAATGGGTAGGGCTAAACCTTGCTCTACCGCCGTGGCGAGTTCGGGTAAGGTAAATTGCAAGCCACCATCCCCAATGAGACTGATAACGGCTCGCTCAGGATGCGCAATTTTAGCCCCAATAGCAGCGGGTAAGGCATAACCTAAAGTGCCGTATCCGGTACTGGAGTTAAACCACGCATGGGTAGTATCAGGTTCATCAGTGAGATTGCCCGTATAAACCGGCTGATTTTGGTCGCCCACTATAATGGTGGCTGGTTTAACTGCGCGTAGCTGTGCAATAACGCGTTGATGAGCTAATTGAGTGGGGCTTAATAACGCTTGTAGTTGTTGACGTAACTGTTGTGCTTGCGTTGTGGTATGGGTGAGTGGCTGATGATTATCTAGAGCCACCAGTAAGGCCTCTAAGGCTGATTGTGCATCTGAGGTAATCGCAAGAGTAGGTATAGCATTGCGATAGAGCTGCTCAGGATCCAGATCAATCCGAATCAGTTTCCCTCGAATATCGGGTTTGCCATCAAATAAAAGGGTGTCGGTTTCGCCTAATTCCGTACCGACTGCGAGCACAACATCCGCATCACGCAATAAGTCTAATACGGGCTTTTGAGGTAGGGTGCTTCCGAGTGATAAGGGATGTGCAGGGGGGAGGATGCCTTTGCCATTAATCGTGGTTACAGTGAGTGCGCCTAAGCGTTCGGTGAGTAGTTGTGCCGCTTTAGCTGCATGAGCTGCTCCACCGCCAAACACTAGTAAAGGTTTTTTAGCTTGCGCTAATAATTGAGCCGCTTGGTGAATGGCTCCATTACTAGGAGCAGGGCGGGAGCTTTTGGTAATGATGGGTAGCGTTAAATGCGCAGCCGAAGCTGTAATCACATCAAGGGGTAGTTCAATATGTACAGGACGCGGGCGTGCTGAGTTGAAAATGGCAAACGCTCGCGCCATGACTTCATTCAGTTCATCAGGGCGTAAGAGGGTATGACTAAAGGCACTGACTCCGGCTACTAAATTACGTTGTGAGGGGAGTTCGTGTAGTCTGCCCGTACCTAAAGCTAATTCATGACGCGCATTGACCGCAGAGATCACAAGCATAGGAATAGAGTCCGCGTAGGCTTGCCCCATAGCGGTGGCAATATTCGTCATGCCGGGGCCTGTGATAATAAAACAGGCGGCAATTTTGCCCGTGGTACGAGCATAACCATCTGCCATAAAACCCGCCCCTTGCTCATGGCGTGGGGTAATATGTTTAATCGAAGTGGCAGGGAGGCCGCGATAGAGTTCAACCGTATGCACCCCCGGAATACCAAACACCGTATCCACGCCATAGGCTTCTAAGAGTTCAACTAAATACTCGCCACAGGTTTTAGCGACGCTATTAGGCATAACGTACCCCCGGCATTACACACAATATTTCATAGGCCATATTTGCACCGACTAAAGCGGTATTGCCTGTAGTGTCATAAGGTGGAGATACCTCGACGACATCGCCGCCCACCAGATTTAAACCACGGCAGCCGCGAATAATTTCTAACCCTTGGGTGACGGTTAAACCACCGACTTCTGGGGTTCCGGTGCCGGGGGCGAAGCTTGGATCTAAGCCATCAATATCAAAGGAAATATAAGTAGGGGTATCACCAATCAGCATCCGTACTTCTTGCATCAAGGGAGCGAGTGACTGATACCAGCAGGATTCGGCTTGTACTACTTTAATCCCTTGGTTTCGACACCAATCAAAATCTTCCGCCGAATAACCCGTACCACGTAGGCCAATCTGTACCATTTTATGAGTATCAATCAACCCCTCTTCAATCGCGCGGCGAAACGGTGTGCCGTGGGCGATTTTTTCTCCGTACATAGTGTCATTCACATCCGCATGAGCATCCACATGCACAATAGCCACCGGCTTTTTGAGGTGGCGATTGAGGGCGCGGAGGATAGGTAGCACAATCGTATGATCACCGCCTAGACTAATCGGCTTGATATTGGCCGCGAATACCTTGGCATAAAACTCCTCAATCAGGCGGATGGAGTCTAGAAGGTTAAACGTATTAATAGAGCAATCGCCTAAATCGGCTACTTGGAGCGAGTCAAAAGGTGCGGCTCCGGTGGACATATTGTAAGGACGTAGGAGGCTAGATTCGGCACGAATCGCACGCGGGCCAAAGCGTGCGCCGGTACGATTGGACGTACCAATATCAAACGGTACTCCAATGAAGCCCACATCAATATCGGCATAGTCGGTTGTGGTGGGTAGACGCATCATGGTAGCAATGCCACCGGAGCGAATCATTTCATTACCCCCTAAGGGCTGATTAAATGCAGTTGCCACTAAGGTTCTCCTCCTAGGTTAAGACTCGTCCTCTAGCGCGAGAACGAGTGTTTAATAACAAGGTTATACGCTAATCTTTTTCCACTGGATAGCGTACTACATCAGACATAGTCACTTGATTTAAGCGAGAGTGCTGCATGCTAAACGTGAAATAGGTCAGGGTGGCGATTCCAATCCAAATAGCAAAATAGAAGAAGGTTATCAATGGCAAACCTGATAACACATAGACACAAGACCCTATGGCTAGAATCGGTGTAATGGGATAAAAGGGTACTTTAAAGCTGCGTGGTAAGTCAGGATGAGTACGGCGTAAAATCATGACACCTAGTGATACGACCGAAAAGGCCACTAAAGTACCAATACTGGTGAGATCAAATAAGACATCCGCAGGCGTAAAACCAGAGGCTAACATCACGGCAATGGAGACTAATAAAATATTATTAACCGGTGTACTTCTAGTATTTAAGCGCTCAAAGAAAGTCGGAATCATACCATCACGTCCCATGGCATACAGAATCCGAGTTTGACCATATAACACAATTAAAATAACGCTAAAGGTTGAGATCACCGCACCAAAAGCAAAGATAGTTGCAGGCCAGGTTGAGCCGGTAACATTTTGTAGAATTTGCGCTAAACCCGCTTTTTGTCCTTCAAACTCAGCCGCAGGCTGAGCACCAATCGCAGTTAGGCTAATCAGAATATAAAAGAGTGTGACGATAGTCAGGGCAAGAATAATGGCTAAGGGTAAATTACGTTTAGGGTTTTTCACTTCCTCACCGGCTGTTGAAATCGCATCAATCCCAATGAAAGAGAAAAATACCGTGGCGGTTGCAATCCATACGCCACTGTAGCCATGCGGGGCAAAAGGTGTCATGTTTTCGCTTTTGTAGGCAGTGAAAGCAATCCCAATAAACATACATAAAATGAGCAGCTTAACTACAACCATAATGGTATTGACTACGGTAGATTCTTTAGAGCCACGTAATAGTAATAAGCAGCAAAGGGCGACCACAATCATAGAGGGTAGATTCATAATACCTCCTAAGGCGGGTACATTACTGAGACTATCCGGGAATTTAAACCCTATGGTAATTTCCAGAAATTTATTGAGATATTCACCACTGCCTACCGCAATCGCAGCGGCTGAGACACCATACTCCAAGAGCAAACACCACGCGACTAAATAAGCGAGATATTCACCTAAGGTGGCATAGGCATACGAATACGAAGAGCCTGATGCGGGGATACAAGAGGCCATTTCCGCATAGGCTAAAGCCGTGAGAGCCGCTGTAATCGCCGCAATAATAAACGCAAAAATAACCGCAGGACCGGCTTGTGGGACGACATCATTTAAAACGACAAAAATACCCGTGCCGATGGTTGCACCCACCCCTAGCATGGTGAGTTGAAAGAGTCCCATGCTAGGTTCTAGCTGAGTTCGTTCCGGTTGGATGGGCTTTTTGCGCATCATCGAAGAGAGAGTACTCATTATTTTTCCTCCTTAGGCTTTTATCGAAGCCTGGGGCTTATGGGGTTATCAGGAAGATAGAAGGCATTATCCTTCCGGTGCTAAATTAACCTCTAAGTGTTGTTGCCACTGACGTTGTGGCCACAGTAAGGTCATACTGTCAGCGCTAGGGCGATACAAAGCGGTATAGAGTGTGCCAAAACCACGAGCATATTGAGTGCTATACAAAGGTGGCTGAAGAAAGCTTTGAATAAACTGTTCTTCTGTTTGCTCTGGTATAGTCAAACTGTGAATTAAAAAGCTTTCGCGTTCTAATGTGGCTGTAGCTTGCGCATGTTGTGTCCATTCAATCTGTTGTTGATGATTGGTAGCAATGGCTAATGCATTGACTTGTATTTGTCGATCGGGGGCGACTAATACGGTGCATGATTGCCCTAAACGATCCAATAAGGTGATGTTATAAGCCATATGACTCGGAATATGACGCAGTACGGCCACCGCATCCGCTACATCCCGACAAGTCTCTAAGATATAACGTAAAATCAGTGGAATACCAAACCCTATACCAACCAACTTGCGTCCACCAAAGGCTAATGACACCACTAAACCTGCACTATTCATGCCATCTAATACCCCCCACAGACAGTCGCCATTAGCCATCACGGGTTTTCCGAGCCAGCTACTGTGTATCACCGTACCCTCTAATAATGCGGGGTGATAATCATAGTTACGAATCAAAAAGGGTGTGGTTTTAGTCCAAACCGCCTGTGAGCAACTGACATAATAGGGGGGAGGGCAATACATACTTAAAAAGCGTGCGGCCGTATCTCCTCCTCCAGCTAATTCACAGAGGCGCTCATAAACCGATAATAGCTCCGGCATATAGGCGCGTAATTGGCGTAGGCTTTGTAAATAAGTCGGTTGCTGACCCATGCCATGTCTTAAAAACCAGCGCTGATAGAGCGGCCAAGTGCGATTAAACAGAGCCTGCCATTGTACGTCGGGCCATGCTTCTTGCATGGCATGAAAACCAGATTGTAATTTCATGCCGTTGCTAATCATCACAGGATTTTAAAGGCACCCGCATCAAGGTTATAGGCTGGTTGCAGCGGGGTACTCTCAATCGGTACGGCTTGATAATACTGCTGAATCCCTTTAATCCACGCTCTAGCACGCTCATTTAGCTCAAAATTATCATCCATCAAGCGCCCACGGGTAATTAAAATACCTAAATCAGCCCCTTCATAGTGATAATCACCTACGCTACTAATGCGTAAATAAAACGCCTCTTGTTCGGTTTCTACCGCGCGGCGATGATAATCAAAACGGGCATAGGTCACTTGACCTTGTTCATCCATATGCCAAATGCCAGATTCGGGAGCATGGGTAATATAGCCTACACTCTCAGCGGTATGTTTTATGACTAACTGACTCCAGCTATCCACATTATCCGGATGTGCCCAGCGCTCATTCATTTCAGCAATATCCAGCTCAAAGGGAATATCACTCATCTCCAATAAATGAAATAAAAACAAGGGGGCGTCGGCATGGGCAAACGCGGCGTGATTCGTCATAGAACTAGCCCCTGTGACCCGTGGGTTTAATTCGCCGAGATAGAGTTGTCCTGAATCTTGGTCAATCAAAAAGTCTAATTCAAAGTAACCGCGATAGCCTTCTTCACGTAAGGCTTCGCCAAACTTAAAGGTATAATCCCGCGCTTGATCACGAATGGCTTGTGTAAAGGCATTGGCAAAAATTTCATTGCCACACCAACCACCTTTATACGGGGTTAGCTCTTTAAAGCCGACCAGCTCAGTCATGAGGGGGCCGACAATGGTGCCATTTTTAGTAGTACAAGCCTCAATTGCAGAACCCCGCACTCGCAGGCGCTTCATGATTTTGACTTCGCCCTCACCAATAATTTGATCAGCATAGCGTTCAAAATCGGTTTCATTAGCAATGAAAAAAGTCGTATGCCCTGAATCACCATAGGCCGTTTGTAAAACCAGATCGCGCCCTAATCCGGCCTGTTCTGCCAGCTCACACAGTTGGGCATAGCTATGTACTTCTGCCAAGGTATTAGGAATGCTAGGCACACCCGCGCGATTACCAATCCGTACCGTTTCGATTTTATTATCCACGCGCTGACGCAGAGCTGCTTTAGGAAACCAGACTTGTAACCCTAGCTCTTGGCAGAGTTGCTCGGTTTCTTCGTCAAACATTAAAAAGACCGCTTTAGGATCACCCCCGCGTTTTTTTAAATAATCAATTACTTCCTTATGTTGCAGGAGGTAATTATTAATATCTTCAATGCTTTCAAATTCGCGGTGTGGTGTTTCACTTGGTACAAATACGGCAGGGTGGCGACCATCAAAGCAGTCAATATAGTTGATATAGTAAAAATTACGTACCCACTCATTAATCCCTAAAAGGTTAAAGTTAGTGGCACTAATAAAATAAATAGGGGTTTCATTGCGATGAAAATAACGGCGTATTTCAGAAATATTACGTAGCAAGGTTGTCATCGAGGGTGCTCCTAAAAAGGCGATGAAAACGTAGGGCAATAAAAAAGCGAGGTTATGTGTTCATAACCAAAATACCTGACTGTTGTCAGTAGACACACAAGAGTCGTTAGCTAAGGCTGTTGCAACGGCTGTGAAAAATGATCCGAAACGATTTTTCACGCAAGCCTGAGAAGTGCATGGGCAAGCCAAATCATACATCCTTGTATGTTAGAAGGCAGCGTCCCTGCTCAGGATTGCCGAGGCAATACCCGACTCCTTTTACTCGGTTACTTAGTCATCTGTTAAACCCTATGAGCGGCGGCGTAATTGCATAGGGCCTAAGCTATCTAAGTAAGATTGTTCAGTACTTTTGTCATAAACAGTGAAATCAACCGCGCGATCACGGAAGCTTTTTAATACCTGTCCCAAACCCATAATGCCGTTTTGGCGCTCGTGCCGGACTTGCTCTAAATTAATCTCCAGCGGGAATACTTCTTCAATAGTCCCCGCTTGATGCAACACCCGCCCAGAAGGATCAATCACACACGATAGTCCATTACCACACCCTCCTAAGCCATTCACATCAAAGAAAAAGCATTGATTAGTAATAGCGGAGGCTCGCGCAATCGTTAGTTCTGCTTGACGGTCAATGGTATCGGTAAAGGTCGGATGAATAATAATTTCAGCCCCTAACGCCGCTAAAGAGCGTGTCGTTTCGGGGAACCACATGTCATAACAAATCGATACCCCAAAGCGTCCTACGTCGGGTATATCAAAGGTTACAAAGCGATCTCCAGCACTAATACCACGCTCGAAAGGCAGAAAAGGAAACTGCTTACGATAACGATCAACCACTTCGCCTTGCGGATTAATAATAGGGGTAGTGTTGTAAATTTTATCATCCACGGCCTCAAACAGCGATCCAGGAATTAACCAAATTTTGAATTGTTCGGCCCAGCGTTGAAAGATTTGTTCGGCAGGGCCGGGGAGGGGTTGCGCGAAGCTAGGATAAGGCCCAAAGGCGGCTAGCTCACTAAAGACCACCATTTGTGTCCACGGAAAACGTAGCATAAGATGGGATAACTTAGCGTACATTTGATCTAAGTTGGATGAGGTTGCAGATAACTGCATTTGAACACCCGCGATAGTAAATGGCCTCATAGACACCCTGTTCTCCTTTAGCTTAGCCCAATAAGTGAGTGAAGTAGCCTTAAACTATAACAGCAGAACTCATTGATAAGATACAGCCTAGCAATTCACTGTTGAGAGATATGTACCTCATTTGCAGTAGTACAACAGATTATAATCAAGCGTATCAAGGAGCTAAAGGATTATGCTAGGGCTAAAGGATTATGCTAGGGTATGAATAGTACTGCTCCCCCGAAAGGATTGTTTGATGGAACGATGCGCCTTAATGACCTTAAATGAGCCACTAGCAGCCTTATTTTCTGATTTGGGTACGGATGAGTTTTATAACAAGTTGTTGAGCTTTATCTATCTACAAGTACCTGCGGATAGTTCCGTGGTGTTGCTGTATCAACGAGGGGCTAGCCCAGTCATATTATTAGATTGGATGACAGAGCGTGATCGCACTGCGATGCAAACGTATTATTTTAAAGGTGCTTATTTATTAAGCCCCTTTTATTTGCGTTGGCTAAATGCCCCTTTAGAGGATGCACTTGAGCGCTTGGTTGATATTGCGCCGCAGGGGTTTTTTGAGAGTGTTTATTATCGTGATTATTATGGGCGCTCTGGCTTAAAGGATGAAATGAGCTTTCTGATTCCTCTGTCTCATCGGCGAGCTATCTTATTGTCATTAGGGCGTACCGATGCGCTACCCTCATTTTCAAGGGTGGAACGAAACTATCTACAACTATTTTACCCGATTGTCATTAAAGCTACTCAGCGTCATACCTCATTAGTAACCTTGCCTATTCCAACTAAACTAACCTTATGGTTGGAGGATAGTATGCAGCTCTTTGGCAAGTCGTTACTCACTGAACGAGAGCAATTAGTGGTACAGATGATGTTACAAGGACACTCCTCTAAATCATGTGCCAAATTATTAGGTATTTCACCGACCACTGAGCGCGTCCATCGACGCAATATCTATCTCAAACTCAATATCTCCTCTCAAGCGCAGCTATTTAAATTATTCTTTGCAGCGTTATCCAATGAAACAATCACCCCCGGCTTTGACCCACTCATAGGGCTGGCTAAGGGGAGTCAACATAGTTAGCGGCAACCAAAATATTTAGCTCGCTCTAGCATTTCCGTGGCCCAACGCTCATGAGTGGAGGGTTCACACATGGCTCCTTCAAATTGAAACACAGCAGGCTTAGAGCGATCTAAAATGTGTTGAGCGGTAACTAGATCGTGCTCATCAATTTGTAGGGCTTGATGAATAATGGCGATTTGACGCGGGTGAATAACGGTTTTACCGACCAAACCATGTAATAGATCGCGCTGCACTTCTGCTTTTAAGAGCTGTTCGTTGTTAAAGCAATCAAATACAGGGGCGGTTAAATAAAAATTATCGGGGACGAACTGGCTGACTAACATGGCTACTACATAACCCAAGGGGCCATCATATAAGGTATGAGCGGCACTATGGCGTAGTTTTAAACACGAGAGCAAATCATTACCCCCGATCCTGAGTACGAGAATTTTTTCTCGCAGCGGATGCTGTTGCAAAATTTCTCGTAATTGATGGACTTGTACCGCATCTAACATCGCTTTAGTTTCAAGCGTAGGCATATAAACCCAATGCTCTGGTGCGGATTCTAAAACGGTTGTCCATGTATGCAAGGTGTATTGATCAAATTTAGGCAGTACTAAACCATCAATCAGCTCAATGTGAGGTATTGCCGCTAAGAGCTGCGTCACCATCGCACTATAACGTGGGCGAATAAAAACCAGAGGGCGGCTAGGGTTAGGGCTATGCGCCCACTGTTGCAAGCACTGGGTAATATTGTGAAAGGCGGCCTGTAAATCATGTTCTTGAATAGCGTCCTCTAAACAAATCACCATAGAACGCAGTTCATGAATTTTATTACGCAAAATAATATCAGCTAAATCGTGATGAGTAGCCGGCACGTATAACGTAGCACCTAGCTGATAAGGGGATAGTGTTATTGGCATAGTTTTAATGAGTCGTTATAGTTGATTTCAGGCTAATGGGGTTTGAATTGTAGAGTGTTTAGGGGTTACATCATACCATTTGAGCCTATTTTGACAGGGTTGACACTAGAGAGACTAAATAGCTTTTTTAATGATAGTAATGGCACGATACGGGGCAATATCCTGACCGAGTACTTCAAAAGGAATAGTATAGTTCTTAGCTAAGTGTTTCAGTATTTGTAAATGAGGGTCATCGGGGGTTTGGACTAAAATTCGTTCAGGCACACGGCGTAGCACAGCTCGCGTAGCCTCAGCAATCCCTGTTTTAATACGGTTTAGATTAGTAATCGTGTATTGAGTTTGAATAAAGCGCAAAGTGTTTTGGCTTTGAGTATGTAAATCAGCGCGTAGGGTATCAGGCCAATGTAGTGTTAGGTTTGTGCCGAGCGTTTTACGGACAGCATCGACGGTTTCAATCAGGTATTGTGTGCGATCATAGGGTTCTAAGTGCTGATAATAAAGGCACTGATGCCAATCTCCATCGGTACTTAAAATCGAGCGTGAAATCAGCCCTGATACTGTCGCACCCAAGATACTAAAAGGTATTAACCAATCCTCACCCGATGCAGCAAGCCATGCTTTACCCGTAGGATCAGCCAGTACCACAAACGGAATTGGGGTGTGGGGATAGAAGTGTTGCAACGAACGCTCTAGTTCGGAGTGAATCGCCCCTTTACCCACCCAACCATCGACATACACAAGGTCATCAAAATCATGTTGCGCTCTAATGGTATTTAAGGCCGCAATATCAATCCCTTTATCACGAATAATGCTAATACCGTAATGCGTGCTGTCTATCCCTAAATCCCGTAGCGCTCGCACTAATAATACCCCCAAAGGGATTCCCGCGCGGACAAAGCTTACTAGCACAATGGGGCGATTAGGGCGGCGCTGTTTTAAGGCTAGGGCGAGGGTTTGTACTTCGGTGGCTAAGCGTAAGGCTCCCTCTGCTAAAGCGTGTTCAAACAGGGTTTGATGCTCAGGCGAGGGTGGCTTTTCCACACTAATCATTTGTGAATAATGCTTTTTTCCGCTTTGGATTAAACGCTCTTTCTCTTCCACCTCGGTACTGTCCATTTGCGTGAGGCGTAAGAGAAAAGTGACATCTTCAGGCACATAAGAACCATGTAAAGGCGTAGGCATCATAATAATTGTTTCCCGATTTGGCTTGCAGGTGGAAACGCAGCAAAATCACCTAAACCCATAAACCCTAAATCAGAGGAACTATCCCCTAAGCCTAAAATCGGGACTCGTCCATAGTGGGCTTGTTGGCGACGAATGATTTCAGCTGCCGCCACCTGTTTAGTCACAGGATCAGGAATGAGAGCTAAATTATTAGCGTTTTGATGCGGATAAAATCCGCTCCAGTCTACTTGGGTCTGTGCGTGTTGCCATAAGTACTCCAATTCTTCAGCCTTAGCCTGAGTACTTTTAATCACTACATAAGCATGCCAATCCTCAATCCCTTCAATCCAGCCGCGTAGCTCTAAACCAAGATCATGGCCTATATCCAATAGGTGCTGGAGTAGGGTAGGGATACGGGTTTGATAGGTGTGTAATTGGATTTGCATGTGTGCGTGCCAGACTACATCGAGGGAGTAGTCCGGCTGTAATATCGCTGCTCCATGCAGACATACCGCACCGTGTCGAAAGGGAATTTGTACGCGTTTAAATGACTCAATGCCCCGTGCCGTGACCGGAATCAGGGTGGTATGTGCTAACGCCCATTGCACAAAAGCAGCTTGCCACAGGTGCATAAAGCTTAAAGGTTGCCCCTCGGCATTATTAGCTGCCACGATTTTTTCGGACTCCGGCGGCATCTTGCGGGCGGTTTGCAAGAGGGTATCGTCTAGGTCGGTCAGAATGAGTGGCTTCATGGATAAAACTCCACTACTTCAGCATTTAAGGCTTTGATCAGGCTTTGATCCAGTAAATGTTGGGGTGTTTCAGTGCAAAGTAGAATGCGGTCGTAGTGTTCAGGGCTAACGTTATATAAAAAGTTAGCAATACCCTGACCATAGTTATCGTGAATACAGTAGCGCGTTTGAATACTATGCCCTAAGGCGATGGGTGAGCGCGTAGTAGCACTGAATTTCACAGTAGCACCTTGTTGCTCTAAATACTCAGCGAGTAAAAAGGAAGGCCAGACAAATTCACCCGTACCTAAGACTAAGATTTTTTCTTGCGGTTGAACCGTAATGCTTGCGGCTATAGTAGGGAGCCTATGAGTACTCACTCCTAAACGCGCCCAATCATTTTCGGCTTTGGCGAGCCAGGCCCCTGTGCCTAAGACATCGACTGCTGGCATTTCAGGTGCGGGTTGACCATTGCCTTGCCAGTCCCAGTGGCCTTTGAGCAGTGCAATACTTTGCACATTGGAGCCTAGGCTTTGAGCTGCTTGGTCGCCTGACCAGTCTGTTAACGTGACTATGATAATACGTTCAAAGGACTCTAAGCCCTTACCCTTTAATGCCTCCACTAAATTAGCAAAGGTTTTACCAGTTGAAGCTTCATCATCGACGAGGACTAGTGTTTTGGCTTGAGTGAGTAGGGTTTGATGCTCTGGAGTGTGGGGATAATGTAGCACTTGTTGGGTGGCGTGGCTGTGCTCTTCTTTAAACTCCACCAGTAGCGGTTGAGCTAAAGGGTGGCGCGTGGTGCATAGGTAGAGGCTATCCGGATAACGTCGACTCAAAGCTTGATGCACGCCCGCACCTAGGGCAATCGCGGTTTCAGCCATACCGATTACGAGTAAGGGAGTGGGTAAGTCATCCGGTATGAGTTGTGCGAGGGTATCGGTCGCTCGGCGCATAAGGGAGGGTGCAACCGGAATATGCCGCCCTAATACTTTAGAGACAAATAAAAAAGAGCGTTTAGGATTGCGGCGCTCCGCAAAGCCAAATAAATCATAAGGGGTATAGGTACTATGCTGAGAGGCAATATGTAGGGTTAAAGTGCCCGTGGTCAGTTCAACTTGTTGGGTTTCTATTTGCATTTATTAACTCATACATTCTACGCGCCAGATCGCTGCTTGGGTTTGTTGGGCAATTTGTGCGGTGCTGAGTGTGCGTTCATTCACTTGTAGCTGATACGGGGCTTGTACCGCTTCAAGGAGAGCGAGCGCTAACACATTACGCACAGCAAAATTCATGTTTTGGGTATTAACAAAACTGGATGACACTACCCCTAACACCGCGCCCGTATTGTCTAGTAAGGGGCTGCCACTAGAGCCGGGTTGAATGGGGGCGGTGAATTGCAGCAGCCTTATATCATTTTGTGCACCAAATAAGCCAGAAATTACCCCCTGAGTGGCTTGAATCCCAGAACCCATAATACTAGCGAGTGGGTAGCCTAGGGTGGTAATCGGTTCGGCTAAGCCAATGCTGGTTTTGCGAAAGGCTAGGGGGTGAATGTGACTAGGGCAGGCGGCACGTACTAAAGCAAGGTCATTGGTTTCATCGCTAATGACGACCTCGGCATCGAGTTTGCCCTGAATTGAGGTGAGACGTAGCTGTCGTGCGCCTTCGACTACATGGGCATTGGTCATAAATAGATTAGGGGAGACTAAAAAGCCTGTACCTGACCAGGCCTCAGGGCGTTCATTACTAGCGCCATAGCTACCACTAGAGGGGGAGTGAGGCGAGCGCTCATCAATCTCAGCCCCCATACGTCGTCCTAATGCACTTAAGCCATAGGCTGAGGTTTCGGCGAGGGCACGAATTTTCCAAGCCCCATTGCGTTGATAGAGTTCGGCAATAATGAGTGCTGAGGCGCTAATGGGTTTGAGGTCAAGGGTGTGAGTGAATACGTTTTCTTGCTGTAGGGTGACTTGCTGGGCAAAGTCGAGTGGGCCTTTGGCACCGTAGCGATACAGCACGAGTTGAAGGCGAGTGATGCGGGTGTCGGGGAGGCGATTGGTATCAAAGGTGAGATTAAATTGGGTGCCATTATTGACGAGTTCTGAGGTGAGCCAATGGGTGTTGGGATGATGGGCGAGTACGGTGTCGGCGACTAGGTGCTTGCTTTCATCCACGGGTAATACGGCAAGCCCCAGATCGTAGCGAATATCAATAGGGAAGGAGAGGGAGAAGTCCCACCGTGTACCACTGAGTGCCAGATTGGCTCCAACGACTAGATTCATTCTATTCAACCTCGTCTACGTTATTCTCAATGACGGTGATGATAGCAAGGAATAGGAAGCAGGGTTGGAGTTTGCGCTGAGCGATATATTGAAATTAATGAGCTATAACGGTTGTATACTATTTTTTATAAGATCCAAATGCCCAGTGGCTATGCGTTAGCCCGAAGGGTGATATAATGAAACTTCGTTAAGTTGGATATTGTTATGAACGCATTAGAAATCGCAAGAGCAAAAAAGCTTTATGATCAAGGTAGTGCTAGAAAACTTTATAATTATATTAAAAAATATTTGGATAGACATGATCCCTATGCCCCCTATTTTTATTCAACTATAAGTTTAACGGAGTGGAATGAGTCTTATGAACAAGGTGAATCTAGAAGAGTAAAATTGTTAATTGAATCCGCTGATGCAGGTGTTCCAGAGGCTGCCTATCAGCTAGCCTGTTGCTATCTGTCAGGAGGAGATGGTGTTGAAAGGAATTGGAATACGGCATTGAAGTATATTAAACAGGCGATGGAGAAAAATTATGAGCCAGCTCTAGCAACATATGCCGTCCTTCGGGAAAATCCATCGAATTTTGATTAAGAGTTTGATTTAAAGTAATTCGTACTCACTTACATCAAAAGATTCCACGAGTGAAAATAGATTATTTTCTGGGCCTGATTTTCGGAAGGTATCCAGTGCAGAACGAGATTTCCATTTTTCAAAAATGTTTACTCTATTTAAATCAATAGGGTCTGGTGATACCGAAAAATCCATACAAGATTCATTTTTTCTAGCCAATAATATGGCTTCACAAGATTTATCAACGAACTCATCTCGCGAGCCAGATTTAATTATCAATTTACCTGCAACAATGATTGCCATGTCATTACTCTCTAGAGTTATGATTTAGAAGAGTTAAATGGCTAGTAGCTCTATAGCTAGTCCATTGAGCATCAGAATCTTAACTGTCGCACCCATATCAAGCGACTGGCATGCAAGACGACTTACTTTTCTAAATCCGTGGAGATTCATGATAAAGTGATCGGGAGTTTATTAACAGAATTTTTCAACTCTTCTAAAGCATAACACGAAAAATAAAAAATCGTGCTTTAAGAGTGAGAAAATTCACTAAACCCAAAACGGCTAGGTAAATAGTAATATGAAGCTACAATCAGCATGCTACAATTCTATTTATCTTGTCAAGGTTAGGATTTAAAAGTAGTGTCATGACAAAAGTGCTACTGGGTAGTTATCACTATGATCTTCAGCAGCAACAGTTATTGGATACACAGAATCATGTTTGTCCTTTGCGCCAACAATCATTAAGTGTTCTGCATCAGTTGGTTATCTGTGCCAATACCGTAGTATCTAAGCAGCAATTGTTTAGTGAAGTTTGGAGTGAGGTTTACGTTACTGACGATTCTCTCGTGCAATGTATTGCAGATATTCGTCGTGCTCTACATGACCATAATCATGAGATTTTGCAAACCATTCCACGGCGTGGTTATCTATTAATTGCCAAACCTATTAATACTTCTGTCAATCACTCGACTAATCTTCCAGAGGATTTATTACCTTTTTTAGGGCGCACTACCGAATTAAATGACTTGCAGCAGCGGCTTAAGGATTCTGGTTGCCGGTTATTGACGCTATTAGGTTTAGGTGGGGTTGGTAAATCCCGTTTAGCTAAAGCGGTGGCTAAATGCTTGATCGGGCAATTTGAACATGGGGTATGGTGGGTGGAATTAGCCCCTGTGCAGCACCCTGATTTAATCCCTCTTGCCATCGCAAACGCTATGGGTATTTCCTTACAAGGTAAACGCAGCCCTTTAGCTCAATTACAATACACCTTAGGCAAACAACAATGCTTATTAGTTTTGGATAATATGGAGCATTTATTACCTGAAAATGGAGTATGTCAGGCGCTTTTAGAAACTAATCCGAATCTTAAAATTTTAGTTACGTCGCGTTTGCTGTTGCATATTTATGGTGAGTGGCTCTATCCGTTAGCGGGTTTAAAAGCTTTTGATTATGAAGAAGATGCAGGGTATGAGCTATTTCTGCACACTGCTAAACGACTAAGCCCACAACGCACTTTTTCATTGGATGAGCAGCAAGCGATTCAAGCCATTTGTAATTTAGTGGATGGTTTGCCATTGGGGATTGAAATTGCTGCAAGTTGGGTGCGTTGTTTGTCCTGTCATGAGATTTTGCAGGAGTTGCAGCGCTATTTTCAAACGGTGGGGGTGCAGACCACAGAGGCTATTAGTGCGCCTGCCTTAGATACCGTTTTGCAACAAAGCTGGCAAATGCTAAGTACCCATGAGCAACACATTATGCAGGGCTTATCTTTGTTTCGGGGGCGTTTTAGTCGAGAAGCTGCTGCTAATGTAACGGGGGCGAATTTAAACGATGTGCGTAATCTCATGGATAAATCCATGCTTAGTCGTGCTTTGGATGGGCAGTTTGCGTTGCATGAAGTTATGCGTCAATACTCCAGTGCCCGCCGCTTTCAACGGCAACCGCTATTGAGCATGAAACGTTTTGTGGATTATCACCTTGAGTTAGCCACTAGCGTGGATACAGGCATTTTGGGGCAGCAGCAATTAAGTGGGATTGCTAGGCTTGAAAGTGAGCATGATAATTTTCGTGAATGTTTCCATTTGTGCAGCACTTATCACAACACCGATTTAGTCCAGCAAGGTTTAAAACTGGCGGGTGCTTTGGGTATGTTTTGGTTTTTAGCGAATCACTGGCAAGAAGGTTATCGCTGTTCCGAGCAGTTTTTGGCGCTTAATCAAACGATGTCTTCCCATCTAGATCAAGCACGAGTGGCAATAGTAGCAGGAGGGATTGCAGCGTTAAGTGATCAGCATGAGATTGCTGAGCGCTATTTAATACATGGTACCGAGGTCGTAAAGCGTCAGGGTGAATCGGTGTCCTTAGCGCGTGGCTTGGTGGCACTTGGAGTATTACGGCGCTTACAAGGGCGTTATCAAGATGCGCTGGCATGTGGTGAGCAAGGTAAGCAGCTTTTTACCGAGCTAGGTGATCAAGGGGGCTACCAGCTCAATCTAGTTAATATAGGGCATTCATTATTGGGGCTTGGGCAGTATGACAGGGCGGTTGAAGCCTTGGAGCAAGGTATCGCTTTACATCAACAACTCGGTGTGACTTTAAGTTTGCCTTATGCATTGGTTAATTTGGGGCGAGTACATTGGCAACAACAGCAAACTAAACTTGCTCGTGCCTATCTACAGCAAAGCTTAGAGGTCACAGAAAAGTTAGGCATGTTGCTGTATCGCGCTCAAGCACACTGCATGTTAGGTTGGATAGAGTTACATGATCATAATCCAGCCCTTGCCCTGCAATGCTTTAAGCAGAGCCTCAATGATTATTTGCGTTTGGGAGATCAAGCGGGGCAGGTGGAGGTCATGCGCGGTATTGGCGTGGCAAAAGTTGAGCTGGGTGAGTTGAGGCAAGCTTGGCAGTTTATTGTTTTAGCTGAGCATTTAATTGAGCGCCTGAATATTCCCCTATTATCCAACCATCAAACCCAATTGAACGAGGCTAAGCAGCGTATTCAACTGGGTTTAAATCAAAAAGAGCTAGAGCTACACCGTAATCTAGCTTTGATTCAAGGTCTGGATGGTTTAATTATTTAGCCTCTTACACCCATTTCAGTTTACCTGAGTAGGTGGTTTATAAATGCCTGTTGGTGGTCTGGTATACTTAGGTATGCGCTTTAGAATAAAGCACTTACAAATACCTGTTCTATCATCACAGGTGGCTATATCACCACATACCTTATCCTCAAACATTTTATTGCAATCATCCTCACCGCTACATTGGCATGTAAGACCAGAGCAGGTATAGCTAGTGCGTGGAGTGGTGGGCGCATTGTCTCTAGCAGCCACCTCTGAGCTAAATACTAATACACTGGCTAGAAGTAGCAGTTGTAATAAGTTTTTCATGATAAGCATCCAATGGGTCATGGTTATTCACGGGTGCAGTCGCGACAACTTGGTGGACAAAATTCATAAGATTTGATTTTGCAGGTCATACTGTCGTCGTTGGGGATTTTAATACGTGGGGGTTTACAGGAATCACCCAACTCTTGTTGCTCTAACTCCCACACCCCGTTATTACACACAGGCACGGCACAGGGTTTACAGGTGAACTTACAACCTATCTTTTTAGGTTTGTCGGAGTTCTTACAAGTTGCTGCTGCATAATACTCAATCTCTTGAGTGGCTTTGATAGTTAAATCAGGGAAGGTTTGATGAGTTAGCGAGTTGGCTAAGGTCACGGATGACCATAGTGATAAACCTATCAGTGCTATATAAGTTAAGCGGTTCATAGAAAATCTCCTTTTCGATACGCCCTCTTTTATTGTAAGGTTTTGTCCGGCTTACTCTTGAATGAGCCGGTAGGTGCTCGGTATTTCTGACTTTTGGGCGGAGGCGGATCAGAGCATAGATCCGGTACACCGCCACATTCACTTTCGCGTGTGCCGACTCGACACCACAGTTTTCCAGAAATTGGTTCGCGGATATATGTCCCTGCCTTACCAAAGGCGTAACAGGTTCCACCTACCGTGCGTTGCACAGCTTGGGCATTGGCAGCGGAAGCCATTGAGCAAACGGCGATGAGTGTTATAGCGATTATGAGTTTGTTGACCATGATCGATCTCCTCAATTAACGGTATCAAATGCTTGGCAGTAGCAATGATTTCCCACTGCCAAACGCAAGTGGGCTAGTCACCCGTTAGTTCACACGTTATGTATTCAAAACCATCGCAAGTAGGCGCATTACAGACCATTCTAGTCTGTAAGACATATGTCAGACCGATGTCATTGGCGCGTTTAAAGTTCGTGGCGCGTACTGAGCTTTTGGTTTTATTAACGCGTTGGCACCACACATCTGCCGCGTTTTGCCCACAATATTTTCCCCACTGCAAACACCAGTCCATGCGATAGCCATTAATCGCAATGGTGTCATCGTGGTAGGTGACTTTTGATCCATTCATAGGGCGCGGTGGGACAATTGGTAAAGGAGGGGGCGGAATCAGGGCAATCGCTTGAAGTAAATCTATGATATTTCAGAAGTTAAGCATAATGGGAGATAGTAATCAGAGCAATTTTCCATGAAAAATTTACTTTTGACTTTTTAACTATCTCAATTTAATCAATAACTTGATTCAAGCGATTGCCCTG
>NZ_KB904803.1 GCF_000380185.1 Thiofilum flexile DSM 14609
ATAGTAAGCCACCTTCAGGAGATTGGATATAGGGTGTTGTGATCCTATGAGTATCTCAGGTTGTGTGGCTTTTTTCCTTATATCGAACTCAGGTTTTTCTAGGCTCAGTAATTCCACGTTTATATCCTTTAGATTCTCCTCTTTCTCAACTTGGGCAGTGCTGACATAACGGGAAATATTGAGGTTGTAATCGTTTTTCTCGATTTCTTCCATTGTCACCTTTCGAGAATAACGTTCTTCTTCCTTGCGGAACTGATAGGTATCCACAATCTTATTAATATGCTCATCAAGTAATTTATTTTGCCGCTTGCCTTTTTCGAAGTGTTCAGCAGCATTGATGAACAATACGTCATCCGGCTTTTTGCAGCGTTTCAGCACCAGAATACAGACTGGAATACCCGTCGAGAAAAATAGATTGGCAGGCAGGCCGATTACGGTGTCGATGTGACCATCTTTGAGCAGTTTGGTGCGAATACGTTCCTCAGCCCCCCCGCGAAACAGCACGCCATGCGGTAAAATAATTGCCATCACACCGCTATCACTGAGAAAATGGAAACCATGCAGTAAAAAGGCAAAATCTGCCGCTGATTTAGGTGCAAGGCCGTAGCTTTTGAAACGAAAATCCTCGCTCAAGGTATCGGTAGGTTCCCAGCGATAGCTAAAGGGTGGATTGGCGACTATCGCATCGAATTGCAGCTTTTTGGCAGGATTCATCTCGTTGAGAATATCCCAGTCATTCGTTAGTGAATCACCGTGATGAATCTCGAACTCAGTATCCTTCACCCCATGCAGCAGCATATTCATCCGTGCCAAGTTATAGGTGGTGATGTTCTTTTCCTGTCCGTAGATTTTACCGATACCGTGCGAGCCTAGCTGTTTGCGCACATTTAAGAGCAAAGAACCCGAACCACAGGCAAAATCTAATACTTTGTTTAGCTTTTGCTTTTGCCCCGTCTTTGGCTCCTGACTATCTAGGGTGACGATGCGGGACAAAATGGTGGAGATTTGTTGCGGGGTATAGAACTCGCCTGCTTTTTTACCGCTACCGGCAGCAAATTGACCGATTAGGTACTCATAGGCATCGCCTAGTATATCGGTGTCGGTGCTGAATTTGGCGATACCGTCAGCAATCTTTTGGATAATGATACAGAGTTGGGCATTACGTTCTGCTGGTCTCTTACCCAGCTTCTCAGAATGCAGGTTAATCTCGGAGAATAGCCCCTGAAAATTGCCCTCGAAGGATTTTTCTTCGATGTATTTAAAACCCTTGTATAGGGTATCGAGCAGGTCGGGGCTTTGGGTGCGAGCTAATTCTGCAATGCTGCTCCATAGGTATTGCGGCTCGATGACATAATGCACCTTGCGCCGCATTTGCTTTTCAAACTCTGGTACATCTTCTGGATAGTCCTGATACCAAAGATTCAGCGGGGTGATATTAGGAAGGTCGGAGGTGTCGGGGTAGTCCGAGCCGAGTTCCTTTTTTGCGGCGATTTCGTAGTTATCGGAGAGGTAGCGCAAAAAGAGGAACGACAGCATGTAGTCACGGAAGTCGTCGGCATTCATTGAGCCACGTAGATTATCGGCGATGCCCCATAGGGTCGTGCCGAGTTGGTTGAGTTGTTCTTGGGTCATTATCTTATTGGTTGTCGATTATGCAGATTTTTTCACAATAATGGCTTTACGCGGTGGAAAAGATACCTTTTTACGTCGTGCTTTCTTCTGTCTTTCCCTAATGTCTGCAAAGATTGCGTCTAAGTCATAGTTAAACTGGGCTGCATATTGATCACGCAATTCACGTGTTTCTTTAACGATAGGATCTTGCCACATAATTAACCCTCCATGAGTTCTTGTGGAGTACAAATAATAGGCGGCTCATAGCCGTGCGAACGACAAACAGCCTCCACTTTTGGGCGCATTACCGCATTAGCGATATGTGTACAGTTCCAAGTTAGTAGGTAGTCCATAGCGTTTATAGTAGCAACTGCAATGTGATAAGCATCTATTTCTGCTTTTGCAGGCAATGAACCTTCTTTGATTAATGCTCGTGCTAGTTCCCGTGCTTCAACAGACACATCTAGTTCATCAATGCCACTCAGGGCAGCTAGTCGACGAGCCGCAGCATCGGGATGACCTTGAGATGATTCGACTATGACAAATTCTGAAATATAAAGCTCAAAATCAGGCCGACGGTTTTCCCACCATTCGAGCGTGGTATTCTGGTTAGCTACTGCCCTGATGTCATTACTAGGTCTAGCAGTAAGGTAACTCACTATTGATGTTTCAATATATACTCTAGGTTTCATGGTTATTTCTGGTTATTTTCGGGTTTAATTTGCGTTTGATATAGCTCATGCCTCTACTTCCTCCATATTTGGGAAAAGCTGCTGCATCAGTCCTTTTTTGTGGCTTTTGAGTGCTTCAATTTTTTGGGTTTGGGCGGTGATTAGCTCGTCGATGGAGGAAAGGCAATCGGCGATTTTTTGTTGTTCTCTCTTGTCATTGGGATAAGCTATTATAATTGATGAAAGTCGACTTGCTGATAT
>NZ_KB904804.1 GCF_000380185.1 Thiofilum flexile DSM 14609
AGGAGGGCGTATTCAAATGGGCGGAGTACTAGAGGGCGAATATACGCTAATTATTGATGAGGCCGCCTTATGAGTGTAGGTGCAACTTACCTCACTACATTAACTTTGAATAGACACAATAAACCAATAATTAAGGGGATTTATTATGGCAGGTAATATGACTGCACGTCTGGCAACTCGACCCAATACACGCAACAACACACCACAACCGCAAAATCGACGTGTGGTGAGACCAGTAGCGGCAACAACAACTTTACCAGATGCAGGTTTTATTAAAAAAATAGCTAATAACTTTATCTGGTCAGGTGGTAAGCAAGATGTGGCGCATGATGAAATATTGAAGTGGCTATTATCTCATACTTATCAATCCACCAAAGTACCTGACACCGATCCCTTTAAAGCAGCCTATGCTAAAGTAAGCTCAAATATCAGTGCCCCTTACTATTGGATACGCTCAGAGGCTGGTGTCCCAACACCACAAGCTCAAGCATCGCGTTTTATACGGGATTTTATGCAAGTACAGGCTGATAATATCACCATTAGTGGTTGGAATGGGACGCTAAAAATTCAGGATTTGGCAATAGGCTCTAACTTTAGTAAGGATTTTGATGCAATAGTATATAAGATTAATGAATCAATATATGCTATTAATCCACAATTTCAGCCGACAGTTTATTTATTCAAGGGGGTGGCTCATCGAGATGCAATTCAAATTGTCCCTGATACTAAAAAGGGGCGGCAGTTTGCAGGAACTATTAGCGACTCAGTGACAATTAGGGATAATGAAATTACCTCAGCGGGCGCCTTACAAGGTATCTTTGCTAGCGATGGTGCATTTAGAAACTTGACTATCTCCAGTAATACAGTTTCAACTCAAGGAGAACATGCTATTACTATTACGGGTATGCTCAGTGGTACTATCAGTGGTAATCAGACACCAACAGGTAAACCAGTCACCCTGCTGCCATTACGTATTGGTGGGGGAAATGATCTTAATGGGAATATTTATATTCTGGGGTTTTCTGCTATACCAACAGGACATACAGCAAATGTGGATACGAACTCAGTGAAGAACTATTGGTATGAAACTATCAAAGGCGGGCAAGCAGGCATCAAAGACTTTCGCCAAAAAATCGATACATCAGCTACGCCAGTCATTAGAAGAGGTATATTTTATACTAATGTTAATATGACCGTATTTTTTCAGCTATATGCTCGTTATGGCGAGCGATATCAGGATATTATGAATCAATTAGTGAGAGCTAAAAAAGCTACTTTTGTAAGCTTTGTGGGGGATGTTGGAGAGGTTAGAATGAATAGAGTTATCACTCAATAAGAATAGGTAGTTTTATGATATAGGTGATGAGAATTTAAAAATTCTTGCCACCTTTTTTTAGTACTAATAAAGGTAAAGGACTATGACTCAATTAAAAAAAATTTTGATGGTAGGTATTTTAGTTGGCTTTTTCGCTATTTCTCCTATTTTAAGTGTTGCTGCCTCCACTGCAAATGACCCTATTGACACCGCACCTGCCTTAAGTTTTTTTACTCAATACACTGAGAGTGGTATTATAACCAGGTCAATTATTACGGCATATGATAAAAAGAGAGATAGTCAAGGAGATTATTCAGTCGAGTCCAAAATTCCTGCTGACATTAAAAAAGCACTATTTTCCCCAACTACTCAAAATCCTTTTAAGAAGGCTTATGCAACGTTTTATACATCTATTAGTTTTAAACAGCTCCAGAAATGCCACTTTACTGGTGCAGATTTTAATCTAGACAATAACCCAAAAACAGAGGAGTGGTATATCAGCACATCCGCAACAGGATGTATTGAAGATCAGTCTTATATTGATGGTGGAACAAGCCATAATTGGATTATTCAGAGAAATGAGGCGAGTAAGTTTAAAGTATTAATGGAGAGTGATCGTACCCTAAGAGTAAATCCAATAACCACTCAAAGCACTTATCGACCATTAGGAACTTATCATAATATACAACGGTTTATGCCTAAGTCTACTTTAGGATGTGGTGATGTCTATCTAGAGTGGCGCTATAATAATACAAAAAAACAATACCAATATGTTTTAAAAAACATATCTATTGGCAGTCCCTGTAATGGTGATTTAGCCTTTGAAACAACCTCTGATCCTAGTTATAAAAAAGCAGTTGCCGCTATTGAAAAAATAGTTAATCCGTGGGTTAAAAATAATCTCCCTGCATTTCGCTAATTCCCCATCCATTATCCCCAAACCAAAGCACTTTTTAAGCAGAGTGCTTTGCTAAGTCGATTTAAGCTGTTGCACCTCTTTTAAGGTTAGCCCCGCAATACGCGCAATCTCAGCCTCTGGCAAAACACCTAGCTGCAATAAATTCAGCGCTATCGCTTGGGCTTTCTTCAAGGCTCCGATTTGCTCACCTTTCTCTAT
>NZ_KB904805.1 GCF_000380185.1 Thiofilum flexile DSM 14609
CATCAGGCGTTGAATATTAGTACCAGGACTGGGACAATTAGATTGTTGTAAATAAGTTTTACCCATTTGATATTGTTGTTTAGTGGGGTTATAAGACCAGTTAATAAGCACTGCACCACACCCTAATTTAGAGCTAGGGTTAAATCTCATTACATGATGTAATGTACTAAGAGGTTTATAAATGCTTCTTTTTAGATCAGCCTTATAAGAATAAATAGAACTATCACTTTCCATTATGACTCGAAATAGCCCTTTCTCAGTTTTTTGTAGAATCCAATTATGACTAGTTCCTCCATCAATATAGGGTTGGCTTTTCACACACCCCACAGTTGGGGTGGCTATATACCACTCCTGTGTTTTACGGTTATTATCTAAATCAAATTCTATCCCCACAAAAGGGCAACTTTGTAACTGTTTAAAGGCTGTTGGAGTATAAAACACAGTATATGCGGTCTTAAAGGGGTTGGGTGTGCTAGGAGAAAATAAAGCTTTTTTAAGTGCTTCAGGTAAAGGATTTTTCACACTCACCTGGTCTATTGTGTGCTCTTGATTGTCAGAAAGTGTAACACTTGAGTCTAATATTTTTCCATTAGGAGCGTATTGAGTCAAAAAATCTAAAGCGGCTGCCTTAAATATAGAAATCTCGTTACTATCATTGGCTTGTATGGGGTAAGTGCATCCTAGTAGCACTATTAACCCACCACTCACTATCCATCGTTTAATCATATGATACTCCTTTACAATATCTATATTTAATCACGTTAGTATTCTATCAGAGAGTAGCTTGCCATTCTCTGATAGAATCAGGGTTTTATCTAGCGGTTATGAACTTTTGCTGCCTTTTCTGCTACTAGCTGATCCATTATCTTTTGATAGTTACCGATATACCCAGGTTTTTTAGCTAAATTCTGCAACCTTGTGAGATTGACATCATAATAGTTATTTTTCCCTGCCACAGGTATAGTTCGGGCATCAACAATATTACCTTGATTGGGTGCTATTTGGCTCAAAGGTGCATAAGAATATCCAGAGTTTGCCTGAAACCCAGTAATATAGATATTGCGCCCACCCCCAATTCTTAAGGGTAAGAGCTTAATAGATCGATTAGTGGTATTCCCCTCAATTTTACCACTGAGCATACCATTGATAGATAAAGCATGCTCCCCACCAATTTGAACGGTATTATTGGTAATATGTAAGTTGGTAAAAGCTCCATCCGTTGCAAAGATACCTTGAAGAGCACCTGCTGAGTTAATAGTAACATTATCAATAGTCACCCCATTACTAATGGCTCCCGCAAAACGATCCCCTTTACTCTGATTAGGAATGATCTGCATTCCATCTCGATGAGCTACACCATCAAAGCGATTTACGAATTTGCTAAGCTGTATCACCGTATTAGTCCTATTTACTCTATTGACTATATTATTAAAATCCTGAGCAAACTGAGAGGTAAGAGCGGTATCATTAACGGCATTTGCTCCCGCCCAATCACGAATCGTTACACCATCTGCTTGAACCTGCATCAAATCCCCAATGAAAAAAGCATTATTCGGGGTTGGTACTGTTGCCGCATCTCGTACTAAGTAACGAGGTGAACCTATTCGTGGTACAACCACCCCTTGAGCATTGACTATACTCTTTATAGCTAAATAAGCGCCTTTATTAGGATCAGTATCTGGCATATTATCAGGATTATAGGCATGGTCTAATAGCCAAAGCATGATTTCCTTATGAGGTGTATCTTGGGCTTTATTGGGATCCGCATTCTTCTTCACATACCCATTATAAGCATCCGCATAATTTTTAGCGGTCTTGTTAATGAAATTATCATCTGGTACCGCTGTTGTTGCTGGTTTCGCCACACGTCGAGTCTGTGGTGCGCTATTATTGCCTGTATTGGCACGATTATCGGGTCTAGTCGGAACATGAGCAGTCATACCTGCCATAATAAATCCCCTTCAGTTATTTGTTTATTGTGTCTATTCAAAGTTAATGTGGTGAGGTAAGTTGCACCTACACTCATAAGGCGGCCTCATCAATAATTAGCGTATATTCGCCCTCTAGTACTCCGCCCATTTGAATACGCCCTCCT
>NZ_KB904806.1 GCF_000380185.1 Thiofilum flexile DSM 14609
CAAGTGGTAGAGGAGCGTTCTGTAGGCCTGTGAAGGTGAACTGGAAAGTTTGCTGGAGGTATCAGAAGTGCGAATGCTGACATAAGTAACGATAAGACAGGTGAAAAACCTGTCCGCCGAAAGCTCAAGGTTTCCTGCGCAACGTTAATCGGCGCAGGGTTAGTCGGCCCCTAAGGCGAGGCAGAAATGCGTAGTCGATGGGAAACGGGTTAATATTCCCGTACTGAGTAATACTGCGATGGGGGGACGGAGAAGGCTAGACTAGAACACTACTGGATGTGTATCTAAGCGTTTAGGTAGAGATCTTAGGCAAATCCGGGATCTTAATACTGAGGCGTGATGGCGAGTGTTCTACGGAACATGAGTAGTCGATGCCCCGCTTCCAAGAAAAGCCTCTAAGCTTCAGGTATTACGCAACCGTACTGCAAACGGACACACGTGAGCTGGATGAGAATTCCAAGGCGCTTGAGAGAACTCGGGTGAAGGAACTAGGCAAAATGGTACCGTAACTTCGGGAGAAGGTACGCCTCTGGCGGTGAATAGCTGCTGGAGGCCGCAGAGACCAGGTGGCTGCGACTGTTTATCAAAAACACAGCACTCTGCAAACACGAAAGTGGACGTATAGGGTGTGACGCCTGCCCGGTGCCGGAAGGTTAATTGATGGGGTTAGCGCAAGCGAAGCTCTTGATCGAAGCCCCGGTAAACGGCGGCCGTAACTATAACGGTCCTAAGGTAGCGAAATTCCTTGTCGGGTAAGTTCCGACCTGCACGAATGGCGTAACGATGGCCACACTGTCTCCACCCGAGACTCAGTGAAATTGAAATCGCTGTGAAGATGCAGTGTACCCGCGGCTAGACGGAAAGACCCCGTGAACCTTCACTACAGCTTTACACTGAACGCTGAACCTGCCTGTGTAGGATAGGTGGGAGGCTATGAAATTCGGACGCTAGTTCGGATGGAGCCACCGTTGAAATACCACCCTGGTATGTTCGGCGTTCTAACTAAGATATAACCGTATCTAGGACAGTGTATGGTGGGTAGTTTGACTGGGGCGGTCTCCTCCTAAAGAGTAACGGAGGAGCGCGAAGGTGTGCTAATCTCGGTCGGAAATCGAGAGGATAGTGTAAAGGCATAAGCACGCTTGACTGCGAGACAAACACGTCGAGCAGGTAGGAAACTAGGTCTTAGTGATCCGGTGGCTCTGAATGGAAGGGCCATCGCTCAACGGATAAAAGGTACTCCGGGGATAACAGGCTGATACCGCCCAAGAGTCCATATCGACGGCGGTGTTTGGCACCTCGATGTCGGCTCATCACATCCTGGGGCTGAAGCAGGTCCCAAGGGTATGGCTGTTCGCCATTTAAAGTGGTACGCGAGCTGGGTTCAGAACGTCGTGAGACAGTTCGGTCCCTATCTGCCGTGGGCGTTAGAGTTTTGAGGGAAGCTGCTCCTAGTACGAGAGGACCGGAGTGGACGCACCTCTGGTGTACCAGTTGTCACGCCAGTGGCATTGCTGGGTAGCTATGTGCGGACGGGATAACCGCTGAAAGCATCTAAGCGGGAAGCCCCTCCCAAGATGAGAACTCTCTGGGATCTTGAATCCCCTGAAGGGCCGTTGGAGACTACGACGTTGATAGGTGGGATGTGGAAGTGCAGTAATGTATGAAGCTAACCCATACTAATTGCCCGTGAGGCTTGATTCTATAACCCGTAGCGGTTTACGCAAGAGATTGATACAGTATACAGTACACGAGTTTGATGACTTTCCTGAATTGGGTGATGTAGGCCCTGTAGTGACGAGAGTGGTGGATCATTGATAGATGATTCATGCATAACTCAAAACCACTACGAGAAGACCAAGAACCTGCATCGTATACCCTAGTAGTTTGCTTGGCACCCATAGAGCTGTGGAACCACCTGATCCCATCCCGAACTCAGAAGTGAAACGCAGTATCGCCGATGGTAGTGTGGGGTTTCCCCATGTGAGAGTAGGTCAGTGCCAAGCTT
>NZ_KB904807.1 GCF_000380185.1 Thiofilum flexile DSM 14609
ATAGAGATATCAATGCAGCTAAGAACATTCTCGCGCTCGGACATGAGCGTCTGGCAGCAGGAATCCCCGTCCTTTAGGTCGGGGAGGATGTCAAGGATTCTAAGACTAATTAACGGCAAGCACGGTATTGTACGTGATAAACCACACCAGACTTGAAGTCAGCCGAGTCAACAGAGGCTAATGCTTCAGTACCGCGACTAGCACGTACCATCATGCCGCTATTAACACGTAGGTTCACAGAGGCACCACAAGCAGACCAAATATTGCTGGTGGCTGCTAAGCGATGGCTTTTAGTGTAAGAGTTGCTGTAAGGGCCTGTGAAAGTGGTAGAGAAACGTGGGCCTTGAGTACCGGCGAAGAAATACTCAGTATCCAGACGTGCCATGCTACCGCGTGGTGCATCAACGAAACCGCGATAATCGGCATCAATTAACGATACGCTAAAGCCATTAGGTACTTTAACAGGGATAGAGATATTGCAGCTTTTACGTGCTACAGATGCATTAGGGCCACCGGCTTCAACAGAGAAAGAATCAAATAAAATACTTAAAGCGGTACCATCAGGGCTGATGCTAGCAGAAGCAGAGCCTGCTGGACAGCCATTGCCACCGTAGCTAGGATCACCTAAAGTGACGGCTGCAGCTTGAGCAGAAGTAGCAGCTACTGTTAACGTTAAAGCTACTAGGGCAGATGATAAAGTTGTTGTTAAGTTCATGATGTAATCCTCAATATCGCTTTGTAAATTAGTGAGTTAATGTCGAATTTTTTAATCAAAACTGTTTGTGTTTCAGTAGGTGTAGTATGCCGACTCTAATATTAAATCGTTGTGACTCATTCACTATCGTCTTGTGACTTTTTACCTTTAATTCTAGGTTTTAGAATAGGTGCTGAAAAGCGTAGCAGAAGTGTTAGCGGATAAAATAGAGGATCTTGTGCTTAACTTTAACGGATTTGAGGGATATTCGGTTTTATCCACATCGGTAGATAGAGAGCTATAAAGCCAGTAAAGGAGGTGATCCATAAGATCTGTGCCACTAGAATCCAGTCTTGATGCATACTAGGCCAGACCCACACCGCAAAGACACGTACCACCGTACCTAATAATAGTAATACGAATAATACGGGTAAAAGTAGGGGAGGATTCATGACATTCCGCCCTGTATGCCCCAAGCTCACGCGTGCCATCATCCCTAAAGTCATCATACCAATGCCGCCATAGGCAAAAGCATGTACCGCCAGCCAAGGCGAGATACCTCCAACAATACTCATAAACTTTAAGACAAAACCAATAATCAACCAGCCATAGGCTAGATAGAGCACCCACAGCAATGGCTTAGTCCAAATTAAAGGGTGATACCAGCCTTGTAAGCGTATCGTGTGCAGCAATACCTGTATCAGAGCTAAGGCGGCGACTCCATAATAAAACGCTTGTTGACCCGTACCGAGCGCAATCAAGTCGGTTAAAGCAAAGGCTACAAAGAATATTAAACTAGCACGGTCTAACCATAACCCATTGCGGGCAGTGAAGGGTACACCAACACCCCTTTCAATAAAAAAGGGAATAACCCGTCGCCCCATCGTCAAAATCAGCGCCAGTACAATATAAAGCCCCCAGTAGATAGCCAATACCGCACTTTGTACCCATTCCCCTAATAAGCAGAGATAAAATACCAAATTTGCCAAGAGCAATAGGCTGATCTTGGCGATAATACCGGCCTGCGCCCATTGCTTAGCTTTGATAATGGGGTAAGAGGCTGCCCATACTAACCAACAGGCAAAACCTAAATCCGCGACTGCTGTCCATAGTAGGGGTAAACCAGTACAGGGCAATCGCTTGAATCTTTATTGTTGTAGAGGGATGAGTGGCTCCAAGAGTTCGGCGAGATAATCGGTTGACCAAGCGGCCTGCTTGCGC
>NZ_KB904809.1 GCF_000380185.1 Thiofilum flexile DSM 14609
ACTCCCTCGCGTCTTAGTCTGTCCATTTTTGGTGGGGTAGATCAGGTGGGTGATATCACCTATGTGTGGACAGAAGAAGGTTGGCTTTACTTGGCTGTTCTCCTCGACCTGTACTCGCGTCAAGTCATTGGTTGGGCGATGGGCGTTTATATGACAGCTCAACTCGTGTGTGATGCCCTGCAGATGGCGATAGGAGCGCGTCAGCCACCGAATGGGGTGATCGTCCATTCGGATCGCGGCAGTCAATATTGCTCCCACGCTCACCGAACCTTACTAGAGCGCTATCAGCTCAAGGGTAGTATGAGTGCTAAAGGCAACTGCTATGACAATGCCTGTGCGGAGAGCTTTTTTCATTCCCTGAAAGTAGAATGTCTTCACGGTGAGCGAGTCGCTACTCGCGAGGCCATGAAACGCATCGTTTTTGACTATATCGAAGTCGATTATAACCGTAACCGCTTACGCAGTACCTTGGGCTATCTCAGCCCAATGGACTTTGAAGCACTACCCCTCACAAGTTGAGGTGTCCGCTAATTGGGGGTCAGATCAGTGAGTGTATAGTCTAGGCAATGCTTACCAGTGAAAAGTAGCCATACTTGCTATTCATACGCTGAAACCTTAAGACAATTCTGATTCATCTCTATGAATGCGGTTAACATTTAGACATTAGATAGAGCAAGGATTATTTTGTATTAAGCTCCTTCAACGCTTGTTGAGCTGGAGCATAGCCTTGTTTCGCTGCCTTAGTATACCACAACACAGCCTTACTCTTATCTTGTTTGACTCCCTCTCCGTTGGCATACCTAACTGCAAGGTTATACTGTCCAAGATCGTAGCCTTGTTTCGCTGCCTTGGTATACCACAACACGGCCTTTTTCTTATCTTGTTTGACACCCTCTCCAGTTATATACATAGTCCCTAGATTATTTTGTGCAACCGCATTATCTTGTTTTGCTGCTTCAGTATTTAGCTTGAGCGCCTTGCTCAAATCTTTATTAACTCCTAACCCTGCTTGGTACATCCACCCAAGGTTAGCTTGACTAGGAATATAGTCTTGTTCGGCTGCCATAGTAAACAATTGCATGGCCTTATTTAGATCTTTCTGAACCCCTTCTCCATCCCTATACATAACCCCTAGATCATCCTGAGCAGCAGCATCACCTTGTGTTGCTGCCATAGTAAACAATTGTATGGCCTTATTTAGATCTTTCTGAACCCCTCGTGCATTTCTATACATAACTCCAAGCCGAGATTGAGCCAAAAGATTGCCTTGTTCGGCCAAAGGTTCTAAGAGTCTTAATGTTGTCGCATAATCTTTATTTTTATAAGCAATAAGAGCTCTTTGATAATCTTGGGCGGCATCTGCTAATACTACTGAACCGCTACCCATGGCAAAACTTAAGCATAAAACCTGTATAAAATGTCTCATGATTATCTCCTTCATCAAATAAAACGAATTGAATCTAAATAGATATAAAATGTTATAAAAAGTTTCATAACATGAAAACTCTAAGCCTCCAAATATGAGGATGTCATTATTGATGCAGGTGGACGTGACTGATGACTGATCTACCCCATCAAAAATGGACAGTCTAAGATGCGAGAGAGTTATAAAAATCGGCTTCACATTGTATCGGGCTTCGATACTGATTAGCTGAGTGTAATCGGGTTCGGTTATAGTCCACCTCAATATAATCAAAGACGGTCTGGCGCAG
>NZ_KB904810.1 GCF_000380185.1 Thiofilum flexile DSM 14609
AGTAGTTCTTGTAGACTCGTTTCTGATTCATAGACACCTCGATTTAGGACAGTTTATCCTATTTCTTTGTGTCAGGTTTTATTAGACCAGAACAGAAGCATGAATGCTGAGATAGTAAGAATTTTGAGGGAATTAAGAGAAGCAGAAACAAAAGCAGCTTAAGACAAATCGGGAGATATGAGTGTAGCACCACTCATACCCCCCTAACCATTAAACAAACGCGAGTTCAATCATGGTCTCTAATGATAATAGCACACACACGCCCACAGAATCACCCACCACCTTCGAGCAAAAAACAGAGTACCTTGCCCAAATCGTCGACACACTCGACCCCATCAACCAAGCCATCTTTTACACAATAGCCCAAGGACTAATCGCCCATAACAGTGCCGACATCAAAACCGCCCTCGACTGGAGCATCGAACACAACGGCAGCTCCCCCGAAGCCCTAGACATGTACACCCATTTCGGCATCGTCCCCTACGTACTGGAGGCCAAACCATGAGCCTCGCCCGCACCCTCATCAACCACGCTCTTGCCTGCGACCTCACCCAAAACGAACTCAAAGTCTTTTTGGTCATCTACAGCAAAATCATCACCTACGGCAAAACCGCCGACGCGATCAGCTATAGCCAACTCACCAAACTCAGCGGCATCCGCAAAGACCGCGCCCTCATCGCTGCCCAAGGCCTCATCAAAAAAGGCCTCTTCACCACCACCCCGCACAAACTCTATGACCAAACCTACACCATCCACCCCGACCTCCTCACAGACAACGACCTTTTTTATTTCCCCACCCCTCCGAAAAACGGAAAACCTTTCCGAAATTCGGGAGAAAACCCTTCCGAAATTCGGGTACATACAATAAACACTACCAATACAAAAAACACGACAACAGACAACGAAGCCGACAGTCGTCGTTGTCAGGAGTTTATTCCAGAAAATTTACCTTACCCCCAAACCCTCACCCCAGCCGAAAAACAAACCGCCGCCCAGTGTCTCGATGGCCTCAGCCTTCAGGATGCCAGCGACTGCCTCAAAATCCTCGACTACAACATCCAACACGGCAAAATCACCACCAGCCCCATAGCCCTGCTGCGAGGCCTGATCAAACAAGCCCGCCAAGGCACCCTAGGCACCCACCTACTCAAACCCAAAGCCCCAACCCAAGCCACGCCCACCAGCGGCTTCAAACACCCCAGCCCCCCGACCACCCAAGAGCGCCTCTACCAACTCAACAGCGACCTCAAAGGCCTAGCAACCCTACGCCACTACGACCCATCACTAGAGCAACAATACCAACACAAATTGGCAGAACTCCAACACCTACAACCCACAGGCAGCATCGGATGAAACACCCCACTCGCAAGTAAAAAAACTAGCCAACCCCCAAAGACTTGTACTATCATTAACCACAGTCTTTGACCACGGTCAGAGGCTGTGGAGAGGTAAAAAAGTGTTCAAAACATTGCCATTAAAAAGCTAACTCGGAAAAGCCATTTTGATATCAAAATTTATACAAGCTAAGTTATTGAAATTAAAAGGCTACCGACGAGCGGCAGGGTTTGAACACCGCCCTGTTTGAGAAGGGATTAAGAC
>NZ_KB904811.1 GCF_000380185.1 Thiofilum flexile DSM 14609
TACCTAGCATTTGCATTCTCCCAGCTAATTAAGTTGGGAGTGGATTGAAACTGGTTTGGTATGCCGCAAGTAGGACAATTTGGCATTCTCCCAGCTAATTAAGTTGGGAGTGGATTGAAACATCGCTATCAATTTTGAGCTTATGCACTACTACCTATTCTCCCAGCTAATTAAGTTGGGAGTGGATTGAAACAGCATCCTCGATCACCTGATGAACAGTTAGTGCATTATTCTCCCAGCTAATTAAGTTGGGAGTGGATTGAAACGGATGCAGTGGATCGTAATAAAGCACTAGCGCTCATTCTCCCAGCTAATTAAGTTGGGAGTGGATTGAAACTCTTACTTCACCCTGCCCCCGTATAGAACTAGACATTCTCCCAGCTAATTAAGTTGGGAGTGGATTGAAACACCACGTTTACTACCTTGGTTAACGCCATTAACTAATTCTCCCAGCTAATTAAGTTGGGAGTGGATTGAAACGCCCTATCCCCAATACAACCAATCTAAGAATTGAAATTCTCCCAGCTAATTAAGTTGGGAGTGGATTGAAACATTTTATTGCGCCGACTTTAGTAGATCGGTAGCCGGATTCTCCCAGCTAATTAAGTTGGGAGTGGATTGAAACCCCTTCTCCACTTATCAACCAATTGATATTTACATTCTCCCAGCTAATTAAGTTGGGAGTGGATTGAAACAGGGTTATAGGTGACATGGCGGTAAAGGGATAACATATTCTCCCAGCTAATTAAGTTGGGAGTGGATTGAAACAGGCGTGGAAGCGCGTCCCTTGCGGGTCATTACCCATTCTCCCAGCTAATTAAGTTGGGAGTGGATTGAAACGCGCGAAAGCCGGCGGAATAGATAAATCAAATAGATTCTCCCAGCTAATTAAGTTGGGAGTGGATTGAAACACTCCCATCTCTGGCTCATACTCATCTAGTTTACCATTCTCCCAGCTAATTAAGTTGGGAGTGGATTGAAACAGGCCCTATCAAATCTTGAGCGCCTGTAGATGCTCATTCTCCCAGCTAATTAAGTTGGGAGTGGATTGAAACAGGCCCTATCAAATCTTGAGCGCCTGTAGATGCTATTCTCCCAGCTAATTAAGTTGGGAGTGGATTGAAACTGGAAATGAAGCGAATTAGAGAACAAACCGCTGCCATATTCTCCCAGCTAATTAAGTTGGGAGTGGATTGAAACTCATGAGGGCGTGTGATATTTCCGAGGGATCATCAGTATTCTCCCAGCTAATTAAGTTGGGAGTGGATTGAAACTCTAGCATTGTGCAATTACAAAATGATTTAAAAATTCTCCCAGCTAATTAAGTTGGGAGTGGATTGAAACACCACGTGAACCGTTTAACGATGAAAACGACACAGATTCTCCCAGCTAATTAAGTTGGGAGTGGATTGAAACCACGCCTGAAACCACAGATTGATATGAGCCAGATGATTCTCCCAGCTAATTAAGTTGGGAGTGGATTGAAACGT
>NZ_KB904812.1 GCF_000380185.1 Thiofilum flexile DSM 14609
CCCGCAAACAAGCCATTCGTTTCTTTTTTATCTTTTGCCCAAGACACTAACAGCTCATAAAATCTCCAAGTATAAGTACTTGAAAAATTTACTATATTTTTTAGTGGGTAACTAGAAAACTTGCTAGATAGTTGAACTAAATGCGGTAAAAACTCCATATTGAATTTGCACTCAATGCGCCCCTCATCTTCCATATGCTCCGCTATAGCCATCAATGGAATTTCAACCTTCCCACGTTTGCCATTAGCGCGATCTATCGTAATCGTAGTATGAGTCAAACCTGTAGCAGCTTTGGAAATATCACGGTAAGCAATGTTCTTAGGCACATTGTAGGTCTTGGCATACTCCAAAGCAGTCAAGGTCAATAACTGAGGATTATCTAAACGTTGAGGATGAATCTTGCTAATCAGAGCCTCCATACAGCGCTTTTCGATCAAGTTATAACGATAATAAGCACGGCTCAGTGCATGGCTTTTTGTAACAGTATTTTTTTTCAACTGATATAAGGGATCAGCTTCAGCTTCAACATTAGAGTTTTTTGTTTTAGCTTGGCTATTCGCTTGAGCACGTTGAATCGAGGCAATCATTGCTTCTAAGTCATTCATAGCTTTTATTCCCTTAAGGACATTTTTACAATATTAGTTGTCTTTTACAAAAAAGACAATCAAAGATTTACTTGTCTTTTAGGTATCAAAACTTGTCTTTTCGAGTATCAAAACTTGTCTTTTAACCATCAAAACTTGTCTTTTAGGTCTGTAACTATATGATTATAAAAACTAATTGGCGACTAGAAACAAGTAGGTAACATAAGAAACAGCACTAGCAACTAGCATCAAAATGTGGATTTTTGATCTTCGTATTAAGCATTTCCTCTATTTTTCGCATCATTTTTTAAGAAAACAGCCTAATAAATAACCAAGCCCCAAGATTTTGATGCTTTTTTAAGGTTAAAAACTAACCTGATATTTTGAGTAAAAAAGTAAGCAGTAAGGAAGATTTTGGTAGTTTTCGTTAAAGATTGGCAGCAATTGAACCGTTTTTATTAACTTGCAAGCGCGTATAACAGCCTGTAGTGCGTTAAAGAGTCTAGCCGCGACCAATCACCCCTTAAACCTGAAAAGCGCTTAAATCGAATCCTAGAGCGTTTTAGGTAGCATCATCACTCACAGGTCTAACCCGTGGAGTACCGTAGTAGCGTTGGTGATAAGGTTCTGACCAGTCAAACCATTCTAACCAGCTCAATTCTGTTTCTTTAGTGCTGTAGATGTGAAAACGGCGGTCTAGTAGTGCATCCCAATCGGCTTGTAGTTCAGGGG
>NZ_KB904813.1 GCF_000380185.1 Thiofilum flexile DSM 14609
CTGGGAGATAAAGCCTACAACGACTACGCTTTTGAGGACTGGTTAGCGGAGGCCAAGATCACCTTATCTCCTTTGAGAAAAAGTAACTCGAAGCGGCCGATTCCGGCCTATGTCACCTATTGGCGACAGCTCAAACGTAAGGTGGTGGAGACCACCGGAAGCTTGCTTGAGCAGCTTATGCCTAAACACATTCATACCGTCACTGCTGACGGATTTCAGATTAAGCTGATGGGCTTTTTGTTAGCGTTGAGCCTAAAATTATTACTCTCATGATTGGACGCAACTTGGGTTATTTAGTATCTAAGCAGGCTTATACCCCTCTACCTGTGACGCACCTTCACCAAAGAAGAATTTTTCCATCTCTTCTTCTAAAAACTTACGATCGCGTGGATTAATCGGGCTTAAACGATATTCGTTTAAGAGCATCGTTTGTTGGCGTAGCCATTTTTGCCACCCTTCTTTCGATACATTTTCAAAAATACGCTGACCTAATGCCCCCGGATAGGTAGGACGCTCTAAACCTTCGGCTTCTTGTTTGAGTAGTACACACTGAACCATGCGTGTCATGGTAGCTCCTTATCTAATTGCTTGAGTACGAATTGGGCAGCACTGCTTAAACCACCCTGAAAATCTTGTGCCTTGTTATACCAGACTGAGTGCGTTGCTTCCATTATCCTCGCAGGTTCTGTTTGTAACTCCAGCACTACCGCGTGCATGGTAAGGTGATAGTGTGAAAAACTATGTTTGAAATCAGGCATTTTAGCTAAAGAATCCTGAGCACCTACGGTATGCGCCCACTCTTTTAAAGCGGCCTGAGTATCAAATTCCGGCCAACTCCATAATCCTCCCCAAATGCCGGTAGGGGGGCGTTTATGTAAGAGCACTTCGCCTTGAGCATTACAAACCACGGCAATCCACAGTGTTTTATGAGGTAGCTCTTTTGCGGGTTTAGGGGCAGGGTAATCTTGTGGGCGTCCGGTTTTGAGTGCTGCACAGTCTTGATGGAGTGGGCAGGTGAGACAGAGCGGCTTGCTACGGGTGCAGAGTGTGGCACCCATATCCATCATCGCTTGGGTATATTCCGCATTATGTTGCTCAGGTACATGCAGTTCGGCATATTCCCAGAGTTTTTTTTGATTGGCAGGTGTACCTGTCCAGCCGTCTAACGCATGGTAACGCGCTAATACCCGTTTAACATTACCATCTAAAATAGGATGTTTTTGCCCCAGACTGAGACTCAAAATAGCCCCCGCAGTTGAGCGTCCAATCCCCGGCAATGCTTGTACTGCCTCTAGTGTGGTGGGAAATTGCCCCTGATATTGATCACGAATGATTTGGGCGGCTTTGTGCAAATTACGCGCACGGGTGTAGTAACCCAAACCCTGCCAATGTTTCAGTACCTGATCATCATGGGCATTGGCTAAGGTGATTACATCAGGAAAGGATTCCATAAAACGTTGATAGTACGGTATTACCGTTGTGACTTGTGTTTGTTGGAGCATAATTTCAGATACCCAAACTCGATAGGGTGTGGGGTTTTGTTGCCACGGTAAGTCTTTGCGTCCATAGATTTGAAACCAAGCCAAAACACGGTCTGATAGAGAGGGGAAAGTTGTGCTCAACGTCCTATATCCTTGACGAGTTGGGGAGTAAGAGAGGGGCTAGTCTAGGGAGATCTACGAGCGAGTGCTATAACAATCTACCCGTAATTCTAGTATAGAGTCCATTATTGTCGTATAACCTCCCAGGGCAATCGCTTGAATCAAGTTATTGATTAAATTGAGATAGTTAAAAAGTCAAAAGTAAATTTTTCATGGAAAATTGCTCTGATTACTATCTCCCATTATGCTTAACTTCTGAAATATCATAGATTTACTTCAAGCGATTGCCCTGTATAACCTCCTAATAAATAAAAAGGAGAAGTTATGAATAATCATCGTATTACAAATCGAGTCATGATAGCCGAGCATACGTTAGCTATTATGGAAAGCGGTTATTATGAGCATCCGCAAAGTGGAACTGTATCTATACAGGCTGACCTCGCTCATTGTGTTGAACATACACACCTATTTACTCCCGAAGAGTTGACTAACCTAGAGCCTAAACTGGGACAGTATGCACAAACGACGCTTGAGGTGGTTAATGAAACGACGCTGGAGGGAGCACTGCGCCTGAGTCAGACAAGTCAATTTAGCCGTATTGGGGTACTGAACTTTGCCTCGGCAAAAAATCCGGGCGGCGGCTTTCTGCGTGGCAGTCAGGCTCAGGAGGAATCTTTGGCGCGTAGTAGTGGATTGTATGCCAGCCTACAGGCGTGTCCCGCTTATTATGATTACCATCGCCACAAAAACAAAAGCTTGCTGTATTCTGATCATATGATTTACTCCCCAGCCTGTCCGGTTTTCAAGCAGGATAATGGTAGTTTACTGGCAGAGCCGTATTTGGTGGATTTCATTACTAGCCCCGCTCCTAATCATGGTGCGCTGATACGTAATGAACCGGAGGCACTGAGTCAGTTAGAGTCAGTATTTGCCCGTCGTACTAACCTGATGCTGAAGCTGGCAGCGTGGCAGGGTTGCGATGCTTTAGTGCTGGGTGCTTGGGGTTGCGGGGTGTTTGCAAATGACCCTGAGTTAGTGGCGCGTCTGTTAGCGACTGAATTGCTAGATGAGGGGGCATTTGCCCATGCCTTTAAACATATCAGTTTCTCCATTCCAGACAACGCCCGTGATCCTGCTAATAACCATGCGTTTCAACAACAGTTTGCTAATAGGATTAAAACATGATCAATAGTAGAGCCGCCCTAATGGAGTATCTAGCTCTGGGCAATAGTGTAAAATATCTACATTTTTGGGGGCACACTCCTAAAGGAAAGGGGGTAGATGCAAGCTGTCTAAGCCAATGGTTTCCGGCTAGTTTTGTGCTGGATAATGTCGTATATCTGACCGCAGAGCACTACATGATGGCTCAAAAGGCGCGTCTATTTGGCAATGAAGACATGCTCGCTGCCATTCTGACGTGCAAGCATCCGGGGGAAGCTAAGAAACTCGGACGCAAGGTGCGGAACTTCAATGCAGATACTTGGAATCAGCACTGCTTTGCCTATGTAGTCGAGGGTAATGTGGCTAAATTTGGACAGAATCCAGCTTTGAAGGCATTTTTGCTTGGAACCGGAGAGCGAGTGCTGGTGGAGGCTAGTCCACATGACTCGATTTGGGGTATCGGTATGGAAGTCAGCCATCCAGATGCGGCGAATCCGAGTAAGTGGCTTGGCAGTAATCTATTAGGTTTTGCTCTAATGGTTGCACGTGAACGGCTGGCTCGTGAATCACTTGGCGAGTAATGAGCAGATTTATCCTAATATCTTCAGCACGCTAAACTGCCTTTCATCTATACAAACTGACCTTTTATCTAACGCCTCGCCATTCATGCCACTAAATTTCCTTGTCTGTCGTACCCTAGCCATCATTAGTAATAATAAAATAAGGATACCTAGCTATGATGAATTCAGAACTGCGCTCTCAGCTCATTGAAATGAAAAAACAAGTCGACCAAGCCTCTTATGAAGGGGAGGCGCTAGAGCCATTAGATCACAATTACACCCCCAAAATGCGCTCCCTACATGGGAATAATGCGCGTCGCCTTAATGATATTGTGGATGAGTATAGTTGGCCTTCGGTGGATCTCGTCGGTGAGGAGGGCACCTATGCGGCTTGGTCTATTGCGCAATATGCGAGTGAATGGCCTGCGCTACAGCGTAAATTCTTAGCTGCCTTAAATGTGGCGGCGGCACGTGGTGAGGCTACTCAGCGTCAATTGGCTTTTTTATTAGATCGAGTACGGTTTAATCAAGGGCAAGAGCAGTTCTATGGCACTTTCTTAGATTGGGATGCTAAGGGGGAACTAAGTGCTGATATTGAGCAGATGGAAACCTTAGATGAGCGACGTAAGGCCGTTGGTTTGCCCGCTTATGAGTTTACCCGTCAGCGTCAGATGGAGGAGGTCGCCAGATTAGGTGGCAAGGCTCCTACTGATTTTAAAGCATATAAACAGGCTCAAGTTCACTGGGCAAAAAAGTTAGGGTGGCGCTCCTAAGTGCTTGGCATTGCATTGCCAGTAGGACTTCACAATAATGTTGGGTTGATAAAGTCGAAGCCGCTAGGTATTGAATCCTAGCGGTGAATCTTCCGGGGCGGCTTTGATTAGGGTTTTAAATTTTTATTGCAAGGGATTGATATGACTCGTCTTTCTTGTTTAGCCACCATTCTGGGGCTTACAACATTATTCTTATCATCAACCGCAGGCGCAAATACGTATGCGAAGGCTAATATCGAGCAACTAAGAGAGTTGGCTGGACGTGGCGATATTATGGCAATGGGTATTTTAGGTGAGCGTTATGATGCGGGTGAGGGAGTAGCTGAAAACGATCAAGAGGCCATTCGTTGGTATACCAAAGCGGCACAGCGTGGGCATGTAAAATCCCAATATAACTTAGCTTTGATGTATGACCAAGGTGAGGGGGTGAGTAAAGATAAGCGCCTTGCTTTGATTTGGTATCGTTTTGCGGGTGATCAAGGGCATAGTGCCGCACAGGTCAATGTGGGTGTTATGTATGATCAAGGTGAGGGGATTGCTGAAGATAATACAGAGGCCGTGAAGTGGTTTAAAAAAGCCGCCGCACAGGGCGATGCAGCAGGACAGTTTAATTTAGGGCTAATGTACTTTAAGGGTGAAGGGGTTGCCAAAGATCAAAATGAAGCCTTGAAATGGTATGCCCGTGCTGCCCAACAAGGTGATAGGGATGCTCAGTCGGCTTTAGCTCAACTGAATAATGCAGGGTTATTGAGGGTGGCTAATACGACTACCGTAGAAAAGAAAACCGAGTCCACTAAAACTAGTACCGCTAAAAAGAGCAATGAAACCCTGTCGTCTGAGTCAAGCAAGCAAGATAAAACTTTAGCCAGCTCTGACAGTAAAACCCGTAAAGCACAGGTATTTGATCCACCATCTAATGTAAGAACTCAACCAGGGGGTAATAAAATCTTATGTACCCTTGAGTCCAAAAAAACGATTCAAGTGAGTGGATCTGGTGAGTGGTTAGTCACTGAAGCCTGTGGTAAGCAGGGTTATATTCATTACAAGCAATTACGCTTTAAATGAGAGACAAAACCTACTTTCTGCAAGCGCTTTGAGGTAGTAATTAAGCCCCGTTTGTCGTACACTACTGTACATCTCAGCAATACTTCATTCGATCTTATTGCAAGCGCTTTGAATAAGTTTTTCTAAGCCGTCAATTTAAAATAAGTCGTTTGATGCATTGCAGTAAAAAGCATAATCTACACACATACAGAAGAACAAAGAAAGCCAAGCCCCAAGACAGCAAGTTGCTAAAAAAGATTAATTCGCTTGGCTGTGTAGAATGAGATGTTAAGAAAAATGAATATGATGAATACAGTTAAGTCACTAGCTCAGTCAACTGTGGTGTATATGAAAAGAGCTGCTGTGCGTCGTAACCTAATGAGTTTTAGCGATGCAATGTTGGATGATATTGGTGTGTCACGCGAGTTATTGGAGCAAGGTGTAAAAGCTTACCCTTGGTTGTTAAAAGAAGACAAAGACTCAACTAGCTTCGGTAGCAACACAGTGATTAGCCAAAACTATCGTGATCAAGTATCCGATACGGCAGTAACTGCTGCTAATGATACAAAAGAGTTCGCGCAAGCGGCTTAAGAATGAATACCTAGTTATAGTATGTAAATACTTTAACTAAAACCGTCTCCTCCTGTTACACGATGAGATCAAGGTGGGAAGACTGCACCTCCTCTAAGGTGGTTAGATACTTCTCTCTTCACGTCACGTAGTTTAACCTACTTTGATTTTGTCGTGTATTTTATTTTAAGTAGCGGGTGAGCTAATTAAGTAATCCCACTATTCAAATAGAGCCGCAAGCACCACAGTGGCTCCATAACTAAAAGCCTACGAGCCACCAACTAAGCGTTGGTGGCTCGATAGCTATTTAAGAAAATCTATTGCTGATTAGCCTTTTCTAAAATCCATTTCCTAAAAGCCACAACATTTTTTTGTCGTGCTCGGCTTTCTAAGCTAATCACATAATAAGCCCGACTCATTAAGGTACTAAGATTAAAAGGAATAATGAGCTTTCCTGATTGTAAGTCAGCGGCGGCTAGTGGTTCCATGGTGAGTAATACACCTTGACCTTCTGCTGCTGCATCGAGAGCTAAGGTGGCTTGGCTAAAGTGTAATCCGCGCTTAGGATCTATGCCCTCAATTTTGAACTCACTCAACCAATCCGACCAGCTTGGTCGACCTTCGTAGCGAGTATCATCATGTAATAGCACATGATGTTTTAAATCTTCGGGAGTTTTCAGCGGATGTTCGCCTTCGAGTAGTTTAGGGCTACACAGTGGTACGGCGCGTTCTTGCTCTTTAAATAGCTTGTCAACACGACATCCGGGATAGCTTCCGCGCCCAAATCGAATGGCAATATCAACATTATTCAAGCGCAGATCATCGGCACTAATCGTCCCTTTTAGGCTAGCTTGATCAATGAGATTAGCATCCGCCGATACTCGCATATCGATGCGCGGATGCTTTTCTAAAAAATCGGGCAAACGCGGCATAAGCCACTTACTAGCAAAAGTAGGGGCTGTCCACACCGTAAGAGCATTACGATCCGAGTCTTGCCGCATTAAGCGCATGGCTTCGGAAAGATTCGAGAGTCCTTCTTGAATGTGAGCTAAGCCCGCCTCACCTGCCTCCGTTAATGCTAAAGCACGAGTAAGACGATGAAAGACGGGTTTACCAATATAATCTTCGAGCAATTTAATCTGTTGGCTCACAGCCGCAGGTGTGACGAACAGCTCCTCAGCAGCTTTACTAATACTCAAATGACGTGCAGCTGCCTCGAATGCACGTAAGGCATTGAGGGGCAAATGTTCAGCCATACCTGCTTCCTTATAATAATTAAGTACGGCTCAAGACCATAGAGCTTAAACCCACAAACGCAGGATGGGGATGGGTAATAACCATGGTCGGAATCGTCTGCATTAAATCGGTATAAATCCCTTTGTCATCAAAATGAGCACGGAAAGACGATTTAGCAAAGGCCTCACCGAGCTTAGGTACAATACCACCGGCGATAAATACCCCGCCTGTTGCAAATAGGGTCAGTGCCATATCACTAGCAACCGTACCTAAGAAGCCACAGAATAAATCAATGGTTTCTAATGCAATGGGGTCTTGTTCTTGTAGGGCGAGGCGAGTAATTTCTGCTGCATTGACGTCAACACGCGGTTGTCCGGCTAAGGTCAATACGGCATTGTATAGGTTCACCATTCCAAACCCAGATAAAACCCGCTCTGCCGAAACAAAGCCTACATCACGGCGTAGTTGAGCCAATACTTCTGATTCACGGTCATTGACAGGCGCTAAGGCAACATGTCCACCTTCACCAGAGATCGGAATAAACTGCTTATTCTCACCATATAATAGCCCAGAAACACCTAGACCCGTACCAGGGCCTAATACCGCAATCGGGCCTTCTTTTGCTTTGCCAGTGCCTATTTTTACATAGTCATTCGCATGTAAGCGGGGAGCGCTTAGGGCTACAGCGGTAAAGTCATTAACAATTTTAAGGCTATCCAAGCCTAATTTACGCTTCACATCCAGTTGTGAAAAGTCCCAATGATTATTCGTTACATCAATGCGATCTTGATTGACAGGTGCTGCCACACAAAACGCTGCGCGACGGGGACGGGTGCCACTAATGCCGGCTTTTTCGTAATAAGTTTGCACGGCTTCAAGAGGGCCTGCAAAGTCACTACATAGTAAATTTTCAATTTTTAACGTTTCGCCATATTCATTGACTATGGCAAAACGTACATTGGTGCCCCCAATGTCGGCAATTACTCCGTTGATCATCGTTGCTTTTCCTTATTTCAAGGCCGCTGCTTGTGCGGCTAATGTTTCAATACCAGCCCAATCGTGGCGAGCCATTAAATCTTTAGGGGCTAACCACGAGCCTCCCACGCATAGAACATTGGGCAACGCGAGGTATTGAGGTGCGGTTTGCAGAGTAATACCTCCAGTTGGACAAAAGCTGGCGGCAGGTAGCGGGCCAAACCATGATTTTAACATGGGTATCCCTCCTGCCGCTTCAGCGGGGAAAAATTTTAAGGTGCTATAGCCTTGCTCTAATAAGAACATGACCTCACTAGCGGTCGCAGCTCCGGGTAGTAATGGCAGACCCTCGTCTTGAGCCGCTTTGACTAAGGCTTCTGTAATCCCCGGAGAGACACCGAATTTCGCCCCCGCTGCTTTCGCTGCTTTCACATCTTTAGGGGTTAGTAAAGTACCTGCACCGACCACACCACCTTCTACTTCACTCATGGCGCGAATCGCATCGAGTGCACAAGGGGTGCGTAAGGTAATTTCTAGGGCTGGCAGGCCACCTTTGACTAAAGCTTGAGCCAAGGGCTGAGCATCGCTTAATTGCTCGACTACAATGACGGGAATGACGGGAGCTAGTTTACAAATATCGAGTGTACTTAAAGCCATTATAGTGTCTCCTCTTGGCGTAATTGGTGAATATGCTCAATCAGACCCCGTGTTGAACTATCAAGTGAGTCTGGAATAGGAGCACCGGCTACAATGGGTTGTAAGGCTGTCGCTAGTTTTTTACCTAGCTCAACACCCCATTGATCGTAAGAATTGATATTCCAAATAATACCCTGCACAAATACCTTATGCTCAAACAGCGCCACTAGCATACCTAAGGTATAAGGGTCTAAGGTTTTATACACTAACATGGTAGAGGGGCGATCACCCTTAAAGGTACGGTGCGCCACTAGCTCCTCAATAGCCTCTGGTTTAGCGCCACTGTCTTGCATTTCAGCGCGTACTTCATCTGCGGTACGTCCAAAGGCTAAAGCATTAGCTTGAGCAAGAGCATTAGTCATTAAAACGGTCTGATGCTGATAAAGTCCGGGTATAGGCTTGGCGTGATGATCATTCGCAGCGAGCAAAAAGTCTACTGGAATAACGTCAGTGCCTTGGTGAATCAGTTGGAAGAATGAATGTTGAGAGTTAGTTCCGGGTTCACCCCAGACAATAGGGCCGGTTGTGGTACTCACCGCTGTGCCATCTCGTGTTACTGATTTCCCATTGGACTCCATGTCTAGCTGTTGCACATAGGCAGGAAAACGGGCGAGACGTTGGTCATAGGGCATTAACCCCACGGTGGGATAGTTCAAACCATTACGCCGCCAGACACCAATTGAAGCTAAGAGTACGGGTAAGTTTTGGGCGAGAGGAGCCGTACGGAAATGCTCATCCATCGCTTTGGCACCATCCAGCAGGGCCTGAAAGTTTTTCGCCCCGACGGCTATAGCAATCGACAAACCTACCGATGACCATAGTGAATAACGTCCACCCACCCAATCCCAAAAGCCAAATACACGACTATCATCAATCCCAAATTGGCGCGTGCGCTCTAGATTGGTCGAAACGGCTACTAAGTGTTTACCACTGTTTTCCTCGCCAATACCCACTTTTAGCCACGCCAAAGCGGTAGCAAAATTTAGCATAGTCTCGGCAGTGGTGAAGGTTTTGGAGGCAATAATCAACAGCGTGGTTTGAGGATTTAGTTTGGCTAAGGTGTCGGCAATATGTGCGCCATCCACATTAGACACAAAATGCGTGCGAGGGCCATCGTGATAGGGGGCGAGGGCTTGAGTGACCATTACAGCCCCTAAGTCTGAGCCACCAATCCCAATATTCACCACATCAGTAAAGGCTTGCCCATTTGAAGCAAGGTATTCACCTTTACGCACTTGCTCAGCAAAGGCTAGGAAGCGCTCTTTGACTTCAGCAACCTCGGCATTCACATCTTGACCATCAATGATCAAATTGGCATTAGCGCCACCCCGTAAGGCGGTATGCAGGACTGCTCGATGTTCAGTGCTATTAATTTTTGCCCCACTGAGCATTTGGTCGCGCCAATGTTCAACTTTGGCAGCTTTAGCCAGAGCTAATAAAGCGTTTAATGCCGCTTGATCAATCTTTTCCTTAGAAAAATCAAGCAATAAATCGTGAAAATGAGCGGAGTACTTCGCAAAACGGTTAGGATCTTGTGCAAATAGTTCGCGCAAGTGTACTGGTTTTAAGCGTTTTGCTTGTTGTTGGACTTCAGCCCATTGAGAAGCTAACTCTGTCATGGTGGTAATCTACACTAAATTATCATTAAACAGGACGCTAGCCCCTTGAGAGGCAGGGCTAACGGCGGCTCTAAATACACCAAATAACTCACGTCCTAAACCACTTTCATGCAGGTGATTAGGGAGAGTCGCGGGTGTACGTGTGCTTAGATCGACGCCTAGTACCTCTAAGGTTCCCGCATTTGCATCCAGACGAATCATATCGCCATCTTGGATACAAGCGATCATGCCACGATCTAAGGCCTCAGGGCTGACATGAATAGCGGCTGGGACTTTTCCACTAGCCCCCGACATACGCCCATCCGTGACTAGGGCGACTTGATAACCACGCTCTTGAATCAGGCCAAGGATCGGGGTGAGACCGTGTAACTCCGGCATGCCGTCGGCTTTGGCTCCTTGAAAGCGCACCACACACACGACATCACAGTCTAACTCGCCTGCATCAAAAGCGGCTTTAACCTCTTCTTGCTCAGAGAATACCCGCGCCGGTGCTTGGATAATATGGCGTTCTGGTTTCACCGCTGATACTTTAATCACGGCCTCGCCTATATTGCCCTGTAGACGTTGTAAACCACCAGTGGCTTGGAAAGGCTCGGTAATAGGACGTACAACATTGGCATCAAGGCTGGTTGCTGTACCTTCACGCCATACTAGCTCTAAATTATCGTCTAAGAAGGCTTCTTGGGTGTAATGATGTAAACCTTGTCCTACAATAGTCTGCACATCATCGTGTAATAAGCCGCCCTGTAAGAGTTCGCGCACCATGAATTGTAATCCACCCGCTGCGTGGAAATGATTCACATCAGCAGCACCATTTGGATACACACGGGCTAATAAAGGGGTGATCTTCGATAAATCAGAAAAATCTTCGAGGGTAATAATAATCCCTGCAGCACGTGCCATAGCGACTAAATGCAATAATAGATTAGTCGATCCACCCGTTGCATTTAAGCCTACCATGCCATTCACAAACGCTTTGGCATCTAAAATATCAGCAGTAGTAACACCGGAGTTCGATAGTTTAACGGCTTGAGCTGCCCCTGCTTTAGTGAGGGCATCGCGTAGAGGAGTATTCGGATTAACAAAGCTAGAGCCGGGGAGTTGCAGCCCCATAAACTCCATCAGCATTTGATTGGTATTGGCAGTGCCGTAGAAGGTGCAAGTACCGGCTGCGTGATAAGAGCGCATTTCTGAGGTCAATAGCTCATCGCGCCCACATTTCCCAGCGGCATATTGTTGGCGTACTTTGGCTTTTTCATCATTAGAAATACCCGACACCATAGGGCCTGCGGGTAGGAATACGGCGGGTAAGTGACCAAAAGTAGCGGCTGCTATGACTAAGCCGGGTACAATTTTGTCGCAAACCCCTAAGAAAATGGCTGCATCAAAGACATTATGCGAGAGCGCTACCGCTGCCGACATCGCAATCACATCACGCGAAAATAGTGATAGCTCCATGCCGGGCTGGCCTTGCGTGACTCCATCGCACATGGCGGGTACACCACCGGCGACTTGAGCACTTGCCCCCATAGAGCGCACGGTTTGTTTGATCAGTTGTGGATAGGTTTCAAAGGGCTGATGGGCTGACAGCATATCGTTGTAGGCCGTCACAATACCAATATTGCGGGTTTCTACTTTGACTTGTAGGCGTTTGTCAAAGTCTGAACTGGCTGCGACCGCGTGGGCGAGATTGCCACAGGCCATAGAACGCCGCCCACCATTTTGGCGGTTGCGTTGCATGACTTCAAGATAATGAGCCCGTGTGGGACCACTACGCTCAATAATGCGCGTAGTTACGGCCTGTAACGTAGAATGTAGTTGAGTCATAAGACCTCCTGCTAGCTTTAGGGTGCATAATGCACCGTCACGGCCTGTTGTAATACTACACGCACTGGCATTGCGGTTATCTCAGAGAGATCCGCTAAGGCTTGTTGTAGTACTACCTTTTTTTCAGCGCCCGTGATCAGAATATGCAAGTGTTGTGCCGAGCTTAATAGACTCCACGTCAAGCTAATGCGCGGTTCCGGCACATTAGGGGCATGGATAATACTACTTAAGGCAGAGTTATCGGGGTCTAGTGCAGCTATTAACTCATCTGCATGCGGAAATAATGAGGCTGTATGCCCATCGGTTCCCATACCTAACACCACCACGGTCAGGGGTTTGATCGCAGCCAGTACTGCGTCACTCACCAAATGACCATCGGTATAAAGCGGAATAAAGGTAGCAGCACTTGCCCGATTCTGTAATAAGCTATTTTTAAGCAGTCGAGCATTAGAGCGCTCGTGATTTTCATCCACTAAACGCTCGTCTGTTAAGGTAACATGAATATTATTCCAAGCCAAAGGAACCGAGTTAAGTTGCTCAAAGAAAGGCGCAGGTGTCGTGCCACCAGGTACAGCTAAATTGGCATAGCCTGAGGCGCTAAGACTCGTAGTTAGCTCTTGAGCAATGGTTTGTGCTAGAGAGCGAAACAGCGTAGGGCGGTCTGAGTATTCGATAAAATTCATCATACCACCATCTCGCGCCAGCGCCGTCCGTCACGTGCCATTAGTTCTAGAGCTGCAATCGGGCCTTCACTACCAGATTCGTAAGTGCTCGGTGCTATATTGGAATCTTCCCAAGCATTTAAAATTGGATCGATCCAACGCCATGCAGCTTCCACTTCATCGCCGCGCATAAATAGTGTCTGATCACCGCGCACTACATCCATTAAGAGACGCTCATAAGCATCGGGCATCCGCCAGTCAGGGCCTAACCCTTCTGCATAAGTCATGTCTAATGTTGTGGTGCGTAAACGGAAACCACCAGGCCCTGGGTCTTTGGTCATAATATTTAATTGTAGACCTTCATCCGGTTGCAGACGAATAATGAGCTTATTGCATTGCAAGGGGGTATTAGGGAAGACGCTATGGGCTGGCTCTTTAAAGGTAACGACGATTTCTGTTAAACGGCTGCGTAAACGTTTGCCGGTGCGTAAGTAAAAAGGTACACCCGCCCAACGCCAGTTATCAATCTCTGCTTTAATCGCTACATAAGTTTCAGTATGGCTATCAGGATTGCCAGCCTCTTCGACATAGCTAGGATCTTCGCCACGTGCTAGATATTGAGCACGCACAGTATTACGTTGCACTTCTTGGCCTTTTATGGGGCGTAAAGAGCGCAATACTTTCAGCTTCTCATCCCGTACTGCATCCGCATTAAAGGCATAGGGTGCTTCCATCGCCATTAAGCATAATAATTGGATGAGGTGATTTTGTACCATATCGCGCATAGCGCCAGAGGTATCGTAATAGCCACCGCGAGTACCTACGCCAATGGTTTCAGCGGCAGTAATTTGCACATGATCTACTGCACTAGCATTCCACAGTGGCTCAAACAGGGCATTAGCAAAGCGTAAAGCCATGAGGTTTTGTACGGTTTCTTTGCCGAGATAGTGGTCGATACGGTAAATGCGTTGTTCGTTAAAGGCGGTTGTAATTTCGTGATTAAGTTTTTGAGCACTTGCTAAGTCATGACCTAATGGTTTTTCAACAACCAGACGATCATTAGGGCCATTTAAGCCAACATGCGCCAGCCCTTGAGCTATAGTACCAAATAGAGATGGGCCTACTGATAGGTAATACATCCGAATGCGATCTGGGTATTCATTGAGCAAATCACGTAATCCATCCCAACCATCGGGTTTAGTCACATCATTGTGTAGGTGGTGGAGGCGGTTGAGAAAGCGCTCAACAATTTCAGGTTTCAGTTCCGCAGCAGGGATGAATTTATTAAGCGCATTGAGGGCGAATTCACGAAATTGTTCTTGATTATAGTCCAGACGTGATAAGCCAATAATGCGAGCTTGTTCTGGCATTTGTCCGCTGGCATCACGACGAAACAGCGCGGGGAGCAGTTTACGTTGAGATAAATCACCAGTTGATCCGAAGATCACCATATCAAACGGGAGAACGGGTATAACTTTACTAGTCATGGAGGGTTATTGTCCTATTTAGTGGTGGTAAGCGCATAATAGACTTTAACAGAAAGATTTAGAAATAGAATTTAAGGGGGTAGCAAGCTGATAGTGTCAAAAATAAAGCAGATACGCAAAGATCATTAATAAGGCAGAAATCTTATTCTGATAGTCTTAGGTTTGAATTGAAAGAGCGAAAAGGGACGGGGCAGAACAAAGCCACCCCGCCTCATCACGAAAAACTAGTTGTGATGAATGAACGTTGTTTGATTAGAAATCGTAGTTAAAGCGAACACGAGCAGAGGTATCTTTTGCTGTTGTGCCATCATTGTATTTTGCTTTAGCGGTACTCGCTGCAAAAGTAACGTGTGCATTTTTAGTGCCCATTAAAGGTACTTTATAAGCGGCATAGAGCATATCTTCTTTACCACCAAAATTACCACCAACCTCACTACCACCACCAGCTATAGATCTTCTATCAGCACTATTGTCATTACCACCATCACGGTTTTGCTTGTCATGTACATAACCTGCACCAAAACGACCGCGAGTCATATTGACACCATAAGAAGTTCTTTTTTCATCTTCGTAGGCAACACCTGCTGCAGTAGTACCAGAGTGTCTGCCTTGGGCAATGTTAAAGTTAGCATCAAAACTACGAGGTGTATCTTTGAACATTGTTGTACCAGCAGTAATACCAAAACCCTTAGTTTCGAGCAATTGCTCGCCAGTAGCAGCACAAGTGCCGCTAGCATTACTGTCTTGCTTACATTTACCATAGTCATAACCTGCCGCGACACGGAAGCGACCGGCGTCAAACTTCACTACAGGACGAATACCAGTAGCCTTTACACCGTTCTTTTCACCATAAGAACCACCCAGTTCAACTTGGGTTTTGCCAATATTAAAGTGTGCGGCACCTTGTACTGGATGGCCATCAGCATAGACAACAGGGACAACAGTCTTAGAGCCATCAGTCTTTGTATATGTGGTATCAACACCTGTATCACGACCACGCATAATATTAGCACTGTAGCCGAATTTACCATCTGCTTTATTAGCAACGGTGTCTCTACCTAGTGGGAATAGGTCAATACCTTCAAAACGGCCTAATTGAATATCCCACGCTTTTTTACCAAATTTAATATAGGTATCATCTGTGGCATTGTTTCTACCATTAGAAAAGCCAAATAATGGCTGGACTACTGCTTCAACGAAGGAGCCATTATCCTGATTGATACGAGCTTTAGCATTTAATTTAATGCGTCCGCCTTCAGTAAAAGACTTAGTTGAGCTAGAAGCACCTTTTGCGGTAGTTTTTTGGTGAGTGATATCATATTCAGCATCACCATCAATGTTAAAAGTTTTTTCAGCAGCCACTGCGCCCATGCTCATAATGGTTGCGATAACAGCGACTAAGCTCACTTTCCAGTTCGTTTTCATGGGTTAAACCCTCGTGTTTAATAAAGCGATATAATGGATAAATGATAACCAAAAACAAATAGTTAAGTTTAAAAGTTATCAGAAATGGCTAACAAATAAAAGCGCTTTGGTTCAGCAGTAAAACATTAATCAACCATTATTCTTTTCTGCTATGCCGTAACTTCCTCTAAAAAGGGTAAATTAGCACCCCGTCTGGAGCAGGTAATGGCAGCTGCTTTAACCGCAAACTGACAGATTTCAATTAAATCTTGTTCAGTTAGTGTTGCTAAGCGTTGAATAGCAAACGCTTGTTTTTGCTTCAGGCCATATAAAGTGGCAGCTTGAAGCGTATCGCCGGCTCCTACGGTATCGACGACGGTGATTTTTGGGGCTGTAACCTCAACTGTAGCAGAGTGATTAAATGCCCAAACACCTTTAGAGCCACGAGTAATAATGACTAAAGAGGTTCCCTGTGCTAACCATTCTTGCGCTTTTTGTTGTGGATCAGCATGGGGATATAATAAATCGAAGTCCTCATCACTGATTTTGATGAGGTTAGCACAAGCTGCAAACTGCGCAAAACGGCTCCGCCAAACTGACATATCGGGTTCTACCGTCGGGCGAATATTAGGGTCATAGCTAATAAAACACTGCCCTTTAGCCCGTTGTGCTAGTGCTAAATAAGCATCAGCAGTAGGGGTGGTCACAGTAGTATAAGAGCCAAAATGCAGCGCCTCGACAGGGGCAAGATCAATTTCAGTATCGTGTGGCGTCAGTATCCGATCAGCAGCACCATTACCATAAAAGGCATACTGTGGCACGCCATCAGCACCATGCTCAATAAAGCCAAGCGTAGTAGGAGCAGATTTATGGATAAGGTGTCGAGTATCGACTTTTTCTTGTTCTAATACCGTTTGCAGGCGTTGACCCAAGAAATCATTCGATAAACCAGTGAGTAAGGCAACTGAGGTTTTTAGACGGGCAAGGCCAATCGCCACATTAAAGGGCGATCCGCCAGCCACAGCTAAGAGAGGAAAAGTAGTGAGCGTTTCTGAGTGATGCTCCTTAAAAACATCAAATAAAGCTTCACCGCAAATAACGATCATCTTAAATCTACCTCTTAACTAGCTGTGGTTTGTATTGAACTAATGATTCTAATGAAAATTAGAAGTCATAGTCAAAACGAGCTTTTAACAAATTGGCTTTAATTTGGTCGCCACTATCGTATTTAGCTTTAGATGTATCTGCAGAAAACGTTACAGATGCATCTTTAGTACCCATTAAAGGTACAGTGTAAGCAGCATAGAAGGTATCTTGTTTACCAATATTGTTGGTTTTGTCATGCATATAACCTGCACCAAAACGACCTCTTGAACCATTCAGGCCATAAGAAGTCATTTTGTTGCCACTATCAGTACTAGAGGCACCTAATGCTGTTACACTAGTAGTTTTTACTTTACCTTGAGCAATATTAAAATTGGCCTTAACTGTACCAACAGTGGTTCCTGCTGTAATACCAAAGCCTTGTGTTTTTGTTTTAGTAGTTCCGGCAGTAGCACTTGCTACGGTATAGTCTTTTTGTAATAGATCGTAACCAGCAGCAATACGGAAACGACCGGTATCAAATTTTACGACAGGACGTAATAGGGTGGTTTTATTGACAGTACCTACGTTATCAGTATAGCTGCTTTCGCCATACCCACCCATTAGTTCGACTTTGGTTTTACCAATATTGAAATGTGCAGCACCTTGTACTGGCGTACCATCTGTTCTGGCACCACCTGTATTGCCATCACGACCACGAGCAAAGTCAGCCATATAGCCTAAACCACCAGCACGGTAGGTGGCTGAGGCTGGACTGGTAATGTTGCTAGCACGGGTAGGTGCGTCATCGAAGGTATCGCGACCCATTTGTGAACCAGTGGGGAATAGATCAATACCTCTAAAGCGGCCTAATTGAATATCCCAAGCTTTTTTACCAAACTTGATGTATTGGTCGCCTTGGTTTTGGCCAGTTTGAGTGCCGGTGTTAAATCTAAAGCGCGGAGCTGCAACAGCCTCAACGAAAGAACCATTAGCATTGTCAATATGGTATTTAGCTTTTAATTGAATATAACCGCCCTCAGCAGTATTTTTCACAGAAGTATCACCAGCACCAGTATCACCATCTTTGAAGGTGGCTTTACCAGAATTAATATCGTACTGAGCAGACCCACCAATAACAAATGGAAGTGGGTCGGCGTCGGCAGCCGTTGCACCGAAACTTACTAAAAATGCAGTTAAACCAGCAACAACGCTCATTCTTAAACTAGTTTTCATCATATGTACCTTTTACTACTAACATAAGTGTGCCTATTCCGTCGAAGCACACGAATAAATGGAAATGAGAGTTCACAAGGGGTAGCAGAAAAGTCACGGACACCTTGCGACTTCATAGGGAGTAGTCTATTTTTTAAACTACTACCCAAAATGGCTTCCTAAACGTATTTATACCACTTTATAGCACATTAGCAACAGTCTATTGCATTTAAGCAACAAAAGCACTACTTATGATAAAATTCCGACTAAATGTCTCTTTTTGGACACATGACAAAACTAACTAAACCTATGCCACATAGGCTCCAGCGGGGTGATCATTAGGATCTAGTGCTCCGGTCATGATCGCTACACCCTCGGCCATCGTGTGGGTTTTAGGGCTAATAATGGCAATACGTTTGCCTAAACGATGCACATGTATCCTATCTGCCACTTCCCATACATGCGGCATATTGTGGCTAATGAGCACAATAGGCATCCCTCTAGAGCGCACATCCTTAATCAATTCTAAAACCCGCCGGGATTCTTTTACCCCTAAAGCAGCGGTCGGCTCATCCATAATAATCACCCGACTACCAAAGGCGGCAGCGCGTGCCACAGCTACCCCCTGACGTTGCCCGCCGGATAGGGTTTCGACGGGTTGATTCAAGGTTTGAATCGTCAACAGTCCGAGTTCGGATAATTTGGCACGTGCGTCTTCTTGCATCGACTTACGATCTAACATACGCAAGTACTTACCTAGAAAACCCGGTTTCAGCCGTTCACGCCCTAAAAACATATTATCGACAATATCTAGGGAAGGAGACACCGCGAGATTTTGATACACCGTCTCAATTCCTGCGAGTCGAGCCTCCATCGGATTAGTAAACTTTTGTGGTTTACCATCTAGATAAATCTCACCCGCATCGGGTGTAATAGCACCTGAAAGCGCTTTGATCAAGGATGATTTCCCAGCACCATTATCACCAATGACAGCGAGTACCTCAGCAGGGTATAAGTCAAAGTCGGAGTGATCCAGTGCGGTGACACGACCATAGCGTTTGACCAAACCAGAGGCTTTTAAAATCGGGGTACGAGTTGCTTCAGTCATGACTACACCTTCCGAATCCATTGATCTAATGCCACGGCCACAATAATCAGCACCCCAATAGAAAACTCTTGCCAGAGTACATCTACACCCGCGAGTGCGAGACCATTACGAAATACGCCTACCACCAGTGCGCCAATGAGCGTACCAAAAATAGCACCGCGCCCACCAAATAGACTAGTGCCACCAATCACCACTGCTGTAATGCTATCAAGATTAGCATTCACTCCCGCCTGTGGACTCACCGAGCCAATACGACCGATTAAAGCCCACGCCGCTAATGCCGCGATAATACCCGCCACAATATATACGGAGAGCAAGACATGTTTAGTTTGAATACCGGCTAATTGCGCGGCTTGTGGATCATCACCTGTGGCATAGACATGTTTTCCCCAAGCGGTTTGATTGAGGGCATACCATAAACCAGTAAAGAGCAAAATCAGCATAATCGAGCCGACTGTAATTCGCGCACCCCATAGATCAAACGTTACCCCTGTCCATTGTAAGAGGGAGGCATTAGCGCTGATATCTTGGGAGCGAATGGTTTCACTTTCGGAGTACCATAAGGTCAGGGCAAAGAAAATGCTCCACGTACCTAAGGTGACAATAAATGGCGGGAGGCGAAAACGAGTAATCAATAAGCCATTAATACCCCCACAAATTGCCCCCGTAATCAGGCCAATCATTAAGGCAAAGATGGAGGGAACCCCATATTCAATAGCAAAGCGCCCCATCACGACCGAGGACAACACCATAATCGCCCCCACCGAGAGATCAATCCCAGCAGTTAGAATGACTAGGGTTTGGGCGGCACCTAACATGCCCACAATAACAACTTGTTGCAGAATCAGGGAGAGGTTAAAGGCTGATAAAAAGCGACTGCCTACTATTAAATAGAAAATCGTAATGGCTAGCAGTAAAACAGCAGCCGGTGCCGCCGTCGGGTAGTTATGCATAAAACGTTGGGCACGTTCTAAAAACGTCAAACGTTCAGGTTCAAATGAAGCCACCGTGCCACTAGCAGCGGCAGCGACTTTTTCAAATTCAGCAGTAGGGGATCCACTAGACTGAGAGGTGGACATGGCTTTCCTCCTTAATGCGGGAGCTAATTAGAATGAGAAGAGTCACTCGATACAAGGCTGAGAGCTAGCCTTGTATCTTGGTTAATGATTTAGTGAATCAGCCCCAGCACTTTTTAGCGCCTTCTTCAGCATTGATAGAGTTCAGGCCATCCACAGGCTTATCCGTAATTAACTCCACACCCGTATCAAAGAAACTTAAGCCCTCTGTAGTGGTTGGTTTAGTGCCATCTTTCGCAAAGGCCGCTATGGCTTCAACCCCTTTTGATGCCATTAAGAGCGGAAATTGCATTGAGGTAGCCCCAATCACGCCCGCTTTAACATTAGCCACACCCGGACAACCACCATCAATAGAGACGATGAGTACATCTTTTTCTTTGCCGAGAGCTTTTAAGCCTTCATAAGCACCCGCTGCGGCGGGTTCATTAATGGTGTAAACCACATTGATACTCGGATCTTTTTGCAGCAAGTTTTCAATCGCACGCCGTCCACCTTCTTCAGAGCCATCGGTGACATCACTACCTACAATGCGCTTATCGTCCTCATCGCCCATGCGCTTAGGATCTTTGAGATCAATCCCAAAGCCTTTTAAAAAGCCTTGATTCCGTGCCACATCGACACTGATTTGGCTGGTGCTTAAGTCGAGTAGGGCAATTTTGGCATCAGCAGCCTTATCGCCTAAGGTTTTAGCCGCCCACTGACCAATGAGTTCACCTGCTTTAAAGTTATCGGTGGCAAAAGTAATATCAGCCGCATCAGCAGGTTCTAATTCGGTATCTAGGGCAATGATTAGCAAACCAGCTTCACGTGCTTTTTCAATGGCAGGCACAATAGCTTTAGAGTCGCTCGGTGTAATCAGAATACCCTTAGCGCCTGCAGAAATGAGGTTTTCAACAGCTTGTACTTGAGTGTCATTATCACCGTCTTTTTTACCTGCGAAGCTGCGTAACTCCATACCGAGTTCTTTCGCTTTGGCTTCAGCACCTTCTTTCATTTTAACGAAGAAGGGGTTGGTATTGGTTTTAGTGATTAGACCGACAATAACAGGGTCTGCTGCTTGAGAGGCGAGGGGTAGCATAAAACAAGTAGCCAAGGCTAAAGCCAGCGTAGTTTTCTTAAACATCTTAAATCTCCTCCAGAGATGTTTTGAGTCAAGTTGTAGCGGTAAGCACAGGAGCTAGTTCAAGGAATTAGCCCAACTGTATAGTAAACAAGGTTAATCAGCCGATACAAGCTTGTCAATAACTAAATCAATTTGATTTAGTTAAATGGTAAGCCTATGCTGGAACCCTATTTGGATGGGATTAAAGCTCTAAGGTGCAGTACAAAGTGTGAGCAGTGCTTAGGGTGTTAGGAGGACTATGAGCAAACAAATTAAAAACCGCGATCAAGGCTGCAATTTAATTGGAGTAGGGCAATACAATGAACGCTTAGTCTTACAACTCATCCGCCGCACGGGTAGCTTGCCTAAAGCAGAAATCGCCCGCCGTACCGCTTTAAGTGCTCAAACCGTGAGCGTCATTATTCGCCGTCTAATGAATGAGGGATTACTCAGCGAGCAAGAGCGTCAGCGTGAAAAAGGTAAACTCGGTCAACCCGTGATTCCTATTACTCTCAACCCAGAGGGGGCGTATTCTATTGGGATTAAAATCGGGCGACGCAGTCTTGATACCATCCTGATTGATTTCACGGGGGCGATTCTAAAACGTTTATCTCTCCCTTATCTCTATCCCGATCCTAGTGTAATTTTTCCACAAATTAATCAAGATATTCAGGCTCTCATGCGTTTTCTAAAGCCTGAACAACGTACTCGCTTGCTTGGTATTGGGGTTGCAGCCCCCTATAATTTAGGCGGTTGGCAAAGTGAGGCACATATTCCGCCTGAGATCACTCAGCAATGGCATGACATCGATATTAAAGAACGTATTCAGACTAAACAAACCTTGCCAGTATGGTCTGTTAATGATGCGACTGCCGCTTGTATTACTTCCTTAGAGTGTCGAGGAGGTGCGCCCTTTAATAATTATTTATATATTTTCTTAGGTACTTTCGTGGGCGGTGGGGTGGTACTGAATCGCTCTTTATTTTTAGGTTCCCATAATAATTCAGGGGCTATTGGTTCCATGCCCCTACCGACAGGACTATTCAAAACCCCATCCACTGCGCCTGCGCAATTGATTAACTGTGCCTCACTGTATTTATTAGATGAGGCCTTGCAAGCGCAGGGGCAAAACCCTGAGAATGTATTTCAGCAATTAGCGGAATTACCCGCAGCAAAAATACCCCCTGAACTCTATCACATCTTTCAACAATGGTTAGATCAAGCGGCTATGTGCTTGGCGTATACCATCGCCTCAGCGGTGAGTGTCATAGATTTTGAGGGTGTGGTAATCGATGGTTTATTACCTGCCCCATTGATTGAGCAGGTAAAGACTAAAGTGGAACAGGCGCTTAAACAAATCGATAGTGAAGGGCTTGCACAACCCCATATTATTGCGGGTGTTATCGGTGCCGAGGCGCGAGCATTAGGCGGGGCATTAGTACCTTTTTATGTCAATTTTGCCCCCGATCGAGAAGTGCTGTTACGCACCGAACGTGAAACCATTTCACTCGCTTAAACTTAAAAAAACAACATAACTATCCAGCTAGTAAGTAGGTATACCAAAGTAATCGGGTATTTCTGGAGCAGTCTTGGCGGCAGGGATGCCGCCTTGTAGCGTACACGGATGTATTCACAGCGGCTGCCGAAGAAAGACTCGATTACTTTGACTCAAGTACTTATGTGGATATGACGTATTATTTTCACCCTAGGAGGCATTATGCAAAACACCACCAAACCTGATCCTAATCTGCATCGTATTGTAATTGTAGGTGGAGGCGCAGGCGGCTTAGAATTAGCAACCTTATTAGGCGATACCTTAGGCCGTCAACGCAAAGCCGCTATCACCTTAATTGATAAAAGCCGTACCCATATCTGGAAGCCTAAGCTGCATGAGATTGCAGCCGGTAGTATGGATATTAATCTGCACCAATTGGATTATTTAGCCCAAGCCCATTGGCATCATTTTCAATTTCGGATTGGTGAAATGACCGGCTTAGATCGGGAAAATCGCTTAGTCCATTTAGCCCCTTATGTGGATGAAGAAGGTAAACAAGTCACGGCTGAACGTAGCTTTGGCTATGACACTTTAGTGATTGCCGTGGGAAGCCGTACCAATGATTTTGGGATTCCGGGTGTGACAGAAAACGCTATTCGCCTTGATTCTCCTGAGCAAGCGGAGCGCTTCCATCGTAGCTTAGTGAATGCCTGTATTCGCGCCCATGCTCAAAACGCCCCGCTTAAACCTGGTCAATTACAAATTGCTATTATCGGTGCCGGAGCCACCGGAGTAGAGCTAGCAGCAGAGCTGCGCCATACCATGCGCGGCATTATTGCCTATGGTTTGGATAATGTGAATCCGGACAAAGATGTGGTGCTGACCATTATTGAAGCGGGTGAACGTATTCTGCCTGCATTGCCTGAGCGTTTGGCAAAATCGGTGACCGATATTTTAAATAAGCTAGATATTAAACTACGCACCTCCGCCAAAGTTATTGAAGTCGCACCGGATGGAGTGAAGCTGGCGGATGGCGCTTTTATTCCGGCTGAATTAATTGTGTGGGCAGCGGGTGTACGTGCGCCAGTCTTTTTGCAACGTTTAGGCTTAGAGGTTAATAAGATTAATCAGCTTGTGGTTAAACAAACCTTACAAACGACACAAGATGAAAATATTTTTGCCATGGGTGATTGTGCGGCCTGTCCTTGGCCTGAGCAAGGACCTAATGCGTGGATTCCACCGCGTGCTCAAGCCGCCAATCAACAAGCAACCCATTTATCCAAACAAATCCGTCGCCGCTTAAATGGTCAAGCCTTAGAGCCGTGGAAATATAAAGATTTTGGCTCTTTGGTTTCAGTCGGGGAGCATTGGGCGTCGGGTGGCTTAATGGGCAATATATCGCAAGGGACTTTCTTTATTGATGGTTATGTTGCACGTTTAATGTATAACTCATTATATAAAAAGCATCAGCTAGCGCTACATGGTTTCCTAAAGGTAGCTTTGGATACGGTGAGTAATTTTATTCGCCGCACCTCGCGTCCTACGATTAAGCTGCATTAATAAGCTACCGATATAGGGGCAGGCCTAGTTATTTGCCCCTACTTCTATAGGAATAATCGCTTCACCGATGACATTCACTTCCTGCAAATTATTCCCCGCTCCCCCGCGATCAATCACAATAAAGTCACTTTGAGTACCTAATACTAATTGAAAGTGATGCCAGGTATTTTTAGCTAAATTAATTCCTTGCTGCCCATTGGTAATAAAGAGTTGTAAATCGTCCACCTGCACCTGATCTGAGATTGGGGCTACCAGTACCAAAAAGGGGCGTGAGTTCAGCGGTAAAAAAGCTTGGCTACCTAAGGGGTGGCGCTCCATCTTAATAATTTTATGTGGTAAGGGGATGGGATTAGAGCGAAATACATTGACTATGGTACGCCCATTTTGATCACTAGTATCGGCCTGAACTAAATCATGATAGCGCATGGTTAGCCCTTCATTAATCGGGTAGTGATGAGCTTTTTCGAGTTCAATCACCTGCCCAAAAGCAGCAAAATTTTCAGCAGTAAGAGGTTCAGGACGTAGTATGCGCATAGTAAATCTACACCATAGGATAGCTAAAAAATAATGATGTGCCGCTAACTAAAATCCCGTCAACTTTTATTTTTAAACCCGCAAACCTGTTTTGCTAATCGTGCTAGTAGTCTTAGAGCGAGATGACTACACTGAGCAAAAAATTGGGAGCTTTTCTTTTTATGCAGTCTGCTGTCTATCCTCGTGACCTAAAAGGCTATGGTGCTCAGCCACCACACGCACAATGGCCTAATCAAGCTAAAATTGCCGTACAGTTTGTCCTGAACTACGAAGAGGGTGCCGAAAACTGTGTCTTACACGGCGATGCTGGATCAGAACAATTTTTATCAGAAATTATAGGGGCAGCCGCTTTCCCTGATCGCCATTTAAGTATGGAATCGATCTATGAATACGGTTCACGGGTCGGAGTATGGCGTCTGTTAAAAGAATTTGAAAAACGCCAGTTACCCCTGACCATTTTTGGTGTTTCGATGGCGTTAGAACGCTCCCCCGAAGTGACTCAGGCGTTTGTCGAGTTGGGACATGAAATTGCCTGTCATGGCTGGCGTTGGATTCATTATCAAACCATGGATGAAGCGACTGAGCGTGAACATATGCGTAAGGGAATGGAAATCATCGAGCGTATGACAGGGCGGCGTGCTTTAGGTTGGTATACCGGACGCGATTCACCTAATACGTTGCGCTTAGTGGCGGATTATGGTGGCTTTGCGTATAGCTCGGATTATTATGGTGATGATTTACCCTTTTGGACACAGGTGACTAAAACCAATGGTGAAGTCGTTCCTCAGTTGATTGTACCCTACACCTTAGATACTAATGATATGCGCTTTGCTACCCCGCAAGGTTTTAATACTAGTGAGCAGTTTTATCAGTATTTAAAAGACTCCTTTGATGTGTTGTATGCCGAGGGGGAAGATAGTCCGAAAATGCTGTCGATTGGTATGCACTGCCGTTTGTTAGGGCGTCCCGGACGCATCCGCGCCTTACAGCGCTTTTTAGATTATATCGAGCAATATGATCGTGTCTGGGTGTGTAAACGTATTGATATTGCTAACCATTGGCATAAGCAACATCCTTTTACTGCGAGGGCGTAAGCAGCTAGCTCAGTAATTATCTATGTGAGAAATAGCTAGGTGGTATGAATGTTGCCTTGAAATGACTCACAACGATTACAAGAAAAGAGGCTATGACCTTGATACGTATGTAATCGTTAGTTCCTTAAGTATTTGTCTTTGTTTGGAGGATCATTATGGCTTTACCCGGACTCGGCGCACCGATTATGGCTTCTGCGGCAGATTTACCCGATTGGGCGAAACGCTCAACAAACCTTGCGAATGCGGCCATTGGAGCTAAAGCATTATTTGCCACCGATGAGTTTTTTGCTCCTTTGGAGCGGATGTTAAACCCTGAACCTGCTGTATTTACCCCCGGACTCTATGATGATCATGGGAAATATATGGACGGCTGGGAGACACGCCGTAAACGTACTACCGGCTATGATTGGTCACTCATTAAGTTAGCACGAGCCGGAGTCATTGAAGGCTTTGATATTGATACCAGTCACTTCACGGGTAACTATGCCCCTGCAGTATCGATTGAAGGTACGGCTTGTGACAGTGATGACCCGGAAGTATTAAAGCAAGCCGAGTGGACAACCTTATTACCCTCGACTTCGTTAAAAGGCAATAGCCATAATCTGGTGAAGATTGCTAATACCCAAACATGGCGCGTATTGCGTATTAATATGTATCCCGATGGCGGTATTGCTCGCCTACGAGTCTATGGTCGCCCGATGGGAGTATTTGATTACTCACAACCTAATACCATTTATGACCTGATTGCCCTAGAAAATGGTGGGCGAGCGGTGGCGTGGAATGATGCCCATTATGGCGAACCCACCAATCTCATTATGCCCGGACGCGGAATTAATATGGGGGATGGTTGGGAAACACGCCGCCGTCGTGAGCCGGGTAATGATTGGTGCATTTTACAATTAGGTGCTGCGGGTATCGTCGAGTCGATTGAGATCGATACAGCACATTTCAAAGGTAATTTCCCCGACCGGTTTTCGATTCAAGCTGCACGTATGGAAGGTGGGACAGATCAGTCGGTGATTACCCAAAGTATGTTCTGGGATTACCTCATTCCAGAACAGAAGTTGAGTATGGATACGATTCATCGCTTTAAAGAGCAAGTGTTGAATATCGGTGCAATCACTCATATTCGGTTGAATATTATTCCCGATGGGGGTGTTTCTCGCCTCAGACTATGGGGGAGGGTGGTGGCCTGAGGTCATTCCGATGGAAGGTATAATAATTGTGCTAGTTGCTATGAAACTTTCTTGCCCTAGTGACGTCTTAATCTTTGCCTATTTATGACTCTCTCAACACTCGCGCCCACTTCGGTGGGCGTTTTTTATTCTGTACTTGCACCGCTTAAGATTTTGCTAGACGATGTGAATTTTTAGGCGAGCGCAGAAAGCAATATGACTCACAGTGTCCTTGATCGAGTCTCACCCTATCTATTACTGATTCTCACCACCTTATTTTGGGCTGGTAATTTTAATCTAGCACGTGCTGTGAGCACTCAAGTACCCCCAATGAGCTTATCGTATTGGCGTTGGACTATTGCAGCTTTATTATTATTACCTTTTGTCTGGAAGCATTTAATAGCGACTTGGAACATATTTAAGAAAAATTGGCTATTAGTAAGCGCTTTAGCTTTATTAGGTGTGACGGGTTTTAATAGCTTGGTCTACCTAGGTCTGCAAACCACGACAGCTATTAATGGCGTTTTAATGCAATCGGTTTGTCCTATTTTTATTATTATTTTAGCCACGTTTTTACTGGGAGAGCGAGCTACAGGTTTACAATGGTTGGGAATTATTACTTCATTACTAGGTGTAGTGATTATTTTAGTACGTGGTGATATTCAAGTATTAAAGACTTTATCTTTTACCTATGGCGATTTAATTTTATTAGTAGCCGTACTAAGCTGGGCGCTCTATACCGTTTTATTAAGAAAGCTACCTGCCGCACTAAAAGGGTTGCCTATATTGGGTTATACTATAGTACTAGGCAGCATGATGATTTTACCCTTATATTTATATGAGACCTATGCTTTAAATCATCCTATGCCAATTACGTGGGTGAGCATGGGTAGCATTGCTTATGTGGCAATATTTCCTTCTTTACTAGCCTATTGGTTTTGGAATTATGCCACTGCTAAACTAGGTGCTGGTCGTACCGGACAGTTTACTCATTTAATCCCAGTATTTGGTTTAACCATTGCTACGCTGCTATTAGGCGAGCGCTTGTATAGCTTTCACTGGCTAGGTGGGGCGTTAGTTGCGCTAGGGTTGGTTTTATCTAATTGGAAAAGTAAGGCAGCATAATTAGATGGCATCAGCTAAAGTTGAATATTTTTATCAATACTCAACTTTAACAATAGAATGGTAATTAAATTAAATAGCCCCACCTTGTTTGAGCAGGGGTAAGATCTCACTATGCCATTTATTAGCAAGATTGATTAAATGATTTTTCATTGGTGTACCTTTTAAGGTCTCACCTTTATGATTGATAGTCATTTGTTTACTTTCGAGATCTTGGAAGACTGCTTGAGCGAGGCGACTAGCTTCTTGAGTCTTGAGCTGCAAGGCCATGGCATAGAACTGAGCTTCAAATGGTTTGAGACGTAAGCTAGAACGCGCATGAGGCAGGGCTATCAGAGATTGATTATGCTTAATCAATGTTTGATTAAATCGAGCGGCAACCTTATTAACATTAGCATAATAGGGGGTAACCATATTCGCTTGATAAAGCTGTAATAAAGCATTCATAGTATCGCGGCGATTATTACCATTAGTTAAAGTACTAAAGGTACAAACGCCAGCTGATAAATGATCAACCAGACTACGATATAAATCTTTAGGAAGTGCGGGTTTAAAATTAAAGGCAGCATCATCAAAGCGAGCAGGTTTAGCTAACATCCATTGGCTATCATTAAACCAGCGTAATCTAGCGCTATTATCTAAATGTCCGACCGCTCCACGAGTAAAAATATCACGCCTAAAAATAGTATTTTGCATAATATCTAAATAGAGTTCGCGGGTATCATTATCTTGAATATGTGCCAGTAATTGATTCGTCGTCGGGGCGAGTTGGGTACGGGCTAAGGCATCCGTAGCGGCTGCACCACCGATAAATTCTAATTTAGCTTGTCTGAGCCATTGGGCAATTTCAGTAAAGTAAAAAGCACGCCAGCCTTCATGTAAATATTCATGTACTAAATAATGGCGATCTTTAGCAATTAACCCATCTAAGCGCTTTTGAATAACGTTTTCATTAGTGGCAAAGAAGCGTGGTTTTGCCGCTTGGAGCTGTTGAATTAATTTTACCGCCTTATCAAAGCGTTCAAGGCTAGAGCCACTGAATTGCTTACTGGTGGCATAGAGTAGTTTTTGAATCGGCTCTGCCATGGACCAGCCGGGTTTGGCATTATAGCTATTATAAACAATCCCACCTGCTTTAAGATGATGTTCACAAATATCCACAATATGCTGACGATTCTCATCGGATACCCATGTAAATATACCGTGCAGAGCAATGAAATCACATTCTGGGAGAAACAGTGGCTCAGCATTTAATTGAGCAAAGCTTCTTTCTAAAAAGGTAATATTGGTTAGGCCGGCCTCAGTAGCAAGATTTTGTGCCTGTGCAATATGCGTAGGATTAAAATCAACCGCAATAAACTGAGCGTGTGGATAGTTAGCTGCCATAATGAGGCTAGTCATACCATAACCACAGCCAAGTTCTAGATAAGTAAAGGGTTTTTCTAGATTGATTGTTTGAATACCATGAGTAACAGCACAAAGGCTTAAAAAATTAGGCTCTTGCTCACGGTAATAACCCGCAGTGTATTCAATATCGGATTCGTAGCCTTCCATCCACGTTTGCATTGCTGTTACCCCTTAAATCAGCTTGGCTTAGAACAGTGCCTGGTGCCGTTGTTATTAGTAATGGGTAGGCACTGCATTTTATAAAAAATCTACTTTATCCGATAAAGTGTAATTTATCGCTGCTTAGATAACAAGCAATACTAAAACTTCTCTAACTCCTTTTTAATAGCTTCAGCCTGTTTTATTTCGGCTAAGCGTTGGGTAATCACTTGACGATTGGCGGGAGTGGGGCGGGTTTTTTGGGCTTGTTCGAGTGTGAGTTTAGCTTGTTTATAGGCACCTAAGCGTAAAGAGCGTTCCGCAACGGCAATCATAGCATCGGCTGAATAGCCTAATTTCTGCGCTAGCTGTTGTTTATACTCTAAAAACTCTAGGCTGGTGGTTTCCGTGAGCTTAGCACTATTCACAAATTGCCAGGCTTTGCTTGCTTGCCCCTGAGCAACTAATGCTTCTGCAACAGGTATGAGTAGGGCAGAGGTAGTGCCTAGTCTGACGGAGCTTAGAAAACGTTTTAGGGTATCGCTGTAACGTTGATTAGCATTTAAAGCTTGGGCTTGTACCACGGCTGTTGTTGGATTGGTGGGTAGTTTCTGGCTCGCAGCTAATGCTTGTGCGGCTTGGTTATAGCGCAAAGTGGTGAGGGTACGGTTATAGTTTTGTAGCAACGGATCAATGCCATTATTATCTTGACGCGCTAGAAAGCGGATTTTAGTTTGCATGAGTTTAAAGCCCATACTATCTGCGGTAGTGCGGCGTCCGAATTGATTAATACTGCTACGCACATCACTTAAACGCTCAATACCTAAAGGATGGGTGCTGAGGTATTTAGTAATATCGCCATAAATACTGGATTGTCCCCGCTCTAATTGCTCTAAAAAATCGGCTAGAGTATTAGGGTCAAAACCTGCTCCTGCCAAAATACGTAAGCCTATGCGATCTGCTTCGGTTTCATGGGCACGGCTATAGCTGAGCTGTTGGTGCATATTGGTGGCAAGTGTCCCCACAATGAGAGCTTCAGCAGCGTCAGAGTTACTTTTAGAGGCGGCAGCGCCTGCTAATAAACCTAAACCTGTGATCCAAGGAGTGGCTTTAGAGGCTTGTAATTGGCGTGCAGTATGGCGTTGGGTGATATGGGCAACTTCGTGAGCCATGACCGCCGCTAATTCACTTTCAGAGCGCACACGAGTAATAAGACCTGAATTAATAACTACTACCCCACCGGGCAGTGCATAAGCATTGACACTATTGTCTTGTGCTACCCCAAAATAAAAAGGGCTAAAGCGTCCGCTGGCATGTTGCACTAGGCGTTGCCCTAATTGATTAATCCACTCGACTATCTCTGGATCTTCAATAAAGCGCTGACTTTGGCGTAGTTCTCGGAATAATTGACGCCCGAAGTTAATTTCTTGTTTAGGGTTTAAAGCAGTATTGGCAGGGCTACCTAATTCGGGTAGTTTTTCGATATTAGGTAGAGTAAGAGGGGTATCTGCAAGGGCTGAACTCATACCCCATAATACGCTGATTAGTGTAATGAAAACGCCTTTCATAGTGCTTAATCCGTGGTTATTTGGATATAAGTGTAGGATAAAGAGGCAATTCAATGCTGTAACTGCCCCGCTTTATGTGGGATTGCTTGACAGTGAGTTAGGTTTTTTAGAATATTAGAACTTATTAATATTTACTAGAGATGTAGTACTATGTTTGGTGTTCAAGAGATTGATGCCGCTACTTTGCAGCAACGACTAGCACAAGGTGAAAAATTACGTTTAATCGATGTGCGTTCTGAGGCTGAGTTTGCTCAGGGCATCATTCCCGGTGGTGAGTTTATGCCTTTGCATACCGTGCCTTTAAAGCTAGATGAGCTAAAGGCGAGTGCTGATCCGATTGTGTTTTATTGTCGGAGTGGTCAGCGCTCTGCTCAAGCCTGTTTGTTTCTAAAGCAAAATACAGGTGTAGAGGCATTGAATTTATACGGGGGGATTATTGCGTGGTATCAAGCCGGTAATCCGATTGCACACCCCAACAAAGCAGCATAGTAGGCATTATTTAAAGGTATAGGACATGGCAAAGAAATTAGCGATTATCGCTACTAAGGGTACATTAGATTGGGCTTACCCCCCTTTTATTTTAGCATCTACCGCCGCCGCATTAGGATATGACGTGCAAATCTTCTTTACCTTTTATGGGTTGCAATTGCTGAAAAAGAAAATGAATCTGCAAGTAACCTCCCTTGGTAATCCGGGTATGCCTATGCCCATCCCTATGCCAGTATTACTTCAGGCTTTGCCGGGAATGCAAACCATGATGACCACTATGATGAAAAAGAAAATGAAGAGTAAGGGTATAGCCAGTGTGGAGGAGTTACGTGAGCTGTGCCAAGAGGCTGATGTGAAATTGATTGCTTGCCAAATGACGGTGGATCTCTTTGAAATAGAGCCTAGTGAATTCATTGAGGGCATAGAGTATGCCGGCGCGGCTACCTTTTTTGAATTTGCGGGTGAGTCTGATATTTGCCTGTATATTTAAGAGCAGAGTTTATGATGAATATCGCAATATAGTGCTAGATGCTGCATGATGAGCACCCGTATTTATAGGATGTTTATTTAGGAGTAGCTTATGAAGTTAGCCATTATTAGTGGTAGTCATCGTTTAAATTCTCAAAGTGAGAAAGTAGCCAACTATGTTAAAGAGGTGGCTTTAAGCTCAGGAGTAGCCAGCAGTGCTGAGATCATTAGCCTTGCGGGTAATCCTATTCCCTTATGGGATGAGGGCGTGTGGGCCAATGAAGAGCGTTGGCAGCAAGTCTTATTACCCATTCAAACGGTCTTGCGTAATAGTGATGCCATCATTGTGATAACTCCTGAGTGGCATGGGCAAGTTCCCTCTGGTTTGAAGAACTTAATGCTATTGTTAGGGGTTCAGGAGGTAGGGCATAAGCCTGCATTAATTATTAGTGTGTCAGGATCTGACGGCGGAGCCTACCCAGTCGCTGAGTTGCGGATGAATAGTTATAAAAATAATCGAATTTGTTATTTACCAGAACATTTAATCATACGTAAGGTCAATACGGTATTTAATGCTAACCCTGCAGATAATGATGCCTCCGCTCAGGATTATTTCCATAAGCGTCTAGTGTGGGATTTATCATTATTACAGGCTTATGCAAAGGGTCTCAGTCAAGTGCGAGCTAGCGCTGAGATTAACCCTAAGGACTACCCCTTCGGTATGTAATTTAATTTAGGAATAAAGGTCGCGTGAAAGCTCAACAACGCTGGTTAAATCGGTTAGGTGCATTAAGTTATTTCCATGATGAGCTGTATGCCGAGCGTCGTAATGAAATTCGTTGGTTAGTTGAGGAATACACAGAAATCCCGATTCCTCATTTACCGGCTGCTTTTGATGGTTTTACCATCATACAATTAACCGATACCCATCTGCGTCCTTTCACGCAATTAGAACATATTGAACGGGCTGTACAACGCACTAATGCTTTACAGCCCGACCTAGTCGTCTTGACTGGGGATTATGTCTGGCACGATGAACATGATATTTTGGATCTCGTGCCTGCCCTAGCACGGTTGAATGCTAAGTATGGTGTCTTTGCCGTCCTTGGCAATCATGATATTAAAACCGATGCGGGACTCATTGTGCAGACCTTTGAGCGTCACGGGATTCCCGTGTTACGTAATCAAGGTCTAGATCTGGAGCAGGGGGGGCAAGTATTGCACCTTGCGGGGATTGATGATGGTTGGTTGGGACAGCCTGATATTAAAACCACCTTAGCTGGTTTAAAACACGATAGTACTCCGGTGGTTTTATTAGCCCATGAGCCGGATATGTTGGATTGGTATGCCCATGATACACGTATTTCTTTACAACTTTCAGGACATACGCATGGTGGTCAAGTGCAAGTTAAGCCCGGAAGCCCTATTGTTACACCTTATCTAGGACGCAAATATGTGCAGGGTTTATATCGGGTGAATGAGTCGTGGGTTTATACCAGTCGTGGGATTGGATCAACAGGCATACCCTTGCGGCGTAACTGTGCGCCGGAAATTACCCATTTGACTTTAGTTCGCGAGCAAATACCTGTACTAAACGATAAAATGCGCGTATCGACCTGAGGGGTAGAGCACTCATCGTAGTATAAGTTAGGTTAATATATACTTAGATAAGTTTCAGTTGGTCAGAAGATTTTCCTTTGGGAGGGGAGAGTCGCTACACTAGTAAAAGGCGATTTACAGTCATGGCAATCTAAATATTAATAATAAAAGTATTGCCACCCATCCAGGCTTAAGCCTGATATTAATCACAATAAAATAAAGAGCTGTAAGTGTGAGTAACTCGAATAACCATATAAAAATAGATACCGATGCGCTTGCCGGACTCAAGGTGTTGGTAGTTGATGATAGTAAGACCATTCTACGGACGGCTGAGGCTCTGCTTTCTGAGTACGATTGTTGGGTAGCGACCGCTCCCGATGGCTTTGAGGCATTGCCTAAAATTACTGCCTTTAAACCGGATGTTATCTTTATCGACATTATGATGCCGCGTTTAGATGGCTATCAAACCTGTGCGTTGATTAAGGCTAATCGTGCTTATAAACATATTCCGGTCATTATGTTATCGAGTAAAGATAGTATTTTCGACCTAGCACGCGGGCGTTTGGCTGGTTCAGATAAGTATTTGACCAAGCCTTTCACCCGCCAAGACCTGTTATCATCTATTCAAACGTATGTTATTGATGAGCGCGCCCGCCATAAGCAGGATCAAACTCCCGCCATACAGGAGTCTTAAGGTTATGGCCCATATACTCATCATAGATGATTCGCAAGTAGAGGCGCGTATGCTGAAAGGCATGTTAGAACATGCCGGGCATACCGTGAGTCATGCCACCAATGGTTATGAGGGTATTGAAATCGCTAAGGTAGAGAATCCCGACTTAATTCTCATGGATGTGGTCATGCCATTAATTAATGGTTTTCAGGCCACCCGTGAGTTAAGTCGTGCGCCCGAAACACAGCATATTCCGATTGTGGTGTGTAGTTCTAAAGACTCTGATACCGATTTTCTCTGGGCAAAACGTCAAGGAGCACGCGGGTATTTGATTAAGCCCATTCGTGCTCCTGAGCTTTTGACATTAGTAAAACGTTTTGTGCTGGAGCAGGGTTAATGGCGTCACCTTATGAGTTATTGGTGGGTCTAGCCTTATTACGTGAACGCAAACGTAAGTTAGATCAGGCAGAAAATCATACTCTAGAGGCTTGGTCGGCTTTGATGGTGCGTATTGGGACACTGGTGTGTTTGATTCATCGTAATGATGTAGATGAGATTATTTCGCTGGAAAGTAGCACTCCAGTGCGCGGAGTCGCACCTTGGGTAGCAGGCTTGGGATATTTTCGCGGGCAATTGTTGAATTTAATCGATTTAAAAGTTTTTTTTTCCTTAGGCGATGCAGGCTATTCACCTGGGGCGCGTATTTTAGTGGTGCGTGGTACGTCAGAATGGTTAGGGCTGAGGGTAGATGAATTGATTGGTATTCGCCATATCTGGCCCGATACGGCACGCATTGATCCTCAATCAGCTCTTAAAACGGTATTGGGTATTTATGAAGAACAATCCTTGCTAGTCGATAATGAACCTATGCAAGTACTGGATATTAAAACATTAGCGATGCACCTCAATGATGGTGGATCAGCCATTAATACGCATTGGCAAACCAAATAATTAAGAAGAATGCACTATGTCGTCAGTTCATAAACAGCTCCTTAAACCTATTCATAGCGGCACCGTGTGGGGGCCTCTTATTTTATTAGTACTCTGTTTTGTGGGACTGATGACACTCTTACTCATCGATAAAAGCCAAGTAGAAGCGGCACGGGTACATGCCCTAACGTGGGCCCTAGGGCTGGTTTCTATGGCACTGATTGCCTGGCTGAGTTTTTTATTTTACCGCTTTTCCTTCCAGCGTAACTCGCAAATTCGTAGCGAAACCGAACAGCAAAAAGCCATTCTCCATTTACTGGATGAGATGAGTACCTTGGCAGAAGGGGATTTAACCATACGGGCAACCGTCACGGAGAATATGACCGGAGCCATTGCCGATTCGGTTAATTTTGCCGTTGATGCCTTACGTGCTTTGGTAATAAAGATTGACGATACCTCTAGTCGGTTGAATAATTTTGCTCAGGAAGCGGATAATCGGGTTTCTAAACTCTCCAAAGCCAGTACCGGGCAAGCGAAAGAAATTGGTGTCGCTACGGCTGCCATTGCAACCATGGCACAAGCAATTCAGAAAGTATCGCGTAATGCGGCAGCATCGACTAAGGTCGCGGGTAAGTCGTTGGAAATCTCGCAGGCGGGCGCTCATACCGTACGTAATACCATTCAAGATATGGTGACAGTACGCGAGCAGATTCAGGCGACCTCTAAACGCATTAAGCGCCTCGGCGAAAGCTCGCAAGAGGTGGGAGATATTGTGCGGGTGATGAATGATATTGCTGAGCAAACCAATATCTTAGCTTTGAATGCCTCGATACAGACCTTTGGTAATAATAATGCGGGCAAGGGGTTTGAGCGTGTAGCGGATGATGTGCAGCAATTGGCACAACGGGCAGCGGAAGCGACACGTAAAATTGATGTGTTAGTCCGTGCCATCCAAGCCGATACCCAAGAAGTTATTTCCTCGATGGAGCAGACGACGGCTAAAGTAGTCGCCAGCTCACGTAATGCCGAATCAGCCGGGGCGGCTTTGGATGAGGTAGAGCAGGTTTCGATTAGTTTGGCACGTTTAATTGCTAATATTTCTGATGCATCGCATAAACAGGCGGATATGTCGGTGAAAGTGGCTGATACCATGTCAGCTATTCAGGAAGTAACGCGGCAAACGACCCAGTTTTCTCAAGAAACGAATAAATTGGTATCAAGTTTAAATGATACGGCGGCTGAAATGCGACGCTCGATAGCTGATTTTAAGTTATCGGATGATGATATTTCTAAAAAGAAAGTAAATGGATATCGCTCGATATAGTAACGATATAATCATTATAATAATGAGCGGAAACAGCGAGAATAATAACTATGATTTCTAATAAGTCGGGTTTAGCAAGTCGTTTAGGTTGGATCATGGGGGAACTCGAGGCCAAAATTAATAAAAGCCAAGTCGATTTCAGCCACTTTACCAAAGAAAACGATGAGGCTGCTTTAGAGCAGACCTTACACAATTGGGAAGAAATTTTAGGGGTACTAGACGTATTAGGGGCCGAAGGCGCGTTTATGTTAGCGCGTGAAATCACCCTATTATTAGCGGCACTGGCACAAAATAAAATTGCCCGTAAGCCTGAGACCTATCAAATCACGGCAGACGGTATGGTGCAAATAGTCGAGTATTTGCATCATTTACAAGAAGGCTATGCTGATCTGCCGGTTATTATTTTACCGACTCTCAATAATTTACGTGCTGCCCGTGAAGTCGATTTACTCTCTGAGCATTTAGTATTCCTACCCGAAGAGGGCATGATTACCAATGAGCAAATTGGTACGCGTGAATACACCGAATTGACTGGTGAGCGTTTATCAGATGCGTGTAAACGGTTACGCGCTCACATGCAAAAAGCATTGCTCAGTTGGTTCAGAGGACAAGAGGTTACCGATAATCTAGCCACGATTCGCAAAGTCTCCAATAAAATGCTGACCCTCAATCGCTCCGAGCGGTTAAGAGCTTTATGGTGGGTGACTTCGGCTTTAACCCAAGCGCTAGAAAATAATAAATTAGAGCATAATGGCGCAGTGAAAATGCTCCTAGGGCGTATGGAACGCGAGATTCGCCGCTTTGGAGAGTCGGGAGAAGCGCTATATAACCAAATCGTACCGGATGAACTGATTAAAAACTTACTATATTACGTAGGTTTAGCAGAGCCGGGTGCTTCTCTTTTAGATCGTGTGAAAGATACCTATCAATTAGATATGTATTTACCACGCGGCGAGAGTTTAGAGCAATTACGTCATTACTATACCATGCCAGGTCGTGAGTTATGGCGAGCGGTTGCGGGGTCTATGAATGAAGAAATTAAACAATCGATTAAACTGATTGAGAGTTTAGAAAAAGAAGACACTGAACAGACTCCAACCGTACTGAAATTAATTAGCCGTAGTACTAGTCTTGCCCAAGCCTTTAGTATGTTAGGGTTAGGGCGTGCAGCGGAATATACCGAGCTATTTGCTAAATCATTATCTAATAAAGCTAAAAATAAAGTCGTACTCAAGCGCGATGCTTTAATGCAAATGAGTGCTTTTTATTTGCGTTTAGAGCGTATTCTCAAAGAATATGCGGAAACGGGCTATGATATTACTGAGCAAGTATTTGCCCAAGATGCTACCTATGATCCTGAAACCACACGAGGAGCCTTACGTGCTGCCTTAGCGGAGTTAGGCCGTGCGAATACGGAGCTGATTGCGTTTAGTAAGGAAGAGGATGCTTTCTTCCGGTTACATGATGTGATTAAAAACTTACGTGATATTTCCGGCACCTTGACCATGATGGATGCACAGGAAGTATTGCCACTGTCTAATGCTGTCGCTTATTACCTACAGAATGACTTACGTGATAAGCGCCGTATGCCGAGTACCGAGGAAATGGCGACCTTGGCAGATATTCTTACCTTGCTAGAAGCCATCTTGTCAGCCTCTGGACAAAACGAGGATTATTTACCTCTCGTCCCAGTAGGGTATGAAAAAGTAAAACTCTTGGATAGGTTCACTGATTTGGATCTAGCCGCTTACTCACATTTAGCTGAAGCCGAAGTCGAATGGGAAAATAAAAAAAAAGCAAGACGCACAATTCCTGCGAACCTATATCAGAGGATGCGGACCTCGACTTCTTTGTCTGGCCTAAGAGCTTAGACCCTCCTGATGCACAACAGGATATAATTATGGCTGATACTACAGTGGTCGAGGTGGTTGGGGCTGAGATCTACGACATCTTTGTAGAAGAGGTTGGAGAAATCATTGAGTCGTTACAGGCGTCAGTACCGACTTGGCAGCAAGCTCGTCATGATTTTAAATTACTAACCGAGATTCGTCGCGGCTTTCATACACTGAAAGGCAGCGGACGTATGGTGAGTGCTATGGCACTCGGTGATTTTGCTTGGGCTTATGAATCCATGCTCAATCAGGTCTTATCGGGAGTAGTGGAGGCCAATGATGATTTAGTTGCACTACTGAATTATGGGGTTGAGCAACTAGCCGCTAGAAAAGCTTTTTTTCTAGAAGCCTGTATTGCGGATGAGATAGTCAAAGCCGATGTAAAACGAGTTGAAGGTTTCTTGGCTGGGGAGCCGTTGGCATTACCCCCTATGTCTACAGTGGCTGAGCCTACGGAGGCTATTACCGCTACTCATCCTGAAGTATCGCTGCAGGATGAGGTGGGTGCTGATACGACTAACTCTTCTACGTCTGAGCCTAATTTAATCGTACTCGACTTCGGAGCGCAGGAGTTTGTACGTGCCTTTGCTGCAGAGGCTCAGGAGAAAATTGCGAACTTGCCAGAGCCTGCGCCTAAACCTGAAAATGAAGAACCCGATTGGCTTAAGTTTGAGCAAGATGGCTTAATTGACTTTACCTCTATACTAGCCGAGCAGGACAGTAATACGCCTGCGTTAGCGCAGACAGCTATTGTCAGTGAGCCTGAAGTAGAAGCCACACCTGTAGAGATACAGGAACAAAAAGCACCGGTTATACCAGAGCATAAGGTTGCCGCTGTCCCTAAAGACTTACCACCGCTAGTAGTAGACAGTGAGAATCTAGTTATTCTGAAATTGTTTTGGGAGGAAGTCCCTGATCAATTACAGGAATTGGATCGCTATTTTAATGCTTTACAGGTTAATCCTAATAATAAAGAGCTGCGTTTAAAGCTAGAGCGCCTATTGCATACCATCAAAGGTGGTGCGCGAATGGCGCAGCTTAGTGCCATCGGTGATATCGCACATCAAGCAGAAAGTAGCTTAGCCGAAACGACAGACACGGTAACGCCGGCTGTCTTAGAAACCTTACAAACACAGATTGATCAATTAAATAGCCTAGCAGAGCACTATGAGGCGCAGACAATAGCAGCTACGGATGATACTTCCCAGGAGCCTGCTAACCTTGAGTCCTATGAAGAATTTAGAGTAGAGACTCCCGCCGCTATTCACCCATCGGCTGAGCCAGTCAGTATTGAGGCTGTACCGGTTCAACATGATGTAGTTCATGCAGTTAATAATGATGAGTTAGGTTTAGTTGCTGAAGTAGCAGAAGTCAGAGCGGAGCCAGAGCCATTAAAGCCAGCGCCTGTTATTAATACGCATGTAGTCGCACCGATCCCGGCACCAGAAAAAGTAACGGTTGTATACGATAGTATTTTAGAGCAGGTAATAGCGGAGCAAGCTGAGCAATTAGTAGGTTTGAGTATTACCCAAGCGCCATTAGCACCATTAAATGATAATACGACTAAACCACTAGAGGATGACCCGCTCCAAAGTGCTACGATCCAAGATCAAGTCCGCTTACCGACCGCCTTTTTAGATCGCGTTATTGAACACTCCAGCACGATGAATGTTCAACAAAGCCGTACCCATGAGCGTGTTCACTCCTTAGGGGCAGATGTCGGTGAGTTAGGGCGTACTGTAGCGCGGTTACGGCATTTATTACGCTCTTTAGAACTAGAAACCGAAGCACGCGTCCATGCAGGCATTGTGCAACAGACCCAACGCGCAGGCTTTGACCCCTTAGAGATGGATCAATATTCCGAGCTACAACGCTTATCAAGAGCGCTCGCTGAGAGTATGAATGACTTAATTAATATTGAGGGCGACCTGACCAATCAGCTTCGTAAAGCTGAGCAAGGTTTAATGGAAAGTATTCAAGGCGGACGCAAAATCTATCAAGATCTGCTCTCGACCCGCCTGATTGCTATCAATGTTTTAGTCCCCCGTCTCAAGCGGGTAGTGCGTCAAACAGCACAAGAATTAGGCAAACAAGTTGATTTAGTGATTCATGGCGATGAGAGCGAACTAGATCGGCATTTATTACAACGCTTGACCGCTCCTTTAGAGCATTTATTACGCAATGCCTTAGCTCATGGCATTGAAACACCGGAGGAGCGTGAAGCTAAAGGTAAAAACCCTCAAGGTTTAATTACCCTAGAAGTGGTACAGGCCGATGCTGAACTAGTGATTCGTGTCATTGACGACGGGGCAGGGTTGAATCGTGCGGCCTTACGCCAACGCGCGATTGAAAAAGGCTTTATTAAACCCCATGAAGAAATTAGTGATGAGAAGCTTGACCGCCTGATTTTACAACCCGGCTTTACCACTGCGACCACCGTTAGCCAAATTGCGGGGCGCGGGGTCGGTATGGACGTGGTGTTCTCTGAGATTAAATCATTAGGGGGCAGTTTACTGATTGAATCGGTACAGGGTTTAGGGGCGACCTTCTCGCTACGTGTACCCTTTACCATGGCCTCGAATCCGGTGCTCTTTATTAATGTGCAAGGACAAACTTATGGTCTTGCTATGGGTAATATTCAAGGTTTGATTCGTCTGAGTGGCGAAGAGGTGAAGAAGAAACTCAATCAACCGCATGAGCATTTAGTCTTTGACGGTATTAAGTACCCCTTGCGTTATCTCGGACAAGCCTTAAAGCTACGGGGATTACGCGATATTCAGTCCGACACTATGTTCCCGATTTTATTTACCCTACTCAATGGACAAGCCAGAGCATGGGTAGTGGATGTGATAGTCGGGCGGCGTGATGCGGTGATGCAGTCCTTAGGGGTTTTATTTAAAAATTGCTCTTTATATTCAGCAGCTACCATTACGCCTGATGGTCAAGTGGTGTTATTGCCTGATTTACATGAGCTAGTGCGCGCACCTTTACCGGTTAGCCAAACTAATCCTACGGCTACTACCGGCACGGTAATGAAACGGGCAAATGATCAATCCCGTATTATGGTGGTCGATGATTCTATTACCGTACGTAAAGTGACCGAAAAATTCTTAGTCGCCGAAAGTTTTGCGGTGGAAACGGCAAAAGATGGTATGGAGGCATTAGAAAAATTACGTGACTTTAATCCAGACCTGTTATTACTCGATATTGAAATGCCGCGTATGGATGGTTTTGAGTTATTACGCCATATTCGCCAAACACCAGAGTGGAAGCATTTATTGGTTATTATGATTAGCTCGCGTACCGCTGAAAAACATCGTGAACATGCCACTGCTTTAGGAGCCAGTGACTTCTTAGGTAAGCCTTATCAAAACCAAGCACTACTCGATAAAATCCGTGAGTTATTAGAAGGCGGAACTTTACTTAAAGGGCTAACAGCATGAAATTACCCTCCGTCGACAGTTTAAAATGTGCCGTCTTACGTTTATACGAAGGTAATTTAATTTTCCCCATTAGCTTATTAGCGGAGTTAGTAACTAATGGCGAATTAGAAGAAGCGGCGGTTCAGGAATTGGAAGGCTGGCTAGTATGGCGTAGTCGACGTGTACCCGTAATCGCTTTAGAGTCACTTTGTAAAACCCATTATGATTCTAGTGGTACTGACAGTAAGTATTTAATTTTACATACTGTCTCGACTGATGCGGGTTTACCTTTTATAGCCATCCGAGTACAGGGTGGCATGCAAATTGTCGATTTAAAAGAAGACAATTTACGCAATGATTATAGCGGTAATCTACAACGCTGCCCTTATTTTGCACGGCAAGTGCGTATTTCTAAGCTATTGTGTTTTATTCCCGATCTACCCGCGATTGAGAAAATGCTAGTCGATGTTTTGCAGGTTAAGAGTTAGTATTTAGCGCTTGATTACAATTCACACTAGTATGCTGCTCAGTCTCAAGGCAAAACGCGGTGAGTTGACCACTCCAAACACAGCCTGTATCTAAGGCTACTACTTCAGGGCTTACATAATAGCCTAAGGTTGACCAATGCCCAAAAATAACTCTGCTACCTAGCGCTTGACGTTTAGGGTATTCAAACCAAGGTATTAAACTCTTATCGACTATCTGTGCGGGATTACCCTTTTCATAAAAATTAAGGCGACCATCACTATGGCAATAACGCATGCGAGTTAAGACATTCATGCTAAAACGCTGTCGCTCTATATCACTGCCAAAACTAGTACTCCATTGATCAGGCATATCACCATACATCTGACTAAGCCAAGTACTAGGATCTGGCTGTTGCAGCTCCTGCTCCACTTCAACCGCACAACGTGCCGCCATCAGCAAATCCCATTGTGGGGCAATACCTGCATGGACTAAGGCGGCTTGTTTACTAGGTTCGTAATGTAATAATGGTTGACGACGTAGCCATTGTATTAATTCAGCATAATCGGGAGCAGTAATCAGTGCTTGCAGGCTTTTATGGGGTGTACGCACCCCATAAAAACTCGCTATTAAACTAATATCGTGATTACCTAATACGGTAAGCGCTGTTTTTTGCTCGCAAAGCTGTTTAACAAAACGGAGGGTTTCTAGTGATTCTGTGCCACGACTGACTAGGTCGCCTGCAAACCATAATTGATCTTGATTGGGGTTAAATTGAATAGCATCGAGAAGTCTTAATAATGCGCTGTAACAGCCTTGCAGATCGCCAATTGCATACGTTGCCATAAGAAAAATGAGTGGGGTAGATCAAAAAAAGCAGCGCTCAAAAGAGCGCTGCGGATAGAAAATATATTTATTTCTAACTAAGCTTAGTCACTACTACCTAATGACATTAATAGTTGCACTAAATAATAGAAGAGTAAGGCTACACTAGAGAATAAACCTAAGGAAGCCGCTACATATTGATCAGTATGGTATTCATGAATAATTTGTGAGGTGCTATATAAAATAGCCGCTGACGCAAATACAACCATGATAGCCGCAAATACCCAGCCCAGATTAAAGCCAAATAACATACTAGCTAAAATCACACCTAAAGCGACAAAGCCGCCAATAGTTAGAATAGGGCCTAAGAAAGAAAAGTTTTTCTTAGTAGTAAAGGCGGTAAAGGTAATCCCTCCTGCTAAGGCTAAAGTCATTAAGCCTGCTTGAGGAATAACATTAGGGGCATAGTTATAGGCAATATAGAGCAAAGGCATGAATACAATCGCTTCAGCAACGATGAATACACCTAAACCTAAATATTGTTTCTCGCGTGACATAGGGCTACGTGCCCAATTATCAGCGACATAAGAAACACCCATGAATAACGCTATTACAACAAACCACATCCATTTATTAGCGGCTAAAACGCCTACAAAGGATTTAGCTACACCAGAACTAATCAATAAGGTTTCTATCCCAGCAAAAGCGAGTATCGCTAAGCCTAAGTGTAGATAAGTACGTTTAATAAACGTTGAGCGTTCCGTATCGCTCGCATTGGCAACAATAGTGCCACTATCCATATCTAAATATGCCATCAATCAATCTCCTCGATCATCATCGTTATTTGGCTTAAATAGCCTTATCATAGAGTAAAGTCAATTTTTTGTGAAAAAACTACCTATTACATACGGATCATAATGGGGTCAATACCCATGGCTGAAATAGATTGCCGCCAACGATTTGCGACACCTTGATCTTTAGTAGGGCCAATACGAATACGATACCAAACCTGACCATTGACATTGGCCTGTTCAATACGGGTATTCATGCCGTATTTACGGGCTTTAGCTTGCATATCTAGCGCAGGTGCTTGGGAGCGATAGGCTCCTAACTGAAACATAAAATTACCAGAAGCGGCTGCATCGTCCGTTGAATTAGCCGATTTAGCCGGAGCTTTTTCGGCGCTAGCTTTAGTGGTTTTGTCGGATGTCACTTTTTTATCAGCTGTTGTGGCAGCAGGGGTGGCAGTAGGATTTTCCTCCGCTAACATAATGGGGGCTAAAGACTCATCCATACTAATAACCGGTAACACAGCATGATAGCTAAATCCGAGGCGGTTATCTGCTGGCGTTGTAGCTGGAGCAGGAGCCGTGGTTAAAGGCGTACTCGCAGGTTTTGTGGATGCGGTAGCTGAAGTCGCGGCTGTAGTATTGTTAACCGCCTTATCGGTAGGAGGGGCTGCATTGGTAGTGATATTACCGCCCATAATATTAAACATGACAATACCAGCTAATAAGCCTACCGCCACACCACCCAACATCCAACTGATACCATACTGGGAGTTTTCAGTACGTGTGCTCTCTTCTTTAAAATCTTTAGTCATATCCATGAATCCCCAAAGGGCGAGGGTTATTGTTAGTCAAGTCTATCAAAGTGGAAAGGGATATCCCAACCCTATATCCTAATCCACTAATGTTGCGTGACTTAAAGGTATACCGCAAGTTAGCAGTCTAAGTTTAGGTTAAATCTAGAGGATCAACATCAATAGACCAACGTGTATTAGCGGGAAATTTCAATTGCTTAATAGTATGAGTCAGATAATTGAGTAAAGTATGTAATGCTTTACGATTAGCGGATTGTAATAGCAGTTGAGTGCGATAACGTCCCGCGCGTTTTTCTAACATTGCCGTAGTAGGGCCTAATAAAATGACCCCTCCTAAGCCAAATAGTTGTAAATGCTCAGCCATTTTATCTAATACGTCCAAGGCATCATTTAATTCTGGAGCATTAGCCCGTAGTAATGCTTGATAACCAAAAGGCGGATAATGCCAGCGCCTACGTTCTTCCAATAATTGCCGCGCGAATAGTGTATAGCCCTGTGCTAATAAAGTAACTAAAGCCGGATTTTCGGGATGATTGGTTTGAATAATCACTTGCCCGGCTTTATCACTGCGTCCAGCCCGCCCCGCGACTTGTACTAATAACTGACCGAAACGTTCACGGGCATGATATTCCGAACTTAATAAAGCAGCATCTGCTTCGAGAACCACCACTAAGGTTAGATTAGGAAAGTCATGCCCCTTGGCTAGCATTTGTGTGCCTACTAAAATGGCTGTGGGGTGCTCATGAACTTGTTGCAAACGCTCGGCTAATGCCCCTTTTCGAGCGGTACTATCACGGTCAATGCGAATAATGGGGATAGTAGGAAAGGTTTGCGAGAGAACCAGCTCTAGGCGTTCCGTACCTTGCCCTTGGGTGACTAAATGGTGATGACCACATTGAGGGCAGTGCTCTGGTACTAGTTTTTCTACGGAGCAATGATGGCAAATTAATTTACCTTGCCGTGCATGGTAGGTCATATTGGCACTGCAATGTTCACACTGCCCCGACCAGCCACACGATGAGCACATCAGTAAAGGGGCAAAACCACGCCGATTGATAAAGAGCATTACTTGCTCTTGACGCGCTAGGGTGTCCTTAATCATGGAGAGCGTGGTACTAGAGAGGCCACTGCGTAAGGTTTGCCCGCGAATATTTTGTAATTGCACACTCGGTGGTTTGGCAGTTCCCGGACGTTGGGCTAAATGAAAATAATGAAAGCGCCCACTATCCGCATTGTGTAAGGTTTCCAGTGCGGGAGTAGCTGAGCCTAATATAATCGGAATATTGAGCATGTGCGCCCGTTTAATGGCTAGGTCGCGTCCGTGATAACGAAAACCCTCTTGCTGTTTAAACGATAAATCATGCTCCTCATCAATAATAATCAAGCCCAAATTAGGGCAGGGGGTAAATACCGCTGAGCGAGTGCCAATGATAATCCGTACTTGTTGCTGTTGTGCTTGTAGCCATGCTTGCAAGCGCTCTTGATCGGTTAGCCCTGAGTGTAAACAGACCATGCGCTCATGGGGATAGTGAGTACGAAAGCGCCCTAATAGTTGTGGGGTTAGACTGATTTCAGGGACGAGTACTAGCACCTGTTTACCTTGCGCCAAAATTGGTGCCATGACACGCAGATAGACCTCGGTCTTACCACTACCTGTGATGCCATGTAATAGGGTTGGTTTTAACTCGGCTTGAGTAATGGCGTGCTGAATACCCTCAATAGTGGCGAGTTGCTGAGGGGTTAAAGTCAAATGAGGAGCAGTGGCAATATGCTCTAAGGGAGCTGGGGGTAACGTTGTACTAGCTACTAAGCCTTTGGCCTCTAAATGGCGCATAGTGACTCGCCAACCATTACCTGCCCAAGCCGCCACCGCGTCTTCGCTCACATAGCCGCCCTGAGCTTTCAGCCATTCATAGAGAGCTAATTGACGTTTGGCGCGTTGTAGTTCGGTAGGCGATTCGGTGGCGGTGAGTTGCCACCAAATAGGTAGATTGAGGGGGCGTTGCTGGCGTAATAGGCTAGGTAAGGCGGTAAATACGACCTCACCAATAGGTTCATGGTAATACTTAGCCGCCCAGTCTAATAGCTCCACGAGATGAGCATCTAAGATCGGCTCATTGTCCATTAGCCGGGTGATGGCTTTTAGCTTTTTAGGATCAGCCAAGGTCGGAGTAGGGCTACTGCCCATCACCACTCCTACGGTAGTTCGCCCTGCTAGTTTGATTTCTAAACGTGAGCCAAGAGGAATCGAGCCTTGGGTAGGATCATAACTGTAATCAAGCGTACTATAAAAGGGGCGTTGCACCGCCACATGGACAACAGGAGGCAAAGTATTCATACGCACAGTTTACCGCAAAAAGAGCGCCACATCATGAGCTGGATATAGCGATATACTCAGCGCTTTGATGCTCATAAGGTAAAAATCATGTCCGAAGCCAGCGCTATCCATGAGTTATTAGCACTCATGCAACGTTTACGCGATCCCTTAACAGGTTGTCCGTGGGATAAACGCCAGACTTGGCAAACCCTATTGCCCTATACCTTGGAAGAGGTTTATGAGGTTGCCGATGCGGTCGATGGTAATGATGCCAAGGCACTTCAAGACGAGTTAGGGGATTTATTATTCCAGATTGTATTCATGGCACAAATCGCAGAAGAGCAGGGCTTATTTAATTTCAATGATATAGCCCAAGGGATTACCCAGAAAATGCAACGCCGCCATCCGCATATTTTTGGCGATACCACCTTTGCCAATGAAACCGAACAAAAACAAGCTTGGGATGCTATTAAAGCACAAGAACGCGCGACAAAAGAGCCTACAGCACCCTCCCTATTTGCCAATATACCGACTACCTTGCCCACGCTACAGCGTAGTCAAAAACTACAAAAACGCGCGGCACGAGTAGGTTTTGATTGGGAACATTGGCAACAGGTATTGCCTAAAATTCAAGAGGAATTGGATGAGGTAGTGGAGGCTATAGAGCAGGGAGAACCTTTTAGCCGGATTGAGGAAGAGGTGGGGGATGTCATTTTTGGTACGACGAATTTAGCGCGGCTATTAGGCGTGAGTGCGGATAATGCCTTGCGCTTAACAAATCGTAAGTTTGAGCAGCGCTTTTTAAAAGTAGAAGTATTATTGCAAGAGCAGGGTATTAGTTTAGAGCAGGCGACTTTAAAGCAAATGGATGAGGCTTGGGAGCAGGCTAAACAATTTGAATCATAAACAGCACAAAAAAAAGAAGCTCCAACGAATTGGAGCTAAGCTTTAAATAACAAGAGACACTCGTTATTCATTTTATTGTTGTTGTTATTAAAAACTCCCCCCAACTGAATGGGGGGTGATAAATTGAGAAGTACTGTTAAGATTTCACTCGATCATGAAACTCTAGCTAGTAACATCTCATCGGGGCTTATGGTTTGGGTTCTTATTATTGTTGTTAATTTTTTATTTTAATCACCAACCAGAGCCTTGGATAAAATGCCCCCTGTTTTTGACGCAGGGGGTATCGGAATCGAGGCGTGGCGGACATTTTATTTTTATTAGAGTTTAGGTCCACTCTCCACCTCTTAGGGCTTGCTGTTGATCGTTATAATTCTTGTTATCAGTTCGTCCTTAAAATGCCCCCTGTTTTTGACGCAGGGGGTATCGGAATCGAGGCGTGGCGGACATTTTATTTTTATTAGAGTTTAGGTCCACTCTCCACCTCTTAGGGCTTGCTGTTGATCGTTATTGCCTTAGCAGGTGCAAGTTTCTTATTATTTTGATACTTAGACTCGCTACCTACTTTGGACTGCTAGTTTGTTATTGTTATTATTCCCTTAGCCGCTTTCTTATTGTTTTGTTGTTGTTTTTGTTTTATTCCGTCCTTGTTGATTTCTATATTGCAATGGCTGTGCCAACTTATGAAAATATTTATAAGTTATTGATATTTAAGTGTTATATTAATGTGCTTGAAAATTTCTAGGACGTTGACAGAGCTTGTGCCACTGTCAGGAAGTGACACAATTGACGAAATCGGCTAAAAGAAGTGACAAGTGGGTGACAGCTAACAGGATTGTCAGTTTTGTCACTTAAGACTAGAACGTAGGGCTTGGCGAATCATTTCTTCCACGCTCAAGCCTTGATCTTTATAAGCAGCAATCATTTTTTCGGCTTGGGGGGCTTTATAACCGAGTGCCAGTAGTGCATTGAGGGCTTCATCAGCAGGATCGATGTTAGCTGTACGCAGAGGGGCATGGGATAATCCTGTATCCGAGGGTTTAGGCAAGCGATCCTTGAGTTCGACCACCAAACGCTCCGCCGTTTTCTTTCCCACTCCCGGAATACGACTCAGGGCATTAATATCTGCCGCATGAATAATTTGATACAGCTCCGTCGTGGTCATACCCGATACGATGGCGAGTGCCAATTTTGGCCCTACTCCATTGACCTTGAGTAATTGACGAAAGGTACTACGCTCATCGAGTGAGACAAAGCCATATAAGGTATGGGCATCTTCACGTATAGCTAGATGAGTATAGATAAGGACTTCAGCGTCTGATTCCAGCGGTAGAGCATAGAATACATTCATAGAGGCTTGGAGTTCATAACCTATACGATTGACCTCGACCATAAGCTCGGGCGGTTGCTTGAGAAGTACTTTCCCGCGTAAAGAGCTAATCATTGCAGACCTGCTTGTTGGATACGATTATTGAGATGGCTAGCATGACTGTGACAAATCGCTACGGCTAAAGCGTCCGCACTATCGGCTTGTAATTTACCGTGCAGATTCAGCAAATATTTGACCATATGTTGCACTTGAGTTTTATCCGCAGAGCCTTTGCCTACGGTGGCTTGCTTGACTTCGCGTGGACTATATTCATGCACACTCAAATGCTGAACTACCGCCGCACAAATCGCGGCACCACGTGCTTGTCCTAATTTCAAAGCACCCCCAGCATTGGTGGCGACGAAAATACTTTCGATAGCTAACTCATCCGGCTGATAGAGTTTAATGAGGTCGGTGATACCATTGAAAATCATGCCCAAGCGCTCAGGAATAGGGCGGTCGCCTAATTTAATGCAATCACTGTGTACATGTAGCAAGCGCTGCCCATCACTATCAATAATCCCAACCCCCGTAAAGCGTGAGCCGGGATCAATGCCCATAATGCGTCTATTCTTCATCGTCGTCTAAGAGTTCGACAGGAATATCACCGTTATGGAAGACTTCTTGAACATCGTCTAGCTCTTCAAGCATATCGATCAGTTTTAATAAACGTTCACCATTCTCAAGATCGACGGCAGTGAGATTATCCGCCCGTTCGGTCACTTCAGCATCATCAGGCTCTAAGCCTGCTTTAGTCAGAGTAGCCACTAATTCCGCATAGTTGTCCGGTGTAGTTAGGACTTCAGCAGAGCCATCATCTGCCATCACCACATCATCCGCACCCGCTTCAAGGGCTGCATCCATGAGTTTGTCTTCATTTACACCGGGGGCATAGCTCAATACACCAAGCTTATTAAACATATAGCTAACGGAGCCACTAGTGCCCATATTGCCACCATGTTTACTCAAGGCGTGGCGTACTTCAGAAACAGTACGGTTTACATTGTCAGTGGCAGTGTCAATGATAATAGCAACCCCACCAGGGCCATAGCCTTCATAGCGCACTTCATTATAGTTTTCAGCACCTAACTCACCGGAGCCACGCTTACAAGCACGTTCAATGGTGTCTTTAGGCATATTTGCTGCATAGGCTTTATCTACCGCTAAACGTAAACGTGGAGACGCATTAGGATCAGAGGTTTTACCTTCACGGGCAGCAACGGTGACTTCTCGAATGAGTTTGGTCCAAATCTTACCGCGCTTTTTATCTACAGCCGCTTTTTTGTGTTTAATATTCGCCCACTTACTATGGCCTGCCATTACATTTTACCTGTCGTCAATTCTGCAAAAATGGCAGATAGTTTAGCATAAAATCGGAGTTTGTAAGCGCCCTTGTTTTTGGTGAAAAAATCTAATAAGCTAGTCATGTGACTAGTTATTTAAAGGTGTGATTATGCAAGCCTGGGCTGTTCAAGATGCTAAATCGCGTTTTAGTGAGTTTTTGGATGCGTGCCTTGAGCAAGGGCCGCAAGTGGTGACACGCCGTGGAGTTGAGGAGGCCGTATTAGTTCCTGTAGAGGTCTGGCGCAGGCTTCAGGTGGCTGCAAAGCCGTCCTTAAAAGACTTATTGTTGTCTGATATCGGGCGGGGTGATTTAGTGCTGCCGAAGCGTGGGCAAGCTCGTAGAAGAAATGTGCAAGAGATTCTATAAGTCATGTATTTATTAGATACGAATGTGGTTTCTGAATTGAGGCGAGCTAAACCGCACGGAGCTGTCCTAGCTTGGTTGCAATCGGTGGATGATAAGGATTTGTATCTCTCATCGGTGACATTAGCTGAGATTCAGGCAGGTATAGAGCTGACCCGTGATCAAGATCCACAACGAGCCATTGAATTAGAAGCTTGGTTAGATCAGGTAGCGGATACTTATAATATTTTATCTTTGGATGGGCTAGCTTTTAGGGCTTGGGCAAGGCTGATGCATAAAAAGTCTGATACTTTGTATGAAGATGCCATGATTGCCGCCATTGCCCAAGTGCATAAGCTGATAGTGGTGACTCGCAATGTGGCAGATTTTAGTAATTTCGATATTCAGTTGCTGAATCCGTTTGAATATAAAGGCTAAATTTATCCTATCGCCTTGGTAACCGCAGGTGCAATCAGCTTGTGCATCGGTGCGACGGGGAGCATGTATAGCTTTCCTAGCCAATTGTGGACATGAACGATGGTTGTTACCGTGACAATAGTCTGCTCAGCGGATTTTCTGTCGCAGCTAATCGATACTACTACATTCAAATGCTTGTCATTATCGCCCACTAGTACCTCATCTGCTGTGATCTCAAGCAATGTGAAGATGCCAAGACGATCTCCTACCTTGTAAGTTGCTTCAGCCTTATTCAGATCAAAACTACCCAAACCACCTGAGTTCTTTAAGCCTAGCAACTGTGCGACGCTATTACGCAGTTTCATGCAGGTCTCCACCCATTGGGGAGTCGCCTGCATTGCCCGTATAAGTTGCTCCAGTGCGCTCAGATTAGGCTGAGCAGCCATCACGCCCTAAATTCGGCAAATTCACGCTCCAGAATGGCAATGCGCAGGTCTGGCTGCAGCCGCTTGAGGTAATAGGCACTCCACAAGCCAGTGAATCCAGCCTCGATAATGCAGACATCCATAGCCATATCCCCCGGCAGGGCAGACCACCGGGAAGGTAGACCACCAATATCGGCGTACCAGAAACTGATCCGGCCATTAAGAATGATGTCAGACTCTCCTAATTAAAGGGATACAATCCGCCGCCAAAGCCGTATACTGATTCAATCAAGTGACGTCATCGATTGCATCCGATCCCTCCTCCCTCCTACCACACTTCGAGGTATCAACATGAATATTCCGAAAGCCATACTGGTCATCGGATTCAGTTATATCCGGTCCCTCCTCCCCCCTACCACACTTCGAGGTATCAACATGAATATGCCAAAAGCCATACTGGTCATCGGATTCAGTCTGTTCAGCGCGTCTGCCGTTCAGGCAGATTGTAAGGTCTACGAACACATCAATTATGGTGGTGCAGCCCTCACTCTGGTATCAGGGCAGAATATTGCCAACATCGGTTCATCATGGAACGACAGGATTTCCTCGATCCAAGTCAATAACAGCTGCCGTTTGATTGCCTACCAGAACATCGACTACAAAGGCGACCGATGGGTTTTCGCTGCCAATAGCAGTTTTATCGGCAATATCTGGAATGACCAGATTTCCGCCCTACAATGCCAGTGCTCGGAACCACCGCGCCCGGCCTGCCAGATGTATGAACATGCCAACTTTGGCGGCGGCGTACTCCCCGTGAGCGGCAACATGCCCTGGGTCGGTAATAGCTGGAATGACAAGGTCTCTGCCGTAGCAGTCCCCTCATCCTGCACGCTGACGATCTATCAGCACAGCAACTACGGGGGCGACAACCGAACCTTTACACCGGGCAATACCGCCTATGTCGGCGATTTTTGGAACGATCAGGCTTCCTCAGCCAAATGTAGCTGCAACTGATGCCACTGCAACCATGAGCTGATTGGCTGCAGGCGTCAGTCCCTCAGACTGATGCCTGCTCTGCTAGCCGTGCCAGATCAGTGGCAAATGCCTCCACAGTTTCAGGCTTTGCTCCCTCAGGTGCTCCGGTAGCTGATGCAGACATCCACAGCCATATTCCCCGACAGGGCAGACCGCAGGGGTGGCAGGCCACCACCGTCAGCAGGCCAGAAACCAATCCGGTCATTGACTAGCCCCTTGCCAGTCATGCCACTCTCTCCAGACAAAATTCCATAGTACGCATCCCGTCCATTGCCCGGCCAGCCCGCAAAGCGGCTAGATATTGGTTGTATTTTAACCCGTCCGGAGGTTTTTGTTCCTTCGGGTGGACACAATTGTTATTAACCTCCTAAATAAATAGGAGGCAAAAACAAACTGTTAAACTAGCTCCATGAAAAGTAGAGATACCCGACAGTTAAACCTCGCTGCCCAAACCGAAAAACGCGCGATAGCATTTCGTATACGCGAACAAGGCTATACCCAAAAGGCCATTGCCGCCGTAGTAGAGGTTCATCGCAGTACCCTAAAAAGCGTTGCGGTTTCAGCCATCAGTTGCCTATTTAATTAGTGGCTTAATATAGGCCTTATTCACCATAACCCAGTACTAATTCACCGCTACATCCGGCATGCTCTGGACTCCCCACTAATAACTTACCACTCAATTGGGCATGGGATAGTTGCAGTAGAATGGGCGCGGTACAGCTTTTATCATTATCACTCCAAGCCAGACTGAGCTGCCCTAGTGGATGGTATAGTTGCTCATGTGTGACACTGCCTAGCCAGATGATCTGCTTGCTTCCATCAGGTTCTATCACCTGTTGTGGATAGAGCCGAAGCACAAAGCGCCCATTAGCATCAGGTTTTTGCAGCGTAAATCTTTGCGCTCGCCCCGCCTGTAGTTTGGGGAGCACGGGCAATTGTTCTATAGGTGTATTCCCCATGACTACCTCATTCATACTGGCAAGAGAGAGGTGAGGGGCTATCTGCCAATCGGGCAAAATGGCTTGCAACTGCACCAAATTACCTTTCCATTGCAGTATAAAGGGTTCCTCATGTGCGCCATGTAGATCTTGGCGGTAAGCCGGTAGACTAGCCCAGCCCCCTTGTAGCCAAGGTTGAGTCAGGGTAATCGGTAGAGGAGGTTGGCGTTGGTATTTCTGCTCGGCATTATCCCAGCTACTATACACATGCCAGCTTGTGAGCAGGATATAGCTCAAGCCAGCTCCTAATATCACTTTTTGAGTGAGTGCTGAAGTCACATTCTCTTGCCGAAATACTTCAGCAAATACCAATACCAGCAAAGTACTAAAAAATAGGCTCCCCAACACATCCGAAGGCCAGTGTGCTCCCAGATAAATGCGTGATAATGAAATTAAGCCTGCCAGTAGGGTGAGTATTAGTACGGTTAAATAGCGCTTATAGCCTTGCCAGCCTTTTAGAGTAAACCAGATCAGCAAACCTGCCAAGAGAGCGCTGAATCCAGCATGCCCACTAGGGAAGGAATAAACATCACCCCCTGCATAGAGATCCACCAAGGGGCGCGGACGCTGTAATAGATTTTTAGTGCCAAAGATAAAGATAGCGTCTACTAACATAGCCAACACTATGCCACCCAGCAATTGATAGCTGCGTTGCCAGAGCAATACACCTAGCACCACGATGACCACCCCACTAATGACCAGCACATCACCGGATAGGGTAGCTACCAGCATGGGTATATCTGACCAATCAGTGCGTAACCCCTGCAAGCCCTGACTCAGAGCACTATCCAACCCATCTAGCCCGCTTTGTCTTATTACACTGACAAATACAAAAATTAGCCCACTAGTCGCTAACCCCAGTAGCAGATACATACTCGCTTCTTGTCGAAATCCAGCATACTCCGCCAGAATCAAGCGCCCTAATAGACCATTACGCCAAGTCGGGTGCTGTTGAATTTTATGCTCCAGTGCTTGCTGCCAACGGGGTAAATAATAAATCCCCAAGCGAATCACCCGATTCACTAGCCAGATCAAAAGCATACCTAGTAGTAATAATAGGCCGACTGTAACGGCTAGACGTCGACTAACACCGGCTAGCAATGCTAGTAGCCAACCCGCCGACATACTAGGTAACAAATGAGTCGCAGCCCAAGCAAACGCCGATACCGCATTCAATACACTAAAGCGCAGTGGATTCATGCCCATCATCCCCGCGATACCGGGGACGACCGCTTTTACCCCCGGAATGAAGCGCCCAATTACCACACTCTTACCGCCATGATGGGTGAAATAATCCTGCCCCTTATGGAGCAAACTCTGATAGCGCGAAAACGGCCAGACTCCATATAAGCGCTCACGGTAATGGTGTCCGATCCAATAAGACACCGCATCGCCTACGATAGCACCTAAGGCAGTAGCCAGAAAAATAGGCCAGAAACTGAGTTTGCCCAACCCCACCAATCCACCTAGCCCCACCAGTACAATAGTGCTAGGTATAAATAGCCCCACAACTAACAATGCCTCTCCAGCACTGATGAGAAAAGCTAACTCTATGGCTAACCAGGGATGTTGAGCGGTGTAGTCCATGATAGTTTGCAGATAGGCGTGCATGGGGAACGGTGTCCTGTGTAGATGTAGGGATTAGTATTAGTCTAGTTCGGCAATCGGTTTACCTGTTTTTTCCATTTGTGTCTCGCGGTAAACAGCCACTATCAACACAATAGCAAAGAATGCTGAGGAGCCAATAGTACCTAGATCTAGCCCGCCTTTGTCGTGCGATTTAGTTAACCAATCACCAAAAGTCGCACCAAATGGGCGAGTCAACACAAAGGCTAGCCAAAACAGCAAGGTGCCAGATACTTTAGTGTATAAGTGTAGTAGAGCAATAAGGAGCAGTATACCGGAAATCAGGGCAGCACTCGCCGCAAAACCCAAGCCTAAATCATCCGCCACAAAATCACCCGCTGCGGTGCCTAGGGTATTCGCAATGAGGAAGGCTAGCCAGTAAAAAACCTCTACCGGCGTATTGCTAACATATTCCACATTGATGGACTTCTCACGCCAATACCATGCTAATAAGACCACTAATAGCAAAATCACCAATAAGGCAGAACCTGCCATATAACCTAGCCCTAGGGTGCGATCAATGAAGTCCGATATAGCCGTTCCAGCAATAGCGGAGGCTGTAAAGGTCAGCCAGTAAGTGATCGGCTCATAACGTCGGATAGCCAACTTAGCACCCAACAGCACCAGAAATAGACCCATGAAAATCAGGATAGTAGTGCCATAACCGAGGTTATAGGTCATGGAAAACATGTCCGCTCCTGTTTCCCCTAGCGTGGTCGAGGCGATCTTAATGACCCAATACAGCAGGATAATGTGTGGTACACGATTGATCAGTGTGTCGGTTAAATCAATCGCTTGGCTACTCAAGTTTGTATTACTCATTGATAAGAACCCTTAGTTGCATTTAGCAATCTCGCTTGTTTTTAGATCGGAGCATGATGCAGGGCAACACTTAAAAGAGACTTAGAGCTAGCGCAGAAATAAGGACAGGGCAGTATTTAAGAGCGAGATAATGTTTTTTCGCGCACTAATCTCTAACTAAGTTTTAGGCACTAGGCTTTGAGTTACACCATTAGCGTGTATTGTTATTGATAGCTTAAAAAAAGGAATCTGATTATGAAAAGGGTAAACAAATTAATTCTTACGGGTTTTGTTGCTTCTACATTAATGAGTGGCGCTGCCTTTGCTGATAATGATAGTGCGGCGGCGGCCTCAGCTGCTATTAGTCTAAATGATGCTGTCGCGAAAGCATTACAAGCGACTCCCGGAACCGCTGTAGGGGTTGATTTCTCTACGGAAAAAGGCCAGAACGTTTGGGAGGTAGAGATTATTGCTGCTGACCAAACCAGCCATGAAGTTCAAATTGATGCTGCCAATGGTTCAGTCGTAAAAAATGCGGTGGATAATGAGCAAGATGATGAAGATGAGGGCGACAAAGACGATGATGGCGATAAGAAATAATTCAGCTAAGTTTTAAATAGGCTGACTGATCTAAGGCTCGCAAATACCCCAGTTGTTTGCGAGCCTTTTCTATTGTTAGTCAGTAGTTAGCGTTTTAGGAGCATCTACACGAAATAGGGTCAAATAGCCAACCAGTATGGCAATAGCTACTAGAAACACCTCACTGGTTACTACCGTTCCTAGTCCCAACCCACCCGCATTCACGGGTTGAGCTAACAGGTCGCCTAGAGAAGCACCTAATGGGCGAGTAATGATATAAGCCAACCAAAATGCCAGTACGCTATTGAGTCCAAGCAGGTAATAGCCCAAGGTAATAAGCAGAATGGCAGTACCGAAAATTAGTGCTGAAACCGCATATCCCAGCCCCAGACTTTCCGCCATTAGATCACCCGCAGCCGTACCTAGTGCAAACGTAACTAGAATGGCAGCCCAGTAAAACAATTCACGTCTTAGGGTACTGATACTATGGATCGATAGCGAGCCTTCTTTCCAGTACCACAAGGCGAAGGTCAAGATCAGAGCAAGACTAAAACCAGCCGTTGACGATGTCAGTGGAATATTCAAATTATCAGTTAGGTTATCGGTAATCAGAGTACCAACAATACTGACCATGACGACGGTCAGCCAGTATAACCAAGGAATATAGCTTTTGGCGCGTAGCTGTAGAAAGAGGATAATCCCTAGTACCATACTCATCAGAATAGAGGTGGTCGGCAGCCCGAAATGTAGATTGAAAATCAGATAATCCGCGCCAGTTTCTCCTACTGTGGTGGCTAGAATTTTTATAATCCAGAAAAACAAGGTGATAATAACCGGCACCTTGATGGCAAGGGCAGGGTCTGTAGGTAATGCCCCTGATGTTGTAATGTCAGCCATAGGAAATCTCCAGAAAGCTAGTGAATGTTGATGAGTGGGGCAGAATAGCCCCGATGAATTTGGCAGGTTAAAGTCTGGATGTTAAAAATTAGCTGGTGCTTAGTTAGTGAGGGGGAGCGCTGGTGTTAGTTTGTTTCTAAGTCATTACTAAGTTTTCTGTTTTATGATCTAGGTTTGGTGTCGGTAGGATAGGAGCCATGCGTATTTTACTGGTAGAGGATGATGGGCTGATCGGTGAGGCGGTTGGACAGGCACTTAAAGATGAAGCCTATGCCCTAGATTGGGTCAGGGACGGTGAGCAGGCTTTAGGGGCAATTCAGATTCAAGAGTATGGGCTTATTCTGCTGGATTTGGGCTTGCCCCGTCGGGATGGTTTTGCGGTGTTGCAGCACTTGCGGCAGACCAAGCAGCTAGTACCTGTGATTATTATCACCGCTCGTGATTCCGTAGAAGAACGGATTAAGGGATTAGATTTCGGTGCTGATGACTATCTGGTTAAACCCTTTGCCATTAATGAGCTATTAGCCCGCATGCGAGCCATTATTCGCCGTCATCAGGGTAATGCTAACCCAGTGCTCAGTAATGGAGTTATTTGCCTAGATCCTGCCACCCGTGAGGCTCAGCGTGAAGCGGAGGAGCGTATTCAGCTTTCGGCACGGGAATATGCCTTATTACATGCGCTGATGTTGCGCCCCGGTAGTATCTTGTCACGCTCGGAGTTAGAGGAGCGTATTTATGGCTGGAATGAAGAGGTGGAAAGCAATGTGGTCGAGTTTCTGATTCATTCCCTGCGTCGTAAGCTGGGCAAGGATGCGATTAAAAATATACGCGGTTTGGGGTGGATGGTGAGTAAAGCTGTATGAAATACCCGTATTCGCTGCAAAGAGCTTTGAGCCGTTGGATTATGTTGTCTACGGTGCTGTTTGCTTTGCTAGGCGGAACGATATCGGGCTTCAATGCTTATCATGAGGCGCGTGAATATCAGGATATGCACCTGCAGCAGGTGGGCAGTTTATTAGAAGCAGGTAGCGTCAGACCAAAGAAGTTGCCTCAAAACCAAGTAGATCAGCAAGATAAACATGAGGATGAAATCTTGTTGGTACTGCAATTAGATACAGCTCCGCTAGATTACCGCGAGCTAACCGAAAAACTGCCAGATGGTTTACATACTCTCAACTGGCAAGGGCGTGAATGGCGTACTCTATTAGTGACACATGCACCGGAGCGTTTTGCAGTAGCGCAACTGACAGAAATTCGCAATGAACTAGCACTAGAAAGCACCCTACAATCTGTCTTACCGCTCCTGTTATTGACCCCTGTTTTATTGCTGTTAGTACATGGGGTCATTCGCTATAACCTAAGGCCAGTAACACGGCTCGCTAACAAGGTGGATGCTCGTCATGAGCAGGATCTAACGCCATTAGAGGATAGTCGAATTCCGCAAGAGCTTATGCCCTTTATTCGTTCCCTCAATCATCTCCTAATGCGCGTGGGGCAAAGTATGGCTCAACAGCGGCGTTTTGTGGCAGATGCTGCCCATGAATTGCGTACTCCGTTAACAGCCTTATCCTTGATGGCTGAAAATGTGGCTCGTGCTCCTGATCTGGAAACGGTTAGAGAACGCCTACAGCCCTTACAAACCAGCCAGCAACGGATGCAAGCACTGGTAAATCAGCTATTGGGGTTGGCACGTTTGCAGGGGCGTAAACCTGTCGAGCTTAAGCCCACTAGATTATTGGCTTGTGTACAAAGTGTGGTAGCCGACCTCTATCCATTAGCCGAGTCACGCCAGATTGATTTGGGTATGAACCGTCAAGCAGATTTAATAGTTGCGGATGATGAGGGTAGTCTGGCGCAGTTGATACGTAATGGATTGGAAAATGCCCTGCGTTATACTCCAGTAGGGGGACGGGTCGATATTGAGCTATATCAGGAGGGCAAGTGTGCGGTGCTACAGATTTGTGATACTGGCTTCGGTATTCCAGAGACTGAACTAGAGCGGGTCTTTGAGCCTTTCCACCGTGCTGCGGTACACAGTGAATCCGGCTCCGGCCTAGGACTCACCATTAGTCGGGAAGTAGCTCAACGTTTGGGTGGGCAAGTATGGTTACAGAATCAGCCTAAGGGTGGGCTATGCTTCCATTACCAACAGCCCCTGCTAGAGGAGCCATCATAGCTTTGCTTAGATCTCCATCATCACAAAATCATCTTTTCCTACCCCACAATCAGGGCAGTGCCAATCACTAGGCACATCTTCCCAGCGTGTACCAGCGGGAATGCCATCTTGAGGCCAGCCTTTTTCTTCTTCATATACCCAACCACATACAATGCACATCCACGTTTTCATTGTTACTCCTTTAATAGTTATTGAGTCAAATGCGACAAAGCGATCAGGTTCACGTTTTTCTAGGATTGAGCCTGCCTAAACTCTTCGATTGGCTTAGTCAAAAGGTGTGATATTACATGCTTCACGCTCTCACTTCTCAATACATCGCGTGAAGGACCTGCGAATTTGGGATCGTGCATAATAATATGAATGAGCGCAAGTGTTGGCTTCCAGCCCGCGTGCTTAAAGGCATCTTGCAACCCTTCAACATGCGTTCCTCCCTCAACCGATGCTAAACCATTGACCCAAGAGATGTACTTCGTTTTTCTTTGTGAGTCTCCTAGTGTAGCGACCTGTACCTGAATTTTATTTGACATACCTTCAAAATAAAACGCTATGGGTAGCTTATCAGCGAGGGCGGGGGTTCTATAATGAATATAGGCTAAATCTAGTAAGCCTCGGTATGCAATAAACCGCTCCTGCTGATACTCAACGATAAGCCTCGGATAAAAGTGAGCCAACTCAAACATCGTTTTCCTTAAATCAAAGTGATCTAGTGAGTATCCTTGAAAAATCTCCCTATCCAGTTGGAACTCTAGCGTAGTTCCACTAGAGCCTAGGTATTTTTGTTCAGAGGCTTTACCTAATATTTTTCCCTTGCCAAAGCGTTGCTTCCAGATTGATGAGCCGTTAGAGCTAGTTACGTTTATAAATTCTGACGCAGCGTTAATGGCCGCTAATCCAAGCCCACCTCCAACTAAATGAATATGTGGTGCGTGATTGTCAGCAGTCGGTGAATTATGTCGATGAGTAAAATAAAATTCTGCCAATGAAAGGTTTGGATCGGGGGAAGGCTTATCATAAGGCAGGCCAGGACCGTCATCTGAAACCCAAATGATTTTCTCATTAAAGCCTACTTGTACTTTGGTAGCGTTTCCAGCAAGGTATTGGTCGACAGCATTTGCAACAACCTCGTAAATGGCATGATTAACCGCTAAAGAATTAATCTCTCCAAAAAACATTCCCGGTCGTTTGCGAATAGCCTCAACAAGGGAGAGCGCTTTTGTATTTGCGGGATTATACTCTTCCATTAAACTCACCTTCTAGTTCATCAATGAGTACATTCAAGATACTGATGTCATTTCGTTTTGCTAGACCAACCAATGCCTCGCCCCTTATTTTATAATCATCATCTAATAACTTTTTGTGCAAGGCATTTCTAGTTGCTTGAGTATCCATCTCGCACTGGCTTCCTAACCCAAAGGTAGCCCAGTTACGAACATCATAGTTTTCATCGTTTTTTATTAGCCTTAGAAAACTCAATTTCAGAGCCGCGTTTATGTAACTCACTAATAATATCCCAATATAGTTGTTGGTCATTTTCATGATAAGCAAGATTAATTAAATCTGCTGTTTTTTTGTCGCTAAATTCCATTTGAATACTCACCTCACTAATTCATAACACTTTATTAGACGAAGCCCTCTCACGATATTAACGTAAGAGTGTAGAAAGAGGGATAGTTTTTAGTATTTTAAACGAGTTTTTCGCAAGACGGCTGTAAGTCTCTAGGGGAAGCGGTATGATTTTGTTTAATGAACTATTAGGTAGCACTACATGGTTACTATTGGCTCGCTCTCCCGTGAGCAGATGGCAGAAGTATTTCCATTTCTAGCAGAGAAGTTTCGTGGTCGTCGAGGTGTGATCAAAGAGCTGACACATACTCAGCCTGACTTCGTGTTTTGGATTTTCCCTGATGGTAGGCTGCACGATGCAAGAGAAGCTCACGCACAGAATGTTCCAAAGGGCTACGCGCATATTCTGAAAGATGAGCCGGACTATGGCGGCTTCCTGCGTGGTCGTATTGTCACATCATGTGGTAGGCAGCTAGTCGTCGTTTATTGTCGACCCGACGCATTAGCGCTGCCTGGTGAAAAAGTAGTCCAATTTATGAGAGGAATGCGTCAGTTACCCATTCCTTTGGTAAGAGATGCGATTGTCATCAGTGACAATGCAGATCTCTACGGAACAATGGTTGATATGGCAGTGCGTGAGTTGGAGTCAGTTCAACCATTAGAGCCTTAGAAGTATTCATTTGGAAAGTGATCTACCCCGCCAAAAATGGATAGTCTAAAAAGCGAGGGAGGATTCAATTAACAAAGGTTGCTTTTACCCGTTTTGAAACGAGCATATAGGGTACCCATACCAGCGTAGTGAGAAGCGAACGCCCTAACTCTCGAATGGTTTCAGTGTCGAATATAGGTTCATTGGGGAGAACGAGTTTTATAGCCAATGCATCGATAAAAACGAACACCAGACTAAAAAATAGTATACCAATGTACCATTTCGGAAATGCTATTTTCTTGGAGAAGAATAAAAAAGCGATAAATATCGACACAAGAATCAACCCTCCATTTATTATTATTTCCGCCCATAGAATAGGTGCCCAGAGCGGATGGTAAGCTCCAGTGCCAGGTGTAGTTAGAGCTTCCCAAGACCCATTAGAGAACATCTCTGAATAAATAGGAAAAGTTTGTGTAGCAATACGCAGCGGTGAAATGATGACTCCTAACCCTACGAGAATAAGCCATCCACTTAAACCTTTAAGTTCTTTTTTTTCTGTCATATCATTTGCCTTATTACCTAACATTAAATTACGGCGCTATATTGGAGTGGGAAATATGTCACATACTAACTAATATTGTATCGTTAATATCTGATAAAAGTAACTTCTATTTGTCATATCCTATATTACCAGATGTTGCTCTGGAAACTCTATGGGTTTTTTAGTATTAACCCTCTAAATAAAGAGGTGATAATGTTAAACTAATATCTGTTTATTTTTTATATAAATCAATAATTTGATTGGTATACTAGTTACTGTTTTATTAGTGGGCTAATATCACTCCTCCGCGTCTATTTCAAAGGAGTGATACTATTCCTAAAACCTCAGATAGGCTCAATTAACGCTTAGGGAAATTGATATTAAATTGTATAGGTTTAACTATCACAGGACGTGGATGAATAAAACGTCGCACCTGATTAGCTTGGTTACTCGGTAGGCTGGCTTGTTGCACGGGAGAGGCATTTCTTAAATAGGCGGGCATTTGGCGGCTAATACTAAAATCATCAAAATCCGCCGTACTATTCCAACGCGGTGCCCACTCATGATGAGCGCCACCGTGATAGGTGCCAAAGATAAACGAATCAATTTGCCCATAATTACCATAGCGCCACAACATATCGCGCTTATCGACTAGTGGCTTACCGTTGACCCAGACCTGATACAGCCCATTACGTTGTCCACCCGTATTGAGGCGGATGCGCTGAGTGATCACTTGCCAAGCATCGGGTTTAATAAAGTTACCTGTTGACCAAAAATGACCCCAGCGATTTTCTTTCGGCATATCGACATAATAGAGATAAGGCACTAATTCTCCCTCTCTGACCCACATCAGCCGTGCTGTCCAGCCTTTGCCATCAGTGGGGATCACCCCATTGGCATACTTACCCTTGCCACTGGCAAAACCGGGGAGTTTACCCCCTAAATTAAAATCAAAATTCCCATTAAAGCGTACCTTATAGGTGAGCCAATACTCATCAGCAGGTGGCAGATGCACCATAAATTGTGCGCCACTGTGCAAAGGGCCGACCCCATCCTTAGGGTAATTGACTCGCAAAAAAGGATTGGTGGGTTGCTCTTTATCTTGATAGATTTGGGCGCGACTTTTCGTACCATCCCAAGCCAAAGTGACCCAATCTTCCCAAATCAGGTCGCCTTTATAATAACCGTTTTGATGTTGATTAAAGGATACCGAGAGATCTTGTGTTTGCAGTGGACTGAATTTCACATCAGGATTATGACTCACCGCGTGTGTGGTGAGGGGTAGTAGACTCAGTGCCAAACTTACTAATAATTTCTTCATACCTAAAGCCCATTGTTATTTTATCTAGGTGTATTGTGTGCATCGACTAACTACATTAAGTTAGTCCGATCTAAACGAGGTTCATACTATGGAACGCACAGAGCGAATTGTAAAATTACATAATCTATTAATGCAGGCGCGATTACCTATACCCCGTAAAACTTTAGAGGAGCGTTTAGAGTGCTCGGAGAAGTCGGTACGCCGTGCTATAGAGTTTTTACGCGATCGCTTAGGTGCGCCAATTGAGTATGATGTGAAGCGCAATGGCTATTACTATGTCCCTGATCAGAAAAACTTTTATCAGCTTCCGGGGGTCTGGCTATCTGAAAAAGAGATTTATGCGCTACTCACCATGCAGCAGTTGATTACGCACTTTGACCCAGAGTTATTGCAAGATGATATTCAACTATTAAAGGATAGGGTGGACTCGATTTTACGCTATGGGGCAGAAATTAAACCGGATACTAATCTAGCCAATATTATTCATGTCATCCCGCATGGTAAGCGTTTAGGCCAATATCAATACTTTCAAGTGGTAGCAGGAGCTTGTTTACAGGGGAAACAGCTTCAAGCCACCTATTATTCACGCTCTAGTAATCAGCGTTCTGAGCATCGTTTATCACCTCAAAAACTGATTTTCTATCGTGATAATTGGTATCTGGCTGCACTGTGTCATGAGTCAGGTGTACTCAAACCGTTTTCCTTGGATCGTTTGGAACAAGTGGAAAAATTAGAGCAGGCGAGTGAAGCAGTAGCACCTGAAACATTATCGGTAACTTTGTTTGATTCTTTTGGGATCTTTTCCGGCGAGGTTCAGGCCACGGCAGTCTTAAAAGTGAGTCCAGAGGCGGCGCGTTGGATTGCAGACGAGGTATGGCATCCTAAACAAACAGGGGAGTGGCAGACCGATGGTAGTTATTTGTTAAAAATACCGTATGGAAATCCCACGGAGTTAGTAGGAGAAATCTTACGCCGAGGAGCGTCTGTGACGGTGTTAGAGCCTGAAGAACTGCGGAATTTGGTGAAGGAGCGCTTAATAGTAGCGTTAGAACAGTATAGTTGAGAGCAGTTATGTAAGCTTGTCAAAAATGTCTAGCAATTCTGAGGAATAAATTATAGCCTTATTCACCAATAAGGGCCGTTTATAAGCAAAACATCGGCTCGCTATAACAATATAAAAATAAGTGCGAGGCTATATGATGAAACAACGAACCTGGGCGGTTCTTTTTGCTATAGCGGGGGTACAATTAACTGCTTGTAGTCCCTCCCAATCTATTCCTGAAGCAGAGCCGGGCTCATCCCCGCACACTACTACTAACCCTAATCGTGTGGTCGATTCCAGTTTTGGATCAGGTTATCATTTTGATAAATCTAAACCCCAAGCACGTCCTGTACCTGTCGCCCGTCCGGCACCGCGACCACAACCCCAGCCGCGTCCGTATGTTTATCAACAGCCGCAGCCTCACGTACAGCAGCCTCAATATATCCCGCCTCCTCAGGCTGTTTATCAGCCACAGCCATATGAGTACCAACCTCAGATGGTAAGTTATACGCCTGCGCCACAAATGCAGCCTAATCGTCCTGTTGAGTTAGGCAATGGCATGCCAGCACTACAATGGAGTGAGTTACGCAAAATCGGTGAGCAGATTTTCCAAAATGAGAGCGGTGGGAGTATTGGTAATTTAACCCATTGGAATGATGGTGAAAATTTTGCTTCCATGGGGATTGGGCACTTTACGTGGTATCCGGCTGGACGTGCTGCACGTTTTGGTAATACCTTCCCTCAATTACTCGACCACTTAGAGCGTAATGGGGTACAACTGCCGGGCTGGGTGCGCCAAGCACGCCATACCGGAGCACCATGGCGCTCTAAAGCCGAGCTAATGCGGGCAAAAAATACACCACAGGTCAAAGAATTACAAAATATCCTGTTCCAAACCCGTGAGTTACAGGCGCAATATATTGTGGATCGTACCCGTTTAGCGATGCCTAAACTGGTACGTACCTCACCGGAACACTTACGCCCGCTGGTAGCACAAAACCTCAATGCCCTCGCTAATACACCGGGAGGATGGTATGCCATTATTGATTATGTGAACTTCAAAGGTGAAGGTCTCAATCGTACTGGGGGCTATTACAGGTACTCGAAAATATGCGACCCGCACAACAAGGACAAGATGCGCTCAATGCATTTGCTGATGCTGCAATGCAAGTGTTACAACGTCGAGTCAGTAATGCGCCCAGTGGTAGCGGTGAAGAGCGTTGGCTAGCTGGCTGGTCACGACGCATCAATACCTATCGCGTACCATTAGTTTAAGAACTCTCTCACTAACTGTTCAAATAGGTCGGGCGTTTGCACATGCGGCAAATGCCCAGCGGTTTCGATATAGTCTAAACGAGCTTGGGGTAAAAGTGTTTGCATTGCAGCCCAAGTGTCCTCCGTCACATAGTCTGATTGACGCCCCGCAATGGTTAAGACAGGTGCTGTGTACTGCGGTATTAATGCAGGAAAACCAGTGATTTTTAAATAATTACGGGTAATTTCAGGCAGATTACACAGCCACTTAAAGCTTCCATCCTGTTGGCGAGTTAGATTTTTTAATAAAAAGCCACGCTCAAACGCACTGCTCACCACCTCACTTAAAGCATCATCCGCCTCTTTACGGCTTTTTAGACTAGGCAGAGGTAAAGCATTCATTGTGTGCAATAAGGGTTGTAAACGAGGAGGGTAGGTATAGGGGGCTATATCTACCACAATTAGACGCTTAACTAAGTTAGGGTTTTGGGTGGCGAGTACCATACCGGCCTTACCCCCCATGGAATGCCCTATTAAATCAAAATACTCGATATTCAAAGCCTGTAAGGTAGCTAGAATATCATCCACCATGAGCTGATAGCTCATACCAACCTCATGTGGTGATTGACCATGATTACGCATATCTAGCGCAATAATAGGCTGAGTATTCGCATAGCGAGTGGCAAAGGTATGCCAATTATCTAAGGAGCCTAATAAACCATGCAGCACCACCAGTGGGGTGCTACGCTCGGTTAGTTCGCCATAACTACGATAATTAAGCATCGAACTCTCTACCTAATTGTTTAACTTGATCCAGAATTGCAAGGCGCTCGGCCTCGCTCATCGTTGGTACATTGTAGTAAATAAATTGATCGACTTTAGGAATACCACAATACGATAAGGTTCCATCTGTCATGGGGCGATGAATCAGGGTTTCAGCATCGATACCTTTAAAATAATCTTGTGAACCGCCTGCTGTAATCAGTACTACCGCTCGTTTATGCTTTAATAAGCCGGTGACGCCTTCTTGCGAGTAGTCATAAGCGACGCCACGAGTGAGTACATGATCAAACCAACCTTTTAAAATAGCCGGACGCCCAAACCACCAAAGCGGATAAATAAAGACTAAACCGTCTGCCCATAATAGGTCGGCTTGTTCTTGTTGAATTTTAGCAGGGATAATACCTGCTTGTAATTCAGCCAAATGTTCAGCACGTAATACCGGATCAAAATTCTCCGCATATAAGTCTTTTAGTCTTACCTCATGCCCTGCCTCGATTAAACCCTGTTGGCAATATTCCACCAGGGCATGATTAAAGCTTTTTGCATTAGGGTGGGTGTAAACAATTAATACACGCATAGGGCATCCTAGGTTTCGTTGTTATTAGTGCAAAGTATTATTGATCGGAGCCACACCTTTCAGGAAGAGGTGTTTAGCATCGATACTATCTAGCGAATAGAGGGTGTTACAAAATTCACAGGTAATGTCTATTTTGCCCTGTTCTGCCAAAATAGCCTCTACCTCCTCGTTTCCTAATGTTATTAGCATACGCTCAATTCGATCAACGCTACAGGTGCATTGAAAAAAGACTGGGCTGGCATTAAAGAGGCGCACGTTTTCCTCATGGAATAAACGATAAAGCATAGGTGCTGCGGCTAAATCCAGTAATTCTTCAGGGGTTAACGTGTCCAATAGCAGGCTAACCCGCTCAAAGTTTTCGGGGTCTGGTTGGGATTCGGGGATACGTTGTACTAAAATACCGGCACAACGCTGATCATTAGCGCTTAAGTACAAACGTGTGGGTAGTTGTTCGGATTGCTGAAAGTAATTTTCTAAAGCTTGTGCTAAAGAATCACCTTCTAACGCTATAATACCTTGGTAGCGTTCAGATTCTTTCTCCGCCTCTAGGGTAATAGCAATATGTCCTTGCCCCATCATAGCGTTGAGTGAGCGGGTGTCTTCTGGAATAGCAGACCAGCGGGCTAGACCGCGCACAGAGCCATTGGCTTGAATTTGTACTACCACTAGATGCACAGGGCCATTGCCACGTAGTTGCAGAATAATGGAGCCATTATGTTTAATCGTGGTAGATAATAAAGTAATTGCCGCGAGTGCCTCACCTAAAAGTGTTTTAATAGCGGGGGGATAATTACTTTTAGTGCTGAGTTGTTGCCACGTTTGCTCTAGAGAAGTCCATGCTCCACGTACATTAGGTGTTTCTAGTAAAAAGCGGTGTAAAATATCGGTGCTCATAATAATCCAATCGATGAAAGTTTGATTTAATTCAGCAAGGATTTGCCTGCACTAGTGCAATCTTGAGGGTATTGAGAACAACTTAACATATCTGTTGGCTTGCTCAAAACTATCTCGGTTGTTACATTTGGCAACTGTTTGCGCTTGGGCAGGTGGGGCTTGTTTGCAAGGAATAACCAGAATCTGACAGGACGTTTCTGCAACTAACTTTTAATTTAGCATTATTTCGGACTAACAAAATGTTCAAAGCCATCTCTGGTTTGTTTTCCAATGATATTTCTGTCGATCTTGGCACGGCTAATACCCTTATTTATATGCGTGGTAAAGGCATCGTTTTGGATGAACCCTCTGTGGTTGCTATCCGCCAAGACCGAGGCCCTGGTGGTCCAAAATCGATTGAAGCGGTGGGAATCGAAGCCAAAAAAATGTTGGGACGTACCCCAGAAAATATCACTGCAATTCGCCCGATGAAAGATGGCGTTATCGCCGATTTCACGTATACCGAAAAGATGTTGCAGCACTTCATTCGTAAAGTCGATTCGGGTCGTATCTTACGCCCCAGTCCACGCGTAGTAATATGTGTCCCTTGTGGCGCAACTCAAGTGGAGCGACGTGCGATAAAAGACTCAGCCTTAGGAGCCGGTGCTCGCAAGGTCTATCTAGTGGAAGAGCCTATGGCTGCCGCTTTAGGCGCGGGTATTCCAGTGGATGAGGCGGTAGGGTCGATGGTGCTCGATATCGGTGGGGGTACTTCCGAAGTCGCTATTATGTCGTTACGCGGTATTGTGTATGCAGCCTCGGTACGCATTGGTGGTGATCGCTTGGATGAAGCCATTATTAGTTATGTACGCCGCAATTACGGTATGTTAATTGGTGAGGCGACGGCTGAGCGGATTAAATGTGAAATTGGCTCGGCCTATCCGGGTAAAGAATTGCTCGAAATTGAAGTTAAGGGACGTAACCTGTCTGAAGGTGTACCGCGTGCCTTTACTCTGACTAGTAATGAAATTCTAGAAGCCTTACAAGAACCCCTGTTTGGTATTGTCAGTGCCGTGAAAACCGCATTAGAACAAACGCCTCCTGAATTGGGTGCTGATGTGGCTGATCGTGGCATTGTTTTGACCGGCGGTGGGGCGCTATTGCGTGATCTTGACCGTCTTCTCATGGAAGAAACGGGTATTCCGGTCGTGATTGCTGATGATCCACTTACCTGTGTGGCGCGTGGGGGTGGGCGTATTTTAGAAATGTTAGAAGCCGAAGGAGATGCATTCTTATCGACTGATTGATAAGCGCATGCTTTGATTAGGCTAGACAACAGGTTGCCGAACTAGCAGCTCGTTGCCCTTAAGATTAATAAAAATATTACTCTAGCCACAATGGCATGGAGGCGGACATTAGTAATAGCAATTTTCATTCAGCGCCAGGGCTTTTCATTAAGTTTATTTTGTTGGTTGTACTAGCTCTTACTTTGATGGCGTTTGATTATCGTAAAGCCGAATCGATGGCGCCTGTGCGAACGTTGTTCTCGATTTTGGCTTATCCATTGCAATGGTCGGTGGATGTGCCTTTTCGAGTCTATAATGAGACGGCTGCTTTTTTTACGGAGCAAAGCAATCTTACGGTAGAAAACAACGCTTTAAAGGATCAACTACGCCTTTATGAAGCACGCTATCAAGATATGGTGATTGTCGAGCAACAAAATGAACGCTTACGAGAAGAGCTAAAAGCTAATCCGCGTAAGGGGTTTGAGTTTTCGATGGCTGAGATTTTATCTTCGTCAGGGGAGCGGGTACGGCGTATTGTGACCCTTAATAAAGGCTCGCGGGACGGCGTCTATGAGAAGCAGGTGGTATTAGCAGGCGGTAAGGTCTATGGTCAGGTGCTTTCAGTTAGCCCCTTTAGCTCTACCGTGATTCAATTAACCGATCAACGCCATGCTATTCCCGTTCGTAATCAGCGCACCGGCTTTACCACCTTAGCGTTAGGTACTGGTAAAACGAATACCTTACGTTTAGATAAAGTGGTGATTCAAAGCGAGGATAAGATTCAAGAGGGTGATATTTTTGTCACTTCGGGGTTAGATGAGTTATTTCCACCGGATTTTCCGGTAGCTAGGGTCATTAAAAATGGTATTAGCTACGATCAAAGTAGTCAGTTCGCCCAGATTACCACCGAAAGCTTGGTTGATTTTGAGCAGACGCGCGAGGTATTACTCGTGTGGCCTAAAAATCATCCTAATGAGTCACCCTTAGCAGCGGCTCCAGCAGACGGGTCTACATCTATACCTCAACACAGCTCATCCACACAATCTGAAAGGAGTGCGCCATGAATGCTATAACACCGCGTTTCTGGGGCGCGGTTTTGGTATCGATGTTATTAGCTGTCATTTTGAGCGTTGTGCCTTTGCCCGAACCTTTGCAAATGTGGCGTCCAGAATGGGTAGCCTTAGCCCTTATTCATTGGGCTTTGGTACTAGGGCATCGAGTAGGCTTATGGATGGCGTTTATTATTGGACTATTAATGGATGTTTTGCATAACTCACTCTTAGGGCAGCATGCGTTAGAGTTAGTGATAGTGGGTTATTTAGCCATTCGCCTAGGGGGGCGCATGACGCCAGAGGCTTATTTTCAGCAGTTTGTTTTAATTTCAGCCGTGCTGGGATTGTATATGCTGCTAAGTCTGTGGATTCGTGGCGTGACAGGCTATGCCCAAGAGGGCAATACTTGGCAGTATTGGGCACCATTATTAAGTAGTTTATTAATCTGGCCTTTGTATCAGTGGCTATTGAGCTACTTTTATATTCAGAAAAAAGGGCTTTAGCCCACACCTCATCAAGGGTGTTTCATGATTAAACACCCTTAGTCTTTTATCGTGTTGTTTCTTTAACCTAAAATCGCGCCTTCTACGGGGTATATTGTTCCTAGGGCTTGGGTTCTGTTAGCGTTGCCCCCATATTCAGTACATTAGATTTTAGGAGTACGACATGAGCTCACCGAATGCCTGCCAAGAGTTATCTTGTGTGGCAGCCGCTTTGCCGGATGTAGCCAAACAACCAAACTCAGAGCCACAAGGGACTCTCAATTGGGTAGGGATGAGTGAAATTGAATTGCCTGTATACATTCCTACCCCCACGCAACCTGCCATTCAAGTGCTCGCTCGTGTACAGGCCTATGTCAATTTAATCGATCCCTTGAGCAAAGGGATTCATATGTCACGGCTATATTTAGCGCTGGATAATTACCTAGGCATGTCTGAACTAACACCTGCGCTATTAAAACAGGTAGTAGGGCAATTTGTAGAGTCACATCAAGGTTTAAGTGATGCTGCTTATTTAGAGTGTCGGCTAGATTATTATGAAAAGCGCCGTTCGTTAGTGACCGATAATCGGGGCTGGAAAAATTACCCAGTACGCATTATAGCCTCCTTGCGCCAAGGTCAATTTGAGCTAGAGCTTGCGGTAGAGGTTCCTTATTCTTCCACTTGCCCCTGCTCGGCTGCTCTCGCTCGCCAGCTCATTCAAGAAGGTTTCGAGGAGCAATTTGGTACGGCTGAACTGGTCAGCGCGCGTCAGGTTCATGATTGGTTAGGTACAGTGCAAGGGATTCGTGCCACCCCCCACAGTCAACGTAGTGTGGCTCAGGTGAAAGTGCGCTTAGCCCCTGATACCGAGCAATTACCAATTAGTGCATTGATTGATCAATTAGAAGCGGCACTACAAACGCCTGTACAAGCCGCTGTGAAGCGTGCCGATGAGCAAGAGTTTGCCCGTTTAAATGCGTCCAACTTAATGTTTTGTGAGGATGCAGCACGACGCTTAAAGGCGAAGCTACAGGATAATACGGCAGTGGTCGATTTTTGGATTCGGGTCAATCATATGGAAAGCCTTCATGCTCATGATGCGGTGGCGGTCGTGGTTAAAGGTGTTCCGCAGGGTTATCAGGATGATCCACGCGAATATGCTCAACGCGCCTAGGTTATTTGCTGTAATGAGCCGCAGCTAGTCGCTAGAGTGGGTGAGTGAATTTACCCACTCTAGGTATAAACTTCCTCTAGAGCTGTTAATTCGATAGCATCACTCATTTGATTCAATGGAGTTATAGTGATGGCTCGCACTCCTTCTACTATGTTAGCCCTCGGTACAACCGCCCCTGATTTTTCCCTACCTGAGCCTAAGACCGATAAAATAGTGAGTCGCCACGACTTTCAAGGTCGACCGCTATTGGTGATGTTTATCTGTAATCATTGCCCCTATGTGATCCATATTCGCTCAGCCTTAGCGCAATTGACCGCTGAATTTCAGGCTCAAGGTGTAGGTGTTGTAGGGATTAATGCCAATGATGCGGAGGCTTATCCCGATGATTCACCCGAACAAATGCAACTTGAGGTAGAACAAGTAGGGTATACCTTTCCCTATCTCTATGATGCAACGCAAGCAGTGGCTAAAGCCTATCAAGCGGCTTGTACACCGGATTTCTTTCTCTTCGATGCTGAGCATCGTTTGGTCTATCGCGGGCAATTTGATAATGCGCGTCCCCGCAATGAGGAACCTGTCACAGGTGCCGATTTACGCCATGCCCTAGAGGCCGTTGTACAGCAACAACCCGTCACAACCGAGCAAAAAGCATCCTTAGGTTGCAATATTAAGTGGAAAGCCGGTAATGAACCGGACTATTTTACTAGGTAATACTCATGGATAGTCTGACCTTATTCTTTATCATAGTACTAATGGTACTTTTGCTAGTCGTGGCTGCCATGGCTGCTTTTTATAAGCGTACTAGCAAAGATTTGTCTTTTGTGCGTACCGGATTTGGCGGTGAAAAAGTGGTGTTAAATGGTGGCGCTTTTGTGCTTCCGGTTATTCATGAAGCCACCCCGATTAATATGCAAACCATTGCGGTCAAAGTGGAGCGCTCCAATAAAGCGGCCTTAATTACTAAAGATCCGTTGCGCGTAGATGTGATGGCTGAGTTTCGCCTGAGCGTTCCCCCAGATCCAGATGCTATTTCTAAGGCAGCACGTACTTTGGGAACAATGACTATGTCACCTGAAAAAGTGCAAAAACTAGTCGAAGAGCAGTGTGTTGCCGCTTTACGTTCAGTCGCCTCTAATATGGAGCTACAGGAGTTACATCTAAAACGTAAAGATTTTGAGCGCAATGTAGAGCAAGCGGTTAATCAAGAATTTGAAAAAAACGGCTTAGAATTAGAATCAGTATCTTTAGTCCGTCTAGATCAAACCGCACGAGAATATTTTGATCCTAGCAATGCGTTTGATGCGCAAGGATTGACTATTCTTGATCAAATTACCTCTGAAAATGAAAAGCGGCGTAATTTTATTTTACGTGAAAAAGAGGTAGAGATTCAGAAAAAAGACTTAGAAAGTGAAAAGAAAAAATTAGAATTAGATATGCAGGAATTTTTTGCTCAAAAAGAACGTGAAAAAGAAAAAGCCGAGCAAGAAGCTAAAATTACGCGTGAAATCGAAGAGATTAATTTTGCCAAAACGACTAAGATTGATATGGCAAGACGTGATATGGAGGTCACGCAAGCCCAACTAGATAAAAGCATAGCAGAGGCATGGATAGAGGCTGATAAGGTAAAGGCGCAAGCGGCTGCGGTAACCGAGGAGATTGGCACCGCCCGCGAAAAAGCCGAGGCAGAACGTAATCGCATCATTGAAATTATTAGTGCGGAAAAAGAAGCCGAGCGGCAGCGTATTATTGCTCAAGCTAATGCGCTATCAGAAGAGTTAGCAGCGAAAGCAGCGGAAATTCGTTATGGTATTGAAGCAGCCGGTAAGCGGGCTTTAAATGAGGCGGCTAATTTATTATCGAATGAACAAATTTCTATGCAGCTTAAATTAGAAATTGTTAAACAACTGCCTAATATCGTGCGTGAAAGTGTACGCCCCTTAGAAAATATTGAGGGTATTAAAATTATGCACCTTGATGGCTTAAATCAGGTGATTGGGGGCGGTGGAGCCGGTGGATCAGGTGTGGGGGGAGCTAATCCTAATCCTTCTAGTAGTTTATCAGATCAGGTGGTGGACAGTGCTCTACGCTATCGAGCGCAATTGCCAATAGTTGAAAGCTTATTAAGTGAGGTGGGTTTGAAGGGTAACAGCCTAAATCAGTTAACGGAAGGGATACGTCAAGAGCTAAGCACCAACCAAGACTCAGGTGTGAAACTGCCCCCTAAGAGCCAGTCCACACCTGAAGATCCCACTACGGATTAGGTAGGGGCGTTGGAAGTATCGTCCGTAGGAGTCGATTGAATCTCGTTTTTTGCCATTAAGCGAGATTCTAACTCAGCTACTTGTTGTTCGAGCGCTTCTAATTTTGCGCGAGTCCGTTGTAATACTGCCATCTGAATGTCAAACTCTTCACGAGTGACTAGATTCATTTTATGTAATGTGCCTTCTAAAGCTTGTTTAGCTGTTTGTTCAAACTCGTGTTGCATGGTTTTCAGCGGCTCAGGTAGAGCGCTAGAGAGTCCACGGATGACCGATTCAAACGGATTAAGGCTAGACATAACAAACTCCTTAGGCTAGGTATTTCATTCAATAGGTTCGTGAATTTCTCCATCGGATAGTTCGTCTCTGAGAAACTCAATTAAGCGTTTGATTTTAGCAGGTAAGAAGTTACGGCTAGCATAAATCGCATAAGCATTTAACTCTTCCATTTCATAATCGGCTAAAACAGGTACAATCGCACCAGATTGTAGCGCTTCCTCAGCAATAAAGTCAGGCAATATACCAATCCCGTGATGCTCTAAAATAGCAGTTAGGATCATATCACCGTTATTAACTCTAAATTGTCCACGTGGAACAACTTCATACTCAGTTTTATTTTGTTTGAATAACCAACGATCTTTACGATTGATTTGATTATACTCTAAACAATTATGTTTACTTAAATCCGCAGGCGTTTGTGGGATACCGTGTTTCTCTAAATATTGTGGTGTAGCACAACATATCAGTTTAACACTGGCTAAGCGCTGGGCAACTACTGAAGAGTCCGGTAGTTTACCAATACGAATAATTAAATCGTATTCACTATTATGCACATCGATAAAATGATCATCTAAGTGCAGAGTAATATTAATATTGGGGTGTTCTTGTTGGAACTGTACCAATAATTTAGACAGTTTATTAATGCTAAAAGATAGGGGCGCATTAATACGGATATCGCCCAATAGGTGCTCACTAGTGGAAATTACATTTTCCTCTAAATGATATAACTCATCTAAAATATGCTTCCCACGCTGATAATAGATATTACCGGCTTCAGTAAGACTTAAATGGCGAGTATTGCGATTCAGTAGACGGACTCCTAGACGCTCCTCCACGGCACGGATACGTTTACTGACGGCGGCGACGGTAACGCCTTTCTTTTCGGCGGCGGCGGTTAATGTGCCAGCATCGGCAACCTCAATTAACCAAAATAGATCATCAAATTGACTCATACACTAATTATTTCACTAGGTTGTTAGTAATGGATGGGTGAAAATAGATTTTCAGTCATCAATTGAAAGGGGTTGACACACTCTTGATAATTGGACTGAAAACCTTGGCTAAACAGTCAAGTTTAGCCCATATGCTCCTTTAAAATTAAGGAGGGGTTTAGTATGCCATGATACGCGTTAGAACTAAACGCTACTGTAATGCTATGATTAGATAGTATATGACATACTTCACAAATTAACATGTAAGCGGTAGAAGTGTAGGGTAGTTAGCTTAATAACTAGGCGTTAATTAGGGGCTATTTCCGTAGAAAAGTAGGTAAAATAACTTCGCCTTCTAATACTTGGCGATAAGTACCATCTGCTTGTGGCATACCAAACAGCATATCTAAATTCTGGCGCAGACGAGGATTAGTTTCGGGAGTGGCATGAATGACAGTCTCTACTTGGTAATGTCCATTGGGTGTTAGATTTAATTGGCTACCCGTAATATCAATGCTGGTTTGTTCTGAGGTGGCAAATCCTTTGATACCGGTTTCATCTCCCGTCAGTGCCATTTTGAAGGCTTTGCCTAAATTCATAGGCACACCGGTTAGTGTTTCAGGATTATCCCAACGAATTTGGCCTGTAAATTGGGGCAAATTTTGAGGTGACCAAGTGAAATCAAAGGCATTACCACGCAGTTGGCCTGCTAAATTCGGAATAATAACGGCATAATCGGGGGCAAGTGATTTTACCACATTAGCCGGCAAATCCCATTCTAAGGTTTGACATTGCACCTGAGTGCGCCAGTTAAATCCACAATTGCCCTGAGCATTACCCCCTAAGGTTTGTATTTGCCACTGAAAAGCAAGTTGACCCTGTAATAATAAGCGTGGTTGAAAATCCCAGCTAAATTGCCGAATCATTGGGCTATTAGGGGCGGGGAGCTGAATATTATAAGCCTCTCCCTGCCATAATAAACCCTTGACCCCACCGACTTGTAAACCTTCTGGTTTAGGTAGGTAAGGCCAAATGACGCTAAGGGGGGCTAGCATCACTAGGCTAAGCCCATAACTCAATAAGCCGATCAATAAAAATAGCAGTATTTTTTTCATCGTTGTAGGGTGATATTGGCATTAACCAAGCCGTTATCACGAGTAGGGGTTATATTAAATTGTACCGCATAGGCCTGATGATGCAGCTCTAGCGCACCTAATAAAGAAGCAATCTGATTAAAAGGGGCTTTTTGTAAGCGTAAATTAACAGCTCCTGTGGCGGTTTCACTTTGGCTGAGCAAAATATCAGGCCGATCTAATGCATAGCGTTTTAATAAAGGCTCTACAACATAAGCCAGCTTTCCATTACTAGCAGATGGGAGAGTGCTAGGTTGAGATTGTGAGGCGATCAGCGGGGCTAATTGTGCGAGTTGTGCTTGATAGGCCAGTGCATCGGCATGGCTCTGATCTAGCTCTTTTTTATAGTTTAATAAGGGGGTGACGGCGTAAAACCATATTACGGTAGCAAGTATCAAAAGACTGCCAATAATCACCCATAAACGCTCACGCGGAGCAAGAGTATACCACCATGCTTTCATCCAACAGGCTCCGCTATAAGATTAAATTCACCCACCACTTTATTCGCATCGCGCTGGTAATTAATATTAACCTCGCGCTTTAAAGCCAGGCTTAGTACTTTTTCTAGCTCTGGAATGACGGCGGTAGATTCTGAGGTAAAGCGTATAGTGAGTTTATTTTGATTCCAATTAATGCTTTGTAAAGTAATAGGTTGTTGCGGTAATACTTGAGCTAATATTTTTAATAAAGGTAAAGCACTCGGTGAGCTATTCGCGGTATTATTGAGCTGGAGTTTTTTTACCTCGGCATTAATTAATGAGCCGAAATTTAAATCGGGATCGATCTCTCTGGCTTGGGGGAAAAGTGTTTTAAATTGGGCAATATTTTGTACTTGTAGTGCATCAGTTTCGCTTTGTAAATTACGGATTTCCAGCCCTTGTAAGGTGAGGGCTATCATAGCCGTTACCGCACCAACCCAAGCGACCCCTTGCCATTTTTGCCATATATTAGCGAGTTGCGAGTGTGCTTGTGTTTTAAAACCCTTCATTACATTAAGCGGTAAGGCGCTTTGAATATCAGTAGCTTGCAGCAGTTGTGTTTGTGCTATTGCATCATAGGCCAGCACAAGCTGTGGCGTGTCTGGAATAGGCGGGGTATGCTCTAACACCCGTAGGTGGATGGGCTGTTCTTCCGTACCTTGTGTGAGCCATTGATTGAGCTGTAAAGGCCATGTACTAGCCGAGGTATAATAACCAGCAGTCGCCGTTTGTCTTACCCACAGACCCTGCTTACCCAACCACGCGGTTTGATACCCATCCGTAACAGGCAACGCCATGAAATCTGGCAAGATAGCGGTGGGCACAATCCCATTATGATGTAAAAAATCCAACCATAATTGCAGGCGAGCATGTTCAATGATCGCGACCTGATATAACCCTTCCTCACTATTTAAACTGTAATGGGCATAGTGTTGTTCCTCAGGATCGCTCATGAGTTGCTCTTCTAAGGCAAAGGGCAAAGCTTGGGCAAGCTGGCGTTGATTACGAGTTTTCAGTGTTACCGTGGTAATCAGTACTTCACGACTAGGAATTAGTACGACAATTTGGCGTGACTGTTTCAACAGTGCCGGTACATGTTCCCATGGAGCACTTTGCCAAGACGCATTCTCCTCCTTGTTTAGCAGGGCATAATCTAGCTCTAATGGCTCAGGCGCAGTCAGGCGCAACACTAGCATAATCTTGCTCATGGCTTTATTAGGCTATATAGAGGAGTTAAACAGAGTGGTTTCATCAGCCGCCTTAGTGTGCTCCGTTGTGTACTCAAATCGGCGCATTAAAATATGAATCTCTCCCGTATCGGTACGTTCTAATAAAGTTACGGTATTAAGACGTACCACACCAATTTTTATAAGCCCACGTAGACGAAAATAATGCGAAGTGACACCAAAAACATCAGACCATTGTAGTGAGTTAAATTCTTCACCTTTAGCCGCTTCATTATCTTTAGCAGGTTTGTAGTCAGGGTTAGGAACTATAGATTTAAAGGCTTCCTTTAAATTAGTACTGTTATTAGCGATAAAACTATTTAGGCTATTTTGATCAAAGGGTTGTGCCTGACGTGTGCTGAGAATAGCCTCTACATCGTCAGGTACTAAAGCCGCTAATAAGGCCTCTGATGCGGTATTAATATTAATTTTAGTAAAGGTTTCACTAGGTAAGGCTGTCGCTGTGGTGATTTTTAAGAGCTCATCTAATTTTTCACGTGTTTCTTCAGGAGCTAGTGAATCAAGGCGCACTAAAAATAATTCACTCGGATCGGTAAAGGGTTGATTGGCCGCAAAATAAGCGGGGGTACGGGTTAGATAAAAATCAGCCTCAGCACTATTATTATTGCGCGTGGTAGTATCCTTATCCATCCAGTCGGTCACACTAAACCGAAAATAGTCCGGCAAGCTTTGTGCTTCAAGCAGCTTAGCAAATAAGGTTTGGCCTAAATCGGTGAGCTTATCCTCTTTGTTTAATAAGGTATTGAGATTAAATAAGCCCTGTAAGTCCTCAATCCTACCAGAAAAGCTACCAATGACGGTCTCACCGTCTTGAATAGGCAGTTCTGGTAAGGGAATAGCCCAAGTATCCGTGAGGCTATCGGTTTCATTGAGTTTTAAATCGCGCTGTAGCCATAAGCCTGCCATTTGCTCAATACCACTGCTGTATTGATAGGCGCGTTCGAGTTGCTGCATATTATTTTGAATTTTTACATCATAATGCTGGGTACTAATAACCGCCGCCGCTATCATTACAGCGATAGACATCACTAATAACGCAGTGAGTAAAGCAATTCCCTGTTGAGTATGCGGCAGCTTAGGCATAGAGGCTCTTTAGTCCGTAGCAATAGGTTTTAAATGGCTCGATAAGCTAACACTTTGTCCGGGATGTAATTTAGCATCATAGACCGTGGTATAGCTCATAACTGCTTGGACGTATTCGCGCGTCTCTTCAAAGGGTATGCTCTCAATCCATTGATCAGCCGATAAGGTTTGTTGCGGTTGCCATTTAGGTATGCGTCCAGGGCCTGCATTATAGGCTGCTGTTGCCTGTGCATAGTTACCCCCAAAACGCTTAAACATTTCTTTTAAATAGGCACTGCCTAACGCTACATTGGTTTCAGGGTGCAGAATGTCTTCATTAGCCGTAAGGGTCAGCCCCAAGCGTTTTCCCACATGTCGAGCAGTCGCGGGCATGAGCTGCATTAAGCCGAGGGCATTAACGGAAGATCTGGCGCGTTGATCAAAAGCACTTTCACGCCGCATTACTCCCAAAATCCATGCCGGATTTATTCCTTGGGTTTGCGAGGAGGTTTGCACTAAATCGGCAAATTGTACTGGAAAACGTACATCTACTGCATTCCAGTCTTTAGTCCGCGAGACTGTCCAAATGGCTAAATTGGGATCACCCAATTCATTGGCTAATTGTCCTGCTGCTTGCACGCCTACCTTATCCATGGCTTTAAGCAAGCGAAACCATTCTTTCCGGGCTTTATCACGCTCCCCTAAGTTGATCCATTCCTGCCAGCGCTCAAAGGCAGCTAGACGCTTAATACCATTGACGCGCTGTGAACGATCAGGGGGCGTTTCTTTGAGGAGAGCATAATCCTGATTAATTTGATCGGAGGCTAGAAAACCATAATAGGTAGCATTCGGCGCTAATTCATTAAAGAGCGTACTGGCCTGTGCCGATTGACCCGTAGCATAGAGTGCGCGGGCTTTCCAATAACGCCAAGCAGAGTCACTAGCAGGTATCGCTTGCATACTATTAATCGCTTTGAGTACATCCTCCCAAGCCCCTTGGCGCAAGGCAATACGCACCATCCACTCATTAGCTTCTTGGGTGCGATACTCATCAGGAATGGCGCGTAGTTGAGCTAGAGCGCTATTTTTTTGACGAAAGGCTTCCCAAAGGCCAAACTCGCTATTCACTTTACCCTGTTGAGCGCCATTAAACTGAAAGGAGGCTTGAGCTTGTGCCCACAGGCTGGTGGCAGTTTTTTCTTGTTTGGCAACTAAGCGCGTAATGCCATAGGCGATAATATCGCGTAGCTCTACCGAGTCGGTTTGGCTAAAAAGCTTGGGTACTTCTGTAGCGGGATTCCGGCGTACAGTGGCCCAGCGTTCGACGAGTAGCTGTTTATCAAGAGGTAATAATTTAGCAACTGCTTGGGCAAAGCTGACTTGGTTTTCCTCCATAGCCTTCTCAATACGTTGCCAAAGCTGGTGCTCTGAAAGTAAGCCATTTTGAGCCATTAGGCTGATCACTTCAGTACAGGGCGCTGGCATACCGCCGGGATTTGCCTCTATAAGAGTGGTACTAAGCTTCATACTCGCTTCGGTATTCCCCAATTTGCCTAAAGCGAGAGCACGATAACACTGCACCGAGTCATTCGGGTGTTCGGTCGGGAGTAGTTCTAAAATACCAGCCCAGTCAGCCCCAGCGGCTAATTTATTCGCCCACCGCTCGTATAAATCGTCGCTCATAAGGCTATTAGGATTGCGCGAGGTGAAAGCGACAATACTGTCACCTGTCACCGTGTTGAGGTTTTGCTTTAAATACTCATATTCTAGCCAAGGGAATAAAGGATAGTTTTTTAGCTGTTTACTATAGCCATTGACGTCCTCAAAGCGTCCTTGTTGAGCGGCACGGTAGGCGGTCTGAAACAGGGTGCGCTGCTCAGGTGTTGCACTTGCTTGTGCTAGGGGCAATGACAAAGTGCCACATACCCCTAAGATTAACATTACTATTTTCATCACATTCAAACTTAAGCCAGCCAATAAGCCCATCCGCCGCAGTATTAATATAATTGGAGGGCAAGCGGTATCGGGGTCAGGTGTGTAGCATGTCATAAACCCGCTAATAGATTCAAATAGCGTTCATAGCGGTGTGGAGGTAATTGTTGGGTAGCTAGTGCGGTTTTAATCGCACATTGCGGTTCATGAGTATGGCTACAGTTATTAAAGCGACACTGGCCTTGATAGGGTTGAAACTCGCGATAGCCTTGGCGCAGTTGCTCTGGTGTCACGGCTCCGAGGCCAAAGTCTCTCACCCCCGGAGAGTCAATTAAAAAGCCACGTTTCGGTAGGGTATACAGCATCGCATTCGTGGTGGTATGTCTACCCTCGCCAGTGTTGGCAATTTCGCCCACCCGAATGTCTTGAGTAGGCAAGAGTTTAGCCGCAAGAGAGGATTTTCCTACCCCAGATTGCCCGACCACAATCGCTGTTTTATCCCCAATCGCTTCGCGTATAGCAGTGATACCTACACCCTCTGTGGCTTGGGCATAGAGTAGGGGATAGCCAATGCTTTCGTATTCAGCCAAACAAGCTAGATCGTCTGCCGTGGCGTAATCAGTCGCTAAGTCAGCCTTGTTCATGACAATTAACGCCTGTGCAGGTAGCAGTTCGGTAGCAATGAGATAGCGATCTAACATATCCCATAGAGGGCTAGGTCGCCAGCTAATGACAATAATTACTAAATCAATATTAGCGGCAATATTTTTAGGTTTGCCACGAAAGTCGGGGCGAGTCAGCACATTGCTGCGCGGCAGAATCTCGGTGATGGTCGCATTGCCTTGACTATGTTCTTCCCATGTTACGTAATCACCACACGTAATATGCTCTAGCTTACGCTTAGGAGTGCAACGAATGGTCTCATTGGCTGGAGTCGTAATTAAGACATCCGCACCAAAGCGGGTAATCACACGGGCTGTCATAGAATCATTCATAGGCAAGATCATCTAGTGCGAACAAAGCGTTATTGTGCGGGAAAGTGCAAGATAAAGCGAATTAGAAATACCCGCTTACTTTCATGCGAATACTTATATAATAAGCCCTATTAATCCAAGATAAGCGCATGAAAAGATGAGTATTGTAGATGAAAAATCTATTTTTATTGCTATGAAGCAAGAAGGTCCCTTTGCGGTACAAGACCACATTGGTTTTGAGCAGCTTTTTTCCGAGCACAATAGGCGCTGGGCAAAGGCTTTCCGTCAAGATCAGCCCATTGCTACTAAATATCGGGTGGTACGCGACCAGATTTTTGATTTACTCCAAATTGAAAGTTTTCATGAAGTTCCTAAATTACTAGCAGATACCGAGTTACGGGCGCGGCGTAGTGAACGTGCTTATCAATTATTAGGGCATTTATTCGGTGTCAGTGGTGATTTACCCGAAATACAGACCCGTATTCATGAGTATATGAATACCGCCGATGCGGTGATTGCTCAGTTACGCAGTAAAGTATTAGCGCCTTATAGTTCATATATTGAAATCAGCAATGAAATCGAAACCTTAAAAAATCCGGTTGAGCTGCTCTTAATCACCTTTGATGATCGCTATCACAAAAAAATCCGCTTTGAAGCCAAGCGTAAGCTGGTATTGATGGGATTAGCAGGCTCGATTGATCAACGCGAACGTGAAACTGATATTGAAAATAAGTTTGCCGTGTTTTTGAATTTTCTTAATCAGCATGTCTGGAGTCCGCAGCTTAAAATTGGTGAATTAGAAATTGCCTATTTAGCTAGTCACCATACCGCTACCGATTTTAGTTGCACGCAAGTCTCAGTCATTGATGCAGAAGGTATGCGTAATCTGCCGGATCTCGGCGAAAATGAAAAACTAACCCTGATTAAGCGCCGCCTGTTTCAAGTGAATGGGCGTGATATTCCGGTGTATGTTTCGGTACGTAAAAAAGACTCTGCGGCTAAGGTATTAAAGCTATTACGTAAAAATGAAAAAAATCCAGCGGTGGCTGTCGATGATGAGCTAGGACTCATGGCAGTATTGGATAATGTGAATCATGTTAAGCGTTTTGTACGCCATCTAACCCGCGCGGCAGTTAAGGCCGGCTCGATTATGGTGTTAGAGGATATTTCCGATACTTTAGCCGGTAATCCCTATAGTGCTACAGCGGTAGGCAGTAGTAATCAGACGCAAATGTTGAAGTTTTTCGCGCGTATGGGTGGGATGCGGGTGGAGTTTATTATCCACACGAATCAGAGTTATTTGAATTATCGCTATCAACGTGGGACATCGCATGATGAGTATGAGGTGCGGCGCTTATTTGATTCGGGGGTAATGGAGTTTTTGTTTCCCTATGAGATTTATCAATTAGATATGAAACAAGTACGCGAAAAGCAAATTATCCGTTTTAGAAAAATGATTGAGCAACAAGGATAAATGATTAACTACAACCTCATATGACTAGGGCAAAGTAAGTGGATCTTTCTGGAGCAGTTTTGGCGGCAAGGATGTATTTACAGCGACTGCGGAAGAAAGATGCACTTACTTTTGTTGAAGTTATGATTTGATAGTGCAAATACCCATTATCTACTACATCACTGGCTAGTCGTGGCAGGAGGTGTAGCTGTCGCGGCATTCGAGGTGGGGAATTTATAATAGGTTTGATTGAGGTAGTTCACGACCGCTAGGATTTCATCATCAAACCAATTAGTACTGAGGTTAGCATCACATTGACGTACTTTTTGCTCTAGTTGTTGTAAGTTTTTTACTTTGCGTGCGGGGCTAGTGAATACTTCTGCCCCATGACACTCTAAACAGCGCGATTGACTAAACAGACGCTGCCCTAAGGCAGCATCATTATTGGCTAATAGAGTGGCACTATGGAGCATTAGAAGGATGCTGAGTACGCCAAGTGATGGTTTCATGTTTATGTTACCCCAAGGTTGTGTTGTTGTAAGTGCGCGATGCGGATCGACGCCGGTGGATGCGAATCATAAAAAGCCGAGTGCAAGGGATCGGGTGTTAAAGTACTCGCATTTTCTCTGTACAGACTCACTAAAGCCCCAATGAGTTCCGTAGCACTTGATTGTTCAGCCGCAAATGCATCCGCTTCAAACTCATGTTTACGTGACCACCACGACATAATCGGGCCAATAAAAAAGGTAAACACGGGACTGGCTACCATAAAGAGCACAATTGCCATATAGGTAGAGGCTTGACTCACGCCAAGGCCTTGATAAAACCAGTTTTGTTTCATTAGCCAAGCCAATACCGCGAAGCTCACAAAGGTCATTGTTATGGAGACCAACATGCCTTTGATAATGTGTTTACGCTTAAAATGCCCCAGCTCGTGAGCGAGCACCGCCTCAACTTCTGCAGGGGTTAAATGCTCTAAGAGGGTGTCAAAGAAGACAATGCGTTTATTCTTACCAAACCCCGTGAAATAAGCATTCCCATGTGCCGAGCGCTTAGAGCCATCCATGACAAAAATACCATTGCTATTAAAGCCCGTGCGTGCCAGTAGCGCATTAATCCGTTCTGCCACCTCGCCATTATCAAGAGGTGCGAATTTATTAAATAAGGGGGCGATAAATTTAGGATAGGCCCACATCATGATTAAGGAAAACGCTGTTAATACTCCCCACGCATACAGCCACCAATAATCCCCCATGGACTCCATGAGCCATAGAATCAACATGATTAACGGTACACCTAACGCCAGTGTTAAAGCTGTGCCTTTAGCTACATCAATAAAGAAGGTTTTAAGGTCGGTTTTATTAAAGCCAAAGCGCTCTTCTAATACAAAAGTACGGTATAAACTCGCGGGTAGGTCAATGAGGCTACCGATTACTAACATACTGAGAATCACCGCCACCCCCGTATAGAGTGGACTCCAATTCAGTGAGCGCCACGCTTGATCTAACCACTCTAAGCCACCCCCTAAGGTCCAAGCTAATAACACCACTAGACCAATCATTAACTCAATACGCCCAAAGCGTCCTTTTGCTAATGTATAATCAGCGGCTTTTTGATGTTGTTCGAGGGTAATTTTATCCGTAAAAGGAGCCGGTACACGCTCACGATGTTGGCTCACATAATTGGACTGGCGCAGGGATAGCCACAGTTGTACCCCCATATAAGCCAGCAAGAAGATAAGAAATAAGACGGTAAAGGTTTGCATAAATTTTTCTGTTACTATTTCAACCATGAAAGGGTATGGATTTACTGCATCATGCCCGCTACGTCAATTTAAACTCGATTGAGACTGGATGATATATGAGCTTTAGTGATACTAACTTAATTTGGATTGATTTGGAGATGACCGGACTCGATACGTTTAATGACTATATTATTGAAATAGCTACCATCGTGACGAATAAAGACTTAGCTATTCTTGCTGAGGGGCCGGTGTTTGCGATTCACCAGTCTAATACGGTCTTAGAGGCCATGGATGAGTGGAACCAAAACCAACACGGTCAATCCGGCCTGATTCAGCGCGTAAAGCATAGTAAAACCAATGAAGCCGAAGCAGAGCGCCTAACGCTAGAGTTTTTGAGTCAGTATGTGCCTGCAGGGGTATCGCCTATGTGTGGCAATAGTATTTGTCAGGATCGGCGCTTTTTAGCCCGCTGCATGCCGCAATTAGAACGCTTTTTCCATTATCGTAATTTAGATGTGAGTACCCTAAAAGAGCTAGGTAAACGTTGGAATCCAGCGAGCCTAGAGGGCTTTACTAAAGAGTCAACTCATCTAGCCTTGGATGATGTACGTGACTCTATTGCTGAATTAAAACACTACCGCCAAAGTATGATGAAGATTTAATAAATAAATGACTCAGTACTTGAGCCAAAGTAATCGAGCATTTCCTCCGCAGTCGCTGTGAATACATCCTTGTACGCTACAAGGCGGCATCCTTGCCGCCAAGACTGCTCCAGAAATACCCGATTACTTATGTAGTAGCCGCTAAACTTGTTGCCATAGTGCTAACTGTTCCTCGCTGAGTTCGAGTTTTTCCCCTAAGCGCTGTAGCTCGTGCAAATCATGAGCTTGGCGCGTTAAATCATGGGGTATATCCGGTACAGCGCAGTAGATTTTGGTCAGTTGCTTATTAATTTTAAGCTGGTCTTGATGTTCATTAATACGCTCTTGTAGGGTTTTGGCATAGCGTAAATGTTTGATTTGTGATAATTCGGGTAGGCGCAACAAGAGCACTTCAATAGAGGTAAAGTGATGCAGAATTTTGGCAGCACTAGTTAAACCAATACCATTAATACCCACAATATTATCTGCTATATCTCCGGCTAGGGCTAACTGGTCGGGGATTTGTTTAGGCCAGACGCCCGTTATTTTTTTGATTTTGCCCTCAGTCAAAGCCGGACGTCTGCCATAGTCCCACCAAGTATCCTTATCACGTACGAGCTGCATTAAGTCCTTATCGCCACTAATAATATGGCAAGGGATTGGTGGAGCTTGCTGAGTGAGCCAAGTGCCAATAATATCGTCAGCTTCAAACTGATGACTAGAGCATTGAACAAAGCCCAAAGCCGCTAAAAATTCACGGCAGAGTTGAATATGTTCCTTTAAATCCTCTGGCATAGGTTTACGATGTGCTTTATAAGCGGGGTATAATGAGCGTCTAAAGCTTTGGGTTTGGGATGCATCAAAAGCAAAGCCGATCTGAGTCGGTTTTGCCTCTAGCAAAAAACCATATAGCCAACGTAAAAAACCGCGTACTGTATTAATAGGTTGCCCTTGGGCATTGACTAGAGTAGGTTCTTTAGTATGCCAAGCGCGGTAAATATAAATACTGGTATCAATCAGCCAGACGAGCCGCGATGTAGTAAGCGAAGAGGTAGGAGGTTTTAGCATGCTGCTGAGTATAACAAAACCGCCAGCACAAGTCTGGCGGGATAATTATAGTAGTCTACAACCTTTTAAGCCTTTGGCATGGGAGCATCCGCTGTTGGTGTTATGGCTGAGCTTATTGTTATATTCCGGCGATAGACCTTACTTTACGGGCATTGGGAATATTAGCAGTGCATTGTAAGGGGTTAATTGGTTGTCGCAGCTAGGCTGCAGGTGTTTACAACGCATTGCCTAACCTAAGTTATAGTTTCCTCAACGCCTGATTGCGGGATTTATCACAGATTAGGCTATTATTTTCTGACAAACGGTTATTTTTGATGCCTTTGTTATCCAGTACAACTAGAGTAGACTGAAAGGATCTAATGAATCATCTGCGTCACAGATGTACGGGCAATTCAAGACCATCCTTAAAAGATATGGAGGGATGCTGTATGAAAAAGTATGTAAAAGGATGGCTGCTACCCCTAGTAGTGAGTGCCTTAAGTATGGGGGGGTTAGCAGGCTGTAATGATAGTGATGCCTCATTGCATCAATCTCAACCCACCACACCGCTACACTATCTATCCCAAGATGGGGTAGGGCCAATTAATGCGGCAACCCCTTTTAATTTGCGTTTGATTGGTGATGCGTTTCAGGGCTTAAATGTCACCGAAGAAACCCATTTTATTGAGGGTGATAAATATCCTGTTATTACCATTAAGCAGCGCTCTAAGCCTTTGTTGACGATTAATCCTGATCATGAGCAGCATAAGGTGTTTTCAGTGATGGTACATGATAACTACATCGGTAATCGCCTCGCGCATAAGATCGGGACTAAGTTTGTTGATATCTATCCTGCTGACAAAGTAGAAGAGTGTGTGGCGGGCATGGATGAGTTAGCGGGTAAGGTATTATGTCGAGCACCTAATTCCGCCAATATTTTGTATTTATTTAATGGCAAATGGGAGGGGGCTAGTAATACCGTTCCCCCGTTACCCGTATTGGCTAATTGGCAAATTGAGTCCTTTATTTGGAAGCCGCCGCTACAAACGGCTAGTACGCCTCCTCAGTCGACTTTTCCAGATCCGGCGAATTAATGAAAGTTAGGTGTGCAGTTGCTACACGTGCTCTTTATTTGTAGCCAAAATAAACTACGTAGCCCAACAGCAGAACATCTCTTTGCTGATTGGGCTGGGGTAGAAACTAGCTCCGCCGGATTGAATAAGAGCGCTGAAATACCTGTCTCTCCTGATTTATTGGAGTGGGCTGATTTGATTTTCGTTATGGAAAAAGCCCAACGTAAAAAGCTATCAGAACGCTTTAAGCCCTATTTGCATAATAAAAAGATTGTCTGCTTAGATATTCCAGATGAATATGACTATATGGATGAGGAGTTGGTTAAACTCCTACACCATAAAGTCCCACCCTTTTTACCAGCTCCGTTATTAGGTCACTGAGTAAAAGTAAGCGAGCATTTCTTCCGCAGCCGCTGTAAATACATCCTTGAGTTAGGCAACTTTGACCTCAACTAGGCAATCGTAAAAGGTAGGCCCATTGCCTAAATCCGTGAGCGCTTGGCTAGTGACTTCATTGCAATTTTTCCCGTCTCGACTCATACCCTTCCACCAAGTGGAAGGAGCAACTACTAAACCAGCCCGTACCTTATCCGTAATGACGGCCTTAGCCTGAAAGTTACCGCGATCATTAAAGATAGCCACCAAACTACCCGTACTAATCCCCCGTGCGGCGGCATCAATCGGGTGAATTTCTAAGGTAGGCTCAGGCGTGGTTTTGCGTAGGCTTTCAATATTCACAAAGGTGCTATTGAGAAAATGCCGCTCAGGAGGCGAGATCATCGCTAAGGGGTAGCGTGCAGCTAATTCGGGATTACTAGCTACCGATTCATAGGGGGGTATAAAGTCGGGCAACGGGTCTAAGCCTTGCGCGGCTAAGGTGCTGGATAAAAACTCACATTTACCCGATGCGGTAGGAAATTGTCCTTGAGCAAAGGGGATAGAGTCCGTATTTAAACGCTGCCAACCCTGTGCTTTTAGGGACTCGAAACTAATACCTTGCATATGCGGATGCGACCAGTCAAAGGCTTGGCTGGCTATGGTTTCATCATCTTCGTGGAAGCATGCTTCACTAAAGTCCATCTGTTTGGCTAATAAACGGAAAATTTCACTATTAGGTTTGCACTCCCCTAGCGGCTGAATCGTTGGATGGTTGAAGAGTACATATTGGTGTCCATAGGATTTGTGAATATCCACATGCTCTAATTGCGTGGTGGCGGGCAATACAATATCCGCATATTTAGCCGTGTCCGTCATGAAGTGTTCGAGCACGACGGTAAATAAATCCTCGCGTGCAAAGCCTTGTGCGACCTTACCGCCTTCAGGGGCTATGGCGACCGGATTGCTGTTATAGACTATAACGGCTTCAATTTTGGGACCAAATTCGGGTGTGGTTTCGTGTAATAGAGCATCCCCAATCGTGCTCATATTGATAGTGCGAGGGGTATTAGGTAATAGCTCTGGATGCTCTAGAGCGGCCTTATTCACCGGGAAAAAGCCTGAGCTAGAAAGCAGTAAACCACCCCCTTGATGTTTCCACGCCCCTAATAGGCTGGGTAAACAGGCCAGTGCTCGCATAGTATTACCCCCGCCTCGCACCCGTTGTAGGCCGTAGCTGGCACGAATGGCTATCGGTTGCTGGTCAATAATCGCAGTGTGCCCGATTAAGGCGGCGAGGTTTTCGAGAGTTTCCACCGAAATACCGCAGGTCTGCGCCACATAGTCTGGGGTAAAACGCTGGGCACGCTCGCTAAGTTCCTTAAAACCTAAGGTATGGTTTTGAATATACTCATGGTCGAGCAAATCATCACGTATCCAAATATGGACTAGACCCAAGGCTAACGCAGCATCTGTACCCACATTCAGCGCGATATGTTGATCACACTTTTCTGCACTTAAGGAGCGATAGGGATCAATAGCAATTAGGATGGAGCCATTGCGCTTCGCTGCTTGAGCTTTACGCCAAAAATGGATGCTAGAGGTAATCGGGTTAATACCCCACAGAATCAGCACCTTCGCTTGATCAATAGTATCCCCGTCTAAACCCACCCCTAAACCATAGGTTGCTTTTAATCCCGCTCCACCGGCTGCGGCACAAATAGTCCGATCAAGTTGTGAAGCACCTAGTTTATTAAAAAAGCGTGCTGCCATGCCTTCGCTTTGCACAAAGCCCATCGTTCCGCCATAGCTATAGGGCAGAATTGCTTCAGGGTCACGTGCGGCAATCGTTTGTAAACGCGAAGCAATGGTAGTGAGGGCTTCATCCCAGCTAATAGGGGTAAATTGTCCGCTGCCTTTGGCACCGATACGTTTCAGTGGAGTGACTAAGCGCTCAGGGTGATAAGTACGCTCTAAATAACGCGCTACCTTGGTACACAAGACCCCAGCAGTAGGAGGATGATCGGGATTGCCCTCTACTTTGACCGCTCGCCCCTTTTCGACGCTAATCAACATAGAGCAAGTATCAGGGCAGTCGTGAGGGCAGGCCGCGTGAATGATGGACATAAAAAAATCTCCAAACTGAAATCGCTAACTTAGACTATTCATGAGTTTTGCAGATTGCTCTATTCTATTAGGTTTGACAATATGGATAGTTCAAAATGATTTGCTCAGGAGAATAGCAGCGCGTGACTCTATCCATTTCTAATTATTTTTGCCCCGTTGTAGGCTTTTGTGCTTATAGTGGTACAGGTAAAACAACATTATTGACTCAATTAATTCCTTTAATTAAAGCCAAAGGGATTCGGGTAGCCATTATTAAACATGCTCATCATCAATTAGAGTTAGATCAGCCGGGTAAAGATAGCTATCGCATGCGTGAAGCCGGAGCCGATCAGGTGCTGTTGATGTCGGCTAAGGTGTGTGCTTTGACGTGGCAGGGCGATACCGCACCGGAGGAGGCTTCTCTCACACGAGCTTTGAGTATGCTAACCCCGCATAGTGTGGATTTGGTGATTGTAGAGGGCTTTAAACACGAGTCTTATCCCAAAATTGAAATTCATCGTCCTGCTTTGGGTAATCCCTTATTACATTTGACCGATCCCGATATGATTGCAGTAGTTAGTGATGAAATGATAGAGAGTATTTTGCCAGTGTTGGATTTAAATCAACCAGAGCAAATAGTCGAGTTTGTGATGGATTATTTTGGGCTAGCGGAAAAGGCGAGTTCTAACTGGGTGAGTAAGAGTAATAAATGAGTATTAAAGTATTGTTTTTTGGTAGCTTAAAAGAGCAAATTAATAAAGCACAAGTGCTGGTTGATTATGTCGAGCCTTTAACGGCTGCACAATTGTGGCAACAGGTGACAGGCAAAGAGGCCATCCCTAATACTGTGCGGGTGGCGGTCAATCAATCCTATAGTGATGCCTCGACTATCCTGCATGAAGGGGATGAAGTTGCTTTTTTCCCACCCGTAACAGGTGGCTAAGATGATCCAGATTAAGCTCCATCCCCACGCCTTTGACCCCTTGCAATCGATTCAAACCTTTCAACAGCAAGCTGAATTTCGTGCGGCTGCATATGGCGCGAATGCAATTTTCATAGGTACCATGCGCGATTTTAATCAGGGCGATGATATCGTAGCGATGCATTTGGAGCATTATGCGGGTATGACGGAGCGCCAATTGCAGGATTTAACCGAGCAGGTCTTAACGCAATATCCCGTTGATCATGTGTTGATTGAGCATCGGGTGGGAGATATTGTCCCAGCCGATGCAATTGTGGTGGTAGCGGTATGGTCAGCCCATCGCAAACTCGCTTTTGCAGCGTGTCGGGAACTCATGGAGGCGTTAAAACGTGATGCCCCGTTTTGGAAACATGAAGTACTCGCGGATGGTTCTAGGCGTTGGGTGGAGCATAATACCGCCGGTTAGTGCTTGATATGTAAAACCGGCACTTGCCATTTGAAATACATGGCAGCTAGCCGCAAGGTAATAATGGTGATTACCCCAATATAAGCGGCGTATTCGGCATGTAGCCCTAATTGCTTTGTACCCCAATAAGCCACAATTCCTAAAATGGCAGCACTGGCATAAAAATCTTGATTTAAAATGAAAGGTACTTCATTCACTAATACATCGCGTATCATACCGCCAAATATACCGGTAATAACGCCAATTACCGTCATAATAACGGGGGTATTTCCAAATGATTCCGCAATACGTGCGCCTAAAATGGCATAAATAGCTAGTGCAATCGCATCAGCAATTTCTAGCACATATTTAGGCATAGGGCGGTAACGTAGATACAGTACCGTACTCAAGGAGCAAATCAGGATAACTAACATATAATCCGAACTACGCATCCAATACACCGGATTGCGATCTAATAATAAATCACGCACTGTGCCACCGCCTACTGAGGCAATCATGGCAATAATAATCACCCCCACGAGGTCTAAACTGCGACGCCCAGCCGCTAAAGCCCCGCCAATCGCTCCAACACCCGTACCCATTAAATCCAGCCAATAGGGCAGCATAAAATTTTTTCCTCTAAGACTTATTCAGTTATCTCAAAAGGGCTATGCTAGCGTGCTTTAGTGAAGGTGAATAGGGTATGGTCGAGATAAATAGTCGGGAGTTTTGGTTAGCTACTTGGGCTTTGTGTCTAGGCTCCGTATTAGTATTTGCTAATCTACATATGACCCAGCCGCTGTTGCCATTATTAGCTCAAGAATTTCAATTAACAGAATTGCAGGTGAGCTGGAGTTTGACTATTGCCCTATTAATGTTAGGGGTATCGCTATTAATCTATGGCCCACTTTCAGATGCTTTAGGACGTAAACCTTTAATGGTTTTGTCCTTATTAGGGGCGGTTATTAGTACGTTTGCTATCTCACAAGCCTCAAGCTATGGCATGTTAGTTTTTTGGCGCGGCGTGCAGGGGTTTTGTTTAGGGGGCATACCCGCGATTGCGATTGCTTATATGGGCGATGAGTTTAGTCGTAAGGCAGTTGCTTTTGCTGTAGGGTTTTATATTAGTGCGAATAGTATTGGTGGCGTTTCAGGGCGTCTTATTAGTGGTTTTGTGGGCGAGCATTATGGTTGGGCCATGACTTTTATAGTCATGGGCGTATTGGGTTTGGTTTTTCTCCTACTTTTTAGTGTGTTACTCCCAAAGTCTAAGCAATTTGTTGCTAAGCCATTGCACTTAAAGCAAATTATTAATGATATTATTTTCCACTTAAAAAATCCTGTTTTACTAATAGCCTTTTTAATTGCAGGAGGTAATTTTATGATGTTTATTCATCAATATAGTTATATTACCTTCGTATTAGCTGAGGAGCCTTATCAATTATCCACGCATCAGTTAGGTATGTTGTTTTTAACTTATTTAACAGGCTCAATAGCCGCTGCTCTATCAGGTCATATCAGTAAATATATACCGGCTGCTTTAGGGATGGCTTTAGGTATTTTACTATTAATGTTGGGTTCGTTATTAACATTAGTACCGCAGCTATGGGTTATTATTGTTGCTTTTATGATGAATAGCTTTGGGTTTTTTCTAACACACTCTTTAGCGAGTAGTTGGGTCAGTCATCATGCAACACGAGCGCGGGCGAGTGCTTCTTCATTATATTTGGTATTTTATTATATGGGAGCCAGTTTAGGCGGTTTAGTGTTGAGTCCGTTTTGGAATCAGGCGGGATGGCTAGGAATTGTACTTTGTTCACTTGTGGTATATAGCCTAACTTTGTGGGGTAGCGTGTGGCTTTATCGCACAAAAGCGTCAGTTTAGAATTAATATGCTACCATTTGTCGGGGTGATTATTTTTTATTATTGACACTTATTTTTTACTTATAAATAATTAAGGGGAGCTTAAGGGAAGCGGTTAGGTAAAAAGGAATTTTTAACGAAGCTCAGAGTGTCCAAATAATCACCATAATAATGGCTCGACATAATGAAAACCGCAATATTTTATAGCCCCGCTTTTATTAAAAGCAGTCTCTGTGCTTTAGCTTTAGCAAGTGCGACTCAAACTGTATCCGCAGAAGTTAAATTCCGTGTTGCCTTTCAGGAGGATACGCAACGGTATGTTGTTTATATGGCACCTTTATCACTACCCGTGCCAGATCAAAGTATTTCCTCACAGGTGACGATTGCAGTACCTCATTTATTAGATAATCAGCGTTTTAATGTTTCTGGTATTACTAGTCTAGTAGATGGCATTGCATGGAATAATCATTCACGTATAGATGCCCCTGTAGAAAGCCCTTATAGCGATTTTATTTCGTTCGGTTTTAGTTTCTTATCTAGTACGTTGCCTAATTTTAACTGGGTGTTAGGCCAAGAGGTTCCTGTATTTGCCTTTAGTAATAGTAATGGCGGCTGCGTGAGCAATGTACGTTTATTAGAGAGTAGCGAAGCATTTGCTCAATTCCCTAATTCAGCAGGCACTAATCCGGGTAATGAATTCACTAATCTAGGTTGGCTAGTTGGATATACTGGAAACTATGGTTCTAGTGTGGATTGTGACAATTTGGGCGGAGAGGTAGTGATTCCAACACCTGTACCGGCACCAGTGCCAACGCCAGTACCGACACCCGTACCAACTCCTGTACCAACTCCGACACCCGTACCAACCCCAGTGCCAACGCCAGTACCAACCCCGGTTCCGACACCAGTGCCAACACCCGTACCGACACCAGTGCCAACACCCGTACCGACGCCAGTGCCAACACCTGTACCGACACCAGTGCCAACTCCGACACCCGTACCGACACCAGTGCCAACTCCGACACCCGTACCGACACCAGTGCCAACGCCAGTACCAACACCCGTGCCAACCCCAACGCCTAATCCTTGGGTTAGACCCTTGCCACCTGTGTTTAACTTTTTGCCTGAAAAAGCACGTAAGGCGATTACACGAGTACACCCTAGAACATGTAATCCTAAAGAAGTGGCTGAGATTAGAAAGAAAATAGCGGAAATTGATAAGCAGTTAGCAAAAAGAAGACTATCTCCTTCTGATAGAACTTCACTTTTGTCAACCAAGATATCCCTACTAGGACAGATCTGCTTCTAACACGCATTCGCTAGGTTGAGTCTTAAATTACACTACGGTGAGAGCATTACGCTCTTGCCGAGGTGTTTAATACTTTAAGTCTTTTTGGCATTTCCCCCTTTCATACGCTTTCACCTCTGGATTTTTGCAGGCCAGACAGGCATTGCGAAAGGTTTTAGAAGGTTTATTACGTGCGAAAATACCACAAACGGGTGAAAAATTATGTTCACAGATAAGCGGGCGTGGTAATTCGCAAGCTACGATTCTAATTTGAATTTTAGCGGCGGTTTGCATTGTTAGAGAGGTTGCTGATGCGTGTAATGGCATGATAAGCAACACGGTTATCGTTAATAGAGATCTGATATTAAATAATATTCTCATTTGAGAAGTCTCCTTTGTCTATTATGTTTATTGCAGGAGTTGAGTAGAACACGTACTCTTAATTAGTGTATGTCACTGACTTGCTGGAATTACATATGAATTTAGAACAAGCTCGCACAAATATGATAGAGCAGCAGCTTAGACCGTGGGGTGTTCTCAATCAAACCATACTCAATATATTAAATGATATTCCACGGGAAAAATTTGTTCCTCATCAATGGAAGGATCTCGCTTTTGCTGAAGTAGCGGTTCCTATTGGGCATGGGCAAGTCATGATGACACCCGGAATTGAGGCGCGAATGCTACAAGCATTGGATATTAAAACCAATGACCTTTGTTTAGAGATCGGCACCGGAACCGGGTTCATCACCGCCTGTATGGCACAGTTAGGGCGTGAAGTGGATTCTATTGAGTTATTTAGCGATTTTACCCGTAAGGCCAAGACTCACCTACATGATTTAGGTATCCATAATGTAAACTTGTCCGTGGGTAATATCTTACAGGATTGGCAAAAGTTCCAAACGCCTCAATATGATGTTATTGCTGTCACCGCCTCATTGCCCAAAACGTTACCAGAACTGGAGCAGCAATTAGTGATTGGTGGACGTATGTTTGTGGTCATTGGTGCTCATTATCCGATGCAAGCTTGGTTAATTACCCGTGAAGATCAAGATGAGTTTGAGCGTCGTCCACTGTTTGAGACTGAGCTACCACCACTGAGTGGTATGAATACTGAGGCGGTGTTTGAGTTTTGAGCATACCGCTGAGATTACCTCATGGAATAATTTTCGCTATGCGCGGTGAAAACAGTGTGCTGTATAGTAGAGCGAGGCGAATTTGAGGCGATCAATTTAATGGGAGGCATTGATCAATGGAGCAGAAGAGCTATTGATCCCATAATGCCATTAATACTAAATACTCTAGTAGGTAGCTCATCCTTTACAATGTTATTAAACCGAGCTAACCGCAAGATACGGTACTTTATTTAAATGAAAAAACTCACTCTGTCCGCATGGATGTGCGTGGCGCTTGGTAGTGTTAGTCTGTCTGCTCAAGCAGAGAACTTACTCCAGGTCTATCAACAAGCTAAAACCTTTGATGCTCAGCTAAAAGCGCAGGAAACAGGTTATCTAGCTACCCTAGAAAACCGCGTTCAAGCCAAAGCCAGTAAAAAGCCACAAATAACTTTAAGTGGTAGTTCCGGCTATAGTCGCTCGGATATATTTTATGATGCCTCGGTTTTATCCGATACCGCGCATAATAATACTTTTAGTACTTCGTATACCTTAAGCCTGACCAAGTCGCTGTATAATAAAACGATTGAGGCCACCATTGCTCAGGCGGATGTGGGTATTGCCCAAGCCTATGCCAGTCTAGAAAATCAACGCCAGAGTTTATTATTAAATGTTGCTCGGCGTTATTTTAATTTTCTCTTAGCTCAAGATACGGTCGACTATGCGGCCTCACAAAAACAAAGTACCGAGCGCCAGTTAAAGCAAACCAAAGCCTTTTTCGAGGCGGGACGCTCACCGATTACCGATGTACGTGAAGCACAAGCTAAATATGATTTAACGGTATCGCAGGAAGTCAGTGCTCAACAACAATTACTAGTAGCGCGTGAGGCTCTCAGGGTTGTCACAGGTAAAAACTATAAAACCCTGAATGCCCCCCAGCCGAATATTAAGCTGGTGATGCCTCAGCCTAATAATGTAGATACGTGGATAACTGCTTCGGTTAAAAATAATAAAACCTTATTAGTCAGCCAAAAAGCGATAGAGGTGGCGCGTGCTAGTATTGAGGTTGCACGGGCTGCTAAAAAACCAGTAGTGAGTCTATACGCCAATCATACGGGGAGTATGAGTTCAGGGAGTAGTGCGTTAGATCCAATATCAACCGGATTCAGTGCCGGTGTCCAAGCCTCTATCCCGCTATATACAGGTGGGGAAACGGCCTCTAAAGTACGCCAAGCACAATTACTCTTTAAACAAGCGCAGCAAAACTATCAATACCAAGCACGTTTGGTAGAGGAAGAGGTGCGCTCAGCCTTTTTAAGTGTGCAATCTAGCATTGCCCAAGCGAATGCCAATCGCCAATCTTTGCTCTCAGCCGAAACAGCCGCACGGGCAACTCAAGTAGGTTTTCAGGTGGGTACACGTACTGCGGTGGATATGGTAGCGGCCTTGACAGCAACCTTTAGTGCGCGGCGTGATTATGCCAGTGCGCGGTATAACTATCTGTTAAATATGGTAAATTTAAAGATGTCCTCTGGTGTATTGGCTGAGCAAGATTTAGCACAACTGAGTCGGCTACTCACGCAATCCCCCAGCTTACAACGCGCGGCTTTAGATCGGCAAACCAAGGAATTATTAAAGCCCGTGGATTTAGATCTTTTGGGGGCTGGTCGTAATACTGCTACCCCACGCTCTAATACCCCAGCGCCTAGAGACTCCCTTTCATTGCCAGCGGCACCCGCGCTGACTCCTTTACCTACTATTGAACTCCCACCCTTACCGAGCTTATCCACTCCTAGTGTGCCACTATCAGGTTCGGTCGTCATACGCTAGGCGCTGGGTAGTTAATACCTAAGCTAGCCAATTTATTTCACTAAAAGTCTACAGTTTTCTTGCCTCCAGCGAGGTAAGCTGTAGGCTTTTAGGGGGCGTTTTAGATGCCTACGCACCTTTAGTGCGCCATAGTAGGGCAATGCTGGGGGGTATTACCTGATATTTTAATATATTTCATCGTTGGTATGGGATTTGCTTTGGTTAGGGGCAAATGCTCATTTCTCCTCCGTACTGAGAATCTTGTGGTAAGATGCAAAGACCGCTTTGAGGGCAGATACCACATGAATGATTTAACTCATTGGGGTTGAGCACTTTTACGGTTTCAACGCTTAAATTAGGATGAGAGATAAAATTTATGAAAACTACTAAATTATTAGCTATTGCTAGCACCGTGGTTGTTGCAGTCTCCATGATGGCTAGCGCTCATGCAGGTGGTACTCTTGATGGTGTGAAGAAAAAGGGCTTCATCCAATGTGGTATCAATAGTGGGGTTCCTGGCTTTTCTATCGCTAATGACAAAGGCGAATGGTCAGGTTTAGATGTTGATTTCTGTAAAGCTGTTGCTGCTGCTGTCTTTGGTGACACCACTAAAGTTAAATATACTTCTCTAACTGCAAAAGAACGTTTCACCGCACTGCAATCTGGTGAGATTGATTTACTCTCTCGTAATACTACTTGGACTTTAACCCGTGATAGCAATCTAGGTATCAGCTTTACCGGCGTGAATTATTATGATGGTCAAGGTTTCTTGGTTAATAATGGTGTTAAAAGTGCTAAAGAATTAGATGGTGCCTCTGTGTGTATTCAAGCCGGTACTACGACTGAGCTGAATCTGTCTGACTACTTCCGTGCTAATAATATGAAGTACGAGCCGATCACCTATGACAAGGTTGAAGAGACCATTAAAGGGTTTGAAGAAGGCCGTTGCGACGTATTAACCTCTGATCAATCTCAACTCTATGCCTTACGTTTGCAATTAAAAGAGCCAGAGAAAGCTGAGGTACTACCTGAAGTGATTTCTAAAGAACCATTAGGCCCTTCAGTACGCCAAGGGGATGAAGACTGGTTCAAAATTGTACGCTGGACTTTATTCGCTATGGTTGAAGCCGAAGAGTTAGGTTTAACCTCAGCCAATATCGACGAGAAAAAATCCAGTGCAGATCCTTCTGTGAAGCGTTTCGTGGGCGCTGAAGAGGGTGTCGGTGGTCAAGGCCTAAAACTTGGCAATGAGTGGGCTTATAATATTGTCAAACAAGTAGGCAATTATGGTGAGTCTTTCGAGCGTAATGTAGGCAGTGGTTCACCACTGAAAATCGAGCGCGGTCTGAATGCACTTTGGAGCAAAGGCGGCTTGCAATACGCTGCTCCTATTCGTTAATCCATCCGTATTATCTTAAGTAGCTCCCTGTGCCTGTGTTGACACAGGCGGGGAGTTCTTGTTCAACTTCAAAACAAGAGCACACGGTATGGCAAATGCAACACCACAAGCTGCTCCTAGCAAGCCCTCGCTTTGGAACGATCCACAAAAACGTGGAATTCTAATTCAAGTACTTGTATTAGCAGCAATCTTCGCTTTTTTTGGCTTTATTTTCTATAACACCTTATCTAATTATGCTCAACGCGGCATCTCAACCGGTTTCGGTTTCCTCAATAATACCGCCGGTTTTGGTATCTCCCAAACCTTAATTCCCTATCAAGAATCTGACAATTATTGGCAAGTCTTTAAAGTAGGCTTACTCAATACCTTATTAGTTGCCGGTTTGGGTATTGTTACAGCGACTATTTTAGGTTTTATCGTAGGGGTCGCTCGTTTATCTAAAAACTGGTTATTATCTACGAGTGCCGCCGTTTACATTGAAACCTTTCGTAATATTCCCGTATTACTGCAAATCGTATTTTTATATGCCTTATTATTAAAAATACTGCCCTCAGCAAAAGAGAGTTATTCTTTTGCTGAGGCTGTATTTGTTAATAAACGTGGTTTTTATGTACCAGAGCCTATTCCTCAAGCAGGATTTGATTGGACTATTTGGGCTTTCGTTTTAGCAGTCGCTTTAGTTATTGTACTACGTTGGATAGCTCGTAAAGTACAGGAAAAAACCGGACAACAATGGCCTATGTTTTGGATAGGGGTTGCTTTAATTATTGGAGCACCGTTAGTGACCTATTTTATGACAGGTCGGCCTTTAGAGTGGTCATTACCTGTACTAAAAGGTTTTAACTTCCAAGGGGGTATTCGTGTTATTCCAGAATTAGTCGTATTATGGATAGCACTTTCAGTTTATACGGCTGCATTTATTGCTGAGATTGTACGTTCAGGTATTCAATCAGTCAGTCATGGACAAACAGAAGCGGCTAATGCGCTAGGCTTAAGGCATAATCAAACACTTAAATTAGTGGTTATTCCTCAAGCTATGCGTGTGATTATTCCTCAGCTTACTAGTCAATATTTGAATCTCACCAAAAACACCTCCCTAGCAACGGCTATTGCCTATCCTGATTTAGTCGCTGTATTTGCAGGGACAACATTGAATCAATCCGGTCAAGCTATTGAAATTATCTTCATGACAATGATGTTTTATCTCAGTGTCAGTTTATTGATTTCTTTATTTATGAATTGGTACAACAATAAAATGGCCTTGGTGGAGCGTTAAATTATGGCAATTATCACAGAAAAAGCACTGCCTAGCTTACCCCCTCCGGCTCACACCGTAGGCTTTAAGGCATGGGCCAAGCAAAACTTATTTGCGACCCCGACTAATAGTGTCATCACTGTATTAATGGTGTTGTTTATTCTCTGGGCTTTGATTCCTGTCGTTCAATGGGCTTTTATTGATGCCGATTGGGCAGGTACAAAACGAACGGATTGTACCAGTGGAGGCGCTTGTTGGGCGTTTACCCTAGTACGTTTTAACCAGTTTATCTATGGTTTTTACCCTGAAGCCGAGCAATGGCGTGTTAATGTCGCTGCACTAATTTTAGCGGTAGGTCTAGGTTTATTAATGTATAAAAAGACTCCGGCTAAAGCGTATATTGGCTTATTCATGGTAATTATCTACCCTGTGATTGCCTTTATATTACTACGCGGCGGTTTCTTTGATTTGCCCGTGGTCGAAACTAGCAAATGGGGTGGTTTAACTTTAACGTTAGTTTTATCTATTGTAGGTATTGTTGCCTCCTTACCATTAGGTATTTTACTAGCTTTAGGCCGACGCTCAGAACTGCCTATTATCCGCTCTTTATGTATTGCCTTTATTGAGCTATGGCGCGGAGTACCTTTAATAACGGTCTTATTTATGGCTTCAGTCATGTTGCCTTTATTTTTACCCGAAGGCACTAGCTTTGATAAATTATTACGGGCTTTGATTGGTATTACACTATTTGAGGCGGCTTATTTAGCGGAGGTAGTGCGTAGTGGTTTACAAGCCATACCTAAAGGCCAATATGAAGCAGGTAAAGCGCTAGGTTTGAGCTATTGGCAAAGTACGGGATTAGTTATTTTACCGCAAGCGTTAAAATTAGTAATTCCGGGTATTGTGAATACTTTTATCTCCTTATTTAAAGATACTTCTTTAGTAATGATTATTGGCTTGTTTGATTTGCTGAATATTGTGCAAATTGCTGCGGCTGACCCTATTTGGTTAGGCTCGCAAGTAGAGGGCTTTGTATTTGCAGCGATTGTGTACTGGATGTTCTGTTTTGGAATGTCACGGTACAGCCAATATTTAGAACGACAACTCAATACCGGTCATAAGCGCTAAGAAGGAGTGCAATCATGGAAAATAATGTGGCGATACAACTCATCGGTGTCAATAAATGGTACGGTGAGTTCCACGTTTTAAGAGATGTAAATTTAAATGTAGAACGTGGCGAACGTATTGTTATTTGTGGACCTTCAGGGTCGGGCAAGTCGACAATGATTCGCTGTATTAATCGTTTAGAAGAGCATCAACAAGGACAAATTATTGTTGATAATGTTGAGCTCACGAATGATTTAAAAAACATCGACCAAATTCGGCGTGAAGTGGGTATGGTGTTCCAGCATTTTAATTTATTCCCTCATTTAACTGTATTAGAAAACTGTTGTTTAGCACCGATGTGGGTACGTAAAGTACCGCGTAAAGAAGCCGAGCGGGTGGCAATGGAATACTTGGAAAAAGTTAAAATCCCGCATCAAGCTAAAAAGTATCCGGGGCAATTATCCGGTGGTCAACAACAGCGGGTGGCGATTGCGCGTAGTTTATGTATGAATCCGCGCATTATGCTATTCGATGAGCCGACCTCTGCATTAGACCCTGAAATGATTAAAGAAGTACTCGATACCATGATTGAGCTTGCCGAAAGTGGTATGACCATGTTGTGCGTAACGCATGAAATGGGATTTGCTAAAACAGTAGCAGATCGGGTCATTTTCATGGACGGTGGTCAGGTAATTGAGATGAATACGCCGGATGAGTTCTTTAATCATCCACAACATGAGCGTACTCAGTTATTCCTCAGTCAGATTTTGGCGCATTAAGTTCTAACTATCGTCTCCTCCTAATCCTGAGCATATTTTTAGGATTAGGGGGTTATTCAATAGAGCATCACTCATCAATTAAAGTCTTGGTCAGTACTAGACCTAGCACATGCTTTATACTACCGACATCATTGTGTAATTAGGATATTTTCTATGATGCTCGATATTTCTACCCTACATCCCTCATGGCAGCAGGTTTTAAGCGCAGAATGGCAAAAACCGTATATGCAGACGCTAGATACCTTTTTGCAAGCGGAGGAGGAGCGTACTACTGTATTGCCACCTAAGGCAGATCGATTTAATGCACTTGCTGCAACGGGGCTAGATAATATTAAGGTCGTCATTTTAGGGCAAGACCCATATCCCACGGCAGGACATGCCCATGGCTTATCGTTTTCGGTATTGCCTTCGGTTAAACCGTTGCCACGTTCATTAGTGAATATTTATAAAGAGCTAGAGAGTGATGTAGGCATTCATAATAAACACACCGGCTATTTGCAGCCTTGGGCGGAGCAGGGTGTGTTACTGCTCAATACGGTACTCACCGTTGAGGTAGGTAAGGCAGGGAGTCATCAGAAAAAAGGCTGGGAGCAGTTTACTGATGCGGTGATTCAGGCGGTTAATGCCCAAGCTCAACCCGTCGTGTTTTTGCTCTGGGGTGCTCATGCCCAAAAGAAAGCGGCTATGATTGATGTGACTAGACACTTGATTTTAAAATCAGCTCACCCATCCCCCCTTTCTGCGTCCCAAGGTTTTTTTGGTAGTCGCCCTTTTTCACAAATCAATACTTGGCTTACCGCACAAGGGCGTGATGCGATAAACTGGCAGCTTTAAGCGTGAGCAGGAGGAGTCTAGTCTATGTGTGTATTGTTTATCGCGTGGAAAGCGCATCCAGATTACCCTCTGATTATTGCAGCGAATCGAGATGAATATTTTGAGCGCAATACGGCTTCCTTAGCTCCTTGGACAGATCAACCCATTATCGCCGGGCGTGATTTAGCCGCTGGGGGAACCTGGTTAGGCTTAACTACTAAAGGGCATATTGCAGGACTGACCAATATTCGCCGCCCCGATCTCACACAGCTACATAAACGCAGTCGGGGTGAATTAGTGGTGAACTATTTATTGGCTACGGAGGATTTTCCTAGTTGGCTAATAGATCATGCACAAGACTATAACCCCTTTAATTTATTATTTGGCTCAGCACAGCAATTGTGGACATTCGATAGTGTTCGTTCAAAAATTGCACCAATGCCCCCCGGATTTCACAGTATCAGTAATGGTGCTCTGGATGATATTTGGCCTAAAATGGCACGCGGTACACAAGCCTTACAAGCCTATATTCAAGCACATGCACAACTAGAGCCAGAGCCTTTGCTGGCCTTATTACAGGATTCAACACCCGCACCCTATGAGCGCTTACCCCAGACAGGCATACCGCTGAAGTATGAGCACCGGTTATCCTCTATCTTTATTCCAGCCGCTAATTTTCCTCAGGGACAATATGGCACACGCTCTAGTAGTGTGTTGCTCTACTCCCCTACGCATTACCAGTTTATTGAGCAAAGTTATAATGAGCACGGCAACGTGATACATTATGAACACTTGCGTGGCTTAATCAGTTCTATAATTTAGCTATTTCCTTTAAACCCCAATAGGTATTGCTGTATGAAACGGTGGATTATTGTAGTGTCATCACTAACCCTAGCTTTTACCCTACAAAATGCAGAGGCACGTCCTAAAATTGGCTTAGTCTTAGGCGGTGGCGGTGCAGCAGGTCTTTCTCATATTGGGGTGATTAAGGTATTAGAAGAGCAGGGTATTCCCATTGATGTCATTTCAGGTAATAGCATGGGGGCTATTGTCGGTGGTTTATATGCATCGGGTATGAGTGTGAGTGAGTTAGAAAAAACCGCACGTACTCTCGATTGGTTTAAATTATTTAATGACACGGGCGTTTACAGCGATCAAAATTATCAACAAAAACAAATGAGTGGTGGGTTTTTTAGTGCTGTGAGTATGGGGGTATCTAAACGCGGTATTAAACTACCTTCAGGTTTGATCAGTGGGCAAAATCTCATGTTTGAATTACGGCGCTTATTATCGCCCGTGGCCCATATTAATCAATTTGATAAATTACCGATTCCATTTAGAGCAGTAGCAACCGATATTCGCACCGGCGAGGCGGTAGTATTAAAACAAGGTAATCTAGCGACAGCCATTCGAGCGAGTATGTCGATTCCGGGGTTATTTAGTCCCGTCGAGTTAAATGGGCGACTATTAGTAGATGGCTTAGTCTCGAATAATGTACCTGTGGATATTGCGCGACAAATGGGGGCAGATATTGTGATTGTATCCCGTATTCCACAAGGAAAAGAGCGCAGTTTGGATTCTGCTTTAGATATTAGCTTACAAACGATGGATTTATTGGTCTATAAAGCTAGTGAAGATCAATTAAAAAGCCTTACTAAAAAAGATATTCTAATTCAGCCACCGATTGGTGATATTGGTAGCTTAGATTTCCAACTGGTGGGAGACGCGATTCCAGCGGGGATAAAGGGAGCACAGGCGCAATTAGCCGCCTTAAAACAGTTGATGAGTTCAATAGGGCAAGCACCTAAAGCAAAAATCAGTAAACCTCAAATCCCTAAAGAAGGTTTACGACTGGCCAGTATTCAGATTAAAAATGATTCGGTATTAAAAACCTCGATTTTACAGCGAGCCTTAAACCTACAAGCAGGTAGTGCAATCACTAATGATCAATTACAAGCGGCTTTAAATCGGGTGTATCGTTTGGGGCAGTTTTCTTTAGTCGATTATGACCTAGACCTTAAAGAGAATGGGCAATATGACCTAACCGTATTAGCGCAAAAATCTGATCAAGGCAATCGACGCTTAAATTTTGGTTTCTCTCTCAGTGATGACTTTGATGGAGATACGGGGTATCAAGCGGGTGTGCGCTTTGTGAATAAAGGACTCACTCGTAAGGGGACAGAGTTACGCAGTCGCGCAGTCATCGGCGATCAGATTCTAGGTGATGTTGAGATTTTTCATCCCTTTCAAGATAAATGGGATAGCTTTATTAATCCTAAGATTGCGTATCAAGAGGGTGATATTAAATTATTAGAAGATGGTCAACAGGTAGCAGAAATACGTGCTAAAACACACAGTGCGCGAATTGATATTGGACGTGCCTTAGGGAAAAATGGTGAGGCGCGTGTTGGACTATTTTATGAGAATTTAAAACCTGATGTTAAAACAGGTAGCATAGATTTAGGTACAGATTCACTTAAATCAGCCGGATTAGAGTTTAATTATGCCTTTGATAGTTTTGATCAGATTGATTTTCCTACCTTTGGTAAGCGCATTAATGCCAATTTAAGAGTAGGTCTAACAGCATTAAATAGTGATAGCGCTTTTAATCGCTTAACAGTGGACGCTGAAAAAGTTTGGAAGATTTCAGAAAAAGGACGCATACTGGCAAATGGACGAGTAACTTCGACCTCTAATAATGAAAATGTATTAGCCGAACTACAAGATACATTGCAAACAGGGCGTTTGGCCTTATCGGATAATACTAAATTAGAGGGTAATTATACTTTAGAGGGTACTGTTGGGTATTTAAGAGAAGTGAAAGAAATACCTCGTATCGCTAAAGTACATGTGGGTGCTAGTATTGGTTTAGGGCAGGTGTGGCAAAAACGTGATGATGTGGATTTAGGTGATTTAGATCCTTCTGCTACACTCTATGTGGGTACAACAACACCACTAGGGCCTGCCTTTTTGGGTATCCGTAAAATGAAAGGCTATGATAATCAAGCTTATTTTAATTTTGGACGTAGTTTTTGAGGTTTAAACTTAAGGTTTAATCAAGCTATTATTCATTATGTTGCACCTGTGGGTGAAAAAGAGCAGTATGTGCAACGTGCTTTAGCCAATATTAGCCCTTATTTATAGTTTTATAAAAATATAAGTCATGTCAAAAAAACCAGCTATTCCCGTGTTTGATTATCCTATTATTGAAACACACTGCCACCTTGATTACCTTGAGGGAGACGTACTCGAAGCGGCCTTACAAGCTGCCCAAGCGGTCAAGGTCGAGCGTATTATTACGATTGGGGTATCGCCTGATAATTTAGCTAAAGTACTTGATTTAGCACAGCGTTACCCGCAGGTGTGGGGCACACAGGGTATACACCCCCATGATGCTAAGGAGTATACGGCTGAGGTTGAGCAACAGATTCGTACCAATGCTCAGCATGCTAAAATCCTGGCGATTGGTGAAATTGGTCTAGATTATCACTATGACTATTCCGATCGTACTAAGCAGCGCGAAGCCTTTGAGAGCCAATTACAAATTGCGATTGATTTAAATTTGCCAGTAGTGATTCATACCCGTGAAGCGGATGAAGATACAGCAGCGATTTTAAAGAATTTTATTCCACAGATGAAAAAGCGTGGAGTAATTCATAGTTTTACTTCAGGTAAAGCCTTAGCCGAGTACTGTTTAAGTGAGGGTTTTTGTTTAGGTTTTAATGGGATTAGTACCTTTAAACCAGCAGACAATGTGCGAGAAATTATTGCTTTAACGCCTCAGGATAAAATTCTATTTGAAACGGATGCACCGTATTTAACGCCAGTACCCTATCGTGGGCAAACCAATGAGCCTAAGTATTTGCCGTTTATTGTCGAAAAAGTGGCTGCTGTTAAAGGCATAGCAATCGATGAGCTATTGCCACAGGTATGGAAAAATAGCATTGAGGTATTTTGGGAAGCAGCCTAATTAGTGCTGCACACCCTTTTGTACCGGATGTTGGGCTAAATATTCCGCTTCACTATCGCTAAATAACCGCGAGCGGATGAGGAATCGAACGCCTTCGGGGCCTTCGAGGGAAAATCCAGCGCCACGCCCCTTCACGACATCAAGGGTTAGGTGGGTGTGTTGCCAATATTCAAATTGTGCAGCGCTCATATAGAACGGTTGTGCTTCCACCCAGCCGAGTAATACATCAGCGTCACCAATCATAAACTCATCGCGCTCATAACACATCGGAGCGCTACCATCACAACAGCCCCCTGATTGATGAAAGAGCAGGTCGCCATGTTGGGCTTGGAGTTTATGAATTAATGCGGTAGCAGCGGCGGTACATTCAACCCGTAAAGGTATGTTCGTTTCAGCCATTTTAACCCTCCTGAGTCTGCCAACTTTAAGCAAGGCTCAAAGTTGGCAGTATGTGTTTAGCTAGAAGAAACCTAGTTTATTAGGGTTGTAACTCACTAATAAGTTTTTAGTTTGTTGATAGTGATCCAGCATCATTTTGTGGTTTTCACGCCCAATACCGGATTGCTTATAGCCACCGAAAGCGGCATGAGCGGGGTATAAGTGATAGCAATTGGTCCAGACCCGACCGGCTTTAATACCCCGTCCCATGCGGAAAGCGGTATTCATATCTCGACTCCAAACACCCGCACCTAGGCCGTATAAGGTATCATTTGCTAGTGCTAAAGCATCAGCTTGGTCTTTAAACGTGGTGACAGAGACAACAGGGCCAAAGATTTCTTCTTGGAAGATACGCATTTTATTGTGGCCTTTGAATACCGTTGGCTGCACGTAATAACCTTCGGCTAATTCACCCGCTTGTATATTGCGTTGACCACCAATGAGTAATTCTGCCCCTTCTTGTTGACCAATATCGATATAGGACAGGATTTTTTCTAATTGATCATTAGAAGCTTGTGCCCCAAGCATAGTATTAGTATCTAATGGATTGCCCTGAGTAATAGCTGCGACTCGCTGCAGTGCTCTTTCCATAAATTGATCATAGAAAGACTCTTGAATCAGGGCGCGTGACGGGCAAGTACAGACTTCGCCTTGGTTTAAGGCAAAGAGCACAAAACCCTCTATAGCTTTATCAAAGAAGGCATCATCTTGTGCGGCAACATCTGCAAAGAAGACATTGGGTGATTTGCCCCCTAGCTCTAGCGTGACCGGAATAATGTTTTGAGATGCATATTGCATAATCAAGCGTCCGGTCGTGGTTTCACCTGTGAAGGCTACTTTGGCAATACGTGGATTAGTGGCTAAGGGTTTACCCGCTTCAATCCCAAAGCCATTGATAGTATTCAGCACTCCAGCAGGCAGTAAGTCTGCAATTAACTCCATCACTATTAAAATACTAGTGGGGGTTTGTTCAGCGGGTTTAAGGACTACGCAATTACCAGCAGCGAGGGCAGGGGCTAATTTCCACGCAGCCATGAGAATAGGGAAATTCCACGGAATGATTTGCCCGACAACACCTAAAGGCTCATGGAAGTGATAAGCGATAGTATCATGGTCAATTTCACTAATACCGCCTTCTTGGGCACGGATACAGCCTGCAAAGTAACGGAAGTGATCAATGGCTAGGGGTATATCTGCCGCTAAGGTTTCACGTACAGGCTTACCATTGTCCCACGTTTCTGCCACGGCTAGCTTTTCTAAATTTTGCTCTAAACGGTCGGCAATTTTATTAAGAATATTTGCGCGTTCAGTAGTACTAGTAGCCCCCCAGCGCTCAGCGGCAGCATGGGCAGCATCTAATGCTAATTCAATATCTTCAGCAGTGGAGCGGGCGACTTGGCAGAAAGGTTTGCCCGTAACAGGGCTAATATTGTCGAAGTATTGACCTTTAACAGGGGCTACCCATTCGCCTCCAATAAAATTGTCATAGCGAGCTTTGAAGTGAATAACCGCACCGTCGGTATTGGGATTAGTATAAAGCATGATGTTCTCCTCCTAGGTTATGGGTGTATAACTTAACTCTCCTTCAAGCATCATAAAGCCTTAAGGGGTTAGAGGGAATCTAAAAAGATTCCCCGCTACGCGCCCGAATGACATCAAAAGGCTCATCAATGAGTAATACACCATTTTTAAACACCGGACGGAGGAGATTTTCTTGTTCCTTTAGCTCTTCAAGGCGAATGGTTTTGATTCCCTCTGCAGTGCGAACGACCGCTAAGCGCCCACGTTTAGAGTTTTTACCCGGATCGGTAATGGGTTGCTTATACACATCCTGCCATTGCCCCTGAATACGAATAGCCGAGGCTTTCATGGCAAAGCTTAGGGTATCGCGGTTCACTTTTTGCAGTAGTCCCGCTCCCATACCAAACGCGACATTTTCCGTGGAAAATCCGGCAGCCTTAATCGACTCTAAAATACCGCCAATGGAGTCTATGTCGATACCATCACCTTGTATCACCCGCACCGCAGGATTCAGTACCTTAAAACCTTTTTGATTAATAGTGCCACCAAAACTAGCATATAAGCGTTCGAGTACCGCAGGCACAACCGTAGCAGGATCGCCAGAGTCAGGACGAATCACCACCGTACCACCACTCTCTAATACCTGTTCACGTAATTGTTGACCCCAAATATCACTTACCGCATGGTAAATATCATAGGAGTCTGATACCACGGCGACTAATTTTCCGGGTTTAGCAAATTGCTGCACCATATTGGCATAGGCATCTGCTTCGTGCTCACGTCCCCAACTGGTAATCGTGGAGTGTTCGGCGGCGGGAATAGAAAAGCCTGCCATCTCTGCACCATAGTATTTACGGGCAGCAAGCAGGGCAGAGACGGTATCCGTACCTTGGAAATTGACCAGATGCGCCAGTCCCCCTAATGCCGCAGATTCTAGGGAGGAGGTTCCGCGAGAGCCAAAATCATGCAGTTTAAAAGGTAGTTCTGGGGCTGGATTATCACAGGTCTGATTGAGATAGTTGGCAATAATTTGTTTTACTTGCCATGATACCGTTGCCACTGTAGTGGGATACCAGATAGCACGAAGCAGAGCCGTTTCTAGGTAGGTGGTGAGCCAAAATAATTGCGGGTCAGTATTATGGACTTGTACCAGTGCATTTTTGGTGGGTACGACTACACCTTCGGGTAAGGCACTGATTTCAATAGGTAAGTAGCCATTATAATGATTAACAATATAATCCCAGCCGGCACGGTTAAAGGGTTCGCCATGAGCGAGTAAAAGTGCCTCAGCTTCATCAATGTCTGAGCGTGTAATCGGTTGCAATAGATAGTGTTTAATAAAAGCTTGTAAGCCAAAAAATAGCGCTTGTTTAAACTGACCGCCACGGGCTTCGACATAGGCTGAAATGATTTCAGAGCCAGTAGGGTATTGTAAAAAGTGGCTGGCTTTATAACTATCAGTGTTAAGAATGAGATTGTTGAACATGGAAATCCTCCGGTTCAGGGGTTAAATAAGCTACCGTCTATCAGTAGCACGTGTATAAGGCGCGAGTAAGGTCTAGCCCACTAACGCCGTAATAATATGATAATGGTCTTCAAAGAACTGTTCAGGGTTCAAGGTACTTAAGGGTACCCATTTTGCCGCTTGTGCATCATCACTACCCTTTACTTTAGGCAAACCTTGGGCATCGGGCTTTAATTCAATGAGATAGGCATGGGTAATGGTACGTCCGCGTGCCGAGCGGTCGGGGTGATCAAAGACTTGGGTTTTAATAATCGAGCCTTGTAAAACGGGCGCAGGGATTTTTATCCGAGTTTCTTCACGTAATTCACGAATGACCGCATCGCGTAAGGTTTCATCTTGCCCCACAAAGCCTCCCGGCAAAGCCCACAACCCCTTACCCGGACGTGCTCGGCGTTGAATGAGTAATACATGCCCGGCCTGAATCACTACCGCATCCACGGTGACAAAGGTGGGAGGATAGGGAACATTTGCCCAGCCTTGTTGATATTGACGAATAAATTTCCACTCCTCGGCGACTTGCTCATAATCTTCAGTGGTTTTAAATTGAGCGAGTTGTTGTTGCACGGAGGGGGGTAGTTGTTCGCTAATAATACCGGCTAAAAAATATTGTTCACGCAAAGGTGTTGCCGATAAGCCATTGTAATAAGAAGGTACGCTGACTGAATCCCATTGTGGGAACAAGGATAGATAATAGGAGGTTTCATCCTTGCTATGCCCAATCAACCCAATATGCGGGGGGCTATGAGGATGTTTAGTATCGATAACACTCTGTACCGCTTGCTGTATACGGGCAATCCAGTTTTGATCGTTATACATATCATCCATAATGGGGAGGATATTAAGACGGTTTTGAATAGGCTCAGGAAAAGCGCCACGAATGAACTGTTCGCGCTCCTGAAAACTCCACGGATTACGAATACTACGCGGTTGCTGACTAGAGCCAACTAATACAATGACCTGTTTAGCTTGCTCTAGTGCGGTACTAATAATTTGTTTATGCCCTAGATGAAAGGGTTGAAACCGCCCAATGAACACCAAAAAATCAAAGGTCGGTGTGAGGTCAGTAGAGGTTGGGGTATCTAGCATCTTCAGTAAACTCCTTACTGAGGTAATGATATAGTTTGGTCTATCCAAACACTAGGTTCAGTACAACAAGCAGACTCGCGCTTGTCAAGAGCTGAAGCTGAGATGAATTGAAAAATAGGATAAAAGGTCGTGTTAACAGGTGAGTAGTAAAATAATGCAGCAAAAAACTCGACTATCGGGCAAATCATTTTTACATCCCCGCCATTGGCTGACATGGTTGGGGTTAGGTGGGTTATGGCTGGTGGTGCAGTTACCTTGGTCGGTACAAATGGGGCTAGGTAAGTATCTAGGTTTACTCATGTATTACCTATTAAGTCAACGTCGGCATGTTTGCCAAGTCAATATTCAATTGGCTTTTCCTGAGCTAAACGCAGCCCAACAAGAAAATCTGGTTAAAAAACATTTTGTTTCTTTAGGGCGTGGGCTATTAGAAACCGCTTTGAGTTGGTGGGGGGATGGTGAGCGCTTAAACCAGCAAACAGTAATCAAGGGGTTGGAGCATTTGCAGCAAGCACAACAACAAGGTGGGGTTATTTTGCTCAGTGCTCATTTTACTAGCTTAGAGCTAGGTGGTCGTCTATTAGCAAAATTTATTAACCTGCATGTCGTTTATCGCCCGCATCAAAATCCAGTTATTGAGTGGCGCGTGGCAAGATTACGCCAAAAACGTTATGGAAAGGCGATTCCACGCGATGATATTCGGGAGATGCTGCGCAGTTTGCAACAGGGACAAGTGGTATGGTATGCCCAAGATCAGAACTTTGGTCATAAAAATAGTGTATTTGCTCCGTTTTTTAGTATACCGGCGGCTACGAATACTGCTACAAGTCGTATCAGTCGTTTAGGTAAAGCCAGCGTAGTACCCTTCTTCACCGTGCGCACTGAGACAGGTTATCAATTACAGTTTTATCCAGCGTTGGAAAATTTTCCCAGCGAGGATGTTTTGAATGATACCATTCAGATCAATCAGGTGATTGAGAGCCAAGTACGATGTTATCCAGAACAATATTTATGGACACATCGGCGCTATAAGGATCGACCTGAGGGGGGTAACCGTTATGAGTTGCCCGTAAAAACAATGACTGAGTAGGTAATAACTGAGTGATTGTTGGTTTTAATTAAAGGATTTGAGATGTCAATTACCCAAAATAAAGTAGTGTCCATGAGCTATGTACTGACTGATAAGCAAGGGCAGGTTTTAGACCAAGCTGATAAACAGCAGCCCTTTATGTATCTGCACGGTCATCAGAATATTATTCCTACTTTAGAAGCGGCTTTAGTAGATAAAAAGGTGGGTGATACCCTAAAAGTGAGTATTCCTGCCGCTCAAGCTTATGGTGAACATAGCGCAGAGTTAGTTCAACCCGTGCCCCGTGAAGCGTTTGCGGGTGTGCCAGATGAGCATTTAGTTGTAGGGTCACATTTACAGGCACAAACCGATGAGGGTGTGCGTGTTGTGACGATTGCCGCTGTGGATGATCAAAATATTACAATTGATGGTAATCATCCTATGGCTGGATTAGATTTAAATTTTGATGTAACCGTAGTGGGTATTCGTGATGCTTCTCCAGAGGAGATTGCACATGGTCATGTTCATACCCCTGGTATGCACGCTCACTAATTCGCTAAACAGTACTCTCTAATCCAGACTTAGAGAGTATCTGAAGTCATGGTTTTTATTTAAAGCAATGCTAGGCAGTCGTTACCGTTGCCCTTAGCATGTGTAGTGTTTTTGTTTTGATGTTTTGTGACTCATTTTGATTTGCCAAGGACTATACCCCATGATGAAAATTAACACTTTATTCACACGTTTAGCATTAGCTACTTTAAGTTTACCAGTTGCAGGCCAAGCGCTAGCTGAAGATTGCAGCACTTCATTCTATTGTTATGGAAATAGTGTAGGGTTTACCGCTATCAATGTAGTAGTAGCGGATGAAGGGGGGACTACTCCCATTAATGTGGTTCCTACTCCACGCCCAGTCGCTAACCCTACACCTAGCAATGTCCCCAATCGCCCCTTAACAACCCCAGTAAGACCCAATTATAATCGTAATAATACCGGCTGCATGGCGCAATATAATGCAGAACTAGCCAAGGCCGCTAAATTAGATGCACTAGCCCGCGCTCAAGCTCAACGGGGTCAGGAAGGACAAGCTCAACGTTTATTTAGAACAGCAGCACAGATCCGTGCTAATGCTACCCGTATGAATTGCCGCTAAACGATAGCAATCCTTGGTGAGAGGATTAGAAGATTAATACAGTTTAAAAACCCGCCGCCTATGGATAGGTGTGCGGGTTTTTCATTATGAGCGTCGGGTGGGGGGAGGATTATCTAATAGATCCGCTAACGGGGTAGGTTCGTCTAAATGGCGGGGAGTAATAGGTTTAACCGTGGTGGTATCGTCATTGGCTGCAATCAGTGGTGCATCTAGTGATGACGGTGCAGTCGCTGTTTTTGCTAGAGTCGCATCAGTCGCTGTTGAGGGTTGCTCATTAATATAAGGAGCATTAGGACGTGATGCAGCAGGAGGTACTTTAAATTCAGCCATATCTTTTACCGGGGCTTCGGTATCAGAACCAAAAATCACCCCAATACAGATAATAATTAAACTACCATACCACAACCAAAAGCCTAAACCTTGCCCAATGATATTGGTATTCTCATTTTCGCCGGGCATCACTACAAACCAAAACGCTTGAGTCGCCACCAAAACCGCTGCTGCTGCAACTAAAGTCGCGCGAATGGGATACTTATACATCCATAATACAGCTAGAAAAATTAATAAATTAGCAAACCAGCCGAACTGAAAGGTAATGATACCTAACCAGCCAGATATGAGTACCCAATAGCCCATTAAGGTATTGGTATCCGTATAGAAAGCGGGAAACCAGAGTGAGCTGACCCAGCACAAGCCGCCTAAAAATAGTATTACTGCAGACAAGGGGTTATCATCCATTTAAAGTCAATTACGATACCTATGGCTCTCATGGCATGCGAGGGGTATGCCTATGATGCCTACATAATAGTCTAAGTTTGACATTCACTTAAAATTAAAGGAAGTGAATTTATTTATAATCCGATAATGGTAATTGATCTTCACTTTATCGTATAGGGTTCGACATTCGTCGGCTAATTCGCTACGATGGGGCTATTAATATGCTGTATAAATAATAATAAAATATGACGCTAACTAGCAATTTTAACTATATTATGCAGTGGTGGGGTAGCGGGCTGTTGAAAGGTTTGCCTTCTTCACTACGGCGTTTGGTGCGCAGCGAGCGACCTCGAGTCGTGCTGCAACTCCATCATCAAATGCTAGAGGCATTCTGGAAGCCCGATCAAAAGCTCATTCCTTTGGGTTCTTATTCACTGCGTACGCCTATTGATCTGTTTAGTAAACCGCCTAAAACGATTAAGGGCAAAAAATATCTGATTGAAGTACAGCTCAATCCGAAAAATGGCCTATTGCTAGAGCAGCGCTTTCCAGAGGCCATTCAAGAAAATCTACGCCAAGTTATTGGCTATCAACTGGATCGTATTAGTCCCTTTTCTCCAGAACGTGCTTATTACTCGGCAGAGCTGCTGAATCATGATCGCAAAGCTAAGGAAATCAATGTCAATGTACAGGTAATACCTAAGCAAACAGCGGATCAAGTGATTGAGCAATTAAAAGAGTTAGGGGTTCCAGAGGTTCATCTCTTATCGGTTGTGGGTAGCCCATCTTCTGCGCCTATTGGTCAAACGACTACGACGGACTTAAGTCAAAGCTGGTCTTGGATTCCATTAGGTTTTATGGTGACCGCATTAGTGGCTTCTTTGGCTGCGCCAATTGCCTATAAATATCGGCGTGCGGAACAAATCGATGCTGCATTGGCTCAGGTTCGCCAACACTCAGCCGCTCAATTACAAATTCGTGAGCAACTCACGGCAGCAGAGGATGCTATGCATTTCTTGACCGAAAGACGTCGCACCTCGCCCGTGGCTTTGGACGTAGCTGAGCACTTATCAAAAATTTTACCTGCAAATACGTGGTTGGATCGTTTGACGTTGAATGGCACCGAGCTTTCTATTCGTGGCGAGTCATCGGCTGCCTTGGATTTGATTGATCTATTGGAAGGATCACCTATGTTATCCGAAGTGAAATTTAAATCCCCGGTAACCCGTACTAAGGACAGTAATAACGATAAATTCCAGATTCAAGCCAAGGTGGAGGTCAAGTCATGAATGATTTACTCATGAAGCACCAAAGCTTATTGGCATGGAGTTTATTGATTCTATTAGTATTGTGCTTATTGGTGTTTGGTGTCTTACCGGCTTGGAGCTATTCCAATCAGCTTAGTGACCGTATTGAAACCGGTTATCGGCAGTTAGCAAAAATGCGCCAGATCGCCAATACCACGCCAGAGTTTATGGCAGAGTATGAGCGTGTTAAGAGCCAAGGTTTAGATAAACTCTTTTATCCAGAAGGGATGACGTCTGCCCAAGTAGCTAAAGAGTTACAGCAACAAGTCAGCGGCGTTATTACCCGTGGTAATGGACGTATCTTAAGCTCGGAAGTAGTGGAGGATAATAAATCTGAGGAGGAAGCTTCAACGGGTTATCAAAAGGTGACGGTACGCGCTACTTTTCAAGGCTCAATGCCCCTAGTGCGTCAAGTACTCCATCAGGCTTATCAAGCACGTCCCCTGATTTTTGTGGATAGCTTAGAACTATATCCCTTAGACAAAGATAAAACGGCTGATTCGAGCCAAAGCCAATTGGCTAAAGCAGACGTATTAATTACGACCTATTGGCGAGGGGGAAGTAAATGAAAAAGTGGATTAGTCCGCCGATTCAGTGGTTGTTTTGGCTAACTGGCTTAGGCGTTATCGGGTTAGCCGCGTGGAACTTATATACCCTTTGGGCGATGACTGAAGAAAGCCAAGCTAAGTCAACGGTCAGTGTTAGCTTACCGGATCTGAGTTTATTAAATGCGCCAGGTGTTGCAACCTATCAGGATTTTATTGATAAACCCCTCTTTTGGTCGAGTCGTAAAGTACCTGCGCCGCCAGTAGTAGTGGCTGCTGCTGCACCTCCGCCTGAGCCAGTAGAGCCGCCTATTGATAAAACCTTACCGGATGGACGCTTGGTAGGTGTGATTGATTTAGGTAAAAAGTCCTATGGCATTATGCGCACCAGCACTTCAGAAAACCACTCCCTACATGTAGGGGATAAGTGGGGGAATTGGGTCGTTACCAAAGTCAAAAAAGACAAATTGACCTTAAAACTGGGTGATGAGAACCAAGATTTATTGTTAATAGCAGATTTTAATGCACCCAAGCAAAATCCAGCCATGTTAGCGAAGAAGGCACAAGATCAACAGCAACAAGCCCAAGCCGAAACATTAGCGCGTTTAAAAGCGCTTCAGGCCGCTGCCGCCCAAAATATCTTAACAGCAGCGGCGGAGCCAAAAGCAGGCATGCCTAATGAAGCTTTTCCGTCTACAGAACAGGCTCCGCCTATTTTATCAGTGAAGGATGCTTTAGAAGCACGTAAGCGCCTAATGGAATCACGCTGGGGCAGTACCGCTAGTGGTGGCAGGCCAAGTGCTAATCCATCGCGCAGTGCTCTACCTAATCCAGCCGATAGTGCTCTTAATTAAGCTAGGGTAAGTGCAATTACTGCTTTAATAAAAAATAAAACCATTGACCTACAAAAATAATAAAAATAATGGGGTTAGCTTTGTGAACTATAAAATTATCACAATAGGGCTAGTGAGTGTGTCGGTATTAATGTCGGCCTGTTCTTCGATCCGTAACAGCCCAGGGTATCGTAGTAGCCATATGGTTACTGAGGAAGGTTTTCAACGCAGTGGTGCCGTGCGAGAAGTGGATGGACGCATGCTAGGTATGGGAGAAGGTATGCATATGCCAGCTAAGCGCTCTAATTATGCTCCTACTAGACCCAATCAGTATGCCAATGCACCGACAACTAGACCTCAGGCCAAGCCGGGTTCTCAGCAGCAAGATACAGAGCTGATTTTAGGACAGCAGAATTATTATCATGAGCCAGCAGATAATAGTAATACTAGTAGTGTAAAAGGCAAAATGCGCCGCAAATCAGGCGACGGGATAGCCCTGAACTTTGAACGCGCCAGTATTCGTGAGGTAGTGAAAGTCGTCTTAGGTGATTTATTAAAACTGACTTATACCATGGAGCCGGGGGTTGAGGGTGAGGTTACGATTAGCTCTAGTGAGCCTATACCTCAAGCGAGCCTCATCCCCACACTGGAGTCTTTATTAGCGACTCAGGGTGCCGTTTTATATAAAGATGGACCTAGTGGTTATCGTGTAGCGGCTCGTGCCAATATGAAAGGGCGGGGGTTTAAACCCAGTTTTGGTAAGTTAAAACCGGGCTATAGTATTCAAGTGGTTCCGCTGCGCTATATTCCAGCAGTGGAAATGCAGAAGATTCTAGAGCCATTAGCGAATCCAGATGCTTTTGTCCGCGTGGATAGTAGTCGTAATTTATTAATGCTAGCTGGTACGGGTTCGGAGCTGGCTAATCTGATGTCGACGATTAGTACCTTTGATGTGGATGTATTACAAGGTATGTCAGTAGGCATTTTCCGCATTAAGAATGTGGAGGCCGGTATCGTTGCGAAAAGCATGGATACCCTCTTTGGGGAGGGAGGCAGTAGCTCTATGGCGGGGATGATTAAGATCGTACCCCTTGAGCATATGAATAGCTTAATGATTATCTCCGCAAGTCCCGACTATTTACGCGATATGCAAAGTTGGGTGAATCGTTTTGACCGTACCAGTCCTACCGCAGGACAACAGCTTTATGTGTATCGGGTACAAAATGGTAGTGCTGAAAACTTGGCTGAAATGCTCAATCAGATTTTTTCGGGTAAGAGCAGTAGTAAAAAGAAAAGTGCTGTCTCTAGTCTAGCACCAGGTCTAGAGCCTGCCACCGTAGGGGGCGCGATACCACCGGCTAATGGTGCTGCACCTAGCCCTGATAATCCAACCGCCGTCGCGGTCGCCGTCGCAGGCAAGCCAGCGGTAACAGCAGATGGCGGTGTGGTGATTGATAATACGGATGATGCGCGGATTGTGGCAGATAAGACCAATAACTCTTTAATGATTATGGCGACTGAGTCGACTTATCAGCAAATTATTGAGGCGGTTAAACGTATTGATGTAATGCCGATGCAGGTACAAGTCGAGGCTTCCATTATGGAAGTGAGCTTGTCAGATAATTTACAGTTTGGTCTACAGTGGTACTTTAAAAATAGTAACCTACTAGGACAAGTGGGTGAGGGATTAGTCTCGTTAGGTGGGATTGCAGGTGGAGCAGGATTCTCGTATTCCTTAAGCGACCCTACAGGCTCTTTAAAGAATATTATTAACATGTTGGCTAAGCAGTCACGAGTGAGAGTATTGTCCTCGCCTTCGATTTTAGTGTTAGATAATCAGCCGGCTGAAATCCGTGTGGGTAATCAGCAACCGATTGAGACTAAAACCAGTAGCAGTGGTACGACTGGCACGGATACCTATACCTATCAGTATAAAGATACGGGGGTTTCACTCAAGGTAACACCTCAGGTCAATAACAATGGTCTGGTGAAAATGGAAATCCAACAGGATGTGACGGATCTAGGTGAGCGAGATAGCGTTAATAATCAGCCTACCTTTATGCAGCGCAGTATTAAGAGTTCCATTGTGGTGCAAAGTGGCGAAACCATCGTCTTAGGTGGCCTGATTCGTGAGAATAAAACGGATAGTAAGCAAAGCGTACCTATTCTGTCGGATATGCCGATTGTAGGTAAGTTATTTAGCTCAGAGGGTGGAACCTCTACTCGTACCGAGTTACTGGTATTGATTACGCCTACCGCTATTAGGGATCAATCCGGGTTGACTAAAACAGGTGAGGAAATGCGTGAGCGGATGCAGCGTCTCATGGCGAATGACCGTTTCCTACAGCAATTAAAAGGACAACGTTAAATCATGAAACAGTGGTGGATAGTATTAGTAGGATTAGGGTTGTTAGTGGCGTGCTCTGCTGAGCCACCGGAGCCTTTAGTCAAAGAATTGGCGCAACAACGTTGGACTGCACTGTTGCAGTCCAATCCAACCAAAGCCTACCAGTACTACACCAAAGCTTTTCAGGACACTACCCCCTTAAAGCAGTTTGAGAACTCGATACGTGGGGTAGGGCTTTGGAGGTCAGCACAAGTAATGGATGCCCAGTGCAAAGATTCACAATGCCAAGTGAATGTTAAGGTGACCGTGGCGATGAAGATGCGCGGTCTACCAGAGCCGATAGAGACGAGTGAAGTAATACAAGAAACATGGATGAAGGATACCGCTTGGAAGTCAGAGTGGCGTTACGTAAAAAATTAGGATATTTATCTGGCATAATGTTGTATTATCTATAGATTAATAAATTAGATTAAGTCAGACACTCCAACAATAAATTATAAAGATAAGTTTTTAGGAGGCACTCAGGTGTTTAAACAAAAAAAGCTCGCTTTTGGGGTGGCAGCAGGATTTCTGGTTGCCGCAGGAATTTTTACTGCTGTCCAAGCGGTGTATGTCAACTCTGATGGAACAGGACAAGTGTTATTGTTCCCTTACTTTAATGCTAATCCAGGGTATGTCACTAATATTAACCTAGTTAACTCTACTAATGAGACCAAGGCAGTCAAGATTCGTTTCCGCGAAGGCAAAAATAGTAATGATATTCTCAATTTTAATATCTATATGTCACCGGAAGATGTCTGGACAGGTACGATTCGTAAAGATGCCAATAGCGATGCGGGTGCATTTACCACACTAGATCGTACTTGTACTATGCCTGTGCAACATGCCGCCGATTGCTCAAGTCCGAATAAAGATCGCTGTGAGGTGATGAAAACCTTCGATGGTAAAAATATTGTCTATGAAAACAAAGATACCCGTGAAGGTTATGTTGAAGTGATTGAAATGGGGGTTGTGACCGATCCTAAAATTCAAGAGGCAGTCAAACATGTGAATGGTAAACCTGCTAATTGTCAGGCTGTTTCTGATGCTTGGTTAACAACAGGTGCCTTTGCTTCGGGAACAGGTGCGGCTGCGGTAGGTTTAAAAGCGCCTACGGGTGGTTTATTTGGTTCTTCTGCTGTCTTGAATATTGCAGAGGGTGCGGCGTTTGCGATTGATCCGGTGGCGATTGATAATTACAGCACTCAGGCTCAACACTACCGTCCCGATCTTTATGAAGAGTATTTATTACCCTCTTTAGCGTCCGGCAATGTGACACAAAGCACGATTACCGTTCCTAAATCAAGTGGTGAGTCTGATCTGGTCGTCACCAATTGGAAGCAACAAAGTCAAGATCCTTGTACGGTAGAGGGCACATCCTGTGGTACTAACCCGTACCCCATGGCGCATGTGTTGGCAGTGCCTTATATCATGAACGAATACTTCCTTGATCCTACCGATGGCTATGATGGTCATACCGACTGGGTTGTAACTTTCCCGATGAAAAAACATGGTATCCATCAGGCTAGTACCGATGTTGTAGCAAAAATTGATGGTCTCTACGACCGTGAGGAAGCGCGTGCTTGGGGCTTGAATGCTACTCAAGATAAATACTTTGGTTTCGTAACCGACGCGAAAGCCGGTACTTTTGGCCCAGAGGCTAGCTTAACTCGTGAAGTGAATGTCTTGAGCTTTGTGAGTACCGATCCTTCATATGATTTGAATCGCACCGTGTTCTCAAGTCCAGCCTTAAAAGCAGTCAGTGCAGGGCCATTCGTACATGGTTGGGCGCGGATTACCTTCCCGAATTATACCTTAGGTGGAGCCTTTACCTCATCGAATGCGTATGGTGCTAATCCGTATAATTATAAAGCAGATCACTTTATTTATAATGGTGTGCCAACCTTAGGTTTCGCGGCTATTGAGGGCAATGTAAGCGAAAATGCTCATGCTCGCTTTGGTGATGCGATACCGCATAAAACACGTCGCTATTAAGTTTATTCATTCAAGGGACGGATTAAGTAGGGGTACTTAGTCCGTCTAGCTATTATGAGGCTGTTGAAAAATGTCATTATCATTGAGATCCTTATTACAGGGAGTCGTATTAGGTTTAATGGTGCCCTGTCTGGTACAAGCAGAAGATGCTTGGATCATGAAAACCCCCGAATGGGAGTTATCTAAAGCGCAATATGAAAGCGCACTCACCGTCAAGGGAACCGACCCTAAAACCCTCACAACACCTGCACAACGTCGTCCTATATTACAAGATTTATATATCCGCGAATCCTTATTGCAACAGGCACTCAAACAAGGTTTAGATAAAAAACCTCAGATTGAGCAGCAGCTAGAGGAGATGCGTAAAGATTTATTGGCTCGTAGTGCGCTTGAAGCTCACATTGATCAAAATGCCCCCGACTTTACCCAACGAGCACAAGAGCTTTATCAAGCCCGCTTAGCTACCGTTTATACTTTCCCGCTACGCCTAAAGTTACAGTTAATCCAAATCAATACCCCCTCGCCAGAGAGCCAAACTAAGACTAAACAACAACTAGAAACGCTGCGCCAAGATTTACAGCACAAGAAACTAACCTTTGAGCAAGCAGTGGAGCAATATAGTCAGGCCGCAGACAAAGCACTGACACAGGCGGGCGAGTGGTATAAGGCCGATCAACTCCCAAGTGTAGTATTTGATGCTGGCGTCCAGCTTAAAGATAGTGAGCCACTGAGTACCGTACTCAATGCGGATAAGGCTATGTATCTAGTTAAATATTTAGAGCGGCGCGAACCAGAGGTTCTCAGTTTTGATCAAGTCAAAGATGAGCTAATCGCCAGTCTTAAGACCGAATATCGGCTGGGGCAGCAACAAGTATTACTGCAACAATTACGCCAACAATTTGAACAAAATGCTCAGCTCAATGATGCCCCTTAGCGGGACTAAGGAACGAAAGCAGTGGAGCACTTTATTTGGGCAATTAGTCTATCTAGATCTACGCACACGTTATTTTAATTCGCGTTTAGGGCTAGCCATTCTCATTGCTCAACCTTTGGCATTATTAGTGGTTTATAGCTGGATCTTTGGTGATTTAATGCAATTAAAGCATCAAGGAGGGCAAGACGGGCATTACTTTAGTGAGTATTTATTGGCAGGTTTAATTGCCTTTAATACCCTCGCCGAGGTATTCACTCGTGCTCCTAATCTACTATTAGAGCGGCGTGAATTATTATTGAATACCGCTTTACCTGCGGTGCTGGTTCCTTGGGTGCTGGTGGCTAGTTCATTATTATTGGAAGGGATTAGTATTGCTTTACTCATTATCTGGATGAGTATTCAAGGACTGAATCCATTGTGGGCGTTAGGGTGTTATTTGCCTTGGTTAGTGATTCGCCTATTATGGAGCAGTGCGGGCGCGGCCTTATTAAGTGTATTGGGGGTCGTGCTCACGGATTTACGCCAAGTATTAAGTGCAATATTAGGTATTTTATTATTAATTACCCCCATCTTTTATCGTCTAGAACAAATACCTAGTCATTGGCAAACGGCATTATTGTGGAATCCCTTCACCTATTTAATTCAAGGCTATCAAACCGCTTTAGTGCAAGGTGAGTTTAAGGTATTGGCTTGGCTGCCGGTGCTATTGGCTTCACTAGTCGTTTGGTATCTGAGTGTTAGTATGGCACGACGCTTATTACCTAAAATACGCTATGTGCTATGAAAGCCCTTCAATTACAGCAGATTTCAGTAGGCTATCCACAGTATCCTCGCCCCCTTGATTTGCTTTGGGAGTGGCTAACAGGTACTCAACGCCATACCACCCATTATGCTTTGCAAGATATTAGTTTTGAGCTAGAGCAGGGCAGTACTTTGGGTATTGTAGGGGATAATGGCGCGGGTAAAAGTACTCTATTGCGCGTGCTTGCAGGTACTTTACAGCCTACCGCTGGAGTTTGCTTGGCTACAGATCAGCGTGCAGCCTTACTAGAGTTAGGGGCGAGTTTTCAGTCGCAATTATCGGGCTTAGATAATATTCGTCTAGGCTTAGCCTTGCGGGGCTTGAGTCATGCGCAGATTAATGAATATCTTCCCACCGTGATTGAGTTTGCTGAATTACAACCTTGGATCGAGCAACCCCTCAAAACCTACTCTAGTGGCATGGTGATGCGCTTAGGTTTTGCCTTAGCTACCGTTTTGTCACCCCAGCTCTTGATTGTCGATGAAGCGCTCTCTGTAGGTGATCAGCACTTTCAAAAGAAATCCTTGCAGCGTATTAAGACTATTGTGGCAGAGGGGGCGAGTTTAGTGTTTTGCTCCCATAATTTGTATCAAGTACGGGAATTATGCCAGCAAGCTATTTGGTTAGAGCAGGGAAGGGTTCGTCAGTTTGGTAAAGCGCAAGCCGTAGTCGATGCCTATCAAACCGCTTGCCGCGAACGTGAAGTCATAACCCCAGCCGTCATCAGCCCTCAAGCCAATAATCACCTTCAATCTCAGCCCTTTATTCAATCAGCTCAATTACTCACAACGGAAAATAAGGTCTTTAATACTGGCGCTAAATTTGGTGTGGAGGTATTAATAAATCTCAATAGGTATCCGGTGCAGGAGGTACATTTAGGGATTGTGATTCGGCGCAATGATGAGATTCAATGCTATGGCATGAGTACTTTGCACGAGGGAATTGCTTTGCAGGGGCATGACTATGCCAAGGTTCATTATGTAATAGATGAGTTACCCCTATTAGCCGGTGATTATTGTTTAGAACTATGGCTGATTGATCAAACCGGATTGCATGTCTATGACTCGCGCGAGCGCTGCTGTCATTTCCAGGTACAACAAAGCTCCCAGCGTCAAGGGATCGGGGTCTGTCAATTGCCGCATCGTTGGAAGGTATACGGTCTATGATGCGCTTCAATGCGATTAAGCCAGACTGGTTTTCATGGCGTTATCAGGTGCAATATCCACTGCTTGCCCAATTACCCCTATCCTATAGTTACCGCCTCGCTCAATATTCTAGTCGGTATTGGCAAGCCCGGCATTTGGGCGGTTTAGCTATCGTGAAAGAGCAAATGCAGCTTACCTTTCCACATGCCTCGGAGACTCAAATTCAACAATGGCTCTGTGAATATGCTCAAATGGTGGAGTGCGAAACTCTCGATACGTGGTATTTAACCCAGCCTAAACTGATGCAACGTTTGGTGACTCTGCAGGGATTTGAGGCTGTAGAGCAGGCCAGACAACAAGGTAGGCGCGTATTGCTGACAGGGGGGCATATCGGACGCTTTTGGCTGGCAGGGCCTGCCATGTATTTGCGGGGTTTTAAGGTGGGAACCTTGACACGGGATAATACTGAGTCCAATACGCAACACTTGCATCAGGCTGAATATCGATTTCGACGTTGGAAGTTGCAGCGGTTAAAAGCTAGCCTTGGTGGGACTTTTTTGGTAGAGGGTGAGTTGGTGCGCCCCTTGTATCAAGCTTTAGATGAGGAGTTGATTACTTTATTGTTTGATGTGCCCTATGCACAAAATCAGAGCCAAGGCGTGACAGTTTCCTTTCTAAACGGTACTATAAAAGTGCCTGCCGGTATTTACAAAATAGCAAAAAAGACACAGGCATGGATTGCGCCCTTTTATATGCGTAATCGACAGGACGGGGGGGTAATAGCAGAGTTTTCACCTTTGCTAGACCCAAATAATTATAATGAAGAGGAATGTTTGAGTCTGTTGACCCAACAACTGAGTGCTGAGATTGTGCAAGCACCTAGTCAGTGGTGGTTGTGGGCAGCGCTTCCTCTGCTGCGAAGAGCATAACGATAATGAAACAACAAGAAAATGCAGCTTTGGCGTCGATTGATCTCTCGGCTAATCACTCTCATGCCCAAATTGTCCGGCGTGTACCGCGCTATGCCCGCGTATTAGAACTCGGCTGTGCGGGTGGAGAAATGTCTGAGCTATTAAAAAGCATGTGTCAGGCATCTATTATTGGCTTTGATAAAAATCCTCAGCTTGCATGGCGTGCGCAGCGTTTTTGTGACTATGTTTTTACGGAGGACTTAGACGATCCTCATAGTCTGGATGCACTAGAGGGGGAAAAGTTTGATGTGGTGACCTTAACGGATGTACTAGAGCATTTGCAGCACCCTGAGTCACTGCTAGAGCGTATTAAGCCCTTATTGCTAGATGAAGGCGAGGTATTGATTTCCGTCCCTAATGTTGCTCATGCCTCTATACGCTTAGAGTTATTGGCGGGTAACTTTGCGTATGAAAAAGCCGGCATTTTAGATGAAACCCATTTACACTTTTTTACCCTAGATAGTTTACGCACACTCATTCAACAGTGTGGCTATACCATCACGGATATGGATTGCACGTGGAATGATATGGCGGATAACGTCATTGCTGAGTATTTAGCAAAAATGAATCTAGAGGCTACCCCGGAAGCCTTAGCTAAATTTCATGAACCAGAGGCCATGGCTTATCAGTTTATTCTCACCTTAAGACTGAGTTCACCCGAACAAGGTGATGATTTACTAGGCAGGACTCAATTAAAGCCTTTATTAGACTCTAATTTAGCCTGGGGGCGCATGCAAAATCAGTTAAAGACCCAAGCACAGATGATTCGGGGTCTAGAAATTCAGCTCGAAAATTGCACTAACCAATTACAACAATTAACGCAAGATTATCAACGTACTCGCGCCGAACTCGCAGAAGTCCATGCAACACGTAGCTGGCAGTGGGTGCGTCGTGCTAGCAATTTATGGCGCGGTACGCTCAACTGAGCGAGGTAAAATGATGTCCACTAAGGCGACTGTGAGTGTGGTAATACCTGCATATAACCATGCAGCATGGATAGCGAGTGCTATTCAATCGGTACTTAGTCAAACCTATACCGATTGGGAGTTAATTATTATTGATGATGCTTCTAGTGATCAAACTTGGGAGATCATCCAAACCTTTCAGCATCCACAGCTACGTTGCGAACGCCATACCAAAAATCAAGGAGCATCGGCAACCCTCAATCAAGGTTTAAATCTTGCTCAAGGTGATTACTTGGCGATTTTGAACTCTGATGATCGTTGGCATCCACAGCGCCTAGAGCGTCTGATTGGCTTAGCTCAAGCGCAGGGCGTGGATTTCATCGCCTCAAGCGCCCAAGTTGAATACTCCCATCAGCATACCCAGCCTAAATGGCAGGGTGAGTTTATGGATTGGTATCAAAATTTACAGCAAGAGTTATACCGTAGCCGTGATTTTTTAACGGCGCTGGCTAAGGGAAATTTCTTACTCACCACCTCTAATTTCTTGTTTAGACGCGCTGTATGGGAGCAACTAAAAGGTTTTGCTGATTGGCGTTATGTGCATGATTATGATTTTGCCTTGCGGGTTTGCGATGCTGGGTTCTTAACGGCTTATAGTCCTGAGGTACTATTGGCTTATCGCCAACATGATACTAATACTATTCATGAGTCACCCTTAAAGGCGGTGAATGAGCATCTACAAATGCTTTATGCGCGGCTGCCACAGTTTGCTGCCCACCTCACGCCGCAAGGTTGGCATAATCTCAGCGTCCAACTCACGGATTTACAAAACCTCTTGCACGGAGAGTGGTGTGCTAAATTACACCAGTCCTTAGTACAAAAAGAGCAAGATTTATTCGCTGTGATTGCCGAGCGTGAGGAGCTAATTGCCAAGCAACAACAGTGGGTAGACGATCGTGATGGTTGGATTAAAGAGCGCGACCAAATCGTCGAGCGGCAAAATACTTTAATTAGCCAATTAGAAGCAGAGTTGCATAAAATTCGGCAGAGTTTAGGTTATAAAATCGGGCGGGGGCTAAAAAATCCACTACTCGCCGCACGGCATTTATTAGTGAGACAGGATTATGCCTGACAAGCTACGCCTGACCTCTTGGGAGTCGCTTAAAACATGGCTTACCCCACAAGTAGAGCAGGGTAGGTTTCAGATAGTATCGCTGGATATTTTTGATACCTTAGTAGCCCGCATTGATTTACCTGAACATATTCAGCGCCAAGTCTGCCGTCAATTAGCCACTCAAGTGACGAATGCAACCCCGCAACAGGTATTTCAAGCCCGGCAACAAGCCGAAAACAGCTTACGTGAACAAGCCCTGCAACAAGGTTTTGATCACGAATGTTGTTTTTCAGATTTAGTCCCCCTGTGGATTAAAAATTGGGTGGGCTATGAAGATCCGGTTTTAATGGCACTCGCCATTGAGTTAGAGCTACAGGCCGAGACAACCGCACTTTATATTAAAAAAGATGTTATTGATTTCTTAGAGTGGTTAAAAGGCTTTAATCTGAACCTATTAGCTATTTCAGATATGTATCTTGATAGCCAGTATATAGCACAGCTATTAGAGAATTTAGGGCTAAAGCAATACTTCTCAGCGATTTATGTATCAAGTGATAGCAAGCTCGGTAAACATAGCGGACGTTTATTTGAGTATATCAAAGATAAACAAGCCCTAGATTATCAAGCATGGGTACATATTGGTGATAATCCCCATTCGGATCGATTAAAAGCGTGTGAATTAGGGATTCAAGGTATTTGGCTAGATGAAAAAGATGAAGTGACTCGTATTAGTCAGCAGCGTATTAATGCTCAAATGGCAGAGCGCGGCGGGGTTTGGCGGGGGCGTTATTTAGCCGAACAAATTCGAGAGAGTTTACAGGTATCTAGCCCCAAGCACACACAAAAGGCTGAGTATTTTGATTATGGGCGTGAAGTATTGGGTATTGCTTTTAGTACTTTTATGCTAGGCCTGCTAGAAAATTTAGCGCAAACAAAGCCAGATTGTATTTTTTTTATTGCTCGTGATGGTTATTTATTTCAACAAATGCTGAGCAAGACAAATGCCCAGTATCAGCAACGCTATTTATATTTATCACGTCAGGTGATTGCAGCCGCCTCAGTCGCTGAAGGCTTAACCTTACAACAAGCTCAAGTTGCTTTTTATAATCCAAAGCAACAGGGTTTAAGCTCTATTTTTAAAGTCTATAGCTTATCTCATGAGTTACTTGCGCCTTTAGCAAAAAAATATGATTTGCATGATATTAGTGCTCCTATTCATGATTGGAACGATAAACGCTTATTAAATTGGCTGGCTGACCCTGAAGTGCAAGCCATTATTCGCCATACTGGACTTACTCATAAACAAACCTTGCAAGCCTATTTAAAACAAGAGGGCTTTTTTGATTATCAGCATGTTGCCATGGTGGATATTGGTTGGAACGGTACTTTACAGCACTTTTTAACTAAAACGTTTGAGCAAGAAAAGCACTATCCAGAGGTTTCAGGATTTTATTTTGCACTGGTTCCTAAACTCCATAATGATTTTTATCAGCATAATCAGGCGGAGGGGATTATTTATGACTCGCGCCGTAGTAATGCTTGTGAGCGAGTGGTAGCGGAGTTTGAAGAGGTATTTGAGCAAGGCGCACGGGCATTACATGGTTCAACCATTGGTTATAGTCAAGATGCTTTAGGCTCATGGCAACCTCTATTAAAAGCTGATAGTGCGCCAGATCGGGCGGCTGAAATACGTGCTAATCCCTATGTGGAGCAAATTCAGGCCGGAGTTTTAGACTATTGGCAGCATTTTCAGAAAATCCAGCAATTAACCGGATTTACTAGCCATGAAATTTTACCTTTTGTGTATGGCACCTTAGAGCGTGCAGTAGTTTACCCTACACCTCAAGAGGTAAAGCTCATTCGACGTTTAGTCCATACCGAAGATTTTGGGCATGATCATGTATTAACCTTAGCCGAGCGTTGGTTTCAGTGGCGTGATCTTTTAAGTCCCAAACGGTTTTGGCAATATTTACAAGTAGAGGCATGGCGTTATGCTGTGTTTAGTCATTTACCAACAGGAATAGCTAATTTTGCTTTACGCATCGCGTACTTACACGCGGTAAAAAAATAATAATAATGCGCAAAGGAGCTGGTTATGTTACCACATCCCTTATATTTATTCTTAGCAGCTCAGGCCTTTTGTTTTTCTAAGGCTCGTGGGCAGTGTTTTAGCCCCGGTTTAAAGGGATTAATCGTTTGGTATAGTTTAAGAATTAAAACTAAGCTTTTCAATCGCCACTACTTTAAGCGTATACGGCTTTTATGGGAGGTGTATTAGATGACTAGCCCAGTTCCCGTTGTCCAAGTATTATTATCCACCTGGAATGGTGAGCGTTGGTTGCCTGATCTATTAGCCTCTTTAGCACGCCAAACATTTCATAATTGGCAATTATTAGTGCGTGATGATGGCTCTCAGGATCAAACCTTAAAAATATTACTCGAATGGCAAAAAAAGCATCCAAAACAAGTAACCGATATTATTAGTGCTAATTCGATTGGTAGTACAGCGAGTTTTGATCAGTTAGTACGCAAGAGTTCGGCTCCTTATTTAATGTTTTGTGATCAGGATGATGTTTGGTTTCCTGAAAAAATTGAATTACAGGTTGAAGCTTTATATCAATTAGAACAGAAATACGGTAGGTCTGCGCCTTTATTAGTCCATAGCGATTTAGCCGTTATTGATGAGAATAAGCAAATTATTAGCCCTTCATTTTGGGGATACCGTGGTTTTGATATTAAGCAACGTAAGCAAGCTTATTTATTAACTAATGTCGTTACGGGTTGCGCTACCATTTTTAATCGTCATGCGGCTCAATTAGCTTTTCCCTTGCCGCCTGAGGCGGTGCATCATGATCGTTGGTTGGCTTTAGTGTGTGCGTGGTTGGGGCATATTGGTGCTTTACCTCACCCCACGATTTTATACCGCCAACATGCCCATAACTTAGTCGGAGCTAAACGCTCGGTGGCAGCGGGGGATGTGCATAAACGCATTGATCTGTGGAGTCAGCAAGCTAACGCTTTTTTGCGTTGCTTTAGTGCGCGATTAAATAAAGCGGATTATCAACAGCTACAAGCACTGGCTGATTTGCAATATATGAAAGGCTGGGAACGCCGCCGCCATATTGTGCAACATCGGCTTTTTAAACAGGGCGTGGTGGAAAACTTAGCTTTATTATTGTTTTCCTAACGTTTAAAAATTAATACCCACGGGGCTTATTATGTTAACAAAAATTTATCGCCCAGAGGTGGCTATTATTGTCCTCACTCGTAATGCTGGGGCGCTGTGGCCTCAATGGATTCAAGCATTACAAAAGCAAACCATTTTAGCCGGGCGCTATATCGTGATCGATACCGAATCAACCGATCATACTGTAGCACTGGCGGCTCAAGCGGGGTTTGAAATCTATCGGGTGCGTGCCGATCAGTTCAATCATGGTGGCACCAGGCGCTGGGCGGCTGAACACTGTGTGGAAGCCAAGTATTTGGTGTATTTGACCCAAGATGCGATTTTAACCCAAACGGATTCATTAGAGCGTTTATTAGAGCCGGTCTTAAATGATGCTGAAGTCGCGTTGGTCTATGGGCGTCATGTCGCGCGGGCAGAGGCTGATTTACTGGAGCAACACGCTAGGCTTTATAATTACCCTGATCAATCAGCTAGTTATAGTAGAGCAGATTTTGCCAGATTAGGCTATCGGGCGGCTTTTGCTTCCGATGTATATGCGGTATATCGAGCGACTGCTTTGCAGAGTGTGGGGGGATTTCCTGAGCAGATTATTGTCAGTGAAGATAGCTATTTATGTGCGCGTTTACTCTTAGCCGGGTGGAAGGCAGTTTATAATGCCGAGAGTAGGGTGGAGCATTCACATAATTATTCTTTGCTTCAATTAGCACGACGCTATTTTGATGTGGGTGTATTTCATGCGGTTGAAGCCCCGTTATTAGCCAGTATTGGTAAGCCTGATCAAGAAGCTGGACGTTATGTGAAGTCACTCATTCGCTTTTTAGCTAAACGTAAACCGCATTTATTACCTTGGGCTGCGTTACAGACCTTAGTGAAATTATTAGCCTTTCGTTTGGGTAAGCATTATCAATCTTTACCACGGGCTTGGTGTGAACGCATTAGCCTACAAAACGCTTATTGGCAACAATTAAAGCAAGGCTCGTTGGAGCCTATTGAGTTAACTATTACAGCGCTAACTTTAGCTAAACCGAGCATGATGCCTACTTTTTGGAAGAAAATAGGGCGCAAAACGCATACAGCTAGCCCTAGAGAAGTAATATCGGTGAAATAGCGCTGTGGTGTTAAATAAATAGTGAAGGTGGGTGTTCGATGCGAGTGATGCCTAGTTGAGGTATGAGATTGCATCAAATCACCCACGCCAACCTATTCAAACAACCTTAATGCTGAGCAGAAATAGCCAAACGTACACCTAAGCCTATAAAGAGCACGCCTACGACCTTATTCAGCCATTGTTTGACTTGAGTACTGGTTTGTAATTTTTGACTGGCAAACGCAGTACTAAAAGCCACCAGCAAACACCACAATAGGCTATTAATATCAAACACAGTACCGAGTACGATAAAAGCTAACATGGTATTAGTAGAATCAGCCGAAATAAATTGTGGGACAAAAGCCAAGAAAAATAATGCCACCTTAGGATTCAAGGCATTGGTCAAGAAGCCTTGTCTAAAAATCGTCATGAGTGGCTGATGAGACGCTTGGGTTAAAGGACTAACATTACTCTGTGCCTTTTGTTTCAGCGTACTCCAGCCCAGATAGATGAGATAAGCCGCACCGACTAGCTTAACCACGGTAAAGGCCGTTGCTGAGGTCGCCAATAATGCTGATAGGCCAAAGGCGGCGGTAAAGATATGAATATAAACCCCTGTGCAAATGCCTAAACTAGCGACCACACCCGCCTTCCAGCCTTGAGAGGCACTTTTAGTCATAATAAATAGCGTATCTGGCCCTGGCATCAGATTCAGCAGTAGTCCGGAGATAATAAACAACTCCCAACTATGAATACCCAACATAATGTTCTCCTACTCCATGTTCACTCAGTACATACCGTGCAGTATAGCTACTAATCACTGACCATCGAATCCGATTTCATGTTTTCCACATGGTTTAGTCATAACTAGAACAGCCGTTTTAGTAGAAAAGTGCTAGATGCTGTTAATCATGCTTGAATCCCACTCTTGATTAGACTAGAATGCGCGGTCTATTTTCTCAGGTTAAAAATACACTCTCTGGAGTTCGGGAATGAAAACATTCAGTGCAAAACCGGCTGAGGTGAAGCGCGACTGGTACGTAATTGACGCCGAAGGTAAAGCGCTTGGCCGCTTGGCCACCGAAGTAGCACGTCGTTTACGTGGCAAACATAAGCCAGAATACACACCTCACGTCGATACAGGCGATTATATTATTGTTCTTAATGCTGACAAAGTTGGCATTACCGGTAATAAAGCTAAAGACAAAATTTACTATAAGCACACAGGCTATATTGGTAACATGAAAGCAACTTCTTTCGAGAAGATGCAACAACGTGCCCCTGGTCGTGTGATTGAATTAGCGGTAAAAGGTATGCTACCTAAAAATCCATTAGGTCGTGCTATGTACCGTAAATTAAAAATCTATGCAGGCACTGAGCACAGACATGAAGCTCAACAGCCGCTACCATTAGAAATCTGAGGCATAAAACGTTATGGCTGAAACTCAATACTACGGAACCGGTCGCCGCAAATCTTCTTCGGCTCGTGTGTTCTTACGTAATGGTACTGGCAACATTACCGTTAACAATTTGCCCTTAGACAAATTCTTTGGTCGTCAAACTTCTTGCATGGTTGTGCGCCAACCTCTGCAAACGGTTGAACTGACCGATAAGTTTGATATTACTGTCACTGTTGAAGGTGGTGGTATGACTGGTCAAGCGGGTGCTATTCGTTTAGGGATTGCGCGTGCTTTATTACAGTATGATGAAGGCTTGCGTGCTTCATTAAAACAAGCAGCTTTCTTAACTCGTGATGCTCGTAAAGTAGAACGTAAAAAAGTGGGCTTGCACAAAGCACGTCGCGCTACTCAATTCTCCAAGCGTTAATCGCCGACCGAACTACCAGCATACGATGTATTGTTCAACAAAAAGCTGCCTCTGGCAGCTTTTTGCGTTTATAGAGTGTTATTTTTTAGTGTAGAGTGTAATAAAGCGCGGTTGGCCTTCGAGGGAATCATTTGCGCTCATTCAAGTCGTCTTGTTCGTGTTAAAACTTTGTGGAGTCGCCTATGCGTCTATTAGGACTGGGTATATTCTTGTTGTTTACGACCCATGCTCAAGCAGGAGCGCTGACCTTTTATGGACAAATACAAGCTAACTATGGGGATGTACGAGCCAAAACCGATGGACACACGACTCAGCGCCAAGCGCTTGGCAGCACAGGCAGCTTAGTGGGGATTAAAGGATTTACGCCACTAAATCATAAGCTCGATATTACTTTTATGAACGAGACACGCTTACACCTGCAAACTCACAAAAATAATCTCCGTTCACTGAGCAATCAAAAGCAGCATTGGGTAGGTTTACGTAGTCCCTATGGTGAACTACGCACCGGCAAACAACTGATGCCTAATCAAGTACTCACCTATGAACTAGATCGTTTTCAGGATCAATTTGGCTCGGCAGAAACCCTCATTCAACCCAATACCACCGTTACAGATTCACTGCTCTATATTCAACGTTTGGGTAAGGCTGAAATAGCTCTAGGCTATGGACGTGATAAAGATACGACTCTCTCCGAACGTTCGGTACGAGGTGGATTAATTAATTACAAAGCCAAGCAAAACTGGGTATTAGGGGCAGGGGTTGAGGTGAAACCGAATACCTATGTGGATGGACGTTTGAGTATCAACTTCAAAACGGATAAGGCACAACTAGGAGCGCTGTATCAACATTTAGATACACAGTCAACTCAAGTGCAAGGACAAGATGTGAATGCTCTATTACTAAATGCGAGTAGGACGCAGGGCAATTGGACGCTTAAAGCACAACTAGGGCGTAAAAAAGATAAAACAGCCTCAGCAACTAAACTAAGCGCTCTAGGGCTAGAGTATGCCGTGAATCCAAAGACACAACTCTATGCAGAATATAGTGTAGTTAAGGACAAGGACGGCACAGCCCAACTAGGTGCGGAGTCGCAGCTCAAAGGGCAACGGGTTCAGGCCACCTCTGTGGGTATGGTTTATAAGTTCTGAGGAGTCGTCCTTATGTGCCTATGGGCTAGTGTCATCCTGCCCCTAGTAGTAATACTTGGTTAGAAGCAAAATAGACCTTTAAGGTTTGCCCTACTTGAATAGGGATTAGTTGGGGTTGATTAAATTGATCTAGAACTAGGTTCTGTGCTCCTGCTTTTAGCTGTACCCGTAATACTGAACCTAAGAATTGTACTTGTTGTACTTGCCCGACTAGTGTTTGGTCCGTGTTTTCTTTAGGCGTTAAGCTTAGGGCTTCGGGGCGTAGCGCTAATTGAATAGTGGTGCCCATAGGGTGAGGTAGGGGTTGCTGTAGTTGTAGCGTTTGATTCTCAATTTGTAACATACCCTGCTCTGGGGCGGATACCGTGGCATTTAAGATATTCAATGCCCCCACAAAGGAGGCTACAAAGCGAGTACTAGGCTGATTATAGATGGCGAGGGGGGTATCAACTTGCTCAATATGTCCTTGATTCATCACTACGATACGATCAGAAATCGAGAGTGCTTCTTCTTGATCATGGGTCACAAAAATAGTAGTAATACCTAAACTACGTTGAATCGCGCGAATATCTTCACGGAGTGCTACCCTGATTTTGGCATCTAATGCAGATAAAGGCTCATCTAATAACAAGACTTTAGGTTGAATCGCTAAAGCCCTTGCCAAGGCTACCCGCTGTTGTTGTCCACCAGAGAGTTGAAACGGATAACGCTCCCCTAAATCCGCTAATTTAATCAGTGCTAACATCTCTTGCACCGTTTGCTTGATCTGTGTTTTAGGTTGACGTGCCACGCTTAAGCCAAAACCAATATTCTGTGCAACGGTTAGATTAGGAAACAGGGCGTAACTTTGAAATACCATGCCAATATTGCGCTGATTCGGTTTAAGCCGCACCACATCGTGCCCGTCAATCCGAATCTGTCCTGCCGATGGGGTTTCAAACCCTGCAATCATCCGCAATACGGTTGTTTTGCCACAGCCACTAGGCCCTAAAAAAGAAATAAACTCGCCTTGCTCAACATTTAAATTAAAATCTTGCACAACGGTTTGAGTAGCATAGTGTTTATGTAAGTGTTCTAACTCTAAAAATGCCATGATAGTTTCCTAATTGCTTAGCGATGTTGAGGAACTGCTAAGTGCCGTTGTCGACGATTAACCAGTTGAATCAACCCCATACAAAGCCAAGTCAGGGCAAAGGCAATGACGGCTAACGCAGCGGGTTCATACGCACGATTGGCTCCCATTAACTGCATATAAGGCCCAAAGGCGGGACGGTTAAGAAGTGCTGCTAAGACAAACTCACCAATCACAATAGCAAAGGTTAAAAAGGCACCCGATAGGATAGCGACGGAGACATTCGGTAAGATAATGCGCCAGATTAAGGTAAATTTACTGGCCCCCAAGCTTTCCGCTGCTTCGGTCAGGGTGGCAATATCAAGGCTACGTAATCCGGTATCTACTGCACGGTATAAATAAGGTAATGCTAAGGTTGTATAACCACAGACCATTAATAAATCCGTCGACCAAGCCGTGCCCGTCAGCGGCAACCATGATGAGGTGTTATAAAGACGGATATAGCCAAACACAATGACAATGGCAGGAATCACTAAAGGCAAGAGCGTAATAAACTCAATAATAGGACGCCAGTGGGGTAGTTTCAGCCTAACCCAATAGGCTGTCGGTACCACTAATACCACCCCCATCACAATCGTGGCACACGCCATCAACAATGAATAACCAAAGGTCGCTTGAAATTGTGGATCAGCCAATACGACTCGATAGGCTTCAAAGCTATACGTACCCCGTAGCATACGCAGTGAAAATTCAAAGGTTCCGAGTAAAGGTAAGCCAAAATAAATAATAGCGACCAATAACACTAACCAAGACCAGATGCGTGAAGTCATCGTATTCATTTTAGCCACCGCTCACTACGCGCCCGCATCCATAAGTAGATACTATTCGCCACTAAGGTAATCATGACCATACCAAATGCCAAGGCATAGCCTAAATGGGGATCTTGTAAAACATCGCCGCGAATTTGCGCGAATAACACAATCGGTACAATCGATAGAGAACTACCTGTTAAGGCATAGGCGGTTGCGACGGCTCCAAAGGCATTAGCAAATAACAATGCAAAGGTACCTAAGAGCGAGGGGAGTAAAATGGGAAATACCACTTTGAGCCAATATTGAGTAGTTGTGGCACCTAACATAGCAGCCGCTTCACGCCACTCCCGTTTTAAACCATCGAGAGCCGGAGTGATGATTAAAATCATCAGCGGGATTTGGAAAAATAAATAGGTCAGCGTGAGTCCCCAAAAACTTAAAATATTAAATCCAGTGGCATAAAGATTAATACCAAACCAATCCCGTAATAACAGCGTGACTAAGCCTAAACGCCCTAAAGTCGCTAGAAAGGCAAAGGCTAAGGGTACACCGGCAAAGTTAGAGGCAACCCCAGAAAAGGTCATGAGGGGAGCTCTGATCCAACGGGGTAAATCACCCTGCACCACCGCAACCGCAATGGCAAAACCGATTACTCCACCTAACAGTGCCGAGGCAATACTAATTTTGAGGCTAATGGTATAGGAGGCTAGGATAGAGGGCTGAAATAATTGATAGATATTCGCTAAAGTCCACTCACCTCCCGCATTACGAAAGGCACCGACTATAATATTGGCCGTCGGGAGTAATAAAAACAGTAGGGCAAATAATAGAAAAGGTACAACACCCAACCACGCCCACGATCTAGCGGGGGCGTGATGAGTACCCTTATGCTGTATAGTGTTTGAGGGTGAGGGCATTACTTCACATTCGCTCCTACAGCACTATCCCATTGAGTGGTCACGAGTGCTTTGACCGCTTCTTGGTCTGCGATACTAGGAAACGTGGCATTAGCATAAGCATCCGCTGGAGGTAGGGCTTTGAGTAAGGCTTCAGGGATTTTGTTATTACTGGCTAAGGTTTGGAAACGACTCGGATGGCAATAACCTTTTAAATAGCCTAATTGACCTTCATCTGAATAGAGGTGCTCTAACCAGAGTTTTGCGGCATTTGGATGGGGAGCATAAGCACTAATACCTTGTACATAAACGCCTGCAACCACACCCGATTGGGGGATCACCACTTCAATTTCAGGATTGCCTTTTAAGGTATCGCGTGCGGATAAAGAGTTATAATCCCAGAAAATGACAATAGGGGTAGCCCCTTGTGCCAAAGTGCCGGTTTTACCAATCGTAGGAACAAAATTCCCCGCTTTATTTAATTCAGCAAAGAAATCTAACCCTGCTTTAGCAATAGCCTCAGATCCGGTTGCACCTTTACTCAATCCTGCGGCATAGACGGATAAAATCGCTTGGTTAGAGGCGCGGGGATCACCGGATAAGGCTACACTATTCGCATATTCGGGTTTTAATAAATCGGCCCAATCTTGCGGGACGTTTTGTACTAAGTCTTTATTTACCGCAAAAGCGAGAACCCCATAATAATCGGCATACCAATGCCCTTCAGGGTCTTTGAGTTCTGCACCAATGTCATCCCAAGTAGAGACTTTATAAGGCTGTAATAACCCCTCTTTTTGAGCGGCAGGCCCATAAGCAAAGCCCACATCAATCACATCAGGGGATTGCGGGCCTTTATTATCTTTATTAGCCCGAATAGCCTCTAATTCATCGGCAGAACCCGCATCGGGGTTTAGTTCATTGACTTTAATATCGGGGTATTTAGCTTTAAAGCCTGCCAGAATATCACCATAGCCACACCAATCATGAGGTAGTGCAATCGTGGTTAACATACCTTCGGCCTTAGCAGCCTGCTCTAAGGCGCTTAAGTCACTCGCATAGAGGTTAGGGTTCAATGTGAGGCTAAGCGTTAGGGTTAATAAGGCCAGACGTGGGGTTAGCATCATTATCATCTCCATAAAGCGGTTGTTTTATTAAGCATAGCAGGATTGCATGACAAATAGATGACATTTATCTAGCTATTTAACAGAGATTTAGGCGTGATGTATTTTGCTAAACCGATTTAAGCTTTTGCACCTCTTCCAAGGTTAGTCCTGCAATACGGGCAATCTCAGCCTCTGGCAAAACACCTAGCTGCAATAAATTCAGCGCTATCGCTTGGGCTTTCTTCAAGGCTCCGATTTGCTCACCTTTCTCTATACCGATTTTCTCCCCTTGAGCTAATCCTTTTTCCAAGCCAATTTTCTCTCCCTCTACTAACCCTATTTTTTTTCCATCTAAGCGTGAGGTTTCGTGGGTGCTCATAAAATCTCGATAGTCTTTTAAACTGCTTTCATAGCCTAGGCGNTCNCTCGCCGGTAATTGCGCGATTTTAGCAATACCAAATAAACGCTGAAACACCTCATCGGTGAGNTGNCTNGGGATTTGCTCTAATTCGTGTAAATGCTTAAACACATAAAACCATTTGTCTTGTAGCGTTCTTAGCTCATGGGCTTGTAATTGAAAGCGTGGGAGGACTAAATAAATAAAATTGAGCTTGTCGTAGAATAAAACATTATCCTGATCTTTAAGCTGAGCATGGTAATAGACCTTGGTTTGATCATCATCAATCAAAAAGTCTAGGATACCAATCGTATAAACGGCNGCCAGTTTATAATTCCAATCCCCACGGATCGCTTGTTCTTGAATAGGGAAGGTGGCATAGAAAATACTTCGATCTTTGAAAAAGATTTGTTTGATGCGNTGTAATTCGACAATAAAGCGCTCACCGGAGGGGCTAATGCAGTTCAGATCAAATATCGCTTTGCGGTCAATGGCACTGCGGCCTTGATATTCATTTTTGGTGTAATTCAGGTCTTGTACTTGATGATGTGATGGTAAGAACGTGTTTAAAAAGCTGATCAGTAAGTCTTTATGGGGTTCCTCCCCAAACAGCTTTTTAAAACCAAAGTCAGTGAGGGGATTGAGGTAGACATCGCTCATACACATGCTCTAGAGGTGGGTTACTATCCCTTTATTATAGTGAATATCCCTATAGAGCGCGAGTAAGCCTCTGGATACTTTTATCATGAGCATTGATTACCGCCAAAGACTATTGGGGCGCACCTGATATAAAGAAAAACGAATATTTATATATTCTTGATGAAGAAAGCTGCCAATCAACCGGGGTCGATTGGATTGCGGTCGCAAATGCCTGTGGTGCGGGTAAGTGGGGGATGGTGCTGACGATTCCAGCACTAAGTGGCCCTTATACTTTTGCAAATAAGACCATCACGTATAGTGCGGCTACTCAAACGGATGCGGTACGGATTTGGTGTGACAAAGTGGTACTCGATAAGCTCACGATTACCGACACCCGAACCTATACTGAAGCCCATCGTGATGCGATTCAGCTCATTCCTCCACCTAAGTATAAAGACAGTACCGATAGTGCTGGTAAACCAATCAAGTTGAAGCTAGCCGACCAAATGGCGGGGACGATTTTGGAAAGTCCTACGGTGAAGAACTGTGTGATTAAGGGAGTAAACGCGCCCTTACAGGGAATCTTCATGAGCGATGGTTTATGCCGTAATGCCATCATTAGCTATAACGATATTCAAGTCAAAGGCGCTCATGCGATTTCACTAGCGGGGCTATTGTCGGGTTCCCTCAGCAGTAATCAACTACGCGAAGTCGCACCGGATGCGACGGGCTATAGTTTTGAGCCACGCATTCGCCTGTTCCCGCTGCGGATTGGGGGGAATATGGCAGATGATGGGGTGGTGTGTGTGCTGGGCTTTGGCACAGGAGCGAGTGTGCAGTATGGGACAGTGGTCTCGGATAATAATGCCCTGATTCGCTCAAGCGGTGCAGTTGAAATGCTGGAGGTGGAGGATCTGCGTCGGGAATTACCCGAAGAGTTTTTAAAGCTTGGGGTGGGGCTGACTAACTTTAATTATGACACTTATTTCAGTGAGTACAGTACTTGGACGGTGAATGACTTTAAGACTAAAGACGCTTGGGGTTATAGCCAGATGGTGGCATGGATTAATTTACGTTTGCAGGAATACACCAGCGGTCAACGCGAAACGGGTAGTCCTTTACCGGCACCGAGTGCGGAGCAACGTTCGACAGCGGCCTATGGCNTNATNGATATGTTGACNAAGGCTAAAACNGCNCTGAGTACNGCGAGNNCTACCTTTATGGCNACNCGCNTNGCNGATTTNCAAGANACGGCNATTCGGAGTTTTTCGATGAAACGGATTGCGATTCGTAATGGGACGGTGCAGCCCTTGCTGGATTTGGGGACGTTGAATGCGCGGCGGGAGGCGATGTTGAAGTGGTT
>NZ_KB904814.1 GCF_000380185.1 Thiofilum flexile DSM 14609
GTTTGAACACCGCCCTGTTTGAGAAGGGATTAAGACTAATGAAAACTTCAATTCACGAGCATAAGCTGCGTTTGAACACCGCCCTGTTTGAGAAGGGATTAAGACCACGACTTCTCGCATCCGTGACAATGTCGCTTTTAACATTGTTTGAACACCGCCCTGTTTGAGAAGGGATTAAAAGCAAAAGCCCCGATCACGGAGCCTTTGACATGTTAATTTCTTCCCTCAAAAAAGAGGCCAGCAAAGCCTTAGCCCCTCTTCAATCCGAGCCGAACCAATAACCTCAGTAGCGATCATAATAGGCATATTGCTGGCGTAATGGTCGCGTTTAGGCATAATCAAATCCGACTGTGTGAGCTTTATACAGTTTTTACACAGCCCCATGCCCTCCACGCAAGGAAACCACTATGCCAGCGCAAACCATCGTTCACTGCACCTACGAACAACACGCCCATGCCATTCTAGCTATTTTTAACGAAGCCATCCTAAACTCCACCGCACTATACGACTATAAACCCCGCGCCTATGACAGTATGAAACCTTGGTTTGAAACCAAACAAAAGGGTAACTATCCTGTCATTGGGATTGAGGCACAAGACGGTACGCTGTTGGCCTTTGGCAGTTACGGTAGCTTTCGGGCATGGCCTGCCTACAAATACACGGTCGAACATTCGGTCTATGTACACCAAGACTACCGTGCTCAGGGCTTGGGTTTACAGATCATGCAAGCACTGATCGCCGCCGCTCGCCAACAGGAGATACATGCCATGATGGGAGGCATTGATGCTAGCAACTCCAGAAGCATTGCCCTACACCAACGCTTAGGCTTTAAGCATGTGGGCACCTTACCACAGGTAGGGTTTAAATTCGGACGCTGGCTCGATTTAGCTTTTTACCAGTTATTACTCGATACACCCACTCATCCCGTGGAGGACTAAACCCATGCTAATAGTTCTACTCACCACCCCGCTGTTGTCACCAGCAGAAACCCCATATAAAACCGCAGCACTCAAAACACTAGCCGATTGACATCCTCCCCGACCTAAAGGACGGGGATTCCTACAGCTAGACGCTCATGTCCGAGCGCGAGAATGTTCTTTGCGGCATTAATATCTCTATCATGCACCGCTCCACACTCGGAGCAAGACCATTCTCTTATTCGCAAACCCGCTCTACCTTTCGGACTATTAGGGCTGATACAGCC
>NZ_KB904815.1 GCF_000380185.1 Thiofilum flexile DSM 14609
AAAGTAAATTTTTCATGGAAAATTGCTCTGATTACTATCTCCCATTATGCTTAACTTCTGAAATATCATAGATTTACTTCAAGCGATTGCCCTGGTAATACGGGTGATCTTAGGTAAACCATTAATCACCCCGTATTCGTAAGTATCACTCACACTATTGGCTACATCCGTGATCTGAGTCGCTGTGCTTTGATAACTAAGCTGCTTTACTTCCGTCCCTGCGGCTCCTTCCATAGCACTAACCCGCCCTTGACTGTCATAGCTATATAGAGCTACGACTGTTCCTTCAGCATCGGTAATACTGGTTAGCTTGCCATTGGTATACTGGTAAGTATGGGTACTGTCATCAGGAAAGGTGACAGAGGCTAATTTCCCTGCACTATCATAGCTATACGTAGTCGACCCCGCATCAGTCGTCGCGGTTTTGAGCTGTCCATTGCTATAGCTTAGGGTTAGGCTATCCCCAAACAGGTTAGTCACCTGAGCCAAATCACCCACACTGTTATAACTCAAGGTCGTAGTTTGACCATCAGCATTGGTAATAGAGGTTAACTGCCCGGAGGCATTGTAAGCTTCGGTACTATCATCGGGTAACGTAACAATCCAGCCAGAACCAGAGGCATGTAACTGATAAGGGGCTTGAGTCGTGGTTGTCCATGCACCATTCTTCTGCACAAAGGTAATACGACTCCCATCAGCACGACTCAACACATGCACCGGATAGGCATTACTACCCGCACTATCCTGTACAGGTAGGCTCGCTACTAGGGTGTTATTGAGATATAGCTCACACAATCCGGCATTAAATACCGCTGTTGCCGCTTGTAATTGCCCATTATAAGCCGTGCTTTTAAGCTCACTCCAACCGGTTTGACAGGCTTGCTCGACACTGGTGTATTGAGCGCTTTTAGCGCCTTGTAAGCTACTGTAAGGCACGCGATTACTGGCATCTAAAGCATTATTGTATTCATGCTGCCAGCCACCCAAACTCGTCGGTGCTAATCCAGTAGAGGAATATTGACGGGTAAATGACAAGAAACTGCTACTTAAATCACTCTCAGGATAAGCCAGACTACCCGAAATCAGATCCACACCATTCACCACCAACCCACTGCTACTGGTCTCAGGGGCAATGTAGTAGCGATTGGTCGTTACAGTAGTGTTAGAACTGGAGCCGCCGGCCCCCCCCCC
>NZ_KB904816.1 GCF_000380185.1 Thiofilum flexile DSM 14609
CAGGGCAATCGCTTGAAGTAAATCTATGATATTTCAGAAGTTAAGCATAATGGGAGATAGTAATCAGAGCAATTTTCCATGAAAAATTTACTTTTGACTTTTTAACTATCTCAATTTAATCAATAACTTGATTCAAGCGATTGCCCTGGGGGCGGAATAACCTCTACTGGACGCGGCGGTACTACAGGTGTTGGAGGGTTAACAGGATTAAGGCGTGGCGGTACGATCGTTATAGGGTGTAATGGAAAGGTTGCTGCTACAGTGTCTTTGGTCCACGTACTATTATTGCTCCATACAATGGTTTTACCACTGGTATTAATGCGTCCAGTACAACACCCTGTATCATCGGTAAAATCAACAAAAATCAGCTGCTCGCCATCCTGAAATTTGTAAAACCTACCCCGAAAAGGCCCACGCCGTTTATGATCTACGTAAACCGTTAGGTGCGTCTTGCTTTGGGTAATTTGCTCGGAGCCATTATTCCAACTGCCATCAATAGGAATAGGGGTATTCATAGTGCTCTCAGCCTGCACACAGGTTGAGGCATTCAGTAGGCCTAGCAATAGTAATAAAGCGACTTTCATAGCCATACTCCTAAGATAAACTGGGTTCCTAAAGCGGATCACACACGATTTCTTTAGGGCATTTAGGTGGTTTAGGTTTAGTGGGCGGCGTTGGAGTGGGAGGCTGAACAGGTGGTTGTACCACAGGAGGTTTAGGTGTTGGGGGTGGCGTGGTAGCTTTTTGCGCCACAGTGGGCATAGCTAAGGTTAGGCTAATAACACAGGCACTAAGTATAGTGATGAGTTTCATAATAATAAGCTCCTAGTAAGGTGAAAATGGTTTAAAATCCCAGTTTCTTTTTGTCCGCAATACGCACATTGCCTGCTGGGAGTGGCAGGCTCAAAACATCACCCGTCCAACATAAGTTGACACCATATGCCCGCCTGCAACCTACAATCGTGCCGACATTATTACTAAGTGTCATAGGCTCATTGAGTTGAACTTGACCATTAGTACATCCAAAGTGCCAAATATAAAAACCGCTATTGCGGGTACGTGTGGATAGGTCAATACCAAAGTTTTGCCGCTCATTAATCAGGTATTCTTTTTCAATGAACAGGGCAAACGGCTCATTACACTTTAACGGCTGGTCACCGCCCTGAGGTCGCTCAATGCGTGCAAAGTTATTCGGCTCACTAGTCCAAGTGAGATTGACACCATCGCGATCTTTGTAGCGTAGGCAACCTTTTTGATCGAGGCTACATAAACTGAAACGTTGTCCATCTATAATCGGCCCATTGCCCCGAATAACCCAATCTTCGGGATTACCCGCTAAAACGGTCTGTGTAAGCAATAGAGAGGCGGCAGTCAGAACAAGTGTACGCATAATTGCTCTCCTAGAAACGTTGCTAATTAGCATTAAGTACTGCTGGTATTTGAGGTTTTAGTATGGCTAAGCAGACGATTTTTTGTCCTGAAATAGTTACGAAAAATAGACGAAATTTGAGCATAAAAGATGCGCTAAAACTTAAAAACTTAGCGTTTATCAGTCGATATTTTTAGGGCTAAAATCAAGCGTGTGTAAAGTTTTACTCACGTATGGAAGCTGAGGATGGTAGTGTGGGTTCTGACTTTATGGGCATGTATACCCAAGTCATGTTGCAATAATTTTTGGTGTACTAACTCAAACTTAATCTGACAGACATAGGTTTAAAGACTTGACTCTGCCTGTTCGGAGATATTGTCTGGTCTTTTCCTCAATCAATAACGAAAAGCTTAGCACCTTGCTGGGTTGATGACCGATGCGGTTCGGCATTATCAGCTACTTGATAGCTCATGCCGGGTCGAAGAATAAATGTGCGCCCATCTTTAAGTTCGGTGTGTAATTCACCTTCGAGACAGAGCAAAATATGACCCTTTGAACACCAATGATCTGCTACATAGCCTGCCGAATACTCGACCATTCTGACCCGTATTTCACCGAACTGGCAGGTGCGCCAATACGCAACACCACTTTCTCCTTTGTGCTCAGTTGGGGTGATTTTTGCCCAATCGGTTGTACCAAAGGGCAATTGGTTGATTTTCATATCTGTATCTTCCTTGTGACTTAATGTCTATACATTGACTTTGTACTTAAGGTCATTAGCCTCGTCACCAGTTACGCTCGCTTGTCTTCGGGCATACCCAGCACAGACATCATGCACAAGTGAATAACCTCTGATAGCTGAGCCTTAATGGGATTTAATCGCTCTCTAATACCGTAAACAACAATCATTTGTGATTCCTTTGATGTGTAATACTTAAATCTTGATAATTAACCGAGTGATTTTAAGAAAATCCATGCCAAATCAAATAAAATTTTCAAAGCAATCATAATTCCTTTGTTTCAAAATCAAATCGTCTTCAAACTCATAGAACTGTGCAAACTGAGCTGACATCGTATCACCTGCCACCTTTTTCCCTATGGGGATAGCTAAAACACCTGTCCAAGCGGCTTCTATCACGACCACATTACCAAACTCATAGGATTTTAGAATCTCATAGTGTTGGCTAGTTAGAACCTTTTTCCCTTGTTCAGCCGCAGTGATTAATTCCTCTGTGTTGCGATCAACTTTCACTTTGGTCAGGAGATTGGGAAACTCTGTTTGTATGGCTTGTGGGTGATAAAACTCGCGTAATGATTCGGGTGAACCTCCCTCTGAGAGAACCCGAAGAAATTTAACGACGATATTAAGCTTTGACATACTTCATTTCCCTTCGAGAGAACTAAAATGGGTAGTGGATTAGGTTATAGCTTGCTATTTTGACAACCAGAGCTAACACACTCTCGATAACGATCTTGCAGGAACTGTGCGCGGCTAATTGTGACTCTGGTGGCACAATCTAAATTTATAAAAAAACCGTCGCTATCACGTCGGCTACAACTGGAATTGCGCTCTTCTATCCATGCCCGTTGGCCTTTCTTTAAAGCCGAGCTACCTTTGGCATCCAGCTTGGCAATCAATTTTTTATAGTTCACGTTTAACTCGGCATCCGCCTCTTGATAGACCTTGTTCAGGCAATACAGGCCATCAAAGTCATTTTTGGGAATATCACAAGCGGAATTAGCAAAGGCTGAGGTTGCAAACAGAAATGTGCTAAGCGTTAAGAGTAGTTTCATTTTCATTCTCCCGGCTAAAATTTAATATTACTAGTATTTTTACTGTTCGTAAATAACTCAAGAAAATTTACCTAGTTATTTTATTCAGATATCGCTTAAGATTTTTATAAGAATTTAGTTGTATTCCACGAAAGTTATCTTTCTGCTATAATGTTAGCCTCAATAAGTTATAAAAGGGGCTAAGTATCGATATGATTAAAATTATTTTATTGGCGGCACTATTATTATTTTCACCTTGGGCTGTTGGTGATGAGTGTAAGAGTAATGCACCTAAACTATGTAATCCATTTAAAAATTGGCTACAACGGGAAAGAGGAAAAATTCCTCGTATAAAAGTAATACCTCCTACTAGTGAGTATGCTAAATACTTACGTTCAAATGGTGCTGTTATTAATCCCCTCAGAGTTATTGAGTTCCCCGGCTCACTAGGTCCTAGCTCATTCAATCCTATTGTATTTGAAGATAGGAGTATTGCTTTAAATAACCCCCTTAAAGCAAAGTTGATCCTGCTAGAAAAACAAAAAGTCTGTGTAGCTTTGGTTTTAACGAATACTAGTAAGCATGATATTTATATAACCCGCATACAAGTACCACAACAAGGCGCTAGACCCATACCGAACTTTATACTGCTGTCGACTGGCAAGCCCTATAACTATAATGGGCCTTTAGATATGCGTAAGGCCTTTACTAAAGAGGATTATCTAAAAATACCTACTCAACAAGATAATGTAACGTTTCACTGTTTAGCCGATTATTTTAAGTTAGATAGTCCACTAAAATCTATTCAATATGTGGGGCTAAATACTATTTATAAAGCTAGTAAAAACCCCAATCTTATGATCAAAGTAGGAGAGCAAAGAGTCGTATCAAATTCGGTTTTATTAAAATAATCTAGTCTTGTAAAGCAAACAGGGTGGCAAAAGTTGCCACCTTGTAATGTGCTAGCCTATAAGGTTTATCTAGTTTAATTGCCAAACCCGATATTTCTTTCCTTTAATCTTGCTTTGGCTCAATTGATTTAAGGCCGCTTTAGCTAAAGGGCGGGCAATCGCTACATAAGCCGTTTGATCTAAAATATCAATTTTCCCCACCGCCTTACCATCAATGCCCTTTTCTCCGGTGAGTGCCCCTAATATATCGCCTGCGCGTAATTTATCTTTACGTCCGCCTAAAATACAGAGGGTCACAAAAGGAGCTGCCATAGGCTTGGTGGGTTTATGTTCTAGAGCGTGAATAGACTCGGTTTCTAAGGGCGTATTTTGTAATTCTTCTAAATCAATTAATTTAACACGTTCGCTTTCGGTTAATAGATTAAGGGCTAAACCTTCCCGTCCGGCGCGTCCGGTGCGTCCAATACGGTGAATATAGACATCCGGATTTTGCGGTAATTCGTAATTAATCACACACGGCAAATCTTCAATATCTAACCCGCGTGCAGCCACATCGGTGGCGACTAATAATTGACAACTTTGGTGTTTGAATTGAATCAGAACCTCATCACGTTCACGTTGTTCGAGTTCACCGTGTAAGGCTCTGATACTGAAACCGGCTTGTTTTAAATACTCAGTCACTTCGCGCACCCCGACTTTCATATTGCAGAAAATCACGGCAGAACGTGGCTGAAAGGCGTGTAATACGTGCTCTAAAGCCTCTAAACGCTGCTCTTTGCTACAAATAAAGGAGCGTTGTTCGATCACCTGAGCGGTATGGACGGACTCGACTTTAACCTCAATCGGGCGATTTTGAAATTCAGCACTCAGCGCTCGAATATCATCGGGATAGGTCGCTGAAAAGAGCAAGGTTTGGCGATTTTTGGGGGTATGGTGCAGGATAGCATCAATATCTTCTTGAAAGCCCATTTCTAACATACGATCGGCTTCGTCTAGCACTAGCGTATGCACGCGCCTTAAATCTAACGTGCCTTTGCCTAAATGATCGTGAATTCGTCCCGGCGTTCCGACTACAATATGCGCCCCATGTTGTAAGGAGGCGGCCTGAGGGGGCAGCGGTTGCCCACCAAATAAGGTCACGACTTTAATATTGGGTAAATGTTTAGCTAAGCGGCGAATTTCATTAGCCACTTGAGTACTTAATTCGCGGGTTGGGCAGAGCACTAAGCCTTGCACATGAAACTGCTGGGCTTCGAGTTTGTGTAATAAAGTGAGCGCAAACACCGCCGTTTTACCACTGCCGGTTTTGGCTTGAGCAATCAGATCGAAGCCTTTGAGTGCGGGGGGCAGTGCTTCGGCTTGAATCGGAGTCATGGTGTTGTAACCGAGACTGGCAAGGTTTTCAAGTTGGGGGGTAGGTAACTGGAGTGCGGTAAAAGCGGACGACATAATCAGGCTCTGGGCTAATGAAGGGCGCTATAATAGCAGCAAATTGTTAAAAAGGATGATTCCATGCGTATTTGGTTTAATAAAACCTTTTCTAGTATTAGTTCAGTATTAATGTGTTTACGCCAAGCGGTCGATATTGAGCCAATTACCACCATTGTTACCCACACCAATACAGCGGCTCCGGCTTTTTTAGTGGCAGATGAATATGCAGTGGAGCCTAAGGGGTTAATGGGGGAGGCGTACCTCAAGTGGTGTTTGCAATTTTGTGAAGAGCAGGCCATTGATGTGTTTTGGGTGGCTAAAGAGGCGCGTTTTTTGGGGGGACAGCGTGATAAATTCGCGGCAATAGGGACACAACTGTTGCTAGTAGCAGAGCCTGAGGTATTAGCCTTATTAGGTCGCAAAGGTGATTTTTATCGTACCTTACCGCCTGAGGTCGCCCTCGTGATGGACAATATCGCGGTCCATAATAAAACCGAATTTGATCAGGCCGTTGCTACCTTGTCACAACAGCATAAAAGCTTATGCATTAAACCTTCGGTATCAGTATTTGGTTTAGGGTTTCGGGTGCTAGATACTAAGCGCGATAGCATTACCCATTTAGTCAAAGGGGTGGAGTATGAAATTCCCTTGAGTGAATTGCGAGCTGGTATGGAGAATACGCCCGAATTCCCTGAAATGCTCGTGATGGAAAACCTACGTGGGTACGAGTGGAGCGTGGACTGTGCCGGAGATAATGGGCAGTTATTGTGCGCCATTCAGCGCCGGAAACTCGCCGCGGGGTTAGGGCAATTAATTGATAATAATGCCGAGATTCAAGGCATGGTAGAGCGCTTGACCCAACATTTTAAGCTCAATGGGATTTTTAATATTCAATTCAAACTCGGTGCTAATGGCCCGCGTTTATTAGAGATCAATACGCGTCCTTCGGGCGGTTTTGGCATGGCCTGTTTAGCGGGGGTGAATCTCGCACAGTTAGTCGTGCAAGCGCTGCAGGGTAAAGCATTAAGTATGGCTCCACTGCAATACGGTTTACGGGTAGGGGAAATGAGTATGCCAGTGATTTTAGGTAGAAATGATCAGGATACGACGGTAGAGATAGAAGATTTAGAGAGTTAATTGGCTTTATTAGCTCAAACTAATCTGAAAAATCATAGAGTTAAATAAATACTTCTGTTAGTTCAGAGGTGGTATCTAGTTATATAAATAACAAGCCTATCTATTTCTCCTTGGCCTCGAACTTCTAGTCTTTCCTAGTCTGCCAAGGGGACTTCTTATAAAAAACGCCATGAGTTGAGTGACTTATCCATGCTGTAAAATTTCAATTTAAGTATCGATTTAGGTCATGTAGAGCTTAGGCTAAAGTGTAGTCTTATAGTATTTTTATCTTTATGAAATGATATAGTTATCATTAGCTTGTCATCAATCTTATGTCGTGATAATCCAGAGATTACCTTACTAATAAAGTCAACTTATCTAGATCGTACCCTTTATGGTGATAAGCTTGTAAGAGTTACTAATGCCTACCTAGTGATTTCTGTACTTGAAAAATAATATTTTAAATTTTTTAAAAAATACTTTTAGTATAAAAAATATACTCGTATACTTACATATGAATATACCTGATGTAACTAATAAGGGTACTTTTCATGTGAATGTAATTTCAATTATTTACTCTTGAGGTGATGACCATGAGGAAAAAAGCTAATGCTTTAGTTTTTGCTGTTTGTTTTGCCAGTAGTATAGCTGGTTATGCTGCTACACAGGATCAAGAAGTTGTAGAGGTTGAAGCAGCATCGATAGAAAGTCTTAATGACCTTGCTATCGATGACTATCCTATTAAGACTGATCCATTAAAACTAGGGGCGGCTAAAGATGTCAATGAGGCATTAAAATCAACCCAAGTTTCGGAGGATGATTTAAAGAAGTATAATAGCCAGAAACTCATTAAATTGGCTGTTTCTTATCCTGGTGCATTTATGTATCTGGCTTCTAACTCACCTCAGCAAGGTATTGATACTTTTGTGAAAACAAGTAGTATGGTTCAGGAGTTATATTCGAGAAAAGATGCTCCGAAGGAGCTTTTGAAATTCTATAGCCGGTTTGATCACAAATTGAGTACTTCTAATTTAAGTGAAGATAAAAAGAATAAGGTTATCATCAAGTTAGTAAATTTAACCAATATTATTGGTCAATATGAGGTTTTGGATCAATTGACTGATAGTCAAATTAAAAAACTGATTGATATTTCATATAAAAACTTAGTTGATATGAATGATGTGAGCCAAGAAAAGTATTTTGATGATATAGCCAAAGGTAGCAATGCATTACTTTTGCTGAGAGCGATGGTTAAAAAGAGCCCTGATATTGTAAATAATTTAACACAAGACTCAAAGAGTTTTTTAAAAACAGGTGGGCAATTTAATTCATTAATAAATAATGAAATTATTAATATAGCACAAATAGACATTATCTATAAAAATAATATATTAAAAATAAACTTTCCTGTTAATAGACATGATGACGGTGAGCCGTTCTAAAATTATGTAATCCACACGCCAACAGCAGGATCAGATCCTCAAAACCGGGGGTTGTATTACGATACACGTCCTTGACGCAGCGGCAGCGCTTGATACCACTGATCACATGCTCGACTGTCACTCGAATAGAGGCTAGCCAGCGATTATGTGCCTTCTCCTCCTCCGTCAGTGCCCCTCTAGGCGGCTTTTTGTAGGGCTGAACGACCTTCACCCGCTCCCCTAACTCGCATCCCTTAAAGCCTAAATCGTGAGTGATCCACGTGTCGGGTGGCAAGCTCAACTGCTCCTTGTCCACGACCTTCTTATCGTGTGTCTTACCAACGTGCGTCGCACTGAGATATTGAATCTGCCGATCTACCAGCCCGACCACAAGGTTATTTTTTAGGGTATGTCCTTTTTTTTACCACTATAATACTCCCGCTGAAGCGCCGGATCCTGCGGGCGCTGCCGCCGACGCTCCGTAGCATCCATACTCAACACTTGAGTCCCCTCGCGAGCCAACCGCTCCGCCAGTTCAGCCGATACGCGTACCGGCAACTCACCTTGCTCGGCTAAGGCCGCCCGTAAGACCCTACTCAGACGCTGGATCCAATGGTGCGCCGTACTTTGGGGAAGACCAAACGAATACGCTAAGACCTCTTGCAATGGGTAGGTTTTGAGGTAAAACAAGATAAACAATAGCTTATCCTCTATCAGCGCCAGTTGACCCTTAGAACGCCCTCGTGTTTCATCCACACGTTTCCCCCGTGCTAGTAAGTCGGCCTCATACGCCTGTTTGAAGGCAGGGAGCAGAGACTCAAACTCCTTCACCGTAAGGCTGGTCATCGCTAGGAGTATTTTTTCATGTACTTTCAAGGCACTATAATGATAATCAGCCATAGCCAACGGACTCTTTAGGGAGTAAGGGGGAGGACTTAATCTTATAAAATAGAGATCTATTTATCTATCGATTTTTATGCTAATCAATCATATTTGTTTATAGATAATGTCTAATGTTTTCTTATTAGTCAGGAGAGTAATATCATGCAAAAAGCAAAAAAAATAGTACTTGCTAGTACAGTATTTATTTTAGGTTTATTATCTCAGTCATTGGTTTATGCTGGCTATAACTGTTATGTTTATACACCTAATGGGTCAACAGTATGGGGAGAGTGTAAGACAACAGCGCCTAGTCAAGCTACTATTGATCAAGGTAATTGGATAGTAGCAACTTACTTCCCCTATGCTACTAGAATAACTGATCCAAGTCCTAATTATAATTGTCATTCTTATGCATGGCGCGGATTTTATTCTGGAAATACTATGTGGATTGGGCTGGGGGATAATTATTGGACTACCTATGTAAATGATGGAAGCTATACTTATCGTGGATATTCTAATAGAACTGGTAGCCGGTATAGTACTGCGCCAGCTAATAATTCTTTAGCTAATGGAACCAGAGTCCAATATGTGAATGGCGATCACTCTGCTAGAAAATACTCACAAAGTTATTTTATATCAAAATGGGGGCAGTTACCTATGATGATACATTACGCAGAAGATAGCCCTTATACGGTTAATATTAGTGCAATTCAAGCTACTAATAGCACCACAAGTTTTTACTATTACAATTAATTATTTAATTAAAACAGGGAAGCAATAGCTTCCCTGTTTGTATATAACTATAAATTTTTATGAATTAACTGTAATAATTGATTTATTAGCATCAATAACGTATTTTGCTGACTAGAGGATGTAATTGAATTTTTTGGATTCACATTGGCATCAGATAGTTTGAATTCAGGCTGAAGTGTAAAATCATCAATGCCAGGTGCAGCCATGAATATTACAGGTTCTACACCTTTAGCCTCACGTTGAGAGGAAATGAGACTTGGATCAAAACGTTGAGAGGAAATGAGACTTGGATCAAAACGTTGAGAGGAAATGAGACTTGGATCAAAACGTTGAGAGGAAATGAGATTTTTATAAGATGTGGGGTTTATGCTGGTCATGATTTCTAAACTTCCTAAGTTGTTTTCTCTTTTTATACTAGCACTTTAAGTTTTAACTATTTATTTAAAATAGATAACTGGACTACTTATTCTTATAAAGGGCAGGTTAAAATTAAGTTATAAATTAATAATATTTCTTTATTGAATAAGAAACTTATTCAATTCAACTATTTCACTTTTTGTAATAGAACTAGCGTTGTTGTGATGTTCTAGTAGGTCACTACTCATCCGTATCACACAGCTCGATGTTATGCCTTGAGGACTTTAATCAGCTACATCATGAGCATAAGCTAGCTAAAGTTGCTCTGTGTCATGTTGCTAACACTCCCATAGCAAATAACCTGTGAAAACTGGTGTGAGGTTGCTAGAGCCGAGTTCGATTGCTTAGTATGCGTCTAATATTAGCTATTAACAGTTATTACGTTATTAACAGCGAGCGGAGGTTATGTATGGCAGTCAGTTTAACTAAAGGTCAACGAGTATCCTTGACCAAATCCAATGGTGGTGGCTTAACTAAGGTCAAAATGGGCTTAGGTTGGGATCCTGCACCTGCAAAAAAAACCGGCTTCTTGGGTAGTTTATTTGGTGGCGGTGGCTCAGATGAGATTGATCTGGATTCATCCTGCTTACTGCTGGATGCCCAGAAAAATCTGCTGGATGTGGTATGGTTTCGGCAATTACAAAGCCGTGATGGTTCCATTAACCACTCCGGCGATAATTTGACTGGAGCAGGGGATGGCGATGATGAAACTATTTTCGTTGATCTCACCCGCTTACCTGCCAATGTGCAATACCTGGTCTTTACCGTGTGCTCATTCCGGGGTCAAACCTTTAATGAGGTCGGTAATGCGTTTTGCCGTTTAGTCGATGACACCAATGATACCGAATTAGCCCGTTATAACCTCACCGAGCAAGGCGCTCATACTGGTGTAGTCATGGCTATTGTCAGTCGTGAGGGTAATGGCTGGCAAATGAAAGCGGTCGGTGCGCCGAGTCAGGGGGCGATTGCCAATGACATGATGCCTGCTGTATTGGCAGCTCTATAAGGAGACGCCCATGTCCAGCGTATCACTGGTGGCAGGGGCAAATGCTCCTGTACCGAAAGAGGCCTTAACGATTGAAGTACTCCTAAACCCACAACAACTCAGTGGGGTTGAGGTCGATATTTCAGCGTTTCTACTCACAGCTTCCGGTAAAGTACGCGGCGATGACGACATGGTATTTTATGGACAACCGCGCCCCGGAAATGGGGCGGTTGCCCTAAAAACCAGCTCAGCCGGACGTGCTGAATTTGAGGTCAATCTTACTACTTTACCCAGCACCATTGAAAAAATCGCTTTTACTGCCACCATTTATGAAAACCGCCAAACCTTTGGCGCGTTTCAAGCCCTAACCGTCACGGTAAAAAATGCCGCTCAACAAGCCGTCATTGATAGCAATCTACCCGCGAATGGGATGAAAGAATCGGCCTTAATTTTGGGCGAACTCTATTTACGCCAAGGACAATGGAAGTATCGTGCCGTAGGCCAAGGCTTTGCCGGAGGTTTAAAGCCTTTAGCCGAGCATTTTGGCATTGAAGTCAGTGATCCGGCTCCAAGTCCTGCAGTAACACCTAAAGCGGCTCCAGCGCCTGTGCCCCAGCCAGCTCCTGTTCCTAAACCCATTTCTTTAACCAAGATTACCCTTGATAAATCTAAACCAACGGTGAGTTTAGATAAAAAGCCCGAAGGCTTTGGGGAAATCAAGATTAATCTCAACTGGAATCGAGATAATGCCGGACAACCTGCGCCTAAAAAAAGTGGTGGTTTATTAGGGGGCTTATTTGGCGGTTCGCGCTCAGGTGGAATTGATTTAGATGTAGGCTGTTTATATGAATTGCAAAACGGTACGGTGAGTGCGATTCAAGCCTTGGGTAATCGATTTGGTTCCTTTAATCATGACCCTTATATTGAATTACAAGGGGATGATCGTACCGGAGCGATTACAGAGGGCGAGTGGCTACGCATTAATGGTAAGCACTGGACGCATTTCAAACGTATTTTGATTTATGCGTTTATTTATGAAGGCGTGCCGAATTGGGCACAAACCGATGGGGTGGTTACGATTTATGTACCGAATGAAGCGCCCTTAGAAATTCGTTTAACCGAAGGCTCTAGCTCACTAGGTATGTGTGCGACCGTATTATTGGAAAATATCAATGGTGCTTTAAAGGTAAACCGTGAAGTACGCTATTTCCGTGGTCATCAGGACATGGATAAAGCTTATCATTGGGGTTTGCGCTGGACTTCCGGTTCCAAATAAATAGCGATCATAAAAAATATGATAGATATTCATTAAAGGAGGACATTATGGCTTTAAGTTTACAAAAAGGTGGCAATCTGTCCCTGAGTAAAACCGATCCTAGTTTAACTAAAATTATTGTGGGTTTAGGTTGGGATGAGAGATCGACCGATGGTTCAGGTTTTGATTTAGATGCGAGTGCGTTTCTACTTACCGCTTCCGGTAAAGTACGTGGTGATGCTGATTTTATTTTTTATAACCAATTAAAATCAGTCGATGGTTCTGTGGAGCACACCGGCGATAATCGTAGTGGACAAGGTGATGGCGATGATGAGGCGGTTAAAGTGGATTTAAGCAAAGTCCCTGCCGAAATTCAAAAAATTGCTTTCACGGTCACTATTCACGATGCAGAGGCGCGTAAACAAAATTTCGGTCAAGTGGCTAATGCCTTTATTCGTATTGTCAATGAACAGACAGGAACGGAAATTGTGCGCTACGACTTAGCCGAAGATTATTCTACCGAAACCGCTATGGTTTTTGGTGAACTCTATCGCCACAATGCAGAATGGAAATTCCGTGCAGTAGGGCAAGGTTATTCAGGTGGTTTAAAAGCCATGTGTGACCAATTTGGTATTATGATTGGTTAGTTTAATTTTAAGTATATAAAGAGGATATAATAATGGCAGTCAGTTTACAAAAAGGTGGTAATGTTTCTTTAACGAAAGAAGCACCCGGCTTAACAAATGTAATTGTTGGTTTAGGTTGGGACACCCGTCAAACCGATGGTGCAGGATTTGACTTAGATGCGTCTGTGTTTATGTTAGGTGAAAATGGTAAGGTATTATCCGATGCTTCTTTCATTTTTTATAATAATAAAAAATCACCGGATGGCAGTGTTGAGCATTTAGGCGATAATCGTTCTGGTGAAGGCGAGGGTGATGATGAGCAAGTAAAATTAAATCTTGCTACTATGCCGGCTGATGTAAAGAAAATTGTTTTTTCGGTCACCATTTATGATGCCGATACTCGTAAACAAAACTTTGGTCAAGTATCAAATGCCTATATTCGTCTCGTGAATGAAGCGGATAATAAAGAAATTGCACGTTATGATCTATCTGAAGATGCAAGCGTTGAAACTGCGATGTTATTCGGTGAAGTCTATCGCCATAATGCCGAGTGGAAATTTAAAGCCGTAGGGCAAGGTTTTGCTGGTGGCTTAGGTGCAATGGCAGCCTCTATGGGCGTTAATCTGGGTTAGTAATAAATAATAAAAATAACTATTAGAAAAACAGGCATCCCTTCGATGCCTGTTTTTCTATAAGCTAAAGGATTTAAGTAACTGCTATGTTTCAAGATTTTAAATATTCAATTCTCGTCACAATATTATGTGTGGGGTTGGCAATCTGGTGGGGTGCTGTTACTCCTATGGGAGTATTCACGGCTATTTTCCTAGTATTAGTACTAGGGATTATGGAAGTCAGTCTATCATTTGATAATGCGGTCGTAAATGCCTCCATTTTGCAAGAAATGGATGAAAGATGGCAACAGATATTCTTAACCATCGGTATTTTAATTGCCGTTTTTGGTATGCGTTTAGTGTTTCCTATTGTGATTGTTGCAGTAGCAACAGGATTAGGGGTATTTGAAGTCATTAATATGGCATTGAATAACCCAGCACAATATTCACAATATCTAACCGCCAGCCATGCAGGAATTGCCGCGTTTGGTGGCATGTTCTTATTGCTAGTATTTCTATCCTTTATGTTTGATCATGAAAAAGAGGTACATTGGCTAGGAGCATTTGAAGAAAAAATGAGTGCATTGGGTAAGCTTGATGTAATTAGTGTATTAATTGCATTAGTCACTTTATTCCTCATTCAAGAATTTTTGCCAATGCCCACAGAAACCCGTCTAACTGTATTAATGGCAGGCTTAGGTGGGGTTATTTTATATATCGCAGTGAGTAGTCTGGATGTATTTTTCGAAGATAAAGAAGAAGGTGAAGCGGTAGTTGAAGGTGCAAAGCGTAATGGTCTTGCTGGTTTCCTATATTTAGAAGTATTAGATGCATCGTTCTCGTTTGATGGCGTTATTGGCGCTTTTGCGATTACGAATGATGTCGTTATTATTATGCTGGGCTTAGCCATTGGAGCCATGTTTGTGCGTTCGATGACGGTGCATTTAGTGCATAAAGGTACTTTAAATGAGTATATTTATTTAGAGCATGGTGCCCATTATGGTATTGGCGCTTTGGCGATTATCATGCTGCTCAGTATTCACTTCCACATTCCAGAGGTTATTACCGGATTGATTGGTGTAAGTTTTATTGCACTATCGGTATGGTCTTCGATAACATACAAAAAGCAATTAGCTCATTCTGTTTAACTAATTAGGAGTTTCTATCATGTCATTTTTAGATACATTAAAGCAAAAAGCGTCCGAAGCACGCACTATGCTCACTACTGAAATCGCCAAATTCAAAAATAAAGAATTTATGGAAGCCTGTGTCGCAGGCTGTGCTCTAGTAGCCGCTGCTGATGGTTCGATTGATTCGGCTGAAAAGCAAAAAATGATGAAATTCATTCAGCAATCCGATGAATTAAAAGTATTCGATACTAAGGACGTTATTGATTACTTCAATAAGATTGCTAATAATTTTGAATTCGACCATGAAATTGGTAAAGCAGAAGCGTTAAAAGTCATTGGTAAATTACGTTCTAAACCTGATGCAGCACGTCTAATGGTGCGGGTATGCTGTGCGATTGGTATGGCGGATGGTGATTTTGACGAAAATGAGAAAAACATGATTCGTGAAATATGCCGTGATTTAGGTTTGCCAACCGATGATTTTGGTTTATAAGCATTAAGCTAAATTAGCTAGTATCAAGCCTCGATAGTATTATCGAGGCTTTTTTTTGCTTAAATATATTGGCAGTAGGTATATACCAAAGTAATCGAGAATTTCTTCCGCAGCCGCTGTGAATACATCCTTGTACGCTACAAGGCGGCATCCCTGCCGCCAAGACTGCTCCAGAAACACTCGATTACTTTGGCTCAAGTACTTATCACTAATCCATTAAATCCACTTTAATCCCTCTAGCGAGCAAAGCCTCACGGCGTTGTTGTAAAAAGCGTTGAAATTCAGGCTGAGTTTTATAGGCGCTACTAGCTACATAATCTAATGCGCCATGAATATGAAAGGCTTTTAAATAAGCTTCTACTTCAAATACTAAATTCCCCTCTGAGTCAAAAAATAATAAACTAGGGTTGTATTTAATATTTATATCCTTAATCCAATCAGTAATAGGGATATTTTTACCACTAGGTGTTTGAATGAGCGTGGTATCATTTGCTTTAATCCACGCTACATCTAGGTTAGTTAAGCTATAAGCCACTTCGGGACGTTGTAAAGTGGCAATCAATTCTTGACAGGAGGTAGAGCAATCTTCTTGTTCAATGATGAGTAATAGATGGCGACCATTGGCTTTTAAGGTGTCTTGTAACTTAAGAGGTGGGGTGAGTGTACCTGCTAAGGTCTGAAAAGGGGTCGTAGTCACGGCCTTTTGTGGATTAGGTGCCTTTTTTTCTAAATACTCACGGAAATTACTCTCTTTTTCGTGTTTTCCAGCAACATAATCTAAGGCATAATTAAATTGGTCTGGGTTATAATAACCATTAATCCGTAATGCGACTTTACCCTGCTCATCTAAAAACAATAAGGTGGGGGTGTATTGTACTTTTAAACTAGTCGCAAGTGATTTTTCAGTGAGTACAGTTCCGGTTAGATCGGTTACCTCACGGGCACCCCACATATTTAATGCAATAACATCAAAATGCTGTTGGATTTTCTTAGCTAGATCAGGATTGCCAAAATTATCACGATTTAATTTAGCACAATAAGGACAACCATCCTGATAAAAATACAGTAGAATCCGTTTATTATGATCCGTAGCCTCTTTAACATCATCGGGTAAATCTAAAAAGGAGTTTTTAAACCAACTAGGATGCTCACTTTGCGTATCCGTCGTGGTATTAGTAGCAGGAGGAGGTGCGGGTGCAGTTTCAGCGAATAAGCTAGGGGTGAAGAATAATAGTAAGGTGCAAATAAGATATTTCATGCTAACTCCTTTGCGATTACAGTGTTTAGGTCAGGATCTGAACAAAGGTAACAGGGTATTTCTGGAGCAGTTACCTTTGCCCATCTTGTGTTAGCTTGTGAGCTTAAAGGGTTTCTGTTACACCTGCTAATAATAATTATGCTCGAAGAGGGATGAGGATGCTCAGTCGTGGATTAGGTGTTGGTTTATTGCTAGTTGTACTAGTTGGGGTGGGTACGTTTTTGCCACCGAGCTATGCTGCTGAATCAAGCACAGCGGTGCAACAAAGCCACCGTTTGGTCATTCAGATGAATAAAAATGACACGGATTTACAAGATCAGGTGCTGTCTAATATTGTGAATTTACAAAAACACTATGGGCTGGATGAGATTGAAATTGAGCTGGTTGCCTATGGTGCGGGTATTTGGTTTTTGACCGAGCAGTCCGCATTTAAAGCACGCATTGAGAGTTTAATGCTGCAAAATGTGGTGTTTACGGCCTGTGGTAATACCCTAGATATGATTGCAGTACGTGATGGTAAACGTCCGCCCCTTATTGAAGGTGTCGAGCTTACCCAGACCGGACTGGCGCGGCTGATAGAGCGGCAGGAGCAGGGCTGGAGTTATTTAAGTCCATGATAAATGTGTGTAATCTATGTAAAATTTTATATTTAATTTGGGATTGAGCACATCAGAAAAGCCCACAAAATAGTATTTGTGGGCTTTTCTGAACTAACACAGCTTAAAATACCAGTAAGTAGGATGTTTTTTATCTACTTGCTCAATTTGAAAATCTTTATCTTGCAAGAATTTGACTTGTTCATGAATTGTTTGACTAAAAGGGAAGTCTGTACGAACATAACGTTGTACCCCCCAATAGCCAACACCTTGATCCAAACGAATAAGCCATCGTGAATTGGCCCAGACCAACTCCAATTCACGAGCATGAGGCAGTTGCCTATGCTCTTTCAATAACCATTCAAAATGTGGCAAGTTGGTCTTAAATAAGCGTTCGGCAATTTGACGACGTTCCCCATCTTCTGGCCAATCATGATACAAGAATTTAGGGTACCCATCTTTGTTATCATTTAGTTGCGAGGTTATGACGGTAATGCGGGTTGCTTTTGCTAAACCGCCTGCATATTTATTCAAACCTTGTAGCAAACTGTTGAGCAGCATCAACATTAGAGGAGAGCGCAGATATCTGTCAGAGTAACGTATCTCTACTAAGGGTCGGTCATTAGTGAGTTGTTCTGCTAATGTGGGGATTTTTTCACAAATTGTTTCCCATGCTTGTTTACCAAACAAGGTAGCTGCCCCGTTAAACTGATCCGTAATGACAAGTTCGCTAGTACCAGCAGGTATGGTTGGATGTAGAGTATCAGATTTAACTTTTTGCCAGCTTTGAGGAATGGCGGGTAATACTGTGGGAATGTGAACTCTGACAAACACAAACTGATTACTGGCATCACCCGCGACTCCCCATGCAGAGGTTGGGGCGAGTGCATCTGGGCTACTAGCTGCCCAACGGACACATTCGCTTTGACCACCTGCCTCCATCACAATAAGAGGTTTGGATGCTGTTGTTTCACCCACATAAACTTCTGCACCAATAAAGGTGGCTAGCGCATTTAGTTCACCTTTTTGACTAACCTCAAGTTTTTGGAGCATGATCGGAGCTAACATGAGCCGTACGAGCGTCCCAGCTTCTCGTAGGCGGATCAGATCATGCTTTAATCGCCAGGCCAAGGGTTCCCATAAGGAAATATCCCCCCCAAAGTAAATCCTAACTTCATTAAGGTCACGTTGTTGCCATTCACGGTTTAGGGCCAAGGTCAGCGGTTCCAATTCAAATTTTGTTGCGGTACCAAACACCCTTAAGGCTTCGGGTAAAGCTATTGAATCGAGCAAACCACCTTTCAGCAGATCATTTGCCACACGACGGTTCAAATGGTCAATATGGTGTTGCGTATCATAAGTCAACAGGCAGGCTTGGCAGGCGCTGTCACATTTTCGTGGACATAGCAAGACTTCTTTGAATGTTCGTTCAAACAGAGTATCCAGAAAGCCTACAGCTTGTGTGGAATAGCCAGCTCCACCTGTTGCTGTGTCATATAGGTAAATAGAATGGGTTGGTAAATCTGCTACATCCCTGCTTGGAGCAGCAAATGCACCAACCTCTGACTCTTCAATACCCAACTCCATACATAAGGCACGCCTGAATGCTACAGCCAACGTGTAGGCGATAGTTTTATTAATACCTTTACCTTGAGAGTCTCGGAGTTGTAGTTCAAACACTTCAGTCTGTGTTGATATGCCCAGTAATAACCCATCTTTTATTGCCCAATCGCGGTCATTGCCGGGGCAAGCTATTTCTTTGTCATCATTTTTCCCTCCCCGTAAGCGTTTATGGTTTTCCAAGCTGATAGCTCGCTTTATATTTCCGTCTTCAAATATTGAAGAGTCAGCCCAACCACAAACTAGGCACACAGAATAACCTTTCCCATATAGACCATCAGAATGGTGGAATAGATGCCCTTGGTTGCTGCTGCGGTAACGCCCAAATTGCGGATTTGGCAATGACATCCAGTCAGCATGACGCAATGAAATCAATGGATCACGTACAGGTATGTATTGTGGCGTAGTAACATTGTTGTGCACTTTATGCCGTATTCCAACGGCAAACCCTGCTGGCTGTAGAAATTGGCTGGTTGTTATCTCATTTGTATCGGTTTCGCCACAATGTGGGCAACAATCAGGCTTGATGGGGCGTATCCCATTATTGCTGCAGGTGAGGCAGCGCCAGACATATTGTAGAGACTGGATTTCAGGTGCAGCTTCTGCTTCCGGAGGTACTTGCCAGTTTAGGGTCACACCTTGGCTACGGTATACACGTCCATCTAGTACTGTATCTGTACCAGGAGCATAATCTCGGATGGCAACGGTAAGGTTGCGGCTTGGGTAACCTGCACGTTTTGCCCGATTATCTTCACGATCATCCTTGGTATTTTTCTTGTGTGCTAAATCTTCTGCTGTAGTAGTGATCAACGGAACAATATTTGTTGGGAAGCCATAACCAGGTAGGAAGCCAAATGTTGCTAACACTCCGAGCAAATATTCACCACGCAACCGATCTAATTGTAGATCAATAGTTTGCTCAGGTTTGCTATCACCTTTATTGGTTTTAACCAACTCTCGTTGTTGGATCAACGCATTAATATCAGCTAACCATCGGTTAGCTGTTCTATCCAGCATTTCGCAAGAGCGTTCCAACAAATAGTTGGCCTCACGGTCATGTAATACAGAGTGCTTTGTTAAACTGCTCAGTCCTGCATTAATGGATAATTTTTTATGCGCTTGCTGTTTGCACCACTCCTTGAAAATCTCATATACGGCAGAAACTTCCTCAGATTCACTTTCAAAAAACCATCCACTTTTTAGCGTCAGTTTATTTACATCATTATTGGTTCGCTCAGCCAAAAATTCAGATAATACCAAGGAGTTGATATGACGTTGTACAATGGGTTCACTTTGCAGAGCAACTTTGGGCATAGCCAGTTGTGTATTAAAAGGCCAGAGAGGATTATGGAAAACAGCCTCTCCGTGTGGAGTCGCCTTACACAAAGTAAAACTAACTGCTGCGGTTTCTCCTCGTCGTCCCGCACGTCCCGCACGCTGCAAGAAATTAGCAGGATGAGGTGGTACATTGTTCATAGCAACAGCACTCAAGCCACCAATATCAACCCCCATCTCCATTGTTGTGGAGCAACTCAAGAGATTGATTTCTCCTTTTTTGAAACTATTTTCTCGTCGGGTTAAATCATTACCTGATATTTGTGCCGAGTGCTCTGCTGCCCTCCAGTAACGGCTAAAGCGAGCAACTCGATCACTAATATTTATCCATGCTCCGATTTCTCGTAATTTTTTAATAGAGTCGTCTGTTTCTAACCATTGATTTACTGCACTCGTATCTCTATCTAGCCAAAATGGTGAGGGTAAGATAGGCATGCTTACCTGTTCACAAGTAAGTAATAATGAATTATTGAGGTTTTTTGGTAAGTAGAGGGGGATTCCACTTAAGGTAACTGGCAGTAATCGTCGTGTTATTGGGCAAAACCAAGCTGAACGAACCTCTGCAATGTATGCGTTTTTTTCTAAATCTAGCCTATATCCATCTTCGCTAGGTGAAAGTAAAGAAGATATACCTCTCCAAGTTTCTAATAGAATTTCCTCAATATTGGCCTGATCTTCTTTTTTATTTAAATCTAATTTGAAATAAAAAGATACTAACCGAATAAATCTATTTTTACTTGCTTGCATGGTATATGCAGAGGGCCATGATCTTTGTGTAGGCTTTGTTTTCTTCTTATTGGACTCCACTAAAGTGCTGGGTTGACCTGGATAACCGAACCATCTCAGCCACTCAGATGGGAGTGAAATAGATTTATTACCTCTAACAATTATGTTAACAGCCATATAAAGAAGCTGTTTCCATATATCTGCAGAAATATTTTTTTGTTTCATGATAATAGGAATATCAATATTATCAATTGCTGGATAGATGAGTTGTGCAAGCCCTAAATTTTCTAATGAAAATTGTCGCCGTGGAATCTGGAAAAATTCTCGAATTAAACAAAAATCATAAACCTCATTGTCAGTTAGATTCCCGTATGTATCCTTTTTAAGTTTTGGTATTAACCAACGATTGAAATCATCCTCTCCTTTTAGTTTATTGCGCATTTCTATCCAAGAGAATTTATTCAAAGCTGGATTTTCTTTTTTTCTTAATTCGGATTTTTTTTCGGACAATATATTTTTTATAATAGAGGAGTTTTTACTTAATGATTCTAGCTCTAGAATTTCAGATTTTAATTTCTTTATTGCTGAGGTGCTATTATTTTCTGAACCTTTGAAAGCTAGGGTGTGATAGATCAAGCTGCGTACATAATCCCTCTCACTATCCTGCTGTAATTTGGCAGCGAAACGTGCTGTTCCTTGGCGGCTATCGGTGAAGGTGATCAATCTTCTACCATCCAACGGACGTGGCTCATTACCTTTCATAGGAGATAGCGGTTCAAGTAGTGTTGGAATTGCTGTACCTAACATAAATGGTGCGCCAACTCTAATAGAGCGACACAAAGGGGTATCATAAAGCTCTCTCTTGGTATAACAGAAAGGGCATTCATTATTGTCGTCAGTTAAATAAACGGTGAAATTTTCGTTGTCTGTACTATTAACTTGATTAGTTGAAGATAACGATATAGTCCTTGTTGATAAGTAACTACTAGTCAGTAAACGCTTTAACTGAGCTGTAGTATGTTGTGTTGATGTTGGTTCTGTCTCATCATCATCCAATACTTCTAGCTCTTGTTGAAATTCATCTTCACTCTGAAGTGACTGACGAGGTCGCAACCACTCTTGGCCCTTGCTAAACTCTTCGGCAGCTGCCAAATACTCAGAGCCGCATTCGCTACATTGCACCAGTTCAAAGACAGGGCTTTTACAGTGTAAGCAGTGCTGCCGCCGTTCTAGAAAGACAGATCCAAATGGCCACTTATCACTACTCAGAGGAGAGTTTTCACGTCCTTGGCAATGGCTGTTAGCGCAAGCCCAAATACCATTCAGTGTGCGTTGGAAGAAGTGTCCACGTAATGGTAAAAAGGGAGTAAGCTCTGCATCAATTTTTTTATTCGCCTGTGTACAACAATCTAATAATGCTAGGGTGGTATGCCAATCACTTTCGGCTGGACTCTCACCATATAAAGATCTCGTCAAGTTACTTAGTTTACTAGCTCCCTTTATCAACTGAGCACGTAATTTACGGATGAGAGGGTCTCTTGCCAAAGCATCAAACCTGTCGTTCTCCGACATTTCCCACAGTTGTTGCAAAGGTGGGCGCTGCTTTTGCTGGCTTAGTAGATTGTTTGGTAGTTCTGGTACTATACGTTCTCCCGTTACTACTGTAACTTGGGATAGTGGGACACCAGCAATATCAGATAGAAATTTAGCTAAATGTTTTTTGGATGCTTCGCTTTGATCACCTAAGGTGGCAGAGGTCGCAACAAAATGTACATCATCTGGTTTGCATCCAAAAGAATGGATGACCCGACGTAATAACAAAGTCAACTCCGCAGCTTGAGAGCCCATATAGGTATGAGCTTCATCAATGACGATCCAACGCAATTGCCCTTGTGACATCTCAATAATAGGCCGATCTTTATCTCGTACCAGCATGTACTCCAGCATGGTAGTGTTCGTAACGAGTATGGGGGGAGGATTGCTACGTAAAATGTCACGAGTCGGGACCTCGCACTTCCATTCACTTTTTTTATTGTTTTCAGGTGTATCTCCATTATAGAGACAAAATCTTAGCTTACCACCAAACGGTTCCGACCACGCCACTAGACGATCTTTCTGGCTTTTGATCAGGGCATTTAATGGGTAAAGGAAGAGTGCCCTAATACCTGTCAAAGAGGAGTCCTTTTTCTGCTCAACTTCACTCACCAAATCATTAAGAATCGGTACAAGAAAGCATTCTGTCTTACCAGATCCTGTTCCGCTACTCACTAAAACAGAGCGCCGTGGATTTTCCTGTAACAAGGTATTCCAAGCTTTCAGTTGGTGTTGGTATGGATGTCTTTCTAGTGGAAATGCGTAATCTTCTGTTGTATGTTTTTTTTCTGGTTTATCCAGTGCGGACAATAATCGAGGATTGAGTAATTGTTCACCTAATTCACGCATGGGTTGTGCAGATTGTTTCCAGCCAAAGGTAGCCTCAAACACGGGATCAGCTAACAAAGATCCTGCCGCCCCCGGCTTCTGTTTAAACTGTTCATCAAGATAGTTGCGCAAGGCATCGTTACGAAACCCAGTCAAGCCTAAAACAGAACGGCCTGCCCGATTGGTTAGTTGTTCTGCTAAGGTGGTATAGAAGAGTTGGTGCTTACTCACTAAAAATTCTCCTGAAATTTAGCTAGCCCTATTGCAAGGGCAATACTGTAGGCTCCGAAGAACCATTTTGAATCAAAGGCACGTATGAGTCGCAGTTCGTATACCAACAGGGGAGGTGGTTCAATTTCATTGAGACAAATGTATGCTGCTACGAAAGGAGCACAGCGAACAGATCGGAAAACGTAGCTCAAGTGTTGGTAAGAGCGATTTTCTTCCAACTTATAGACTAACTTCATCACTTCATTGCTGGTAGGCCATTGCTCATCAGCATCATGTCGTCTTTGTAAATCCTCCTCTTGTAGCCGAATCATTTCTTGTAATTGATCAACACTTTTTAGCCTTGCCTCCCAAAGTAGACTATTTCCTTTAATAGGTGCTTTGGGAAATAGAGACTCTTGCAGCCAATCTCCTAAAGGAAGCCATGAGGGGCGATTCTCAGCCATTCGCTTATAAAACTCATTGAATAGGCCAACAACCATTTGCTCTCCCCGCTCAAAAGCGGCTAACGAGCTCCGTAGTGTGTCGTAATACAAGTGAGTGACATTTGCCCATGTCTTGGCTGGGATTAAGCTCCATGAGAATGGCATTTGCTCTGATAGTGGCCATACTTTATTGAAATCATCTTCATTAGATTTCAGCAACAATAAAATAAGCGCTGTAGGATGATTTATCAGATGATTTAATATATCCAGTGTACTAGGTGGAAATTCGCTGGAGAGTCCTATGTAAGCAGTAATCAATTCCCAATCTGGGTGTTTAGGGTTATTGCCCAAAGCTTGTATCAAGTTGTTGAGATGTTGTTTACGCTGGTCCGCATCTGCAGTTTTAATGATTACTTCTAGGGGTAACGAACCTTCCTCTGTTGGAGTGACAGTCTCCTCTTCAAGATTTCTGACAGTCCATAATAGTGGACGGAACCGTGCCCAGTTGCCATCTCGCCCGATGATCCACCAAGGTCCTGGGGGTAAGTCAGTAGGAATATTCCAAATCGAGTGAGGTCCTTCTACTTTTGTGAGAAGGATAGGTTCATGGTTAGGGTTCCAGAGGGGAATCATTTCTAAATAGATACGAGATTGCCAACCATCACCTAGTCGTTGTAGGGATTCAGTGTTGATGCTTACACAGGATTGCTCTCGATCTGGTTGCATTTCTACGTCGAAACGAGCTACGTTGACAGTTGCTAGGCATTGTCCACCAGAAATAATCTGAATTTGTACAGAGATATCTCTTATGTGAGTACTTGCTAGTAAAGAAATAATTCTGTCACGTTCACTATCTAGTAAAAACTGTAAGCTGCCGTTTTGCAGGAGAGGTAGTTTTTGTTTAAAACCGAGACTACTACCTTTTAAGTTAACATCTAGGGTGAATATACCACTATCTATTTGATCCTGAATAAATAATTGCAAACCACCCAGACGCCCTAATGGCACAACAGAGTGTGCAGGTAAAACTCTGCCTTCAAACATGAAGACTGCACCACGCTGTGGATAGGGAAGTAATATCTCAAATGCCTCCGTCCTTGGCCAAGAAAGGCGCAGTCGAATAGGCTCAAAGCTAGTATCTTGTATAGAAGGACAGGACAACTGGATAACAGTTCCCATAAGCTGAGTTTCCACAATAGGCTCTGTTGGGGCCAATACATGGATATGAGAAACACCCTGAAACCGATAACTGCCAGAAGTAAGATTAGTGCCTACCGTGCGCGTTATTAGAAATGAACGGGGCACAATGTCCACTTGTCGTCGAATACGTTCAGCTCCTGATTCATCAATAAAGCGTAGCCAAACTCTACCACGACGTTCCATCTCCCCCATGTACCATATACCGGTCTCATATAACGGACGCCATTGTACTTTTCCTTTAGGTTGGTATGTTCGTCCTGTTGGGGTAGACGCCATAATACTAGGAAGACCAAAAAACACAGGGCGCTCATTTAATACTTCTGTTATGGTTTTACCGTGAAATCTATAACTCTCATCAAAATCTGTGTCAGCTTTGCAACAGATAATATAATTATCACCTGCTGATGAAAGGAATTTAGCCTCACCTGTAACCCTGTATAAAGTGCGCCCCACCGATGGAATTGTGCCGAGTATCAATATCTCCCCACCATTCACTCGTGATGGGAAAAAATCATCAGTCACAGCTACTAAGGCAACTTCCTGCTTAGTTTTAGCAGAGCCTTCAGTTAGCCATTCCCATTTACCAGTTTTTTCTCCTCCTGTGAATACCCATGGTAGATCACCCCACGGTTCATCATTATGGATGTAAACCACATAACTGGTATCTGCTGCGCTCAACGAAATTTTATGATGCTGACTAACACGATGGCCATCCAATCTCACGCATCCAGCACGGTGTAGCCACTCACGGCGATAAAAGGTATATTCATGTTGTCGATGTAAGGTCAGCAACGCCACGGTGTCACTACCTTCTGGTGTTTGGAGCACCATTCTGAAACGTGGTACCGGTAATGATTCTGTAGATGCTAGTAGGGAAATTACCTGCTCATTACTAAGCTTTTCGGGAAAGTCTAGCACTTTCGATACTTGCCAATCCTGTAAGGATTGTTGCAAATACCCTTTCCACAACACGCGGGTAGTTGCCTTTTTGATAAGCTCACCAGAGTGGCGAACTAACCCATCCAAAAGAGCTTTAGCAGCATTATCATCCAAATTAAGTGGTAGTTGCTTACGCCATTCGGTCTCTAATCGATCTAATGCTGCAACAGGATCAATAGCATCGCCTACCTTTTGTTGCAATACTGTCACTTGATTGATCAGCTCACCTGCCAATCTAAATACAACCTCTTGCCTTAAACTACTTGGCAGTAGATGTGAATACTGCGTGGCAATTTCCTCGGCTACATTTACTCCCCCAAATCTTTGTGCATGATAGTACTCAAGAACAAGGCGGAAAAACTGCGTCAGTTTAGCATTTTGCTTATGCAATAGATTGAGAGGCAGTCCTCCTTCACAAGCAATGGTAATAAGGAAAGCATTTTTACCTGCTTGATAGCGTATCAAAGGTCTCTTCCATATTTTTAACCCTTGTTCCACCCACTCTCTTACTTTTGTATAATAGCTTTCATCAATCGCTAACGGTTTGAATACTGTATCCCAAGACCATATACCTTCAGTATGCTCTCTATGGAATGTCTCTGCGGCATATAAGCAAAATAGGGCTGGAAAATTATAAGATACGTGGTCACGCTTCTGAGCAGTTAGAATCCCCTGTCGAACTAGTTCTGTTAGCTCGTTATATTTTTTTTCAGAGCATCGATAAGCATATAGTGGTCTTCCATCTGGTTCTGTTGCTCGTACACGTGGAAAAAGAAAATCCGCTAACCAGCTTGACCTATCCATAACAATATCCTGCTATCACCCACAAAAGAAAGCGAAGTATAAATTTAATTAACTTAAAAATCTAATTAGCCCGCAAGTATAAAATAGCTACTACTCATTGAAATAATTTGTAAAAGTTTAGTTGTATATCGGTTTATTAGAGTCCCCTGTTTGACCCTTTGGGCAGGATTCTGGTATTAATGAGTTTTATTCATTTGATAATTGTCATTGCATTATTCCTGTAGACGGGAGGGTGTCTCCTACGGATGATATATAGCTGTGATACTTAGCTACTGCTCTTATTTTTTTGAATCTATCTTATCCCCCTGCCATCGACTGATAGGCAGTAATAACGCAAGGAGATGTTATGAAGCGGAGAACATTTTTAGGTAATACGCTAGCGCTTGCTACTACAGGTGCGGCATTGAGTACCGGCTTACTAGCACCCCAATGGGCAGCAGCGGCAGGTGAGGCCAGCGCAGCCAGCGAGGCGAGTCCTAGTCCTTTTAATCTCAAGGCTTTAGATGAAGTATTAAAGTCACTCAATGCCACCGATGCTAAAACCTCGGATGCGATTAAAATTAAAGCGCCTGAAATTGCCGAAAATGGTGCAGTAGTGCCGGTATCGATTTCCACGACACTAGCAGGTGTAAGTACCATTAGCCTAGTTGTGAGTAATAATCCTAACCCATTAGCGGCAACCTTTACGCTATTAGAAGGTACCAGCCCGGATGTCACGACTCGTATTAAAATGGCGAAAACGGCTGAAGTGATAGCCATCGTGCAAGCAGCGGATGGGGTGCATATCGCCAAACAAAATATCAAAGTAACATTAGGCGGCTGCGGCGGTTAAGGACTAGAGGAGTATTCAAATGCCAAGTATTAAATTAAGAGCAAAAGCCCTAGAGGGTGGACTGATAGAGGTGAAAGCACTGATGACTCACCCGATGGAAACCGGCCTGCGGAAGGATTCAGCCGGTGAATTAGTGCCTGCCCATTTTATTAGTGAAGTCATTGTGACCGCCAATGATAAAGAAGTCATGAAAGCTAATTGGGGCGGCTCTATTTCCAAAAACCCCTATATGGCGTTTACCTATAAAGGCGCGGTGGGCGATAAACTCAAGCTCACTTGGAAAGATACTAAGGGTGGCACTGATTCAGGCGAATTGGTCGTCGCGTAATAGATCGGCGTCCCAACCGCTAGGAGAATTGAATGAGTAGATTGACTATTGCCGGTTTAGTAACTAGTGCTTTGCTAGCCGGTGTTGCCTTTGCCGCCGAAGAGCCGAATGCCGATGCTTACCGCGAAATGACCTATGGCGACCGCGATGCGAATCCTGCCTTATTAGTGATTGATCGGGGCGAGGAGTTATTTAAAGAAAAGCGCGGCCCTAAAAATGTCTCATTAGAGCAATGTGATTTTGGTTTAGGTGCCGGTGTATTGAAGGGGGCATATGCACAATTGCCGCGTTACTTCAAAGATACGGATCGAGTCCAAGATGCCGAATCCCGTCTGCTGACCTGTATGACGGAGCTACAAGGTTTTACGGTGGAAGAACTAACCAAACAAACCTTTGCCAATGATAAGCGCAATGAAGACAACACCGACTTAGAAGCACTCACGGTATATATTGCTGCACAATCGGATGGGATGAAAATTAATGCACCCGCCGAGCATCCTAAAGAGCAAGAAGCAATTAAAGTAGGCGAAGGTATCTTTTGGCGACGTCAAGGCCCCTTAGATTTTGCCTGTGCGACCTGTCATGCGGATGATAAAAAACGTATCCGTTTACAAAACTTAGGTAATTTCTCTAAGGCTGGGGTAGATGTACAAAAAACTATGAGTGCGTGGCCTACCTATCGTGTGTCGCATGCTGCCGTTCGCACAATGCAGCATCGGATGTGGGATTGTATGTGGCAAATGCGCCTACCCGATGCGCAATATGGCTCACCTATGACCGTAGCACTCATTGCCTATCTCAATGCTCAAGGCAAAGATGGCACCTATGCACTCCCTGGCATGTCACGCTAACGCAAGGATTACGCTATGAAAATCAAACTAATCACCGTAGCCCTACTCACCGCCTTAGGGACAACCGTTACCGTTGCAGCCGATAATGATATTGCAGCACTGGTAGAACAATATATTGCTAGCGGCTTTAAACAAGGCGAAAAGCAGCACACCGAGCGCATTGTCCAAGACGAAACGCAAAAGCAGTGTACGACCTACCGCAATAAAATTCCTAGTGAAATGCAAAAGGCCTTTATGGAGCGCGAAAGAGCCACGATTAAATACCCCGAAAGCGGTAAATTAAGTGGTAATTGGGAGCAAGGACAAAAGACCTTTACCGATGGTTTTGCATGGCGCGTAGGGACTATTATGCCAGATAAGCCCGATGCAGTACGGGGCGGTAACTGCTATGCCTGTCATGCAGCCGATCCTAAGGAAGTGGCGGCGGGCAATATCGGCAGTACCTTAACAGGCTATGGCAAATTACGCGGGAATACCCCCGAAACCATTAAGTATACCTACGAGAAAATTTATAACTCCAATACCTATATGCCGTGTTCTAGCATGCCGCGTTTAGGTCATAATGGTGTGTTAACCCCAGAACAAATTGCGGATATTGTGGCCTTTTTGGTTGATCCTGAGTCACCCGTTAATAAATAGAGAGTATCCATTATGGGCATGAATCGTCGGGAGTTTTTGCAGTTATTAGCTGCAGCGAGTGTAGCAGGTTTTGGTATGAACTCGCGTTGGGCCTTGGCTAATCAACCGAGTAATCCGTATGAATTACCCGCCTTTGGTCAGGTTTCCCTCTTGCATTACACCGACTGTCATGCCCAACTCCTCCCTATTTATTACCGCGAGCCGAGTATTAATCTAGGGATCGGTGCTATGCAGGGGCAGCCACCGCATTTAGTCGGGGAGCATTTTTTAAAGCATTATGGCATAGCCCCGAATACTCTGGAGGCGCATGCTTTTACCTATTTAGATTTTGCTGAGGCCGCCAAGCAATACGGTAAAGTGGGTGGTTTTGCCCATTTAAAAACCCTAGTCGATCAGCTTCGTGCTCAACGTCCGGGGGCTTTGCTATTGGATGGCGGCGATACCTGGCAAGGTTCGTGGACGGCGCTTAAAACCAAGGCTCAGGATATGGTGGATGCTCAATTATTATTAGGTGTGGATGTGATGACACCCCACTGGGAAATGACCTATGGGGCTGAGCGGGTCACAGAGGTCATTGAAAAAGACTTTGCGGGCAAGATTGATTTTGTGGCGCAAAACGTCATGAGCACTGATTTTGACGAGCCGGTATTTACGCCCTATGTGATTAAAGAAATCAATAAAATACCCGTGGCGATTATTGGTCAAGCCTTCCCCTATACACCCGTGGCAAATCCTAAACATTTCATTCCTGATTGGAGTTTTGGGATTCGGGATGAGCGTATGCAGGAGATGGTAGATGAGGCACGGAGCAAGGGTGCTCAAGTCGTGATTGTGCTGTCGCATAATGGTATGGATGTTGACCTTAAAATGGCAAGTAAGGTGACAGGCATTGATGCGATTATGGGTGGGCATACTCATGACGGTATTGTGCAGCCGGTCGTGGTGGAGAATGCGGGGGGCAAAACCTTAGTCACCAATGCGGGGTCTAATGGTAAGTTTTTAGGGGTACTCGATTTAGAGGTGAAAGAGGGTAAGGTTGCCGATTATCGCTATAAACTATTGCCGGTGTTTGCGAATTTACTTACCCCTAACCCTGAGATGGTCAAGCTCATCGAAAAAGTAAGAGCACCCTTTCAGAAAGAACTAGCTGAGGAGTTAGCCGTTTGTGATGAGGTCCTATACCGACGCGGTAACTTTAATGGCACGTTTGATCAATTGATTTGTAATGCCTTAATGGAAGGCTTAGATACACCGATTGCCTTCTCGCCCGGTTTCCGCTGGGGGACGAGCTTATTACCCGGACAGCCGATTACCTTTGAACAAGTGGCTAATCAAACCGCGATTACCTATGGCACCGTGACCCGTAATGAAATGACGGGGGCGATGATTAAGACCATTTTGGAAGATGTCGCAGATAATCTGTTTAATCCCGACCCCTATTATCAACAAGGGGGCGATATGGTACGGGTAGGGGGCTTGCAGTTTAGCTTTGACCCGACTGCGAAGATGGGTGAGCGTGTGTCTGATTTGGAGCTTGCTGGTAAAGCCTTAGATATGACAAAAACCTATCCGGTTGCAGGTTGGGCGAGTGTGCAGGAGTCAGTGCCGGAGAATAAGCTCATTTGGGAGGTAGTGGCGGACTATTTGCGTGATAAAAAGACGCTGAGCAAGCTGGAGCTTAATACGCCGCATTTGAAGAATGTGTCAACTAATCCGGGTATGGTAGGGTCGTAGTCGGTCAGCTTAAGCCGATGAACCTGCTGTACAAGTGTTAGAGTACTTGCTTTAATTTATTATAATAAATAGTATAGATATCTGATTTTATCTTAACTGTGCTGAGGTAGAGGCTATGACACCGTTTCAATGGGATGATCCTTTTCGTTTTGATCAGCAATTAAGCGATGAAGAGCGTCAGATTCGTGACGCGGTACGCACCTATTGCCAAGACAAACTCCAAACACGAATACTCAGCGCCACCCGTGAAGAGCGCTTTGACCGCGACATTATGAATGAAATGGGTGAGTTAGGCATGCTGGGCTGTACGGTTGCCGAGCAATATGGCGGCGCAGGTTTAAGTCATGTGGCCTATGGTTTAATTGCACGCGAAGTGGAGCGGGTAGATTCTGGTTATCGCTCGGCTATGAGTGTGCAATCGTCACTGGTGATGTATCCGATTGAAACCTATGGTTCCGAAACCCAAAAGCAAAAATACTTACCTCGCTTAGCTACAGGTGAAATAGTCGGTTGTTTTGGTTTGACTGAGCCGAATCATGGTTCTGATCCGGGGTCTATGGTGACCTATGCGCGTAAGGTCGATGGCGGCTATATCCTCAATGGGCAGAAAATGTGGATTACCAATAGCCCGATTGCCGATATGGCAGTGGTGTGGGCAAAATCCGATGCACACGAGGGAAAAATCAAAGGCTTTATTATTGAGCGGGATATGAAAGGATTTAGTACCCCTAAAATCCACGGCAAAATGTCGCTACGTGCCTCGATCACGGGTGAGATAGTCTTAGATGATGTGTTTGTACCGGATGATAATTTATTACCGAAAGCAAGCGGTTTAGCAGGGCCTTTTGGTTGCTTAAATAAAGCCCGTTTTGGTATTGCTTGGGGGGTATTGGGGGCGGCTGAGTTTTGTTGGCATGCAGCACGTCAATATACGCTCGATCGTCAGCAATTTGGACGTCCACTCGCGGCGACTCAATTGGTGCAAACTAAGCTAGCTAATATGCAAACCGAAATTACCTTAGGGTTACAGGCGGTCTTACAAGTAGGGCGCTTGATGGATACAGGGGATTGGGCACCTGAAATGATTTCCCTGATTAAGCGCAATAACTGTGGTAAGTCGCTCGACATTGCACGGGTTGCACGGGATATGCATGGGGGCAATGGTATTTCCGATGAATATGGCGTGATCCGGCATATGGTGAATCTTGAAACGGTGAATACTTACGAAGGTACCTATGATATTCATGGCCTGATTTTAGGGCGGGCGCAGACAGGGATTCAGGCGTTTTTCTAGTATTGTTTGTGCTCTAGTGAGTCATCAAGTAGGCCAGTCGAGTGATGTTTTCCAGAGACGCTGTGAATACATCCTTGTACGCTTCAAGGCGGCATCCCTGCCGCCAAGACTCTTCCAAACATCACTCAACTGGCCTACTGAGGCAACTATTGTCTATTCTTGTAGCTCAATTAGGGGAGTATTACCATGCCCGCTCAACCACTCAAAGGTATTCGTGTTTTAGACCTGTCACGCGTGTTGGCGGGGCCGTGGTGTAGTCAGCAATTAGCCGATTTAGGAGCCGAGGTGCTTAAAATTGAGCGCCCGCATGAAGGAGACGATACGCGCCGGTGGGGGCCTCCTTGGTTAGGTGATACGCAAGAAGCGGCTTATTATTTAAGTACCAATCGGGGCAAACAATCCGTGACCATTGATATGGCAACCCCTGAGGGACAACAGTTGCTGCATGAGCTAGTGAAACACTGTGATGTGGTACTAGAAAATTTTAAGGTGGGCGGGTTAAAGAAATATCACCTCGATTATGACAGCCTCAAAGCAATTAAACCCGATTTAATCTATTGCTCCATTACGGGATTTGGGCAAGATGGCCCCTATGCAGAACGAGCGGGCTATGATTTTATGATTCAGGGTATGGGGGGCCTCATGAGCCTCACAGGTAAACCTGATGCGGAGGGAGGCGAGCCGGTCAAAGTAGGGGTGGCTTTTGTGGATATCTTTACTGGACTTTATGCAGCAAATGCCATTATGGCGGCCTTATGGCAGCGTGAACGCACCAAACAAGGTGTTTATATTGATTTAGCTCTCTTGGACGTTCAAGTAGGGGTGTTGGCGAACCAGGCCTTAAACTATCTCACCTCAGGCCATGCACCTCAACGCTTAGGTAATGCTCATCCGAATATTGTCCCCTACCAAGCCTTTGCTACCCAAGACGGGCATATTATTTTAGCAGTAGGCAACGACACGCAGTTTAAGCGTTTTTGTGAGGTTGCAGGCCAGCCTGCCATAGGTCAGGATGCCCGCTTTAGTAGTAATGCCTTACGGGTGGAAAATCGCCAGGTATTAGTGCCTATGATTCAGCAACTCATGACACAAAAGACCACCGCTCAATGGTTGCAAGCGTTGGAAACAGTCGGTGTCCCCTGTGGGCCGATTAATACCCTAGATCAAGTGTTTGCCGATCCTCAAGTGCAGCATCGTGGGGTGGAGCTGCATTATGCCCATCCCTTAGTGGATGAGGTGAAATTGGTGAGTAATCCCATTCGTTTTGATGGCGAAGCATTAAATGCACCTGTTCCTCCTCCCTTATTAGGTGAACATACGAGCGAGGTATTAAAGCGTTTATTACAGCTTGATGCAGCAGAGTTAGCGGCATTACGGGCTAAGAAAGTGATCTAGCTGGACGAAACATCATTCTGTTGTAGCGGGTTTAACGAGGTTAGCCATAAACGGTAGTAGTGGCAAAGCATCCTTATTATAAATATTCGCCAAGGGGTTATCGCGCCAAGCATAACGTACCTGCTGGGGATTAGGTACTTTATCGGTTTGCAAGACGATGGTATTACCTTCTATAACAGCGCTTGCAACAAAAAATTGCCCATCTGCACCGGCTAGTTCAAAGGCAGTGATAGCGCCTTTGGCGTATAGGCCGGCGGCATACTCAAAATGAAGTCGTATCCGTTGTCCCTTCTCTGTTGGTTCTGCTTCAAAGGTAGTATAAACTGGCTCTAAATAGGCCACCGACTCACCATACACTTGACTCAACGCTAAATTAGCTAGCCGTGTCCCTACGGTGCGTTTGTCCTTAGGATGTATATTATCCGCCTCCCCTACATCAATCGCACTTACCATACCCGTATTAGCGACCGTTGTTTTTACCCCTGTTTGAACCGCGCGAATTTCTGCCCATTTTTGGCGCGTTGCCTCGGCAGAGACCGATCCAAAATTAGCGAGTTGTACTAAGAAGAAGGGAAATGTCTGCTGCCATGCCATACGCCATTGTTGGATCATGAGTGGGAAAATGACCTTGAAGCGAGCAGCATCGGGAGTATCCGCCTCGCCTTGATACCAGATCACGCCTTGAATAGGGTATGGGGTGAGGGGGGCGATCATGGCATTATACAATACCGCTGGCGTATTGCGGTTGCCTAGGCCATATAAAGGGGTGGGTTGGCTGGCAAAATCGGCCTTCACGGCATCAGCCTGATAGGTAATGTGGTACTTCCAATCCCCTGCTAGACTAATACGCTGTTGTCCTTGTTGTAATACTATCGCCTGTGCCCGACTGGTAAAGCCTCCATCGCCGTACTGGTCAAATACGCGCACCGCTAAAGTATTAGATCCTGCGCGTAATTGCCCAGCGGGAATGGTATAGCGCCGCTCTTGCAACCAATGGTGTGGCTGTTTAGCGGTGGTGGTTCCGACCTGAACTCCATTTACATAGGCCACATCAAAATCATCCACCATCCCAAGCATTAGAGTAGCCTCCTGCCCCTGCCAGCTTTCAGGCAAGATCACTTCCCGCCGAAACCAAACAGCACCATCCCCCTTAAAACCCATTTGGCTAAAGGTTTGTGGTAGTGTCACGTTCTGCCAGCTAGCCGTGTCAAAATCAGCGCGGGCAAAACCTAGTGCTAGTCCCTCGTCACCTGGGTCGGGTAGGTAGTTGTTCGCCTCCCACTGGCGTAAGGGAGCGGAGCGTTGCTGCTGTTCGGCGGCTGATAAGTTTAGTTGCTGACGTGTATCCTCTAGTAGTGGCTGTAGCTCAGGCGAGTGCTGTAGGGCATCCATTCCCGTCCATGCGGCTACTTGAGTACTGCCCCAGCTAGCTTGAATAATACCGATGGGGCGTTGTAACTTTTCTTGGAGTTGATGGGCAAAATGATAGGCAACCCCTGACATATTACCGGCGGTTTGTGGTGTTAGTACCTCCCAATAACCAGAAACCTCTGTCTGTGGGGTTAGCGCCGTTTGTTGGGGCACCCTAAAAACACGGATACTAGGATGATTGGCACGAGCAATGGTCTGTTCGGCATTAGCGGACTGGCTAAGCGGCCATTCCATATTAGATTGTCCTGCGGCGAGCCAGACTGCACCGATAGCAACATCACGAATAGTATGACTACTCAGTATACCCGCAGGGGTTTTACCCTGAATCTGTAGCTCATAAGTGCCGGTAGGAATCTGCGGTAAATAAAGTGACCATTGTCCGTTAGTATCGGCAATAGTGGTAGCACTACGACCCGCTAAATGGGCGCTGACCTGCTCGTTGGGCGTGGCTCGACCCCATAAATGCCCTTGGGTATGTTGTTGTAATACCATATGGTCACTGATGAGAGCTGGCAGTTGTATGGCTGCTGATACATGACCTACCCCAAAAAAGGCTAGTACCCAGACATAACGCAAGCCCTGCCTAAGCGTTGTGTAGCGATACTCGTTGCCATCGGGGATACGAGAATTTTTGCGAGATAGGTAATCAGTAAGGGTCATGCTCATGGTCGGTATCTCAGTCTTATTATGGTGCAATATGAGATGAATTATATCGGATTTTCAAGAGAATGATTTGTGTACTCTCAAGCAAATAAATTCACCCGTACTATTGCTTCCTCTACTAACAATGGTAGAGTTTTTAGTCTGAATTAAAATTAGCCGATACAGGCATCAGTGTTCTTTGTGAAAAATAGTGGAATATCAATCAGTTGAAAAATAATTCTTTATTATCATTAGCCTTAGTATTAAGTGCTAGTGTTCTTATGGCGGCGTGTTCAGAAAAGGCAACTTCTTCTACTGAAACTAAAGCAGCAGCAACAACAATGAGTGGGACTATGAGTGGATTAACTAAAAATGATGTGAAGGTTGGTACTGGCGCGGAAGCCGTTAGCGGTAAAGAGGTAGCGGTACATTATACCGGCTGGCTGTACGACGAAAAAGCAGCCGATAAAAAAGGGACTAAGTTCGATAGTTCTCGCGATCGGGGACAGCCCTTTGATTTTCCTTTAGGTGGCGGGCGCGTCATTAAAGGCTGGGATGAAGGTGTGGTGGGCATGAAAGTCGGTGGTCAACGTACCTTGATTATTAGCCCAGAATATGGCTATGGCGCTAGAGGTGCCGGAAATGTGATTCCGCCGAATGCGACCTTATTATTTGATGTTGAGCTATTAGACGTTAAATAAGTATGCTAGGGGTAGCTCCTATAAGGGAATACCCCTTTATTAGCTAAAAAATAAGAGACTTGTATTTTTCGCAGTTATTTTTTATTGAAATAGGTGTGTCATGTCCACCGTATTTTTGGCAATTATGCCGATTTTTATTTTTCTGTTATTAGGTTATGTAGCACTTAAAACGGATTTTATTGTAGCAAGTACTTGGATTCAGATTGAAAAAGCTACCTATTTTGCCTTATTCCCTTGTTTGCTCATTAATCAATTAGCCAATGCACAAATCGACTGGTCTAGCGCGAGTTATTTAATACTATTTGCTGTGTTGATTCCTATTCTTGGCTCCGTACTAGCCTTTGCAGCACAGTATTTTTTAAAGCATGATGGGGCGAGCTTTACCTCAGACTATCAAGGTTCGATACGGTTTAATACCTATATTGGCTTAGCTTTAATATTTGCTTTATTACCGCGTGAGGCTACCCCCTTAGCGGCGATTGTGATTGCCATTATGATTCCGTGGATTAATGTATTGTGTATTTTGGTATTTGCCCGTTATGCCAAGGGTGTACCGAATACTAAAGCGATTTTACAGCAAATGGCGCGTAATCCTTTAATTTTAGGCAGCTTAATAGGGCTAATACTGAATTTGAGTGAGTGGCATTTACCGAGTGTCGTCAATGAAGTATTCAAACGCTTAGGGGATATGACGTTACCTTTGGGGCTATTAACCGTAGGTGCTGGGTTAAAATGGCGTTCCTTTCAGGCGTATACTAAAAGTTTGGTGAGTAGCAGTGTGATTAAATTGCTGATTTTACCCCTCTTGATCTTGGGCATAGGCTTAGCCTTGGAGTTGAATGCTTTGACCCTAGCGGTGGTGGTGATTTTAGCCGCGTTGCCGACAGCCTCTAGTGCTTATATTTTAGCGCGGCAACTAGGGGGGAATGCCGATTTAATGGCGGCGATTATTACTGTACAAACCCTAGTTGCCTTACTCTCATTGCCACTAGTGTTGTGGTGCTTGAGTCGTGTTGGCGGATAATGCTTTACGTCGTTGAGAGTGTAATAAGGCTAAGCCTGCGATAGTGACGAGTAGACCTCCTAGTAGCACACGCTGGGAGGGGACTTCATGCCAAATCATAAAGCTTAATAACGCGCCCCAAATCAATTGGCTATATTGCATACTGCTGACCATAATGGGCGAGCCACGATGAAAAGCGCTAATCACGAGCGCACTAGCGAGGGCATAACATACACCACCGCCCATACTAATCCCGATATCGGTTAAGGGCATGGCTTTAAAGCTCCATAACATTGCAATGCCTGTGCTGAGTGTCACTAAACTTAAACCATAAAAAGCAAAAGCTTGTGGGGTTTCCTGTGCGCGATAATGCCCCACCAGTAAAAAGCTAATGGATTCAATAATGGCACATAGTAATGCAGCCACGAGCGCCCAATGAAAATGCCCAAAGCGCGGCGATAACATCAGATATACCCCACTGAACCCGATGAAAGTGACCACCAAAGCCAGCGGATTTAAGGGTTCATGCTTGAATAACAAGGCAAATACGGCAGTGAATACCGGCATAGTCAAAATTAGCGTATAGGCTTCTGCTAAAGGCACTTGCCCATAGCTATAAAAGGCCAGTAAATCAGCGACTAGAATCAGGGTAGCTCGGATTAAATGGATTTTAATCTGTTTGGTTTTCAGTAGTTCAACACGTGGATAAATCCACACGAATAGCCCCACCATTCCAAAAAAACAGTTAAAAAAAGTGACTTGCATAAGGGAGTAGGATTGCAACAGCCATTTAATACTTAAATCCATTAAAGTAAAACTAAAAAACCCTGCTAAGGCCAAGAGGATTGCTTGCATAACACGATCTCAAGGTGGTGAATCAATAGCCTTAGTGTGCGGGAACGGTTAAAATAAATAAAACGTAACTTTTTTAAATGAAAAGACAAATTTTTTGATTTTTTTATGACTATCCCTTCTCATCTCCTCGCTCATTTGCCCTATTTTGCGGCGGTATCTCGTTTCAATAGCTTTACCCTAGCGGCGGAGTATTTGCACGTCTCACCCTCTGCGATTAGTTATCAGATTCGCCAACTCGAAGATAAATTGGAGGTAAGTTTGGTCTTGCGTCAGTCGGGGAGTAAGTTGAATTTAACCACGGCGGGTAAGGCGTTGGCGCAGGCTTATCAACAGTTTGAGCAAGGATTAGAGCAAGTTTTAGTGCAATTACAACCCAGTCATTTAAGCGGTAGGGTGCAAATGACTGCGCCGGTTGATTTTGCCAGTCGAGTATTGCCCTATGTATTGGCGGAGTTAAAAAGCATTGCCCCGAATTTAGTGGTGGAGTTAGAGGCGAGTGATGCGCTGCGTGATTTGATTCAAGACGGATTTGATCTGGCGATTCGTTCCGAGCCTAATGATGAGCGCTTACGGCATAAGGTATTGTTGCAAGTACGTAAATCCGTGGTAGCCAGCCCTGCGTATATCCAACATTATGGTGTGCCTAAGTTATTGTCTGAGTTAGATAGGCATACTTTATTGGTGCGTGGGCTAGGGCAATATACGAGCTGGAAACAGTTATTAGCGCTACAAAACCTAGAGTGGAGTGAGGGATTTAATACCCTAATTTTAGGTAATTCATTTGCACTTGAGGAAGGAGCCAAAGCAGGTTTAGGGCTGGCCTTATTAGCGGATTTTGTGGTGGCGGATGCCTTAGAGCGTGGGGAATTGGTGCAGATTATGCCGCATTTGACTCAATCACTGAGCACCACATTTTATGTGAGTTTTGCCCCCACCCCACAAGCGCGGGTCTATGTGGAGGTACTACAGCAGGCCTTAAAGCAGGTGTTGGAAAAGCGCTTTATGGGGGCGTTGCTGAGGTAGTCATTACGCCAGCATTTGGCATAGCTTTAGATTAAAAAGTGTTTGCTGATTTTTTCAAACTATAGTGACATCGGAGTACACCATTATGCACAAGGTAAATATCAAGAATCTACTAGGAACCAAGTTTCCTATTATTCAAGCGCCTATGGCAGGTGTTCAAGATAGTACATTGACTATTGCGGTGAGTGAGGCGGGTGGATTAGGTTCCTTGCCCTGTGCGATGCTGAGCATAGAAAAAATAGTTAGTGAAATCCAAGAGATTAAGGCAGCAACGGATAAACCCTATAATCTAAATTTTTTCTGCCATAAAGCGGCTGCTTATGATGCAGAGAAGCAGTTAAATTGGCAAAAAATATTAAAGCCCTATTTTAAGGAGCTGGGAATTGAGTTTGACCCTTTGGCACGAGGGGCTAATAGAGTACCGTTTAATCATGATATAGCCGATGCTATTGAACCATTTAAACCCGCATTGATTAGTTTCCATTTTGGGCTACCGGATAAAACTTTAATACAGCGTATTAAAAGCTGGGGGACTAAAATTATTTCATCCGCTACGACGGTTGAAGAGGCTATTTGGTTAGAATCAAAGGGTGCCGATGGAATTATTGCTCAAGGTTTAGAGGCGGGTGGGCATAGAGGTATGTTTTTATCGAATGATATTAGTACTCAAATGGGTTTATTTGCCCTGTTGCCTCAAATCATTCAGCGCGTCAATATTCCTGTTATTGCCGCAGGTGGTATTAGTGATAAGCAAGGAGTGCAAGCTGCTTTACTTCTGGGGGCTAATGCAGTACAGATAGGAACGGCTTATTTATTATGTTTAGAAGCACAAACCTCTGCATTACATCGCGCCGCGATAAGTAGTGCTCAATCTGCTCATACGGCATTGACTACGCTATTTTCGGGTAAACCCGCGCGAGGTATTGTCAATCGAGTGATGCGCGAATTAGGTTATATCAATCCACTGGCACCCGACTTTCCCTATGCAGCTATTGAAATGACGCAGTTACGCAATCATGCGGAGAAATTAGGAGTCAATGATTTTTCACCATTATGGTGTGGTCAAAATACTTTAGATTGCCAAACCATATCCGCTAGAGAATTGACGCTACAATTAGCTGGAATAAATGAAAAAATTTAAAAAGGAATAGTATGCTCAGGCTTCAAAATAAAATAGCCCTAATAACAGGTGCAGCACAAGGTATTGGGCAAGCCATTGCTGAGTTATTTGCTCAAGAGGGTGCAACCGTTATTGTGACAGATATTAATGATACTCTCGGTCAGGCTGTGGCTAATCAGATTGGTAGGAGCGCTGACTATTATCATCTAGATGTATCTCAAGAATCAGAATGGCAAAACCTAACGCAATACCTTAAAGCACACTATGAAAAAATAGATATAGTGGTGAATAATGCAGGGATTACTGGTTTTATGCATACGAAAGGTGCACATGATCCCGAATATTTAGATTTAGCAAGCTGGCATACGGTGCATCATATTAATTTAGATGGTGTGGCATTAGGCTGTAAATACGGTATTCAATTACTCAAAACCTCCTCGGCGGGTAGTATTGTGAATCTCTCCTCCCGTTCTGGCATGGTCGGTATTCCTGCGGCTGCGGCTTATGCCTCTAGTAAAGCGGCGGTGCGCAATCATACTAAATCGGTGGCGTTATATTGTGCGGAACAGGGCTATCCGATTCGGTGTAATTCGATTCATCCGGGGGCGATTTTAACCCCGATGTGGGAGGCCATGTTAGGTGAGGGCGAGGCGCGAGAGGCTGCCATAAAAGCCATTGCTGCGGATATACCACTAGGCAACATGGGTACACCCGAAGATGTGGCCTATGCAGCTTTATATCTGGCCTCGGATGAGTCTAAGTATGTGACGGGTATTGAGCTGACCATTGATGGTGGTATTCTCGCTGGTAGTGCAGCAGCACCTACGAAGAAAACCTAAGGCTCAAGGAGGAAACGATGCCTATTGAAACGCGCTTGATTGAATATAGCCATAAAGACACGGTGTTAGAGGGTTTACTGGCGTGGGATACGCAATATCAAACACCCTTGCCTGCAGTGCTAGTGGCTCCTGCTTGGAGTGGGCGTAATGCGATGAGTGATAATGTAGCTCGCCGTTTGGCAGGGCTGGGGTATGCGGCCTTTGCGCTGGATATGTATGGCAAAGGTGTAGTCGGAACAAATCGGGAGGAGTGTGCTGCACTCAGTCATGAGCAAAGTCGTGATCGACACCATTTGCAGGCGCGGATGCAGGCCGCTTTGGATACACTACGAGCGCAAGACCCTGTGGATGCGGGACGTGTCGCTGCGGTGGGGTATTGCTTTGGTGGTTTATGTGTACTGGATTTAGCTCGAAGTGGGGCAGATGTGAAGGGAGTGGTGAGTTTTCACGGCCTGCTATATCCGACACCGCACCCGAATGCCCCTATTACCGCCTCCATACTAGCTTTACACGGCTATGATGATCCACTGGCGACTCCAGAGCAGTTGCATGCGTTCCAGCAGGAAATGACGGCGGCTAAGGCAGACTGGCAAGTGGTAGCGTTGGGTAACACCATGCATGCCTTTACCAATCCACAGGCCAATGATCCAGCATTCGGGACAGTCTATAATCGCCGTGCGGATGAGCGTTCGTGGCGGATTGCTACGGGGTTTTTGGCGGAGGTATTAGGGGATGCTGGAGCTTAGCTGGCAAACTATTGCTATTAAATGAGGTATTGTTGCAAAGATTGTTGCAGCGTTGCAACAATCTTTGCAACAATAACGAATTCAAATGCTAGCTTACCTTTACATTTTGTCATAATCAGCAGCAGGTATATCTGCCACTTTATCTAAGACCTGTAACGCATGCTCTCTTGAGCCACGTAAGGCACGCTCTTGTAAATAAGCCTCGGTACGTAAAGCAGCAATTTTTTCAGCAATAGCATTAATAATAAACTGATTAATAGAGGCTTCGCCCTTGAGCTGCATAATTTCGTCTTTGTAATAATCAGGTATTCTGAGCGCAAAGTTCATTTCTGTTCCCCTTTGTGTAACTGCCAAAAGTCCTTAGGAGCAATGGGCTGGATATTAAAGTTATCTCTTACTTGTCTAAAATCTCGTAAATTATGAGTAATAATATAGTCAGCTCCCGCATTAAAAGCTGTTTCCAATATCATGTCATCTTTTGGATCAGGCAGAAAAGGACGCCATAAATAGTAAATTTTTTGATGCCAAGAAATATGGCATATATCGTCTATAAAGCCTTCAATATCAAGCTGGCTGAGTTGAGGATAACGAGCCATTTGTTCGGGACGTGTCAAAACATCTTGATACTCAATAACCAACGGTGTCGATACAACGCTGAGCATCTGCTCTTGTTGAAATAACCATTTGATGAGTGCATAAGAAGCTCCCTTTTTAGAGTACAAAGCGGAGGATAGGACATTAGTATCAATCACGAGTTTCATGCATGATATTTTAGGTGATATCATGGTTTTTGAAAAGCTTAATAAGTTCCCAGCCAGATTTGTAAAATAGGCTAGGGTATCTGGTCTATGACACAGGTAGCTTCAACTCACCTAAAAGCGCTTTGAGTCAGCTAGGATTTGTGCTTGGTTCTAACGTCAAACTATGCCAAAAAGTGTCTATCTTACCGCATTAGTTACACCTTAATTGAGGTTAATCTGGTATACTAAGCGGCTTCTCTTAACAGCGATTAGAAAGATAATATGGCCGATTTTGCCAAGGAAGTCCTTCCCATTAATCTCGAAGATGAGATGCGTCAATCGTATCTTGATTATGCCATGAGCGTCATTGTAGGCCGTGCTTTGCCGGATGTGCGCGATGGTCTTAAACCCGTTCACCGCCGTGTGCTGTATGCCATGAGTGAGCTGGGTAATGATTGGAATAAACCCTATAAAAAATCCGCTCGTGTCGTCGGGGATGTGATCGGTAAATACCACCCCCACGGTGATACGGCCGTCTATGACACCATCGTGCGCATGGCACAGCCTTTTTCATTGCGCTATATGCTCGCCGATGGTCAAGGTAACTTTGGTTCGGTCGATGGCGATGCACCCGCTGCCATGCGTTATACCGAAGTGCGTATGTCTAAAATTGCCCACGAACTACTGGCTGATTTAGACAAAGAAACAGTGGATTTTGTCCCTAACTATGACGGTGCCGAATCCGAGCCTGTCGTATTTCCTACTCGTGTTCCTAATCTATTAGTCAATGGCTCCTCCGGTATTGCGGTGGGGATGGCGACTAATATTCCTCCGCATAATATTAATGAAGTGATTAATGCCTGTTTAGCGCTGGCGAATAATCCTGAATTAGATATTAGTGAACTCATGGAATACTTGCCGGGGCCTGATTTCCCCACGGCAGGGATTATCAATGGCGCACGTGGTATTCATGAAGCTTATCATACGGGGCGGGGACGGATTTATGTTCGTGCGCGTACTGAAATAGAAGTACATGAAAAAACCGGACGCGAGACTATTATTGTCCATGAATTACCCTATCAGGTGAATAAAGCGCGGTTACTGGAAAAAATCGCCGAATTAGTCAAAGATAAAAAAATCGAAGGTATTTCAGAACTACGCGATGAGTCTGATAAAGACGGTATGCGCATGGTCATTGAAATCAAGCGCGGCGAATCAGGCGAAGTGGTTTTAAATAACCTCTATAAGCAAACCCAAATGCAAAGTGTCTTTGGGATTAATATGGTGGCCTTAGTTAATGGGCAGCCTAAACTACTGAATCTTAAACAAATTATTGAATCCTTTTTACGCCATCGCCGTGAGGTGGTGACGCGTCGCACGATTTATAATTTACGCAAAGCCCGCGAACGTGCGCATATTTTAGAAGGTTTAGCGATAGCCATCGCGAATATTGATGAGATTATTACCCTCATTAAAACGTCGGCGAATCCAGCAGAAGCAAAAGTCGCTTTAATGCAAAAAGGTTGGCAGCTCGGTGTCGTGCAAACCATGCTAGAAAAAGCCGCTGGAGTAGTTAAATCCGATACAATTAGTGCTGAATTAGGACTAAGAGAGGGTTTATATTGGCTGTCTGATATTCAAACTCAAGCGATATTAGAATTACGCTTACATCGTTTAACTGGGTTAGAGCAAGATAAAATCCTAGCGGAATATCAAGAACTCATTTATAAAATTAATGATTTTCTAGAAATACTCAGTAATCCAGATCGTTTATTACAAGTAATTCGAGAAGAGTTACTCGAAATTCAAACTAACTATGGCGATAAACGTCGTACTGAAATTCAGACCGTAGCTGAGGATTTAAGTCTTGAAGACTTAATCGCTGAGGAAGATGTGGTCGTGACGCTATCCCATGAGGGCTATGCTAAAGCGCAGCCGCTGGATACCTATCGCGCCCAGCGCCGTGGTGGACGTGGTAAAACCGCGACCACTATGAAGGAAGAGGATTTCATTGAGAAGCTGTTTGTAGCGAGTACGCATGACACGATTTTATGCTTCTCTAGTCGTGGTCGCATGTATTGGCTCAAGGTATATCAATTACCCATAGGTAGTCGTACTTCACGCGGTAAGCCGATGGTGAATCTATTGCCTTTGGAAGAGGGAGAACGCATTCAAGCGGTACTGCCGATTCGCCACTATGCCGATGATGCCTATATCTTTATGGCAACCACGAATGGTACGGTCAAGAAAACTGCCTTAAAAGCCTTCTCTAATCCGCGCACGGCGGGCATTATTGCCTTAGATTTACGTGAGGGTAATCAGCTAGTCGATGTGGCGCTGACTAATGGTAATAATGAGGTCATGTTATTTACCAATGAAGGTAAAGCGATTCGCTTCCACGAGGATGATGTACGCGCGGTAGGGCGCCAAGCGGCAGGGGTGCGCGGTATTCGCCTAGAAGGGGATAATGCGGTGAATGCGCTGATTATCTTAGGTGAGGGGGATATTCTGACCGCGACCGAAAATGGTTATGGTAAGCGTACTCGAGTGGATGAGTTTACCCCTCATTCCCGTGGTGGGCAGGGTATGATTGCGATTCAAACCTCCGAGCGTAATGGTCGCGCAATTGGAGCCGTGCAGGTGCAGGCGGATAGCGATATTATGCTGATTAGTGATGGGGGCACCTTGGTACGTACTCCGGTGAGTGGTGTTGCTTTGGTCGGGCGTAATACCCAAGGTGTGACCTTAATTCGTATGGGGGATGCTGAAAAATTAGTACAATTAGTGCCCATTATCAGCGATGATGACGAAAACCTACAAAATCTACCAGAGGGGGAAGGGGATGATAGCCGTCCTAGCGCTTTAGCCCAAACAGATGAACTGGATAATGATGAAAATAATACCATTGAGGATCAAGCAACATGACCGAAATTTATAATTTTGCTCCAGGCCCTGCGGTGATGCCGCGTGAGGTATTAGAACAAGCCCAAGCAGAAATGCTGGATTGGCGCGGTTCTGGTACTTCAGTGATGGAAATGAGTCACCGTGAAGCGAATTTCATGTCCATAGCCCATCAAGCCGAAGCCGATTTGCGTGAGCTGTTGACTATTCCCAATAACTACAAAGTATTGTTCTTGCAAGGGGGGGCGCATATGCAGTTTGCGATGATCCCGCTTAATCTCTTGCGTGGCAAGGACAGTATGGATTATTTGGATACCGGAGATTGGTCAGCTAAAGCGCTCGAAGAGGCTAAACGTTTTGGTAAGGTCAATGTGGTAGCCTCCACTAAAGACACGGCTTACACCACGATTCCAGAGCAGAGTACATGGAAATGCAGTCCGAATGCGGCCTTTTTGCATTACACCAGTAATGAAACCATTCGGGGCGTACAGTTCAAGTCTATTCCTGAGTTAGGCGATGTACCGTTAGTGGCAGATATGTCATCTGATATTTTATCTAAGCCCATTGATGTGAGTCGTTTTGGCTTGATCTATGCGGGGGCGCAGAAAAATATAGGTCCTGCGGGCATTACGGTGGTGATTGTACGTGAGGATTTAATTGGAAAGGCCGTCGCGAATACGCCCTCTATGCTGGACTATAAAGTCTATGCTGAGAGCGAGTCGATGTATAATACGCCGCCCACTTATGCGTGGTATCTAGCGGGTTTAGTCTTTAAGTGGTTAAAGCGCAAAGGCGGCCTAGCAGCGATGGCTGAGTTTAATGAGCTAAAAGCCAAAGTATTATATGACGCGATTGATGCCTCCAGCTTTTATCATTGTCCGGTGGATAAGCGTTATCGTTCGACCATGAATGTACCTTTTACCTTAGCGAATTCAGAATTAGATAAGGTATTTCTAGCCGAATCGGCTAAAGCAGGTTTAATGTCCCTGAAAGGGCATCGTGTGGTCGGGGGTATGCGGGCGAGTATTTATAATGCTATGTCGATTGAAGGCGTTAGTGCTCTAGCGCAATTTATGCGTGAGTTTGAACGTCAACATGGCTAACATGGCCTGAGACAAAGTAAGCGGGTCTTTCTGCCGCAGTCGCTGTGAATACATCCTTGTACGCTACAAGGCGGCATCCCTGCCGCCAAGACTGCTCTAGAAAGACCCGCTTACTTTTCAGAATACCTAAGCATTAAAGCCAACTAAGATGAGTTGAGGATTAGAGGAGTGAGCCAAGCGGTGAGTGCCGATTTATTAAGTTTGCGTGAGCGTATTGATGCCCTTGATACGCAATTGCTGGAATTATTGAATGAGCGGGCGCGTTGTGCTGAGGCCGTTGCCCACGCCAAACTAGCGACCGATCCGGATGCCGTGTTTTATCGCCCTGAGCGCGAGGCACAGATTTTACGGCGTATGGTGTCACTCAATACCGGCCCCTTGCGTCATGAGCAAATTACTCATTTATACCGAGAAATTATTTCAGCCTGCCTCTCCCTAGAAGAGTCCATGACTATTGCCTATCTAGGGCCTGAGGGGACATTTACGCAAGAGGCCACCCGCAAGCATTTTGGCAATACCATAGGCTTATTATCTTGTGATTCGATTGCCCAAGTATTCCGTGAGGTAGAGACCTATCGAGTACGCTATGGTGTAGTACCGATTGAAAACTCTACCGAAGGCATTGTGTCGCATACCCTTGATGTATTGGTCAATTCACCGCTGAAGATTTGTGGCGAAGTGGTGTTACGCATTCATCAAAACTTATTGTGTAAAGACGCAACGAACTGGCAGCAAGTCACAAAGGTCTATTCGCATGCCCAGTCCTTAGCGCAATGCCGGTATTGGTTAGATAAAAATCTGCCTCATGCTGAACGTATTGCCTGCAGTAGTAATGCTGAAGCGGCTCGCAAAGCCGCCTTAGAACCTCATGTCGCTGCTATTGGTAGTATACAAGCTGCGCCTCTTTATGGTTTAGACGTAGTACAAGCCTCGATTGAGGACAATACCAATAATACCACGCGCTTTTTAGTGGTCGGGCATCAAGAGGTAGGGCCGAGTGGTCAGGATAAAACCTCGCTCTTACTCTCCATGCCAAATCGTCCGGGATCACTGTATAACTTACTCAAGCCTTTTGCCGAGTTTGGTATTGATATGACCCGCATTGAGTCCCGCCCCGCACGGAGTAATAATTGGGAATATTTATTCTTCGTTGATATTCGTGGGCATGTGAAAGATACAGCGGTGCAACAAGCCTTACAAACCTTACAAAATCAAGTAGACCTAGTGCGTGTACTAGGCTCATACCCTGTCGCGGTAATGTAAACTATGACTATTAATTTTCGTGAACAAGCCGTGTCCGGCGTACAAAAACTGCAACCTTATCAACCCGGTAAGCCGGTTGAAGAATTAGAGCGTGAGTTAGGGATTAGTAATATTATTAAGCTCGCCTCAAATGAAAACCCGCTGGGCATTAGTCCTAAAGCACTCGCTGCCCTACAAAAAGGCTTGAGCGAACTAGCAATCTATCCCGATGGGGCAGGCTTTAATCTCAAACAAGCGCTCGCGCGTAAGTTTGGGGTGAATACGAATCAGATTACGCTCGGCAATGGTTCGAATGATATTTTGGAATTGATTACCCGCGCTTATTTAGATCCGAATCGCGGTGTGGTGATGTCTGAACATGCCTTTGCGGTGTATTACATTAGTTCGCAAGCGGTGGGAGCGCAATTACAAATTGCCCAAGCGAATCCGAGTGATGCGGCAATGCCCTATGGTCATAATCTAGACAATATGCTCCACGCTATTCAGGATAATACCGCCGTATTGTTTCTAGCGAATCCAAATAATCCGACCGGAACCTGGTTTAAGAGTGAAGAGCTATATCACTTCTTAAAACAAGTCCCTGAGCGAGTCGTGGTGGTCTTAGATGAAGCTTATACCGAATATGTAACGGATACGGATTTCCCAGATGCTTTGCCGTGGTTGAAGGAATTTCCGAATTTAATCATCACCCGTACCTTTTCAAAGATTTATGGCATGGCGGCCTTACGGGTAGGGTATGCCCTGTCTAGTCCTGATATTGCCGATATGCTGAATCGGGTACGCCAACCGTTTAATGTGAACTCACTCGCACTCTTAGCGGCTGAGGCTGCTTTAGGTGATGATGAGCATTTACAACGCAGTAAAGATACAAATACAGCCGGTTTAAAGCAGTGGCAAGCCGCGTGTGCTAAGCAGGGCTGGGAGTATGTACCGACACAAGGTAATTTTATTACCATTAACTGCGAGCGTAGTGGGGTGGAGGTATTCAATGCTTTATTACGCGAGGGGGTGATTGTGCGCCCTATTGCGAATTATGGCATGCCTAACTATGTGCGTATCACGGTGGGTACACCGGAGCAAAACGAGCGCTGTATTGCAGCATTGGCAAAGGTACTTAAAGCATGATTCAGCGCTTAGTAATCGCAGGTGTAGGGCTAATCGGCGGTTCACTAGCGCTAGCCTTAAAAGCTAAACAATATTGCCATGAGATTGTTGGGTTTGGGCGTGATGAGGCTTCATTGTGCCATGCCTATGAGTTGGGGGTGATTGATCGTTTTAGTACCAGCGCTGAGGAAGCCTTAGCGGGTGCTGAAGTGGTCTTATTAGCGGTTCCGATGCAGGCTATGTTGCCGGTATTAAACAGTATGCAACCCTATTTACCCGAACACGCGATTCTGACTGATGCCGGTAGCACTAAGCAAAGTGTGATTCATGAGGTTGAGCAGGTATTTGGGCCAAACTTTTCCCGTTTTGTGCCCGGGCATCCGATTGCGGGGCGGGAAAAGAGTGGGGTAGCTGCGGCACTGCCTGATCTCTATGAGGGGCGGCGCGTGATTTTAACCCCTACCCCTAGTACCGATGCTCAAGCGCTGCAAACCATTGCAACCATGTGGCAGGTCGCCGGTGGGCGGGTGGAGTATATGACACCGGCTTTGCATGATCAGGTATTAGCCGCGACAAGTCACTTACCACATGTATTAGCCTTTGCCTTGGTTGATACCTTACTGAAGCTTCCTGATCATGATGACATTTTACGTTATGCGGGCGGAGGGTTTAGGGATTCCACCCGTATTGCTTCGAGTGATCCGACGATGTGGCGCGATATTTGTCTGACCAATACGGGGGCGATTGTAGAAGTGGTGGAGGCCCTGCGCGAAAATCTAGCCGAATTTATCACCATGATGCAGCAGCAAGATGGTGAAGGTTTGCATAATCGCATGGCAACCGTTAAACAAGCGCGGGATGCGTATATGTCTAAATATGATGCAAGATAATAATAAATAATAGGGGTAATTAATAAGGAGGATGAGGCTATAATTTTAATTTTAAATAAGCCAATTTACGTTTGTCGACGATAAAAAAAGGGTGGTATATGTATAATGTATTAGTTTTTTATAGAGGATTTACGGCTCTTCAGGATCTTCCGTGGTGAGAACCTTTCTCATTATTCTGTTGGATAATTCTGCTTAACGAAATCAACAAGTTGAGATGTTCAGTCTGCTAAATTTCGCTCTTAATATGATTAAAAATTCAGCATTACCACGGGAAATCCCAAAGAGCCGGATTTACCTCTATTGTTAAGGGTTTTGAGGGGCTTGGGGGTAAATGTAGAAAATTTAAATGATTACCCTGATTTGGAAGAAATTAAAAAAATAAAAAATTTAAAATTAGCGCTCTTTAATATGTATCATATTGTTAAAAGACCTTTTTTATTTTTTAAGGTGAAAAAATACTTACAAAGTATTAACTGCCCTGTGATAGTTTGGAATAGAGATGGCTCCTCTAATATGGGAATGAAAGTGTGGAGGCAGTTTATTTTGAAACACGCCCCTCTTTTTGATCTATATGCCTCTCATACTTTACAGGATTTAGGAGCGCTTAGAGAAAAAGTTCTCTATTTGCCAAATGCAGCCGTTATAGATGATTATTATCCAAGCCCAGCATTAAAACAGCACTATCAGTATGATGTCGCCTTTATAGGTAATATGAATGCTAATAAATATCCTGAAGTGAAAAAAAGAGTTAGTTTCTTAAATCAATTAGCTATTAATCTAAAAGCACTGAATATTAACTATTATTTCGTTGGTCAGGAGGCAAGTTTAGAGCAACAACGCCATATTATTCAACAGTCTAGGATTAATCTTCAGTATCATGCAGGTTGTGATACACGCTTTCGAGACAAAACTCGATTTGAGCGCAGTTGGGGTCTACCTGAGAGATGTTATGGTATACCAGCCTGTGGTGGTTTTTTACTGAGTGATGAGCGAAAACATGGTAGTGATGATTTTGGGGAAGACTGGTGTTTTTTTGAGGATAGTCAAGAAGATTGTATAAATAAAATCCAATACTATCTAAATAATTTTGATTTAACTAGAGCCATTGCTGAAAGACAACAGCAGCGAGTATTAGAGCAACATACCTATCAACATAGAGCTTTACAGTTACTTCATTATGCTGAGGAATGGCAACGGCAATCTACTAAATCCCAACAGATACAGTTAACTCCTATCTAAAATGTTTAATATACTGTAAATAGATGGGATGGCTATAGTAACTATATTATGGATTTTTCCAGTAAAAAATTGATAACGGTACGGATACGCCCCGCTTTTTGGCTATTTTGTAGATAGTAAAGATAGACCCCTGGATAGTTGCGCCAGTAAGGTTCTAGTACGGGGATAAAGCTGTCTCGATCCGGTAAGCGGGCATGTACGGGCACAAAGAGTCGCCCAATACCCAGATGCTGGCGCACCCCATCGGCAATGACTTCAATATCATTGGTAATAATGCTGTGCGGCATTTGTACCGTGAGTTCCTCCCCCTGATTATTCAAGATCAGAGGTAAAATGCGTTTAGCAGTAATAAAACGATAGCCAATAAGACGATGCTGTGACAGCTCTTCAGGGGATTGTGGCAGACCGTAACGTTCCACATAGCCTGCGGATACATAGAGTCCTTCCTTAAAGGGGGCTAGTAATTGGCGAGCGACCCTGTTTTCCTGCAAATGATCACCAAAACGAATGTCACAAGATGCGTATGAGGTTGCCGCCGAACCCAAAAAGCTAGTTATTGTCCCTGATGCGAATTATGTGGATCTCTATGATCGTATGGACAAAATTCCATTTGATACGATCATGACATCATGCTGTATGGTGCGGATTGTCTGGTTATTTTTTATAAAGATTTCCCGACAAGTTATACCTATACCCGCCTAGCTCGTATCGAAAACCCTGCTGAATTAGTGGCGGCATTAGGTAAAACAGATGTAACCATCACTTTTCAGTTAAGTAACGAGCTATAGTTTGAATAGTAGTCATAGCGACTCACAGCTCAAGCGATTCAAATGCGCACTCAATGAAAACCCTAATGCTTTAGATAGCTCATGTGCTTTTTGTTTTAAGGTTTGATGCGTATCGGTATTAGGTACTCGTCCGGCAATAATAATCCAATTATGGCTGGAGGTATGTGTGGTTCTAATATCAGAAAAATAGGGCTTGAGGTCGTCTAATAAAGACGTATCATTTTGATGTTCCATCCACGCATTAATCACGAGCCAGCCATCTAGCTTTAATTGTTTAACACAATTCTCAATAAAGGTCGCGTGAAATTGCCCTTGATCAGCCCCTTGAGCTTGATATAAATCGGTAAAAATAATATCGACTTTACGCTCTACGCCCGTTTGCAGCCAATTATTCGCCTCGGCCTGAATAATCTGCATTCGTTTACCATAGGGTAGGTAAAAATATTTAGTGGCTAATTCAATCACGCTTGAGCGTAATTCTACCGCAGTAATGTGTACCCCTTTTAATTGATAATGCAAAGCCGTTGCCAAACATCCACCGCCTAACCCTAATAATAAAACACGAGCAGGTGTTTTAAATAATAAGACTAATAACATCGCCTGTGCATATTCATGCTGTAGCCAATGCGGTTGATGTTTTAATAAACGACTTTGCTCGTCACCTGCACCAAAAGATAACACCCGATAAACACTATCATCTTTGACAGTTACTACCCCCCATTCATCCGTGCGCGAGTCTAGGGTTTGCATCATTCACCTAAAGGCTTTAATAAATCGAGTAAATCGTCAGCGCTTAAATCATTACTTTCAGACTCTTTACCAGAATAAATACCATCTGCAAGGGCTTGTTTGCGTTGCTGTAAACGTAAAATCTTCTCCTCAACGGTTTCCTCAGTAATCAGCTTATACACGAAGACTGGCTTATCTTGCCCTAAGCGATAAGCGCGATCCGTGGCCTGATTTTCAGCCGCAGGATTCCACCACGGGTCATAGTGAATGACTGTATCGGCCGCCGTGAGATTTAATCCTGTACCGCCTGCTTTAAGGCTAATTAAAAATACGCTGGCATCGCCTTCTTGAAATTCATTAATGACCTCTTCACGTCTGCGGGTTTGTCCGGTGAGTTTAGTAAAACGAATATTGGCATTAACCAATTCCGTCTCAATTAAACTCAACATCGAGGTAAATTGGGAAAATAATAATACCTTGCGCCCTTCTTCAACCATTTCAGGTAATAAGGTCATCAATAGTTCAAGTTTAGCGGATTGAATAATGTTTTGTGCTTGCTCTAATTTAATTAAGCGCGGATCACAGCAAATTTGGCGTAATTTAAGTAGTGCATCCAAGAGCATAATATGGCTGCGAGCTAGACCTTTTTGATTGATTTCATCTCGCACCTTTTGATCCATCGCTAAACGCACAGTTTCATATAAGTCACGCTGTTTACCCTCTAAGGCGACCGTGCGTATAATCTCGGTTTTAGGCGGTAATTCACTAGCTACTAACGCTTTAGAGCGGCGTAACATAAAAGGCTGAATGCGTTGGCGTAATTGATGTTGTCGGGCTAAGTCTTGGTGTTTTTCAATAGGGGTACGGAATAAGCGCCCAAATTGATCATGACTACCTAAAAAGCCCGGCATTAAAAAGTGGAATAATGACCATAATTCACTTAAATGGTTTTCCATCGGTGTGCCAGTTAAACACAGGCGATGCTGGGCTTTAAGGCTAAAAATCGCTTGGGAGGTTTTAGATTTAGCGTTTTTAATCGTTTGCGCTTCATCTAAAATCAAATAATGAAAATTATATTCAGCATAGAGAGCTTCATCGCGCACAATCAAAGGATAGGTGGTGAGAATCAGATCATAATTTTTTAAGGTTTCAAAATGCTGATGGCGCTCGCTACCGTGTAAGACTAATACCTTGAGCTGCGGGGTAAAACGCTCGGCCTCGCGTCGCCAATTACTCATTAAACTAGTCGGTGCCACAATGAGACTAGGTGGGGCATCGGGTAGGCGTTGTTGCTCTATTAATAAATGCGCGAGGGCTTGCAGGGTTTTGCCTAGCCCCATGTCATCGGCGAGAATGCCATTGAGTTGATACTCGCGCAGAAATTGTAACCAATTTAAGCCTTGCTGTTGATAAGGGCGTAAGGTGGCTTGCAATCCTTCTGGCGGAGGAACAGGGGTAATGCCTGAGAAGTCACTTAAGCGGGTGGCGAGTTGTTGAATCGCCTCCGCACCACTCCATTGCAGGAGGGGGCTATTGAGCAGTTCGCTAAAGGCGGCACTTTGCAGTTTATGCAGACGTAAACGCCCATCTGTACCTAAGGCATTGTAATCAAAGAGTTCAATTAGGGTGTCAAAGATAGTGATTAAGCGTTTAGATTCTAGTTTGACCCAGTGATAATCATGAATAGGCACTAACAGATATGGCTCGTCTTGTAGCTTTTGTTTCAGTGCTAATGGATTTGGGCTTTGTTCTAGTAACTCAAGCAAAAGCGGCAATAAATCAATGCGTTGCCCATCAATCTCAAACCCCATACTGATATCAAACCAAGCATTATGAGGGGCGCTATCATGTACTTCAGCGCTCCAGTGCTCCACATTGTCAAAGCGCAAGACAAAGCTCTCATCAATGGTAAAGCGCCACGCGCCGGTCTGGGTGAGTTCAGGAATATGGACTTGCAGCAAGCGTTCCCACTGTGTGGCGGCCTGTTGTGGATTATCATGATTCATCACTAAGTCATATAGATCGAGTGACTCAAACCACGCATCCGGTAGGTCAAAACCTAGCTCAAATAAGGTATTCGTGAGTGCATCTTCGGCTGTTAGATGATGGTGAATCCGGTAGCGCTGCTGATCTTTATTAACAATGGTGATTTTAGCCATGGCCTCCGGCTGTACTAAGTGACCACCATAATCAAAGCGTAAACTAGCGACATGTACCGTTTTATTGAGTTCGGGGAGCTGTACCGCGCGTAGTATGACATCGGCAATGGGTTCTTGAGCGGGCACATCAATAATATTGGATTGCACTTTGCTAGCTGGTAGCGGCACATCCCCTTGCGGAATGAGCTGGAGAATTTTTTGGCTCACCCGCTCGGCTTCTAAGTCTGGAATCGGGGGCGCTTTGAGTAGGTGTAATAACTGATTAATGCTGAGGGTAGGGTGCTCTAGTAAGCCATAGGTACTGTGTTGAGTATCAACATAAAAGAGCTGGTCTAACTGGAAAAAATCGGTAATTTCGGGTTCAACGACTAAGGTGATACGGGAGTTTTTACCGTTTTTAGTCCATTCCAAACGTGCGTGGCGGGGTGTACCACGCTTGAGTGGCGGATGATCCGTCGATTGCCAAAATAAGCGTTCGGTTTGAGTCATGAGATCAAGTGCTATTCGCCCTAATTGCCCCGTGAGTTCAATCGGTTGGGCTTGCACATGGTCGCGTGGCACAATCATTTGCAAAATATCACGATCCATTTCACTAAAGCGAAAACTAGGACGCGCCCAACGGCTTAATAGGGTTGAGTATTCAATACGGTAATGTTGTCCATAACCCCCGCGTTTAAGTTGATTGGCACGGCGTGGCTCGACGGTGAGGCGGCGTTGTTTCGCGCCATTGCTCAATAAATAAATAATATCGGAGGCAGAGAGTAAGCTTTCTTTTAAGTTAGGATCATCCTGAGGCGTCGTTTGTTCTAGATCATTAAGCCAGCGTTGTACCTCATTCGCTGAGTTGGAGCGTGCGACCGCCATGACCGATTGATGCGCGACTGCTTGAGCATATTCGAGTACCGAGGCTACCCCGTGTTTGCACTGTTCACCAGTGCTACAGGAGCAGGTATTACGCACATTATAGGTATTACGATCAATCAGGGTATGGGTTTCATAGGGGTTATTACCTGTAACCGAAGATTCAATAGCAATCGAATCCTCGGTACTTGCATGCCGCTTTAATTGCACCCGTCCTTCCTGAAAATAATTCGCACCGCGCCGAATGGAGTTTAAATCGTAGCTAACTAAAATTCCCTCCGGGGGTAAGCCGGCAAGTTTTAAAAGACGAATATGTTCAGGCTTTAGCATAAGGACTTATAATTCAATGACTGTAATTTAATGGCGGAAATGGCGCATACCCGTAAAGACCATTGCCATACCGTGTTCATTGGCAGCAGCGATCACTTCATTATCACGCATGGAGCCACCGGGTTGAATGACGGCTTTAATCCCCGCAGCGGCAGCATTATCGATCCCATCACGGAAGGGAAAAAACGCATCCGAAGCCATCACCGAGCCTGTTACCGTTAGCCCTGCGTGTTCTGCTTTAATCGCTGCAATGCGCGCAGAGTTTACACGGCTCATTTGTCCAGCACCGACCCCAATAGTCATGGCATTATGGGCATAAACAATGGCGTTAGACTTAACAAACTTGGCGACTTTCCAAGCAAACTCTAAATCGCGTAGCTCTTCCTCAGAGGGTTGACGCTCCGTGACGACGGTTAAACCCTCTAATAAGGCCATATCAGCGGTTTGCACCAATAAGCCACCATGTACCCGTTTGAAGTCGAGCCAAGGCTGAGAAGAAGCTGCCCATGGCTCAACACTTAATAGGCGCACATTCTTTTTAGTGGCAATGAAAGCTTGTGCATCGCTACTGACACCGGGGGCGATAATCACTTCAACGAATTGGCGCTCCACAATGATTTTAGCCGTTTCAGCATCCAATGCTTGATTGAAGGCAATAATGCCACCAAAGGCCGATTCTGGATCTGTACTATAGGCACGGTTATAAGCTTCTAAAATAGAAGCACCGACCGCCACACCACAGGGGTTCGCATGTTTAACAATAACACAAGCCGGCGCATCAAACTGTTTTACACATTCCAGTGCAGCATCGGTATCGGCAATATTATTGTAGGATAGTTCCTTGCCTTGGAGTTGGGTGGCAGTGGCTATTGTACCTTGAGGCGCATTGTGCTCGACGTAAAATGCAGCGGCTTGGTGGGCATTTTCCCCATAGCGTAACTCTTGTTTCTTAACAACTTGTAGATTAAACGTGGCGGGGAAATTCAGTGGTTGTGCGTGACTACCCCCTTGTACACGAGTACCTAAGTAGTTTGCAATCATGCCATCGTAATGGGCGGTGTGTTCAAAGGCTTTGACGGCAAGTTCTAGACGTGTTTCTGGGGTAATACAGCCGTCATGGTTTTGCATATCTGATAGCACAGCCGCGTAGTCACTGGGGTTAACTACAATCGCTACATGGGCATGATTTTTAGCACTCGCGCGTACCATTGCAGGGCCACCAATGTCGATATTTTCAATCGCATCGTCCCATGAGCAATTAGGTTTGCTAGTGGTGGCCTCAAAGGGGTAGAGATTCACCACAATCAGATCAATGCGCCCAATATTATGCTCTTGCATAACGGCATCATCTTGCCCGCGTCGCGCTAAAATCCCGCCATGAATTTTAGGATGTAAGGTTTTGACCCGACCATCCATCATTTCAGGAAAGCCGGTATAGTTTGAAACTTCAATGACGGGGAGCTTATGTTCAGCCAATAATTTTGCTGTACCCCCCGTGGAGAGTATTTCAACGCCCCGCGCATGGAGTTGTTGCGCGAGTTCTAACACACCCGATTTATCTGAGACACTAATAAGCGCTCGTGTCACCTTGCAAGCACTAACAGAGGACATGCTAACTCTATTCCCAAAAACGCGGAATTTTAGCCGGTTTATGGTTGGGATGGTAGGGTTACTTTTGCTCAGGTGCTGATATTGCATTTGTCACGCGGATAAGGTGAATTTGTTACAAATGATATTGCCTAGCGTGGCGTACTATGATCGGTATTGCAGCTTGGCTTATTAAGTAAGCACAACGCTGCCACTAGATTTGAATTAAATACATACCATGAGGGTTAATGATGAAAGTTGGATTATTGGCTGCAGCACTAGTAGCTGCTTTAAGTAGTGCCGTAGTGAGTGCTAATAGCGTCACCTTAAATGCTGCACCTAGAATGGTCGCACCAACACCACAGAATAGTGTCACGCTAAATAAAGCAAATTTTACCACCATGACGTGGCAATTAGTTTCTATTCAAGCACCTAAACAAAAGGCCTCTACCACGCTCACTAGTGGTGTGCCTGCCAAAACCTATACGCTCACACTAGATAAAAATGGATCTTTAGGGACTAAGGGCTGTAACTCGTTATCCTTTAATTATCAAGTTCTGGGTGCTTCACAGCTTAAGATAAACTCCGGCGTGAGTACTTTAATGGGCTGTCAGGGTAAACTCGGTAAGGCCGATCAAGAAATGCAGGGTTATTTAAAAGGGGTATTAAATTATCAGTTTGTGAATAAAAAAACCTTGCAACTTGTAACACCAAATAAAGTAGTGATGACGCTGAAAGGCACGCCAACACCCGAAGCTAAATACCAAGGCGAGGGTAAAATTAAATTTATTGAAGTCGAACCCAATGGCAAGTCTTATAAATGGCGCGAAGTGACCTTTGATAAGGATTTTGTGAAAAAAACTTATGGTGCGTGGAGTAACACTTTCCCCGGTATTGAGGGTTATACCCCAAAGCCTACGATTAAAAATCTGGTACGGGTGAAAGAGTTTGTCAGCACGAAAAATAAAAACAAAGTGTGGGTGCTGGATATGGTGACCTCTAGTGAACAGCTAAATATCAAGTAGTTTTATTAAGTACTTATAGTTTACAACCGATTAGGCGCTAGGGCTTGAGCGCCTAATCGAGGTGAGGGTATGGGGTAAAATGAGTGTTGAATGGGAGGCTTTTTAAGCGTTCTTTAACGAATTACGGTATGTAATACGGTTTTTCGCTCGAAAAATACTGCAAATGTGCCATAATCCCACACGGTTATTTTAGGCCATTGGGGTTTGACTGCACCTTCTGAGTACCAAATCGAAGGGGGCTTGCCATAATGAGCTTTGACCCACTGCATACTTTTGCCCGCCAATTGGGTTGAGTGAAGCGGGATCGTGGGCTTAGTAGCCGAGTGAGCTTGTACACTCAGTAGACTAAGACTTGTAACAATAAGAGCATAAAAAAATCGCTGTAACACCAACATGATTAATCTCCTCAGTACTCGATAGTGAGTCTTGCCATCCATGTTTAAACCATTAGAACTCTTCATCGGTCAGCGTTATACCCATTCTAGGCGGCGTAACCGTTTTATTTCATTCATCTCGTTTGCGTCTATGCTCGGTATTATGCTGGGTGTGATGGTATTAATTACTATCCTGTCAGTGATGAACGGCTTTGAAAAGGAGCTGCGTGATCGTATCCTCGGCGTTGTCGCGCATGTGACGGTATCAGGTGCTGATAATCAGCTCAGCCCGTGGTCGGATACCCTAAAAACCCTTAAGGCAAATCCCGAAGTGCTAGGCGCTGCCCCCTATACCCAAAAACAAGTGATGCTGATTAATGGTAATCGCCTACGTGGTGTCATTATTCAGGGCATTGATCCTGCTCTTCAGCCCGAAGTCAGTGAAGTGAATTTTCGCCTTTTAGAGGGCAGTATGGAGGCACTCGTACCACGTGAATATGGCATTGTGCTAGGGGTGGAGGTTGCCAATAATCTAGGCGTGGGGCTAGGGGATAAAGTGACCGCTATTGTGCCACAAGTCCAAGTCACACCTGCTGGCATTATGCCACGCGTACGCCGTTTTACCGTAGTCGGGGTGCATCGTGTCGGAATGCAGGAATACGATGGTTTAACCGCCTTTATTCATCTCGATGACTCTCAACGCCTGTTTCGTATGCCGGATAGTGTCAGTGGTATTCGTTTAAAATTAAATGATTTATTTGAAGCACCTGCGCTCACAAAACAATTACAGGCTCAATTAGGTAAAGATTATAAAGTAAGCGATTGGTCAAAAGAGCATGGCAATATTTTCCGTGCTGTCAAAACCGAACGTATTGCTATGACGGTGATTTTATCCTTAGTGGTCGGGGTCGCGCTCTTTAACCTCATTGCCTCGCTTATGATGGCGGTGAATGATAAACAAGCCGATATTGCTATCTTACGTACCTTAGGCATGCCGCCGGGTCAAGTCATGCGCATTTTTATGGTACAGGGCAGCATTATAGGCATTATAGGCACTATTTTCGGGGTCATTTTAGGGGTCTTATTCGCCTTAAATGTGGGCAGTATTGTGCCTTTTATTGAAAACACCTTTGGCTTTAAAATTTTCCCGCCTAATTTATTTTATGTTAGTGAAGTACCTTCGCAAATGTATGTTTCCGATGTGGTTAAAATCGCTATTTTAGCGTTAATTTGCTCGGTATTAGTGACCATTTACCCGGCATGGCGTGCGGCTAAGATTCAACCTGCGGAGTCCTTACGTTATGAGTAATTTATTCCAGCCCTTGGTTGCATCCATTGGCCTGCGCTATACCCAATCACGGCGTAAGAGTCATTTTATCTCCTTTATTTCACTCGCCTCCATTATCGGTATTGCTATTGGGGTATTAGTGCTGATCACAGTTCTCTCGGTCATGAATGGCTTTGAGACCGCCATGCGTGATCGTATTTTAGGGATGCTCGCGCATGTGACCGTGTCAGAAAATGATGCGCTGGTGGATGATTGGAAACCGATGTTAGAGGATGTCAAACGCTTTCAACATGTCAAAGCCGCCGCTCCTTTTATTGAAAAACCTGTGATGCTCAATCATGGCGATGAAGCGCGTGGGGTGATGCTACAGGGCGTATTACCTGACTATGAGTCGCAAGTCGCCGATGTGTTTAAGCATATTAAAAAAGGCGATGCTAATACGCTTAAAGCCGGTAGCCACCATATTATAATTGGCTCGAAATTAGCAGAAGACTTAAAAGTCGATGTGGGCGATAAAGTCACATTGATTAGCCCCTCTGGAGATGCCTTAGAAAATGGTGAGTTACCTAGTTTAGAGCGCTTTACTATAGGGGCTATTTTTCGCATTGATATGCAAAACTATGACTCTGCGTTTGTCTATGTCCACCAAGCCGATGCCCAAGAAATATTTGATATGGGTAGCCGTGTGACGGGGGTGCGTTTAAAACTCGATGATGTTTATCAAGCTCCGACCGTCGATACGGAGATTATGAATCGTATGGGGCTGAATTATCCTGATCTTTGGGTCAATAACTGGACGCGGCAGAATGAAAACTTCTTTAAAGCCATACAAATGCAAAAGTCAGTGATGTTTATTATTTTATTGCTGATTGTGGCAGTGGCGGCGTTTAATTTAGTTTCTACTTTAGTGATGGTCGTGACGGATAAAGAATCGGATATTGCCATTTTACGTACCTTAGGCATGTCTCCGGCGAAAGTGATGCAAGTGTTTATGGTACAAGGCACACTCATTGGCATTATTGGTACGGTCATTGGGGTCGGTTTAGGGATTTTATTGGCTATGAATGTAGGGACATTAGTCGGTTGGTTAGAAGTATTATTTGATACACATTTTATTTCGGGAGATGTGTATTTTATTAGTGAATTAGAATCTAAAGTCAATCCGCGCGATGTCATTTTAATTATTAGTGCATCCATTATCTTATCATTAATTGCCACGATTTATCCGGCGTGGCGTGCATCTAAAGTTCAACCCGCTGAGGCGTTACGTTATGAATAATAATCCCGTGGTGATTCGCTGTAGCCAACTCACGAAATCCTTTGCGGATGGGCGTTTAAATGTGGATGTATTGCGCTCAGTCGATCTCGAGGTTCACGCTGGGGAGCGGGTGGCGATTGTGGGTAGTTCCGGTAGTGGTAAGAGTACCTTACTGCATATTTTGGGCGGTTTAGATTTACCCAGCTCCGGTCATGTCGAGGTATTGGGCAAACGTTTAGACCAACTCTCCGATGTGGCACGGGGTAATCTACGCAATGAAAGCTTAGGGTTTATCTATCAGTTTCACCATCTTTTGCCGGAGTTTACCGCGCTAGAAAATGTATCTATGCCGCTGTTAATTCGTGGGATGGATGTGAAAAGCGCCAGTCATACCGCCAGTTCCTTACTCAAACATGTCGGTTTAGGCGAGCGCTTGGATCATAAGCCCGCCCAACTCTCCGGGGGTGAGCGTCAGCGGGCTGCAATTGCTCGTGCCTTGGTGACACGCCCTAAAGCGGTACTAGCCGATGAGCCAACGGGTAATCTAGATCAGCAAACGGCTGAGCAAGTCTTTGAGCTCATGCAGGGCTTAAATCAGCAATTACAAACTGCATTTGTGATTGTGACCCATGATATGAAATTAGCGAGTCGTATGGATACGATGTATCGCCTCATGGATGGGGAATTAAAGCGCATTTAGATCATGTTTAAATCATGCGGCGCTTAGCATTTGGCTTATTATTAGGATGCCTAAGCGCCTTATTGTTGCCGACTCTGCCTCTCAAGGGGTGGAGTATTGTCTGTGTAGTCCTAGGCTGTTTAGGTGTTATCTACAGCCTAATACTGTCACGCTTTCAACCTCTATTCCTCATACTGAGTACGGCCTGTATCGGCTGGGGCTATAGTACTGTCAGTGCTCATCACCTACTCGAACAACGGATTCCTAATAGTTGGGAGGGACAGGATATTACCGTGACGGGGCAGGTGATTGATCTACCGAGTTTTGACGGACAGAATACGCGCTTTACCTTTGCGGTGCAGAGTGCCAAACCCATAGACCCTAAGCTTCCTGCTCACGATTTGGGACGGATTAAACTTACCTGGTATCAGACTAAAGCGCTGGCTGTGCAAGCAGGCGAGGTATGGCAATTACGTATTCGTGCTAAACGTCCGACGGGGTTTATCAACCAGCATGGCTTTGACTATGAGCGTTGGCTAGTGACTGAGCGTATTAGTGCCACGGGCTATGTACGTGACAGTGATTTTAATCAACGTTTAACGGCTCCTAGTCTTGTCAATATTGATGCACTACGGGCGCGGATTAAAGCAGCCCTCGCACAGGTTTTACCGGACTCCAAGGTGTTGGGTTTACTACAAGGTTTAGCCATTGCCGATCAAGACGCGATTAGCACCGCGCAGTGGGATCTATTGCGTAATACCGGAACCATTCACCTGCTTGCGATTTCAGGGTTACATATTGCGATGGTGGCAGGGTTAGGTTGGGTTTTGGTGTGGCTGATCGGCTGGGTTTACCCTAAGCTTTGGGAGCGTATTCCAGCACAAATAGTGGCGAGCTTAGTCGGAGCCGTGTTTGCTACCGGCTATAGTTTATTAGCAGGGTTTAATATTCCCACCCAGCGCACTTTGATTATGATTGTCGTGGTGGTGTGGTTATTAACAAGGCGCACCCGTTGGCCTTGGTCAATGATGTTAGCGGCGGCTTTAATGGCGGTCTTGCTGTTTGACCCGCTAGCACCCTTGACGGTGGGGTTTTGGCTGTCATTTGGGGCGGTGACTTTATTAGTGTTACTAGCCCAGCGTGAATCGAGCCGCCCTGAGCTGAAAGAGCATTGGATTATAGTGTGGCTTAAGCTGCAATTAGGTATTGCGCTGTGCATGCTGCCTTTAACCGCAGGCTTTTTTGGTATGGTGTCGTGGGTGTCGCCACTAGCTAATTTAATTGCGGTGCCCGTGGTGACGATGTTAGTCGTCCCCCTACTATTGCTGGGCTTACTCATAAATCCGCTGTGGTCGGATGCGAGTGTTTATCTGTGGCTGATGGCAGAGGTGGCCTTACAGTACCTCATGCAGGGTTTGGAATATCTAAGCACTTTGCCCTATGCAGTACAGTTTTTAGCGGTAGTACCTTGGTATGGGTTAGCAAGTGCAGGCGCAGGCGTATTATTGCTCATTATGCCGCGAGGCATGGTGGGGCGCTGGTTAGGTGTTATTTTATTACTGCCACTATTTACTTATCAGCCTGAGCGTCCGGCTTGGGGAGAGGTACGTTTAAGTGTATTAGATGTGGGGCAGGGGGCGGCTCAGGTCATTCAAACCCAATCGCATACTATGGTAGTGGATGCAGGGGCGCGACTGGATGAGTTTGATTTAGGTAAAGTAGTCGTGTTGCCGTGGTTACAAGCACAGGGTATTCAGTACTTAGATAAACTATTGATAACACACGCTGATAATGATCATAGCGGTGGAGCCGCAGCGCTATTGACGGCCTATCCTGAAACGCTGGTACAAACCAATGCCGCTGAATTATTCCCTCGTCGCGTGTTGGAGTCTTGTTTTATGGGGCATAGTTGGCAGTGGGACGGGGTGAAGTTTGAGGTGCTGTCGCCCGCTGCTCAGGATACGGCTGCAAAGGATAATGACTTATCCTGTGTGCTCAGAATATCGAATGAGTACCATAGTATTCTGCTAGCCGCCGATGCAGAAAAGGCGGCTGAGCAGCATCTGCTGGAGCGCTTCGGAGCGACCTTAAACAGTGAGATCTTAGTGCTGGGGCATCATGGGAGTAAGTCATCCACGAGTGCTGAATTTCTAACAGCGGTACAGCCTCAAATAGCCTTGATTAGTAGTGGCTATCGTAATCGTTATCAGCATCCACACCCCTCTGTATTAATGCGTTTGAAGGAGCGCGGCATCCCCTATTTTAATACCGCTAGCGGAGGTGAGTTGCATTTAAGTTTGCCGAATAGGGAGTCTAGGGTGCGAGTGATTCAGGAGCGTGAAGAGCAAAAGGCGTGGTGGCGGCGTTAATAAGTACTTACCTAAACTGAGTTTTCCAAGCCTGATACTCCGAAGGTCGTAGCCGATACCGTGCAATATTTCCTTCATGTAAGCTCATTAACTCAATTTCCACTACCTCGATAAAACGGCGTTGCTCTCCATTACTCAACTGTGTTCGAGCTACTGTTTGTACATAGTTAGTAGATTTTATTTTGTCCCATTGTTCCATTACAATGTGCCGAACCGTTTGCTTAATCAAATCTCGATATTTCATTTGAAAGGGATCAGGCTCACCTAAACTTTGCCTGACTGCTGCATAGCGAGCACTAGAGCGTTGATAAGCCCATACAAATACATCACGTAATAGTTCCCAATGATTTAATTCATATACTGCCAATATCGCATCAATATAGGCTCGCTCTGGTACATCAATAAATGATAATGGTGCTAAGTTACATCGAATTAAAGGAATATTAGCTGCTAAACGTGAAACTCGCTTATTAACATCCTCAAAAGGCTGTAAATAAGGCAAATGTACCATAACAAAAAAAGATTGCTCAAAGGGATCTTTAATAGCGGCTGCCGTATCCAGAATCTGATCAAAACACTCTTCAATTAATTGAGGTACTTCTAAAGGAAGGTAGGTCGTCTGTCCTATGCCGACTGGAATAAATCGTAAACGCCCGCAGGCTAAAGGATCAGCCAATAAGCCCTCAGATAGCAAGCCATGTAAATTTAAAATGGTATAACGATTAAATCCTAAGTCTGTATGACTATCTAATAAGAATTCAATAGCCGCTTTGTGATTCAAAATCATTTGTGTTTCAAATAAGGTTTTGCCCTCCGTACTTTGACCCAGTTGTAATAAACGCTCTGTTTCTAATAGTGAATAAGTATTGCCCTCTAAACGACTGGAGTTCCATGATAAATCAACTAATAAGCGATTGAATACTTGCCGCGCATACGTGCCTGCGGGTTGTTCTAGTACTTGAGTTTGTCCGATTTGCTTTAAGTAGTGCCGAGTATTATCTGGTAAGTAAAACGTTTCATTAGGACGATATTGATCTAGAAAATGCCGTTGATAGCCTATGGGTTGACGCAAGGTTTGGGGTTGACGCATGGCTTGCTTCAACCTTTCTCCTTCCTTAGAGAGGGGTAATAGGTAATCATCTGTTACTGTATCCTTAGCGTGAGATACAGGGACCATGGTTTGATAGTGTCGAGTACGCTTATTACCAATGCTCTGAATAGCGCCTATAGCCTCTAGGTTTTCTAGGCGGCGTTGTAGTGTACGAGTGTGCAGGGTAAAGGGTAGCTGCTGTTGGATTTGCGTCAGTGTTAGGCTGGTGGTATTAGCTTTTAATAATTCTAAAATGAGCTTATTTTGTGCGGCAATATCTATTTGAGTCATCTTCGTAAAGAAAAGTGTCGTAATGAGGCCATTATAGCTCAATTACGACACTTTTTGTCGTGATTGTGTCGTAACCATATGCAAAAATGAAGTTCTACTTGAACTTTGCATAGAATATTAAGCTATATTTAAAGGACAGTTTATGGCGCAAGAAAAGCCAACAGAGATAGCAACCGATGCACTAGAAAAGATAGATACTGCAACACTTATTCAATTGGTTTTGGCGGAGCATCGCACTGCATTAGCCACTTTGCGCACAGGGATTGCAATTTTAGTCTTGCCTATGAGTGTGGTGAGCTTTTTAATTGCGACTTCGCGTTATTACACCAGTGCGAATGAGCTGCACCTATTACTCCCCCTATTATTGTTGAGTGTAGCGATTATGTTATTAGGCTGTTATTTGGTGCTGAGGTCGGTGAAGCGCATGCATCAACATGAAAAACTGATTGCTAAGATTAAGTGTGAGCATCCTGCGATACAGCGCTATTTGGATTAGGGCGCTATTCAATCCCTGATTGTAAGGCAAGTTGAATCCTTGCTTTGCAGCCCGCATACTATGCGCCCTAATGAAACGCGACGGTGCAGTGCAATGGCAGGCAAGATTTATATTGAAACCCACGGATGCCAAATGAATGAGTACGACTCCGCCAAGATGCACGATGTACTCAAACAAGCAGACGGCATGGAATTAACCAATGATCCGACTCAAGCAGATGTATTATTGCTCAATACCTGCTCAATCCGTGAAAAAGCTCAAGAAAAAGTATTTTCTCAAGTCGGACGTTGGCGTTCGATTAAAGAGGCTAACCCTAATGTCATTATTGGCGTAGGCGGCTGTGTCGCTAGCCAAGAGGGTGAGGCTTTGCGTCAACGTGCACCTTTAGTGGATGTGGTATTTGGCCCGCAAACGCTCCATCGTTTGCCGGAGCTGATTAAGCAAGTGCGCACTACCCATAAGCCCGTGGTCGATATCTCTTTCCCCGAAATTGAAAAATTTGACCACCTACCAGAGCCACGCGCTGAAGGGCCTACGGCTTTCGTATCCATCATGGAAGGGTGCAGCAAATACTGTACTTTCTGCGTAGTGCCCTATACCCGTGGTGAAGAGATTTCCCGCCCCTTTGATGATGTGATTAGCGAAATTGTGCAACTTGCCGCGCAAGGGGTACGTGAGGTAAATCTCTTGGGGCAAAACGTGAATGCCTATCGTGGGCGTATGCACGATGGTGAGATTGCCGATTTAGCCCTTCTTATTCACTATGTAGCCGCGATTGATGGCATTGAACGCATTCGCTATACCACCTCGCATCCGAATGAATTTTCCGAGAGCTTAATTCAAGCCTATGCCGATGTGCCGCAATTAGTGAATCATTTACACTTGCCAGTGCAATCCGGTTCGGATCGCATTTTAGCGGCCATGAAGCGTAACCATATGGCGCTAGAATACAAATCTAAAATCCGTAAATTACGCCAAATTCGCCCCACTATCAGCCTCTCCTCAGACTTCATTATTGGTTTTCCGGGGGAAACTGAGGCTGATTTTGAGCAAACCATGAAGCTGATTGAGGATATTGGTTTTGACCATAGTTTCAGCTTTATCTATAGCGCTCGTCCGGGTACACCGGCTGCGAGTTTGCCCGATGATGTTTCGCAAGAGACTAAAAAAGCTCGTTTACAGCGCTTACAAAGTCGTATTTTAGAGCAAGCTCATGCAATTAGCGCGGCTATGGTCGGTACAACACAGCGGATTCTGATTGAGCGCACCTCGCGTAAAGATGAGCAACAAATCGCTGGGCGTACCGAAAATAATCGCGTGGTCAATGTCGATGGCCCCGCGCGTTTAATTGGGCGCTTTGTGGACGTGATTATTACCGAAGCCTTACCGAACTCATTACGGGGGCGTATTGTGGCGGTGGAGACAGACGAATTGAATATGCAAATGATGCCGGTGGCATGAGACGTGTATCTCGTTTAGTCTTAGTAGGAGCAGGGCACGGACACCTCAGTGTGTTGCGTGCTTTGTCCGAAATAACCCTCTCGCCTGCCACGGAAGTGGTGTTAATCAATCCCGATTTATATCAAACCTATTCCGGTATGCTGCCGGGCTGGATGATGGGGTATTATACCCTAGAGCAATGCCAGATTCGCTTAGAGCCTTGGATAAAACGTGCAAAGCTCTATTTTATTCAAGATCAGGTCATAGGCTTGGATGCTAATCATCAAATACTGAAATTAAAAAACCACTCTGACCTAGATTACGACTGGCTATCGATTAATACAGGTAGTCAAACCCAATTAGGGAGCTGGGCTAATGATTCAGTGATACCGATTCGCCCACTCAATGATTTTATTCACGCTTGGCAAGCCATACGTGAAAAACAACCTCCAGTTTTAACCATTATTGGTGGGGGGGCTGCGGGCATTGAATTAGCATTTGCAGCAAGAGAAGCCTTACCTGAGACGCGTATTTGTTTGGTGGCGAGCCATTTATTAACTGGGCACTCAGAGGGTGTGATTAATAAAACTAAATCCCTTTTAGAACAGCTTAATATTCAATGGTATCAGAGTAAGGTCGAGCGTTTAGTGGGTAATCGTGTAGAGCTAGAGAATCAAACCCAGTGGAATAGTGATGCCACTATTGCCGCGACAGGTGCTAAAGCGCCGGACTGGTTGCAGAACACAGGCTTGGCATTAGCACCCGATGGTTTTATTCAAGTTAATGCCTATCAGCAAAGCGTTTCTCATCCTACGGTGTGGGCAGTGGGGGATATTAGTTCAAGACCTGATACTCAGCGCTCTGGGGTGCATGCAGTAAAAGGTGGGGAGGTATTAGCCCATAACCTAGTGCAATTGCTCACTCGATACCCCGCCCGTTTCCAGCCCTATCGACCGCGTAAGCGCTCTTTATATTTATTAGCCTGCGGTCAACATAAAGCCATTTTATCATGGGGGCGTTTTTGCCTACAGGGACATTGGGTATGGCGCTGGAAAAATAAGATTGATACGGGGTTTATGCGGACTTGGTTGTAGTCTTTAATATCCGCTACTTTGGCTTAAGTACTGAGTGAATAATCCCCATTTAAGTAAAACCACTTACCCTTTTCTCGAATAAAGTGACTAGTCTCCTGTAATTGCTGAATTTTACCTTGCTGAGCAAATTTAGCGATAAACTCTACTAATCCCTGTTCATCCTGTTCCTTACCCAGTTCGGTACGAATAATGTCTAAACCTAGCCACTCAACTGCATCAAATGAGCGTAATTGTTTGAGAGTAGGGCGAGTACTGTTATGCCAAGTTTTGTGTAAATAATCAGCATTTTGTTGGACGTAAGCACTATAGCGTGAGCGCATTAATTGTTCAGCCGTTGTGGCTATTTTTCCATCATGAAAGGGGCGGCAACAGAGATTATAACTAAGACCGGACTGGCAAAAGCATTGCATATTTTTTCATCAATCTAAAAAATAATTAATTGAGTGTAGCGCTAGAGTGGTGATTTGCCTAGAGGTCTAGAAGCGAGTGCTAGCAAGGCTTTGGTGGGCATTAAAGTTTAATCCCTATAGTTTTTAATCAATAAAAATAATAGAGGATTAATAAATTTAGTTTGAATAAAGTTGCAAGCCTAACTAAAAGGCAAGCTTGAAAGTCAATGACTTACATAAAATTTAGTAGCGATGCGTTAAGCCAAAATGTTTGTAATTTAACCCATCCATCTATACGTAGGTCATATTTGTCAACCACAATGGAAGAAGTCTCAGTCTTATGGACAGGATTAATGTTTGGGCGCTAGCCTCCGTGCTAGCTGTTGCTATTACTTTTATTCCGGTACTTAGTACACCTACGCAGGCAGCTAGTAAAAAAAATGCTCAGCGTACAAACCATCAAGTAGCTAAAGTTCATAAAAAATCTCGATACACGAAACGGGTAAAAAACAAAAAAAGAACACAAAGAAGAGCACAAGGGGGCGGCGGAGGCGGCTGTCAAACACTAAACCATGCTACCTTACGTAATAAGGCAGAGAATTATTCTAGCAGTATTGCTAGTGCCTCGCGTAAGTATGGCGTCAATCCTAATTTAATTGGTGCCGTGATCACGATTGAAAGTTGTTTTAATAGCCGTGCGGTAGGCACCTCTGGTGAAAAAGGGTTAATGCAATTAATGCCGGCTACGGCGCGACGGTTTAATGTCACGAATGGCTTTAATGTTTGGCAAAATGTCCACGGCGGCACCAAATATTTAGGCTATTTATTAGATCGTTATGATGGACGTACACCGCGTGCAGTCGCCGCTTATAATGCGGGTGAGGGCAATGTGAAACACCATGGCCCGATTCGTAACCAAGCCTATGTTAATAAGGTCATGACGGCGTATAACAAATTCGCCGGGAGTGGTTTTGCATCCAATCTACGCGGTGTAAATCATTTGGCTAAAGAAGAGGATACCCCTAATAGAGCCACTAAGGGCATGCAAAAAGCCACCTTATTGGCAGATTTAGGGGTGCGTGCTAGACGTACAGGGCGAGGAAGCCGTTTAGTGCGTCAACGGTCTTCAGCGCTGCAAGCTCGCAATAATACCGCTTTACCTTGGGCAGATATGGAAGAGGTAAGGGATAGAGCGCGGGGTAATCGTCGGGCGTTTCGTGGTGCAACACAGGGTACTCATGCTGTAAAAGAAGGCGATACCGCCTACAGCATTGCACGAGCTAATGGTTTATCTGTATTGCAATTAGCGCGTTTAAATGGTTTACGTGATCCGCATGAAATTATGCATGGACAGGTATTGCGTTTACGCTAAGCGCTTTGTTTTAGTTCGCTGAGTTTTTATTGTATTCTCATTCATAATGGATGGGAGTACTTTCGAGTTTAGTAGATAATTTAAATCTCAAGCCATTTAGTAAGCGCTTTTTGAATACGTTTACGAAATAGATCAACCTTTTCAGTAGACAGCCGTTCAGCTTTGTAAAGTGATAGCATCTTAAATCGACAGGTTGGTGCGCAAGTATGCAAAAGTGCTATTTTCAAAACTCGGTATACAGGTTTTCGTAATACCAGATAGTCTACCCACCAAGGCGATCCTAAAGATGTGATGGCCAGTGTATATCGCAGGTTATAAAGTTTAGGCTTTATTGCACCTAAATCCCTTGCATGATCATAGGCGATGCTAGGGGCCCATACACGGTCAAACCATCCCTTTAAAATAGCAGGGAAGCCAAACCACCATGTAGGAAAGACTAAAACCAGTACTTGTGCTGAGAGTAGACGCTCTATCTGAGCCTGAAGCTGTGAAGCATCAAATACTGGGGCATAGTAAGTTTGGCGTTCCGTAATGGTAAGCTCAGACGAAAACCCATGCTGATAAAGATCTTCAACCTCAACCTCATGACCTGCATCTATCAAGCTTTGAATAGCAGATTGTGCTAAGGAGTGGCATAGGCTATCGGTATTGGGGTGAGCGATTACAACTAAACATTTCATATGATAGGTGATCTCTTAGTTATATGCTTATGCTGGTTAATAGGCTGCTGGTATTGTGACGTAGGTTGGCATGATTCACCAGCAGAAACTAAGCCTTAAACCACTTCTCTTAAAATCTGCTACAATGCGCCACCTTTTTAGCTTTGTACTCACGCCATGTCTGCCTTAAGCCTTACTACTATCCAGCCACCGATTGCTAAACCTTTGTTTGAATTCCCAAAATATTGGGCAGAGTGCTATGGCACCGCAGAATACTTGCCCATGTCGCGCAAGGAAATGGACAAGCTCGGTTGGGACTCCTGCGACATTATTATAGTCACGGGTGATGCGTATGTGGATCATCCCTCCTTTGGGATGGCGGTGATTGGGCGCGTCTTAGAGGCACAAGGCTTTCGCGTCGGTATTATTGCCCAACCCGATTGGCAATCTAAGGATGCCTTCATGGCACTGGGTAAGCCGAATCTATTTTTTGGTGTCGCGGCGGGTAATATGGACTCCATGATCAACCGCTACACCGCTGACCGTAAAATTCGCTCCGATGATGCCTATACACCGGGCAATATAGGCGGCAAACGCCCTGATCGTGCCTCGATTGTTTATTCCCAACGCTGTAAAGAAGCTTATCCGGATGTACCGATTATTCTAGGCGGTATTGAGGCCTCATTGCGCCGGATCGCTCACTTTGACTACTGGCAAGAACAAGTGCGCCGCTCGATTTTAATCGATTCTGCGGCTGATTTATTGCTTTATGGTAATGCCGAGCGAGCGGTAGTCGAGGTAGCCCATCGCTTAGCTGCGGGTGAGTCGATGGAAGTGATTACGGATGTGCGGGGTACCGCGTTTATACGCCGTGGATCGCCAGAGGGCTGGATGGAAATTGACTCCACCCGTGTCGATCAGCCGGGGAAAATTGATCGCATTATCAATCCTTATCTCAATACTACTGAGATGGATGAGTGCGAAATTGAAAAGCGTAATGTGCAATGGTTTGAGTACCAAGACCCGCGCTCTAAACGTCCGGATGAGCATAAACTCACCTTCCATCCGCGTGCGCGTCTAGATCGGGCTAAAACCGTGATTCGTTTGCCCTCGTTTGAAAAGGTCAGCAAAGATAAAATTCTCTATGCCCATGCTAATCGAGTGTTGCATCTCGAAACCAATCCGGGCAATGCCAGAGCCTTGGTGCAAAAGCATGGTAATCAAGATGTGTGGATGAATCCGCCACCGATACCGCTTACTACACCCGAAATGGATCATGTGTTTGGGCTGCCGTATGCGCGTTTACCGCATCCTGACTATAAAGGTGAGCGGATTCCTGCCTATGAAATGATCCGTTTTTCCGTGAATATTATGCGTGGTTGTTTTGGGGGCTGTACCTTCTGTTCGATTACCGAGCACGAAGGGCGCATTATTCAAAATCGTTCGCGCGAGTCGATTTTGCGTGAGGTAGAGGAGATCCGCGATAAAGTACCGGGCTTTACTGGCGTGATTTCAGATTTAGGGGGGCCGACGGCGAATATGTATCGCTTGGCCTGCAAAGACCCGAAAATCGAAGCCTCCTGCCGTAAACCGAGCTGTGTCTATCCGGGGATTTGCCACAATCTCAATACCGATCATGCCGAGCTAAAAGCCTTATACCGCGAGGCTCGTACCTTACCCGGTATTAAGAAAGTGCTGATTGGTTCGGGGTTACGTTATGACCTAGCTGTTAAAGACCCTGAGTATGTCAAAGAACTAGTCACGCATCACGTCGGTGGCTACCTCAAAATTGCCCCTGAGCACACCGAAGAAGCGCCCCTGTCTAAAATGATGAAGCCGGGGATTGGTGCTTATGATGATTTTAAGCGTCTGTTTGAAAAGTACTCCAAAGAGGCAGGGAAAGAGCAATATTTAATCCCTTACTTTATCGCCGCACATCCGGGCACGACCGATGAGGATATGCTCAATCTCGCATTGTGGCTAAAGAAAAATGGTTTTCGTGCCGATCAAGTCCAAGCCTTTTACCCCTCGCCGATGGCCTCAGCGACCACGATGTATTACACAGATAAAAATCCATTGCATCAGGTCACTTACAAAAGCGAAAAAGTCCATACCGCCAAATCCCCCGAACAACGCAAATTGCATAAAGCCTTTTTACGTTGGCATGACCCGAAAAATTGGCCTTTATTGCGTAAAGCGATTGCCGATATGGGGCGGCAGGAATTAATTGGTGACGGTGAAAATCAATTAATCCCCCACTATAAAAAAGGTGAGGAGGATTTAGAGTATGTATCACACCGCCGCAAGAATAGTGATAAAGCCCATCAAAAACGGGTAGAGGCAAGAGAGCAGAGTAAGCAAGCCGCAAAAGGGAATAATGCCAAAGGTAAACAACCTCAAAAAGGAACACTGTTGACTCAGCATACGGGGTTGCCGCCTAGGCCAAATAGTAAAAAAAATAGAGTGAGCTAGTACAGTGGGTGCTGGTCTGAAGCTGGTAAAAATAGGTTTTTTTCATAGGCATTACTGCTTAGACTAGTGCCGTCCTTTTGTTTGTTAGCAGAATATAAAACCCCATGACCCAAAAACTCGAACTCACTTGGATTGGCAAAGATAAACGTCCTCGTTTGGAGCCGCGTATCCTGTTGGAAGACCCTACGAAGTCCTATCACGCTGCTGCTCGTGTGAGTGAGGCGGATCAGTTTGATAATCGTTTGATTTTTGGGGATAATTTATTGGCGCTGCGGGCGTTGGAGAGTGAGTTTACGGGTAAGATCAAATGTGTGTTTATTGACCCGCCCTATAATACGGGTAGTGCGTTTACGCATTATGATGATGGGCTGGAGCATTCTATTTGGTTAGGGTTGATGCGGGATCGGCTGGAGATTATCCGGCGGTTGCTGTCTGATGATGGATCATTGTGGATTACTATTGATGATAATGAATGCCATTATTTGAAGGTGATGTGTGATGAGATTTTTGGTCGGCAGAACTTTATTTCATCGTTAACTTGGATGAAACGTGTTTCTCCTGCTAATGATGCTAAGTATTTTAGTTCAGATCATGATTACATTCTTGTTTACGTAAAAACAAAAGAGTTATGGGGCTTGAATCGCTTGGAAAGAACAGAGCAACATAATTCTTCTTATAAAAATCCTGACAATGACTTAAGAGGGGCATGGAACTCTGTTACATATACAGGTAATAAAAACAGAACAGAGCGTCCAAACTTATATTATGCGATTAAAAACCCAAATACAGGGGAAAATATCTATCCACCTGATACTTTAACCTGGAGATATGGTTATGAGACTCATATTAAAAATGAGAAAGAGAACCTCCTCTATTGGGGGAAAGATGGGAGGTCAAAAACCCCACGATTAAAAAAATTTTTAGATGATGCTGATGCAGTTGTTCCAAGAAGTATATGGCCTTACTCTGAAGTGGGTAGTACTCAGAGTGCTATGACTGAGCAAAAGGTTATGTTTCAGAGTCCATTTGCAACCCCAAAACCAGAGCAATTACTAGAGCGAATTATTCATATTGCGACGAATGAAGGCGATTGGGTACTAGATTCCTTTGCAGGCAGCGGTACAACCGGCGCAGTAGCCCACAAAATGGGTCGCAAATGGATCATGGTCGAACTAGGCGAACACTGCCACACCCACATCATCCCGCGCCTGCAAAAAGTCATCGACGGCACCGATCAGGGCGGCATTAGCCAAACAGTAGACTGGCAAGGCGGCGGTGGCTTTCGCTATTACAAACTCGCACCCTCCCTACTAGAGCGCGACCGCTGGGGCAATCTCACCATTAACCTCGCCTATAACGCCGCCATGCTTAGCGAAGCCCTATGCAAACAACACGGCTACACCTATGCCCCCTCCGAAACCCTATTCTGGCAACAAGGCTATGCCAATGAGCGCAGCTTCCTCTATGCCACCACACAAAATCTATCCTTAGAACAATTACAGATACTAGCCGAAGAAGTCGGCGAACAACGCTCCTTATTGATCATCGCTGCTGCTTGGCGTGGCATCAGTGGCGAAGAAGCCAGCCGTCGCTGGCCTAACCTCACCCTGAAAAAAATCCCCAACAGCATCCTCAACCTCTGCGAATGGGGCAAAGACGACTACAGCCTCAACGTTGCTAACTTGCCGATGGCACAACCTGAGCCAAAACCATCGACCACAAAACCCACCACGAAGGCAGCCAATCCGCAGCAAACTAGCTTGTTTGGGGGGGATGTATGAGTGATTTGACCAATGCTGAGCTGATTATCCGTATTCGCGATATTTGGGAGGCATCACGCCAACAAGTGATACGCTCAGTTAATTCTGCTCATGTCTGTGCGAATTGGCTAATTGGTAGACAGATTGTAGAAGCTGAGCAAAACGGCGAGCAACGCGCTGAATATGGCAAAAACTTATTAAAAACACTTTCAAAACAACTCAGTACCGAATACGGAAATGGCTTCTCAGTAAGTGCTTTGCAATATATGAGAGCATTTTTTTTGGCCTATCCTGCTCTACTGCCAATTCAACACGCAGTGCGTGTTATTTCTCTTGAATCAGCACCAACCGATGCGACTTGGCAGCCCGGCAAGCTTCATGTGGGTTTATCATGGACGCACTACCGCACCTTGTTAAAAGTTGAGCGGCAAGAGGCGCGTGATTTTTACGAGATTGAAACCATCCGCAATGGCTGGTCGGCTCGACAGCTAGAGCGGCAAATTGCCTCATTATTGTTTGACCGTTTGCTGAAAAGCCGTGATAAGGCTGGGGTGATGGCACTAGCTAATCAGGGCTTACAACCAACTCGCCCACTAGATGTGATCAAAGACCCTTATGTATTAGAGTTTCTGAATCTACCCGAAGCTACTCAATGGCATGAAAGCGAGTTAGAGCAAGCATTACTGGCTCAATTACAAGCTGAGTTACAACGTGAATTAAACCAATTTGCGGCGTTGCCGAAAGAAGAAACACTATGACACGCCAACAAACCTTACATGACATTAAAACCAGCCTATCCCTACGCTCACCCCAAGCCGAATCCCTGCAAAAACTGGCTACTGCACTAGATGTTGCTCCTGCGTTACTACAAACAGGCGAGCGCGACCTTAGCGCTATCCTCTCTAGTTTGAAACAGCAATTTCCCACCTTGGAAGATTTCGAGCGTGAATTTCCCTCGCTGTGTTTTGCATTGGCAACTGGGGTGGGTAAGACGCGCTTAATGGGAGCCTTCATCACCTATTTGCATCTAGCTTATGGCCTCAATAACTTCTTTGTACTCGCGCCTAATCTAACGGTCTATAACAAACTGATTGCCGATTTTACCCCTAATACACCCAAATACGTGTTTAAGGGGATTCACCATTTCGTATTCCAGCCCCCAGAAATCATTACCGGCGATAATTACGACTATCGTGCAGCACAAATACAGAGCAGTTTGCTTTCACCTGTCACTATTAATATTTTTAATATTGCCAAGATCAATTCAGAAGTGAGAGGGGGCAAGGAGCCACGCATCAAGCGCATGAAGGAAGTGCTGGGTGATAGCTATTTCAACTATCTCGCCAATCTACCCGATTTAGTCATGCTCATGGACGAATCGCACCGCTACCGGGCTAGTGCTGGGGTACGCTCTATTAATGAGCTTAAGCCCTTATTCGGCCTTGAACTCACCGCCACTCCATTCGTGGAAACCAGTCGTGGCACCAGCGCTTTCAAAAATGTGGTAATGGATTACCCACTAGCACGGGCTATGGTGGATGGTTTCGTCAAGGAGCCTGCAGTTGTCACTCAACGTGGTTTTACAGCTACTGATTATTCAGCCGATGAAATCGAGCATATCAAGCTGGAGGATGGTATTCGTCTACACGAAATCACCAAGGTAGAGTTGATGACCTACGCTCGTGAAAATAATGTACCTATTGTCAAACCCTTTATGTTGGTAATTGCACGGGATACTACCCATGCAGCGCAATTGCTTGCAAAGGTTCAGACCTTGTTTGATGGGCGTTATCAGGGTAAGGCCATTCAAGTGGATAGCAGTAGGTCAGGTGCGGAAGAGGAGGAAATGATTAACCGACTGCTAGCAGTGGAAAGTGTTGATGAACCAACTGAAATCGTCATTCACGTCAATATGCTTAAGGAAGGTTGGGATGTCACCAATCTCTACACCATTGTGCCATTGCGTGCTGCTAATGCTCGTACTCTAATTGAGCAGTCGATTGGACGCGGTCTACGCTTGCCCTATGGCAAACGTACGGGTAATGCCGCCGTTGACCGACTCAATATTGTTGCTCATGACCGCTTTCAAGAAATCCTTGATGAGGCTAACCGAGGTGATTCACCCATTCGCCTCCAGCGCGTGATTTTGGATGCGCCAACGCCAGACGATAAAAAAATAAGCATTGAAGTCCCATCCAATATTGGGGTTATGATTGATGATAGCATTTATTTCAAAATGCAACGGAGGGCTGAAACGGCTGCAACAATTCCGACCCCTGAACCCCTTTTCAAAACCGAAGCAGAGCGTGAAGCTGCCCGTGTTGTAGTCGATGTGGCGGCTGGCTATGCGGTTAAGCGGGAGCTTGTTCCTACTAGTCAAGCGCTGCTACAGCCCGAAATCCGCCACGCGATTCAAAAGGACGTTAGCGAGCGCCTGACCCCGCAACAAGGCGCATTATTCACGGCTGAGAATGCTCCCGATCTTGCCGCCATTGTTGCTAAAACTACAGCTATTATGGTACAGCAAAGCATCGATATTCCCCGTATTTTGGTTAATCCTACCGGCGAGGTGGAAACTGGCTTTCACCCGTTTAAACTGAATGTTAGCGGTCTGCACCTGCAACCTGGTGAGCGTGAGCTGGTCGGGCAGATGCTGCGTACCAACAAACAATTCTATCTCAAAGCCGATGCAGGCAAACAGGAGCAGCGGCTGGAGGATTATGTCGTATTTGCCCTGCTTGATTACGATGATATTGACTATTTTAGCCAGAAGGAAATCCTTTACGATCTTGCTGGGCAAATGGTGACGCATCTACGCTCCTATCTATCGGAAGAAGAAGCACATAACGTATTGAACAAGGATCGTCACCTGATTGCCCGTGAAATTCATGCTCAGATGCTCACTCATTTCTGGGAAAGGGCTAGTAGTTATGAGGTGCAGGTTAGTCGAGGTTTCACACCACTGAAAACATGTAATTTTACTACTTCCGCTAATCAGCCCTTATGCTTTTACCGAGAAACTGTACTAGAAACTAGCCGTATCAAACAGATGCTGTTTGGTGGTTTTGAGCGTTGTCTATATCCTGCCCAGAAATTTGACTCTGATACAGAGCGTCGTTTTGCTATTTTGCTAGAACGGGATGCACAAAAGTGGTTTAAGCCAGTGAAGGGGCAGTTCCAGATTTACTACAAGCAAGGAAGTGAGCAGCCAGAGTATGTACCTGATTTTGTCGCAGAAACTGATGATGCTATTTTAATGGTAGAAACCAAGGCTAGGACAGACATAGATTCTCAAGAGGTGCAAGCTAAGGCCGATGCAGCGCGTCGCTGGTGTCAGCAAGCATCCACTTATGCACAAGAGCAGGGAGGGAAAACGTGGTATTACCTGCTGATTCCACATGACGAAGTGAAGGAGGATAAGAGGCTAGTGGATTTCCTAAGATTTCAGTAATGAAATATAAGAGGTCATAAACCTAAAATGAAGATAGGGTGAGCAAGGCTATTTCTTCTAATAGCTGATTTAATGAAAAAGGTTTTTGTAGAAATATAATCTTATTTTTAGAAAAAAGATTATTGAGAGTTTCGGTTTTTTTCAAAAAACCAGTCATAAAAATAACAGCAATATCAGGCCATTGTTGGCGTACTGAGTTAATAAACTGCACGCCATCCCCATCGGGTAAATTCATATCCGTGATAATGACATCAAAATGCTGCTGTAATAGGTTTCGCGCTTCTGCCAAGCTATGAGCTTTTTGTACCTGATAATTATGATCTAATAAAAAAAGCTCTATTAATTGAGCATAAGTGGTTTCATCCTCAAGGAGTAAAATAGAGAGTGCTTGGCTCATGGTACAGCTCTACTTAAATATTGATTAAATAAATCCTCTAAACACTGTAATAAGTGATCAAGCTTTTTACTAATGATAGAGTTAGAACACTCCGTAGCCTGTGGTAAGGCTAATAAAAAAGTACAATCATTAGAAACTATCTCCACACCTAATAACTCAGCAACACCATAAAGCTGATGAAGAATTCTTTTAATCTGAATAGTATCACCTGCCTGATTAGCTAGAGTAATACGCTGATGGTAATCCTTACAAGAATTAAAGAAGCTACATAATAACTCTAAATAAACGCTCTCTGAATAGCCAATATTCTTCAAGCCTTTATCAATATTAATACCAGTAATCTGTTCTATGTTTTTTAGCATAAGTTCTCTTTTTAACGTGTCCGAGTAAAGTATTGAGCTAACTTATTTGCACTTAACGAGGGGCTAAAATAAAAACCCTGAACAAAATCACACTCATGTTCTTGTAAAAATAGTAGTTGTTCTTTAGTTTCTACACCTTCAGCAACAATTTTAATATTTAAGTTATAGGCCAATGAAATTAAAGATTTCAGAATTTGATTGTTTTTTTCACTGCTAAATATTTCTGCGACAAATAGCTTATCTATTTTTAATACATCAAACTGAAAGCTTTTTAATAATTTCATAGAGGAGAATCCTACTCCAAAATCATCAATAGCAAACTGAATGCCTAACTGATGCAATTCTTCCAAAGCTTTAAAACTGCCAGGTGAGACATTGATGAGTGAGTTTTCAGTAATTTCAAGAGTAATTTTATGAAAAGGGATATTGTATCTTATTAGAGGTGTAGTGATTTTGTGTAAAAAATCTTTTTGTATGATTTGTTCTGCACACACATTAACAGAAATACTCTTAAAGTCTAGGTCTTGTATCATCCACTGATGAATTTGCTCACAAACTTTATTCAGCACAAAATAAGAAATATCTTTAATAAAACCTATTTTTTTGGCACTTTCTAAAAAGTCATCTGCTTTTAGCTTCCCACTAACAGGATGATTCCAGCGTATTAAAGCCTCTGCTCCAATATACTCTTGTGTTTGAGTAGAAAATTGAGGCTGATATTCTACAAAAAAACTATTATTAGCCAATAAAGCAGGGAGTTTATGCTTAATTTCTAACTCTAGACCGTGTATTTTAGCTAGGTACTCATCGTATAGATAATAATTGCCTGCTCGGTTTTCCTTGGCTTTATATAATGCAAGATCAGTGCGACCTAAAATATCCTCAGTACTCAAGTGTTTATCATCACAAATACTAACACCGATACTAACCGTAATATTAAGCTGTAGTCCAGAATTAAATTGATAAGCAGCATTTAGTGATTCGGAAAGATTAGCGACTAACTGTAATAGTTCTGTTTTATCTTTAAAACCATTAATAATCAAACTAAACTCATCCCCACCGAGGCGAGCTATTTTTTCCTTGGCAATGCTAGAGGCTAATAAACGTTGAGCAAGCATAATCAGTAGCTCATCACCCGTAATATGCCCATAGCCATCATTAATTTGTTTAAAATAGTCAATATCCAGTAATAAAATAGCAAATAGTTGATTAGAAGATTGTAGCTGGATCAGTTCCTTTTTTAAGAGCATCATGAATAAGGCTCGATTAGAAAGGCCGGTCATTGAATCTTTATAGGCTAAGGCATAGAGTCGTGATTCAATTAGTTTACGTTGACTGATATCGCTAAAATTAATGAGAATATGAGATTTACCGCTCTTATCCATCATGGGTCTAGAGCGAAATTCTACTGGAAAGCCACGATGATCTTTGTCATACCATAGTGCGTCAGAGGAAAATATTTCTTTATGAATAGAAATAGGGTTTCCTAGAACATCTATAGTGCCTAGATCGTGATTCAGTGGATAAAGATTTAGGTTTTCACCTTCTAACTGTTCAGTATAGTGATAGCCTAATAAGCGTAATGCGGTATTATTAGCCTGTAAACAAACCCCCTGAGCATTAACAATAAGACTGCCTTCTTCTAAGCTACTGACTACACCACTCATATCACCTTTAACCAAAAAATGATTGGCTTCATCTAATGCTTGTTTTATTTTATGTAAGTTTTCTGTTTGTGTTACAACAGCATGCTCTAAGGTACATCTTAACCAATACATATTTCTATGCTTTTGTAAGCGAGCTAATAAGACCTCTGCCTCAAAAGGTTTAGTTATATAATCAACTCCGCCGGATTGAAACCCCGCTATTTTATCTTGATCTTCCCCTTTTATAGTAATAAAAATAATGGGTATGTTTTTTGTACTAGGCATGCTTTTGAGTCTTCTACATATCTCAAAACCATCCATTTCGGGCATCATAACGTCCAGTAAAATAATATCAGGACGTTCTTTTTCTATAATTTCGATGCTTTTTAAACTATCACTGCAGGTTATAACTTGATAGCCTGATTTTTTGAGTAAAATTTCCAAAAACCGTAAAATAGTTTTTTCATCATCAACGGCGAGTATCTTGGTCATACCGAGATCTGGCTTGCTAGGGATAGAGGTAAATATTGCGTTCATTTCCATAAATGAATCTAATCGTAAACGTTTCTATTAAGCTTTAGTTACTAAAACCAAGAAAAGTATTAAAGTTAATTTTAACAGCAAGCTATATCCTCATTTTGCCTAAAAGAGTTATGGAGCCTCTGCTGCTGCTTCAGTTAGCAATGTTTTTAGGTCAACAGAGTATTTTGCTAGTGCTGCTCGGGTTTCATCAGTGAGAAAAGGATTGTCAATTTTCAGTAGGCGTCGCTCCAGTAGGTGTAGGTTTTTAAGTACATCACGAGTTAGTGGATGAGTCATCAGCAGTTTATGATAGGAACCATCAGCTACTGCAATTTCTAGGCCATGATAGAGAGCATCGTGCAAAGCTTGATTATTCGGGGCTACAAAGAAGTAGATGGCTAAGGGATAGTAAAGCAGCAGTGATTGCTCCACCCCAATATCGGGGTATTGAGCAGGGTCTAGCTCTTGATTAATTTCCAAAATACTGCGCGGGTAATAATCGCCACGATTAGCCTCCAACATGGGCATTAAACTAGAGTATTTCCCCAGAATAACCGGTAGTTTATGTGCTTCTAAGATATTGACATCAGACCAGTTACTCCCTAATAAGGCTCTAAACCGGGAGAGATCCGCAATGCTTTTGATGGCTTGAAAGGCGGCTTGGCGTTCTTTTCTAATGAGAAATACACGATACCCCAATAGTCCCTGCAACAGTGGAATGCGCACAGGTAAGAGTTGCTCCTCAAACTCGCGGGAGGTGCCTTGCCATACGACATTCACAAACTCTGGACTGCTAACAATACGTGCAGCAACCGGCGGGAGAGAGGCGGGAGTGACTTCAATCGTATAAGGATAGCCACTTTTTTCTAGCGCTAGTTTTAATAGGGCAAAATAGAGAATTTTGTCTATATCGGTATTAGGGAGCTGGGTAATACGGACTACTAGCTTGTTTTTTGCAAGTGTAGTGGGTTCTGGTTCGGAGGCTATTCCCTGATGAGACCAGCTAATCCCTAGCAGTAGGCTAAATAGAGTCAGTAGAGTTAAGTACACGGCAGGGTATTTAGTGGACATAGTTCAGCTCCCGTATACTAGAAATACGCTGTGGATTGACTCCATAACGGGCTAAAGCGGCACGAGTATCATCTGTTAAAAAGGGATTGTCTATTTCTATAAGATGACGCTGAGGCAGATTTAACGTTTTAAATATATTCTGAGTCATGGGGTGAGTGGCGAGGAGTTCGTTATAAGAACCATCCGCCATGGCTCTTTCTAGGCCATTTTGTAATGCATCACGCAGTACGATTTGTCCGGGGGCTACAAAAAAATAAATAGCCAGTGGGTAGTGTAAGAGGAGGGATTGTTCGATTCCAACAGTAGGATATCGAGTCTCATCTAGCTGTTGATTAATTTCAAAAATACTTCGTGGATAATAATCGCCCCGACTCGACATGAGCATTGAGACTAGATTGGTATAAATACCCTCCACCACGGGTAGGTTTTTCGCTCGCATAATAGCCACATCGGACCAGCCTCGACCCAGCAGTGCTTTAAATTGAGCGAGATTGTCCAGTGTTTTGACTTCATTCCAGATAGGTTGATCCTCTTTGCGAATAAGGAACACTCTATAACCCACCATCCCCCGTAGTAAAGGAATACGCACCGGCAATAATTGCGCCTCAATTTCTTTTGAGGTGCCTATCCAGCCAATATTGACCAAGTCGGGATGGGTTATGATGCGATGAAAGTGGGTGGTGGCGGAGACTGGAGTAATCTTAATCTCATAAGGATGCCCGCTTTTTTGTAGTGCGAGTTCTAGTAAAGAGAAATAGATGTCCGTTTTGATGTCAATATTGGGTTGTTGTGAGAGTCGTATCTGGAGTTTAGTCTTAACATCGGGGGGCGGTGTGACTGCAGCGGTATCCACCATATCTGCCTTCGCTAATGGCGGGATTAGGCCAAAAAATAAGAGCAGGGTTATTATGAGAATAACAGGGCGGATAGATGGTTGCATATTTATTAAAGCCCTCATGCCTGGTTTAAAACCCCTACATTGTCGCGGTTTAGGTGGGGGTATTCAGTAAACGACTGAGTACACGAGCCAAATGTTTACGCGAAAACGGTTTTTGTAACAGTATTACACCTTCATCAAGGCGAGCATTATGAATGATAGCATTTTCTGTGTAACCTGACATAAAAGCCACTTTAAAATAAGGGCGCTCGGCCTCTAATAAACTCGCGAGGGCACGCCCATTTAATTTCCCCGGTAAGGTAATATCTAGTAAAGCCGCATCAATATGGGGATGACTATGAAACAGTGCGAGTGCAGTATCCGCTTCCGGTGCGGTAATGACCTGAATATTCATATCCATCAGTTGAGCTTTAACGACCTCTAATACTAGTGGATCATCCTCAACCACTAATAGGCAATATCCCGTAAAATTAGGCATGATAGCCGATACACGTTCTACAGCAGGTTTGGCAGTGAGTGCTTGGGTATAGCGTGGTAGATAGAGTTTAACCGTTGTCCCCTGAGCCTCCTCGCTATAGATTTTAATATGCCCCCCCGATTGTTTAGCAAACCCATAAGCCATAGAAAGACCTAGCCCCGATCCTTTTCCAATAGGCTTGGTAGTGAAATAAGGCTCAAAAGCCCGTGCCACGGTTTCCTTACTCATACCCATACCATTATCACTAATCGCAAAACACACATATTGCCCGGAGGTGACATCGCCTTCTTGTAGGCAATAATCAATATCTAGCCACGTATTCCTGACTTCAATGGTTAAATTACCACCATTCGGGAGCGCATCGCGAGCATTGAGTGCTAAATTTAATAACACGGTTTCTAATGCCTGCCGATCCGCAAAACAGTGCCACAGCCCACTACTGATCACGAATTCAAGTGCATATTGTTCACCTAAAGCACGCCTTAAGAGGTTTTCCATATTATGAAAGAGTTCACCGGCTAGAATAGGGGTGGGTTCAAGGGGTTGATTACGCGAATAAGCCAGTAATTGTGCAGTAAGCTTGCTACCCTTATCCGTCGCTCCATGCGCCATAGTGAGTAGTTTTTTCCCACGCTCACTGTGCTCCATACTTTCTAGTAATTCTAAGCTGCCCATAATAATTGCCAGAATATTATTAAAGTCATGAGCTACCCCACCGACTAATTGCCCGATGGCAGATAACCGCTCTGAGTGACGTAATTGTTGCGTCATTTTTTTAGTCAGTGCTTGTGCCTCGGATAGTTCCTGTAAATGGGCGCGGCTAGTATTCAAAATATGGTTAGCAGACAAGGCCATCGTGGTAATTTCATTATTAGCCTTCGCAATCCGCTTGGGCAAAGGAAAAGGCTCCGGTTGACGTGGGTCAACGGCTGTGAGGCATTGATTCAGGGCTTTGAGGGGAGTGGTGAGTCCCCAGTAAAATAAATACAGTAAGAGCGCTGTGAGTAATACATTTTTGAGAATACCGATGGCGACTACATTGAGAGAGCGGCGGTAAAAATCTTGTAAAATCGTATTATTATGCACTTCAATACTGAGCTTACCGACATAGATACGGGTTTTTGATTCTGTGAGTGGAATGTCATAGACCTTATAAGGCGCGGTGAAGAAGCGGGTCACATGATCAAAGAAAGGGAATTTAGGGGGGCGGGTCAGGTGGGCAATTCTGACATTCCGATCATCGGTGATAGTTACCGAGGTGATAAATTCATAGATCATCAAGGGTTGCGCCGCTTCTAGGGCAAGGCCTTTATCTAGTTGAAAAGCCGCTTGCATGGCTGCTGCTGAGGCAACTGCTAGAATATTTTGGATAAAATGCGTATTGCGTGGGGATTCATCTGTAAAATCTTGAGTGATTTGAATAGCACTCGTAATAAGTCCTAGCGATACTGCAATAGCCAATCCATAGCGGGTAAGAGTGAGTGCAATGGTACGTTTTTTCATGGGTCAAGCCAGACTGCATCGTCAGTTTTGGCAAGGCAGTAAAATATTACAGGTATTATTCTATCGACTCTCTGGACTGGTGTACAATTTCCACCGGAATCTAAGTACTTGAGCAAAAGTAATCTGATCTTTCCTCCGCAGCCGTTAATACATCCTTGTACATTACAAGGCAGCATTCTTGCTGCCTAGGCTGTCCTAGGAAGATAGGGGGATCGGCTTACTTTTGAGTGCCTACTTATAAATATTAAACCATACTATTTTCTTTACTTTTTTCAGACTATCTATCTTGCATCAGAATCATCATTTCGCTTGGCTTATTCAACAAGGGAGGTTTATATGCCAAAAATAGGGTTAGGTTTACCGTGGTGGACTATAGCAATGCCAGTGTTGGCGTGGATAGCCCTAGGTAGCCTAGTGATGTTTCCAGGCGTATTTGCCACAATTTTTAGCATTATGGGGTTGTTTGGTGGGGTGCTGGCGGCGGTTTACCATGCTGAAATCATTGCGCATCGGGTTGGGGAGCCTTTAGGTACTTTAGTGTTAGCCATTGCAGTCACCATCATTGAGGTGGCCTTGATTGTGGCCTTAATGTTTAGTGCCGATGCTCCGGTGTCAGCCTTACCGCGTGATACCGTGTTTGCCTCGGTAATGATTATTCTCAATGGTCTGATTGGCTTATGTTTACTCATGGGGGGGAGTCGTTTCGGGGAGCAATATTTTGGCTCGTATGGCGTGCTGGCGGCATTAGTAACCTTAGTAGCCATTGTAGTGCTCACGTTAATTTTACCTAATTACACCACCTCGCAATATGGGCCGGTTTATAATGAGCAGCAGTTAATATTTGTCGCCTTAGTATCCTTAATTCTCTATGGCATTTTTATCTTTGTGCAAACCGTGCGCCATCGTAATTATTTCATTTATCAGTCAGATGAAAAGACCGAGCAGCATTCTAAACCGACTAATCAGGCGGCACTACTGAGCTTAGGATTATTATTAGTGTGTTTAGGAGCCGTGGTATTATTAGGGTCAAACTTGTCGCCTACCATTGAGTCACTGATTAATGCTTGGGGCGCACCTAAGGCATTGGTGGGGGTGATTATTGCTATGGTGGTCTTATTGCCAGAAAGCATTGCTGCCCTCCAAGCGGCTCGCGCGAATCGGCTACAGACTAGTCTGAATCTCGCGCTAGGGTCAGCACTAGCGACCATTGGCTTAACTATTCCTACCGTGGCGATTATTTCAATTGCTAATGGCTGGACTTTAATGCTAGGGATTGATGCTAAATCAACGGTCTTATTAATCTTAACTCTGTTTATTGTTTCCTTATCTTTAGGCACAGGACGTACTACCATTATGCAGGGGGTGGTGCATTTAGTGATTTTTGCGGTGTATTTATTTATGACTATTGTACCTTGAATACTCACGAATACTGGTCTCTGCATGGGAGCAGGTTATAATGCCACCCCGTTTGGTTCAAGGTAGTAGATTATGAAAATTTATCCGGCAAGTACTCAATCGCTCTTAGATCGAGCCACTGAGGTCAGTGGGTTCGGCTTTGATATTATTTACGACGCTCAGTTAGCGGTCAGTTCCAGCGTTAAAATGGCGGGTAAAGAAGGGCGCGAGCGGCATGAGATTGTCCTGCGCCAACCGGGGTTAGATGAAAATAATTATCTCATTGCTTGGCAAGCTGCTTTTGTGCTGCATCAATACCAAATGCCCGAAACTGAGCGTGCCAATTTAGCACCTAATCGCCCGGTACTCGCTCAAGTCAAAGGTGAACTATTAGCCTTACATCCGGGTATTCCTTTAGCTCAGCGCGAGCCTTTTGCTGAGCATGTGATTGGGGGGATTTTGTCACAATTGCGCTCGGTTCCGATTGGTTTGCTGATTGATATTGAATTACAACGTAACTACCCCGAACTGCATCAGCTTCAGCAAGCGGCCTTAATTCAGCAAGTAGTAGAGCATATTGCTTGCCTGCAAATGACTAAAGCCATGTTTCCCGAAAAGCTACTGCGTGCCAATCAAGTGATGAATGCCGCCCAAGCATTAATGGTCGCAACACTGTTTGAAATACCCGATATTTTTGCCCCTTATCGGACGGTAGGTATGGAGGCGGCGGCAGCTTTACTCCTAGAAAGCTGTCTGCATCAAGTGTTTGATGAAACCCAAGATCAAGCACTCATTGATTTCTGGGCACGGGCTTTAGATATAGAAGACTGGTATCGCTGGGGCTAGATTTATGGCATGCTACGACTATTAACCCTACAGGTTTTAGGCGTAAAACTTGCATGGGAATTCAATGATTGTTCGTTTTTGAATCTTTCATGGAAGGAGTTGCATTATGCACAAAATTCTAGCTGGTCTACACCAAGATCATATCAATCTCGCTCATTTATTGGGTCTATTGGAGGAGCAGGTAAAGCATTTAGCTGCTGGAGATGATGCAAATCTTAGTTTAATTTTGGATATTGCTGATTATATTGGGCGCTATTCTGATTATGTGCATCATCCCAAAGAAGATAAGGTGTACGAGGTATTAACCCAATGCACGGCTGAGGGCGCAGACACGGTTACGACCCTACTGACCCAACATCATCAACTTCCACAAGATACCCTAAGCTTCCAAGCCTTGATTCAAGGGGTCTTATATGATGATGCGATTGTGTTGCGCGATGATTTGGTGAGTAAAATCAATACCTTTATTAGAGCGCAAAAGCAGCATATGGATTTAGAAGAGGGTATTGTGTTTCCTTTGATTAATGCCAATCTTAAACCTAAGCAGTGGTCAGCACTGGAAGATATCATTTTAAATGATGACGATCCCCTATTTGGTGCAAAGGTATTAGAGCGCTACGAGCAGTTATACGCGGTTTTAAACGCTAGAGTCAGTGCTTGATTTTCACCTCAATAGCAACCTGAGCGGCTTGATCGCGATCAGGTTGCAGGTGGGGAGAGTATTAGCGGCAGGAACGAGTAGGCAGCTTGCTTAAGGTAATGCTATTAATGCGCCCTGTGCCATAGTCGGTCATGAGGGCAGCATTGAGGCGAATGTTGACGTCTTCACCACAACCACTCCAGCCGATAGTTTGGTCCACTTTGGTGAAAGTATTGCGTACATTGATCTTTTTGGCGGTGCTTAGGTCGCCGGCAAAAAATACTTCCGAGGTTAAGAGTGCCGGGGTGCTGCTACCTTTATAGGTGACAGTGGGTAGTCCCACTTGTACGCCACGGGGTACTTTAACCGGAATGCTAATGGCGCAATTGCTGCGGTCATTGCCTCTGGTGCGCCAGCTAGTAAAGGCCATGATAATCTCACTATTACCACTGCTTTTTACCGAAGCAGCCGCGCATTCACTGCCCGCAAAATCAATGGATTTGGTTTGAATGTAATTAGCCGCTTGTGCTGGAGGAACTAGGGCTAGGGCGAATGAGCTAAAGCCTAGAGAGGCGATGAGGGTGGCCCAGGAAAAAAGTGACGATTTCATACCATATACTCCTTGTAATGTGATTACCGTGTCGATGTATTCACTATCCCATATTCAAAGCACCTATGCTGTAATAAAAATCACGCTCGTGCTGTGATAGTAATCACAAGGTGGGGGAAACTATCGAGATCTGAATTGGATTAACTTTGTTTGATAATAGGCTGCTTCATCACATCGCTTGAGCAAATCTAGTATGCGGTTATATTGATCACCAAATATTGTTGGCTGTTGCTGATACAGGGAAGCAAAGATAGCAAATGCATTTTTTAGATAAAGTCCAGCAGCCAGAGGCTGCCATTTAAGTAAACTTTGACTAAACACGACATAGCACACACCTAGATTAGATAAGTTTAAATTTGAGTTAGGTGAGTCCGCTGATAGCTGCTTATATAAGGTAATAGATTTTTGAAAGAGTACTTTAGCTAGGATACGCTGTGAAATACTAGTACTCCTCTCACTCAATAAGAGTGCTAAATTCTTGAGTGTATGGGCAAGGCAACGTTGATAGGTCTGAGGTTGGTGCTCTGAAAGCTCCTGATAAAGTTTTGAAGCCTTTTGATGGAGTAAGTCAGCTTTCTCTGTCTGATATAAGTTTTTTTCTTGTAAAGAATTGGCATACTCAAGTAATTGCTCTGGTATTTGTCCAGACTGTAATTCTTTTTCGAGTGTCTCACAGATTTTGGGCATACGCTCCGCATCTAATTCAAAATTAATTTTAGTGCTCCTTATTTTTTAACATAACTTTTATATTTACTAAAGAATATACCAAGAAGGTATCTAATACCCTCATAGGTAGTATTAACAGTACCATTGACAAAACAAGTTGTAATTAATGTTATAGGGTCAAGTGGCAAGTTCGGACGCAGGGGGACTCCAAATGGGAAAAACAGCATTAATCAGTATAGAATAGGTTGATATAAACCTCAAGTTAATCATAAGAGTTTTCTCGCGCCTGGCATTGATCCGCTACCATTTTTTGGTGGGTACTTTCTGATACAAGCCCTCTACCACCTTAGGCGGCTTTTGCATTAAACGCTCAGGCTGACTCCACGTTTTGCCGCCGTCTTGTGTGTAATAGGCAAACCAAAGGGTCTGTCTTTGTCCCGGATCATCTGCATAATCAATATCGGCTTCGGTATAAAGAATACCCTTACCTAGCTCGTTGATATTAAAGCTATAAGGGGTGCTGAATTCCATTTTCCAGCCGCCACGATTCAGATCTTCTGGGGTCGCTAGCGTGATACAGTGCATACTCGGATTAGCGCTACTTTGATCTAACAGCAATAACTCTAAGGGGCCAGGGCCTTCGGAGGTAATCATATAAAATAAGGCGGAGTGCTTTAAATTGGGGGTGGTATAGATGTCTAAAATACTTGATCCACCGCCTAATACATAACCATTCGTAGGCGCTGAGGTAAACAGAATCAGGCCACCCCCTGCGACCGAGCTAGAGCCTATCGTAAAGGGCAGGGGTTTCTGGTTGAGGGCATACGTTTCAATACGTTTAAGCTGTTGATAACGCTGATAAGCCTGTGCAGCTTGGGGAATCGGTGTCCCACAGCCCACCCCATAATTGGTAAACTCTTGAGCCAATTGCTCTGCTAAATCTTCATCATTCGCCCCTGCCAACATAGGTAAGGCTAAGCTCAGTGCTAATAGTAAGTGTTTCATAGTGAGTCCTTTCCTCTAGTATTTCGAGTTTAGACGCCAGAAGGCTTAAAATATTCGCACTGAGCCAATAAATAATGCACAGCTTAATAACGCTGTTTAGTAAATAAAGTGTTTAGGCGTTGTTGCCAATGTACTTCACGCTGCTGTCGCTGTGTGGGATAGGGGCGATGAATAATACGCAGCGCTAGCAAAGGGGGGATGTGAGAGTGCAAAGCGGTAGATTGTGGGATAGTAGTGGGTAAAGTGAGCATAGTCGTTTTCCTTGTTATTGTGTTAAGTCATTACTGAGTGATTAAGTACTTGAGCCAAAGTAATCGAGTATTTCTTCCGCAGTCGCTGTGAATACATCCCTGTACGCTACAAGGCGGCATCCTTGCCGCCAAGACTGCTCCAGAAATACCCGCTTACTTGGGTATACCAACTTGGTTAAGAGGTCTGAGTTAAGCACTCTAAGGTGGGAATGTGCAGGTGGGATGCGATTGATTTGGATAATTTGTGCAGATTACCGAATCAATGGTATTTTGCGTTATCGCTTTTATTGCAGTAGCACACGCATGAAATTTGCCACTTTTAATCTCTATCAATTTTTGAAACCGCCCTTTTTCTGGTACGAGCGCCTAGCGGCTAATACCTATACAGCAGAGGAATGGGAGCAAAAACGCCACTGGGTATTACAGCGTTTGCGTCAAATGGATGCGGATGTGGTGGGATTTCAAGAGGTTTTTAGTGTTCCCGAATTAAAAGCATTAGCAGAACAAGCGGGCTATACCACCTTTATTCATGTAGACGAGCCAGCAGCGCTTGCCGAGGATGCCGAGGTTTATATTAAACCTGTGGTCGCACTCGCCGCTAAATTCCCTATTCAGGGTTTACAAACCGTGAGTATTCCGGCGGCAGTCTTGAGTGATTTGCGCTTAACGTCCGATTTTCATTTTAGTCGTCAACCGATTTGCGTGACCTTCGATGCACCGGATTTAGGCGTCGTGCAAGCCTATGTGGTGCATCTCAAATCTAAACGCCCTATCTTACCGCCTACCGAACCCTATCCAGATGACATGCCGTGGCTAGATCGTATCCAGCACACTATGCAGCAATTATCCCGTGGCAATATTGCCGCGTTGCTTCAACGAGGGGCAGAAGCCACTATTCTTTATCATCATATCAGTGAGGCGTTGCTGAATCAGGAGCGCTTATCCGTAGTCGTGATGGGGGACTTAAATGATGAAGAACAATCGATTCCAGTCGCGGCTTTGACCATGAGTGATCGGGTGTATGAGGCCGGAGGGGTGGACTATACACATTGGCCTGAGGAGGCTAAGGGGTATCTGCATCGCTTTAGGTTGCAGGATACTTTTAACCTAGCCCTCAATATGCGGAATCGTAAGCGCCCCTATACCCATATTTTTCGCGGGGATGGCACCGTATTAGATTATATTTTAGTCTCGAATAATCTCAGCAGTCATAATCCTAATGCCTGTGCTGAAGTCGCTCACTATCAAGTATTACACGACCACCTCGATAATGATGGTATTCCCAACCGTCTGCAGTCGGATCATGGTCAAGTAAAGGTTGATATTCGCTCAGTAGTCGATTACAGCAATCTGCCAGAGGTGAAACGTACTATTCGTTTGCCGACTAGCCTCGATACGACGGCAGTTATGACCCGTCAAGATTTTATTGATTTAGCGGGGGGGATTTTTCAGTCTGCTAAGCATTTTAGTCAATGGGATGCGAAGGATAAATGGGAGCACTTTTGGTCGTTCTTTTTTGATACCGAGCACGGTTGGGTACCCGCCATTTATGGCATCACTCCCGTTGATGAGTTGTATCAAAAACAGCGCCATAGTATTGAGCATATTATCCCACGTACATTCCTCGATCAGTATTTTGCGACTAAGCCGGATGTACCGCGTAATGTGCGTAATGGGGCTAGTGTGAATCCCTTTAACTTTGCTCCCTCAGAGCGAGGTTTAAATGCTAAACGCTCTAGTTTTGCTTTTGATATGGACGGGGATCGGGTTATACGTCCTTTTAACCTTACCTTGCACCCGGATAGTTTCGCCAATACTGGCTTTGATGCGGATCATGAATGGGTGATTCCTTCACGTAATCGCGGTGATGTTGCACGGGCGATTTTATATATGGTGCTGGTGTATGGTATTGATGAGCTGTATGACCGCCACCTGCAAACCTTAATCCATTGGGCTAAGATCGATAGCCCTAGTGCTTGGGAGCTGGCTTATAATGATTGGGTGTATGAAAAATATAGTATTCGCAATCCCTTTATTGATCAGCCTGCTAAGGTATTACCCCTATTAAATAATTCTCTATTACTCCATTGTGCTGTGTGTGAAGTTAAGGAAGAGGTACAGTAATATGGTTATGATTCCACCATTGATTGCCCATCGAGGCGCTTCTCATGATGCTCCAGAAAATACCTTAGCCGCTTTTCGCCTAGCTTGGGAGCAGGGGGCGGATGGGATTGAAGGGGATTTTCACCTGACCCATGATGGGCAGATTATCTGTGTACACGACGAGGTGCTAGAGAGCCATGGGCAGCATTATGAAGTAGCACAGACGACCTTGGCTGATTTGCAGGCGGCGTTTCCGAATCTACCCACGTTAGCGCAGGTATTGGCTTTAGTACCCGCTGCTAAACGCATGGTGATCGAAGTGAAGTGTGGGGTAGAGATTATCCCTACCTTACTCACCGCGCTGCAGAATAGCGGTTTAACGCCTGAGCAAGTGATGCTGATTGCCTTTGATGCGGCGGTGATTGCGGAATTAAAACAGCAAGCGCCTGAATGGACAGCTTGTTGGCTGACGGAATTAACGCTCAATCAGCATGGGGAGCTAATGCCTAGTAATGCGGAGATACTCAGCACTTTACAGGCCATAAAAGCCAAAGGTGTGAGCACCTTTGCCCACCCTGCTATTGATCCGGCATGGGTTGAGCCACTGTTAAACCAAGGCTTTGAGTGGCATGTCTGGACAGTCGATGAGATCGCACTAGCACAACATTTAATCGCTTGTGGCGTACAATCGATTACCACCAACCGCCCCAAAATGTTGCGACAGGCTTTAGGGGGATGGGAGTAACATAACAGCCATGGCGTGTTTCTTCCGCAGCCGCTGTGAATACATCCTTGTACGCTACAAGGCGGCATCCTTGCCGCCAAGACTGCTCCAGAAACACGCCATGGCTGTTACTAATATTCAGTGATTCGTCTATTTAAGGGGTAGTATGTGCATTAACAGAATTGGTTTCATCACTCATGACAATACGTGGGTTTGGTGTGCTTAAGGTGGGCTGCGTTTTAGAAGCCACCGTTTCGCGCCAAACAATAATCATACCCGACGTTATTGTAATTAAAGAACCAATCACGACCCATTTATCAATCGACTCATCGAAAAATAATACACCAAATAATACGGCCCAAATGAGTTGACTATATTGCATAGGGGCTACAAAAGCAGCGGGTGATAACCGATAGGAGTTTAATACTAATAATTGACCTAATAATCCTAATACACCTACTGAAAACATAGCAACCAAATCATTAAAAGGCATAGGCTTATAAACGAAATAAAGCATACTGCCAGTGACTAAGACATTTAGGGTAAGAGGAAAAAGAATTAACGTAGCAGAGCTTTCTAAATTGCCAATTTTACGTGAAATAATAGCAGCACTCGCGCCACAAAATGCAGAAACAAGACCAAATACATGCCCCCATTCTAATGAATCAGGGGTAGGGCGTAATACTATAATGACACCTATTAATCCTAAGATAATGGCTGCCCAACGTGGGAGGTAAATTCTTTCTCCCAAAAAAGGAATGGCTAATAAGGAAATAATAACAGGTGTGGTAAATAGTAAAACATAAACTTGCACCATGGGTAAAATAGAAAAAGCAATAAAAGCAAAACACATGGAGGCCACAGTGAGAATCGAACGCAAAATAACCAGCATCGGATTATTCGGGCGTAAGGTAGTGAGGCGTTTATCGGTAATGCGGGCTAATGAAAAAGGTACATAACCAAATAACATCGCAAAGAAAATGGTTTGCAATACCGAATAATCGTCGAGTGATTTAACAATGGCGTCATGGGTTGAAAAGACTAAATACCCTAAGAGCGCAATCATAGGGCCTCGCAGTATAGAAGCTGAGGTGGTGTTCGTGGTGGTAGACATAGGCAACCTTATGATGATAAAGGATGGTGTTGCTTAAATACGACAGCTAGAGCGGACAAACGGCGCGAATTAGCATAGACTGCCGCCAATGTTTGTGCAACTACCTGTGTACAGATTTTTTCTATGAGTATGTTTTAACAAGCTAAGTCTTTATCTGACGACTAACGGTGATAGGAGTTATCGATTTACATGAGCTTTCTGATGATTCAGCGCATTATTGGCATTTTGTTAATGATATTTAGCTTTTGTATGCTGCCTCCCATTGCTATCGGTTGGCTAATGGATGATGTGGAGTTGTCGCCCTTTTGGAGTGGCTTTATTATTGTTTTTTTAACCGGTCTTTGCTTATGGCTGCCCGTTTATAGAGTGAGGCAGGACCTACGCTTGCGTGATGGCTTTTTGATTGCCGTATTGTTTTGGACCATTCTCAGTGCAGCTGCAACCATACCGTTATTATTATCCAATGCCTTAGATTTGAATTTAGCCAGTGCTGTATTTGAAACCGTATCGGGCTTTACCACTTCCGGTGGGACGGTGATTATGGGCTTGGATGGATTGCCCAAGTCTATTTTATTTTATCGCGTTGAGTTGCATTGGTTAGGTGGTATGGGGGTATTAGTGTTAGCGGTGGCAATTTTACCCATGTTAGGTATAGGTGGGATGCAGCTTTATAAGGCAGAGGCTCCGGGTCCAGTTAAAGACGAAAAACTGACTCCGCGAATTACCGAGACGGCTAAGTTATTATGGTATATCTATTTAATCATGACTGTTATTGCCACCATTTGTTATAAATTAGCCGGTATGGATTGGTTTGATGCGGTATGCCATGCCTTTTCAGCGATTGCAACGGGTGGGTTTACCAATCATGATTCAGGTATGGGGTTTTATAATAATCCGGTTATTGATTATTTAACTACATTTTTTATATTAATGGCGGGTGTTAACTTTAGTCTTTATTTTATCTTCTGGAGAAATAAAAATTTAAAAACATTTTTTTCTGACTCAGAGTTTAGAACCTATTTTTCGGTATATCTCTTATTTACCTTGGCAGCCGTCATTTTTTTGTGGAAAGCAAATACCTATACCACACTAGAAGAAACGGTACGTTATGCTTTACTGCATATGGCTTCTTTTATGACCTCCTCCGGGTTTATTAGTGCAGATTTATCAACCTGGCCTGTGGTTGTGCCTATCTTGATGATTTTTTCCAGTGTGATTGGTGCCTGTGCGGGTTCTACGGGTGGGGGAATGAAAGTAATACGGGTGCTATTATTGATGAAGCAGGGGGCACGTGAGATTAATCAATTGGCGCATCCTAAAGCACAATTATTGATTAAGGTTAATCACCGTCCGGTGCCAGAGGCGGTGATTAAAGCGGTATGGGGTTTTGCGGCGATGTATGTTGCTCTTTATGCCATTTTTATGATTGGTATGATGGCGGCTGGCTATGATCAAATCACCGCCTTTTCAGCCGTGGCGGCTTGTCTGAATAATATGGGGGCAGGGATTGGCGGCATTATCTCTAATTTTGCCGGTTTAAGTGATTTTGCTAAATGGTGGTTGTCGCTAGCGATGATTATGGGGCGCTTGGAGCTGTTTACGGTATTGGCCTTGTTTAGCCCGATGTTTTGGCGCTAAGGCCTTATTCCCGCTGGAATGATGGGGTAATCAGCATTGAGCAGAGACTATGTTAGCATGCTCAGCTATTCAATGATAAGCACTGCATAGGAGTGATAAAGATGATTAAAGTAGGCGATAAAATTCCAGATGTGAAAGTAACCGTAGCGGCGGCTGATGGACACAAAACCGTGAGTACAGGTGAACTATTTGCCGGTAAAAAAGCGATCTTATTCGCTCTTCCGGGTGCCTTTACCCCGACGTGTTCTGCCGCACATTTGCCCGGTTATGTCGTTGCTTTTGATGATTTCAAGAGCAAAGGTGTTGATCTAGTGGCGTGCCTATCGGTCAATGATGCCTTTGTTATGGATGCATGGGGCAAAAGCCAAAATGCTGAATATATCACCATGATCGCAGATGGTGGTGCAGCCTTTACTAAAGCAGCAGGGTTAGTATTACCCACAGGTGAGTTTGGCGGTGATCGTTCACAACGCTACGCTATGCTATTGGATAATGGTGTGGTGAAAGTGCTGAATGTGGAAGAAGGTGGCAAGTTTGAAGTGAGTAACGCTGAGACTATGCTGAAAGCATTAGACTAATCAGAAGAACCCCCCTCTCCAATCTCCCCCTTCTCAGGGGGAGAGGTAAGAGTAGCTCCCTCACCCTGCTAAGGGGAGGGTTGGGGTGGGGTTCTCCCATCTTCTATCTAATTAAAACGCTAAGATTTATGTACCTTTCTTTTTTAGGCACCTCCTCAGGAACACCCACCAAACAACGCAATGTCACCGGCATCACCTTACAACGTGTTAAACATAAGCGTTGGTATTTGATTGATTGTGGCGAGGGGACGCAGCATCAGTTATTACATACCTCGTTATCCCTACGCCAATTACAAGCCATTTTGATTACCCACGTGCATGGTGATCATTGCTATGGATTACCCGGCTTATTAGCCAGTGCTACTCTACAAGGGCGTACTAAGCCTTTATTAATCATTGCACCGGCGGCGATTCAGGAGTGGCTACATAGCACCTTAACACTCAGTCAGACACGTTTAAGTTATACCATTGAGTACATTGCGCTAGAGTCCGTCACCGAGGCGATTCAGTTAGCAGATTTTCAGGTGCAGCCTATTGCTTTGTCGCATCGGGTGCTGTCTTATGCGTTTCGCTTTGAAGAATATCCTTCTCAACCGACGACTAAACTTGATCAGGACAAACTAAAAGCCGCAAACATTCCGCCGAGTACGGTGTGGGGGAGATTGCAAAGCGGCGAGACGGTGGTACTAGAGGATGGGCGGGTGTTAAAGGCAGAGGATTATTTGCTGCATGTGCCAGCCTCTACTCCTAAGGCAATGATTATTGGTGGGGATAATGATAAACCAGAGTTACTCGCGCCTTATTTAGAGCAAGTATCTGTGGTGGTGCATGAGGCGACTTATGTGCAAGCCGTTGCCGATAAGGTAGGGCCTACGCCACAACATAGTACTGCTAAGCAAGTGGCTGAATTTGCCGAGCGCTATCAAGTCCCTAATCTAGTGTTGACCCATTTTAGCCCGCGCTACAGTATTGATATTTCGCCCATTGTGGAAGAAGCTACCGCGTATTATCACGGACGTTTATTTTTAGCGGCTGATTTTCAGACCTATCAGCTTAATGCTCAGGGCATACTTAGACTAGTTGAGGAGAAGGTCGAGCTATCTCCCGCTCAAGAGCTGGATGTTATGGCAACGGATTAACAGGCTCTTCTCCCTATCATAAAAATACTCCAATATACAGACCGATGGCAATAATGCTAAGGCATGTACCGCTGGCTATGAGACTGGCTGAGCGTCCACTTTTCAAATAATGGGTTTCAAGCACAATAATATTTGCCGCCGGTGGTAATAGCGCAATTAGGTATAGCGTTGGTTTGTTTTCGATGACTAGGGTAATGCCATAATATTGACAGATCACAATAAAAAGACTGATGAGTATAGATACGGTCAATACTCGTAGAACAAAAGGCTGTAAGGCTGTTTTAAAGTCAGACCATTTCAATGGTGTTTCAGAGAGCCAAATACCCAATATTGCCATACCAAGAAAGCTCATCACGAATTTTAATACTTCATACACCGGCTTAGTATAGTGCTCAATCTGGCTCGCAAAAGGAATACAAGCAAGCCCAACCATTAAAGCCCAAACAGGGGGTGCTTTCAGTGTTTGAATTAAACGGGTCTTTAGATCTTGACCATGTGCCATGAGACCTACACCCACCGAGTTACCAAACAATGAGCTTCCTACATAAGCTGCAATGATGACCATCGCCGCACTATCCCCAAATAAAGTACTCGCTACCGGCAATCCCAACCAACCAATATTCAAATAGCAAAAGCATAGATTCTGTACTGGATCACGGGTAAAAATACGACTTAACCCTAGCATAATGCCCATCATCACTATCATGCCGAGCATTATTACAAATACACCAGAGCGGTGAGTGGCGATATTATAAATAATGACTAAGGGTATAACCCATTTAGTTAGTAATGCCGAGGCTCTTCCTTTGATTTCAAAAGGTGTATGCCCTAAGCCAAATCCGATGAGGAGATAGAGTAGGGGGGCGAATAGAGAGAGGGACATATTAGCATACTCTATTATTAAAAAGAATTTACTGTTAATTGTAAATTCTTTTTTTAGTAATTGGAATGATTTTCGAGCTAGGTATGTTACAGATATTCGTTCAATTAGTTCTATATCCAGACTTCCCATCTTTGATGAGACAGGTTAAGATATTTTTTGGTGTTGATATCCTATATAAAGAAATGACCAGATAAAAGTAAAAATTATTTATTTTGATCTGGTCCAATTAATCAAATTTGGCTACGAGTTATATTAAAGAATCTCTCTTTTAGTTCACTGATTTTTATGCCTATAAAGCTCTTTTTATGTGGAGCTTCATCCTTTTTTTCAACGCCATATTGAGAGCCTATATAAACTGCAAGTAATGTCAAAAAGCAACCTATAATAGAGATTAAACTTAAATTATGTGAAATAAATAATACATCAACTATATAAGCAAGAATAGGTTCAAGTAAAAGAATTAGCCCTACTAAAGAGGCTTTTATATGTGGTACAGCATACGCTACCATGAGCCAAGCAATAGCCTGCACCAGTATTCCATTAGTTAATAATGCTAGAAAATTTCTAGTATCTGTAATATATAAACTTTCAGAATGGATCATGCTTGTTATTAATAAAAATATAGCTGCACTAGCACTTAAATATACCATTCTTGCGATAGGATCTAATGGCTTTTCAAGCTTGTCCGATTCTTTCAGAAAAATAACGCATACCGCATACGCGACGGCTGACCCTAATCCTAACCATACACCATATTGATATTCTGCAGAGAGGCTCCAATCTTTATAAACAATTAAAGATATTCCAATAAAAGCAGTAAAAATACTGAGATAGTATTGCCACTTTAGCTTTTCCTTAAAGAGCACGACACCAAATAAGGCTAGTGCAAAAACTTGGCAGTTAGTCAATATGGCACTTAGTCCTGGCCCAACTAGTCTAATTCCATGATGCCACAGATAAATATCTAGGGCTAAAAAGACTCCTGCTAAGCCAGCATAAATAATAGGTTTCCAGCCAGCGAAAAAAACTTTTCTTTGATAGAGCGCGACAGTAAAGAGAATTAATGCACCAAAAAGCATTCTATAAAACCCTATAGCACTAGGGCCCATTGTGCTATAGGCGACCACTAAACCAGATAGAGAGAATAACGCTCCACCTACTATTAAAAACAGGGTATTTTTCAAGATCAATCCTTTGGATTATTTAAGTAAAGCCTAGTGTAATCTAGGCTTTTATTATTTATATCATAAAACCCATTTATTGCTTTCTGAAAGAGCTGCAGAGGTCCATTCTTGCATAGCGGGTAAGTCTAACATAGCTTTACACCAGTTATTAAAATCCTCAGATACATGTAGATTATTGTTAATAACTCGCCACATTACTGGAGCGAACATTGCGTCTACATTGGAAAAATGACCACATAGAAACTTCCCACCAGATTTTTTATACCTTGAAAAGTTATTCCATAATTGAGCTAAGCGTAGTAAATCAAGTTTTACATCTTCATTAGGAATGCTATTAGTCTTTTTTCTAATATCCATAGAAAAATTGCTTCTCAGTGCAATAAAGCTGCTATGCATCTCAGCGGAGGCCGATCTTGCCATTGACCTTAATGTGGTATCAGAAGGCCATAGGTTTTTACTTGGGTATTTTTCGGCGATATACTCAAGAATAGATAAACTATCCCAAATAGTATTATTATCATCGATAAGAAAAGGAACTTTCGTAGGGATCTTATATTCTTTGCTTAACTCTAATAAAGAATTATCATGCTGAAAAGGAATAATAGTTTCTTCAAATTCAATCTGAGAAACTTTTAAAGCTAACCAAGGTCTAAGAGACCAAGAAGAGTAGTTTTTATATCCGATAAATAAATGCATTTTTAATTCCTCAAGATAAAATATTAAACAGTTTTTAGGGCATTTTCAATAATTGAAATACCTGAAGCAAGGTCAACATCATCTATATTTATGGGTGGTAAAAATTTTAAAACATTGCTATCAGGGCCACATACTTCGATAATTAGTCCATTTCTAAAGCAAAAATTTTGCACTGCTTTTGTTGTTTTTTCATCTTTAAAAACTAATCCAGCAAATAGCCCCAATGCTCTATAGCTTAAAATCTTAGTGTGATAGCCTTGTGTTAGATTGAGGAGAGCCTTATGGAAAAAATTAATCTTATTTATCAACCCCTTCTCAAATCTATTATCAGACCAGTATACCTTTAGGGCTTCAGCTCCAGTAATAAATCCATAGTTAGTACCGCGAAAGGTACCATTATGTTCACCAGGCTCCCATTTATCTATTGATTGTTTCATTAAAAGCATGCTCATAGGAATACCAAAACCACTAAGTGACTTTGAAAGGCAAACTATATCAGGAGTAATACCAAAATGTTCAAAGCTAAAGAATTTACCTGTCCTTCCACATCCAGATTGAATCTCATCTACAATAAAGAGTGCTGCCTGCATTTCTCTAATAACACTTTCACGTATGCTTCCCATAAAACAAAGCCTTTTTATAAAGTTGTAATATTTACCAGACGATTCTTCCTTGAATCAATTTATCTCTATATCAATAGATCAGTTTGTGGTTAACTTGCTAGTAATATCCTTTAATATACTAATTTCCTGCCCTGTCATATCTCTATTAATTCTCTCAGTTAGCTCTAGGTATTTTTCCCTGAGTTGAGCACGAAACCGTACTCCGTCTGCTGTTAATTGAACAAATACCTGACGGCGATCTTCTAAATCATGAGTACGAAATACCAAGCCCGCCTTTTCCATTCGGGCGATCATGGTTGAAATAGCAGAACTATCTAAACCAATTTTTCTAGCTACCTCCCACACCGTTATTTTTTCTTCGGGGTCGCAAGTTTCCAATACGTAAACCTTTTGGGGGCTAACATCATTTCCTAAAACCTCTTTATAGATAGAAACGATTTGCTTCCATCCTATATAAAAGTTAAAGCATACTAAATTATTCAGAACTAAATTTTCGGACATTATTTTTATTCCTCGCTACTAGTTATTGAGATTGTGTTTATAGATCAATAGCTTTTACCTAAAAAAAGCAAACTGATCCATGACACAGAGTTACATAACATTGTAACATGCTAGGGAATAATGTCTCTAACATTTATATTGCATGCAACTATAGTGTAGTGATTAATATTTATCAAGCATTAAGTTTGTAATATTTTTGAGGCTAAAATGATAGTAATTAAATAGATAAATATAGGTATATGAATAAATTATTATAGATAGAGCTTATAGACTGAGGCGGATCATTCAGACGATGGGGCTGCTATTCATAACTACTTAAGCAAACCCCCATTGAAATAATTAGAGTTTAAGCCAATTGCGCCAACACATATTCATGCAATTCAGGACTTGCGGCGGCTAAAACACTCGTAGTATCTAAGGTTAAATCCTGTCCCTCTAAATCGGTAAAGACGCCACCCGCTTCACGCACAATCACAGATAGGGCTGCAATATCTAAAATATTAACATCTGACTCTAGCACTAGATCGATTTTACCGGAGGCTAGTAGGTGATAATGATAAAAATCGCCATAACCCCGAATGCGTTGTACCTGCTGAATCATTTGCCCTAAGGCATTCCAGTGTTTAGGGTTTTGGGTCAAGGTTTTAATATTGCCAGTGGAGAGAGCAGCTTGTTGAATATCGGTATAGCCACTGACCTGAATACGCTCCCCATTGAGATAGGCCCCTTGCCCTAACTCCGCATACGCGAGTTGCCCTGAGCCAAAGGTGGGCGCATTCGATACCCCTAGAATTAATTGATTACCGCGCATCAGGGCGATTTGAGTGGAGAAAAACGGATAACGGCGCACAAAGCTTTTAGTACCGTCAATAGGATCAATCAGCCAAGTATATTCCGCATCAGGATTGGTTTTGCCAGACTCCTCGCCAAAAAAACCGTGGTCGGGGAACGCAGTTAAAATGATGTTTTTAATGGTTTGTTCGGTTTCAATATCCGCAATCGTGACCGGGGATTGATCGGCTTTGATCTGTATTTCAAAGTGACCGTTATAGTATTTTTCAATGATAGCTTGGCCTGCTTTAGCCGCCTGAAGTGCTACTTGCAGAAAGGGACTCATACTCACAGTCAAAGATTCCACTATTAAAAAGCACACCATCCAACAGGAAAGGTGCGGGGGTGTCAAGAGGCTAGTTCAGTTTTTTAGTCATAAATTAGCATTTAAAGTCTTAAATAGCGTGAGCATGAGCGGGCGATTTTTATATTGAGTATTAAATTGCCCAATCAATTGTTTAGCTAATAGCCTCCCTTCTGGAAGTAAACTTAATTCTTGTAGATCTTTTACCGCTTGTTCATAAATATCACGCCCCGTATTTTTTAAGCTAGCTGTGATCAGATCGGCATATTTTTGCTTAATTTCATTAGGATAGATAGTAGATAATGGCTGAGCATAGCTCTTTACAATGCTTGAGTTATTTGATTGCATGACTAATTCATATAAAGCAGGAATATTGTTTTCGGCTTTTAAAATTTCCGCTCGCTGTAAGGTATAATTAGTAGGGACGCTAGTGTAAATACTATTTTTGATAGCATCCCATTGTGCCGTGTCATAGGTGGATTTAAGTACTAGATAGTTTTGTAATTTATAACCCGTTTCTTGAAAAATATTGAGTAATTCAGTTCTTAATAACTCAGTATTATTAGTATCTTTGGCAATGGCAATTAAGTAATTACGCCATTGAGTGGTGGTATGATACTGCTTGTTGGCTAAGGCTAATTGAATGCCTTCATTTAATAAGACTGTAGCTTCGGAATAGTTTTTTTGTTCTAATAGCTCTTTAACCTTACGCTCTCTAAAATTAGGTATTGCAATCAATGTTTCGGTTAGTTCTTGTGCTTCAGTTTCTCGTCCCCAATCCAGCAGTAGATTTTCGAGTTTTTGAGCATCAGATTGGACGTAGTGACTATTGTTAGGCGTTGTAACCTTCTTCTTGAGTTCATCCAGCATATAATTTTGTAAATGCGGACGATCAGTCGCAAGGTTTTTTAATAACGCATTAAAACTACCGCCTAAACCAAAATCTAAGTTCTGGTTTAACTCATAAAGTTGTTGGTGTAGGGTAGTAATAGATTCTTCTGTGAGATAGGCACTTAATAACTCTAAGGCTTGCGCGATAGTATGGAGTAAGTCCTCTAGTTCGCTATTACCATTCTCTGTATATTCAGCTATCTCCCCAATGACTTCGATAGTATTAATATAAATATCTATTTTAGCTAAAGGATTTAATTTGGCTTGGCTTAAGGATTTTAGTAGTATCTCGGCTTCATCCGCAAAATTACTAGTATTAATATAGTCCATATAGTAATCATCAGTATGATCCTTGGCTAAGCGTCGAAAGCTAGCTATAAAATCTTTTTTGACTTTTTTAGTATCTTTATGCTCTTCAAAGCGTAATAAAAATTGCTCTTTTAGATCGCGATGATCGTTAAAAAGATTGATTAAATACTGAGTGAGCTGTTCTTTACTCAACTGTGCTAATAAAATCTGCACACGCTCTTGTTGAGTGATGTATTTCGCTTGTGGCTGAGCATGGCGCGGAGTGAATACCGCATTGTCAATGGAGTCTCGGCTGAGGGTATTACGGATATTAAATAAAGTAGCGACGACATGCTTGCAGATAGAGCCTAGATCATAGGGGCAGCTACACGACCAATGGCTAATGGTACTATTTTGTAGTTCTATTTCAATATCATAGGTATAAGTTCCTCTGACCTCAGCCTGCCAAAAACTAGGCTCTGTTTCCTCTAATCGATGTACCTGAGTGATATAGTCTTTACCACGCCGTAGGATAATGGGGTCAATGTATGCTTCAAAGTTTGATAAATTCATAAGCTTAGGTTCTGTTGATAGATCTAGTTAATTTTGTAAAGCATTGCTATTGATTGGGGTGCAATGGTTTGCGCTTTACGAGTGACTCCAACACTAGCACGTGTTTACATAATTCCGAATACCGTCGTTTAGTCATCCCTATCACAAGGTACGCAACATCATTTGCCAGGTGGGATGTTCCCGTAGCGCTTGCAAGGCAGCTTGTAACAATGTTTTACCCATATCACTATGTACCCAAGTGGATAAGCCTGAAGGATGAGGGAGAGGTAATAAATCGACTTCACGCCCCTGAATCACTTGGCGGTGAATAACGCCGACGGCTTCTTCTAAGCGTTTGATCGGTAAGTACTGCATAATCGCTAATTTGCCCACCAAAATAATTAGTTCCGGTTTGAGTATTTCCAGCTCGGCTTGCAGCCAATGGGAGCAATTCATTATTTCCTCTTGGTTGGGAACACGATCACCACCCTTAGGATTTTTACCCGGAAAACAGCGGCATACGGCAGCCATATAAACCCGCTCACGAAAGGGTTCTTCGGTTATCCCACACTCCTTAAACCATTTGAATAGCGTTTTTCCGGCTGTCCAAGCAAAGGGACGCTGAAAATCACCCTCCCGAATACCTGGTGCTTGACCTATCATCAGAATAGGCGTGAGGACAGGGTTACAGCTAATCACGGGTGGGATCATGCGGGGGCATTGGCGGCAAGCACGCAGAGCGGCTTGATGCTCAATGAGTGGCGGATAGGGGTAAATGATGCTCTGGGTCATAGTGGTCTAAAACGCTAGGGAAGGAGTGATTATAGGCATAATCAGTGGTGGTCAAAACTAAAAAGACTTGAGACTTGATTGCTACTTTAGCAAGCCGTTGGTCTGTGCTAGTATCCGCCCACATTGCATCATCAATAGGCGCATTGTTTTTCTATGGCACGTTATATCTTTATTACTGGCGGTGTCGTTTCCTCATTGGGAAAGGGTATTGCCGCAGCTTCACTGGGCGCAATCCTCGAAGCCCGTGGTCTCAAAATCACCATGATGAAACTCGACCCCTACATCAATGTCGATCCGGGTACTATGAGTCCTTTTCAACATGGTGAAGTATTCGTCACCGAAGACGGCGCAGAAACCGATCTTGATCTCGGACACTATGAGCGTTTTGTTGGCTTTAAGGCCACCCAAAAAAACAACTTCACCTCGGGTCGCATTTATGAAAATGTGATTCAAAAAGAGCGGCGCGGTGAGTACCTCGGTGCCACTGTGCAAGTCATTCCTCATATTACGGATGAAATTAAGCGCTCAGTTCGTGCCGGAGCAGAAGGTTACGATATCGCTCTGGTAGAGGTCGGGGGTACGGTGGGCGATATTGAATCACTCCCTTTTATGGAAGCGATTCGTCAAATGGGGGTGGAAGAGGGCAGAAATAATGCACTTTATATTCACCTAACCCTATTGCCCTATGTCGCGGCGGCGGGTGAGTTAAAAACCAAACCTACGCAACATTCTGTCAAAGAGTTACGCTCTATCGGTATTCAGCCCGACATTTTATTATGTCGTAGCGAAAAGCTCATGCCGGAAAATGAAAAGCGTAAAATCGCCCTGTTTACCAATGTTGAGGAGCGGGCGGTTATTTCCGTGATGGACTTAGATAATATCTACAAAGTCCCGCTATGGTTACATGCCCAAAAGCTCGACCGTATTGTCACGGAAAAATTTAATTTAACCGATTTACCTGAAGCAGATTTAACCGACTGGAAAAATGTGGTTAGTGCCATGGAGTTTCCAGAGGCAGAAGTCAATATCGCTATGGTAGGTAAATACGTTGATTTAACCGAATCCTATAAGTCGTTAAACGAAGCGCTAAAACATGCGGGTATTCAAACCCAGACACGGGTGAATATTACCTATATTGATTCGGAAAAATTAGAATCGGAGGAAAATATTGCTCACGTATTGAGTCAATATGACGCGATTTTAGTACCGGGGGGATTTGGTAAGCGCGGTGTGGAGGGTAAAATCCGAGCGGTACAATATGCGCGGGAAAACCAAGTTCCTTATTTAGGTATTTGTTTAGGTATGCAGGTTGCTGTGATTGAGTATGCCCGTCATGTAGCGAATTTACCGAAAGCGTTTAGTACCGAGTTTGTGAATAATATTGCTGAAATTGATCCGGTCATTGGTCTCATTACCGAATGGCAAGATGAGGATGGCAATGTTGAAACCCGTACTGAGAGTTCCGATTTAGGCGGTACTATGCGTTTAGGGGGACAAAAATGTCTGCTAGCAGAGAATTCTCTTGCGCAAAAAACCTATGGTGCTAATGAAATCGTTGAACGTCATCGCCATCGCTATGAGTTTAATAATCACTATCGTGCGGTACTCGAAAAAGCGGGCTTAGTGTTTTCGGGGATGTCGGCGGATAATTCATTGGTTGAAATGATTGAGCTACCGGATCATCCGTGGTTTTTAGCTTGCCAATTCCACCCTGAATTTACTTCGCGTCCGCGCCAAGGTCATCGTTTGTTTAGCGGATTTATTCAGGCAGCTCGCACTTATCATGAGCTACAGGCTGCACGCAAACAAAGTTTATAAATAAATAGACCTTTTGCTAAAATCGAAAACAACCCCACCCCAACCCTCCCCTTGGCATGGGAGGGAGCCGATCTTACTCCTCCTCCTGACAGGGGGGAGGTTGGGAGGGGGGCTTTGACGACCTTTGTAAGAGATCTAATAAGTAAGTAAGCAGTGGTCATGAGGGATTAGGACGGTCTTTAGCAGTAATACCGACTTGACCCCATGACCACAATATTAGTTAATAGATCATTCGTATGAAACTAGGGGGAAAATGAATGTCCGATACAATGCCGTTATGTGGTTTTCAGGTAGGTTTAAAGCAACCCTTTTTCCTCATTAGTGGTCCTTGCTCGATTGAAACCGAGAAATTAGCCTTAGAAACCGCCGCTACTTTAAAAGAGATTACTCAACGCTTGGGTATTCCTTTTATTTATAAATCCTCGTTTGATAAAGCCAATCGCTCTTCTCATACCAGTAAACGCGGGGTAGGGCTAGAAACAGGCTTGCGCATTTTGGAGCGGGTTAAAACAGAAATCGGCGTTCCGGTTTTAACCGATGTACACGAAGATACTCCACTCGATGAGGTAGCTAGTGTAGTCGATGTGCTGCAAACGCCCGCCTTTTTATGCCGCCAAACTAATTTTATTCAAAGTGTAGCCCGTACTCAAAAGCCCGTTAATATTAAAAAAGGCCAGTTTTTAGCGCCTTGGGATATGGGTAATGTCGTTGAAAAAGCACGAGCCGTAGGCAATCAGCAGATTATGGTCTGTGAGCGTGGTGCTACCTTTGGTTACAATAATTTAGTCTCCGATATGCGTAGCCTCGCGATTATGCGCTCGACCCAATGCCCCGTCGTTTTTGATGCCACGCACTCGGTACAACTCCCCGGTGGACAAGGTAATGTATCCGGTGGGCAACGTGAGTTTGTCCCTGTGCTGGCTCGTGCAGCGGTTGCAGTAGGGATAGCGGGGTTATTTATGGAATCCCACCCGAACCCCGCCGAAGCATGGAGTGATGGGCCTAACTCTTGGCCTTTGCACCTCATGGAGCCTTTATTAGAGTCGCTAGTCGCACTCGATCGTGTTATAAAAAATCAGCCTTTGATTGAGGAGGCTTTATAAAACACTCATCACCCCAACCACAGTGTTAACCCTTTCTAATCGAACTTTTAGGATGATGTGATTATGTCTGAAATTACCCGTATCAATGCGCGTGAAATTATTGATTCACGCGGCAATCCTACCGTTGAAGCCGATGTGTTTTTAGCCAGTGGTGCGATGGGACGTGCAGCTGTACCCTCCGGTGCGTCTACTGGCTCACGCGAGGCGATTGAATTACGTGATGGTGGCTCACGCTATTTAGGTAAAGGCGTACAAAATGCCGTAGCTAATGTGAATGGCGAAATTGCCAGCGCTTTAATCGGTCATGAAGTCACTGATCAAGCCGGTATTGATCAAATCATGATTGATTTAGACAATACGGATAATAAGGCTCGTTTAGGTGCGAATGCTTTATTAGCCGTTTCCATGGCGGTAGCTCATGCCGGAGCACGTCAACAAGACTTACCGCTATATCAATACCTGACACAAGCCGATACCTATAAACTGCCCGTGCCTATGATGAATATTATCAATGGTGGCGCACATGCGGATAATAGTGTTGATTTACAAGAGTTTATGATTCTACCGGTGACTGCTCCGAGTATGGCAGAAGCGGTACGTTATGGGGCGGAAGTATTCCATAGCCTGAAATCAGTACTGAAAAAACGCGGCTTAAATACGGCTGTGGGTGATGAAGGTGGTTTTGCCCCTGATTTATCCTCAAATGAGCAAGCGATTGAGGTGATTTTAGAAGCGATTAATAAAGCAGGCTTTAAAGTCGGTGAGGATATTTGGCTAGGTTTAGACGTAGCAAGTTCTGAGTTTTATAAAGACGGTAAATACGTTTTAGAATCTGAAAATCGCAGCTTTACCGCCGAAGGTTTTACCGAGTATTTACATAATTGGGTACGTCAATATCCGATTTTAAGTATTGAAGATGGTATGGCAGAGGGGGATTGGGCGGGTTGGAAACATTTAACTGACGTATTAGGTAGTAAAGTTCAAATTGTCGGTGATGATTTATTCGTAACCAATACTAAAATCCTGAAAGAAGGGATTGAGAAAGGGATTGCGAATTCTATTCTGATTAAAGTGAATCAAATCGGCACTCTGACTGAAACGCTAGCGGCGATTCAAATGGCACATAATGCCGGTTATACCGCTGTAGTCTCTCATCGCTCCGGTGAAACAGAAGATTCAACCATTGCCGATATTGCGGTAGCAACAGGTGCAGGCCAAATTAAAACGGGTTCATTATCACGTTCTGATCGTATTGCTAAATACAATCAATTATTACGTATTGCCGGTGAATTAGGTAGCCGTGGCGTTTACGCTGGAAAATCAGCATTTAATCAATTTAAGTAATTAATTATCTTAAAGCACCTACGAAAGTGGGTGCTTTTTGAATGATCTGTTAGTCGTTTAATCTTATAAATTAAAGGCAAGTTATGCCGACGCTGACTCCCCATGATGCCTTATTAGATAAATGGCGTGCCTCATCAGGTCAATTAATTAATTTTGTTAAAGATGGGATAATTGATGAAGGCCGATGGGTTAAGACTAATACGAAGGTATTGTTACTGCTTAAAGAGGCCTATAGTAATAAAGTTACAACCGGATTTGATCAACGTGCGGTTATTCGGGATTATTATAAAGGAGTAAAGAAAGATAATAATATCACGTGGATCAATGGTGCATTATGGTGTTACGCAGTACAAACACGATCGCCTACCATGCCTGCTGCCAAGAAGAGTAAAATATTAGATGACGCTCTTTTACAGGCAGCGGTTATTAATGTCAAAAAAAGTGATGGAAAAAAAACATCAGACATGAAGGAAATTAAGGCTATTGCTAAAAGAGATGGCGCATTTATTCAGGAGCAGATAGCTATAATTAACCCTGATATAGTGATTTGTGGAAACACATGGACGTCAGTTGAGCATTTATATTCAGACCGTACTAGAATATTCCCGCGTGTTTGGTTTGCTGATAGTAGATATTTTATAAATTTTTGGCATCCGGCTTATTTCGGACATACAAGAAGGTTTTACTATGAGAAGCTATTGGAGTTTCTTGGAGAAATAGATGCTCATCGGACTCGGACAGCTATCACGACCATCTGAACCAGAGCTGTGAGTTAGGTATCGTTAGTCATTGTTATTTTGGTATCAGTACTGTCTAATTTATACCTTCATGCTTTGCTAATTTAGATTGTTAGGCTTAGGAGGTCATAATGTACTTAGGTATTGATATGGGGACATCGAGCGTCAAAGTGGTGCTGATGAATGATGCACAGCATATTCTAGGCAGTAGCTCGCAACCCTTAACCGTTTCGCGTCCACATACAGGTTGGTCGGAGCAAAACCCCGCCGATTGGATTACTGCCACTACTCAGGCATTAGATGAATTAAAACAACAATATCCTACTGAGCTTGCAGCGGTGAAGGGCATAGGTTTATCTGGACATATGCACGGAGCCACCCTTTTAGATCAGCAGCATCAAGTATTGCGCCCGTGTATGTTATGGAATGATACCCGTAGTTATAAGGAAGCGGCTGAGTTAGATGCTAATCCCCAGTTTCGCGCACTATCGGGTAATATTGTGTTTCCGGGCTTTACCGCGCCAAAAGTGGTGTGGGTACAGCGTCATGAACCCGAAATCTTTGCTAAGGTTGCTAAGGTATTATTACCAAAAGATTATTTACGCTGGTGGCTCACGGGAGAATATGCCTCCGATTGCTCAGATGCAGCAGGGACGGCATGGATGGATGTGGGTAAGCGGCAGTGGTCAACAGAACTATTAAACGCCTGCGATTTAACCGAGGAACAAATGCCGCGCTTAGTCGAGGGGACGGATGTCAGTGGCTATGTGCGCCCTGAACTAGCTGAGCGTTGGGGTATGGGTAAACAGGTCGTAGTCGCCGGGGGAGCGGGGGATAATGCCGCTTCAGCCTGTGGTATGGGAGTGGTGACTAAGGGTTCAGCCTTTGTGTCTTTAGGGACTTCTGGGGTACTGTTTGCCGCAACCGAGCGTTATTTGCCCAATCCCGCCAGTGCCGTACATACCTTTTGCCATGCTGTTCCGAATACATGGCATCAAATGGGTGTCATTTTATCCGCCACCGATGCTCTTAATTGGTGGTCGCATATTGCTGAGCAATCAGCCGCTGAGTTAACGCAAAAATTAGGTACGGAGCTACATAAGCCTGCGCGGGTATTATTTTTACCTTACCTCGCTGGAGAACGTACCCCCCATAATGATGCCGCAATACGGGGTGCCTTTCTTGGCCTAGCCCATGCCACTGAGCGAGAAATGATGACTCAGGCGGTATTAGAGGGGGTAGCGTTTGCTTTAAAAGATAATTTAAGAGCATTGGAACAAGCCGGTAGCAAATTAGAGCGCGTGATTGCAGTGGGGGGCGGTTCTCGCTCGGTGTATTGGCTGAAATTATTAGCGACTGTCTTAAATCTGCCGATTGATTTACCAGAGGATAATGAAGTGGGGGCGGCATTAGGCGCTGCTCGTTTGGGTATGATTGCGGCCTTGCAAGTTGATCCTTTACAAGTTTTAACGGCTCCTGTGATTGAGCAAACCTTTGAGCCAGAAATCGCACTATTGAGTGATTACGCCCATGCTTATGAGCGTTATCGGTTGGCATATCCGGCGATAAAAAGCTTAAGCTAGACTGTGGTAAACCGTAGGGGGATGTTTCTTCCGCAGTCGCTGTGAATACATCCTTGTACGCTACAAGGCGGCATCCATGCCGCCAAGACTGCTCCAGAAACATCCCCCTACGGTTAGGTTAGTAAGTGAACTAGACATCTGCCCGTTTTAGCTTGGGCATGGGTAATTGTGAAATCAACATACCTGTCAGCATTAAGCCGCAGCCTAATAATGCTCGCTGATCTAAATATTCATTTAAAAACAATACTCCACCAAGTGCAGCAAATACGGCTTCTAAGCTTAAAATAATCGCTGCATGAGAGGGATGTGCATAACGCTGCCCGACGACTTGTAGGGTATAGGCTAAGCCCACCGACATTAGACCTGAATAAAGCAAGGCCGCCCAACTGGCTTGTATACCAGCTAAGGTAGGCTGCTCAGTAGCAAAAGCGACGGTAAAGCTTAATAAACTACAAACAAAAAATTGTAAACTCGCTAATTGTATGGGATTAACTCGATGCGAATAATGGTCGATGGTGAGTAAGTGAATAGCCCAAAATAAAGCACCTATGAGTTGTAATAAATCGCCATAGCCAATAGAAAAATTAGCCTTAATACTTAAAAAATATAAGCCTACTAGGGTCAATATTGCGCCAATCCAAGTATTGAGTCCGGTTTTATGTTTAATGATTAAGCCGAGAATAGGCACTAGGATTAAATAAAATCCTGTGATAAATCCAGCGTTTGCCACGGTGGTATATTGTAACCCTACCTGCTGTAGGGAGGCGGCAATAAATAGCAAACTGCCTGTGGCTATTCCCCCTATGAGTAAAGGCAAGGATAATTCTAGACCGCTTTTACGGCTGAACCACCAAATCAGCGGTAATAAGGATAAAGCCCCTAAAATAAAGCGTAAACCATTAAAGGTGTAAGGACCTAGATGCTCCATGCCCAAGCGTTGAGCCACAAAGCCAAAGCCCCAGATAATAGCGGCACCTAATAATAGCCCATTGGCTAAGGGAGTATGATGTTTGTCCATAGTGATTTTGCTATCCAACAGCTAAGCGGCTCGTCATGCTAAAGCGCTCTAGAATAGCTTACAATTACGCCTTTTTGAACGTGGATAGAGAATAATGATAAAACGTTTTAAGGGCTGGCCTCTATGGTTTTGGCTCGTATTTTGGGGCAGCTTTAGTGGTGGTTTGCACGCAGAGGGGACACTACTCGGATCTGTGGTAGGGGTGCATGATGGTGATACCATTACTCTACTCACCTTTAATTATCAGACAGTCAAAATACGCCTATCCCAAATCGATGCACCCGAAAAACGTCAAGCCTTTGGGGAAGTATCCAAACAAAGACTAGCTAAACGTTTAATGTATGAGACGGTAAAGATTGAAATAGAAACCACAGATAAATATGGGCGTATAACCGGAAAAGTCTTATTAAATGGTCGGGATATTAATCGCGAGCAAATTGAGCAGGGGATGGCATGGGTTTATACCCAATACGCGCATGATCAGGATTATGTTAGTGCTCAAGAGCGAGCACAACGCGCCAAATTAGGGCTATGGCAGGATAAAAAACCGACACCCCCGTGGGTTTATAGGCATAGTGATGCAAACAAACCCAAAGCAACCCCACATCCTGCAGAGCCTAAAAAATCATTTTGGTCGGGTTGGTGGGGGAGTGGTTGTGAGAAAAAGACCTGTGCTGAAATGAGTTCTTGTGCAGAAGCTAAACGCTATTTGCATGAATGTAAGCTCAAGCGCTTAGATGCGGATAAAAACGGTATTCCCTGCGAGAGTTTATGCCGAAGTCAGAAATAGGGATTGCTACAAAAACCATTGAGTATGACTCCCAATGGTTTTTGCTTGGTCTAGTTTAATAGGGCGGGCGTTACCAGCCGAAGCCCAGACCCATATTCACCGCACTGGTATTTCCTGCAACACCGCCGCCAAACGAAATAGCAGCATTCTTGCCAACTTGTGCTTGATAACGCGCACTTAGAGCTTGGGTATCACCGAAAGAGGCAACCCCAACCCCGAATTGATGGGGTTTATTAGGAATAGTCGGGATATTACTAGAGGCCATGCTAATAGCGATACCGCGTTCATGGGTATCAAGGCGTTTATCTAGACCATCAATGCGCTCAATTTGACTCCGTAAACTAGAGTTTAAATGATTCACACCAATGGAACCATCGGCAATATCAGAGCCGGTGATGGCGGTAGTTTGAAATAGAGCCGCAGTGGTTTTAGTACCTAGAATAATGGCTTGAGTGGCTTGATTAAAGCGATCTAGGCTTAAAGTACCGAGTGCGATATTGCTATTTTGGATCGTATTGGCAGCAATTTTACCGCCTTGGATCGTGCCATTCGCAATTTTATTGTTGGTGACAGCGCCTTCTTGTAGAGCCGCGTTATCTACCGAGGCATTGCCTAATTCATCTGCCCCAATCGCATTCGTGCCAATTTGGGTACTGGTTAATGTATTTGCAGCTAAATCTCCTCCTTGTAGGCTGCCATTTTTAACTTTACTGCTGTCAATGGAGTCTGCCGCCATATGGTTGAGAGTAACCTTACCTGTTAGCAAGTCTACTTTTTGGGTAGTACCTTGTACCATACCTTCCCCCGCTGCTGAAACTAAACTAGGGGTGGTGAATAGTAGGCTACTGATAACTAAGGCTAAATAACCCGTTTTATGAGCGAATGTGACCATTATTACTTCCTTATCGTTGATAGTCATTAATCCAATACGACAGACATTATAGTGTGAAGTTTACAAATTTGTGATAAACCGATTAATAGTGGTTATAAAAAGTACAGGGTGTTTAACGTAGTTCTTATAAGCCAGCTATTTGTATACTATTAGATAGAGTGTTTGAAATATCGGTTCAATCAATGAGGAGGATGGTGATGAAAACAGTGAATACATGGATAGTGGGTCTAGGTCTGGCTCTAGGGTCAACCGCTTATGCAGCCGGTACCGCAGTGACTTATCAGGTGGATGGCAAGGATTACGAAGGTTATTACAGCAAGGCATCGGATAAGGCTCCGTTAGTACTGTTAATTCATGATTGGGATGGTCTCACCGATTATGAAAAGAAACGTTCAGATATGCTCACAGAGCTGGGCTATAACGTGTTTGCGGTCGATTTATTCGGTAAAGGTGTACGTCCGGCTGAAATAGAGGAGCGTAAGCGCTTAACCGGCGAGTTGTATAAAGATCGCGCTAAAATGCGTACTTTAATGCAGGGTGCTCTCGATACCGCTAAAGCCCAAGGGGGCGATGTGAACAATGCTGTCGCTATGGGCTATTGTTTTGGGGGTGCTGCAACATTAGAGCTAGCCCGTTCCGGTACTGATTTAAAAGGGTTTGCCTCGTTTCATGGGGGGCTAACGACACCTGAAGGTGAGGATTACAAAAATACCAAAGGTGAAGTTTTGGTTATGCATGGAACGGCTGATGATGCCGTAACCATGGATGATTTCGCAGCATTAGCTAAAGAGTTAGAAAAAACCGGCATTAAACACGAAATGGTGACTTATAGTGGTGCGCCTCATGCGTTTACTGTATTTGGTTCTGAGCGTTATCGCGAAGATGCGGATAAAAAATCATGGGCTTTATTCCAAGATTTTTTAAAAGATCGATTACAGCCCACCTCCGCTAACTAAAATAAATCGTTGCAGAGGGAACTTATAAAAGTTCTTTAGTTCCAAACTCAAGTCTATTTTAGCTGGGGGAGATTCTAGTCCCCCCGTTTTATGGTGTTAGTGTCAACTATTTCCCTCACAGCGCGTCAAATTAAGTAACAAGTCGTTACTCCTGTAGGTAAGGGGAGATAATGGTGGCACTGAAGTCAAAGTGCTTAATGTATTGTATGTCAAGGAGAACCCCTATATGACAACCCTTAAAAAATTAGCATTGGCATCCTTACTCCCCCTGTTGGTCTGGAGTGCCACATCCCATGCGTGGGGCGAACCCTCAGGTAGTGAGGTCGATCGTATTGATGGCGGTGTAGTGAGTATCGAGGCGGTACCTACTAATACCCCACCCCCTTATAACTATCGTCCAGAGCGTCCGATGCGTCCTGATCGTCCCTATCGTCCAAACCGTCCGGGACGTTATGACCCTGATTATGAGCGGGAGCGCCGTGAGTTTCCTATGCACAGCCGTCGCATTGATGATCGTCAACATCGTCAAGCAAGTCGGATTGAAAATGCGTATCGTGAAGGACGTTTAACACGTTCAGGCTATATGCAACTAAAAAGAGAACAAAACGATATACATTATATTGAGGCTTCGATGAAATCCGATATGCGTTTAAGTCGTCGTGAGATTGCGCGTTTAGATGCATTATTAGATCGCGCTGCCGACAATTTTAGGGCATTGAGTAGTCGGCGTTATGAACCCCCCCGTTATAATCCGCCAAGATATTAAGCTCATTCGCTAACTTGTTTGCATTTTATCCATCCCTTGCATTCATTCGCCGTGATTGAATGCTAGTTTTAGGGTAAGTTTTTTCACCGGAGAATTTACCCTTTTTTTCTGCTTCTTTCATGATGAACATTGATTCAGAGCTTCTTTTGCCTATAAGCTTTTAGCCATTTCTGAATTAAGTGCTTAGAGTCTTGTATGAGTAACCCCCCTAGTTGTGATTTTTTGCCCGTGAATACTTTCACCGTTGATCAGGCTCAAATCCGTATATTACAAACCATTAAACCCATCAAAGAAAGCGAGACCCTTGAGTTAACACAAGCATTAGGACGGGTGTTAGCACAGGCTATTATCGCACCTTTTGATGTGCCCCCTTATCGCAATTCGGCTATGGATGGTTATGCAGTCAAGAGCCAAGGCCAAACGCAAGGTTTGCAACAATTTCGTATGATTGGCAAATCATTCGCCGGTCATCCCTATCAAGGCTCGGTCGGGGCGGGTGAGTGTGTACGCATTATGACCGGGGCGGTGGTGCCAGAGGGGGCGGATGCGGTGCTTATGCAGGAGGAGGTTATAGTTCAAGGTGAACTAATTGAGTATCAAGGTAGTGTAAGACTTAAGCAACATATTCGTCATCCGGGTGAGGATTTAGCCCAAGGCTCGGAAGTGCTTGCTAGTGGGCGAGTACTTAATGCGGCTGATTTAGGATTGATCGCCTCGTTAGGAATAGGACAGGTAACGGTATGGCGTAAACCGAAGGTGGCTATTATCTCGACTGGCGATGAATTAAAACCTATAGGACAAACGCTGAATGCGGGGCAAATTTATGATAGCAATCGTTATACGCTGCGTGGATTATTACAACGTTTAGCGGTGGAGGTGCTGGATATTGGCATAGTACCTGATGATCCTGAGTTATTGGAGGCAACTTTTAAGTCGGCGCTACAACAGGCGGATGTATTGATTAGTTCTGGGGGCGTATCAGTGGGGGAGGCTGATTATGTCACCCGTTTATTAGAGCAATTAGGACAAATTGATTTTTGGAAAATTGCTATGAAGCCTGGCAAGCCCTTAGCGTTTGGACGTTTAGGTGAGTGTGCTTTTTTTGGTTTACCGGGCAATCCCGTATCAACCATGGTCACTTTTCTCGTATTAGTGCGTCCGGCTTTATTAACTTTAGGTCACTATCCGGTAAAGCCTTTAGCCATGACGCAAGCTAAGTTATTAAGTCCAGTGAGAAAAGCCGTTGGACGCCAAGATTATCAGCGGGGTATTTGCCATCAAGATGATACGGGGCAATGGTGGGTGCAAAGTACCGGGTTACAAGAATCCCATGTTCTGCGTTCTATGAGTCTGGCTAATTGTTTTATAGTGTTAGCGCGTGAGTGGAGTAATATAGAGGAGGGGGCTGAGGTGCCTATTGTTCTATTTGAAGGGCTGTTTTAAGTTAGGAGATGATATTTATTCATTTGTACTATTTCATCTGTTGTCCTTATGAGTTATCATAAATAAAATGTATAATATAGTATAGGCTTAGTCTAATAGCGCCTCATTAACAGATGTCAGGTAGAGTACGGTGTCATTGTGGTGTGTTTAAGCTTAGCTCAAAGTGGGAAAGTTGAGTGTTTCTCTCTTTAATTACTCGCTAATAAGTTATAAAAATAATGTAGGAGAGCCATAATGCTGGTGTTTCAGTCGGGACATGAGCCTTACAGATGGAACAACATAGTACCGCTAATTTTCCCTGTTTCTATGTGGTTAGTATTGGGGTTATTGCTAATACTCTTTCTTACACCAAATGCATGGGCAGCAGGTCAGGTATTAGAGTATGGTGTTAAGCGTAGCACCGATGGGCGTTATCATATCTATATGCGCCCAACGACCGCCATTAGTGGGGATAATAATATTAACTTTGCAGGCCAAGTGACCCTTAAAGTACCCACGGGTACGGGTGCGAATCAGTTTGTGCCGAGCAATATAACCTCCACTATCACGGGCGTGACTTGGACTTTATCTTCACGTGTCAATGCACCTACGGAAAATCCACAAGTAGATTTCTTATCCTTCACCTTTGAACCCATGGGTAGTCGGAATTTTACTTGGCAGCCCGGTGTGGAGCTAGAGGTTTTTAACTTTTCTAATCCCAATACTTGTTCGGGGTCGGTTGCCTTAATAGATAATACGGAGCCATTTGCGATTTGGCCTAACTCTGTTAATACCAATCCCGGTAATCAGTTCACCAATTTAGGCTGGGGGGATTATTCGATGAATAATTACCTTGGCAACTATCTAGCGTCGGTGCGCTGTAATGCGAATAATAATCCAGTTATTACGAGTAATGGTGGCGGTGATAGTGCCGCCTTTAATGTATCGGAAAATCAAGTATATGCCACAACAGTAACGGCTACAGATCAAGATAATGATACCCTGAGTTTTAGTATTACTGGGGGCGTAGATCAGGCTCTATTTAGCATTCATCCTGTGACTGGGGTGTTAAACTTTTTGTCTACTCCCACAGTTGATCAACCTAAAGATAGTAATGGCGATAATATCTATCATGTGCAAGTCCATGTGAGTGATGGTCAAGGGGGCGTGGACTATCAGGATTTGGCTATTACCGTTAGAGCTTCGGATCAATATAAAGTATTAGAGTATACCGTGCGCCGCTCTGCGAGTGACGGACGTTATCATGTCTATATGCGTCCCACTCGTAACCCAACTGCCGGATTAAATTATAGTCTAACCGGACAGATTACTTTGGTTGCCCCTACGGGTGAGCAATTTAAAGTCAGTGATTTAAGATCCGAAGTTGCTAATGTCGTGTGGTCGCAGAATTCACGGGTGACTGCGCCTTCTGAAAATCCACAAGCGGATTATTTATCTTTCACGTTTAACCCTTATGGACATCAGTATTTTAACTGGCAAGCGGGTGTTGAAGTCGACATATTCAGCTTTGCCAATGGCAGCACTACTTGTAGCGGGTCAGTGAAGGTTATGGAAAACTCCGACGCCTTTGCTCAATATCCAAACTCAGCTAATACACGTCCCGCCAATCAGTTTACCAACTTAGGCTGGGGGCCTTCTTCTGCAAATAACTATCTAGGCAACTATGGTAATCCAGTAGATTGTCGCAATAATAATCCGCCAGTGATTACCAGTAATGGGGGTGGGGATAGTGCAGATATTAGTGTTGCTGACCAGCGCAGTGCTGTGACTACGGTGACGGCGACTGATCCTGATAATGACACCTTAACTTATTCGATCGTAGGTGGGGTAGATGCAGGATTATTTTTGATTAATCCCAGTACGGGCGCGTTAGTTTTCAGTAGCCCACCCAGCTTTGATAATCCTCAGGATGCTAATCGTGATAATAGCTATTTAGTTAATGTCCAAGTGAGTGATGGTTATGGGGGGATTGACCAACAAAATCTCACTGTGACCGTGACTAAATCGGATGTGTATAAGGTATTAGAATATACCGTGCGTCGCTCTGCTAGTGATGGACGCTATCATGTCTATATGCGTCCTACCCGCGATCCTAATGTAGGGAAAAATTATAACTTAACTGGGCAAATTACTTTAACCGTACCTACTGGTACGGATGCAGCCGGTAATCGATTTGTTGCTGAGGATTTAAGGTCAGAAGTAGCGGATGTAGTGTGGGCACAGACTTCACGTAAAGATGCCCCTACTGAAAATCCACAGGTTGATTATTTATCTTTCACTTTCTCTCCCTATGGACATCAAAACTTTAATTGGCAAGCTGGTGCTGAAATCGATATGTTCAGTTTTGCCAATAATAGTAAGACTTGTGAGGGTTTGGTGAAGGTGATGGAAAATTCCGACCCCTTTGCTCAATATCCAAACTCAGCCAATACACGCCCCACCAATCAATTTACCAACTTAGGTTGGGGAACGGTCACCTCGAATAACTACCTAGGTAACTATGGTGATCCTGTGGATTGCCGTAATAATACGCCACCCGTGATTACCAGTAATGGCGGGGGCGATACGGCCACTATTCGTGTATTAGAGAATACAACCGCAGTAACCACCGTCACCGCAACAGATGTGGATAATGATACCCTGACCTTTAGTATTACGGGTGGAGTGGATGCGGCTAAATTCGCTTTAGATCCTACTAGTGGCGTATTAAAGTTTATTACAGCCCCAGATTATGAGAATCCGACGGATGCTAATCAAGACAATCACTATGAGTTAGAAGTGCTAGTCATCGATGGTAAGGGGGGAGAGGATCGCCAAGTCATTACCGTGATTGTGGATGATGTGTTTGAGAACTTACCCCCTATTATTATCAGTGATGGTGGGGGTGATATTGCCAATATTTCGGTCATTGAAGGACGCACTCATGCGACTACCGTGGTTGCTACCGATGGCAATAATGATGTCTTGGCTTATAGTATTATTGGCGGTGTTGATGCCGCTAAGTTTACTATTGACTCTGTGACTGGGGTGTTAAGTTTCACTTCGCCACCTTCTATGGGCGGAGATGCACCTTGGGGGGATGTCTTTTTGCCGCCGGGTGATGCGGATGTGAATAATGTCTATGAGGTCATAGTCAAGGTGGTTGACCCTCATGGGGCTTCTGATAGCCAAGTCATTAATCTTAAATTGATTAGTGGCTTAGTATTGCAGCTACAAGTACGTGCTTGGTTACAAGGCGCTTTTGACCCTAATACCCAAATGATGCGGGATAGCTTACGGGTGAAGGGGTTGCTACCTTTACGCCAACCTTTTAATATGCCGCCCTTTATTTATCAAGGCACTGAAGTCTTATCCGCAAGCCTATTACTCGAAGAAGGTTTTGATGCCCCCGTCGATTGGGTATTACTCCAATTACGCAGTGCAACCTCACCGGAGGCCGTATTATGGAGTAAAGCTGCCCTCCTTCAACGGGATGGGGATATTGTCGACCCATCGACAGGTAATACTCGTATTATGGTTGAGAATGCTCCTGCCGGTAAGTATTACTTAGCGGTACAACATCGGAATCATTTAGGTGTGATTAGTGCGGCTACCGTGCTCTTGGAAAATACCACGGCGACTTGGTATGACTTTGGGTTACCAACGGCTGCCGTAATGGGCAATTATTCACGCCTAATCGGTGCGGGTAAAGCATTCTTATGGGCGGGTGATGCTAACTATGATCAGAAAGTGGTTGCTAGTAGTACCGATGTCATGACGGATTTAAGTATGATGCGTAACGCAATTATAGGTGCTACGGGTAATAATACCGCTAGCGCCAATTATAAGCTCAATGCCTATCAAGTGACGGACTTTAACTTAGATGGTATAACGACTTTTAATGGTCCCATGAATGATCTAAACGTGTTAGTAACCAATATACTCACCTACCCGGCGAATAGTAACAAGTCAGGTGATTATATTGTCATAGGTAATCTACCTTAAAACAGATAAGAGGAGTCAGCATATTCTGCTGGCTCCTTTTGCTTTGCCTAGGCAGCCGTTTGCTCAGCAGGTAGAATCTACGGATTGATTGGAGAATAGCCCACATGGATGCTTTTTTAAGTATAATTTTTAACTTCCCCACCATTTTCTTTACTGGATTATTGGCACTAGCCGCTATGTTATGGCTAGCTATTATTGTGAATAAAATCAAGCCTTGGCAGTTAGACAAAATCTTGCGTACGGCACTTGGTGTGGATGAGCAGGGACAATCCCTTTCACCTTTTTTGCGCCGCTGGCAGCGTGATGGTGTACCTTTAAGTGTGGGATGGTCATTGTGGGTGGTGATTAGTTGGCTCTTAAGTGGTGTGATTACTACCCTGTTATATCCCTATTTAACGGATAAAATGGTGGCATTAGGGGTCGCTATCATCTTATTAGTCATTATCCCTATCCTAGCAGCCGCGCCTACTTTAAAATTGTTACCCTCGTTAAAGCCTTGGGTTGATAGCTGGGTATCAACCCAAAAGCAGCGTCTACAAGCCTTAATGGAGGCGGAGGAACGTGCTAAGCAAAGGGATGCTGACGCTTAGCCGTGTTCATTACCTTGCTCATAAAAAGCGCGTGCTGCGGCAACAGCGGCACCGCTTTCTATCTTGGCACCTTGTTGTTTAAGTACCGTATCAAGTGCGCCTAAGCAGAATAGTACATTAGTAGGGTTGCTCGCAAAACCCATCAGACCAATACGCCAAACCTTACCCGCTAAAGCACCTAAACCCGCACCAATTTCGAGATTATATTCGCGCAATAAAGTGCTGCGTACTTGAGCATCATCCACACCTTCAGGGATGGTAATAGAGTTCAGTTGTGGCAAGCGATGCGCTTCATCCACTAAAAAGCTTAAACCTAGTGCTTCCACACCTGTCTTTAAGGCTTGATGGTTATGCATATGTCGCGCCCACGCATTCTCTAAGCCTTCTTCTTGCAGCATGACTAAAGACTCATGCAGGCCATAGAGGGTATTGACCGGAGCGGTGTGATGATACGCCCGCTTAGCGCCACCGCCCCAATAGGCCATGACTAAGTTCATATCTAAAAACCAGCTTTGCACTTTAGTTTTACGTGCTTGAATAGCTTCTACGGCGCGGGCGCTAAAGCTTATAGGTGAGAGACCGGGGACACAGGATAAGCATTTTTGTGTACCGGAGTAGATCGCATCAATCCCCCACTCATCAACCTTTAAAGGCGTACCTGCCAAAGAAGTGACAGCATCCACAATCGCCAATGCGCCATGCTCATGAGCAAGGGTGCAGAGGGCTTGAGCATTAGATTGAGCGCCCGTTGAGGTTTCCGCATGGACAAAAGCGACTGCTTTAGCCTCAGGATGCTTTTTGAGTGCTTCGGCGACTTTGTGGATATCGACGGCCTTACCCCATTCATCTTGCACCATAATGGCAGTAGCGCCACAGCGCTCTACATTTTCCTTCATGCGTCCGCCAAATACCCCACTTTGGCACACAATTACGGTATCACCCGGCTCGATTAAATTGACAAAAACGGCTTCCATACCGGCTGAACCTGGCGCAGAAATGGGCATAGTAAGCTCATTTTTCGTTTGAAAAGCATATTGGAGCAGGGTTTTGACCTCATCCATCATACGAATAAAAGCCGGATCTAAATGCCCTAAGGTTGGTCGCGCTAACGCCGCCAATACCCGTGGGCTAACATCCGAGGGACCTGGCCCCATCAGGGTTCGGATCGGGGGATAAAAGGATGAAATAGCCATAAAACACACCTCTCTCAAAATTTGAAGACGTATGTTCGTTGAAGTAGGGGGGAATGTCTAGTGTACTAGCACAAACTTAATCTAACCGATAGGTGATTAAACCTATCTCTGTTGTGAGTGAAGTTATCCTGTCTGATTACCCTCATAACTTGTTCTTTCGTGGTCAAAAAATTTATCTAAACTTATAACTCTGGATTCAAAGCTTCATTAAGAGCTTCTGCGATCGCCTCTGACCTTTTTTCAATAAATTTTTCATAATCATCTTCCAGAATACCAAAGTCCTTCGGACTACCAATCAAGTGAGAGCGAAGCGAAGAGGGCAGTTTTGAATTGCCAGTTTTAAACTCTCCCACATAAGTACTTGGTGCTTTCGCTCGAATTTTGTTGTTGGAAGCCGCATCAATAAGGGTTATGTTGGCAATCAGGTTGGGTTCCAACAAAGGATATTTTTTCTCAACATATTTCTTGGGGAAAAAGTGGTGATAGTTCCTGCTTGTGGCAATTTTGAGGTTTGAATTGTCAAGAATCACATCACTATCATCGTCAAGATTCCGGGGCTTGTGAGAAGCGAACAAGCACAGAATAGCCTTCACATTAGAGTTACCTGCTGAAAAACAAGTCTTGCCAATATCTTCAGCAGATACATCAAGTTCGTCCGAAGAGTATTTCGGCATTTTTTCCTTAAGAATCAGATTCATTTTCTTAAGGTCTTCGGCAATCTTGGTTTCAGTTGATCCACTGTATCGCCAATTCAAACCCACCCAATAGAAAAACTGTTTCAGCAACTTTGCTTGAATCTCCGTTGGTCGCTTGTTGCTATTCTTGTGAAAGAAATATGTGAATGGAACCAGCAGAGAAGCATAAGGAAGTAGCTGCGAAACAGGGACATACAGCTTGATTCTAATAAAATCCACCGCAGTGAACATAGAGGACACCATAGGCTCCCAGTTGGAGATGAACTTTTCCCTGCGGATTTTCAGAATATCTCTTGCTCTAATGCTGTCTACGGTAATAGCAGCCACAGCTTGAAGAACCGTTGCAGCGGGAACCGTATCAAATTTGGCCTTGCTCAAGCTCTTATCACTCTCGTCGCTACCATTGAGCAATTCATCATATTTCAAGGCCAAATCAAACCCCTCTGCTTCATCATAAGTCATGGCGACCATGATTTCAAAGAGGGTTAGAGGTTTGCCACCTGTGTTGATTCGGGAGAAGACATCACACGCAATGTCTATTGGATAGTCCTTAATTGTGATAGTAGCAAAGTCGTATGTGGTCAGTTTGGCCTTATACTCTTCAACAAGATCCGCCTTTTCTGCACCAACCTGCTTGAACAGCTCTCCCATTTTGCGAGTGAGAAGGTCATGCACCGAAACATAAATCTTTTCTTCATCCTTTTGATTGGTTACGATTTGTTCATCTTTCGATGGGTCATAATCAAGATTCACATAAATGTCTCTGTAGTTGATTTCCTTTCCATCTTTTGAAATGCGAAGCCCTTTGCGGATCGCATAAAGGGAGGTAATTCGTTGCTGCCCATCCAGTATGTATTGGGCATAGTCTCCTTTGGGAGTTTCTGGCAACGAGTGATTGCCAATGTCTTTTACCGATCTGAGAGCTTCCCTTGTCTTCCATAAAATGAAAGTTCCAATAGGGTAGCCCTTTAAAATGCTATCAATCAGTTTGGCACTCTGCTCTTTGTCCCAGACAAATTCTCGTTGGAACATGGGTAACTTAATTTGTCCAGAGTCAATTTCAAGAAATAGTGCCTCATACTTCTTGTTGGCATTTTCTGGTCGCAAAAGCACGGTTGGTTCTTCTTGGTCTGTCTGAACTTTGGTTGCCACAGCAAACTCTCCTTTTTGATAGTGATTTTCGGCTACTTTTGTGGTTTAAGTAGTTTATATGAAACTACTAGCTTAGTAAGCTTTGGCTAGAAATCTTTCTATAAAAATTAAGGGCTACATATAGCTGCCGTTTGAGCATATGTTATATTTTTGAAATTTTAAATAATTGATTTTTAAGAGTTTAGTTATGAGGTTGGTGTAACAACATGGTCAAGTTCGGCTATACCGTTATTACTCAACTATCCTCTTCATGCTAAACTCAAACTCTGTTAGTAACGCACCTGAGCCACCATGACCCCACGTAAGCGTTTACCTATCGGTATTCAGACCTTTGCCAAGATTCGTGAAGATAATTACTATTATGTTGACAAAACCCAGCTAGCACTGGACTTGACTCGTAATGGTACATACTACTTTCTTTCTCGTCCGCGTCGGTTTGGTAAAAGCTTATTTTTGGATACGCTCAAAGAGTTATTTGAGGGCAATGAGCGTTTATTCCAAGGCTTAGCGGTACACGAGCATTGGGATTGGTCGGTACAATATCCGGTTATCCGCTTTAGTTTTGGTAGCGGCAATTTCAAAAATCCTAATTACTTAGCGGATAATATAGCTGCGCAATTGGATAGGCTAGAACAAGAATTTGGTATTAAAAAACAATATGATACCTGTTCTGAGCGTTTTCAAGCATTGATTCGCTATATCAAACAACAAACGGGGCTAGCGGTTGTTATTCTGATTGACGAATACGACAAGCCTATTCTTGATGCCATCAATACACCAGAGGTGGCTAGGGATAATCGAGATTTCCTTCGAGGGTTTTATAGCACTATTAAGGACTATGATGCTCATATTAAATTTGCCTTTTTCACTGGGGTCAGTAAGTTTTCTAAGGTCAGTTTATTTTCAGGTTTGAATAATTTATTGGATATTACCTTAGTCTCTGAGTTCGCTACTATCTGTGGCTATACCGATGAGGATATTGACACTGTATTTGCACCAGAATTAGCAGGTTTAGACCGACAAGAAATACGTTCTTGGTATAATGGCTATCATTGGTTAGGGGCGGGGGTTTATAATCCGTTTGATATTTTATTACTCTTTAGAAATCGTCAATTCAAAAACTACTGGTTTGAAACGGGTACACCTACCTTTTTAATAGATTTAATTCGAGCACGACGAGTCGCTACCCCGAATTTAGCGCGGCGTAATAGTGATGAGGAGTTGTTATCGAGCTTTGATATGGACTATATGCCGTTAGAGGCTGTGATGTTCCAAACCGGCTATTTGACGATTAAGAGTACTAAAACACTGGGGGGGAGTTTATTTTATGAGTTGGGCTATCCTAATCGTGAGGTCTATCAAAGCCTAAATAGCGCTATTCTCCAGCAATTAGTGCATAACCCTAATGCGCAGGTATCACAGCGTATTCAATTATATGAGTTATTAGTAGTTAATGACCTCGAAGGTTTGAAAAACCTATTTCAGGGATTTTTTTCCAGTATTCCGTATCATTGGTATAACAATAATGATATTCAGGAGTATGAGGGGTTTTATGCTAGTGTGTTTTATTCGTATTTTGCGTCTTTAGGTTTGGAGGTCATTGTAGAGGATTGTACCAATCTTGGACGTATTGATATGACTCTGAAGTTTAATCATCAGGTCTATATTTTTGAGTTTAAGGTGGTGGAAATGACACCGAAAGGTGAGGCTTTAAAGCAAATTAAAGAGCGCGGCTATGCTAATAAGTATCAGATGCTCAATCAGCCTATTTATTTAATAGGGGTAGAGTTTAGTAAAGTGTCGCGTAATGTATTGGTATTTGAGGTAGAAAAAGTCTGAGGAGATGCGTATATCAGTTATTAACTAGCCCTTGCCGATAACGCTCGGCTCCTTGGCGGCGATAATCTCTTGGGGCAATGCCCTTTAACTCTAAAAAGCGCCGATTAAAATTAGCCACATTATTAAACCCTACATTATAGCAAATGGTGCTCACATACTGATCTGTTTCCATCAGTAATTGGCAGGCGCGATTAATACGTAAACGATTAACAAAATCAGTAAAGGTATTGCCTGTAGCCCGATGAAAATAGCGTGAAAAGCGGCTTTCACTCATACCAAGTTTTTTGGCTAGATCCGCAAGCGAAAATTGATTGGCATAATGGGTGGTAATGTAATCGACCGCCTCACTGATTTGGCGCAGAGCGGCATCATCATCAAAGCTTTGTAGTTGAGCACTTGAGAGTAATTGATAGTGCGGATATTGTGCGAGTAAGGCTAGTAATTCAATAAATTTACTTAGGCGTTGCAGACCGTGGCAATGGCGAATTTGCACCATATAATTATAGACTTGCTCACTAATGCCATTAAATTCAATCCCATGTTTGGCACGTTCTAATAACGGAAGTACAGAACTCAATTCAGGGAGTAGGGTGCTGGCTTGGCGTAGTGGTTGATCGGCAAATTGTAAAACGAGATCACGAGTTTTTACCCCTTCAGGAGGTAAATCGGTAGAAATCCAGTTATGGGGTAGGTGTGGGCCGGTTAATACTAAATGACCGGGTTCAAAGCGCCCAATATAGTCCCCTACGAATACTTTACCGGAGGTATTAACGATTAAGTGTAGCTCATACTCCTCATGATAATGCCAACGAATTAATGGGTTAGGTGCGCCGTGCTCTAGGCAACGGACACAACCAAAAGAGCCTTCCGGCTCATAGCCCAAGTCGGGAGCGCGTTGAAAATCGCGTTCCCATTCTGGCGGGCGAGGATGAGTATGGTGTCGTATTGGGCGAGCCATTACATCTCCTAGGACATTACATTACCACCATCAACATTGAGTGTTTGCGCGGTAATATAAGCCGATTCATCACTGGCTAAAAATACCGCTGCTCCTGCCACATCTGCGGGTATACCCATACGCCCTAAGGGAACGGCTTTACCGACGGCGATTTTCTTCTCACCTTTGGCAAGGCCTTCGTATTTAGCAAATAGACCATCCACATGTGCCCACATAGGGGTATCAATCACGCCAGGTGCAATGCCATTCACTCGAATCCCGTAAGGTGCCATCGCTAAAGCAGCCGATTGCGTGTAGCTAATGACGGCTGCTTTGGAGGCACAATAATGTGACACTAAGGCCTCACCACGTCGCCCGGCTTGGGAAGCTAAATTAATAATACTCCCCGTATGTCCGGCATCGATTAAACCTTCTAATACGGCCTGCATAACGAAAAACATGCCCTTCACATTGACGGCAAAAATTTTGTCATACATGGATTCGTGAGACTCCAGTAAAGGAGCCATATCGAAAACCGCTGCATTATTAAACAATACATTAATTACCCCATGCTGCTGATTGAGCGAGGTAATCAAAGCCTTGACCGCTGTGGTATCCACAACATTGAGACTATGATAATGCAGCTGGGGATACTGCTCAGCGAGGGCTTGAAGTTCAGCACTCGGTTGAGCCGGTAGATCAATTGCGCTACAAATAGCCCCCTCTTTTAAAAAGGCTTCTGTCGTTGCAAGACCGATACCGCCATTCGCGCCCGTTACGAGCGCGTGTTTGCCTTTTAGACGTTGTAAACTCATGCAGCTTTCTTCACAAAGGTATCAATGCGATCAGTCGCCTTACGTAAAGCCTCAACTAAGCGTGGATCACCTGCAATCGGGCCAAACAATACCCGCTCGGCTGCAAACGCAGCAATGGGGTCATCTGCTTGGCAAATCGCTTGAGCGGTCGCCGGTTCCATCGCCTGATCATCATACTTAAACTTAACTTCGCCGCGTTGTTGACGTTGCAAAAAGGCTAAGAAGAGTGCAGGCAACATGGCTACCGCATCAATACTACGATTGGCTGCTAATGCTTCACGTAAGGTGGGCTGAATAAAGCCCGGAATCTTAGAGAAGCCATCCATTGCCACGCGTTGATTAGTATCGAGAATATTGGAGTTACTAAAGCGCTCCAATACGACATCCCGATACTGCGGCAAATTGAGCGGATAGGGTTTCGCGGTATCTTCCAAACAAGGGATCACATCATTCGTCACATAATCATAGGCCATTTGGCGAATTTCAGGATCCAGCGTACCTTCATGGATATAGGTATAACCGCGTAAGGTGCCTGCCCACGCAATGCAACTATGCGGCGCATTCAGAAGACGGATTTTAGCCTCTTCATAGGGCATCACATCTTTTACCATTTCCACCCCGACAGTTTCCCATGCGGGGCGACCATTGGCAAAATGATCTTCTACTACCCATTGAATAAAGGTTTCACCCATTAATGCAGCCGCATCATCGCGTCCGGTAGCTGATTTCACGCGCTCACGTATTTCAGCGGTAGGACGTGGGGTAATCCGGTCAACCATAGAGTTAGGTGCAGTGGTGTTCGCACTGACCCAATCTAATAGCTCTTGATCGCCACGCTTAGCTAAGAATTGCTTTAACCCACCAAAGAAGCGCTCGCCATTACTGCGTAGATTATCGCAATTGAGTAGGGTAACTTTGCCCGCTTTTGCTTGCATGCGAGCATGCAAAAGTTTGCTTAAAGCACCATAAATGGTCGCGTGACCACCGGCTAAATCAGCACGCAAATCCGCAAAACTTTCATCCAGCTGATGATGCGCATCCAGATAATAGCCCGCTTCGGTCACAGTGAAGGAGATAATACGGGTATTAGCATCAGAGGCTACTGTGACTAAACCGCTTAAGTCTTTATCCCAGCTAACAACTTCTTGAATCGCTGTGATAGTTTGATAAAAGCGTTCGCCTGCCGTATTCACCGTCTCTAAGGTATAAGCCCCTTGATTTGCTTGCAAAGCAGCAATGGTGTCTAGCATATCGGGGCGTAAATTACCCCCGACAATGCGCCAACTATAATCGCCACGATCGTGCAGTGCCTGCATATACACGGCTTGGTGGGCGCGATGAAAAGAACCCAAGCCTAAATGTAGTTGAGTTAAAACGGATGCACTCATGCAGCAGCTCCTGCAACTTTATTCACATCAGTCATAGTCTTGCCATCTTTATCAAAACGATGCAGATGGGCAGGATCAAACCGTACGCCTACTTGCTCACCGAGTTGTGAGGTAGTGCGCTCGTGATATTGACGTACAATAATCAGGTTAGAGCCTAAATTGATATGGATGAGAGTCTCATTACCGAGTGCCTCAATCAGCTCAATCGTGCCACGTAATTGTCCCTGATCAGCGGGGATAATAGTGAGATGCTCTGGACGTACCCCGATTTCATGGGCATTGCCGGCGTTTTGGAACATGTTAGCCGGTAATACGTTCATTTGTGGCATACCAATAAATTGCGCCACGAAACGATTAGCCGGGTGATCGTATAATTCCAGCGGTGTACCGACTTGCTCAATCATACCATCACGTAATACCACCACACGGTCAGCTAAGGTCATCGCCTCAACCTGATCATGGGTAACATAAATAGTGGTTGCACCGAGTTCGCGATGGAGTTTCGCAATCTCAACCCGTGTTTGACCGCGTAGCGCCGCATCTAAGTTGGATAATGGTTCGTCAAACAAGAACACTTTAGGTTGGCGTACAATGGAGCGTCCGATAGCTACCCGTTGGCGTTGACCACCCGATAAGGCTTTAGGGGTGCGCTCTAAGTAACTAGTAAGATTGAGCTTTTCAGCCGCTTTACTTACCTTTTCTTTAATGATCGCAGGATCAACTTTGGCTAAGCGTAAGGCAAAGGACATATTTTCCTCGACCGTCATATGCGGATAAAGTGCATAGGACTGGAACACCATCGCCAGATCACGTTTAGAGGAGGGCTCATTGGTGATATCTCTGCCATCGAGCATGAGACTACCACCATTAATGGTTTCAAGCCCTGCAATCATACGCAATAAGGTGGATTTACCGCAGCCAGAAGGGCCTACGAATACAATAAACTCGCCTTTGTCAATCGCTAAGTCGACGCCTTTAATCGCGCGTAACTTACCATAAAACTTCTCGACGCCTTTTAATTCTAAAAATGCCATTACTAATTCCTCCCGTTATTTCACTGCACCAAAGGTCATACCTTGTACCAACTGCTTTTGACTGAACCAACCGAAGACAATAATCGGGGCAATCGCCATTAAGGAAGCAGCAGATAATTTCGCCCAGAACAAGCCTTCAGGGCTAGAGTAAGAGGCGACTAAGGTTGCCAACGTACCGGCATTAGCCGAACCTAAGTTCAAGGCCCAGAACGCTTCATTCCATGCTAATACCAAACATAATAAGCCCGTAGAGGCTAAACCACCCATGCCTAAAGGTAGTAATACATGACGGAACTCATCCCAAAGGGTAGCACCATCCATGCGTGAAGCTTCTAGAATTTCATGCGGAATATCTTTGAAATGGGTGTAGAGCATCCAGACCATAATGGGCAGATTGCTCATGGTAAACACGATAATCAAGATAAACTTGGTATCCAATAGATGCGCCCACTGCGCCATGACATAGATGGGGACTAAGGCACCTACAGCAGGCATCATTTTAGTAGAGAGCATCCACATTAAAATGTCTTTAGTGCGTTTAGTAGGGCTAAAGGCCATGCTATACGCAGCCGGGGCTGCAATCAGTAGACCTAAAATAGTAGATACCACACTCGTAACAATCGAGTTCCAAGCAAAGTGCATATAGTTACTACGCTCTTGCACCTCGACAAAGTTTTCTAAAGTCGGGGTAAATACCCAAAGTGAAGGTACCGCTATCGCTTGCCCTTCTGTTTTAAAGGCAGTAAAGGCTAGGAATAGTAAAGGGAAGAATAAAATTAAAGCCACTAACCAAGCCGCAATCGTGCGAATGATCAGTTTTTGAGGGCTGGAATTAGGTGAAGATTGCATAGTCTTAGTCCAAGTTTTTGCCGATCATACGAATCAAGAAGACCGCCACAATATTAGCTAATACGACGGCTAATAAAGCACCGGCTGATGCTACACCTACGTCAAAACTTAATTGAGCTTGTTTGAAGATCAAGAAAGCCAGATTAGTACTAGCATTACCAGGACCACCACTGGTAGTGGTATAGATTTCAGCAAAGATACTGAGTAAGAAGATCACTTCAATCATAATCACGACTGAAATGGAGCGTGCCATATGAGGTAAATATAAATACCACAGTTTTTGCCAGTAGGTAGCACCGTCCATGCCTGCGGCTTCTAATTGCTCACGATCCATCGATTGTAGTGCGGTCATAAAAATCAAACAGGCAAAGGGTAACCATTGCCAACTCACCATAATAATGATGGATAGCAGCGGATAATCCGTAAGCCAATTGATCGGCTGTAAGCCAAAGAACGTCCAGATTTGGGCGAGTACCCCATACACCGGATTCATCATCATATGCTTCCACAATAAGGCATTTACGGTGGGCATGACGAAGAAGGGGGAAATCAATAGAATGCGCACAAAACCTTGCCCAGGGAAAGGGTCATTGATTAAGAGTGCAATCGCAAAACCAAAGAAAACGGTAATTAAAACGACACTACCGAGAAGAACGAGAGTATTCCAAATGGCTGGCCAGAAGTCGGAGTCAGTCATAAAGAACTCGTAATTCATCAAACCTACAAATCCCGTTTGGTCGGGTTGCATGAGGTTATAACGAATTACCGAAAAATAAATGGTCATCACCAGCGGTACGATCATCCACAGGAACAATGTTGCTACTGCGGGAGTCATGAGGATGCGGGGTAACCAACGAGAACCTGCACGTGTATGTTCTGCCATAACGCTACCTGTCTGTGGTGTTTACTAAGGCCACCACAGAGGTTTCTGTGGTAGCACTGAATTGGGGGTAGCGCTGTTTACTGCTACATTGCTACCCTCTTGGGGAGTGAGAGATTACAATTACTTGTAGTAACCAGCTTTACGCATTTCACGCTCAGCCGCTTCCTGACCAGTCTTTAAAGCTTCTTCGACGGATTCTTTACCCGCTAAAGCAGAGCTCATTTGTTGACCAACATTAACACCAATGGCTTGGAACTCAGGAATAGTCGCAAATTGCACACCAGTGTAAGGTGACTTTTCTAAAGTACTGTCATTAGGATTAGCACTTTTAATCGCAGCGAGTTCAGCATCAGCAAACTTGGCAGCCGCTTTAAAGTCAGCGTTATCATAGGTAGATTGACGTGTACCTGTTGGAACACTGCCCCAGCCTTCTTCTTTACCCACTAGATTGATATAGTCAGTTGAAGTCGCCCATTGAATGAACTTTTGAGCTTCAGCCGCTTTAGTAGAGGACTCTGGAATCGCTAAAGCCCAAGCCCATAACCAGTTAGCGCCTTTAGGGGTAACTTTAGTTGGTGCTTGTGCAAAGGCTACTTTGTCAGCCACTTTACTTTGCTTAGGATCAGAAATGAAGGAGGCTGCAATCGTGGCATCAACCCACATACCGCATTTACCTTCGTTGAAGAGGGCTAAGATTTCATTGAAGCTATTGCTTGCAGAACCTGGAGGGCCGTATTTGGTTAACAGATCAACATAGAAAGTGATCGCGTCTTTCCAAGGTTGACTTTCTAATTGAGGTTTCCACTCCATGTTAAACCATTGACCACCATAGGTGTTTGCCAATGTGGTTAAGAACGCCATATTGTCGCCCCAACCTGGTTTACCACGTAAGCAGATCCCGTAGATACCTTTTTCAGGGTTATGAATTTTAGCAGCGACTTCTGCTACATGATCCCATGTTGGGTTGCTAGGCATTTCCATACCCGCTTCTTTCACCAGATCAGAGCGATACATTAGCATCGAACTTTCACCATAGAAGGGTGCAGCATAGAGTTTGCCATCGGCAGACAGACCATCGCGTATTGCAGGTAATAAATCATCAATTTTATAGCTATCATCAAATTTTAATTCTTTGATCCAGCCTTTTTTGCCCCAAATAGGTGTTTCGTACATGCCGATGGTCATGACGTCAAACTGACCGCCTTTGGTTGCAACATCTGTGGTAACGCGTTGACGCAGAACGCCTTCTTCAAGGGTTACCCATTTTAGTTTAATGTCAGGATTGGCTTCTTCAAAATGCTTGCCCAGCTTTTGCATCTCGATCATATGACCGTTATTAACGGTAGCAACGACCAATTCGGTAGCGGCGTGAGTGGTGACAGTGGCGGATAGTAATAGACCGCCTAACATGGCCGTCGTAAGACGATTGAACTTCATAGGGTTTGCTCCTCCGGTGAAAATAGTCAGCGCTAAGAGAGGAGGGAAAACTAATACTTTATTGCAGCTTTTTGCTGCTACCCCTCCTATCTGTTAAGAAAGAGTAGCATTATTGTATTTTTAAAGGAATGTATTTTTATGACAAATATTGATACTTTTTTGCAGAATAATTTTCTCTATGATGAATTTTTGCATTAAAAGATCATGGAGCATCTGCTAGTTGTTTAGCTATAAGTATGTAACAGCATTGAGTATTTTAGGTATGCGCTAGGTACTGGTCTTGTCGGTTTTTTAATACGGTTAAATAGTATCAACTAGCCATCTATTTTAGCGATTTGAGTAGGCGTAGGGTCTCGATTAGAGAACGCTGTGTTCAAGAATCGAGACTAGGAATAGCTGACTATTGAGCGTATGTTTAGACTCATCAAAAGCACATAACGTGCCATATAGGAGTTTAAACATGATTGAAGTTAGATTAGCTAAACAGCGTGGGGCGGCTGAGCATGGTTGGTTAAGTGCACGTCATACCTTTTCTTTTGGACATTATTATGACCCCAAGCAACTCGGTTTTTCCGATTTATTGGTCATTAATGATGATCGTGTACAACCCTCGCGAGGTTTTGGAACCCATGGACATCGAGATATGGAGATTTTTACCTATATCTTAGAGGGTGCTCTAGAACATAAAGACTCGATGGGAACAGGTTCGGTAATCCGTCCGGGTGATGTGCAAATGATGAGTGCCGGTAGTGGCATTCAGCACAGTGAGTTTAATCACTCCGCTCAGGCGTTAGTGCATTTGTTACAGATTTGGATTATCCCCAATCGCAAAAGTGTTACCCCACGTTATCAACAAGTAAACTTTTCAGAGAGTGAAAAACGCGGGCAGTTACGCCTGATTATTTCACCCGAAGGTGAAAATGGCTCATTGTCGGTGTATCAAGATGCGCGGGTGTATGCGGGCTTATTTAATGGCGAGGAGCAAAGCACCTTAACTTTAGCCCCTGAGCGTTATGCCTATATCCATATAGCGCAGGGTTCGGTAGAGGTCAATGGTATCCGTTTAAATGCCGGTGATGGGGCTAGAGTGCGGGATGAAACAGCACTCCATTTTAGTAAGGGTGACAATGCGGAGGTATTAGTATTTGATTTGCGTCCGCAGGAATTGCCTGAAATGATTTGAGACATGGGTGAATCCTGATCATCTCCTATGGTTGCGAATACCCACCATTGGCGCTGAGTGAAATAGTGAAGCGCCTCAAAGACCGAAGTGCCCACTAGTTGTTTCCCCATTTAAAACAACACTATTGGGTAGACCTTATTCAATTCCACCAGCTTTGAGCTGGTGGGTTGTTTAAGAAAATAAGCTATTTATAGAGAATAAGTTATTTTTAACAGAGGATTTTTATATAAAAGAGGAGGACTCTTACTAAAATTAGTAAATCTTTTAATTATAAAGCATAACTCTTTGAATTTTATATAAATAATTATTGTAAATATTTAGTCATCTGATTAGAGAGCGTATTTCGTTAAAATTCATAACGAATGGTAGTCATTATTCAGCTTTCGTTTAAAAATAAAAACTAAACTGACAGCTAACTTTAAATTAAAAATAGAGCAAAATTAACCCTAATCAGGCCTAACCATCCATCGTCTATGCTAGAGCCTGCTAGTGAGTGCCATATAAATAATAGAAATATTAATTATCTATAAAAATGCGGCCGGACCGCCGTGTCGCCATATTTCTTTGAAAGGGGGGTATTGTGTTTCATCGCAACCGATTTTTTTTAAACCGGCTCTTCCTCATCTTTATGATGTGGGGAGCCTCAACACAGCTTATGGCAGCATTGCCGACCTTGCCAACGGTGCCTAGTAGCATGTGTACAGTCAATGCTGTAGGCTGGAATTTCAGCTTTGCCACAGACTTTCCGGGGGAACCGAGCTACCGGCTCGACTATACGGGAGTCGGGTGGACGTATGACGCTAAGAAAATACCCCAGCGTAATAATGCTACGGCTCCGGTTAGGAATTTAGTCTTAGGACCTGCTGAGAAGCCCACCGAATTACGTAGTAATCCAGTCGCAGATGGTCTGGGCGAAACCTGGGCTTTAGTGAGCCGCCTTGAGGCAGCGCCTGGTTCGAGTGAAACCATTAACTTTGAGGATTTAGGGGGCGAAGATCATGATGTATTTATGGTACTGGATTCAGCCGGTAATGTGTTAGGGCGCTATCCCGCGACGGGATCGGATAGTGTTAATAATATCACTGCTAGTGGTACCGGAATTAATCTGAGTTTCACGATGCCTGCTGATGGGGTGGTTTATGCTTATAGTTGGCTGGCTGATTTCGGTGTAGCGTGGGGTATCCACGTTAACAATAGCTGTCGTATTGATTATTCGGATGCGGCAAGTACCTATGGTACGGCGACCCATGTGATTAAAAAAGGACTCTTGCAATTAGGGAGTCAAATCACTCTCGATACGGGGGTGGTTACTGATGCCGATAATGCGTCCGATGATGGTGTTAGCACCTTCCCCCCGTTGTCCCCCGACCTGATAACCTATAGCGTGAGCACGGCAGTAACCAATATCACCGGCCAAACAGCGACCTTACATGGCTGGATTGATTTTGATCGCAATGGTGTATTTGATGCCGATGAATATACTAGTGCGACGGTAGCAAGTGGTAGTACAACCGCCGCATTGAACTGGAGTGTACCGCTTGATACGGTAGCAGGCAGTACTTCAGCTCGTTTCCGCCTCACAACCGATACCCTAGCAGCGGCTAATGCCTCCACGGCGGTGTCTGATGGTGAGGTCGAAGACTATACATTGACCATTAACGCTCAAACCAGTGCAACCCCGAATCCCACCGCCACCGCGTGTACCGCCTACCGGAAATATGCCGTTGATGATATTAGCGCTATACCTCTGAAATCCGCCACTACCACGCTACCGATCTCATTCACCGCCTCCGGTGGTACTCGCAACCCACAAGGCTTAACCGCCACCTATGCCTTTGCAGCTAATGGCGGCTCCAGTGGGACTGCAGGGCGTACTAGCTCTGCCACGCTGACCTCGCCTTGGACGAGTAGCAGTTGGTCTCCAGTTGAATTCAGTAGTACCCCCACCACACCGAGTAGCAGTGCAAGCTATAACTTAGTGATCACCCTAAGCCAAGCCATGGAAGGGGTGGGGATTATGATTGGTGATATTGATAAATCCGCAGGCTCGACCGGAGCCGCCGAAGGGGTGGCACGGGTCATGTTTAAGGATGCAGCGGGTGGAGTCGTACCCCTCACGCAATCCACTCTACCAGTCAATACGACCGCCACGACATCAAACTATTACCTAGGCTCGAATCTGTTAGCCTATGGAACGGCGGGTGCTATTGCGAATCTAGGCGGCAATATCGCTACCGCCGTGGCGAATAGCTATGCGACTTATCAGGTATCACCTAATCAAAAAGTGAAAACGATTGAAATTCAATATGGTGGTGGTGATTACCTATTTAGTCCCGTATGGTACACCGACTGCTATGACTATGGTGACACCCCAGCCAATGGCAGCACGGCACCCAATGGCAG
>NZ_KB904817.1 GCF_000380185.1 Thiofilum flexile DSM 14609
GGGATAGGAGGAGTGTTTGGCATCTTGACGGCTCTCGGAGTAAAAGCCTTACTTATCCTCTATTTATATAGCAGGGTTCAAGCGATTGCCCTGGGTTATTTATATCAGGGACTAGTTTTTCTTCAAATGCATTTACATCAGTACCAGAATGGAGCGGGCGTATTGGTTCTATTTGAGTAGGGGCAGGTGTTCCAAGCCAAGCAGGTATGGCAGAGGGAATATTACTCATTATTGATCTCCCAGTTATTTCGTTTCTTATTGGGAGTATGGTAGGGGTATTAACTTTTTGCGGAAGCAAAGTATCTTAGTGGTTTAATTTTAGGGATAACGGGATAAAGCTTGAATAAGCAAACCTATTCCCATAGCCACCACCAGCAAGCCTGCTGTTAGTTTGATAGCAGGTTTACGCAAAAAGCGTTGTAATTGGGCGGCAAACGTACCCATGAGTAATAAATTAGGTAAGGTTCCCAGACCAAATGAGAGCATAATCAGCGCCCCCTTGGTTATACTGCCTGCTGATACCGTCCACAGCAGTACACTATAGACTAAACCACAAGGGAGCCAGCCCCAGATAACCCCCAGCGGGAAAGCTTTGAGCGGGGTATTAATAGGAATAAAACGCCGCCCTAAGGGTTCTAAGCGTTTCCAAATCGGCTTGCCCATGTGTTCGATTTTGGTAATCCCACCCCAGATACCTGCAAGATAGAGACCTAGGGCAATCATAAATAGAGCAGCCAGAATACTGAGCACAGTACGCAAATGATTCAGCTCAGTCCATTGTAAAGCAGCAAACCCTAGGCTACTGGCAATCACACCAGCAAGGGTATAGCTGCTTAAACGTCCTAGATTATAACTGAGCAATAGGGGCAGGGATTGGCTAAGCTGTTGGCGCTGAGTGGCAGGGAGGCTAAAGGTCAGGGCGCTGACAATACCACCACACATACCCAAGCAGTGCACGCCACCCATTAAGCCTACTAAAAACGCAGCGCTATAGTCTGAGTATTGTAGCCAAGCCCAATCCATACTGCGTTTACTCTAAAAACATTAATTGAGGGTATGACGGGTTTCATAATGTCCCGCCTTAAAGCCTTTAAAGAAGTTATTTAATAAGGGATGATCAACGGGAGCCTTTAGATTATCCGGCTCTAAATTGCGCTGAGCGACATAAGCCACATGACCATCTTCGTCAATTAAGACGTGATACCAAGGCTCATCCTTAGGAGGTGCTTCTTTACTAGCATTCGTATTACGCTCATACCATTCTTCACTCCCCTGAAATTGGGCATCCACATCCACCACGACGCCACGATAATTAAATAGGCGATGGTGAATGAGTTGACCAATGGCAAAATTAGCGTTTTGCTGGGTTGTCATGCTGTTGTAATACCTCTTCAAGCTGCGATGATGCTCCGAAGCCAATAGTATGTGGCGTAGTAGCAGTATTTCAAGTGCCTAGCTATTTTGCTCAACTATTAATGCCGCTAATGCGTGCTCATAGTGCTGGTATAATTGTTGCCGAATCGCCTCACCTTTAAAGCCTTGGCGAATAATATCTTGCACGTTAATTTGCTGGCAGACCGTAAGTGCTTGTTGCAGCAAGGTACGTTGTGGATAAGGAGCTTGTTCAAATCCCAAACGTCCTCGACTATCAGCTTCACAGGTCAGCAGCAGTGCCTCAAAGCGTTCTGGGCGGCGTAGTGCATCTGTATTCACTAGAAGTTGTACCAGCTCTGCGGCATTTAATAAGCGGCTCTTATGAATTTGACCATGAAACTCAGCGACTAGTTCAGCAAGTTGTTGATAGTGATTCGGAATACGATAGTGCTGACACCAGGCGGTAACCAGTTGCTTACTCAAGGGTTCATGCCCAGTATGAGCGGGTAGAATATCAGCAGGTGTTAAACCTTTGCCTAAATCATGGACTAAGGCAGCAAAGCGAATTTTGGGATCAGAACTTAGGCTACAAGCGGCTTGCAGTACCATCAGGGTGTGAATACCACAATCAACTTCGGGATGAAACTCAGGATTTTGCGGTACACCAAAGAGTCGATCAAGCGCGGGGAAAATAATGGCTAAAGCCCCACACTCGCGTAGCACCTCAATAAAACGCGCGGGTTGTGCTTCACCTAGTGCATCCTCCATTTCTTGCCAAACCCGCTCCGGGACGAGTGCGTCGACTTCGCCATTATCTACCATGCTTCGCATGAGTTGCAGGGTTTCAGGTGCCACATTAAAGCCTAAGGGTGCATAACGCGCCGCAAACCGTGCCACCCGCAAAATCCGCACCGGATCTTCAGCAAAAGCATCTGAAACATGGCGCAGTACTTTATGGGCTAAATCATCTTGACCGTGATAGGGGTCAATAATGTCACCATTTTCAGCTTGTGCGATGGCATTAATGGTTAAGTCGCGACGGGCTAGGTCTTGCTCTAAGGTAACACTGGTATCGGTATGAAATTGGAAGCCGTGATAACCCTTAGCCGTTTTACGTTCGGTACGCGCGAGGGCATATTCGTCTTGCGTTTCAGGGTGTAAAAAAACCGGAAAATCTTTCCCCACCGGGCGAAAGCCTGCTTTGAGCATCGACTCAGGATCAGCACCTACGACCACATAGTCACGGTCTTTAACCGCACGCCCTAATAATTGATCCCTTACGGCTCCCCCTACTAAGTAAAATTGGGGCTTTTGCTGAGTTGTCATCAGTCTTGTGCGAGAAACCCCGCTCGTGAGGCTTGGGGAGGGATAGCGCGTCGATAGTCGACCCTCTTCTCGCTCCTCTTGTTTGTTAGGCTATCTTGGATAATGGAGTATTCACACAATAATATAGTATCATGTGAAGCATGAAAGTAAAACGTGCCTATCAATTCCGCTTCTATCCTGATCCACAGCAACAAAAGTTGTTGGCTCAGACGTTTGGTTGTGTGCGTTTTGTCTATAATCACCTGCTGCGTTACCGTACGGATGCTTATTATCAGGCAAAGGAAAAGGTTAGCTATATCGGTGCCAATGCCAAACTGACCGAAATGAAGCAGTTGCCTGAATTTGCTTTTCTAAACGAAGTCTCTAGCGTCCCTCTACAGCAATGTCTGAGAAGTCAACAGGCGGCGTTTAAAAACTTCTTTGAAGGTAGAGCTAAATACCCCAGATTTAAATCTAAGAGACATCAGCAGTCAGCAGAGTTTACTTATCGTGCTTTTACTTATCGTAACGGCGAACTAAAACTGGCAAAGTGCGATAAGCCGTTGGATATTAAGTGGAGCCGTCAACTTCCCTCTGATCCTACTACCGTTACTGTTTCTAAAGACGCAGCAGGGCGCTATTTTGTGTCTTGCTTATGTGAGTTTGAACCTACCTTGTTGCCCATTACTGATAAAAAGGTAGGAATAGATATAGGCATTAAAGATTTATTCGTCACCAGTGAGGGGTTTAAGTCTGGCAATCCTCGTCATACAGCGAAATACGCTATTAAATTAGCTAAGTATCAACGTCGTCTTGCTAAGAAGAAACTCGGTAGCAAGAATCGGTTGAAAGCTAAAGTCAAAGTAGCTCGTATTCACGCTAAGATTTCCGATTGCCGTTTGGATAATTTGCATCAATTATCCCGCAGATTAGTAAACGAGAACCAAGTGATCTGTGCTGAAAATCTTGCTGTGAAGAATATGACTAAAAACCCGAAGCTAGCTAAGCATATTGCAGATGCTAGTTGGGGAGAATTCACTCGACAATTGGAGTATAAGGCAAGTTGGGCAGGTAGAACGTATGTCGAAATCGATCGTTTCTTTCCTAGCTCTAAACGTTGCTCTTGTTGTGGATTTGTCTGTGAATCCATGTCATTAGATATTAGATCGTGGACATGCCCTGAGTGTAGCACTCAGCACGACCGTGATATCAATGCAGCACAAAATATCTTAGCCGTGGGACTCACGGTGTTAGCCTTTGGAGAGAGTGTCAGTGGCGATAGCATTTCGATGTTGTTGTCCCGTTCTCGTTGAATTAGGAATCCCTTAGCTTTAGCTAAGAAGGTCAATTGCTTATTCCAGAATATTATTTAGCCGTAGTCTATCCAACTAGTAACATTGACGCTTTTGGGGAATTATGTTCACATGCAAATTGCTCTATTTAAAGTATTTTGTCGTATAGGTTATACCTATTCTAAAATATTTACCCTTTATCGTCACGCTACGCTAACCGTTAGGAGATAATCAATGGCTCATATTATTGTGTTGGGTGCTGGTACTGGTGGAATGCCAGCGGCTTATGAACTTAGAGAAACTCTAGGTAATGATCATGAGATTACCGTAATCAATGAGCGTGATTACTTTCAGTTTGTCCCTTCTAATCCTTGGGTGGCAGTGGGTTGGCGTAATCGTAATGATATTACTTTTCCGATTGAACCCTATCTTAATCGTAAAAATATTAAATTTGTAGCAGGGCGCTGTGACAAAATTGATCCAGCGACGAATACCCTTACTCTGGAAAATGGTACGCAATTCCAATATGACTATTTAATGATTACCACAGGGCCTAAATTATTTTTCCAAGAGGTCGAGGGGGCGGGGCCAGAAATTGGGCATACCCATTCTATTTGCACCGTCGATCATGCCGAAGCGCTGTATGTTGAGTATCAAAAATTACTTGAAAAAGGCAGTGGTCATATTGTAGTGGGAGCTATGCCGTTTGCGAGTTGCTTTGGTCCGGCTTATGAGTTTGCCTTTATTGTCGATGCTGATCTGCGTAAGCGTAAGATTCGCCATAAATTCAAAATGACTTATGTGTCCTCTGAGCCTTATGTGGGGCATCTCGGTTTAGCTGGGGTGGGCGATTCTAAAGGTATGATGGAGCATGAGTTACGTAATCATCATATTGATTGGATTATCAATGCTAAAACCACCAAAGTAGAGCAAGGCTTACTCCATGTCGATGAATATAATACCGATGGTGCGGTGCATAAACAGCATCAAATCAAATTTGATCTCGCCATGATGCTCCCCGCGTTCAAAGGCGTGGATGCCGTGGCAGCGGTGGAAGGACTGTGTAATCCGCGTGGTTTCGTGATTGTTGATGAGCTACATCGCAGTACAAAATACAAAAATATTTATTCAGCAGGGGTCTGTATCGCTATCCCGCCCGTTGAAGCCACACCTGTCCCCACCGGAGCGCCCAAGACCGGCTATATGATTGAGACCATGATGACCTCCGCTGTGCATAATATTGCGGATGAATTAGCCGGTAAGGAACCGCATACCAAAGGTACTTGGAATACTATTTGTTTGGCTGATTTTGGTGATACGGGGGCGGCGTTTGTGGCTCTACCTCAATTGCCACCGCGTAATGTGGCATGGTTCAAAAAAGGCAAATGGGTACATATGGCTAAGATTGCATTTGAGAAGTACTTTATTCGTAAAATGAAAAAAGGCACCTCAGAACCCTTCTATGAAAAATCTATTTTAAAAATGATGGGTATTACCCGTATCTAGCCGCTGGCATAAATTCAGGTATGATACACGGAAGGTCTAAACCTTCCGTTTTCATTTGGGGAGCCGCCAGTGCCATTACCATATTATGTAACTCAAGCCGAAATTGAACAGACCGTTGCTGATGCCTTGCGCGAAGATATTGGCTCCGGTGATGTAACCGCTGATCTCATTCCTGAAAGTACCTATTCGGTCGCAACCGTCATTACCCGTGAAGACATGGTGCTTTGTGGGGTCGACTGGTTTAATGAAGTGTTTCGTCAAGTAGACCCTAGTATGAAAATTACCTGGTTCTTTAATGATGCCGATCACGTACCCGCGAATGCCACCCTATGCCGTATTGAAGGCAAGGCGCGTTCTATGCTGACTGCGGAACGTTCGGGCTTAAACTTTGTGCAAACCTTATCCGGTACTGCTACCCAAACCCAAAGCTATGTGCAAATGATTGCCCATACCCGTTGCAAGGTGCTAGACACACGCAAAACGTTACCTAATTTACGTAATGCCCAAAAATACGCCGTATTATGTGGAGGCGGGAGTAATCATCGTATTGGTTTATATGATCGTGTCTTAATTAAAGAAAATCATATTATTGCAGCTGGTTCGATTACCGCAGCTATTCAACAAGCGCGACGTTTACATCCTACTATTCCGGTAGAAGTGGAAACCGAAAACTTAAAAGAAGTCGCCGAAGCAATTGAGGCTAAAGCCGATATTATTATGGTCGATGATTTTAATTTGGCGGATATGCGCGAAGCCGTCGTATTTACTAATGATCGTGTTCCGTTAGAAGCCTCCGGCGGTGTTAATCGCGATACTATCGTAGCGATTGCCGAAACAGGGGTAGATTTTGTATCGATTGGCGGCATTACCAAACATATCCGCGCTATTGATTTATCCATGCGGTTTCAATCATGAGAACGTATTTAGTACTCATACTAATAGCCAATAGTCTAACAGGTTGTGGATATAAGGGTGATTTATATTTACCTGAGCCTAAAAAAACAGAAGTAGCACCCGCCACGACACCGGCTAATACCACAATAACCACCGAAACCGATACGCCAAAAATAAAACGTATCATCCCTGAGTCATAGGATTATTTTTAAATCATGGATCATTTTGAATACCGTAATGGGCAGTTATTTGCAGAGAATGTTGCCGTTGCTGAACTTGCCAAACAATACGGCACACCGTGCTATATCTATTCAAGAGCCACATTAGAGCGACATTGGCATGCCTTTAATGATGCATTTGGTACACAACCCCATTTAATTTGCTATGCCGTAAAATCTAACTCTAATTTAGCAATTCTCAATCTATTTGCTCGTTTAGGCTCTGGCTTTGATATTGTGTCCCTAGGGGAGTTAGAGCGGGTATTAGCAGCGGGTGCAGATCCTAAAAAGGTAGTATTTTCAGGGGTCGCTAAAAAAGCGAGTGAAATGCGCCGTGCTCTAGAGGTAGGGATTCGCTGCTTTAATGTAGAATCTGAGGCAGAATTAGAGCGCCTAAATCAAGTCGCGGGCGAAATGGGTAAGATTGCTCCTATTTCATTGCGGGTGAATCCTGATGTGGATGCTAAAACGCATCCTTATATTTCCACTGGGCTTAAAGATAATAAATTTGGTATTGCTTTTGATGAAGCCGAACGGGTTTATATCAAGGCTAGTCAGTTACCTAACTTAAGAGTAGAGGGCATTGATTGCCATATTGGTTCGCAGCTTTTAAGCCTAACTCCTTTTATGGATGCCTTAGATCGTTTATTAGTAATGGCTGAGCGCTTGAAAACAAAAGGTGTACATATTCATCATATTGATTTAGGTGGCGGATTAGGAGTGCGTTATAATGAGGAAACCCCTCCATTACCTTCTGATTATACTAAGCGTTTAATGCAAGATGAGCGTTTAAAACAATATGAAATTCTAATGGAGCCAGGGCGAGCTATTACGGCAAATGCGGGTGTCTTAGTTACTGAGGTTGAGTATTTAAAATTAGCAGAGCATAAAAACTTTGCCATTATTGATGCCGGAATGAATGATCTCATTCGACCCGCTTTATATCAAGCATGGATGAAAATCATTCCTGTTATAGAAAATCCAGCGCGTGAAACCCGTACTTATGATGTGGTAGGACCGGTCTGTGAAACGAGTGACTTTTTAGGTAAAGAGCGTGAGTTAGCGATTCAAGCAGGAGATTTGCTCGCGGTACGCTCAGCGGGCGCTTATGGGTTTACCATGGCCTCTAATTACAATACTCGTCCATTAGCGGCTGAAATTATGGTGGATGGTAATAAAGCCTATGTCATTCGTGAGCGTGAAACGATTGCATCTTTATATGAGAATGAAAAAATACTGCCACTTTAATAAAGCACTAGCCTTTATTTAAATGATCCTGTACGCCTGTCCAATAGGGGATAGGCTGATGGATACAATCTTTTACCCGTTGAATATAAAGCTGAGTGACATAATCATTCGGAAGTTGAGCATTAACTTGTTCTAAGGTAGTAAGTGCTGCTTCCCAGCGATGAGCATAGCAATGCTCTAAACCTAACTCATACAGGGCGTAAAGCGCTTTCTGATCAGCGCTTAATTCAGTGATTAAACCGATTGGCTCATAAAGATTCACGACATTTTGTTTGCCTTTTACTCTCACTTGATCAATGTGACGAAATAAAATAGTAGGGCATTGTTTTTTAGTCGTTTCAGTCACTAAAATATCAACCTGATAAAAGCGTGTTAGAGGTTCAATTCGAGAGGCTATATTCACCGCATCACCTAATACCGTATAAGCACGGCGTTGTTGTGAACCCATTTCTCCAACATTCATTTCTCCGGTATTAATACCAATCCCCAATTTAACTGAGGGTACACCTAATTCATTAAATTCATGCTGGTGCTTTCTTAGCATGTTTTGTAGAGCCAGTGCGGTATAGACACTTTGCTCGGCATGATTCGCTTCTGGTAAAGGAGCACCCCAAAAAGCCATAATCATATCACCAATATATTTATCAATAATACCGCGATAGTCATCAATAATAGCTGTAGCATAGGTTAAATAACGGTTTAGAAATTGCTTTAGCTCTTGAGTGCTAATTTCCTCCGAAATTTGAGTGAAATCATGTAAATCAGCAAATAATACTGTCATTTCACGCCGCTCACCTTCAAGATTGATAGCTTTAGGGTCATGCATAATACGTTGAATATGCTCTGAGGGCACATATTGACCAAAGAGTTGCTGTAATTGGGCACGACTACGACTCTCAAAGAAAAGACTGGCAATTAAAAAGATTAGGGTAATGCTAATAATAAGTAATAGGGGAGTAGTAGGGGAAATATAAATTTGAGAAAATTGGTGTAAGGCATAATGGCTAAATAGTATTATACCTAATAGTGTCATCCCCGTTAACAGTAAATGATGCGGTCTACAGCGTGGATACCACAAGAGCATTATTAGACATAAAATAAATAGTTCCGCCATGACAACAATGTAACCCCAGTCAGGTGCATACCATAAAATACTAGGATGTAGTATGCCATTTAAAGCCAGCGCTTGAATTTCAAACTCAGCCATCGCGGCTCGTATAGGGGTGGATTTTAAATTCCCTACGGAGCTAGCAGAGGAGCCAATAATGGCAATGGCATTATTTAAAATAGGCAGGGGGGTTTTATTAACAATATCAGCCGCTGATACCCGCTTAATCTGGTTTAGATTAGCATGATAGGGAATTAGCAGTTGTCCGAGCGGATCTGTGGGAATAAAAATATTACCTAATTGCAGACCTTGATAGATGGTTTTACCATAATGTTGATCTAAAACAATTTGGTAATCTTCTACATTTAAGTAATGCTGGGCTAATACTAAGGCAAAGGCAGGATATAGTGCTTTATCAAATTGCATGACTAAGGGTAAACTACGCAATACACCATCAGAATCTACTTGACTGGCTATATGCCCCTCACCACCACTTGCATCTTGATAGGGTAATAAATTGGCTGAATATCCAGTCGATTGCCAACCCGATACTAAATTAGGGTCAATTAAGGGTTTACCTTTAGCAAGTAGATTATTTTGTGCCGCTTGATCGTGGAAAGAAAAACTTAATATGACCTGATTTTGATGTAGAGTCCGAGTCAGAATATCATCCGCATCCATTTGATCCCGTAAAGCTAATAAGTTATTAGGTATAGGGCGTTTGAGTTCGCGTAATTTATTTTCTAATTCATCAATAGGATTAATTTCACGATGATCAAAAATCGTAGTTAGCCCAATTAATTTAGGCTTATAGCTGCCTAAGATATTAATAAAATCGGCAATCTCTTTACGTGGACGAGGCCAACCCCCAATTTGGCTCATGGTATTTTCGTCTATATCCACCAATACAATAGTAGGCTGTTCGAGCGGGGCTTGACGACTGCTATTGATGAGGTCGAGATCATAATAAAGCCGCTCAATACGTTGCAAAAAGGGGGTGATACTCGCGACAGGCCAGCACGTTGCACCCATGAGTACTAGCCCAAGTAGCAAGCTGAGTATGATTTGTAATTGGTAATTGCGATAAAAGAGCCACATAGGCTAACAATGTGGCACAAGTTGGGTGTTTTTGCCTAGGGTATTTTTTACTACCATTTAGTTTTAAATCACCAACGCGACGGCAGCTTTTTCTTTAACACGATTTGCTTCAGGTCATTACTACCGATGTAATCCCCATGGCGTAAATCTTTCATAATCCGACTTACCATTTCGCGCGATGAGCCAACCATTTCAGCAATTTCTTGGTGGGTCATGCGTGGTGTGACTAAGACACCGTTTTCTTCTTTGGCTTGTGAGAGCAGGACACGAGCGACGCGCCCATAGACATCAAGTGTAGAGAGTGAGCAAATCGTATCGTCTAAGACACGTAGGCGGGTGGCTAAAGCGCTGAGCATGGGCAAGAGCGACTCTGGGAATTGCTCAATAAATTGTTGAAAACCTTCGGTAGTTAAGCATAGTAGTTTAGTCGATTCTACGGTCATGACGGTCGCTGAGCGCGGTTGACCATCCAATAGACTCAGCTCACCAAAAAAATCACCTTCATTTAAAAAGGCTAATAAAGTTTGGCGTCCTTCTTCATTGCTAGCCAGCACTTTCAAACGTCCATTTAATACAATGTATAAGGACTGAGTCATCGCCCCTTGGTTGATAATGATGCTATTTTTGGGGTAGGTAAAGGCATGAGCTAAGCCATTAAGATGTTCTAACTGCTCAGGTTTCAGGTTTTTAAATAGGGGAATATGGTTAAATGAATGGATAGCACTAGGTATTGTTTTCATAATGGTCAGTATTCATTAAAAGTGATCAATCAGTATGCCATGCTTAGCAGTATTTTGCTGGTGTTGCTATAAGTATAGTCGTTAGTGATGGATATTTAATCACATTAAGCGCTAAACTAGGGTAAAAGACAGGGGAACTGTTTCTTGATCTGGTTTGTTCTTAGGGCTTTTCCTCCAAATGTGAGGAAGTGGTCTATGCTTAGTACAGAGGAAGCGTCGAATAGCAAATGGAGTTTGAGTATGACGAACCAAAATACCCTATTTGAAGTAGGGATGGTATTGTCCAAACGTGGCAAGGTAACCGCCAGTTTGGAAGGTGTTACCCGTATTTTAAAGCGAGGAGATGTCATTTTTAGTGATGATATTGTCTCTACTGTGAGAGGCGCTAATCTGCAACTGCGGATGGCAGATAATAATATTGTTATGCTGCGAGGTGGCAGCACGTTTAGAGTAAGCTTATATCGTATGGAGTTTGGGCTAGAGCAAGTAAGACGCTTTGAATACAGTGGCGGATCGATTCGCCCTAGTCATCGCCATGAGCCACCTTTAGGAGCGCCCGCTATGGTGGCTAATAGTTAGCTTATGTCATTTTAAGTTAGGGTTGCAGGCAATGGGCTAGCTGGTCTGCGGCCTGCACTAATAACTCAGGATAAGTACGTGTAGTCAAGGGCAGTTGACTACCTAATCCATCTAAAGTAGCGGTGTGTAAGTTTAATTCTGCTACTAAACTCGCCAAAGCAGTGGGTGAAAATTGTGGCTCATATAATAAACACTTTACCCCATCCTGTTGCACCGTTTGATACAAAGACTGTAAGTGTTTAGCACTCACCTGATGTCCTAATCCCGTGCCTACGGTGGCCTTTAATTGTATTCCATAACGCCTATCAAAATACTGCCATGCATCATGGAAAGTAATATAGCCTTGCCCTTTGAATGGTAATAGTTGTTGGCGTGCGCTTTGATCGGCTTGTTGAATGGCTGCTATTAATGGCTCGGCATTGGTATTAAAGGTTTTAGCATATTGGGGATAGCGCTGACTCAATGTTTGAGTAATGGCTTGAGCCATGGCTATGCCATTATCCGCATCTAGCCATAAGTGCAGATCTTTTATCCCATGTTCATGATGCTCATCTTCATGGTGGGAATCCGATAAATCGCGCGTTGATAGCAAAGTAATATGCGGAGCTGCTGATAAAGTTAATAGCTGTTGCTGTGGTTTGAGTTGCTGCAATGCTTTATCTAGCTGTGCCTCAAATTCAGCATCAATACGAATAATAACCTCAGCCTGAGCCAAGGCACTCGCATCCGAGGGACGTACACTGTATTGATGCGGCGAGACATTATCAGGTAATAACTGGCGGGTTTGTAGTGGTGTTCCTGCCGTAATAGCCAATGTCATGCTTTGAATCGGTTTAATCGTGCTAATAATCAGGGGCGCTTCTGTGGCCTTATCGGCAGAGTTACAGGCACTTAAAAGCAACATAGCACAGAACATAAAAAGGGATACAATACGGCGCATTATAGTCAATGGGTAGTTATAAAGATGTCAGAACAGGTACTGGCTGCTTTAGAGCATGTCAGCTTGAGGTTAAATCAGCGCGACATTTTGCATGATATTAGTCTTGAAGTACACCCAGCTAAAGTACTCACTCTGATTGGCCCTAATGGGGCGGGTAAGTCTAGTTTATTAAAAATCCTCTTGGGGTTAGAGCAACCTACTGTCGGCAAGGTATGGCGTAAGCCGGGTTTAAGTGTGGGGTATGTGCCGCAACGCTTTCAATTAGAGCCGCTGATGCCTTTAACGGTGGAACGTTTTATTTGTTTGGGGAGTAAACCTAAACAGTCGGTGCAATCCGTGTTACAGGCCGTAGGGATTGAGCAGTTACAACAGGCCTCCCTACAAGGCTTATCAGGAGGAGAGATGCAGCGGGTATTATTAGCCCGTGCTATTTTAAAACGTCCTGAGTTATTAGTGCTGGATGAGCCGGGGCAGGGGGTGGATGTGGCAGGTTTAAGTGAGCTGTATCAACTCTTAACCCAGTTAAAAAATGACTATGACTATGGGGTGGTGTTAGTGTCCCATGATTTACATTTAGTCATGGCGGCTACCGATCAAGTCTTGTGCTTGAATACCCATGTCTGTTGTTCGGGGCGACCTGATGCTGTGACCGCGCACCCCGAATATTTGAAATTATTTGGTTTGCCTAATATTGAGCAAAATCTAGCCGTTTATACCCATCATCATAATCATCATCATGGCCTAGATGGTTCGGTGATTATTGATAGTTGTGAGGGGCATACGCATGGGTAGTAGGGTGTAATGATGGATGGTTTTATTATTCGTGCTCTGCTTGCAGGTAGTGCTGTAGTGACTGTGACGGGTGTTTTAGGGGTGTTTCTATTGTGGCGGCGTATGGCCTATTTTGGGGATGCGTTATCACACTCTGCCTTATTAGGGGTGGCATTAGGCATTTTATTAGGTGGACAAGAATATTGGTTTGTCTTAGCCGTGTGTATTGTAGTGGCTTTGTTAATGACACGGATACAACGTAGGCCAGAACTGAGTAATGATACCATTTTAGGCATCTTAGGGCATGGTGGCTTAGCTTTAGGCTTGATGGCGCTACACTTTAGTACTCAAGCAGGTGGCCGAAGTTTAGAGGCTTATTTATTTGGTGATATCTTACTATTGCAAGATACCGATGTTTATTTTGCGTTAGGGCTCAGTGCCGTTGTGGTGGGAGTGGTCTGGTATTATTGGCAATCGTTATTACTCATGACCGCTCATCCAGAACTAGCTCAAGCCGAGGGTGTTAATACCGAGCGATTGGGATTAATCTATATGCTACTGATTGCATTGGTAATTGCTATTGCTATGCGAGTGGTAGGGATTTTTTTACTAACCGCGTTATTAATTATTCCTGCTGCGACCGCTAGACGCTTAGCCCGTACTCCAGAGCAAATGGTCTTTATAGCTATTGTGAGTGGCTTAGTGGCTTTGATGCTGGGCTTAGCCAGTTCGCTATGGTGGGATAGCCCTACAGGTCCTAGTATTGTCGTGGTTGCAGTCATAGAATTTGCCTTAGTGCAGCTCATACCCCAGCGTTAAAAATGAGCCAATCAGTAGATACGGTTTGTGCGCTGCACAAATCCATGTTAAAAACAGTCCCGACTCCAAATTTAATGACGCTAGAGTAAGCGTAATCTAGCAGGTGAGGTGACGTGATGGTGGTAACGGCGGTTTACCCAGGGACGTTTGATCCCTTGACAAATGGGCATATGGATTTAATTCGGCGCTCACGACGTTTATGTGAACGGGTGATTGTAGGGGTGGCTTCTAATCCTAAGAAGAAACCATGGTTTACGCTAGCAGAGCGGGTCGATCTAATTCAAACAGAGATTGAGTACCATGGTTTATCCAATGTAGAAGTCATCGGTTTTGAAGGATTATTGGTTGATTTTGCGAAAGCTCAACAAGCAAGTGTCCTGATTCGTGGTATGCGTGCGGTATCTGATTTTGAGTTTGAGTTTCAGCTTGCGAGTATGAATAGAAGCCTTGCTCCTGATGTGGAGTCCGTGTTTTTAATGCCGGGTGAGAGTTTTTCCTTTATCTCCTCTACTTTGGTCAAAGAAGTAGCACGCTTAAATGGTGATGTGGAACGTTTTGTCTCTCCCCGTGTACTAAAAGCATTAAAAGCTAGAATTCAAGAGCGCAATGGGTTATCGGATTAAGAACTACTAGATAAACCTCGGTTAATAGGCAGTCTTATCCTGACCTTGTAGAATCAGGTATTACTTTTAAGAGAGGAATGAGTTTAATTATGGCATTAATAATTACTGACGAATGTATCAATTGTGATGTATGCGAGCCGGAGTGCCCCAATGATGCGATTTCACCCGGGGACGAGATTTATGTGATTGATCCTGATCGTTGCACCGAATGTGTGGGGCACTATGATGAGCCACAATGTGTGGCAGTGTGTCCGGTAGATTGTATTCCCAAAGATCCTGAGCGTGTGGAGTCTAAAGCTGAGTTACAGCTTAAATATGAAGCACTCATGGCACAATCGTAAAGCGTAAGTCCAATAGCCTTAGATTATATTTTATATGCCTGCTTTATGCAGGCATATTGTATTGGGCTGATTATATTGCTTATATTAAGTTGGTTTATAGGTCTGAAAGGTAAGCAGTGGCTTGCGTTGAGCATCCAGTAATACTAATTGACCTCTAACTAAAGCATAGATTCGGACGCGAGCCAGTTTATCCATATAGTCTCGCTCCGTCTGAGACGGTACCCCTGAACATAATATACGACTGACACTCGGCTGACCCAGCGCTAAAGTGCCATCTTCGTTGGCGATATAATTGCCAGAGTAGCTGTTGCAACCATTAAAGCCACTCATACGCCCCCGCTCAAACAAAACCGTTATTGGGCGTGAAAGATTAGGTACATTCTTAGCTAAGACCCACTGAGACTGATTGAGGAGCGGGTCATGAATAGAACTAGGATTCGCTTTGGTATTGCAAGCATTTAGCGTTAATAGCAAGCAGCCCACCAAAACAAGCCGCCAGTACTTATGTTGCATAAATAGAATCATCGATAGCATGCTCAGGAGTTTTATTATTATTCTATGAGAGGGATCTATAACCGATAAGGTTCAATCCACTATGATGATAGAAGGATGATAGGGATACAACTAAATCAGGATGATTGGAAATTGAGGCTAGTGAGTGTTTAGTATTCAACCTATTGGGTATATACAATCCTGTTATCAGGAGAAGTTTGGGATTCCACGCCAGCCTAATTTGGTGTCAGAGGCTAAAGCGCGTATTAATCTGCTTGAGACTTTTTCCTTAGAGAGTGTCAGAGGGTTGCAGGAGTTTTCTCATATTTGGGTAATTTTTCGCTTTCATTTGACTGCAGAGCAAGGTTGGCATCCCACGGTACGCCCACCCCGTTTAGGCGGGAATCAACGGGTAGGTGTCTTTGCGACCCGCTCTACCTTTCGACCTAATGCCTTAGGCTTATCCGTGGTGTCATTGAGTGGTATTGTGGAGTGTAATGGGCAGGTGAGCTTAGAATTGCGCGGAGCCGATTTACTAAATGGCACCCCAATTATCGATATTAAACCCTATATTCCCTATGTAGACGCACTGCCTCACGCCCAAGCAGGCTATGCTCAACAAGCTCCATTGAGCCAAGTGAAGGTACGTTTTGCTTTACAAGCTTCAGTGCAGTGTCAGCAAAAATCTACACAATGGGGGGTGAATATGGAGCTGTTGATTCGCCAGATTCTACAACAAGATCCGCGCCCTGCTTATCGTACAACACAACAAGATCATCGTGAGTATGGGATGCGGTTATATGATTTTGATCTTCATTGGCGCTATGACGCCGATGGTATTGAGGTTTTAGACTTAAGCGAGGGCAGTCTGCCTCACACTAAGCATTAGGGAATATATCACTTGAATACTCATTCATTATGGCGCTGCTCATTAAGTCTGATAACAGGTTTAATATTAGCCCATTCATTAGCTTATGCTAAATCAACCCATGACAATTCTAAAAATAACACAACAGAAGCAAAGTCGACTGAAGCCACTGCCTTAAAACAGTTACCCGAAAAAGTAGTGGCATTACTACAAAAATATAAAATTCCGGCTAGCGAACTTAGCATTTTGATTCAAGAGGTGAGTGCATCTAAGCCTTTAGTAGAGTATGAAATCGATACACCACGTAATCCCGCCTCTACTATGAAACTCCTCACGACATGGACTGCGCTGAAAGTACTAGGGCCTTCTTGGCGTTGGAAAACCGAAGTATGGACCCGTGGCACTATCACAAATGGTGTTTTGTATGGTGATCTTGTGCTTAAGGGATATGGCGATCCGTATCTAATTTATGAAAATTTTTGGCAATTAATGTTTGATTTACGGGCGAAAGGCTTAAAAGATATTCAGGGTAATCTGATTATTGATAATAGTTATTTTGATGTACCTGAGCAGGCGAGCCAACAGTTTGATAAAACACCAGAGCGGGTTTATAACGCATTACCCTCGGCATTAATGTTTAATTTCCAAGCCACACGTTTCTTATTATCTCCCAATACCCTGACCAATAAAGTGGATATCACGACCTTTCCTGAGGCGGCGGTGTTAAAAATTGATAATCAATTATCGCTACATGAAGGGCGTTGTAGTGAGGATAACTATAATCCCGTGTTTGTCCGCCAAAGTACCGGGACTATGCTGATTCGGGGGGGGTATGCGACGGAATGTGGGCAGCAATTTATTATGCGTTTAATGACCACACCCACTAACCATGTCGCACAAGCTTTCCGCCAGTTTTGGCAACAACTCGGTGGAACCCTTTCTGGAGGTGATCAATCCGGTACTTTGCAAGCTAGCGATCAACTATTTTATACCTATTATTCACCACCACTTATCGATCAAATTCGCGCAATTAATAAGTGGAGCAATAATGTAATGACACGTCAATTATTGCTAACGTTAGGGGCGAAGGGGATTGGTGTTCCGGGTACAACGGTTAACGGGAGTGAAGTCGTCAAGGTTTATTTAAACTCGGTGGGGATTAATACTCAGGGTTTAGTGATTGAAAATGGGGCAGGGCTATCACGCGATGAACGTGTTACCGCACGACAAATGGGGCAAATGCTTAACCTTATTTGGCATGATGCCTATATGCCTGAATTCATTTCGTCCTTGCCATTATTAGGCGAGGATGGCACCTTACTGAAACGTTTCCGCCACCAAGCCCTACGCGGTCAAGCGCACCTGAAAACCGGCACTTTAAATGACGTCACTGCCTTATCAGGCTTTTTGCTCACTCAATCTGGTAAGCAGCTTATTATAGTGATTCAACATCATGGTCGCCATGTCTCAGCCGGACGTGCTGTGCAAGATGCTTTATTAGAGTGGGCGTTTAATCAATGACATAGGTTTGCCGTATGAAACATTGGGATGTACGCTACTTAGTACTAACCTGTTTAATGAGTACAGGGGTGAACGCAGCAACCCTGCCACCCTTAGAGTTAGATACTACTTTACCCGCCCTAGATACTACCCTGTCAGCGGAAGAGGCTCTAAGCTCTTTAGATACCGAGGTAGATACTACTTTGCCCCCGACACTAGCGCCGTTAGGGGGTGAGGAGGCGGTATCTACTGAGTTAACAGACGAAGTGAGTAGTGCTCCTGATCCCACCGCCGATAGCACGGATGATTTTAGGCGTTTGCCCGAAGAAGCACCGAGTTTAGGTGAAGACCCGGCTAATGCCTATTCTGCCAAAACCACTAAAGCCAATTCAAAAACGAAGGCGAAGACGGAAGAGTCTCCGGTTAAAGTATTAGTTAGTGGGGCAGATAAAGCCCTCTCCGATAATATTATTGCTTTTTTACCTTCGAGACGGCGCTTAAATTGTGCCACCTCCGCCGAGCGCATTGAGCGTTTTATTACCGCAGCACAGCCCAAGCTACAAGCCTCCGCCGAGGCTATGGGCTATTTTGATGCCCAATTTAAGATGGTTTCAGCGCGGCGTGATGGTTGTTGGGTATTGAATGTAGCGGTGAACCCCGGGCAGCCCATTCGTGTCAAAGGCATGGATATTAAGCTGGAGGGGGCGGGAGCTAAGACTAAAGATTTTGCTACTATTCAGCAAAATCCTCCCTATCGCATGGGGGATGTGATGGTGCATCAGCCCTATGAAGATTACAAAGACAAGCTAAATCAAAAAGCCAATCAACTAGGTTATTTCGACGCCGAATATAAAACCAAACAGCTACAAATTGACCCGGATAAGCATGAGGGTAAGGTAGTCTTGGATTATAAAACAGGCGAGCGTTATCGTTATGGGCAAGTGGATGTAAAACAAGATGTGCTTAACCAAAAAGTGCTTAATCGCCATTTAAGGGTGCGTCCGGGTGCCTATTATGATTCGGAACAACTCCTTAAGCAGCAACGTTTATTAGAAGCCAGTGGCTATTATAAGGATGTACAAATTGTCCCTAAGCACATGGAGGCTAAAGACAAACAGATTCCAGTGAGTATCCAAGCCGAACGTAATAAGCGTTATACCTATACAGGCAAAGTAGGCTATGGCGCTGATACCAAAGCACGTCTAGAAGCGAAAATGGATACCAACTGGGTGAATGACAAGGGGCATAAATTAACGGTAGAGGGAGTCGCCTCTAAACCAGAAGCGTCTTTGGGATTTAATTATAAAGTGCCTTTGTGGGAGCCAGAATTTGAGTTTGCGGCCTTAAGTGGGGGCTGGGAACGTTCTGATACTAATCAGATTAAAAGTTCGGCTTTAAAAAGTGAGTTTAGTTATAATCGCCGTAATGATAGTGACTGGCAACAAACCGCCTTTGTTTCAACCCTTTATGAGACGACTCAGACCGAGGGAAGTGATAAAACGACTTCTCAATTAGCGTTGTTAGGCGCTAGGATGAAAAAAACGGAGGCGGATGATTTATTGTATGCCACCCAAGGCTGGCAATTAGCCGCCGAGTTACAAGGGGCTAAAAAAGGCTTATTAAGCGATCAATCTTTAATACAAGGTAAGGTTTCTGGTAAGTATTTAAAAACCTTGGAGTCCAAAAATAAGGTCATTTTACAAGGGGCTTTGGGCACTACCTATACCGATGATTTGACCACCACCCCTAAATCATTACGCTTTTTTGCGGGTGGGCAAAACTCTGTGCGGGGCTATGATTACCAGTCTTTAGGTACGAAGGATGCCAATGATGTGGTGATTGGGGGTAAGCATTTATTAACAGGAGGGGTTGAATTTGAAAAGCCTGTCCGTGACAAGTTTAGTTTGGCTGCATTTGTGGATGCGGGTAATGCGTTTGAAGATTGGTCGAATTATGACATTAAATGGGGGGTGGGCTTAGGAGCACGTTATCAATCCCCCATAGGCCCGATTCGTGTCGATGTTGCTGTGCCTAAGGATAATTTTAATGATTTCCACTTTTACTTTAGCTTAGGACCTGATTTGTGAAGTTAAGTCGCTCCCTGATTTGGACGCCCTTATTAGCGGTAATAGTACTGATTGTATTGGTATTATTGTTGGTAGGGTTTTTAGTATTTAGCCAAGCAGGGGCGCGTTTGGTTGCTCAACAATTAGAGCAACGGGTGGCGGGACTGACCTTTGAGGGAGTAGAGGGGGCATTAGGGGGCGACTTAAAGGCTAAGCGGATTTACTGGCAGGAAGAGGGGATAGAGGCTAGCGTGACCGTAGAAGGCTTAGATCTGAACACTAAACTAGGCTTACGTCCCGAATTAAAGCGTACCTATATGGATCGTCTGATTATTAAAACCCCGCCAGCAGGGCCAGGGCCGGTCGTGATTCCTGAGTTATCCGATCCATTAGAGGCCTTACTATCCGATGTACGTGTTAAGGAGTTTGAGTTTTGGGTCGGAGCGAGTGCCCTTAAGCTCTATGATGTCAGTATTAAAGCTAATAATGCAGCGGGTATGCTCTATGTACAGGAGCTGAGTGCTCGTACTCATGCCAATCCTAATCAAGGTTTAATGCTGAACCTTCAAGGGCAAATGGCCTTAGGTGCTTTACATACAGGTGAGTTTAACGGGCGAGTAGCGTCGGTTGATCCGAATCTTGGGATTGGTACCCTCGATTTAAATATAACAGGGCCTGATAATGCCTATAAGATTGCGGGACAAGGGCAATGGTCTTATCGTAATTCACCCCGCTATACCGTCAAGATCTTAGGCTCCGGTAATATGGAGCAATTAAATATATATAAACTTACCCTTACTGATCCAGAAGGAGGAAGTGAGGGGCAAGCTAAGGGCTATCTCAATTGGTATGACCCTATCTTATGGCAGTTAGATATGACCACGCACGGGGTTGATCTAGCCGACTATGGTGTAAGTACACCAACTAGCTTAGATAGCCATATCGTTTGGAGTGGTGAGCGTAGTCAGGTTAAGCGTTCTACACATTGGGCTATTCACTCACTGACTGGGCAGGTACAGAATTATCCAGTACGCGCTACTGGGGAAGTTTTGTCTGAGTTTGGAGTGTTTGAGGTTAGAAGTTTAGATGCAGCACTCGGTGATAATAAGCTCACGATTGTGGGCAAAGCGGATCAAGACTTGGCGATGGATTGGTCATTGAATGCACCCAAGTTAGCACAAATCTCACCACAATTATCCGGTGCCTTAAAAGGTAATGGAGCCTTACAAGGGCGCTTAGATGGTTCGCAGTTAACGGTTGATATTCAAGATCTTAGTGGTCATTTACAAGGGTATAAACTCAAAGCTACAGGGCAATTGGCGCGGAATAATAATACCCTATCAGCGCGTAATGTACGGGTTTATATGGGGGATAATGTGCTGACCCTAGATGGGGATGCCCGTGATGATTTAGGTTTAGTGTGGACTTTAGATGCTAAAAACCTTACTCAACTCAAGCCCACCTTAAAAGGCAATATTAGTGGCAGTGGGCGCATAGAGGGGCAGCTCGATAAAAAGCATTTGGATCTGCATATTGATGGTCTAAAAGGGCAAATCAACCAGCTGCCTATTCAAGCCCAAGGCCAATTAAAGCTACAAGACGATATTTTGAGTGCTCAAGATATGCAGGTGTTTGTGGGTACGAATCGGCTAACTTTTGATGGCAGTAGTGCTGCCAATACCTTAGGGCTGAATTGGCAATTAGAGGCGGATAAATTATCTACACTTCATCCTAAACTGAAAGGTAATCTAAGTGCATCGGGTAATGTAAAGGGTTTAATGGATGGCTCAGAATTTGACCTGAGTATTGCCAAAATGCGCGGGACTTTGCAGGATTATCCTATACAAGGTACGGGACAACTTAGCTTAAAAAACAAAGCCTTGAGTGCTAAAGATGTGATCTTAACGCTAGGGGATAATAAGCTCATTTTGAATGGGAGTGCGGCGGAAACTTTAGGTTTGGATTGGCAGTTGGAAGCTAAAGCCTTAAAGCAACTACACCTAAAGCTTAAAGGGCAGGTGAGTGCAGAGGGTAATCTTAAGGGTTTAATTGACGGTTCACAGTTAGATATTGCCATTCAAAGGCTAAAAGGCAATGTGCAAGATATCCCATTAGAGGCTAAGGGCTTATTACATTTTGAAAATAAAGTCTTAGAAGCACGTAACCTAGTGATTGATACCGGTAAAAACCAGATTACCCTCGATGGTAGTGCTGGGGATAGCTTGGGCTTAGATTGGAAGGTGAGTGCTAATGATTTAGGGCAGTTATCGCCTAAGTTAACTGGCAAGCTCAATGGGCAGGGTACGTTAAAAGGCACTTTGGATGGCAGCCAGCTTGATATTAGTATCGGCCGCTTAGAGGGTAAGATTAATCAATACCCTATTAATGCCAAAGGCCAATTAGCACGGCGTGATCAGGTGTATTCGGCGCGGGATTTAGTGGTTAATGTGGGTGATAATCAATTAGTACTCAATGGTAATGCTGGAGATGCTTTAGGTTTAGATTGGCGTATTAATGCCTCACGCTTAGAGCAGTTAAGTCCCAAGTTACAAGGTAATGCCGAAGGGTCGGGCACTTTAACCGGAGCCTTAGATGGTTCACGCCTAGATGTCACGATTAAGCGCCTGACTGGTAAGGTGCAGGGCTATCCTCTTAATGTATCCGGCGGCTTAAAGCGTCAGGGGGATGCGATTACGGCACGTGATTTAGTGGTGGAGTCGGGTAAAAATCGGGTGATACTCAATGGTAGTGCTACCGATAGCGCGGGGGTAAGTTGGCAAGTCGAGTTAAAAGATCTCTCACAGATTAAACCTAATCTAACCGGACGAGTGCAAGGGCGCGGACGTCTACAAGGTTTACTAGATGGCTCACGATTGGATGTTAGTATTCAAGCCTTAGAGGGGCAGGTACTGCAATATCCTTTGACGGCGACTGGGCAAATAGGCTTACGTGATAAGCAATTATCCGCAAAAGATTTAGCCATTAACTTAGGGCAAAATCGTATAGTGCTCAATGGTCAGGCTTCCAACCGTTTGGGTGTTAATTGGTCATTAGAGGCGAAAAATCTCAGTCAAATCCATCCTGAGTTGCAAGGCAATCTACAGGGTAATGGACGTATTGAGGGAGCCGTGGATGGCTCAACGCTTACTCTGAGCATTAGTCAGCTCAATGGTCAGTTACGAGAGTATCCTCTATCCGCTCGTGGCTCTATTACCCGACGCAATAATGTGTTTAATACGGAGGGATTTAGTGTTGATGTGGGGCAAAATCGCCTGTTACTCAGTGGTCAAGTGTCTGATCGTGTGTCAGTACGTTGGCAGCTAGATGGGCGTAATCTCAGTCAATTACATCCTAGCTTAAAAGGTAATTTAAAAGGGCGGGGTAGTTTAACGAGTCGACGGGATGGCTCAAATTTGAGCGTCGATATTGAGCAATTGACGGGGCAATTAAATGGCTACCCTCTCGATGCTACAGGTCAGATCGCCCAACAAGGCAAAGATTGGATCGTAAAACAAGGCCGGGTTCGTGCGGGCAGTAATGCCTTGCAATTATCAGGTAAGGTAACCGAGCCAATCGATGTGCAATGGCGCATTGATGCTAAGCAACTTTCACAAGTGTTGCCTGGTTTAGCTGGTAGTATCCAAGGCCAAGGGACAGCAAAAGGTAAATGGTCTTTGCCACAAGTCCAAGGACAGGTTCAAGGCACTCAATTACGTTATCAGGATTTAAGTATTGAAAGTCTGGTGGCTGATATTGGGCAAAGTGGGGGGCAATATCGTGCTAATGCGACTTTGAGAGGTATTCGCCAAGGCGATAATGTGGTGAGCCAAGCCGTACTGGAGGCGCAAGGTACACCAGAAAATCATCGCGTACGTGTCAGTGCCATACATAAAGAGGGCAAAATTGATCTCAGTGCGGTGGGGCGTTGGCAAAATAATGTCTGGGCGGGCAACATACAATCGGCTGATTTAAGAGATACTGCCGCCGGTAATTGGCGTCTAATCCGCCCAGTTACCATGCAGGTTAGTAATAAGCAATTGGCAAGTGGTGAAATTTGCCTCTCTAATGGTCAGGGTAATATTTGTGCTCAGCCTGCTATATCCAGTTCAGGGGTAGCAGCTACCGGGCGTATTCAAAATATGCCTTTGGTGATGTTAAAGCCTTGGTTGCCTGAGAATATTAAATTAGCCGGTTCGGTCGATGGATCCTATCAGGTGGTTTGGCGTAAAGGACAAGGATCGGGTCAAGCTAAGTTACGCTTCCCCGATAATACAGTACAAATCCGCCAAACGAATGGGCAGTTTGAGCAATATACCTATCACAATGCTCAAGTAGTAATCACTTTAGTGGGCAAAACAGTCAGTCTACAAGGTCAAACTCAAGTTGATCCCTATGGTGCGGTAAAACTAAATGGGCGCATTGACTTAGTCGAGCAAGGCGATCCACGCATTCAAGCGGTGATTAGTGCCGAGTCGCCTAATGTGGCTTGGCTAGAAAAAATGACCCCCGATTTGGGTGAGATCAAAGGACAAGTTCAATTAGAAGTTGAGGTGGTGGGGACACTGAGTAAGCCTACTCTGCGTGGTATTGCGCGTTTGCAAAATGGGCAAGCTTATCTATCTGAAACGGGTGCCTTACTCCAAGATATTAACTTAACTGTAAGAACTGTCGATGCGCGTAATGCCACTATTACAGGCTCATTAAGGGCAGGCTCTGGGGTATTACAAGCTAAAGGTACGATGCAGTTTGGCAATCTACCGAAATGGTCAGCCGATGTGCAGCTACAAGGCGAGCGTTTACTCTTAATGGATACTCACGAAATTCAGGCGTGGGCTTCGCCTAATTTACGCGTTACGGCTGTTCCCGGTACGGTGAATATTCAAGGGAGTATTTTTATTCCTGAAATGGTGGTGAGCTTGCGCGAGTTACCTAGTTCTGCCAGTGTGCGCTCAGACGATGTGGTCATAGTAGGCAGGCGTGCGCAAGCTAATAGTGATGTGGTGATTGTTGGAAGGCGCGGGCAGTCTCGTACTAGTAGGGTTGCCCAAGCACCACAAGGTGGTAATTTACCCGGAGCTGGGCGGCCTAATCTGCAAACGCAGGATGAACCTTTGAATATTAATCCCGATGTGACCATTGAGTTAGGGGATAGAGCCGTGTTTTCAGGGTTTGGTTTAGATGCCAAAATGCGCGGACGTTTAAGAATTGCCCGCACCCGGCAAGATATTATTGGTTTAGGTACTTTGAGTATTGTGGATGGGGTGTATAAGGCCTATGGGCAAAATCTTAGAATTGAGCGGGGGCGGCTCATTTTTAATGGCAATCTGGAAAATCCGGGCTTAGATGTTCAAGCCGTGCGCACTATAGAGGATGATACGGATATTAAGGTTGGGATTACGCTCAATGGGACAGTACGTCGCCCAGAGTCAACCTTGTTTTCCTCACCTACACAAACCCAAAGCGATACCTTGAGTTACTTATTAACAGGACATTCGGCGAGTACCCTGTCTGGTTCAGATACTAATGTGTTGCGTCAAGCAATCATGAACTTAGGCATTACGGGTGGCGAAAGTATTGCTAATCAGCTAGGTGTGGCTTTAGGGCTGGATGAGGTAGGCATTAATACTAAAGGTGATGACTATCGTGAGAGTGAGTTGCTATTGGGCAAGCGATTAGGGCCACGTCTCTATGTAAAATATATCGTTGGAGTCTTTGATTCCCTACAAAGAGTAGCTATTACCTATCAGATTAATAAGCGTCTACAGCTTGAGGCTCAATCGGGTAGGAAGCAAGGTGTTGATTTTATTTATAAAATAAATACAGATAAAGGCCCTTTTAGGCGTTCAAATCGCTAAACGCTAATGTCAAAAAAATACGATAAAAAGACTAGCTTTTAAGATGAATAGGGCATATAATCCTGTTCCTGTTTTAGTAGGTACGATCTGTTTAAAAATTAGTAATAGTTTCATCTGAAACTTATATCAAAATAATGCTGATTTTTAATGGTTATTAAGTTGACTTTCTAATTTGATAACAAGATAATTCGTGCCTTTCCAGTCGGAGGGGTTCCCGAGCGGTCAAAGGGGACAGACTGTAAATTTGTTGCCACGTGCTTCGAAGGTTCGAATCCTTCCCCCTCCACCATCTTCTGTTTGATCTACATCATTAAGTGTGCGGTGATGTTTGATCAGAGCATTAGGCGGGTGTAGTTCAATGGTAGAACCTCAGCCTTCCAAGCTGATGGTGTGGGTTCGATTCCCATCACCCGCTCCAATTATGTTGATGGCTGAGTGATTGTAAGTTTTTTGCCCATATAGCTCAGGCGGTAGAGCGCATCCTTGGTAAGGATGAGGTCGGCAGTTCGATTCTGCCTATGGGCACCAGTTATTTAGTTTTTTGACGGAGTGCTTGTCAAAATGGCAAAAGATAAATTCCAGCGTACAAAGCCGCACGTAAATGTGGGTACAATCGGTCACGTAGACCACGGTAAAACGACCCTAACAGCGGCCTTGACGGTTGTACAATCGCGTAAATTTGGTGGTGATGCCAAGGCGTATGACCAAATCGACGCAGCCCCGGAAGAAAAAGCACGGGGTATCACCATTTCGACGGCACACGTAGAATATGAATCATCGGCACGTCACTACGCACACGTAGACTGCCCTGGTCACGCGGATTATGTCAAGAACATGATCACGGGTGCGGCACAAATGGACGGAGCGATTCTAGTGGTATCCGCCGCTGATGGCCCTATGCCACAAACACGTGAGCACATTCTATTATCACGTCAAGTAGGTGTTCCATACATTGTCGTATTCATGAACAAATGTGACATGGTCGACGATGAGGAATTACTTGAACTTGTTGAAATGGAAATTCGTGAACTGTTATCAGACTACGAATTCCCTGGTGATGACACCCCCGTGATTAAAGGCTCTGCCTTAAAAGCACTACAAGGGGATGCCAGTGATTTAGGTGAAGGCGCGATTGCTAGCTTAGTAGAAGCCCTAGACACCTACATCCCAGAACCTGAGCGTGCAGTAGACGGTGCCTTCTTACTACCGGTAGAAGACGTATTCTCTATCTCTGGTCGTGGTACAGTAGTAACTGGTCGTATTGAGCGCGGCATTATTAAAGTCGGTGAAGAGGTTGAAATCGTAGGCATTAACCCTACTACTAAGACCACTGTAACGGGCGTTGAAATGTTCCGTAAGTTACTTGACCAAGGTCAAGCTGGCGACAACGTAGGTTTATTACTCCGTGGTACCAAACGTGAAGACGTAGAGCGTGGTCAAGTACTGTGCAAGCCCGGTTCTATTAAACCACACTCTAAGTTTGAAGCCGAAGTTTACGTATTATCCAAGGAAGAGGGTGGTCGTCATACCCCATTCTTCAAAGGTTATCGTCCACAGTTCTACTTCCGTACCACAGACGTCACTGGCGCTTGTGAATTACCAGAAGGCGTAGAGATGGTAATGCCGGGTGATAATGTGAAATTAGTCGTAAGCCTGATCAATCCGATTGCGATGGAAGAGGGTTTGCGTTTTGCGATTCGTGAGGGTGGTCGTACTGTTGGTGCGGGCGTCGTCGCTAAAATTATTGAGTAATTCTCTACTCGCTTAAATTAAAGAGAGCGGTTATAATATTGCTCTCTTTCTAATACAGGTCAATAGCTCAATTGGCAGAGCGGCGGTCTCCAAAACCGCAGGTTGGGGGTTCGATTCCCTCTTGGCCTGCCATCTTTAAGATGGTTTTGTCTAGTATCTGTTTGTATTCTCAAGGATATTAAACAAAGTCATTTCTGACTGTTCAGGTATTAAACAGCATGTCAAGCACTACAGAACAACAATCCTCCAGCCTAGACACTATTAAATTAATTGCCTCTTTGGCATTAATTGTAGCTGCAATCGGTGTCTTTTATTACTTTGCTACTTGGCAAGGTGAGCCTGTATCAATCTTTTTTCGCGTTTTAGCTCTATTAATAATTGCGGGTGCAGGTGTAGCACTAGCCTTTACTACAGCTAATGGTAAACGTCTCTTAGGATTCCTTAAGGACTCGCGTTTAGAAGTACGTAAAATGGTATGGCCTACTCGCGCTGAGACTATACAGACTACAATGATGGTCATGATAATTGTCTTAATTTTATCCATTTTTTTATGGCTGGTTGATATGCTCCTAGGTTGGGGTATTAAATCGCTAATAGGAAATTAAGTATGTCCATGCGTTGGTATGTAGTGCAGGCCTATTCTGGTTTTGAATCACAAGTAAAGCGTTCTTTGCAGGAGCGCATTAGTCGTTTAGGGATGGATGACCAATTTGGTCAAGTGCTGGTACCGACTGAGGAAGTGGTGGAAGTACGCGAGGGACATAAACGTCGTAGTGAACGCAAATTCTTTCCGGGCTATGTGTTAGTCGAAATGGAAATGAATGATGAAACGTGGCACATGGTTAAAGAGGTGCCTAAAGTGTTAGGTTTCATCGGCGGTACTAGCGATAAGCCTGCTCCCATTTCTAAGCGTGAAGTCGATGCCATTCTCAATCGTATTGAAGAAGGGGCTGAAAAGCCGAAACCCAAGGTTATTTTTGATGCGGGTGAGGTTGTTCGCGTGAATGATGGCCCGTTCAAAGACTTCAATGGTGTCGTGGAAGAAGTTAACTACGAAAAAAGCCGTTTATTAGTGGCAGTACAGATTTTTGGTCGCTCAACGCCTGTTGAGCTAGAGTTTTATCAAGTCGAAAAAGCTTGATTGTTTAATCATGGGGAGCCGTGAGGCGTTATTACCCACATAGGTATTTTTCATATGGCAAAGAAAGTTAGTGGCTATATCAAGCTACAAGTTCCTGCTGGTAAAGCAAATCCTAGTCCTCCTGTAGGTCCCGCCCTTGGTCAAAAAGGCGTGAACATTATGGAGTTCTGTAAAGCATTCAATGCGGCTACCCAAGGTTTAGAAGTAGGCCTACCTATTCCGGTTGTTATTACCGTTTATAGTGATAAAAGCTTTACCTTTATTACCAAAACGCCACCTGCCACGATTCTATTAAAGAAAGCAGCAGGGCTTAAATCAGGTAGTAGCCGCCCTAATACCCAAAAAGTAGGTAAGGTAACGCGCGCGCAATTAGAAGAAATTGCTAAAGCGAAAGAGCCTGATTTAACAGCAGCTAGCCTCGATGCAGCAGTACGTACTATCGCCGGTAGCGCGCGTAGTATGGGCTTGGAAGTGGAGATTTAATCATGGCAAAACTTTCAAAGCGTCAACAAGCGATTCGCGCAGTAGTATCACGTGATAAATCTTATGCCTTACCAGAAGCATTAGATTTATTAAAATCATTACCTCGCGCAAAATTCATTGAAAGTGTGGATATTGCGATTAATTTAGGGGTTGATCCACGTAAATCTGATCAAGTAGTGCGTGGTGCAACGGTATTACCTAATGGTAATGGTAAATCAGTACGTGTAGCCGTCTTTACCCAAGGTGCTAATGCAGAAGCGGCTCGTGCAGCTGGTGCAGATGTAGTCGGTTTTGATGATCTTGCGGCTGAAATTAAAGGCGGTCGCATGGATTTCGATGTGGTCATCGCTAGTCCAGATGCTATGCGCGTTGTGGGTCAATTAGGTCAAATTTTAGGTCCACGTGGCTTAATGCCTAACCCTAAAGTCGGTACTGTGACGCCTGATGTTGCTACTGCAGTAAGAAATGCCAAAGCGGGTCAAGTGCGTTACCGTACTGATAAAGCTGGTATTATTCACGCTGCTGTGGGTAATGTTGACTTTGATACCACTAAGCTCGTTGAAAATATTAACGCGTTAGTATCTGACTTAGTTAAAGCTAAACCGTCTAGTGCTAAAGGTGTTTATCTAAAAGCATTAGCTGTATCCACTACTATGGGTGCAGGTGTGCGTGTAGATAGCTCTAGCTTAAGCTATTAATTAGTTTAAAATTTAAGGCTTTATGCCTTCGTTCACAAGGATGTGAGCTGCCGTGAGGCATTAGATATACACGATGTATGTCGTCAAAGACCGCAGGTGTTAAGTAGTTAACTTAATGACATCTCTAGTTAGATGAAGCCTGCGCAGATGGCGTACCCGAGTCAGTATTGGTTTGGGGCGCTGTTTCCTTCAAAGGTAATGGTTAATTACATTTGATTGATTAACGGTGGTTTTTCCGCCGAACCAGGAGTAGATAACGTGGCATTAACACTGGAAGAGAAAAAACAAGTTGTCTCTGAAGTGGCCGCAGTCGCTGCGAGTGCTCATTCTGCGGTTGCTGCTGAAAACCGTGGTCTGAATGCTGAGCAATTGACCTCACTACGTAAAAAAGCACGCTCTTCAGGTGTGTATTTACGCGTAGTGAAAAATAACTTAGTACGTATTGCTGTAAAAGACACTAGCTTTGAATCTTTAGGTGAAAATTTGACAGGCCCTATGGTACTGGCATTTTCTCAAGAAGATCCGGGCTCAGCTGCACGTTTATTACGTGAGTTTTTAAAAGCAGATAAAGCTAATGCAGATAAGTTAGAAGTAAAGTTTGTAGCTATTGATGGCAAAACTTTACCGGGATCTGAATTAGAACGTTTAGCTAAGTTACCAACCCGTGAGCAAGCCTTGTCTACCTTGGCGGCTGTATTGCGTGCTCCGTTGGATAAATTTGCTCGTACACTTGCTGCATTGCGTGACCAGAAAGACGGCGGTGCTCCAGCACCGACTGAAGCTGACGCAGCTTGATTTTAAGATACTCATACTGATTTAGGTTTTTTGGAGATAAATAACATGGCGATGGCGATTTCTCAAGCCGATTTGTTGGAAGCATTTGCCAACATGACTGTAACTGAAGTTGTAGAATTAATTGCTGCAATTGAAGAAAAATTTGGTGTAACTGCTGCTGTTCAAACAGTAGCTGTATCAGGTGTTGGTGATACCGCTGCTCCTGTTGAAGAGCAAACTGAATTTAACGTTGTTATGACCAGCTTCGGTGATAACAAAATCGGCGTTATTAAAGTAGTACGTGAATTAACTGGCTTAGGCTTAAAAGAAGCCAAAGCAATGGTAGAGGGTGTACCTTCTACTGTTAAAGAAGCCGCTCCTAAAGCTGAAGCTGAAGACATTAAGAAGAAGCTTGAAGAAGCAGGCGCTAAAGTTGAAGTTAAGTAAGTTCTGTGCGTAGGTGTGCCTTTGATTAGTCATTAAACCTACCCCCAACTGAAGAGGCTGACAGTGCATTTGTGCTGTCGGCCTTTTGCCGCTTATACAGTAGGCAATAAATAATGATGTTACATGAATGACCATTGGGGTCATTGATAAAGTCTGATTCCAAGTGAGGAAACACGATGGGACTGAGTTATACTGAGAAAAAACGAATCCGTAAAGATTTTGGTAAACGTGAGCAAGTGCTAGAGGTACCTGAGCTTTTAGCGATTCAGTTAGAATCATACGACAGCTTTTTACAGCTTGACAAACCAGTCGACAAGCGGTCGCAACAAGGTTTACATGCGGCATTCTCATCTGTGTTCCCGATTATAAGCTATAACGGTTATGTCTCCCTTGAGTATGTCGATTATCGTTTAGCTGAGCCTGTATTTGATGTGCAAGAATGCCAATTACGTGGTTTAACCTATGCGGCCTCATTGCGTGTTAAATTGCGCTTAGTCATCAATGACAAAGATGCACCGGCTGGAGCAAAAGTCGTTAAGGCTATTAAAGAGCAAGATGTTTATCTAGGTGAACTGCCTTTAATGACGGATAAAGGTACCTTTATTATTAATGGTACTGAGCGCGTGATTGTGTCCCAATTACATCGCTCACCTGGGGTATTTTTTGAGCACGATAAAGGTAAGTCGAATACGGCAGGTAAGTTACTGCATAGTGCCCGTGTTATTCCTTATCGTGGTTCGTGGTTGGATTTTGAATTAGATCCAAAAGATTCTATTTTCGTGCGTATTGACCGTCGCCGGAAATTGCCTGCTACTATCTTATTACGTGCTATAGGCATGGATAATGAGCAGATTTTAGATTATTACTTTGATACCACCCAAGTGCATTTAGGTTTGGATAAGGTCGCGATTGATCTAGTACCGGATCGTCTACGGGGTGAGTTGGCGTCTTTTGATATTAAGATTAATAACGAAGTGCTAGTTGAGGCGGGTCGACGCATTACGGCTAAGCACATTCGGAAATTAGATGAGGCTAAGCTTGATAAGCTAGAAGTACCTACTGATTATATTGTGGGTAAAGTGATCGCTCATAATGTGGTGGATACTTTTACGGGTGAGTTATTAGCGCAGGCTAATACCGAAATAACCAATGATCTATTAGAAAAGTTCCGCGACAATCGTATTGAAGATTTCCGTATTTTGTTTACGAATGAATTAGACCGTGGTGCTTTTATCTCCAATACGCTCCGTATTGACCCTACTCATTCGCCTTTAGAGGCGCAGGTAGAGATCTATCGCATGATGCGCCCCGGTGAGCCACCAACCAAAGAGTCGGCTGAAAACCTATTTAACAATTTGTTCTTCACCGAAGAGCGTTATGACTTATCTGCCGTAGGGCGTATGAAGTTTAACCGCCGCTTAGGACGTGAAGAGTCAACAGGTAGTGGCATCCTAAATCAAGAAGATATCTTAGCCGTACTGAAAAAGCTGATTGATATCTGTGATGGTCGCGATGATGTGGATGATATTGACCATTTAGGTAATCGCCGCATTCGTAGCGTGGGTGAAATGGCTGAAAATGCTTTCCGTATCGGTTTAGTCCGGGTTGAGCGTGCGGTTAAAGAACGTCTGACTATGGCAGAAAGCGAAGGCTTAATGCCACAAGAGTTAGTGAACTCTAAGCCCGTATCGGCAGCGATTAAGGAGTTCTTTGGTTCAAGCCAGCTCTCTCAGTTCATGGATCAAAATAATCCATTATCTGAGGTGACTCATAAGCGTCGTATTTCTGCGTTAGGCCCTGGTGGTTTGACCCGTGAACGTGCGGGCTTTGAGGTACGTGACGTACATCCTACCCACTATGGTCGTGTGTGCCCAATTGAGACGCCTGAGGGACCTAATATCGGTCTGATTAACTCTCTATCCGTGTATGCGCGTACCAATGAATATGGCTTCTTAGAAACACCGTATCGTCGTATTGTGGATGGTAAAGTGACTTCTGATGTGGATTATTTATCTGCAATTGAAGAATCACAGTACGTTATTGCACAGGCCAATGCTGAGCTAAATAAAGATGGTTCATTTGCCAGTGAATTCGTAACCTGCCGTTATAAAAATGAATTCACGCTCATGACGGCTGACCGTGTGCAGTACATGGACGTCTCGCCTAAGCAAATTGTATCGGTCGCAGCTTCCTTGATTCCGTTCTTAGAGCACGATGACGCGAACCGTGCCTTGATGGGTTCTAACATGCAACGTCAAGCTGTACCTTGCTTACGGGCGGATAAGCCTTTAGTAGGGACAGGTATGGAGCGTGCGGTTGCGGTTGACTCAGGGTCTACGGTATCTGCTAAACGTGGTGGGGTGATTGATTCTGTGGATGCGAGCCGTGTGGTGGTGCGTGTTCATGATCATGAGGCCGACGAGAAGGGTGGGGTTGATATTTATAACCTGATTAAATATACCCGCTCTAACCAAAATACCAGTATTAACCAACGCCCTATTGTGAAGGTAGGCGATGTAGTTGAACGTGGTGACGTATTAGCAGATGGTTCTTCTACTGACCTAGGTGAATTGGCTTTAGGACAAAATATGTTTATCGCCTTTATGCCTTGGAATGGTTATAACTTCGAGGACTCGATTCTTTTATCGGAGCGTGTGGTCGAAGAAGATCGTTATACCTCGATTCATATTGAAGAACTGATTTGCTTGGCACGCGATACTAAACTAGGGCCTGAGGAAATTACCGCTGATATTCCTAATGTGAGTGAAAGCTTACTCTCTAAATTAGACGAGTGCGGCATTATTCATGTGGGAGCTGAGGTAAAACCGAACGATATTCTAGTCGGTAAAGTGACCCCTAAAGGTGAAAGCCAATTAACGCCAGAAGAGAAGTTATTGCGTGCGATCTTCGGTGAAAAGGCTTCTGACGTTAAAGATAGCTCTTTACGTGTGCCTACCGGTATGACCGGAACCGTTATTGATGTGCGGGTCTTTACTCGTGATGGCGTTGAGCGTGATGCGCGTGCGTTAGCGATTCAAGAAGAGTCGTTAAAACAAGTTCGTAAAGACTTACTCGATGAGTTACGTATTTACGAAACGGACGTTTATGAGCGGGTAGGACGTTTAGTACTCAATCAAGTCGCAGACGGTGGCCCGAATCGGTTACGTGCTGGTGATACGATTACTTTAGATTACCTAGAAGGTTTGGCGCGTAAAGATTGGTTCTCAATTCGTCTAGCCGATGAGTTATTGAATGCTCAATTAGAAGTACTCAATAACCAACTGATGGATAAAAAGAAATCTTACGAAACACGCCTACAAAAGCAACGTGAAAAGCTCACAGCCGGTGATGATTTACCCGCAGGCGTCATGAAAATGGTCAAGGTGTATATTGCGGTTAAACGTCGTATGCAACCCGGTGACAAAATGGCGGGACGCCACGGTAATAAAGGGGTTGTGTCTAAGATTGTTCCCGTCGAGGATATGCCTTACCTAGAAAACGGTCAAACCGTTGATATCGTATTGAATCCTCTCGGTGTACCTTCACGGATGAACGTCGGTCAGGTACTAGAAACCCATCTAGGTTGGGCGGCTAAAGGCTTGGGTGCGAAAATTGCCCGCATGATTGATACCAAAGCGCGTATTGATGAAATGCGTCAATTTATTACCGAGGTCTATTCCACCGGTGGTAATCCCCGTCAAGGCGATATCTCTGATTTGAGTGATGCCGAAGTCATTGAACTGGCTACTAATTTGCGTGGTGGAGTCCCCATGGCAACGCCCGTATTTGATGGTGCTCATGAGGCTGAAATTAAGGAAATGTTGAGCCTGGCGGAACTACCTGATAGCGGTCAAACCACTTTATATGATGGTCGGACTGGGGATTCGTTCGAGCGTAAAGTCACCGTAGGCTATATGCACATGCTAAAACTCAACCATTTGGTTGATGACAAAATGCATGGTCGCTCTACCGGGCCTTATAGCTTGGTCACGCAACAGCCTCTAGGTGGTAAAGCCCAATTCGGTGGTCAACGTTTCGGTGAGATGGAGGTCTGGGCACTGGAAGCTTATGGTGCGGCCTATACGCTACAAGAAATGTTGACCGTAAAATCAGATGACGTGAATGGTCGTAACAAGATGTATAAAAACATCGTGGATGGTGATCACTCTATGGTCGCGGGTATGCCAGAGTCGTTTAACGTATTGATGAAAGAAATTCGTTCCTTAGGCTTAAATATCGAACTTGAAACCGATTAATACAAAAGCAGCAACCGAGTACTTTGTGAAAGTGCTCGGTTTACCCTTTTGACTGAATGCAGCGGGCAAAGTGATGAAAGATTTATTAAGTATTTACAAGAAAGAGCAAGAGATTCAGGAGTTTGATGCGATCCGCATTAGTTTGGCCTCTCCTGAAACGATTCGTACTTGGTCTTTTGGTGAAGTGAAAAAGCCAGAAACTATTAACTATCGTACCTTTAAGCCTGAGCGCGACGGTTTATTCTGTGCCAAGATTTTTGGCCCAGTAAAAGATTTTGAGTGCTTATGTGGCAAGTACAAGCGTTTAAAACATCGCGGTGTTATCTGTGAAAAATGCGGGGTTGAGGTTACTCAAACTAAAGTACGCCGTGAGCGTATGGGGCATATCGACCTGGCCAGCCCAGTAGCGCATATTTGGTTTTTAAAATCACTCCCTTCCCGTATCGGTCTGATGCTGGATATGACTCTGCGTGATATTGAGCGTATTCTGTATTTTGAAACCTTCGTTATTACCGATGCAGGTATGACTCATTTAGAAGTAGGACAACTACTGTCTGATGAAGCCTATTTGGAGGCTGTAGAAGAGTTTGGCGACGAATTTACGGCAAAAATGGGTGCGGAGGCGATTAAGGAATTATTGAGCAGTATTGATCTGAAACATGAGATCAATAAGATGCGTGAAGAGATTGCTGAAACTAACTCTGAGACCAAGCTCAAGCGTTTAACTAAGCGCCTAAAGGTCATGGAGTCCTTCTTACAATCTGGTAACGAGCCTTCATGGATGATCATGGATGCCTTACCTGTATTGCCGCCTGATTTGCGTCCATTAGTACCGTTGGACGGTGGTCGTTTTGCAACCTCGGATTTGAACGATCTATACCGTCGTGTGATTAACCGTAATAACCGATTGAAGCGTTTATTAGAGTTAAATGCGCCGGACATTATCGTGCGCAATGAAAAGCGTATGCTGCAAGAAGCGGTCGATGCTTTATTAGATAATGGTCGCCGTGGTCGTGCTATCACGGGTTCTAATAAACGTCCTTTGAAATCCTTATCCGATATGATTAAGGGTAAACAAGGTCGTTTCCGTCAGAACTTATTAGGTAAGCGGGTTGACTACTCCGGACGTTCGGTCATTGTAGTAGGCCCTACTTTACGCCTACATCAGTGCGGTTTGCCTAAGAAAATGGCGCTGGAGCTATTCAAGCCTTTCATTTTTGGTCGCTTACAACGTCAAGGTTTAGCAACCACGATTAAAGCGGCTAAAAAGCTGGTAGAGCGTGAAACGCCTGAGGTTTGGGATATTCTCGCGGATGTTATCCGTGAACATCCAGTGATGTTAAACCGTGCGCCTACGCTACACCGTTTAGGTATTCAAGCGTTTGAGCCGGTATTGATCGAAGGTAAAGCGATTCAATTACATCCTTTGGTTTGTGCGGCGTTCAATGCGGACTTCGACGGTGACCAAATGGCGGTACACGTACCTCTGTCTCTAGAGGCTCAGCTAGAAGCTCGTGCGCTGATGATGTCAACCAATAATGTGTTATCGCCTGCGAATGGTGATCCGATTATTGTGCCATCACAAGACATCGTTTTGGGTCTGTATTACATGACTCGTGAAGCGGTTGCCGCGAAAGGCGAGGGCATGGTATTTGCCGACCCTAAAGAAGCACAACGCGCCTATGAGTCTGGGTTTGTGTCTTTACATGCTAAGGTGAAAGTACGCATTACTGACAGCATTAAAGAAGACGGACAGCTCATTAAACGCACACGTTTAATGGATACCACGGTAGGGCGCTCTATCTTAACCAGCATTATGCCGGAAGGTTTGCCTTTTGAGCTGTTCAATACCACGCTGAAAAAGAAAGCCATTTCTAAGCTCATTAATGAGTCTTATCGCCGTGTGGGGATGAAAGAGGCAGTCGTATTTGCTGACCAACTCATGTATACCGGTTATCGTTATGCGACGCGCTCAGGGGTCTCATTCTGCTCGGATGATATGATCATTCCTGAAAAGAAAGTAGAACTACTCTCTGAAGCAGAAGATGCGGTTAAAGAAATTGAGATGCAATTCGCCAGCGGTCTCGTGACGCAAGGCGAACGCTATAACAAGGTCGTTGATATCTGGGCCAGTACCAATGAGAAAGTCGCGAAAGCGATGATGGAAAAGATTGGTAAAGAAACCGTTATTAATACCGAAGGTAAAGAAGTTAACCAAGAGTCGTTTAACTCCATTTACATGATGGCGGACTCAGGAGCGCGGGGTTCTGCCGCTCAGATTCGTCAGTTAGCCGGGATGCGGGGTTTGATGGCAAAGCCGGATGGCTCGATCATTGAGACACCGATTACCTCTAACTTCCGTGAAGGGTTAAACGTTCTTCAGTACTTCATCTCGACTCACGGTGCGCGTAAAGGTCTAGCTGATACGGCATTGAAAACGGCAAACTCTGGTTATCTAACCCGCCGTCTAGTAGACGTTGCTCAAGACATGGTCGTCGTTATTGATGACTGTACAACTGAGCAAGGCATTCGTATGCGCCCCATTATTGAGGGTGGGGATGTTATTGAAGCCCTCGCTGAGCGTGTATTAGGTCGTGTGGTGGCTCAGGATGTCATTCGTGGTGATGAGATTTTAGTGCCAGCCGGTACTTTGCTAGATGAAGCTTGGGTTAAAAAGATTGATGCTTTAGGTGTCGATGAGGTTGTGGTACGTTCGGCGATTACGTGTGAGGCACGTTATGGTGTGTGCCGTAGATGCTATGGACGTGATTTATCCCGTGGTCACTTTGTCAATAAAGGTGAGTCAGTAGGGGTAGTCGCGGCGCAATCTATCGGTGAACCCGGTACTCAGCTCACCATGCGTACCTTCCATATCGGGGGTGCGGCGAATCGGTCCGCTGCTGAGAACAATATCTCCATTAAGTCCTCTGGTAAAATTCACTTAGTTAATATGAAAACGGTAGTGAATAAACAGGGTAATTTAGTGGCGGTATCGCGCTCTGGTGAATTAGGTGTCGTGGATGATAACGGTCGTGATAAAGAGCGCTATAAAGTCCCTTACGGTGCTATTTTAACGGTCAAAGAAGGTGAGGCAGTCGGTGCGGGTCAACAGGTTGCTACATGGGATCCTCATACCCAGCCGATTGTCTCTGAGGTATCGGGTCGAGTTGATTTTAGTGACTTCATCGACAATATGACGGTACAAACTAAGATCGACGATACTACTGGTTTGTCCTCTATCGTGGTGATGGATCCACGCAATCGTCCAGGGCCGGGTCGGGATATGCGTCCTACCTTAAGACTGATGGATGAGGGTGGAAATAGCATTTACTTTGAAGGCACTAAGATTCCAGTACAGTATCCATTGCCTGCTAATGCGATCGTCAGCTTAACCAATGGCGCGATTGTAGAAGTAGGGGAGATCCTTGCACGTCTACCACAAGCGTCTTCTAAGACACGTGATATCACCGGGGGTCTACCACGGGTAGCGGACTTATTCGAAGCACGTCGTCCTAAAGATGGTGCGATCTTAGCCGAGAAGACCGGTACGATTTCATTTGGTAAGGAAACGAAAGGTAAACAACGGATTGTGATTACCGATGAAAGCGGTGAGCAATACGAAGAGCTGATTCCTAAATGGCGTACTCTCGATGTGTTTGAGGGGGAAAAGGTAACACGTGGTGAGGTGATTGCCGATGGTGAACCTAATCCACACGATATCTTGCGCTTGCGTGGAGCTACCGAGCTTTCTGCTTATCTAGTGCAAGAAATTCAAGACGTTTACCGCCTGCAAGGGGTAAAGATTAATGATAAGCACCTTGAAGTTATCATCCGTCAGATGATGCGTAAGGTGGATATTATTGATCCGGGTGAAAGTCATTTCATTCGTGGTGAGCAAACCGACTACTGGCGAGTAGTTGAGGAAAATCGCCGCCTGAATGCAGAAGGTAAACTCACGGTAAAATATGAGCGTGTATTAATGGGGATTACTAAGGCCTCTTTAGTCACGGATTCGTTCGTATCCGCCGCTTCTTTCCAAGAGACAACCCGTGTCTTAACAGAAGCTGCAGTGCGTGGAGCGCGTGATGATTTACGTGGCTTGAAAGAGAACGTTATTGTGGGACGTTTGATTCCTGCGGGGACAGGTTTGGCGTATCACGAAAGTCGTCGGGCTAAGTTCCAAAATGCGACACCTTTTAGTGATATGCGCTCGCCTTCCATGGAGCCTGTCATGACTTTCAGTATGGACTCTGAGGGTGATATAGACGAATAGGAAAGTGGAAAAATCCTAGTCTCAGTAAGTAAGTGCTTGACTAGGGATGGCTAAACATAGCTTGACAGAATGGATAGCCATCCCTAGAATCTTGCGACCTTAAATGGGTCGAATTTCCGACCGAAGTTTTTATATGAGAGTGATTAATTGTATTCACTCACACGTATCTCGTAGGAGAATTTAATTAGATGGCAACAGTGAATCAGCTGGTACGCAAACCGCGTAAAAGCAAGGCTGAAAAAAGCAATGTACCCGCTCTAGAAGCATGCCCACAACGTCGGGGTGTTTGTACTCGCGTTTATACTACTACTCCCAAAAAACCAAACTCAGCGATGCGTAAAGTCGCTCGTGTGCGTTTAACCAATGGTTTTGAGGTAACAAGTTATATCGGTGGCGAGGGCCATAACCTTCAGGAACACTCGGTTGTACTGATTCGTGGTGGTCGTGTTAAAGATCTACCTGGTGTGCGCTATCACACTGTGCGCGGTAGCTTAGATACCCAAGGTGTTAAAGATCGTAAACAAGGCCGTTCTAAATACGGTACTAAACGTCCTAAGAAATAATTCGAGAGTGTAGAAAATGCCTAGAAGAAGAGAAGTCCCCAAACGCGAAGTCCTGCCGGATCCAAAGTTTGGTAGCCAATTGCTCAGTAAATTCATGAATGCTGTTATGCAAGATGGTAAGAAAGCTGTTGCCGAGAGCATTATTTATGGTGCTTTAGATGAAATTGCCTCTAAAAAAGGTGGCGATGGTATGGATGTCCTGAGTGATGCACTGGATAATGTCCGTCCTGCGGTCGAAGTTAAAGCTCGCCGTGTGGGTGGTGCTACTTATCAAGTACCGGTTGAAGTACGTCCTGTACGTCAAAACGCTTTAGCAATGCGCTGGTTAATTGATGCTGCTCGTAAACGTGGTGAAAAATCCATGGCACGTAAATTAGCAGGCGAACTCATGGATGCCTCTGAAAAACGTGGTACTGCGGTGAAAAAACGTGAAGACACGCATCGTATGGCGGAAGCAAACCGTGCCTTTGCTCATTTCCGTTGGTAATGGGATAAACGGTTGTGGCTGCTAATACTATCGTACGCAAGACTCCTATAGATCGTTATCGCAATATCGGCATCATGGCTCACATTGATGCGGGTAAAACGACGACGACGGAGCGTATTTTATTTTATACCGGTGTGTCTCACAAACTAGGTGAGGTACATGATGGTAATGCGACGATGGATTGGATGCCACAAGAACAAGAGCGTGGTATTACGATTACCTCGGCTGCAACCACTTGCTTTTGGCAAGGGATGGATAAGCAGCTAGAGCAACATCGTATTAATATCATTGATACACCGGGTCACGTTGATTTCACTATTGAGGTGGAGCGTTCGCTGCGTGTTCTCGATGGAGCGGTGGCGGTGTTTTGTGCGGTGGGTGGAGTTGAACCCCAGTCCGAAACCGTATGGCGTCAAGCAAATAAGTATCATGTACCACGCCTAGCGTTTATTAATAAAATGGATCGCTCAGGTGCAGATTTTCTGCGCGTAGTCGAGCAAATCAAAGAGCGTCTTGCTGCTAATGCAGTCCCTGTCCAGTTGCCAATAGGGGCTGAGGAAAGTTTTCAAGGCGTGATTGATTTAGTGCGGATGCAGGCCTTGTATTGGAATGAAACCGATAAGGGCATGACCTATCAAGCCACTACTATACCTGATGCGTATCAAGCTGAAGCCGAGCATTGGCGTGAGCACTTATTAGAAGTTGCTGCTGATGCGAGCGATGAGCTAACGAATAAGTATCTTGAAGAAGGTACTTTATCCGAAGATGAGATTTATGGTGCTTTGCGTACGCTAGCTTTAGCAGGCAAAGTTATCCCTACTTTTTGTGGTTCTGCCTTTAAAAATAAAGGCGTACAAGCCGTTTTAGATGGGGTGGTGCGTTATTTACCCTCTCCATTAGATATGCCTGCGGTGCATGGCTTAGCGAGTCTTGATGAGGATGCTAAGGAGTTAGAGCGCCATCCTGACGATCAAGAGCCTTTTGCAGCATTAGCTTTCAAAATTGCTACCGATTCGTTTGGTACCCTGACCTTTATGCGGGTGTATTCAGGTCATTTACGCTCTGGTGATATCGTCTTTAATCCTATTAAAGGTAAACGTGAGCGCATTGGTCGTTTAGTACAGATGCATGCGAATTCGCGTGAAGAGGTTGAGGAAGTACTAGCTGGCGATATAGCCGCAGCGGTAGGACTAAAAGATATTACTACCGGCGATACGCTATGCGATCAGAATAACAAGATTATTCTGGAGCGTATGGAGTTTCCTGAACCCGTTATTTCAGTTGCGATTGAGCCTAAGTCTCTAGCCGATCAAGATAAATTGATTAATGCTCTTAATCGTTTAGCACAAGAAGATCCCTCTTTCCGAGTGAAAACGGATCCCGATTCGGGGCAGACGATTATCTCCGGTATGGGTGAGTTACACCTCGATATTAAAATCGATCTACTCAAACGTGATTATGATGTGGGTTGCAATGTGGGTAATCCACAAGTGGCCTATCGCGAGACGATTCGTAATACGGTTGAGGTAGAAGGGAAATTTATTCGTCAAACGGGTGGCAAAGGTCAGTATGGTCATATCTGGTTGCGCCTAGAGCCCTTAGCTCAAGGTTTGGGTTATCAGTTTGAGAATGCGGTTGTGGGAGGCGTTATTCCTAAGGAATTTATTCCCGCTATCGATAAAGGTATTCGTGAACAGATGGTTAGCGGTGCGTTAGCAGGCTATCCATTAGTGGATTTTAAGGCCACTCTATTTAATGGTTCTTATCATGAAGTTGACTCTAGCGAGTTAGCTTATAAGATTGCCGCTTCAATGGCATTGCGCCAAGGCCAATTGGATGCGGGAGCCGTACTACTTGAGCCGATTATGAAGGTTGAAGTAGTAGCCCCTGAAGAGTATATGGGCGATGTGATGGGCGATATTAATCGCCGTCGAGGTACCGTGTTAGGCATGGATGATTTACCTAATGGTAAAAGCATTCGTGCTGAAGTACCACTTGGTGCAATGTTTGGTTATGCGACTGCCTTGCGTTCAGCGACTCAAGGTCGGGCTAGCTATTCTATGGAATTTGAAAAATATGCTGAAGCACCCAGCCAAGTTGTGCAAGCAGTAGTGAAAAAAGGTGATTATTAATGGCTAAGGATAAATTCCAGCGTACAAAGCCGCACGTAAATGTGGGTACAATCGGTCACGTAGACCACGGTAAAACGACCCTAACAGCGGCCTTGACGGTTGTACAATCGCGTAAATTTGGTGGTGATGCCAAGGCGTATGACCAAATCGACGCAGCCCCGGAAGAAAAAGCACGGGGTATCACCATTTCGACGGCACACGTAGAATATGAATCATCGGCACGTCACTACGCACACGTAGACTGCCCTGGTCACGCGGATTATGTCAAGAACATGATCACGGGTGCGGCACAAATGGACGGTGCGATTCTAGTGGTATCTGCTGCTGATGGCCCTATGCCACAAACACGTGAACACATTCTGTTATCACGTCAAGTAGGCGTTCCATACATTGTCGTATTCATGAATAAATGCGACATGGTCGACGATGAAGAGCTACTCGAACTCGTTGAAATGGAAATTCGTGAACTGTTATCAGACTACGAATTCCCTGGTGATGACACCCCCGTGATTAAAGGCTCTGCCTTAAAAGCACTACAAGGGGATGCCAGTGATTTAGGTGAAGGCGCGATTGCTAGCTTAGTAGAAGCCCTAGACACCTACATCCCAGAGCCTGAGCGTGCAGTAGATGGTGCCTTCTTACTACCCGTAGAAGACGTATTCTCTATCTCTGGTCGTGGTACGGTAGTCACAGGTCGTATTGAACGCGGCATTATTAAAGTCGGTGAAGAGGTTGAAATCGTAGGCATTAACCCTACTACTAAGACCACTGTAACGGGCGTTGAAATGTTCCGTAAGTTACTTGACCAAGGTCAAGCTGGCGACAACGTAGGTTTATTACTCCGTGGTACCAAACGTGAAGACGTNGAGCGTGGTCAAGTACTGTGCAAGCCCGGTTCTATTAAACCACACTCTAAGTTTGAAGCCGAAGTTTACGTATTATCCAAGGAAGAGGGTGGTCGTCATACCCCATTCTTCAAAGGTTATCGTCCACAGTTCTACTTCCGCACCACNGANGTCACNGGNGCNTGTGAATTNCCAGAAGGCGTAGAGATGGTAATGCCGGGTGATAATGTGAAATTAGTCGTAAGCCTGATCAATCCGATTGCGATGGAAGAGGGTTTGCGTTTTGCGATTCGTGAGGGTGGTCGTACTGTNGGTGCGGGCGTCGTCGCTAAAATTATTGAGTAAGTAAAGCATGTCTGATCAAAGAATTCGTATCCGTCTTAAAGCTTTCGATCATCGTTTAATTGATCGTTCAGCTTCTGAGATTGTTGAAACTGCAAAACGCACTGGCGCTCGTGTTAAAGGCCCTATTCCTTTACCTACTCGTATTGAGCGTCACACGATTTTGATTTCTCCACACGTGAATAAAGATGCGCGTGATCAATATGAGATTCGTACTCATAAGCGTTTGATGGATATTATTGATCCTACCGATAAAACGGTAGATGCTTTAATGCGTTTAGATCTAGCCGCAGGCGTCGATGTACAGATTAAATTGAACTGATCTGTAATAAGTACTTAATTTTCGATTTTTTCCGTGTATAATACGCGGCTTTCCACGGCTCGACCTAGGTCGAGCCGTGTTTTTCTAGTCGAAAGAATCGAAATCACTCCAAGCGAGTATATTTGAGAGGTAAGCAAATGGCTATCGGTCTGCTGGGTCGCAAAATAGGCATGACCCGAATCTACGGTGAAGATGGGGGAGCAACTCCTGTTACCGTTTTAGAGATTGCGCCTAATAAAGTGTCTCAAGTCAAGACTGCCGAATCTGATGGCTATGAAGCGATTCAATTATCTCTAGGTGAGAAAAAAGCATCTCGTGTTACTAAAGCTCAAGCAGGTCACTTTGCTAAAGCTAGCGTTCCAGTAGGTACTTTTGTTCGTGAGTCTAGAGTCGAGAAAGCTTCAGAGTATTCTGTTGGTTCAGAATTGACAGTGACCTACTTCCAAGAAGGTCAAAAAGTAGACGTTGCTGGTGTTAGTAAAGGTAAAGGCTTTGCTGGTACTATTAAACGTCATAATTTCCGTGGTCAAGATGCGACTCACGGTAACTCCCGCTCTCACCGTGTTCCCGGTTCTATCGGTCAAAATCAAACGCCTGGTCGTGTATTCCCCGGTAAGAAAATGTCAGGTCACTTAGGTGCTGTAAATACTACTGTAGAGTGTTTAACAGTCGTTAGAGTCGATGCTGAGCGCAATCTTTTATTAGTAAAAGGTGCAGTGCCAGGGGCAGTGAACGGCAATGTCGTTGTAAAGCTTTCAGTTAAAGCTTAATAAGGTTGCTACGATGGAATTACAAGTCTTAAACGGCAATGCACTCAGCGTCAACGATGAAGTGTTTGGTCGTGAATTTAATGAGGGCTTAGTGCATCAAACCGTTGTTGCTTATATGGCAGCAGCGCGTGCAGGTACTAAAGCTCAAAAAACCCGCTCTGAAGTGAGTGGTGGTGGTGCAAAACCGTTCCGTCAAAAAGGAACTGGTCGTGCGCGTGCAGGTACTATCCGTAGCCCATTATGGCGTACAGGTGGTAAGATTTTTGCTGCTAAACCACGTGATTATACTCAGAAGCTCAATAAGAAAATGTATCGTGCAGCAATGCGCTCTATATTGTCTGAATTGGTTCGCCAAGAGCGTCTGATCGTTGTTGCTAGTCTAGATATGGCTGAGCCAAAAACTAAGTTAGCGGTAACAGAATTAGCAAAATACGGTACTAATGATGTACTGTTTGTCACTAACGGTGATGATGCCAATCTATTATTGGCGACTCGCAATATCCCTCATTGCGAAGTATTATCATTCGCCGAACTTAATCCAGTCAGTTTAGTAGGTCACGAGAAAGTCGTGACGACTGAAACGGCTATTGCCAAAATTCAGGAGTGGTTGGCATGATCAATCAAGAGCGCCTATACAAGGTGCTGTTAGCTCCACGTGTGACTGAAAAGTCCGTTGGGCTAACAGAAGGCTCAAATCAATATGTTTTCAAAGTTGCTAAAGATGCCACTAAACCAGAAATCAAAGCTGCTGTTGAAAAGTTATTTGAAGTCGTTGTTACCGACGTAAAAACTTTAAATGTTCAAGGCAAAGGGAAAAACTTCGGTCGCCGCGCAGGTAAGCGTAGTGATTGGAAGAAAGCTTATATTAGCTTGGCTGAAGGCCATTCTCTTGCAGCAGCTGAATAATAGGGTGGTATTATTATATGGCACTTATTAAATCTAAACCAACCTCTGCTGGGCGTCGTGCTCAAGTACGTTTGGTTAATAAAGACCTACATAAAGGTGAACCCTTTAAGCCATTATTAGAGCGCAAAAATAAAACTGGCGGTCGTAATAATAATGGTCGTATCACTACTCGTCATGTGGGTGGTGGTAGTCGTCAACACTATCGTTTGATTGACTTCAAACGCCGTAAAGACGATATTCAAGGTCGTGTTGAGCGCTTAGAGTACGATCCTAATCGTAATGCTAATATTGCGCTAGTCCTGTATGCTGATGGTGAGCGTCGTTACATTATCGCTCCTAAAGGCTTAAATGCAGGTGATCCAGTGGTATCTGGTCAACATGCACCTATCGCTGTAGGTAATGCATTACCTATGCGTAATATTCCTGTGGGTAGTGTTGTGCATTGCGTTGAAATGAAACCGGGTAAAGGTGCTCAATTAGCGCGTAGTGCAGGAACATCTGCTCAAATCGTTGCTCGTGAAAATGCCCATGTAACCTTGCGTTTACGCTCTGGTGAAATGCGTAAAGTACCGGCTGAGTGTCGTGCTACTGTAGGCGAAGTAGGCAATTCCGAGTATGGCCTAATTAAATTAGGTAAAGCGGGTGCTAAACGCTGGCGTGGTATTCGTCCAACTGTTCGTGGTGTTGCTATGAACCCTGTTGACCATCCACATGGTGGTGGTGAAGGTCGTACTTCAGGTGGTCGCCATCCGGTCACTCCTTGGGGTGTTCCGACTAAGGGTTACAAAACTCGTAGTAGCAAGCGTACCGACAACATGATCGTTCGTCGTCGGAATAAGAAGTAAGGGGACTGAAGAATGCCACGTTCGTTAAAGAAAGGCCCATTTGTTGATCATCATTTGATGAAAAAAGTTGAAACTGCTGTTGCAAACAATGACCGCAAGCCCATTAAAACATGGTCACGCCGCTCAATGATTTTGCCCAATATGGTAGGTTTAACGATTGCTGTACATAATGGCAAACAACATATACCTGTATTGATTAATGATAATATGGTTGGTCACAAGCTAGGTGAGTTTGCGCTAACCCGTTCTTATCGCGGCCATGTCGCTGATAAGAAGTCTAAGTAAGAGGTCGAGTATGGAAGTTGCAGCTCATTTACGCACCGCGCGTATATCACCTCAAAAGTGCCGTTTAGTTGCTGATCAAATTCGTGGTGAGCCTGTTGGTAAAGCACTTCAAATTTTAGCTTTTAGCTCTAAAAAGGGCGCGGCTATTATTAAGAAAGTACTAGAATCAGCCATCGCTAATGCCGAGCATAACGAAGGCGCTGATGTAGATGAATTATCGGTTAAAACGATTTTCGTCGACCAAGGACCTACGATGAAACGTATTCAACCACGTGCTAAAGGCCGTGCGAATCGTATCTTGAAGCGTACCAGTCATATCACTATTAAAGTGAGTGACGAAAAAATTGCTAAGAAAGGCTGAGGTTTAATATGGGTCAAAAAGTACATCCAACCGGTATCCGCCTTGGTATAGCGACAGATTGGCGCTCTAAATGGTATGCCGAAGGAAAAGACTACGCGAATTTCTTACATAAAGATTTAGAAGTTCGTGCTTTCTTAAAAGCGAAATTAAAAGAAGCATCGGTCAGTCGGATTCGCATCGAACGCCCTGCTAAGTCTGCTTTTATTACCATTCATACAGCACGCCCTGGTGTTGTCATTGGTAAGAAAGGTGAGGACATTGAGCGTTTACGTGCTGATGTGGCTAAGATGCTCGATCTTCATGTGAATAACGTTAAGTTAAACATTGAAGAAATTCGTAAACCTGAGTTAGATGCTCAGCTAGTTGCTGAAAGTATAGCCAGTCAACTTGAGCGTCGTATTATGTTCCGTCGTGCTATGAAGCGTGCGGTGAGTAATGCGATGAAGCTAGGTGCTTTGGGGATTAAGGTAAGCGTTGCAGGCCGTTTAAACGGTGTTGAGATTGCTCGTACTGAGTGGTATCGCGAAGGTCGTGTGCCTTTACATACGCTACGTGCTGACATCGATTATGCAACAGCAGAAGCTTTAACAACTTACGGCATTATTGGCGTCAAGGTCTGGATCTATAAAGGCGAAGTCTTTGATCTAGAGCAAAAGCAATCCAACGCTGGCAATTCTGGTAATAACAACAATACCAGAAAGAAAAAGTAATAGAGGTCAAAGATGTTACAGCCAAAAAGAACGAAATTCCGCAAGCAAATGAAAGGCCGTAATCGCGGTCTTGCGCTAGCGGGTTCTAAAGTAAGCTTTGGTGAGTTCGGTTTAAAAACTCTTGAGCGCGGTCGTTTGACAGCGCGTCAGATTGAGTCTGCTCGCCGTGCCATTAACCGTTATGTACGTCGTGGTGGTAAAATCTGGATTCGTGTATTCCCAGATAAGCCTATCAGTAAAAAGCCCCTTGAAGTTCGTATGGGTAAAGGTAAGGGTAATGTGGAGTATTGGGTAGCCCAAATCCAACCCGGTAAAGTCCTTTACGAAATCGAAGGTGTGGCTGAAGAAGTGGCTCGTGAAGCATTCCGCTTAGCGGCTGCTAAACTGCCAATGAAAACTACGTTTGTCTCTCGCCAGGTGATGTAATGAAAGCAGCAGAACTTCGTAATAAATCAGTCGCTGAGTTACAAACCGAGTTGACTGAAAATTTGAAAGAACAATTCAAATTGCGTATGCAACAGGCTTCTGGTCAATTATCGCGTCCTTCAGAAGTGAAGCGTGTGCGTCGTGAAATTGCCAGAATCAAAACGGTGCTGGCACAAAAGTCAAGTGCGGGTGAGTAAGTATGAGCGAAGAACAAGTTAAACACGGTCTGACCGGTCGTGTAGTCAGCGATAAAATGGATAAATCCATTGTAGTGCTGCTGGAACGTCAAGTTAAGCATCCTCTGTATGGGAAGTTCATCAAGCGCTCCAAAAAATATCATGTGCATGATGAGAATAACGAGTGCGCTGTAGGCGACACAGTGATGTTCACAGAATGCCGTCCATTGTCTAAAACGAAGCACTGGACATTGGTTAAAATTGTTGAGCGTGCTGCGGATTAATCATCCTCGCAGAACGGAGAGTAAAACATGATCCAGATGCAATCAATTCTGCAAGTGGCAGACAATAGTGGTGCACGCAAAGTAATGTGCATTAAAGTATTAGGTGGTTCGCATCGTCGTTATGCTAATATCGGCGACGTTATTAAGGTGAGCATTAAAGATGCTAACCCACGTGGTCGTGTTAAGAAGGGCGATGTGTATAACGCTGTTATTGTGAGAACCGCCAAAGGTGTACGTCGCCCTGATGGTTCAGTGATTCGCTTTGACTCTAATGCAGCTGTTATTTTAAACAACAAATTAGAGCCATTAGGTACTCGTATCTTTGGACCAGTGACACGCGAGTTACGTGGCGAGCGTTTTATGAAAATTATTTCATTGGCTCCTGAAGTACTGTAAGAGAGATAAGACAATGAACAAGATTCGTAAAAATGACCGAGTAGTCGTTGTTACTGGTAAAGACAAAGGTCGTCAAAGTACCGTTTTGCAAGTGTTCGCGAATGGTAAAGCCTTAGTGCAAGGCGTGAACATTGCAAAAAAACACCAAAAGCCTAATCCTAACTTAGGGATTCAAGGTGGGGTGATTGAAAAAGAAATGCCCATTCAAATTTCTAATTTGATGGTATTGAACCCAAGTACTAACAAGGGTGAACGTGTTGGATTTAAGATTCTGGACGATGGCAAAAAAGTCCGTGTATTCAAATCCAACGGTGAGCGTGTAGACGCTTAATATTAGGTGAAATTTAAAACATGACAAGGTTGCAAGACTATTATCGGAATACTGTCGTTAGCGAGTTAACGAATAAGTTCGGATATAAAAATGTAATGGAAGTCCCTAAGATCACTAAAGTAACCCTGAATATGGGGTTAGGTGAAGCCGTAGGTGACAAGAAAGTAATTGAACACGCGGTCGCGGATATGGCAAAAATATCCGGTCAAAAGCCTGTCGTCACTTTATCACGCAAGTCTATTGCGGGATTTAAAATTCGTGACAACTGGCCTATAGGTTGTATGGTGACCCTGCGTAGCGACGTCATGTATGAATTCATTGACCGTTTGGTGAATGTTTCTATCCCTCGCATTCGTGATTTCCGTGGTTTGAATCCAAGGGCATTCGATGGTCGTGGTAATTTCAATATGGGTGTAAAAGAGCAAATCATTTTCCCCGAAATTGATTACGATAAAATTGATGCATTGCGTGGTATGAATATCACTATCACTACTACTGCAAAAACGGATGAAGAAGGCCGCGCTTTATTAGCTGCTTTCAAATTCCCATTCAGACAATAAGGACACGAAACCATGGCAAAGAAATCCATGATTGCTCGTGAGGTGAAACGTAAAGAAGCGGCTACTAAGCATGCTGAAAAACGTGATGCTCTCAAGAAAATCATTGCTAGCCCTGCTTCTAGTTATGAAGCAGTGTTAGAAGCTGTAACAGCTCTACAAAAGTTACCTCGTGACTCTAGTCCAGCACGTCAACGTCGTCGTTGCAACTTGACAGGTCGTCCACATGGCGTCTATCGCAAATTCGGCTTATCACGTAATAAACTGCGTGAAGCGGCTATGCGTGGTGATGTTCCGGGCTTAACGAAAGCTAGCTGGTAAGAGGGCTAAATCATGAGTATGAGTGATCCTATCGCGGATATGTTGACGCGCATTCGTAACGGTCAACGTGCGAGTAAATTAAAAGTATCGTTTCCTGCATCGAAACAGAAAACGGCTGTCTTAAATGTTTTAGAAGCTGAGGGCTATGTTGCTAGCCACAGTACTGAAGCTAATGACGGCAAACCTACTACTACTGTGGTATTGAAATATTTCCAAGGTAAACCGGTTATTAGCCGTTTGACTCGTGTGAGTCGTCCGGGCTTACGGATTTTCCGTGGTAAAACTCAATTACCAACTGTATTAGGTGGTTATGGTATCGCTATCGTTTCAACCTCTCAGGGTGTGATGAGTGATCGTGCAGCACGTGCTGCAGGTCAGGGTGGCGAAGTTATCTGTATCGTTGAGTAATAGGCTAACTGTATGTCAAGAATTGCAAAGCGTGGCCTTGATTTACCAAATGGTATACAGGTCACTATGGATAAGCGAGTCATGACGGTGAAGGGTGCTAAAGGTGCTCTTACCTTAGATGTGCATGATTCTGTAGAAGTAGTTATCGACGGTTCACATCTGTCTTTCCGTCCACAAAGTGAGCAAGCCGAAAATGGTTGGGCGCATGCAGGTACTGCTTGTGCGTTAGCCAATAATATGATCAAAGGCGTGTCTCAAGGTTTTGAGAGAAAGTTGTTACTGAGTGGGGTTGGTTATCGTGCTCAAGCGCAAGGTGACAAACTGACCTTAAGTTTAGGTTTCTCCCATCCGGTTGTGCATAACATGCCAGCAGGTATTACCGTTGAGACGCCTAGTCAAACTGAAATTATCATCCGTGGCGTTGATAAACAGAAAGTCGGACAAGTAGCGGCTGAAGTTCGTGCGTATCGTCCACCAGAGCCTTACAAGGGCAAAGGTGTGAAGTACTCCGATGAACAAGTGCTCCGTAAAGAAGCGAAGAAGAAGTAAGGTAATCTAGATGGATAAGAAACTGAGTCGTATTCGTCGTAGCAAACGTGCTCGTGCGAAAATGCGCGAATTACGTGTTACCCGCTTATGTATACATCGCACACCACGCCATATCTATGCGCAAATTATTGCTCCAGAAGGCAATGTGGTATTAGCGAGTGCTTCTACGATTGATAAAGAGTTGCGCACAACTCTGTCTTATACTGGTAATGTCGAAGCGGCTGCTGCTGTGGGCAAATTAGTGGCACAACGAGCGAAAGAAAAAGGTATCGAGTCTGTTGCGTTTGACCGCTCTGGTTTTAAATACCATGGTCGGGTTCAGGCGCTAGCTGATGCTGCTCGTGAAGCTGGTTTGCAATTTTAAAGGTTCAATGTCATGGCAAAAGTTGAAAATACAAGCCCTTCAGCCGATGGTTTGCAGGAAAAATTAGTTCACGTTAACCGCGTTTCTAAGGTGGTAAAAGGTGGACGGATTTTTAGTTTTACTGCATTAACAGTCGTAGGCGATGGTAATGGTCGTGTGGGTTTTGGCTATGGTAAAGCCCGCGAGGTTCCTGCTGCAATTCAAAAAGCAATGGAACAAGCGCGTAAAAGCCTAGTCAGCATTCACCTAAATGAAGGCACTTTGCAGTATCCAGTGAAAGCAAGTCATGGTGCAGCGACTGTATTTATGAAACCTGCTTCTGATGGTACAGGTGTCATTGCCGGTGGTGCAATGCGTGCGGTACTAGAGGTTGCTGGGGTGAAAAACGTTTTATCAAAATGTATCGGTTCTCGTAATGCGGGTAATGTTATTCGTGCAACGATTAAAGGTCTAACCGATATGCAGCATCCAGAAATGATTGCTGCAAAACGTGGTAAGACTGTTGAACAGATCAAGGGGTAACCAATGAGCACCACTAAACAAGTCAAATTGGTCTTAGTAAAAAGTTTGAATGGACGCTTAAAAAGCCACATTCAATGTGCGCGTGGTTTAGGTATTCGTCGTATTAATAACCCTGTGGTTGTCATAGACACTCCTGAAAATCGTGGCATGATTAACAAAATTTCTTACCTATTACAGGTTGAGGAAGTGTAAACATGAAACTGAATACATTAAAGCCAGCAGCGGGCAGCCGTAAGGCACGTACCCGTGTAGGACGTGGTATTGGTTCAGGCTTGGGTAAAACAGCAGGCCGTGGACACAAAGGTCAACGTTCGCGTGCTGGTGGTTTTCATAAAGTTGGGTTCGAGGGCGGTCAAATGCCCCTACAACGCCGCTTACCTAAAGTGGGTTTTAAATCACGCATCGGTTTCCGTACTGCTGAAGTACGCCTAAACGAATTAGTGCAGCTATCAGACAGTATAGTTACATTAGAAGCATTGATTGCTGCTAATGTTATTGATGCACGCTCACTGCAAGCTAAAATTATTTTGTCAGGCACTGTAGATAAAGCTTATACCATTCAAGGTGTAGGCGTTACTAAAGGTGCTCGTGAAGCAATTCTAGCGGCAGGTGGCAAAATCGAGGAATAATAGAATAAATGGCTGCAACTCCTTCGACAGCATTGGGCGGAATAGGCAATATTGCTGAAATTAGACACCGTTTGGTGTTTGTACTTTTAGCATTGATTGTCTATCGCATTGGAACTTATATACCTATCCCTGGGGTTAACCCTCAGGCCATGTCACAGTTTTTTAGTGATAACAGTGGCACGATTTTAGGTGTGTTTAATATGTTTTCAGGTGGCGCACTGGAACGTCTGAGTGTGTTTGCTCTAGGTATTATGCCTTATATTTCTGCATCGATTATTATGCAGCTAATGGCGACGGTAGTACCTTCTTTAGAGCAAATGAAGAAGGAGGGAGAGACAGGGCGGCGCAAAATCACCCAATATACTCGTTATGGTACAGTGGTATTGGCTCTATTCCAAAGTGTTGGGGTGGCAGTTGCTTTAGGTGGACAAGAAGTGTCACCCGGTCAAACTATCGCCCTACAACCTGGTTTAGGCTTTATTATTACTACCGTAGTAACGCTAGTTACTGGAACACTGTTCCTCATGTGGCTAGGTGAACAGATCACTGAACGTGGTATTGGTAATGGTATATCGCTCATTATCTTCGCGGGTATTGTGGCAGGATTGCCAGTAGCTTTGGGTAAAACCTTTAATCTTGTGAATGAAGGAACCCTTTCGCCTTTCCTTGTTATTGTATTATTAGCCCTTATTTTATTAGTCACTGCCTTTGTGATCTTTGTTGAACGTGGACAGCGCCGTATTACGGTGAACTATGCCAATCGCCAACAAGGTCATCGCATGATGGGCGCACAGTCGAGCCATTTACCGCTGAAGTTAAATATGGCTGGGGTTATTCCGCCTATTTTTGCCTCTAGTATTATTTTATTCCCTGCCACAATAGGGCAGTGGTTTGGTAATTCTGAGGGTATGGAATGGCTGCGTAGTTTCTTCAATATGCTACAACCTGGTCAGCCGGTTTATGTCATTTTATATGCCCTAGCGATTGTGTTTTTCTGCTTTTTCTATACAGCCTTAGTGTTTAATTCACGTGAGACTGCCGACAATCTCAAGAAAGCAGGTGCTTTTATTCCGGGAATCCGTCCGGGTGAGCAGACCACTAAATATATTGATGGTGTAATGACCCGCTTAACCGCAGTCGGTGCTATCTATATTACCTTAGTCTGTTTATTACCGGGGTTCTTGATTTTAGGTTGGAATGTGCCTTTCTATTTCGGTGGTACATCGCTGTTGATTATTGTGGTGGTTGTCATGGACTTTTTAGCTCAGCTACAGTCCCACATGATGTCACATCAATACGAAGGCTTGATGAAAAAGGCTAATTTTAAATCCATCACCCGTCCGGGTGTGGTGAAATAAATTTTAAGAGGTTAAAGCTCATGAAAGTTCGAGCTTCTGTTAAAAAACTATGCCGCAATTGCAGTATTGTTCGTCGCAATCGCGTTGTGCGCGTAATCTGTTCTGATCCACGTCATAAGCAACGTCAAGGTTAATTCATAGCCTTTCAAAACAGATTGTTTCTGTCTTAAGGGGCAGAGACCGTGAATGCCTGTGTTCATTTTATTGCACAGGCATTTGTTGATAAATAAACGAGAATGCGGCACAATCGCACGCTTTCCGTAAATCTGGAGAATTTTGGATGGCTCGTATAGCGGGTATCAATCTTCCTGTTCAAAAACATGTAATCATTGGCCTAACGGCTATTTATGGTATTGGCCCCACTCGTGCCGCTGCTATTTGTAAAACTGCCAATATTACCCCTAGCACTAAAATCCGCGATCTGACTGAAGATGAAGTCGAGCGTGTCCGTGCTGAAGTTGCCAAATATATCGTAGAAGGTGACTTACGTCGTGAGCTTTCCATGAGCATTAAACGCTTAATGGATATGGGCTGCTATCGTGGTATTCGTCATAGACGTGGTCTGCCAGTGCGCGGTCAACGTACTAAAACTAATGCGCGTACCCGTAAAGGTCCACGCCGTCCGATTCGCAAGTAATTCAGTGATAGGGTAATGAATTATGGCCAAACAGCCAACTCGTAAAGGTGCGAATACCGCACGTAAAAAAGTTAAAAAAACGGTTACTGACGGTGTAGCTCATATTTTTGCATCGTTTAATAATACCATTGTGACCATTACAGATCGTCAAGGTAATACTTTATCTTGGGCTACAGCCGGTGGTTCAGGTTTCCGTGGTTCGCGTAAAAGTACGCCCTTTGCTGCTCAGGTAGCAGCCGAACGTGCTGGTAATGCAGCAAAAGAATACGGCCTGAAAAACCTAGATGTTGAAGTTAAAGGCCCAGGTCCTGGTCGTGAATCAGCCGTGCGCTCTTTAAACAACGCAGGTTATAAGATTACGAATATTACGGATGTAACGCCCATTCCTCATAATGGCTGCCGTCCTCCTAAGAAACGTCGTGTGTGAGGGATAAGTCATGGCAAGATATATTGGACCTACTTGTAAGTTAAGTCGCCGTGAAGGCACTGACCTCTACCTCAAAAGCCGTGGTACTTCACTTGAGAAGAAGTGTAAATTAGCTAAGTTACCCGGTCAGCATGGCGAGAACAAAAATCGTTTATCCGACTATGGTGTACAATTACGTGAAAAGCAAAAAGTACGTCGTATTTATGGTGTATTAGAGCGTCAATTCCGTAATTACTTTAAAGAATCAGCACGTCGCAAAGGTTCTACCGGTGAAAACCTTCTAAAACTATTAGAAGGGCGTTTGGATAATGTTGTTTATCGTATGGGCTTTGCGGCGACTCGTGCTGAAGCACGTCAGTTAGTGAGCCATAAAGCGATTCGCGTAAACGAACAAATTATCAATATTCCTTCTTATCAAGTACAACCCGGCGACAAAATTTCTGTACGTGATCGTGCTAAAAAGCAAGTTCGTATTCAGGATGCTTTAGCTGTAGCTGCTTCCCAAGGTTTTGCAGTATGGGTTGATGTGGATAAGGAAAAATTTGAGGGTATCTTCAAATCAGTTCCAGATCGTTCGGATCTACCTGCTGAAATCAATGAGTCATTGATTGTTGAATTGTACTCCAAGTAGTCAATAACCTGATTCGCGAGACGAGCATGACCTCAAAAACGACTGATTTACTGAAACCGCGCAATGTTCAAGTGCAAGAGTTAGGGTTAAATACCTCTCGGATTACGCTTGAGCCATTGGAGCGGGGTTTCGGTCATACGTTGGGTAATGCCCTGCGTAGAATTCTGCTGTCATCTATCCCCGGCAGTGCAGTGACTGAAGTCCAAATCGCTGGTGTTGTACATGAGTATAGCACCATCGAGGGTATTCAAGAGGATGTGGTTGAAATCCTGTTGAATCTGAAAAAATTATATGTGCGTTTGAATGAGCGTGATGAAACCACTCTGACTTTGAAAAAGTCTGGAATCGGTCCGGTTCGCGCTTCAGACATTGAGCTAGATCATGATGTGGAAATTATTAATCCTAATCATGTGATTGCACATATTACTAAAGAAGGTGTGGAGCTAGAGATGAGTCTCACGATCACGAGTGGTCGCGGGTATCAGCCAGCTTCTATTCGCCGTGGTCCAGACTCACCAGAGTTACCGCTGGGAACTTTAGTATTGGATGCCAGTTATAGTCCTATTATCCGCGTTGCCTACAATGTTGATAGTGCTCGTGTAGAGCAACGCACTGATATGGATAAGTTGATTCTAGAGATTGAGACCAATGGCTCAATCAGTGCGGAAGATGCTTTGAGCATGGCAACCCAAATTCTGCAACAACAATTATCCGTTTTCTTTGACCTACGGATTGTTGAACCCACTCAGAAAGAAGCAGCTCAACCTGAAATCGAACCGATTCTATTGCGTCCAGTGGATGATTTAGAGTTAACAGTTCGTTCGGCTAACTGTTTGAAAGCTGAGAATTTATTCTACATTGGTGATTTAGTACAACGTACAGAGACTGAGTTATTAAAAACTCCGAATCTAGGTAAAAAATCACTCACTGAGATTAAGGAAGTGCTTGCTTCTCATGGGTTAACTCTTGGAACCAAGCTCGATAATTGGCCTCCCGCAGGTCTAGATCATAGAGATAACAAAATGGGCTAACCCCCATTCGTTTGGAAGGATGTTATAAATGCGTCACCGTAATACTGGGCGTCAACTAAGCCGCAATAGCAGCCACCGCAAGGCCTTATTGCAAAGTTTGACCAATGCCCTACTGCGCCACGAAGCGATTAAAACGACACTACCGAAAGCAAAAGAATTGCGTCGAGTAGCGGAGCCTTTAATCACTCGTGCTAAACTAGATTCTGTTCACAATCGTCGTATCGCGTTTGCACGTCTACGTGATGAGGAAATTGTGGCAAAATTATTTAATGATATTGGGCCTCGTTTTAAAACTCGTCCGGGTGGTTATTTAAGCATTATTAAATGCGGTTTCCGTCCTGGTGACAATGCACCAATGGCTTATGTATCATTAGTTGAGTCTAAAGCGGCAGCTGAATAAGTTAAAGCTTGTCTTCAACTTTCAAAAACCGGCTTCTAGCCGGTTTTTGTGTTTGTATAAGGACAAAATATGTCTTCTAAAGCGGATGTAGTCACTGCTGAACAAGCAAAGCGTAGTGCCAAAATATTTCACTACGGTAATATTCTGGCAGTTTTAATACCTTTCCCCCTATTTATTTTTTGGTTTGGTGGCTCGATGATCACCTATGCCATGCTGCGTCATAATCCTAATCCTCGTGTAGGTCACTATACTCAGATAGGGGCTTATTTTTATTATGGTTTGGCAGGTTTGCTTATTCCCGTTCTGACATTCGCACCGGGGGATTTCTTTGCAAAATATTGGCTACATTTATGGATTTTGGGTGCGATGGTGATGATTCCCTTATCGATATACCAAATTCTCAAGATTAATCGTGAACAATGGTATGATACGAACATTTCCCACTAACGAGGATAGGGCATGAGCAGCATGCGCCATGATTGGCATATTAGTGAAGTACTTGAGTTATTCGCTTTACCCTTTAATGACTTAATGTTTAAGGCTCATCAAGTACATCGCGCCTATTTTCCAGCCAATGAAGTACAAGTTAGTACTTTGCTGAGTATTAAAACAGGTGCTTGTCCTGAAGATTGCGGTTATTGCTCGCAAAGTGCGCGTTATGATACCAGTGTAGAGCGGGAGCGTTTACTACCCCTGAATGAAGTACTAGCCTCTGCCCAACGTGCCAAGGAAACAGGAGCCACTCGTTTTTGTATGGGTGCAGCATGGCGTAATCCAACCGATAAAAATCTCGAAGTAGTAGCCGAAATGGTGCAGGGTGTTAAAGCCCTAGGGATGGAGACTTGTGTCACCCTAGGTATGCTGCAACCGCATCAGGCGCAACGCCTACGCCAAGCGGGCTTAGACTATTACAATCATAATCTCGACACCTCACCTGAGTTTTATGGTCAAGTGATTACGACTCGCACCTATCAAGATCGTTTAGATACGCTAGATGCAGTACGTGATGCCGGTATTCATGTCTGTTCGGGCGGAATCTTAGGTTTAGGTGAAACCCGTAAAGACCGAGCACGGCTATTGCAACAATTAGCAAATCTCAAACAACACCCCGATTCTGTACCTATTAATGACTTGGTACGAGTGGAGGGTACACCTATGAGTAATAACCCTAAGCTTGATCCGCTAGAGTTTATTCGTGTGATTGCCATAGCACGTATTTTAATGCCGCAATCTTATGTACGCTTATCCGCAGGCCGTACCGAGATGAGTGATGAGATGCAGGCTTGGTGCTTCTTTGCGGGAGCCAATTCTATTTTCTATGGCGATAAATTGCTCACAACCGAAAACCCCGAAGAAAATCATGATCGGGAGTTATTTAAGCGTTTGGGGATTGAATGTGAAGCGCCTAAAGCGCATTCCCATGCTCATGCCTCGCTTAACTGCTAAATTAATAGGCCACTATCATGCGCTACCCTATCACCTATGACGTTATTGTAATCGGCGGCGGACATGCAGGAACCGAAGCAGCCCTTGCCGCTGCACGTATGGGGCAAAAGACCTTATTGCTAACGCACAATATTGAAACCATTGGGCAAATGAGCTGTAACCCTGCCATTGGTGGAATTGGTAAAGGGCATTTAGTCAAGGAGATTGATGCGCTAGGTGGAGCCATGGCGCATGCTGCCGATCGTGGTGGTATTCAGTTTCGCACCTTAAATTCCAGCAAAGGCCCTGCCGTACGTGCCACCCGCGCCCAAGCGGATCGCATTCGTTATAAAGCAGCGGTGCGAGCGATAGTTGAGGGGCAAGCTAATCTCGATCTATTTCAACAGCCCGTTGATGACATTATTGTTGAAAATGGCAGAGCGGTAGCGGCTGTTACTCAGATGGGAGTACGCTTTGATGCTAAAACCATCGTGTTGACGGCGGGAACCTTTTTAGCTGGCAAAATCCATATTGGTTTAGAAAACTATAGTGGCGGTCGCGCGGGTGATCCGCCCGCACAAAACTTATCCGCGCGGCTACGTGAGTTACCCCTACGAGTACAACGTTTAAAAACGGGGACACCGCCTCGAATTGATGCCCGTTCGGTCGACTTTAGTAAATTAGCTCAGCAACCTAGTGATAATCCTTTGCCGGTGTTTTCCTTTCTAGGCAAAGTGGAGGAGCATCCTCAACAAATTTGTTGCTATATCACCTATACCAACCCTCAGACTCACGAATTGATTAGAGGAGCCTTAGATCGCTCGCCGATGTATACCGGCGTGATTGAGGGAGTAGGGCCGCGTTACTGTCCTTCTATTGAGGATAAAGTGGTGCGCTTTGCGGATCGGGAGCGGCATCAAATCTTTATTGAGCCAGAAGGGTTAGATACTTATGAGCTATACCCCAATGGGATTTCCACCAGTCTACCCTTTGATGTGCAGTATCAAATTGTGCGTTCGATGGAGGGGTTTGAAAATGCCCACATTACTCGTCCGGGGTACGCGATTGAGTATGACTTTTTTGATCCGCGTGATTTAAAGCCGACTTTAGAAACTCGTGCGATTGAAGGCTTATTCTTTGCTGGGCAAATTAATGGCACTACCGGCTACGAAGAAGCGGGCGCACAAGGCCTATTAGCTGGTTTAAATGCAGCACGCTTAGCACAAGGTAAAGAGGGCTGGTCGCCTCGTCGTGATCAAGCCTATATGGGGGTATTGGTTGATGATCTCATTACTCAAGGCACACTAGAGCCCTATCGTATGTTTACCAGCCGTGCGGAGCATCGCTTATTACTGCGTGAAGATAATGCGGATCTCCGGTTAACAGAAATAGGGCGTGAATTGGGCTTAGTGGATGATGCGCGTTGGGAGGCTTTTAGTCGTAAACGTGAAGCGATTGAGCGCGAACAACAACGCCTGAAAGCAACCCTGATTCGTCCGGGGACTTTATCAGTCGAGGATAGTACTCGTGTATTAGGGGATGTATTAAGCCGTGAGTATCGCTTGGCTGAATTACTCGCTCGTCCTAATGTAAGCTATGAGGGTTTAATGAGTTTACCCTTAGCGGCAAATGATGCTGTTTTAGACCCCAAAGTCGTGGAGCAAGTCGAGATTCAAATTAAATACGCAGGCTATATCGAGCGCCAAAATGAAGAAATAGCCCGCCAAGAACGCCAAGAATCAACTCTGCTTCCGGCTGATTTTGATTACGGCAAAGTATCAGGGCTATCTAATGAAGTGCGCCAAAAGTTGCAGCACCAAAAACCAACCTCGATTGGGCAAGCGGCACGTATTCCGGGCATTACCCCTGCGGCTATTTCATTGCTATTAGTCGCCCTTAAAAAACATTCATTAGGAGCATTGCGCCAAGGTGCTTGAAACAATTGCATGGCAACAGGGCTGGCAAGCATTAGGCTTGCAAAGTACAGCGGCTCAACAACAGCAGTTAGGGGCTTATTTGGCCTTACTCCAGCGCTGGAATAAGGTTCATAATCTCACTGCGGTACGTGATCCGGCGGATATGTTAGTGCTACATTTATGGGATAGCCTGAGTGTTGTTCCTTTTGTAACAGGGGAACATTGTTTAGATGTGGGTAGTGGTGCGGGGTTGCCCGGTATTCCTTTAGCCATTTTAAATCCTGAGCAGCATTGGACTTTATTGGATACCAATGGCAAAAAGACCCGTTTTATGCAGCAGGCGGTAGGGGAATTAGGCTTAAAAAATGTTACTGTCATACAAACACGGGTAGAAAGTTGGCAACCTACTCAACGCTTTAATAGTATTATTAGCCGTGCCTTTGCCTCAGTGGTCGATTTTATTCAGTCATCAGGACAGCATTTAGCAGAGGATGGGGTGCTGTATGCCATGAAGGGGCGCTATCCACAGGATGAGTTAGCTCATTTGCCGATAGGATGGCAATTGCACGCTAGCCATGTATTACATGTGCCGAATTTAGCGGCTGAACGTCATTTATTAGAATTAATACCTACCCAATGAGTAAAGATTGAAGGGAAGCTCATGACTCAAGTAATTGCTATTGCTAATCAAAAAGGGGGAGTTGGTAAGACCACGACCAGTGTCAATCTAGCGGCTGCCTTGGCTGCTTTGCGTAAGCGGGTATTACTCATTGATATGGATCCCCAAGCGAATGCTACTACCGGAGTGGGTATTGATAAGCATGCTACCGCCTTAAATCTCAATGATGTTTTGCAAGAGCGTGCCGAAGCTCGTGCGGTGTTGACTCAGGTGGGGGATGAAAGTTCGACCTTATATGCGATTCCCGGTACACCCGATTTAACCGAGTCTGAGGTGGCATTGATGGGGGCAGAGCAACGAGAGTATCGTCTGAAACAAGTGCTAGCGCCTTTAGTTGACTTTGATTTTATTATTATTGATTGCCCACCGTCCTTGAATATGCTCACCGTCAATGGTTTAGTCGCCGCTAATGGGGTGATTATTCCTATGCAGTGCGAGTATTATGCTTTAGAAGGGCTGAGTGCATTAATGACCACGATAGAGCAGATTCGCCAGAGTGCTAATCCCCAGTTAGTCGTATTGGGATTGATTCGTACCATGTTTGACCCGCGTAGTAATCTAGCGCGTGATGTATCCGATCAGCTTTACAGTCATTTTGGCGATAAGCTCTATAACACCGTAATACCCCGTAATATACGCCTAGCAGAAGCGCCCAGCCATGGTATGCCCGTCTTGAGTTATGATCGAAATTCACGGGGTGCTTTGGCTTATTTAGCACTAGCCGCCGAGGTGCTGGGTAATCATCAACCTGCTACGGTGGAGGATGTGATTGAATGGTAAAAAAGACCGCCTTAGGGCGTGGCCTAGAGGCATTATTAAGTACCAAAACGGCACTGGAACCTCCTACTAATCAAGCAGTACTTAAAAAAATACCCCTTAGCCAAATTCAACCCGGACGCTATCAACCCCGTCGCCATATGGATCAGGCAGCACTCGAAGAGTTAGCAGCTTCGATTAAAAGCCAAGGTTTGATTCAACCGATTGTAGTACGACGTCTAGCACCGGATCAGTATGAGTTAATCGCAGGCGAGCGACGTTGGCGGGCGTGTCAATTAGTGAATATGGCGGATATTCCGGCTATCGTGCGTGATATTCCCGATCAAGCCGCTGCCGCTTTGGCACTGATTGAAAATATTCAACGTGAAAATCTGAATACTATTGAGGAAGCTAATGCTCTCAAGCGTTTAATTGAAGAGTTTGGTTTGACTCATCAACAAACAGCGGATGCGGTAGGACGCTCGCGGGCAGCTATTACCAATTTATTGCGCCTACTGGATTTGCCCGCTGAGCTTAAGGCTATGGTCGAGCGTAATGAGTTAAGTAGTGGTCATGCGCGGGCTTTGCTCAGCCTTAAAGATGAGGCACAACAACTTAAATTAGCCGAGCGTATTATCGCGCAGCAATTGAGTGTACGAACGACTGAAGAATTAGTAAAACTAGCGCTGTTAGGTAAGATTGCCAAAGTTGCTTTACCACCCCCACAAATAGATGCCGATATGCGTGTGTTACAAGACTCGCTGTCCGAGCGTTTAGGGGCACGAGTTAGTATTAGCCATTCTAAACGAGGTAAGGGTAAGGTAGTGATTGAGTACCATAGTTTAGATGAGTTAGAGGGAATTTTGAGTCATCTGCAAAGCTAAATAGGCCTATTTAGAATATTTTTGCGGCTTTGCCCTAGCAATAGTTGCTGGCAGGGTTACTTATCTGCATAATACGCGCTTTATTTTGGAATGGTAATGTCGGGAGAAGACCCTTGCCTAATATAGCATCAGTTAAGAAGCGTGTACGCCAATCTGAAAAGCGTCGCATGCTTAACAAGCACTTACGTTCACGTATGCGTACTTTAGTAAAAACAGCTCAAACCTCTATTGTGACTGGCGATAAAGAAGCCGCACAAAAGGCTTTCCAAGTAGCTATCTCTGTGATTGATTCAACCGCAGACAAAGGCATTATTCATAAAAATAAAGCGGCACGCGATAAAAGCCGTCTCAATGCTAAATTAAAGGCATTGGTATTGGCGAATGCTGGCTAATACGTTACGAACTAGTCTCTCTATTCGATCACCGCGTTAATTCCTGCGTGTTATCACATGCTCAAAATAGGTTTGACAGGTGGGATTGGCTGCGGCAAAAGCGCCGCAGTTAGTCGGTTTAGGTTGCATGGTGTCCCTATCGTGGATGCCGACCTTATTGCTCGTCAGGTTGTAGCCATTGGGGAACCTGCGTTAGCATCCATAGCCAATACCTTTGGTGCTGATATCTTGACTCCTGAGGGAGCTTTAGACCGAGCTAAGTTGCGGCAAAGAGTCTTTGCAGATACCCAACAGTTAGAACGACTAGAAGCTATTTTGCACCCGATTATTCGTGAGCGTATTCAACAAGCCGTCTTAAGCTATAAAAATGCTCCATATGTGTTAATTGATATTCCACTCCTGATCGAAAAGGGTTATAAAAGCCTGTGTGATGAGGTAGTGGTGATTGATTGTTTACCAGAACAACAAATAGCTCGCGTGTTGCAGCGGGATCAGACTACAGAAATCCTCGTGAATCAAATCATGCAAACACAAGTTACGCGTGAGGTACGTCTACAGCATGCTACCTATGTATTGGATAATACCCATACCATAGAGCATTTGTATCAAGCTGTTGATGATTTACATGCCAAGTTGCTTAACATTGCCCAAACTCGCTAACTATACGGTGTTAATAGGATAGGGATGATGTTGGATTGAAGTTGGCGCCTACATAAAAGGCAACAGAGCACTGTTATGATTATTTATGAACAACCTTTGACTGAAAAGATTCGTCTCTTCTTAAGACTAGAATCCCTAGTAAAGCGTTATCGCTATCATGTGCGTGATCCGAATACAGCAGCACCAGAAGATTCATTAGTAGCACTATTAGTATTGTTGGATCTGTATAGCCTATCTGCTCGTGTCGATCTTAAAAGTGAGGTACTAAAAGAGCTGGATCGAATTGGCGTTGTAGCTAAGCAAACCTATAGCACCGAGGAAGGTGCCAATACGCTAGCAGTGATCTCAAATCAATTACAACAACATGCAGCCGCGTTATATGCCTTGCCCAGCTCACTAGGTAGTCATCTGCGGGATCATGCCTTTTTTAGCAATCTACGCCAGCGTGCAGCCCTTCCGGGGGGGTTGAATGGGTTTGATAGTCCAGTACTGCATTTTTGGTATCAACGTCCCATTGAAACCCGTATGGCGAATCTAGAAGCCTGGTCTAAGCCTTATCAAGTCGCAGCGGATGCCTTGACCTTTGCCTTAGACCTGATTCGTAATTGTTGTGATACCACCGAAGTGATAGCCAAAGATGGCTTTTTTCAGATGGTATTGGACAGTCGTAAGCCCTATCAGTTATTGCAGATTATGCTACCGAGTGAAGAGCGCTATTACCCTGAAATCAGTGCGGGTAAACAACGCTTTTCCTTACGCTTTCTAGATAGCGAGGAAATCGGCGAACGCAGTAAGCAACAATCTAGTCATGATATCGTTTTCTATCTAAAACTATGTAATTTTTAGGGTCTAGGTAATGGATGAGCAAACCCAGTTAGAGTTAGAAGCAGCGGCGTGGCGTAAGCTAGTCAGCCATTTGCAAAAACGCACGGATGTACAAAATATCGACTTAATGAATTTAGCCGGATTTTGCCGTAATTGTATGGCGAAGTGGTATGCAGGAGCCGCACAAGAGCGTGATCTGGCCTTAGATTATGAGCAAGCACGTGCCATTATTTACGGTATGCCTTATGCCGAATGGAAGTCGTTATATCAACAAGAAGCAACGTCTGAGCAGACCGCACAATTTAACGCCATTACACCCGAGCAAATGACGCACTAGTTTTTCTAATCTAGCCTATGCTTTAAGCGTTACAAGGGAAGCTGAGGCTATTACACCCTTAAAAAGCGTAATTGCTTGCGGTTACGGTAGAGTTACGCTTTACTAGATAGATTTACTGGAGAGTCGTGGCTAAGACGTAATGGCTAAAGCAAAAACTAATCCTACTCCCTCGTTTGAAGAGGCACTTTTGGCGTTGGAGCAACTGGTACACACTATGGAGGAGGGCAGTCTGTCTTTAGATGAGGCACTGTTAGCCTATGAAAAAGGGGTACAGTTAACTCGTCTTTGCCAAGCATCACTGTCTCAAGCCGAACAGCGGGTGAGGGTAGTGCAACAAGATGGAACCGAAAACCTCTTAGCAGAGTTACCAGAGGGGCTAGCAGGATGATACTCAGCCCACAATTAATGACCTATCAGCAACGTATTGAGCCAGTGCTTGATCGTGTCCTCCCCACTAGTCATACTATACCCAGTCGTCTCCATGAAGCGATGCGTTATGCCGTACTCAATGGTGGCAAGCGTATGAGACCGATGCTGGTGTATGCAACCGGACAAGCCTTAGGGCAAGACCTTGAATACCTTGATCATGCTGCTGCGGCGATTGAATTGATTCATGTCTATTCGTTAATTCATGATGATTTACCCGCGATGGATAATGATGATTTACGCCGTGGTAAACCGACTTGTCATCGTGCCTATGATGAGGCTACCGCTATCTTAGCGGCGGATGCATTACAAGCGCTTGCTTTTGAACTACTCACCTATGCCCAGCCTACTATTAGTGCTGCCCAGCAGTTATTTATGTTACGGCTATTAGCACAAGCGGCAGGTTCACAGGGCATGGTAGGTGGACAAGCCATTGATTTAGCTGCGGTAGGTAAGGTACTCACTGAGGGTGAGTTAGAGACCATGCATCGCTATAAAACAGGGGCTTTAATTCGAGCCAGTGTAGGGCTAGGTGCTCAAGCAGCGGGCTGTTCAGAAACACAAAGAGATGCTTTATATCACTACGCTGCTTGTATTGGTTTAGCCTTTCAAGTACAGGATGATATTTTGGATATTGAAAGTGATACGGTGACCTTAGGTAAAACCCAAGGTGCAGATCTAATGGCTAATAAACCGACTTATCCTTCGATTATGGGTATGGCAGCGGCTAAGCAAAAACTCATCCTATTGCACAATCAAGCACTAGAGGCCTTAGCTGATTTTGATGAACGTGCAGACTCTCTACGCGAAATCGCCAAATTTACGGTAAAACGTGCACACTAAAACTGCACATTGATCGTTGTATACTGACGCTAGGGCATTATCTACGCCCACTAATAACAACAGACACTGTACCCGAGTCCTTATGGATGGGTTTGTAGGAGAAGCAGTCCGATGCTAGAAGCAATTCATTATCCAGCCGATTTACGGCAACTGGCTATCACTGACTTACCCACAGTGTGTACTGAGCTGCGCCAATTTTTATTAGATACTGTGTCTTCCGCCGGTGGGCATTTCTCCTCTAACTTAGGCACCGTGGAGCTGGCGGTTGCGTTGCATTATGTGTTTAATACCCCCGAAGATCGCTTGGTGTGGGATGTTGGGCATCAGGCTTATCCACATAAAATCCTCACCGGACGCCGCGAAGAAATGCTGAGTATTCGGCAAAAAGACGGACTATCCGGTTTTCCAAAGCGCACCGAAAGCCCTTATGACACCTTTGGAGTGGGACACTCTAGTACCTCGATTAGCGCTGCTTTAGGTATGGCATTAGCCGCCCAAGCTAAAGGATTAGATTCTCAGGCTATAGCCGTAATTGGTGATGGTGCCATGACCGCTGGGATGGCCTATGAAGCACTCAACCATGCAGGTGATTTAGACGCTAATTTATTAGTCGTGCTCAATGATAATGAGATGTCTATCTCCCCTAATGTAGGAGCATTGCATAAGTATTTAACGCGCCTACTATCAGGGCCTATGTATGCGAGTGTGCGCGAAAATGGCAAAAAAGTACTCTCTAGTAGTCGCTCCCTATCACGCTTAGCCAAGCTCACCGAAGAACACATGAAAGGCATGGTCATGCCTAGCACTTGGTTTGAGGAAATGGGCTTTCATTATTATGGCCCCATGGATGGGCATGATGTGACTGAAATGGTCAGCGTATTGCAAAACCTCAAACAAATTAAAGGCCCCCGCCTCCTGCATGTGATTACCCAAAAGGGTAAGGGCTATGAACCGGCTGAAAATGATCCTTGTATGTATCATGGGGTCTCGCCTTTTGATCTCGATAAAGGAATCAGCACGCTAGCCAAAAAAAGCACGCCTACCTATACCCAAGTATTTAGCGAATGGTTATGTGATATGGCGGCTCAAGATGAGCGTCTTATGGCGATTACACCCGCCATGTGTGAAGGGTCAGGTTTGGTACGTTTTGCTAAAGAGTATCCAGAGCGTTACTTTGATGTAGGGATTGCTGAGCAACATGCGGTGACGGTTGCGGCGGGTATGGCCTGTGAGGGCTTAAAGCCGGTAGTAGCGATTTACTCTACCTTTTTGCAACGGGCTTACGATCAGCTTCTTCATGATGTTGCGATTCAAAATCTGCCCGTTGTCTTTGCGATTGATCGAGCAGGTTTAGTGGGGGCGGATGGTGCTACCCACTCAGGTAATTATGATTTGTCGTATCTACGCTGTGTGCCGAATATGGTGATTATGGCACCGACCGATGAAAATGAGTGTCGGCAAATGCTTTATACCGCCTTTAAACAAAATGTACCCACCGCAGTACGCTATCCACGCGGTAAGGGTGTGGGGATTACACCTAATCCTACTATGACCGAGTATGAGCTAGGTAAAGGTGAAGTATTGCGTAAGGGTAAGCGCATAGCACTCTTATTATTCGGTTCTTTATTAGCGGATGCACGTTTGGCAGCGGATGAATTAGATGCCACTTTAGTCAATATGCGCTTTGTAAAACCACTGGATGAGGCTCTGATTCAAACCTTAGCACAAACCCATGAGTTGTTGGTGACACTAGAGGATAATGCAGTTATGGGTGGTGCCGGTAGTGGAGTAAATGAGTATCTGGCTCAAGCGGGTATTACTATTCCGGTCTTAAATATCGGTATTCCTGATGATTATATTGAGCATGCTTTACGGGAAGAGCAGTTGGCTTTATGTGGTTTGGATGCCGTGAGTTTAGTTCAGCGTATTCGTGAGCATGCTTTGAAAGTATTACCCTTACAAGAGCTGGTGGCAATCGTGCCTAAGGTGGTAGCTTAAGCAGTTGAGCCAGAGGCTGTTAAAAAAACAGCCTCTTGACCCGTGATTTAGCGTAGGGCTTGTAGGCCGCTAGTAACACCTTTTAAAGAAATAGGTAATAGTATTGGTTTGTTACTCGCTTTAGGAGTAAAGGCTACGACAGCCTTTTTGCCCTTTTTAAACTGAGCGGTCATATTGTCGTCTAAAGCAAAGCCCGCGCGACAACCCCGTGGTTGACAGTCACCTACAAAGCTCACAGGAGCATTGAGATCCACCTGCAAATGTATGCCTTGGCGCATATCTACCCCCGCCGGTAATTCTAGAATAAGCGTGGGATTCTTTTTATTGGGTGCATAGCCTATGACCGTTACCATGAGGGGGTGGTTGCTACCTTCTTTGCTAACGGTTTGTTCTAAATAACAGACTGGTTTACCCGCTTGAGTGGTTTGGCAATTGCCACCCCAATCACCAAAACGTGCCCCCTGAACAGTCCCGGCAGCTAGCGCTGCATCGCTTAATAGAGAAAATGCCGTAACTAGCATAAGAGAGGTAAGTCTAGATGACATCCTGATCTCCTTAGTTAGAGTGAATTGAGTGTCAGAGTTTAACATGAGCTGCCGAGAAAAATAGCACTACAATCGCAATCCAGCGCGATAGGTGCAGCTTTAGAGTGAGCATGGCAGAATACTGCCGCTAAATTCAAGCAAGCTTTTAAGTGGATAAATAGGGTTATTGTATGATAAACGAACCCACCTATAACCCTCCTGCGGGGTTTGAGGTGTTATACGCCGATGAGGCTTTGGTGGTGGTTAATAAACCGGCTGGATTGCTGTCCGTACCGGGTAGTGTCGCTGAACGGGCGGACTGTATGATTACCCGCGCTCAGACTTTATACCCTGATGCGCTAATCGTGCATCGTTTGGATATGAGTACTTCCGGTATTTTAGTATTAGCACGCGGAAAGGCGATTCATCGTACGTTGAGTATTGCTTTTGCCGAGCGTTTAGTTGAAAAGCGTTATATTGCAGTAGTGGATGGTAAGCTCGCTAAAACTAAGGGGGAAATCGATCTGCCCTTAATTGCTGACTGGCCTAATAGGCCTAAGCAAAAGGTCGATTTTGAGTTAGGTAAGCCCTCACTGACCCGTTATAAAGTTTTGGCTTATGATGATGAGTTAAATGCGACACGGGTAGAGCTAGAGCCAGTGACGGGGCGCTCGCATCAATTACGAGTACATTTATTGAGTATTGGGCATATTATTTTAGGTGATGATTTATATGCACCCGACTCTATTCGCCTCAAAGCCCCACGGCTATTATTACATGCGAGCTTTATTCGTTTGTCACATCCCATTACCCATGAACGTTTAAGTTTTAATTGTCTCGCCCCCTTTTAGTTTGCCGTTAATAAGGATTATTGGAATGCAGCATCCTGCGCATTGGTCGGCTTTTGGCCTAGTTTTAAGTTGCTTTTTGGCGCTAGGTTTATTATTTGGGGCTTGGCAAGTTATGATTACTGACTTGCAACAAGCTTTGAACTTATCCCCTAGTGCTTTTGGTTTGGCTTTGACCTGTGGGGTATTAGGCTCTTTACCCGCTATGTTTTTGACAGGAGGTCTTGCGGATAAATTTGGCGCACGACGCGTGATGGCGATTAGTTGCTTACTAATGGCTATTGTCGTGGCTCAACTATATTGGGTGGATCACTATATTATTTTGATTGTAGTCATTTTTTTGCTGTTAGGTAGTGCTGGAGCCTTAGATGTTGCTATTAATGCCGCAGCGGTCAATTACGAACAGCGCACCTCACAGCAGGCAATGGGGTTTTTTCATGCTGGATATAGTGGAGGAGCTGCTGCATCAGCGTTAGTAACGGGGTATTTATTATCTATTTCAGTCCCTTTTCGCTCGATTTATCTGTGGGTTGCGATAGTAGTGGGGCTGGTTGGGTTAGTCGTCTTATGGGCTAAACCCTTAGATAAACTGGTCAGTCATCCTGTGGAGCAAACTGATAAAGACGGTGGTAGTACGGTGCAGGGCTTAGGTAGTTTATTCCGTATTCCCTTATTAGTTATTTTGGCGACCATTGTTGGATTAACGTACTTTTCTGAGGGGACATTAGAGATTTGGTCAGCGGTTTATTTGCGCTTAGCCTTAGATTTACCCGTGTTATTAGGTGCGGCAGGACCTGCTATTTTTCATATTGCGATGATGTTAGGGCGTTTGACAGCAGGGTGGGTGGCTACTCATTTTAAACGCCGTAATATTTTACTCTTTGGAGGAGTAATGGCGGCTCTTGGTATGTTTATATCACTGATCACAACCTACCCACCCTTGATCTTATTAGGCTTTTTACTGACTGGCTTAGCATTGGCAGGCATAGTACCTATTGTATTTTCTTTGGCTGGGGAGGTCGCTCCTGAGCGTTCAGGGCAGGTCATCTCGGTCGTTACCATTATGGGTTATACGGGCTTTTTAGTAGGGCCTGCTTTAATAGGTGGCTTGGCAGATTGGTTGGGGCTACGGGTGGCGTTATTATTATTGATTGGTGCAGGTATTGGCATACTCCTATTGAGTATTCGCCTAAGACAATACTTACCAACGCGTTAGATAACAGCGGACAAAGAGATCCGCTGTAGAAGCATTAGAACTATAGGGTTAAACACTAATAGTTCTAATCAATAGGTACAAAAAGGTCGCGTGGTGTATTGGCCTTAACAGTAAATTCATAGCGCCGTTTTTTCTGATTATCATAAGTTGCAACGGCGGCATAAACGCCCGGTTGCATACCTAGTGTGAATGCATGACGGTTTTGCTCTTTTTTTAGCAGCTTGTCTTTGCCATCACGATCAATACGATAGACCTCCCATGTAACCGGCTTAAAGGCGGGTTGATTGGCGATAGTGGCAATCAAATTAACCTTTTCCTCTACAGGGTTAGCCTGAGTAAATGAGACTAAAGACACAGCACTTATCATAAGAGCCATTACTAAAGGTTTAAATAGAGTAGACATTATATTTCCCTCCTGGGTGTCGAACATCCTTGTTATTTGCTATGGGCAAATAAGCTACATTAATCCATTGAAAGTTAAGGAGTATTTTGTGCTATTTCCACTGTATAATTGTAGTGCGTGTCTTTAGAAGTTCCAGTGGTAAAATTATGGAACTTTTATGAAAACTGTTTAAAGTATAGATTTTTTAGTTTTAGGTGGCTGATTTTATTATATAAAATAGAATGATTCTTGAGGGTTAATCGGTATAGTAGGTTAAAAACTAAATAGTTGAATATTTTTATTTAGCAAATAGATTTTTCTGATCAAGCTATTTATTGATAATAATCAATTAGTTAGCATTTCTTGTGCTAACGCTTTAGTCGCAGGGGTGAGGTCAATTCCGCCAATCATGCGGGCTAGTTCTAATACGCGAGCCTTACTATTAAGTACTTCAATCGCTGTAGTGGTATTAGCGTTGGTTTTCGCCTTAGTCACTTTATAGTGGTGATGCGCTTTAGAGGCTACTTGGGGCAAATGAGTCACACAAAGCACTTGGCGATTAGTGCCTAATTGGCGCAGTTGTTGTCCTACTACTTCCGCAATACCGCCCCCGATGCCGGTGTCTACCTCATCAAAAATCAGCGCGGGTAAGGTGAGACGCTGTGCGGCAATCATTTGAATGGCTAAGCTGATGCGTGATAGTTCCCCGCCTGAGGCCACTTTGATTAACGGCTTGAGAGGTTGCCCCGGATTGGCACTCACCATTAATTCAATCTGATCACAGCCATGGGGACTAATTTGTGTTTCCTGTGTTTCAATTTTTAAGGTAAAACGCCCGCCCTGCATGCCTAATTGTTGCATGGCTTCTGTTACCCCTTGAGAGAGTTCTTGAGCGGTTTTGATCCGGCTTTGGGTAAGCTGTTTAGCAACCTTGAAATAGGCTTGATGCGCGGTTTTAAGGCGTGTCTGTACCGTCTCTAGATCATAATCGCCCCCTTCTAATTGAGCTAACTCTTGCTGTAAACGTCGTTGTTGTTGGGTGAGTTCATTAATATCCCAACGGTATTTACGGGCAATTTGGCGAATATCGGCAATCCGCTGCTCCACCCAAGCTAAACGCTCCGGGTCGGTATCTAGATCACTGGCATAATCGCGTAAACTCAGCGCAGCCTCTTGGATTTGAATTTGTACACTAGTCACTAATTCCAAAGGAGCATTAAGACGGGGGTCTAAATGGCTTTGTTGTGCTAAGGCATGCTGAATTTGGGTGAGCTGGGAATAGAGCGAGGGTTCTGCTTCATAGAGTTGGTGAAAGCTGTGTTCTGACACCGCACGCAACTCGCCGGTATTAGCGAGAATACTCAGCTCTTCATCTAGAGTTTGTAGTTCATTATCTTGTAGCGCGAGCTGATCGAGTTCTTGCAATTGCAAGCGGATTAATTCTAAACGTTCTTGATGTTGTTGCTGTTGTGTCGTGAGTGTGGTGAGGCGGTCTTGTAGGGTTTTGACCTCTTGCCAAGTGTGGTTTACTTGTTGGAGCAGGGCATTGTGTTGAGCAAAGTCGTCTAGCAATTGGCGTTGCATCTCACGTTTCATCAAGGATTGATGCTCATGTTGTCCATGAATATCCACCATTAACTCGCCTAAATCCCGCAACTGAGTCAATGTGCAAGGGCTGCCATTAATCCAAGCCTTCGATTTACCTTGGACGGAAATGACACGGCGCAAGAGGCAAATGGCTTCATCCTGATCCAGCTCTTGTTCTTTAAGCCAAGCCAAAGCAGCGGGCGAGTGTTGAATATCAATACTTAAAATAATCTCTGCTTTTTCAGCACCATGGCGCACGGTAGTACTATCGGCCTTATCGCCGAGTACTAATCCAATAGCGTCTAATAAGATAGATTTACCCGCGCCTGTTTCGCCGGTGAGTGCCGTCATGCCGGGCTGTAACTCTAAATCTAATTCATCAATAATGGCAAAGTCGCGGATATAAATGTGTGTCAGCATTACAACTGCAAGCCCCAGTAAAGTTTGGTACGCAGAATATGGTAATAATCATAACCTTGAGGGTGCAAGAGGCGTAAGCGATCTTGGGATTGTGTGATATGAATACAATCACCGGATTCCAAATCAATATCATTGTGTCCATCAAAGGAAACACGTGAATTAATCGGGCGATTATTACATAAATGCAGTTCAATCAAGCTCTCGCCACCCACCACTAAAGGGCGTTGAGTGAGAGTATGGGGACAGACTGGCACCATTACAATGGCATTTAAGGTGGGATGCATAATAGGCCCCCCACTCGAGAGCGCATAAGCCGTAGAGCCAGTAGGGGTGGCTACTACAATGCCATCCGCATGTTGGGTATGCACAAATTTCTTATCAATATAGGTGGTAAATTCAATCATGCGTATCTGATCACGCGCATGAATGACTACATCATTTAGCGCCTTGCCTTGCCCTAATAAACGTTCTCCCCGCCACGCTTCGGCTTGTAAGAGCGTGCGAGATTCCTCGTGATAATTGCCAGCCAGAATGGGGGCGAGCTGCTGATCTAATTCTTGGGGATTAATATCGACTAGAAAACCTACCCGACCACGATTTACCCCCACCACTGGAATATTGTAGGCGGATAAGGTGCGCCCTGCGGATAGCAAAGTACCATCGCCCCCGACCACAATCGCTAGATCAATTAGTTGGGTGAGTTCTTGGGTCTCATAGCAGGTTTGTTGTAACAGCCGCCCCGCGTGGCAGTCTAAATACAGGGGATATTGCCGCTCCGTCAGATACTGAACTAGGGTCAGTAGGGTATCTCGGATTTGTACATCATCTCGTTTGGCAAAAATACCGATCCGATTAAATTGTCCCATAGTCACTCACTCAAGCGCTCATTAGATAACGGTGAGCTATTGTAGCTAGCTCATCTTGAAAACGCTAAACGCATTTTGCCCCTGTGGGCTTAAAGTGAGGTAATTATTAGCAATTGAGAGACTATTTGGGATGATATTCATCAAGAGAGAGTAGACCTACTATTTATATGATTTTAGTCAATGCCGAAAGCTTGCAGAGGTAGCACACTAGCAATATTAACTATTCATTAGATAGCGCATTGATGAGGATTGGAGCATGAAAAAAGTTACTTTAGCACTAGTCGTTACCCTGAGTGTGGTAGCACAAAGTGCAGTGCTTGCGGGTGGATTAGGTTCACAAAATGGTATGGTTGTGCGCATGGGTGCGGCAATGGTTGATCCTCATGGTGATGGTTTAACTATTGGCGCTAATAAGATTGATGTAGACGATAATACCCAATTAGGTCTCAGTGCTAGTTTTCCCTTAAAAGGGAACTGGGCGATTGGTGTATTAGCTGCGACTCCCTTTAAGCATGATATTACTTTAAATGGTAACAAGGTGGGGACTACTAAACACTTGCCCCCTACCGTTACGCTGCAATATCGCTTTAATAATGCGGGTAAAATAGTGCCTTATGTAGGTGTAGGGGCGAATTATACCAAGTTCTTTGATGAGCAAACTGAGGGTGCTTTAGCGGGTTCGAGACTTAATTTAGATACCTCAACAGGTGCCGCCGGTGAGTTAGGCGTGGATTGGAAGTTAAATAAGCGTTGGGGCTTAAATGCAGCGGCTTGGTACGCTGATATTGAAACTGATGCATTCGTCAATGGTAATAAATTAGGCACTGTTAAAATTGATCCTTGGGTGTATATGTTGGGTGCTTCTTATCATTTCTAATTTATAGCCCCTTTCTAATATTCATATCGTACCTTTAAACATGAATGACCCTGTAAATGAGTGATTCATTGCCATTAAGGTTTTAAGCGTCTTAGTGCTCTTTTCCGTTCGTTGTGTTGTGTTAAGACGCTTTTTTTCAGGCTCGAATCACTACTTAAAACATGCTATGGTCTCGTCCTCAGTGATGCTGGAGGGCATTATGTATACAGGTATTGTGCAAGCAGTAGCGGACGTCGTCAGCGTTGAACGTAAAGAGGGTTTGACCTCCTTGACGATTCAGCTAACCCCAGAGTTACGCCAAGATTTAAAGCAAGGCGCTAGTGTCGCAGTGGATGGGGTGTGTTTATCCGTGGTGAAACAAGAGGGTGATCAAGTCACCTTTGATGCCATGTTGGAAACTTTAAATAAAACCACCTTAGGCACATTAGAGGTAGGCAGTCGGGTCAATATCGAGCGCTCCGCCCGTCAAGGAGATGAGGTCGGTGGGCATATTTTATCCGGGCATGTAGAGGGCAAGGCGCAAATTATTGCCATAACCCATACTGAGAATAATCATATTGTGACCTTTCAATATCCCTCCGCATGGCAAGAATATATTGTGCATAAGGGCTTTATTGCTGTGAATGGTTGCAGTTTGACCGTGGTGAAAGAGCAAGAGGGGAATACCTTCCAGGTGTATTTCATACCCGAAACCCTGAGAGCGACCACCTTTGCAGGTAAGCAAAGCGGTGATGAGGTCAATATTGAAATTGATAATCAAACCAAGCTCATTGTAAATACCGTCAAACGGTATTTATCCGGTCTAAATTTGACGCGTCAGGCGTAAAAATAGTACATGCATTCTCTTTAGTTTTCGTTACACTGGTAGTGCTCAGGTCGTTCAATACGCTCTATCACAACAACTAGGAGGATGCAGTATGTCAACCACATGGCTCAGATTTTGTTTATTATTGGTCTGCCTATGGGCACCCTTTCAGGCACAAGCCGCTGAAGTCCCTTTTCCCCCTCAGAAGAGTTTTGCAGGACAGAATCTAGTCTTAAATGGTATAGGGGTACGTCCTAAATTATTCTTAAAATTATATTTCGCAGGCTTATATCTACCTGCTAAATCTAAAGATGCGAATGCCATCTTAACAGGCCGTACACCAGTCGCTATGCGCCTACAAATTAATTCCTCTGTTATTACCAGCGCTGATATGGAAGAAGCCGTGCGCCACGGTTTTACTCAATCTGCTGGCAATAAAGTAGCGGCATTAAAACCTCGTATTGATCAATTAGTGGGGATTTTTAAAGAGGAAATTAAAGTGGGCGACTTATACGATTTTGTCTATATTAATGGTAGCACCCAGATTTTTAAAAATGGACGCAAAGCAGCTACCATTGCTGGGGATGATTTCAAACAAGCGCTCTTTGGTATTTGGCTAGGAAGTAGACCGGCTCACCAAGGATTAAAACAACAGTTATTAAAAGGTTAGGAAGGTATGATGTATCAGCGGTATAGTTATCTATTGATATTCATCTTAATTATATCGCTGGTGCTCAATATCGTGCTGATAATGCTGGCTAAAAAACTTTATGTAGCAGAAAATGCCTTACGATTGGATCCTTTACAACTTAGTTTATACCCCTCACTAGCACCCCCTAAAACGAAAACCCGCGTGGTATTTTTTGGTGATTCCAGAGCCTTAAGTTGGCCTAGTCCTAATCTGGAACAAATCGAGTTTATCAATCGTGGCATTGGTCAACAGACTTCAGCACAAATCGAATTGCGTTTTGAGCAGCATGTAAAACCTTTACAAGCTGATTGGGTAATAGTGCAGTTATGTGTCAATGATTTAAAAGCTATTCCACTTTTGCCGGATAAGCGCGATCTTATTATTCAACAGTGTAAAACGAATCTACAACAAATAGTTGATCAAGCCACTCAACAAGGTAGCAAAGTATTGCTAACCACTATCTTTCCTTTGGGGGAGGTGCCACTAGAGCGCAGGCCTTTCTGGTCGGATGAGGTGGCTGATGCGATTGATACGGTGAATACCTTTATTAAAACCTTGCAAGGGGATAAGGTTCGGGTATTAGATACCTATCAGCTTTTAGTCAGTGATACCCCGCAATTAATCCGCAAAGAATATAGTCGCGATTTGCTGCATTTAAATAGTGTAGGTTATGAACAGTTGAATCAGGCACTAATAGCCTTTATTGAAGAGCAGAGATAATATTGTCATACAATATTGACGTATTAACTTTGCCATTATCAATACGTCAATATTGATTATTATTGAGCGCTACCGATTTTGGCACCGTCAACGGGAACTTCTAGAGTATGTTTATCTTCTGCCTGTATTTTAAAGTTTTGCTCCTTTACGATATTAGCTAAGGAAACAATAACTTTGTAATGTCCAGGGGTTAGATTTAGGCTAATAGAATGACGATTTAGGGTGTAAATGGGGGTAGAGTGTGAGGTGTCTCTGTCATGGGGATTAACCCTAAATACCTTCCACATAACCGCAGGCGATAAGCTGGGATTGCCACCTATGGTTGAGATCAAATTTATTTGTCCGGTTACGTCTTGAGCGTTTACTGGATAGGAAAGGGGAAATATGGCACTGAGTAAAACCAATACCCAATACCTGCGTGGCCTGCAAGTGTTAACGTTCATGTTGCAATTTTCCTAGTTTCATCCTGAGTTAGGATAGCAATAAATGAAATAGCTAGTGCAATTTTTAATCAAAATAATAGGTAAAGTTAACCATAGTAGGTGGGTAATAAGGTGAGACAACTGACATTCTAAGTACCTATCTATCCCTTACATAGAGGTGGCTCGCTACATAATATTAAAAACGCACCCTATACAGGTTAAGGGATTATCTTGAATTTTCAAGACTAATTTGTATTAGAAAGTAATTAGTATTTTATAAAATAAGAGCTTAAATATTAAAAATAGAAATTAGCCAATAGTTTTTTGGACGGAATCACTTATTTTTTTTGGGGTTATCCCTTGAAGTTTATTAAACTATCCTTATAGTGTTGAATAGGTACTATACAGAAGTTTTTGAGAGGGAAATGCGTATGCGTATGGATAAGCTAACGGTTAAGTTTCAATCCGCTCTACAAGATGCTCAATCGCTTGCCTTAGGGCGCGACCATCAATTTATCGAACCTACTCATTTAATGATTGCCCTATTAGATCAAGCAGGGGGGACTACACGAAGTCTATTGAGTAGGGCTGGGGTTAATGTCAATCAATTACGCTCTAAATTAGGTGAGGTATTAGATCGCTTACCCACCGTCAGTGGTGGCGATGCGGGATCTATACACGTCTCGAATGATTTAGCTAAGTTATTGAATGTAGCTGATAAATTAGCGCAGCAACGTAAGGATCAATATATTCCCACCGAACTATTTGTCTTAGCAGCGGTTGAGGATCGTGGGTCGTTAGGTACGATCTTACAAGAGTGTGGTGCAGTCAAAGGTGCGCTTGAAAAAGCTATTGATGCTATGCGGGGTGGGCAGTCAGTGAATGATCCAAATGCGGAAGATCAACGTGAGGCATTGGCTAAATATACCATTGATCTGACTGAGCGAGCTGAGCAGGGCAAAATTGATCCTATTATTGGGCGCGATGAAGAAATTCGGCGCATGATACAAATTTTACAACGCCGCACTAAGAATAATCCGGTCATTATTGGTGAGCCGGGGGTGGGTAAAACCGCCCTAGTCGAGGGCTTAGCGCAGCGTATTGTGAACGGCGAAGTACCCGAAGGGATGAAAGGTAAGCGTCTATTATCCCTTGATTTAGGAGCCTTATTAGCGGGGGCAAAATTTCGCGGTGATTTTGAGGAGCGCCTCAAGAGTGTACTCAATGATATTGCTAAATCCGATGGCAATATTATTTTATTTATTGATGAAATTCATATGATGGTGGGGGCGGGCAAAACAGAAGGCTCTATGGATGCGGGCAATATGCTAAAACCTGCCCTCGCACGCGGTGAGCTGCATTGTGTGGGGGCGACGACCTTAGATGAGTATCGGCAATATATTGAAAAAGATGCCGCTCTAGAGCGCCGTTTCCAAAAGGTATTAGTCGATGAGCCAACCGTAGCAGACACCATCGCCATTTTACGCGGCTTGCAGGAAAAATACGAAGTCCATCACGGGGTCGAAATTACTGATCCGGCATTAGTCGCAGCGGCAACCCTGTCTCAACGTTATATTGCTGATCGACAGCTTCCTGATAAAGCCATTGACCTAATTGATGAGGCCGCTTCACGGATTCGGATTGAAATTGATTCTAAACCCGAAGCCTTGGATATTTTAGGGCGACGTTTAATTCAGCTTAAAATTGAACGTGAAGCACTGAAAAAAGAATCCGATCCAGCCTCTAAAAAGCGCTTAACTGCGATTGAAGATGACATTAACAAACACGAACAAGAGTATGCGGAGTTAGAGCAGGTTTGGAAGGCCGAAAAGGATGCTTTGCAAGGGACAGCACATATTAAAGAAGCGCTAGATCAAGCTCGCATTGAGCTAGATACCGCGCGGCGTGCCGCTGATTTGCAGCGTATGGCGGAATTACAATATGGGCGTATTCCAGAGTTAGAGAAGCAATTAAAAGCGGCGGATGCAGCACTCAATGAGGAAGCACAAACGACAGCGAAATTGGTAAAAAATCGCGTTACCGACGAGGAAATTGCCGAAATCGTTTCGCGTTGGACAGGGATTCCAGTGAGCAAAATGCTGGAGTCGGAAAAGGCTAAATTACTACACATGGAGGATGTTCTGTGTTCGCGCGTGATTGGGCAGCAAGAAGCCGTAGTGGCGGTATCTAACTCCATTCGACGCTCGCGTGCAGGGCTTTCCGATCCTAAGCGCCCGATTGGTTCTTTCCTCTTTTTGGGGCCGACGGGGGTGGGTAAAACCGAACTGACTAAAGCCTTAGCTCAATTTCTGTTTGATACCGATGATGCGATGGTGCGCTTGGATATGTCCGAGTTTATGGAAAAGCATTCCGTGGCGCGTTTGATTGGCGCACCTCCGGGTTATGTTGGCTATGAAGAGGGCGGGTATTTGACCGAGGCCGTGCGTCGTCGCCCTTATTCCGTGATTCTATTGGATGAGGTGGAAAAAGCGCATCCCGATGTATTCAATGTGCTGCTACAGGTGTTGGATGATGGGCGTTTAACCGATGGTCAAGGCCGCACCGTTGATTTTCGCAATACGGTGATTGTCATGACCTCTAACCTTGGCTCTGATCTGATTCAAACGATGGCAGGTGAGGAAAATTATGCCGCGATGAAGGCCGCTGTGATGGACGTGGTCGGTCGGCATTTCCGTCCTGAGTTTATTAATCGGATTGATGAGACTGTGGTATTCCATCCTTTGGATAAAGCGGAAATTCGGCAAATTGCCGATATTCAACTCAATAGTTTACGCAAACGTTTAGCTGCGCGTGAGTTAGGATTGAATTTTACCCCTGAAGCCATGGACTTTATTGGCGATGTGGGCTTTGATCCGGTTTATGGGGCGCGTCCTCTAAAACGAGCGATTCAAAACTATGTAGAAAACCCCTTAGCACAAGAAATCTTGAGCGGGCGCTTTATACCCGGTGACACGATTAATGTAGAGCTTAAAGATGATAAGTTGGCTTTTACTGAAATAGTGGTGCCAAAAGAGAGCAATTAATCTCTTGCAAACATAAATAACCCCCTCCCAACCTCCCCCCCTTTCAAGGGGAGGGTTTGGGGTGGGGTTATATTTCAGAACCATTAATTACGAATACCCACACCACGATTCAATAGCGATAAGCTATAGATATATAAAGCACTAATAAAAATAATCAGTACCGTAAAGCTTAACCACGGTGACATATCCGAAACCCCTAATACACCATAGCGAAAGCCATTGACCATATATAATACCGGGTTTAATAAGGACACTTTCTGCCAAAAATCAGACAGCATACTAATAGAGTAAAATACCCCACCTAAATAAGTTAAGGGCGTTAAGACAAAGGTAGGGACAATCGAAATATCGTCAAAGCTTTTAGCATAAATGCCATTGATTAACCCCGCTAAGGAAAAGAGGGCAGAGGTTAGAATACCCATCAGTAGCATTAAAAAGGGGTGCTCAATAGGTAAATTACTGAAAAATAACGATACGATGGTAACTGCCAATCCTACCGATAAGCCACGTGCTACACCGCCACCAATATAACCCACTAATATAATCCAATTAGGTACAGGAGATACTAGCATTTCAGCAATATTACCTTGAAATTTACTGCCATAAAAAGATGACACTACATTCGCATATGAGTTAGTGATCACGGTCATCATAATTAAGCCGGGAACAATAAACTCAATATAATTATAGCCGTCAATTTTACCAATAGCGGGGCCAATGAGCTGACCAAAAATGACAAAATATAACGCCGTGGTTATGACGGGTGGTAAAATAGTTTGAATCCAAATGCGCGTAAAACGTAAGATTTCTCGAATAATAATGGTATAGAAGGCTATCCATTTTTGCTGTTGATTCATGCTGCCTTACTCCCTTTATTACCTTCCACTAAATCAATAAATAGCTGTTCTAAGCGATTGGTTTTATTACGCATACTAGTGATTTTAATATTATTTTCTTTAAACCAGTCAAATACTTGATTTAATGAAAAGCTTTCTTTATGGAATGAGACCTCTAAAGTAGTGGGGTCACGTAATTCAAACGTGAGAGCATTATGCTCAGGAGGAGAGGCTAAAGCATTGTCGAGGTCAAACACATAGGTTTCGGTATCAATGCGATTGAGGAGTTTTTTCATACTGGTATTCTCGATTAATTGTCCTTGATCGATAATGCCAATATTACGACATAAACTTTCCGCTTCTTCTAAATAGTGAGTGGTGAGAATAATGGTAGTACCGGACTCATTGAGTTCGGTTAAAAAGTCCCACATTGAGCGGCGAATCTCAATATCAACCCCAGCGGTAGGTTCATCTAGAATCAGTAGGCGCGGTTGATGGATTAAAGCGCGCGCAATCATCAGGCGACGCTTCATCCCACCCGACAGTTCTCGTGCTTGGTCTTTGCGTTTTTCCCATAAGCCGAGCTGATTTAATAATTTTTCAGAGCGTTCTAGTGCTTCGGTGCGTGGGATACCGTAGTATCCGCCTTGATTAATAATAATTTCTCTTACCGGCTCAAAGACATTGAAATTAAACTCTTGCGGCACCAGCCCAATTTGAGCTTTGGCTTGTTCGCGTTGTGTATCAATGTCATAGCCAAAGATGCTGACCTGACCGCTGGTTTTATTCACGAGAGAACTAATAATACCAATCGTGGTGGATTTACCTGCTCCATTAGCACCTAAGAGAGCAAAAAAATCCCCTTGCTGGACGGTAAGATCAATGCCTTTAAGTGCCTGAAAGCCATTGGCATAAACTTTAGTAAGTGACTGAATAGCGAGCGCTGTGCTCATTTTAAGCCCCATAAAAATGATAGGCGCGTAGCTTAGCATAAGTGAAAGGAGGCAGATATGGTGTGTTGGTTTGAGTAGTATTTTATATAGGGGGCTATAAAAATAATATTATCACTATAATATTATTTGTTAATAGGCTGATCCTAAAGGTTAAAAATTCTATAGCAAAGTTTGATCAATATTGTTATAAGTTAAGTATTGGTGTTTGTCCGCTTTAAAGTATTAGTAGTTTAGGCTGTTATCTCAGCCGGGATTCTATATTTATGTATTTAAGCCCCCCCAGTCTGTTGGATACCCAATCCATTGGCGATGCCTTTTTATCTTTACACGAACACGCGGGTTTTACCCGTCTTCCTCCTTCTTCTTTACTGCATGATTCGGTGCCTATGTCTTTTGTGATGAGTGCTGGCTTGATTCAGGTAGAAAATGAGCTGGAAAATATTGTGTTAAAAACAGGGGGGAAGTTTGCATTTACCCAGCCCTGTTTTCGGCATTTTGATATGGGGCAGGTAGGGGTTGATCCCACGCGCTTAAGTTTGTTTCATATGTCGGCTGCTTTTCATATTGGTTCGAGTGAGCGAGCTACGGTATTACCCCGTCTATGGTTGTTTTTAACTCAAGTATTAAAGTTAGACCCGCAATGCTTATGGATTAGTTATTTGGATGATCCAGAGTTAGGGCGAGATGAGGCGAGTTATGAGTGTTGGAAAGGTTTAGGGGTAGATGAAGCACATTTAGTCGGTATGGATCAGGAACATTGTTTTTGGCGACAGCGCTCAACAGGACAGATTGCCAGTGATGGTAAAAAGTGTGGGCCGCATACGGAAGTGTTTTATGAGCGCGAGGTGGAGGGGTGTCCTCATTGTGCAAACAGAGCTAGGGCGTTAGGAGTATGTCGTTGTGGGCGCTTTGTAGAGTTAGCTAATTCTTTGTTTATAGAGAATTATATTGATGATACTGGGCAGTTGATAGCGGCGGATACGGTGTTTGCAGAGTGTGTGTTGGGATTAGAGCGAGTGGAAATGGTGCTGCGTGATTTGCCGAGTGTTTATCATATTCGGCGCTTTGACACATGGCGAGCGATGTTGATGCCACTGTTACCTAATCCATCCAAAGAAGCAGAGCAGTCGTTGGCGGTGATTTTGGATCATTTATCAGCCTTTGTGAAACTGACTGAGGATGGAGCGCCTGCACCTGGGCGTGGGGGTAGGGCAGCCATTATGAGAAAGCTTACCCGTTCAGCGATAACAGAGACCTTATTATTGGGTTTAGATTTTAATTTACTAATAAATCAACTCCTCAAGGAGCATAGTTCATTTGAGTTATTAAAAATAGAGTGCCAACGTTTTACCCTTCATTTAGAAAAAGTTAAAAAGCTTATAAAACAGTATCCCTCAAATACATTAACTATCGAGCAGTATCAAGCTTTGCAGAAAAACCATGGTATCTCAGAGAGATTAATCCGTTATTTTCAAGTACGCATTCAAAATGAGACTTTAGTAAAAGATACTTTGTTAGGAGCTAGTTTATGAGTACCATAGAGGAAGTAAAAGATAAAAAAGAAAGAAATGATTGGAGTAAAGCAACTAAGCTCATTAGTGATTTGCAAATGCGTATTGATGATGAGGGTATAACAGATGAAGGCTTGCTGAAAAAATTTACTAATGTTGATTTTCTTCCTATACCCAAAAGTGAATTAACTGTTATTTATCACTCAAACTTAAATCGCTACAAGGTTTTAATATTCAAAGGGAAGCAAGAACAAGAGCAAGAGCAAAAGAACTTAGACTTAGATAGCTATCCTGATATCCCAAGCTCAACTAAAGAAGCTATTAAGAAAGTAATTAATGATAAAAAAATAATAAATGTTTCTTTAAGCAGTGATGATGAATCCATTTTATTTGGAGGATATCGTAGCCTTGCTATTGTTCCTATGCGTGTAAGTGAAAATCGTATTATAGGAGCATTTTTAGTAGGGCATTACGAGTTAGACTCTTATAGCCCTGATGATGTAAATTTTGCTGATACGGTATCAGATCGTATTGCCCTATTAGTCCGTAATATTCATCAATCAAATCGAGCAAAAATATATCGAATATTTACAGATGAATTAACCAGAAACCTCATTGGTTTTGATGAGGAGTCTCAAATATTTCAAAGAATCGTTCATTATTTAAATAAGCCATTTGGTCCAGATTTTGAATGGTTTGATAAAAAAGAAATTAATATAATCCTTAGGCATCCTTTTAAGAAAGAAAGATATTACCCTGTTTGTATTGATGGAGAGGTAAATAATAATTTTCGATCCTTAAGTGATGATAATCAAAAATTTAAACGTGCAAATGCTTTAGGTGAGTTAGCTGCTAAAAATAAAAATCAAGTAAAATATTGCACTACAAAAAGTGAGTGTGAGGATTTAGGTAGTTTGGAGTTAAAATCTTGGATTTCAGTACCTTTTCTAGTAGGAAGCAATAGAAATGTTGGTTATTTAATTTTAGCTAGCTGTTGTGAAGAGCATGCCTATGATAATGAAGAAAATTTATTGAGTAATATTGCTCTTTTTGCTATTTCAGTGTGGATGAATTATCGACGTGATCAGGGAGCTAAGGCGCTTGATAACTTCAGAGAGGATTATGTTCATAATAACAAATACAAAAACGTAGATAAAGCTCTATATAATGGGTTTAAAGGAAAAATAAAAGAGCTATATGATGAAGTAAAAATTGAGGTTATATATAGAGATAGAAGAACAGATGGATATAGCTTTATTTTTCCAGATAATATGGAAAATAATATCGTATCAGGTAATCTTCTTACTAAGCTGGAGAATAATATTTACAATACTGAACCATTTTTTTATGAAGAAAACTATATTATACCATTGAAGTATGAAAGTGGAATTAATACAAATTTTATTCTAATTGAAGCTGATGATGAGGAAATCGGTAAAAATACTAGAGGATTTATATATGAGTTAAGCCAGTGGATTCAGTTTAAGCAGTCATTATATGGAAAGGAAGAGCGGCAAAAATATTTGAATGAATTTGGTGAAAAAATTACTGAGAATGCTTATGAGAGCTTAGGTGCTGCTTTTGATTTGGTTTATAAGACAACTAGCCAAGTAATGTATACTCAAAGTATGTATATAGCACTTTATGATAAAAAAGATAATATGATTAGTTTTTCTTTGTTTTATCAAGATGGTAAAAAAAGAAATGATGTACAAAGCCGATCTTTAAATTTAAATAAAAAAGGTCGTACAGAAGAGATAATATTAAAAAAAGAACCTATTTTTATATCAACCGCTGAAGAATCAGAGAAATGGTATAACGAGCCTGGTGAAAATCGAGATGAGAAAATTGGTGATTATTATGCCTCATGGGTAGGCGTACCTATTTTAAATAATAAAGAAGCAATAGGGGTTATTGCAACTTATCACCCAACAAAAGACTATTTGTATTCGAGGGAGGATATTACTTTTCTTGAAAATATTGCTTCACAAGTTTCCAATTTGATCAGTAGAATTAATTTGAAAAAAGCTAATCAAGAATTGAAAAAAGCTAACCAAGAATTGGAAAAAGCTAAAAGTGATATAAGTATATTGGAAAATGAAAAAACTCGAAGAGTTACTATTAGAAAAGTAGAGTCTATTTTTTCTGAAAGTTTAGATGAGACAAAAGATCTTCTGGATGCAGCTACAGAAGAAATATCTAGCACCTATGATAGAGATAAATATCCTAGCTTAGATACACCTCTTGAAATGATAAATCAGGCATTAGAGTTTTTAAAGAAAATAAATACTAAATTAGCGAATATAAAAGAAATTACAAGAAATAAAAATACTTATATAAATTCTTATTTTTTATTGCGATCGGCTATTAATGATGAAATTAATGAAAGAAATATATCTAATTATGTAAGTTTTTTAGATAAAACAGATGATAGTAAGAATGACTGCTTTTTTGTTTTTATTAATGAATACAATCTACAGTCAGTATACTATTTGATTATAAATTTAATTTTAAATAAATTAAGCGATGTATATAATAATAGAAACCAAGGAAAAAAAATTCTTCTTTCATACAAACTTATTTGTCATGATGATTATATAAACATAATTATTGCCATTAATGATTTTATAGATAATTTTATAAATATAGAGGATTCGATAGGCTTTATTAAGGCAAGGGAAATATTGAAAGATATTAATGATAGTACGTTGGTCGTTACTAAATTTAAGGAGAATGAAAAGCTTGAGTTTAGTGTTGATCTTATGAAGAAAAAATATAAATATAGTTTTTATATTCTTGTTGAAAATATAGCTTATAAAAATAAATTGTATGGTTTTATTGAGGAAAATGGTTATGAGGTTTATAAAATAGATAGTTTAGATGGTATAGATATAAATAAAAAATATTGCCTAATAATTGATAAAAATTTTCTAGATAAAAATGATGAAAATGTAGATTTCTTAAGAAATATAAGAGGGATATTTTATCTTTACCTTATATTTTCAGAAGATAATCAAAAAATAGAAGTTATTAAAAATAAAACATTATTTATAAAAAGAAATGAAATTAGTAATAATATTATCTTGAATGAGTCATTTTTCAAATAAAAGGTTTTTGTCATGAATGAGATATCTGTTTTATTTGTGAAAGAGTCAAGTAGAGTATATTGTGATGAGGATTTTATTTTTTACTTTTCCATATTAGTTGGGAAAATAGTTAAAAATAAATTAGCATTAGAGAAAGTTAAGAGATTTTCTGATCAATGTATTGTTGTGCATAATGTTTATTGTAAAGAAACTGAAAGATTTTACAAAGAATGGATGAAGTCTCAAGGATTAATTCATAAAAATTTAAATAGCTATGTGAATATTGAGAAAAATAATAAAGTAAGAAAGCCATTCATTTATTCTGACTTTTTTGCGTCCCCCAATGTAGACGAAGATGCTAGGGATGATGTAAAAAGAAAAGCTTGGGAATTATCATTAGAAAATATGATAAATAGAAGACATCGGTTTTGTGTGATAAATAATTTAAACGAAGTCCATATTAGCAATATGACAGATATATTTACGAATGACTATCAATATAGAATTAATAGATTTTTAAAGGAAAAATCAAAAACGGATTATCATATAATAACAATTAACACGTTTCATGATTGCGATTCCATATTAAAATTCATTTCAAATAAGAATTATTTAAACGATTTTATTATAGTTAGGGAGGGCAGTGATTCTTGTTACTCTTCCTTAATAAGTAATAATTTTCTATCTAATATTAGCTTTAGATCTATCTCTATCATTTCTAAAGAAGATACTCATGCAGCAAAAACAACACCAAATGGTTTTTTCTTTCCTGAAAAGAAGATTTTCTTTATAAAAAAGGAAAAAAATGAAAAAATTATAAAAAATGCAATAGATAGGTGGTCTAAGCTCTATGTATGTTCTCCTTCTTGTTATTTTACTTATGGTGAGAAAGATGGTTTACATGAGGAGATGGAGAAAATGAACAAGCTTATTAAGCGATTTTATCCATTTTTCGATTTTGTAAAAGATAAGGATAATGGTAACAGCTTTATGAATATAGATAAATATTCAAATAACTTATTTAAAGCTGATATTGTTATTCATATAATAGGGTCAGAGTATCTAAAATCTTTTTACTGCATGCGAGAGCTTGTAAAGACATTATTAAATAAAGGGCTTATTAGCGATTCTCAAACTAGCTCAGAAACAAAAGATTTTAGTAACATCACAAATTATGGATGTATACCCTTATTCACAAAAGAAGCTAAAGAAATAATTTTTGAAAATAAATTCGATATGTTAAGTTTTTGGGAAAATGAGTTAGAAAATACTAGTTTTCCAAAAGAAGATGTTAATCTTATAGTTAAATTACTTCCTCAAGCAAAGGATTTGTTTAATAAAACTTATTCTTTTAAAACACTTGAGGGGTTTTCTGAAGAAGATTATGTTGATATATTCTTTTTTTTAGGGAAAGCATTAAATAATTATTCAGAAATAGGTTATTCGAATATATACTCAAGTTATCAGAGTGTAGATGATTTTAGGCTAATGGCCCGTAATATTATAAAATCGGAGATGCTATTAGCATAAAAAACTTTAAAGTTGTGTTTTTCAATCATCTAGTTGATTCTTAAATAATTTTTTAAAAATATAAAAAACACGTTATTTCAGATCCTAATAATCACCCACGCTAATACAACTAAAAGCAGCATCCCTAAATAAAAAGGCCAGACTGCCAATGATGAAAGTGCTTTTAAGAAAGTACTGGGTAACTTCCCGTCTGTTGTAACACGACATAAATCATTAACAATTAATTGCTCGTTATTTAATTTATCCAAAAAACATTGATAAGCATTCCGAAACTGCTTCTCTAGTGCTAAGTAATAAGCATCTAAAAAACAAAATAAAATAATAGGAATACCCGCCAATATAGCTGCACTCGCAATACCCTTTTCTGCAACTAGCACCATAATAGCAGAGACTAAACCAATAGCCCATTTCTTACATTCACCACTATTAGTAGCCATACGAACAATTAGATTTTGATAAATCTCAATATGCTTAATAATAGCAGGAGAGTCGATGCGTAAAGGTAAGTTTAAGTTATCCATAACTAAGCCTAGAGGTAAAGTTTGAAAAATATTCGATTAGCGCTGAAGGGGTTAAATAATCACTATTCCAAACCCTATATATTTTCACTGATATAGAATATGAACCACAGAGTTGTTAACACTACCAATACCCTTCAACTAAGTAAAGTTCACACTTGAGTCTCTCCTTTCCACACTATACAGTTCCTCCTCGTTAGTGTTGTATCAGGGATCATCCAATGGGCTTATTCAGCCGATTGCAAGCTGTCAAAATTGATTTCAGTGTCTTTAATCGTCGGCGCTGGCTTAAGCGTTTATTATCTTGGGCTTGGCAATTACCCTTATGGGGTTTGAGTATAGTGCTTGGCATTATTATAGTGTTGCGTTGGCTGCCTGTACCCACGACCGCTTTTATGGTTGAGCATCAATTCAGTGCTTGGTGGCATGACGAACCCACGACGATTTATTATCAATGGGTGGACTATGAAGAAATCTCGCCTAATATTGCCCTTGCCGTGATTGCCTCAGAGGATCAATTATTTCATGAGCATTGGGGGATTGATCAGCGCTCGACTATGGAAGCTATTGAGCGAGCCTTAGACGGTAAAGCCGGAGGAGGAGGGAGCACCATTACCCAGCAGGTCACTAAAAACTTGTTTCTATGGGGCGGACGCAGCTTTATTCGTAAAGGGCTAGAATGGGGTATTACCTTACTAATAGAGTTATTTTGGTCTAAGCAGCGTATTTTAGAGGTTTATCTGAATATTGCTCAGTTTGGGAGTGATATTTATGGGGTGCAAGCGGCTAGTCAGCGCTTATTTAATACCAGCGCCAAGCGTTTAAGCATTAAGCAATCCGCACTCCTCGCGGCAGTATTACCCGCTCCCGCCCATTTTAGAGCAGATAAGCCTACCCGTTATTTATTGTCGCGGCAGCGCCAGATTGAGCGGCAAATGCGTTTATTAGGGGGAGTGGACTTTTTAGAGCAAGTGGCAGAATGATGCAGCAAAGCACTCGGAGGAGTGCTTTGCATTGGGTAGTAGTCAGCGAGTGTTGCTAGCGCTCTAACACTACACTTCCTAACATGGAGGGATTACGCCACGCTTCGTCGCGTTTATCATTCCATGATAATTTACCCTTGCGTAAGCCACCACTATCATCATCATTGACTTGAATATCAATTCCCAGTGTTGTTCCCATGCCGGGAGTAATACCCAGCGCAGGCCAAGGTACGATGAGTTCTAGCACATAGCTATTATCAAACTTTTTCATAGCATACTGCGCGTTTAAGTGCTGACGAGCAGAATAGCCCCCATAGGTAATCGAGCTATCCCCCCAGCGGAAAATCATATGGTGTTGATGCACGCCATCATACTGCGTTTGGGGAGTCGCATTGGTATTGAAGAAAACTTCAATCGAATCGTCATGCCACGGCTTATCGTTTTCGCGGAAGAATTTATTATCATCGACGGCTACCCGTAGATAGAGATTGCTATAGTCCCAACTCACTTGCCAAATAGCTGCAAGATCTTCTTTACCCGTGATAGTGCCATTCACGACATTGCGTAGCCGATAGGTGGAGGCTCCCTGCCAAGGATTACCCATATTGCGTATGGTATGCGCTACGGCTCGCCCTTGAATATAGGCTTCGTGTACCACCTCAAAAGAGGCAATTTTAGTAGTGCTAGCAGCCGGGCTAGGTGTTGGCGTGGCAGGTGGTGTAGCTGCAGCAGCAGGTGGTGTTGCAGTAGGTGTTGTTGGAGCAGGCGGTGTTGCGGGGGCGGGTGTAGCCGCTGGTGCTACGGGCGTTGTCGGAGCGACCGCAGGGGTAGCAGGAGCTGCTGCGGGTGTGGCTCCTCTTTCTAATACCGCTAACTCACTCATGGAGCGGGGTGCTATACGGCGCACTGGATTGACACAGTTTTGCCACCAGCAGGGATTAGCATTCATAAAACGGATTAAGGCTAGATGTTTAGGTGCTTCATTATCCGGTTGGGTAATGTATTCCTTAGTGCCAAAGCTACCAAATTTTTGATAAGTACGTGGCGAGGTATAATGCACAAACATCTCACCCCCGGCTTGTTTCCAGCCATCTAATAGGCGGCGATAAATCGTCTCCATTTGTGCATGGCGGTTAGCACTATAAAAGAGTGAATTTGGATGCTGATCATTGGTTTTGGTTTTCCAATCCACCAAGTGCTGCCCACCCTCATAGGCGATGAGGGATACTTTAAGTTTATTCGTAACCGCCGCTTGTTCTCGAATCGCTTCTAACACTTTAGGCAATGAGTAGCGATATTGGCTACTAGTCATAATTTGAAAGACTTGAGCAACCGTACGGGCTTTGCGTAAGGCATCATCATCCCCAAACACATAAGGGGCAATAGCAAAGGCATCAGTAAACTTATAAGCATCATTAAAACCTAACATGGTTTCAGTCATGCCCTTGCTACCCGTAAGTCCACCCATGACCCGGACTAAACGCTGTTTACCCAGCTCTTGTTCAAAGATACGAAAGATTTCTACCGAACGTTTAGAATAGTATTTATAGCCTGCTTTCATAGGTTCGGTATCAAGCTTTGATTGCAGCCCTAGGCGCTTCATATAAGCGTGTTGGCTAAAAATACCGTTCCATGTTTCATTACTATATTCGATATAAACTTTGAGATCGGGATTAAGCTGCGTTTTAATCATGCGGGCATAACGACGGACAAAGTCATCATTTGCCGCATGAGGTAAATTAAACCACGCATCCGCACTCAAGCGATTAGACAGTTCAATCATGACCTCCAAAGGAGCACCGCGTATACCTTCTGGACCTCCCCATGTTGCTTGCTCTACGCGGGGGCGCTCTTCCCAGCGTGACATAGGATTACGGGTAATACCGCTCATATTCATATAACGTATCACTTTGTAATCACGCATGAATTTGAGATAGTCAGGATTAAAAATAATCTTATCGTAATGCCGATCAAAGGCGAGATAGTCATTGCCTGTACATTGCGAGGCATTCATTACCCGTTGAAAGGGATTGCTCGAACAAATACCCCCCGGTGGGAGCACGCGAATATTGCGCAGTGGGTTTTTGGGTTCTGTTTTTACAATCGTGAGTTTAGCGCTGTATTCTTTATCGGCTCCAGGGGTTAGGAGGATAATATCCTTGCCTTTATTGGATTCGACTAAGGTAGCGTCAATGCCGTATTCGATCTTACCTTGACCGTCGTAGAGCACGGTATAATAACCCTGCGGAATCGTACTAGCAGGCAGTTTATTAGCAAAGCGCGTACTAGCCTGTGCGCCAGGGCCTAATAGCATAGGCCAACCATTGCGATCATAACGCACATCACCTTTGGTTAAAGGCTTAGCATATTCAAAGGGCAGTGCCATTTTAAACAGATCAATGAAGGGGACGCTAGAATCCTCTTCCATGATTTCATTGGTATTCGTACCTAAAGGCGACTTCTGATTGTAAAAGGCCTGAGTCGTGAGTGGGTAAAGGTAAAGTAGTAATAGCAGCCCTAATGTGAATAGGCGACTTCCCGCGCAGAATCGCTTAACCATGCTGTAGCCCCAAGTTATTTTTAGTTCTTATGTATGTATTAGCCGACACTATGCGTTATAGTTTAGAGTTAGGCAGTAGGTGACTTTGTTTGTTTAACAATAGACTAGCAGTCTAGTGGGAAAGACCTGAGCCTTACCTGAAATTGGTGCTAAGTCATTGGTATATAAAATAACCACCCCCCTAATTTATTATTAAAATCATAAGAGTAAGGTGAAACTCTAAATACTCACAGACCATAGGATAATCGGACTTTAAACCCATGTTTTATTGGGTATTTCCATATTTTTCCTACGCTGTGAGCGCTTACGCTAGTGCTAGTCGTTAGAAGAGCACTAGCGTAAAAGGTTCAAATGAAAATCAAAAAATTTTATGACTATCAGCGATAATAATAGTAAGTGCCACTCGGAGCACCGTACTCCATCATATGATTCAGTGCACCGCTGGCTTCTAAGTAGTAAATAATAGCGCCTAAGGCCATAAATCCAGCTAATATTGCGAGGGCAATTTTGATTTTGCTATAGGGGCGTTCACCTTTGGTTTTACCATTACGTCCATTGATGACAAAACGATAGACTTTTTCATTATAACGAAAGGCCGCAGACCAGACGGGAAGCAGTAAATGCTTAAAAGTGGTTTGGGAGTATTGAGTTTGCACTTGTTGAATCATTTGCTGATCGCCCCCTATATCACGGCGAATCGCAGCCTCAATGCGTTGATTCATGATCTGCTTGGCTTCATCAAACCCTTCATCGACATCAATTTGATAGAGTTCGCTGCTAAAACCACTTAAATAGGCCTCCTGATAGGAGACTAGATTATCAAGATCCCAAGGCTCGATTTGATCGAGTACCGCACGGGGTAAGGTTTGGGTGGCTCCAACTAAAACATCATCAAAAAATAAGCGCACATGCCCTGACACGGGTTGCCAGCGGATTTTGGGCACATTACGAATTTCTTGGCGCGGTTGCCCATTCACCATCACGGTCACATATTCACGCTCATAATAAACCGTGCCACGCTGTCCGATGTAATCGCTATCGGTATAACTATCATAAGTCCAGTAGGGGACATAGATACCGAGTAGCTTCTCATCCCGTCGCGCTTTATTGTTTAAGGCACTTGGAGCAAACCATAAGCGACTAATCCAAGAGTCAAACGAGGCTTTAGCTTGTTTTTCAGTAATGACAAAAGGCAAGAGCGATTTAGGTTGAAATAAGCGTACTTGAGCGGTACTCGTCACTACCGGCGTGCCGCAAAAGGGGCAATCCCCTGCATGCTGATTTTTCAGCTCAAAGGTTGCAGCACAGTTAGGGCATTTAATGACTTCGGTATTATCGAGTGCTTTAAGCTCAGATTGCTCTAATAAGCGCAAGGCTTGGGAAAAGCTGTACTCTTTAATCGTACCTTGACTGGGTGCAATGATATTTTCATGACCACAATGCTGGCACTTGAGCACTGTGGTTCCGGGGCTATACAGTAAATTGGAACCACAGGACTCACAGTGAAAATAACGTTGCTCAGTAGCCGCTTTAACAGGTTCTACCATAGTGTATCTTTAGCTACTCAGCACGATTAGGAAGAGGGGGAGGTGTCATTGCATTGGCAGCAAAACTGCTAGCTAAGGCTGCTAGTTGTCCCGCCGGTTGCCAGCTTGCCATACCCGCCTGCCACACTAAAGTCTCGCGGCTGAGTTGACCTTGACGAATCCGCTCTTGTAAGGCGCTGAGAGTAATCGGGCCTACTGCTTGCGTATTATTATTCATCGCTACATGCCATTCAGCCGGTTCAGTCGATTGCGGCGGCATACTCGGATTCATTTTAGGCGGAACTTGCGTTTGTGGGGCAACAGTATGGCTAGGGGTGACATTAGGATTGGCATTTAAGCTATTCGCCATTTGATTGGCCATCGCCATGCCGACACCCATATCGATACCACTATTACCTTGCCCTTTCCCTAAACTATTGGCAGTTTGGTATTTTAAATACTGATCGAGATTACCAACGACACCCATGCTGGTGCGTTCATCTAACTTCTTTTCTACCTCAGGCGGTAAGGAAACATTTTCAATCAATACTTGGGTGATAGCGAGGCCGTAATTGGCAAATTCAGGCGCAATACGTTCGGTTACGTACTGACTCAATTGATCGGTGTTCGCCGCCATATCTAAGACGGGAATATTAGAGTTAGCGATAATAGTACTAAAACGGGTAACAATTAAATTACGTAACTGATCACTAATCTCTGTGACTGAGTAGTTCCGATCCGTTCCCGTAATCTCCTGCATAAATTTACGCACATCACTAATGCGGAAGGAGTAAGTGCCAAAGGCTCTAATCCGTACCGGACCAAATTCTGGGTCACGCACGATCACAGGATTACTTGTACCCCATTTGAGATTAGTAAACTGACGCATACTAAAGAAGTACACTTCAGCTTTAAACGGGCTATTAAAACCATGATCCCAGTGTTGCAGAGTGGTCAAAACGGGTAGATTGCGTGTTTCCAGCACATACATCCCTGGGCCTAACACATCAGCGACTTCGCCCTCATTGACGAATACCGCCATCTGCGATTCACGCACAGTGAGTTTGGCACCATATTTAATATTATTGCCTTGACGATCAAAACGATAGACGAGGGTATCGTTAGTGCTATCCGTCCAGTCGATAACATCAACAAACTCACCTGTTAACATATCCCATAATCCCATGATACTAACTCCTTATAGCTTAATATTATGATTGCACACGCCCTTTGGCGCTAATGAGTGTTTCACGTAATTCTTTTTCCATGAGTTTAAGCTCGGTTTCGGCTTTAGCACGCATGGTTTTACCTTCATCAGCGATACGTAGTGAGTCGTTAATAGTATCAATTAAGGATTGATTCGCCTTCTTGACAGACTCAATATCAAATACACCGCGCTCCATTTGTTTACGGGTTTCAGCATTCCCCATACGTAAGGTTTCGGCATTTTTTTCTAATAATTCATTAGTCAAATCACCCGCCCGTTTGACCACTTCCGCTGCGTCTGCCATACGGAAAATAGTGACCGCCTGAGCCAATTGATTTTTCCACAATGGCACGGTATTAATTAGCGTAGAATTAATCTTATTAATTAAGGTTTTATCATTTTCTTGGACAAGGCGAATACTTGGTAGGCTTTGCATCGCGACTTGGCGCGTGAGGCGTAAGTCATGTACTCGGCGCTCTAAATCATCCCGCGCACTGCGTAAATCACGCAATTGCTGCGCCATGACCATATCCTCTTTGGCAGCTTCCACTTGAGCAACCATGGCAGGGATTTCTTCTTGATCTAGGCGGCGTAATTTTTCTTCACCGGCTGCAATATACACTTCTAATTTATGGAAGAAATCCAGATTAGCCTCATAGAGCTTGTCGAGGGTCACAATGTCGGTCAGAAGCTGGGTTTTATGTCCTTCCATTTCATCAGTAATGGTATCGATTTGCTTACGCACATCTTCATATTTACCTAAAAACTGTACGACAGGTTTGGCTTTACCCAGCAGTTTATCCCACCAACTGAGCTGACGATTTGGATTGAGTGCATCAATATCAAAGCCCTTAATTGCCGTGACCATATTATTGAGCGAGGCACCGGCAATACCGACATCTTTATTTTTCACACCTTCAAGCATTTTTTCTGAAATAGCATTCATCTGCTCTTGGGTTTTGGTGCCGAACATCATAATACTACCGCGATCATGCATATCGAGTTCTTGAATGATGCTGTCAATAGCCCGCTTTTTGGCTTCATCGACTTGGTTATAAACCACGATTTCTGCTGTAACTTCGGGGAGTGGCTCTGTACCCGGAATAATAGCGGGTAAGGTTTGGGTTTGTACCTGTGTAGGGAGGGTAGAGGTGGGAGTAGCAGTTTGAAGTTGGCTCATGGAAAATATCCTAGCAATGATAATTAAATGACAGTTTCACGTTTGAGTTGTTGATTCAGTACCTCGATTTGCACATCAAGATCAAAGGTATTGTTTTCTAATAACTTAGTTTTTTGTTCGGCAAAGGTCTGCTCTATGGAGTCTAGCACTTTGCCAAAATCCGTGTCTAAAGCAAGGGGAGTCGCTCCCGCTTTTGCAGTCTTAGCATAGGTTTCAGCCACCCGCTGTGTACCGTCCAAATAAACTTTTAAAAATTTACGTGCTTGGGAGAGACGGGTCGGATCATCTTCAATGGTAGTCAGAATATCACGCGCTTGCTGGGTAATATTTTGGAGGCGATTTCGATAATCGGGGTTAGTAATGCCAGTGCGAGCCGTATCAATCGCTTTGATTTTCACCTCAGCCGCTTCTAGTGCATTCAGGACTTCATCGAGCGATACACTCAAGGATGAAAAGGCATTTTTATCCCGCCGTGGGTCTAGACCGTAGTAGAGCGCAAAGCCTAATAAGGCAGCGACCGCAAATAAGATAGCAGCGGCTATACCATAGCCAGTACTTAGCCATGCTAGTAAGCCAGTGGTAATAGAAATGATGAGAGCAGCAATAGTCTTATAAGGTGTTTTAGGGGCACGGGCGAGTTTACGCTTTTCATATTCGCCCTCTAATTTAAAACCTTGCCGTGCAATGCTAGCAGCAATCATATAGGCCGCAAAAGCACCACCTGAGACGAGAGTTTGGGTCACTTGCCCGCCACTCAGACTAATTAAAGCACTGATTAAGCTAGGAATAGGCAATAGGTAAAGTAAAATACCCTTAATACCATATCTGACATCATGAGCAGTGGGCGTATAACGTTGGGCTTTAGACATAGTAGGAGTCTCAACTAAAAAAGGCGGTCAATGTTTTTCCGAGACTATGATAGATCGTAGCGATATTTACCATGCCAATACTAACAAGAAGTAGAATAAAACCTACCGTTTTACGTATATATGCCATAAGTTCAGTCCTTCATACCTTATCGATTATTAATAGACGGTGGCCCGAAATATTTCCGGTATTATCTCATAGTATCGAATTTTGAAAAGAGCAAACGTAATCTACTGAAATCGTGTGTAATGAATGGGTATTGCTTAGAAAAAAAAGCGCGGACTAAAAAGTCCGCGTGCTTTGCGAAGGTGACTCAAAAATACCAGACCTATTACGATCTGGAACACGAAAGGCCGAATCCCCTGTTTGTCCGCCCCGTTTCGTGCAGAACGACAAATCAACAGTCTTTCCCAGACGACCATCGATTCTCGCTCTTTCCTCTCAACCATTCCCAACAGCCAGCTCCCCAATAATAAACGGCCGGCAGGTTAGGAGGCCAAGAGTATCAACCTCAGCGCGCGTCATTCTGAATCCTCTAAGCCATTGAGTGTCAGAACGGCATGCAACTTATTGTTATATTCTAGACTTTCATGACGACGGAACCACTACCACAAACCCCAATTTATTCGTGATCCCTGCTGAAGTTATGATCATTCTAGCAAGTGCCACTGAATCAGACCTGAACTATAAAAAGCTTTTTCGGTTATGTTTCTTATCGCAAATAATTCTTTCTTATTTAGCTTAATTGTCAATACGGGGCTTGAATTAAGAAAAAATAGCCCCATATGATCGACATTCATTAAATAACCAAACCCTATCAGTAGCAGATGGAGAGGGACACATGACTCAAAGCAATGAAGCGAAAGGTAATCCTGAGGACATTTTAAAAACGGCTCAGTTTGAAGGGATGGATGGGACAGTAAAAGTGCAAGCTAATCAAACCGAAACCCATGATATTGAAACCGATAGCGGCACTCTTGAGAATAATGCTGAAACTATCAGTGCCTTATCTCAACAATTAGAAGCAGCTAATGCCCAGATTGCAACCGAGCAAGATACCGTTTTACGTCTACAGGCTGAAATGGACAATATGCGCCGTCGTAATGATAAGCAAGTTGAGGATGCGCATAAATATGCAGTACAACGTTTTGTAGAGGGTTTACTACCTGTACTAGATAGCCTTGAAAGTGGCATGCAGGTCAGTGGTGATTTAAATAGTATTCGTGAAGGCATGCAGCTCACGCTGAAACAATTTGAAGATACCTTAGGGCGTTTCAACGTTGAAGCGATTAATCCTGTCGGGCAACCCTTTAACCCAGAACAACATCAAGCGGTAAGTGCCCTTAATAGCCCTAATCATAGTAATGATACTGTGGTCAATGTGTTCCAAAAGGGCTATAGCCTTAATGGACGGGTGGTGCGTCCGGCGATGGTACAAGTTTGCAAAAAATAACTAAAAAACTCTTGAAAAGGACGAAGTTGTCCATAATTTAGAGTTCAGTTAAGACAAGCGTATAGCGCTTAAACCAAATTTAGCGAATGGAGATTCATATGGGTAAGATTATTGGAATTGACTTAGGTACTACAAACTCTTGCGTGGCTGTCATGGAAGGCGGTAATCCACGCGTGATTGAAAACTCTGAAGGGGATCGTACTACTCCCTCGATTGTAGCCTTTGTTCCTAATAGTGATGAAGTATTAGTAGGGCAGACTGCAAAACGCCAAGCAGTGACTAACCCGATGAATACACTGTATGCGATTAAACGTTTAATTGGACGCCGCTTTAATGAAGAGGCGGTACAAAAAGATATTAATTTAGTACCTTATCAAATCGTTAAGGCCGATAATGGCGATGCATGGGTTGAAGCAGTAGGCAAGCGTATGGCACCTCCTGAAGTATCTGCTCGTGTATTGATGAAAATGAAGAAAACGGCTGAAGATTATTTAGGTGAGCCAGTGACTGAAGCGGTTATTACCGTACCTGCTTACTTTAATGACTCACAACGTCAAGCCACTAAAGACGCGGGTCGTATCGCGGGCTTAGAAGTCAAACGTATTATTAATGAGCCAACTGCCGCAGCACTGGCTTATGGTCTAGATAAGGTAACAGGGGATCGCAAAATTGCGGTCTATGACCTTGGTGGTGGTACTTTCGACGTTTCTATTATTGAAATTGTCGATGTCGATGGCGAAAAACAATTTGAAGTATTATCGACCAATGGGGATACCTTCCTTGGTGGTGAAGACTTCGATATGAAACTGATTAACTACCTCGTTGATGAGTTCAAAAAGTCTACGGGTGTGGATTTAAAAGGTGATCCATTAGCGATGCAGCGTCTGAAAGATGCGGCTGAAAAAGCGAAAATTGAATTATCCTCTGCTCAGCAAACCGACGTGAATCTGCCTTATATTACGGCTGATGCGTCTGGTCCTAAACACATGAACATTAAAGTGACTCGTGCCAAATTAGAGTCATTAGTCGATGATTTAATTCAACGTACTATCGAGCCTTGCAAAATTGCCCTGAAAGATGCCGGCTTAAGCGTATCACAGATTCAAGATGTGATCTTAGTCGGTGGTCAAACTCGTATGCCTAAAGTCCAAGAAGCGGTGAAAAACTTCTTTGGCAAAGAGCCACGTAAAGACGTAAACCCTGACGAAGCGGTTGCAGTCGGTGCTGCGATTCAAGGTGGGGTATTAGGTGGTACAGTTAAAGACGTACTGTTATTAGATGTTACACCTCTATCCTTAGGGATTGAAACCCTAGGCGGTGTGATGACTAAGCTGATTGAGAAAAACACTACGATTCCAACCAAAGCGAATCAAGTATTCTCAACCGCTGATGACAATCAAACCGCTGTTACCGTGCATGTATTGCAAGGTGAACGTCAAATGGCTCGCGACAATAAATCATTAGGCCGTTTTGACCTACAAGACATTCCACCTGCAGCACGTGGTATGCCACAAATCGAAGTGACCTTTGATATTGACGCGAACGGTATTTTGAATGTAACCGCTAAAGACAAGGCTACTGGTAAACAACAAAATATCGTGATTAAAGCGTCTTCTGGTTTGTCTGATGATGAAATTCAACGCATGGTGAAAGATGCAGAAGCTCACGCAGAAGAAGATCGTAAACAACGTGAACTCGTCGATGTACGTAACCAAGCCGATAGCATGGTACATGCGACCGAAAAATCACTGAAAGACTATGGTGATAAAGTCTCTCCGGCAGATCGTGCTGAGATTGAATCAAAATTAGGTGATCTTAGAACAGCACTGAAAGGTGATAATAAAGATGTTATCACGGCTAAAACCGATGCAGTTGCTGAAGCCTCTGGTAAGCTAATGCAAAAAATGGCTCAAGGTGGAGCAGACGCACAAGGTACAGCCGGTGGTTCATCAACTAACCAAAACGCTAATCGTGGCGGTGATGATGATGTTGTTGATGCCGAGTTTGAAGAAGTTAAAAAGTAATTGAGTGAGTACAAGCTAACTAGCAACCTAGAAGTCATCGGATGTTTCTAAAACGATTACTTTTTATCGAGCGCCTAGCTTGCAACACTAAAGTGACAGGTGCAGTAGTTTACCCACTACTGCACCTGATTTTATATTGAGCGGGAAAAAGTCATGTCCAAGCGGGATTACTACGAAGTATTAGGGGTTTCTAAAACGATTAGCGACTCTGAGTTAAAAATTACCTACCGGCGTTTGGCTATGAAATATCACCCTGACCGTAATCCGGGTGATGCTGAGTCAGAGGCAAAGTTTAAAGAATGCAAAGAAGCTTATGAGGTCTTATCTGATCCGAATAAGCGAGCTGTGTATGATCAATATGGTCATGAGGGCATCAATGCTTCTGCTGGCAGTAGTGGGCGTAGTGGTGGCGGATTTGGGGACATATTCGATGATATGTTCGGCGATATTTTTGGCGGTGGACGTCGTAGTGGTAATCGCGCTTATCGGGGCAGTGATTTACAGTACAACTTAGAGCTGAGCTTGGAGGAAGCCGTTTTCGGTACTTCGGTTGATATTCGGATTTCGAGTTTACAAAACTGTGAGACGTGTCATGGCACGGGCGCTAAAAAAGGTACTCACCCGCAAACCTGCTCTACCTGTCATGGGCAGGGGCAAATTCGTTTACAACAGGGATTTTTCTCTGTGCAGCAAACCTGTCCACAATGTCGCGGGACAGGGAAAATTATTCCCGATCCTTGCCCTGATTGTCATGGTCAAGGCCGTACTGAAACCCAAAGAACCCTATCCGTTAAAATCCCTATGGGCGTTGATACCGGCGACCGTATTCGCTTAAGTGGTGAGGGTGAGGCGGGTATGAATGGTGGGCCTGCGGGCGATTTATATGTACAGATTTATATTAAAGCGCATGAACTCTTCACCCGTGAAGGCGATAACTTATATTGCGAAGTCCCCATTCGTTTTACTACAGCCGCATTAGGGGGCGAGTTAGAAGTACCGAGTTTAGAAGGTACAGTTAATCTCAAAATCCCAGCAGAAACCCAAACGGGTAAGAAATTCCGTTTGCGCGGTAAGGGTGTTAAATCAGTACGCAGTGCAACGGTGGGGGATTTGATTTGCTCCGTTGTGGTAGAAACGCCTGTGAATCTCACCAAACGCCAGCGTGAGCTATTGGATGAGTTAGCAATAACCATGGATGAGGGGGGGCAGCGCCATAGTCCACAGGAGCATAGTTGGGTAGATAAAGCAAAAACCTTCTTTGAAGATGTAAAAGATTGGTTCGATGCCGAAAAATCAGGTAAAAAGCCAGAGTAAGCAAGCGAATTAACCAAAGGACATCAACATGACACGTATTGCCATTGTAGGCGCAGCAGGACGTATGGGGCGCAATCTGGTTGAGGTGTGCTCTCAGCAAGAAGGTCTGGAAGTCACGGTTGTCACAGAGCAACCCCATCACCCGCTCATAGGGGCAGATATTGGTGAGATTATAGGGATTGGTAAAAAGGGTGTATTACTAGCCCCTTCATTAGATCAGGCCGCGCTTGATTTTGATGTACTGATTGATTTCACTCGCCCTGAGCCTTGTTTAGAGCACCTACAATGGTGTGTGGCACATAATAAAAAAATGGTGATTGGTACTACAGGCTTTGATGCTGCAGGTAAAGCACAAATCACCGAAGCCGCACAAAAAATTGCCATTATGTTTGCCCCGAATATGAGTGTAGGCGTCAACCTATGTTTCAAATTATTAGCCATGGCTGCTAAAGTATTCGGCGATGAAGTTGATATTGAAATCGTCGAAGCGCATCACCGTCATAAGGTCGACGCTCCCTCTGGTACAGCACTCAGAATGGGTGAAGTTATCGCCGATACACTAGAGCGCGATTTAGCCGAATGTGCGGTCTATGGGCGTGAGGGTATTACCGGCGAGCGTGATCGTAAAACCATTGGTTTTGCCACCGTGCGCGGGGGCGATATTGTGGGTGAGCATACGGTCATGTTTATAGATGAAGGTGAGCGTGTGGAGATTACCCATAAAGCCACTAGCCGCTCTAATTTTGCTAAAGGTGCAGCCCGTGCAGCGGCTTGGTTAAGCACACAGCCTCAGGGATTATTTGATATGCAAGATGTCTTAGGATTGAAGTAATGGATAATAAAACGACTACTCCCGTTAAAATTTGGGATATACCGATTCGCGTCTTTCATTGGCTGATTGTGGCAGCTATGGCGTTTTTATGGTGGTCGGGTGAAACCGGCGGTTTTGCTATGGAATGGCATATGTTAGTAGGGGTTGTTGTCCTTGCTTTAGTGCTATTCCGTCTCGTATGGGGCTTTATTGGAAGCGATACCGCGCGTTTTAGCCAATTCCTTAAGTCACCTATGGCGGCAATTCATCATTTACTAGAGTTACCTCGGCGTACCACGGCTTATCATGCAGGGCATAATGCCTTAGGAGGATGGGTGGTCGTGGTGATTTTAGGTTTATTATTAGTACAGACGATTACGGGCTTATTTGCGACCGATGATATCTTGGTTGATGGGCCTTTACGTTCCTTAGTGAGTTCTAGTACGGCTGAGACCTTAACTAGTGTGCATCGTTTGGTGTTTAATTTATTGTTATTAGTTGCCTCGGTGCATATAGCGGCGGTGTTATTTTATTACTTCTATAAACACACTAATTTGATTAAGGCGATGGTATTAGGTAGTGCTGATTGGCCTGCTGATCAATCTAAACCGATGTTGGTCTTTAAAAGTACAGCATTAGGATTAGGTGTGATGGTGGCGTGTTATGCTGTGGTACGAGTGGTATTAATGTTATTACACTAAGATCAAAAAGTCCCCTTCGCTATGAAGGGGACTTGCTAACTCAATGAGTTTAACTCATTAGTCTTCACGATATTCTTTATGGCAAGCTTTGCAAGTTTCAGCTACTTTACCAAATACGGGTTTAATCTGTTCCATATCACCCGTATCGGCAGCTTTCACTAAATTAGCGGCTTCAACCTGAAAGGCTTCTAACTTAGATTTGAAGCCCTCTGGGTCTGTCCAAATATTAGGTTTCGCTTCGCTATCGTCCGTTATGCTGTCTTTTAATTCAAAACCACGGCCTACAATTTGGCTCATCATCGCGACGACTTCAGCGTCCTTTTTGAATTCGCCAGCATTAAATTCTGTTGCGCCCTTCACCATAGCGCCCATACGCCCAAAATGAGTTTTGGTGATGGTGTACGCTCCTTGGCGATATTCAACGGCGGCCTCTGCGGGTGATTCCTCTGCATAAACAGCGCTAGATAGTCCCAATATAGCAGCAGCTAAAGTTAGCGGGAGAATCATTTTTTTTAACATACTCATTGGCTCCTTGTTTTATAGGTAGGTTACATTCACATAAATTGAACAACCCAGCTAAATAGTGGCAAATGTTATGCAGACCTGCAACTCAAACTTTCAGGCGAGAGTTTATACTTTAGGCTGCCTTAAAGTGCGAACACAGAGTATGATGTTGGGCAGTGAGCTAAGTATTAGCACTAGTAATTCAGGATCAGCGCTGGGTAAGCGTTGAGTATTTTTATAGTTTTATGACGATTTGAGTATGTCTGGAAATACATTTGGAAAATTATTCACGGTCACGTCCTTTGGTGAGAGTCATGGCCCTGCCATTGGCTGCATTGTTGATGGCTGTCCCCCCGGATTAGTATTAAATGAAGAGGATTTACAACGGGACTTAGATCGTCGCAAGCCGGGTCAAAGCCGCCACACCACACAACGCCGCGAAGGGGATCAGGTACAAATCTTATCGGGCTTGTTTAAAGGCGTTACAACCGGCACACCGATTGCCCTGATCATCAATAATGAAGATCAGCGCTCTAAAGATTACAGCGATATTATGGATAAATTTCGCCCCGGACATGCGGATTACACTTATTACAAAAAATATGGCATACGCGATTATCGTGGCGGCGGGCGCTCCTCTGCTCGTGAAACAGCCGCGCGCGTTGCAGCCGGTGGGATTGCGAAGAAATACCTATCTGAACTGTATGGGATTGAGGTTCGAGGCTATTTAGCACAATTAGGGTCGATTGAGATTGGATTTGATGACTTTGATTGGGAAGAAACCAATCGCAATCCTTTCTTTAGTCCGAGCGCTAAAGCGGTTCCTGCCATGGAGCAATACATGGATGAGATTCGCAAAGAGGGGAATTCGGTAGGAGCCTTACTGACTATCGTGGCACAAAACGTACCGCCCGGTTGGGGTGAGCCGGTATTTGATCGTTTAGATGCCGATATTGCCCATGCCATGATGAGCATTAATGCGGCTAAAGGGGTGGAGATTGGGGCAGGTTTCCATGCTGTGATGCAAAAGGGCACCGAGCACCGTGATGAAATGACACCGACCGGCTTTTTAAGTAATCATGCAGGTGGCATTTTAGGTGGGATTTCGACCGGGCAAGACATTTTAGTGAATGTGGCCTTTAAGCCGACCTCTAGTCTACGGATTCCGGGGCGCACTATTAATCTACAAAATGAGCCAGTAGAGGTGGTTACCACCGGACGCCATGATCCTTGTGTTGGTATTCGTGCCACGCCTATTTGCGAGGCTATGCTGGCGCTAACTTTAATGGATCATCTCATGCGTCATCGGGCACAAAATTTATATGTTGAAACCGATTTGCCCGATATTCCACCAGGTGTTTAAGCCAATAAGATACTAGACTAAGCGAGGCAATCGTGTCTTGCTTAGTTTACAGTGTTTATCTCGATTGAAAGGGTGATGGGGCGGATGGGTTCTGCGACAGATTTAGATCAGCTAGGTTTATTATTAAAGGATTATCCTTATGCTGTACAGGTGTTAGCACATATTGATTCCACGAATCGTTGGCTCTTAGAGCAAGGGTCGCATGGAATGGTGTGTGTCGCTGATCAGCAAACAGCAGGGCGGGGGCGGCGGGGACGGGTTTGGCAATCACCGCAAGGGGTCAATCTTTATCTATCCTTACGTTGGCATTTTCAGATTCAGCCTAAGCATTATTCATGGTTGAGTCTAATGGTGGCGGTCGTAGTTGCTGAGGTATTGCAACGCCAAGGAGTGCAGGGGCATCAAATTAAGTGGCCTAATGATTTGTATTATCAGGGTAAAAAGTTTGGCGGGATTTTATTACAAACTACACAACGCCTTGAGCAAGTGGTGGTAGGTATTGGGCTGAATGTGAATATGGAGGCCAATCCTGAGGAATCTATTGATCAGCCATGGTGTAGTCTGAAAGCTATTACCCACCAAACCTTTGATCGTGCGAAGTTAGCAGCGGAATTGGTGCGAGAATTAAGTCGCTATCTAGAGCGTTTCGGGGACTTGGATTTGGATACCTTACTGTATGTTTGGCAGCGCTGGGATATGCTCGGTCAACGTTCAGTACTTGTGCAGGCAAGCACTCATACACTCAGCGGCATTGCTTGTGGGTTAGATAGTCAAGGGCGGCTATTAGTATTAGATAATAATGGAACCTTACAGGCCTTTTCTTCAGCAGATGTTTCGGTGCGCCTGTGACAACTCTCCTCCTTGATGCTGGTAATACCCGCCTTAAATGGGCACTTTATAATAATCAGGTTACAGCTAAAGCATTCCCGTCTATGCAAACGCTAGACTATCAGCTTGAGGGTAATAATCCTTTGGGCTTAGCTGGTTTGCAACAGGTGCTACAGCAACATCCTACTATTCAAAATATAGTAGCAGTGCATGTTTTAGGGGCTGACTTTGAACAGTCTTTACAAGCCTTGGCACAAGATCACCATCTACCTCTACAGTGTGTGAAAAGCCAAGCCCAAGGTTTTGGCATACAAGTCGCTTATCATCAACCCGAACGCTTGGGAGCAGATCGTTTTGTAGCTTTGGTAGCCGCACATCATTTATATCCCCAACAAGCTTGTATTGTGATTGATGCGGGTACAGGTGTGACTATTGATGCGCTCTTAGCCTCAGGTGAGCATCAAGGCGGACTGATTCTACCCGGTTTACGCGTGAGTGGTCAGGCGTTGATTCAACGGGCTAAGGCAAGCCATTTGGCGCAGTCGTTTGATGCTATAGAGCTATTTGCTAAAGATACGATTCAAGGCATTGGTAGTGGGAGTGTATTTGGGTTAGTGGGAGCCTTAGAGGGTATTACCTGGCGCATGGAGCAGGCCATGGGTGTACCCGTACAGCGTATCCTTACGGGCGGGGATAGCGCATTATTAAAACAATATCTCGGTGCGGACTATCAGTATGTACCACAATTAATCATGCAAGGGCTGCAAGTGATTACGGAGTTGTCATGAATTATGCCCTAGTGTTATTGATTGTGCTGAATCTATCTGTATTGGCATGGAATGTGTTGTTAGCTCCTGCCCATAATAGACCTGAAATTCCCTTAACTTTGCCGAATATCCCTGAACTGGTGCGGGTGGATAAAGTACCGGGGGAAGCGGTGTATAGCAGTCAATTAGCACCTTCTCAAAGTAGCTGTTTTACCATAGGCCCTTATGCTAGTCAGCAGGCAGCCCTATTAGTACAAGAAAAAATTAATAACTATGGCCTAGCCGTTAAGATGCGGGCGATTCGTAGTATGGAAACGCTCAATTTCTTGGTTTACATTCCTGCTTTTGCCAGTGCTACGGAGGCGCAAAAGGTTATTGAGGATATGAAGCGCTTTAAGGTAACAGATGCGGTAATTATCAATGAAGGAGCCTATCAAAACGCTATCTCATTGGGATTATTTACCAATCTAACCTTGGCTAAACGCCAGACGGAATATGTGCGCTATTTAGGTTATGATGCCCGCTTTACTGAGCAAAAAGCTGCACGAGAGGTTTTTTGGCTGGACTATGATGAGCCATTAGGAAGCAATACCCCCGTTCCAGCATGGAGTAAAGCGATTGATGCCAGTACTAATGTGCAAAAAATCCCTCGCGCCTGCCAGTCCTAACTAAACGCTAAATCTTACCATACCAAGGGAGTGACCTATGAAAAGTCTATTAGTTGTCGCACATGGTAGCCGTAAAGAGCAGTCTAATAATGAAATACGCCAATTAGCTCAACGCCTACAAGAGCAGTCTGATAGTTTCACTAGGGTAAGCTGCGCCTTTCTTGAATTGGCTGAGCCTTCTATTCCCGATGGTATTCAGACCTGCATTGATCAAGGAGCAACAGAGGTATTAGTATTGCCTTATTTCTTATCAGCAGGGCGGCATGTGAGCCATGATGTGCCGAGTCTAGTTCACCAAAAACGTTTAGAACATCCCACTATTGCTATTAAAATGGCAAGTTATTTAGGGGTAGCTAAAGGATTAGAGAGGCTAATATTGGCGACGGCGGAGCAAGTGCAATGTGAGCGTTGTAAGGCAAGTATAATCTGCGACTATCCAAGCTGTATTATAGCGGAGGGCTAAAGACAAAAAATGGGTGCTACCAGTATGTCGTATGAAGCTAGCGACCTTGAACCAATGGTTCAAGTGGGTACTAGTGTAGATTCATTAGGCTTACCGATAAACGGTCATGCACACCAAGCCTACAAACTAATTCCCGGGGTAGAGTATTAGGCTCAAGGATATTACCCACTTCATTACGAGCACTCCAGAAAGCACCCTTGCTCAGAATACTACCCGATTGACCTAAGGATGGAAAGTAAAACCCGATGATTAAACCCATATCTTTTTGGTTAGGCCTACGGCAGGTGCTGCTGCAAGTTAAATATCTAGTTATGGCTCTAACTTACGATATTTATCGCGGGCAAATTATGTTACGAGCGACCGGATTAGTGTATACCACCTTATTATCCTTAGTACCTTTATTAGCCTTAGGTTTTTCCGTTTTAAAGGGATTTGGTGTACATAATCAATTAGAACCCTTATTAATAAAATTCTTAGCACCATTAGGGGATAAGGCAAGTGGGATCAGTAATCAAGTATTAGCGTTCGTTGATAATGTCAAGGTGGGTGTATTAGGGATTGTAGGCTTTACTATTTTACTTTACACCGTCGTAGGATTATTGCGCCAAGTGGAGGATGCTTTTAATTATGTCTGGGATGTAGAGGAGGGGCGCTCTTTATTATATCAGGTACGTGATTATTTGGGCACGGTATTTGTAGGGCCTATTATTGCTTTTTCAGCATTCGGTATCTGGGGCGCTATTCAAGAAACCTCACTGATTCATGAGTTATTAGAATTAGAATATTTGGCTGGATTATGGGGGAATATAGGTTTATTAATACCTACCTTAATACTGATGTTGGGTTTTTTTATTGTTTTTATGTTAATGCCTAATACTAAAGTACATTGGGAGGCTGCTTTGGGTGGGGCAGCCTTTGCAGCGGTGACTTGGCAAGTGGCAGGGTATATTTTTGCGGTGTTTGTGGTGAGTTCTGGGCAACAAACAGCAATTTATTCCATCTTTGCGGGGTTGTTCTTATTAATGCTCTGGATGTACTTAGGTTGGTTGATTGTTTTGGTAGGCGCACGCTTAGCCTATTATTTACAATACCCTAATACCGTCAAAGCGAATCTAGCTCAAGAAGAATTGACCCCTTATGCACGTGCTGGTATTACACTGGATATTTTAATTATGGTTACTCAACGCTTTATCAATGGACAAAACCCAATAAGCTATGAAGAGGTAACTAAAATCATGCCGCACTCTAGGCTCGTATTGAATAAAATACTAATAGATCTCAAGCAAGAAAATATTGTTTATCATAATAATCTAGAAAATGATTTTCTAATTTTACTCCAAGATCCACGTAGTATTAAAGTTAGTCAATTGATAAAATTTATTTGGTATGGGGCTAATAATCAAACGCCAGACAATCTAGAAGATCATTTTCAGAATTTACATCTAGAATTAAATTTACCTAATATTTCAATAGATTCTACAATTTATGAGTTGAGCGTGTCAGACTCAGCTAAGTAGGCACGCACAAGTACTTATGGGCTTTAGGATGAGGTGTTGGGTAGGTTTTTATTATATTGGCTGAGTAGCCAGTCTAGTTTATCCTGTAAATGCTGGAGCTGCTCATGGAGCGCGTGTTCATCGGTACTGAGTACGGTGGATTGTTGTAGGTTACGTAATTCATGCGCTAAATTAAGCGCTACCACAATAGCAATGCGATCGATGCCCATGATTTTACCGCCATCACGTAGGCGGCGCATTTCTCCATCGACGCGTTTAGCAGCATCAATCAAAGCAACTTGTTGACCGTCAGGGCAGGCAATAATGAACTCTTTATCGAGTATACGCACTTTGACCGGATTAATGCTGTTATCCATAGTTATTTAAGTTTGGGGTGATGTGGGCATTTGTTGTTTCAATTGGCTAATAATAGCCTCAATTTGAGCACATGCTTTAGTATTTTTCTGATCTAACAGTTGGCAGGTTTTGATGAGCTGTTTTTCCCGCTGGCGCAATGCTTCATTTTCACTCGCTAAATTGTCTATTAAGCGATGAAGTTGCTCAAGTTGTTTCTCTAGTGCACTAAAGCGGCTAGCAATTAATGGGGGTTGATTCAGTGTGGTCATACAACATCAATAGCAAACTGTGAGAGTAAAAGTAGGCGAAAAGCAGCCAATCGGCACATAATACACTTTTCAATCCTAAGGAGTACTGGTTTGAGTGACAAGCTACCTGATTTTTTAGTGCTGGAGCAAGCACTAGAACGAATTAATGCCGATCATACTGCATCAGAAGCCCAAGGGATGGCCTGTGGCATGTTAGCGGTTCAACGTGAAACCCGTTTAGTCCAGTGGTTAAAACAAGTATTGCCTTCTGCTGCTGATGCACAGGATGTCTATGTGCAAGAAGCCGCTAAAATGCTCACGCAACTATTCGAGCATGCTAAGAACTCGTTGAATAGTAATGAGTTGGCTTTTGAAATGTTATTGCCTCCAGAGGAGTTTGACTTAGATGAGCGGGTTTACTGCTTACAACAATGGTGTCAGGGCGTAGCCTTTGGGGTCGCAGCCTCTGGGTTGAAAACCCTCACCGATTTAAAACCAACCGCTAAGGAATGGTTTGAGGATATGGTGAAAATTGGAGCCTCTGGTGAGATGGATGTCACGGATGAGGACGAATCGGAGGCAGCCTTTGAAGAACTAAAATCCTTTTTAAGTGTAGGGATTTTAATGTTCAACGAGGAAAATCAGCCTATTGTGGGCAAGCCGCATCAAGCGCAAGATACTTTGCATTAATACTAATAAATAATTGAGGGTTAGACATGGCTGCCATGCCAGAAATCAGCTTTACAGAATATGCCGAACGTCGCCAACGAGTACTCAAACACATTGGGGCGGATAGTGTGGCTATTATTAATGCAAGCACACTCAAAACTCGTAATCATGATGCTGAGTATATCTTTCGCCAAGATAGTGATTTTTATTATTTAACCGGATTTAATGAGCCGGAAGCCGTGGCAGTGCTGATTCCTAATCGTGCTGAAGGCGAGTATGTATTATTTTGTCGCGAGCGTGATCCGGCTGCCGAACAATGGACGGGCTATCGAGCCGGTATTGAGGGAGCAAAGGCTAAATATGGTGCGAATGAGTCTTACCCTATTAGCCAACTAGCCGAGATTATGCCCAAACTCTTGGCGAATAAAGATTGCGTTTATTATCGCATGGGAATGGATTGGATCTTTGATAAGCAAGTCTTTACGTGGCTCAATGGTGTTCGTGCTCAAGTTCGCGCGGGGATTAAAGCGCCGACTACCTTCAAAATGCTAGATGAACTTGTACATGAGATGCGCCTGATTAAATCCGAAGCGGAGCTAGCGGTCATGCGCCATGCCGCGCAGATTGCAGCACAGGCACATACGCGAGCCATGCAAGTGTGCCAAACAGACATGTATGAGTATGAGGTAGAGGCCGTTATTGCCCATGAGTTTCGCCGTCATGGAATGGAAACCGCCTATACCTCGATTGTGGGGGGCGGTAAAAATGGCTGCATTTTGCATTATATTGAAAACCGTGACCCTCTGAATGCAGGGGATTTACTACTCATCGATGCGGGTGCTGAGTATCAATGTTATGCCAGTGATATTACTCGCACCTTCCCCGTGAATGGTAAGTTTTCGCCTGCCCAAAAAGCGCTGTATCAAGTGGTATTGGATGCTCAATATGCTGCCATTAATACCGTGCGCCCCGATGCTTTGTGGGACGATGTGCATCAAGCAGCCGTCAGTGTCTTGGTCGATGGCTTAATTAATCTGGGTTTATTGACCGAAGCCAAGGACAAAATACTCGCCGATAGTTTATACCGTAAGTTTTATATGCACCGCACCGGACATTGGTTAGGGTTGGATGTGCATGATGTAGGCGCTTATAAGGTAGAGGGTGAATGGCGACGTTTACAAGCAGGAATGGTCTTGACCGTAGAACCTGGGTTGTATATTCCTGCTGAAGAGGGAATTGATCCTAAGTGGTGGCATATTGGTATTCGTATTGAGGATGATGTGTTAGTCACCGAATCAGGATGCGAAGTGCTCACCGCAGGAGTAGTTAAAGAGATTAGTGCTATTGAGAGTTTAATGGCACAGGGCAAAGGCATATAGCTATGTTTGATGTAGTGATTGTGGGGGGGGGAATGGTGGGCGCAAGCCTTGCGGTAGCGCTTAAACCCCTAAATCTCAAAGTGGGATTGATTGAAGCGTTTGCATTGGAATCCAGCCAACAGCCTAGCTACGATGATCGTACCGTAGCCTTGTCGCATGGTTCGCGCTTGATTTATCAAGGTATGCGGCTTTGGTCAGAGATTGAGGCCGATAGTGAAGCGATTATGCATATTCACGTCTCTGATCGCGGTCACTTTGGTGCTACCCGCATTCACGCATCACAAGAAAACGTTCCTGCACTCGGCTATGTAGTAGAAAATCGCGTCCTCGGTCGAGTGCTATATCAGGCTTTACCGAGTGCCGAGTATTTTGAGCTATTGATGCCCGCTACGGTGGTCAAGGTTAGCCCAAGTACCGATCAGGTCGAGGTGGTCATTCAAGAGGGGGATAGTACGCGCACCCTCAATACTAAACTGTTAGTGGTTGCCGATGGAGCGCGTTCACCGATTCGTGAGCAATTGGGGATTAGTACAACACAGCGCGATTATGGTCAAACCGCCATTATCACGAATGTCTCCACCGAATACTTGCCGAATCAAACCGCCTATGAACGTTTTACCTCTAAGGGGCCTATTGCCTTATTACCCATGACACAGCAACGGTATTCGGTGGTCTGGACGCTGCCTCATGCGCAGGTAGCTGAGGTGATGAATAAGTCTGATGAGGCGTTTTTAGCCCAATTGCAAGCAGCCTTTGGTTATCGGCAAGGGCGCTTTACAAAGGTCGGGAAGCGGGCGGCCTATCCTCTTACTTTAGTTAAAACCACACAGGAAACGGCTACACGTTCCATTATTATGGGAAATGCGTCCCATGCGATTCACCCCGTTGCGGGACAGGGTTTGAATTTATCCTTACGGGATGTCGCTGTATTAGCGGATCTCTTAGCCGAGGCAGTGGCTAATCAAACAGATATTGGCTCGGATGTTTTATTAGCGAACTATGCTGCGGCTCGTGAGCAGGATTATCGGCAGACGATTACCTATACCGATAGTTTGGTACGGTTGTTTTCTAATGATCATGGTTTATTAGGGCATTTACGCGCCGGTGGTTTGAGCGTGATGGATCGAGTGCCACCTTTGCGGCGTTGGGTGACTCAGCAAAGTATGGGGATAAATCAACGTAAAGCGCGATTAGCACGCGGAGCGGAGTTACGAGTATGAGTGAATACTTTGATGTAGTCATTGTCGGGGGCGGCATGGTCGGAGGGGCGTTAGCCGCTTTATTAGGGCAAGCCGGTAAACGGGTAGCTGTGTTAGAAACAGCACTGGCAACCGAGCTAGAGCCTAATAGTCCCTATGAATTACGGGTGAGTGCTTTAAGTCGTGCCTCTGAACATATCTTGCGTAAGGTTAAGGTATGGGAGGGGATAGTCAAACGTCGCTCTGCTCCCTATGAGTCTATGGTGGTTTGGGATAGTACAGGTTCGGGTGAAATTCGTTTTGATGCGGCGGACTTAGGCGAGACAGACTTAGGGCATATTATTGAAAATCGCGTGATTCAATTAGCGCTACAGGAGCGTTTGCTGGAGCTGGACGCTGTGAAAGTCTTTAGTCCGGTACAGTTTAAAAACGCAAGCTATACGGATAAAGGTTTAAGTGTTGAGTTAAGTACGGGGCAGATACTAGAAACAGCGCTATTAGTCGGAGCCGATGGTGCTAAGTCAGCGGTGCGGGATTGGGCGGCTATTGATATTAAGGTGACTGATTACGCTCAACAGGGTTTAGTTTGTGTCGTTCAGACTGAATTACCGCATCAATGGACGGCGTGGCAGCGTTTTATGCCGACTGGCCCCTTAGCTTTTTTGCCATTACCGGACCCACAATGTTGTTCGATTGTATGGACACTACCGGCTGATCAAGCGGATGCTTATGTCTTACAAGCAGAAAGCCTATTTAAACAGCATTTGGCTCAAGCCTTAGATTATCGGTTAGGACAGGTGTTGAGTGTGAGTGAGCGAGCAGCCTTTCCTTTAAAAGGGCGACATGCAGCGCAGTATTGTGCTGAGCGTGTGGTGTTGGTGGGGGATGCCGCACATACGATTCATCCTTTGGCGGGGCAAGGGGTGAATTTAGGGCTAAAAGATGTGGCTGAGTTAGCCGAGCAGTTATTGCAGGATAGTCAGCACTGGGCGAGTTTTAAGGTGCTGCGCCGTTATGAGCGAGCACGTAAGGCGGATAATGCCTTAACACTCCATAGTATGGAGGGCTTTAGCTTATTGTTTGGTAATAACATGCCGGTGTGGCAACTGCTACGTAATCAGGGCTTAAGTTTAGTGAATCAAATGTCGTGGGTGAAAGGACAGTTAGCACGACATGCCTTGGGTGTGGGGTGAATACTGGGCTTAAATTGCAGGGTTGATTTGAAAAAGGGTGAGTGTTCACCCTTTTTTATGTGGGGCTAATGTTGGCTAAGCATTGCTCAAGTTGATCAATCTGATGGTGATTTTCAAAGTAGTTTAGGAAACATTGGGCTTGTGAGTATTTGGGTTCGGGGAGCTGATTGATTCTGGGGCGGATTTCTTCAAAGCTCCATTCAAAAGTCACTTCAGGTGCTAAAGCACGAATGGCGTTGAGTACTTGCTCTAGGGAGAACTCATCTGCTACCCAGAGTAGGAAGGGCATAATGACAGATTCTTGTTGAGTATGATCGGTGCGAGCTAAGACTTGCTGGAGGAGTGGGATTGCTTCCTCGGTCTGACCAGAAGCGAGTAATAGTTCGGCTAGATTAGCGTTAGCCCTTTCACATTGCTGTTTTATTGCAGAGTGTTCTATGGCTTGGTAAGCGTTGAGTAGTTGTTTAAAAGTGCTAATGGCACCTGCCAAGTCATTTACACGCCCTAGTGTTACGCCTTTGTAGTAGAGCGCCTGAGCACACCATTCTTGAATAGCGGGAACGGTGGAGTCGTGAAAGTGCTGCCAGAGTAGGTTGTAGGTATCAATAGCGCCTTGCGGGTCATTGAATTTTTCACCTAGTGTTAGGCCCTTGCTGGTGAGCGCCTTGACACACGATTCTTGAATAGCGGGAGTGGTGGAGTTGTGAAAGTGTTGCCAGAGTAGATCGTAGGTATCGATAGTACCTTGCGGGTCATTGAATTTTTTACCTAGTGTTAGGCCCTTGCCGATGAGCGCCTTGACACACGATTCTTGAATAGCGGGAGTGGTGGAGCCATGAAAGTGTTGCCAGAGTAAATCATAGGTATCGATAGCGCCTTGCGGGTCATTGAGTTTTTCACTTAGAGTCCAGCCTTTGTTAACGAGCATCTTACTACAGATATTTTGTGCTTCAATATCAGGAGAGTGTTTAAATTTATCAAATAATTGATCAATAACACTAATTTTCTCGGTGGGATCATGGTGGGCAATTTGTAGTGCGTAATAATCTCCTACTAAACCATATTGATTAACACGTTGTTGCCAGTAATTAATTTCCCAAGGTGAAGTAACGATACCTTCAGCTAAGTCTTGATGTAGCTTATCCGTAGTAGCTGATCCTAACAGGGTATAAAAGCGTTGTTTTTCCCTCACTAATTGATTGCGTAAGTTTTGGATTGCTTCACTGGATAGTTCGTGAAGCCTATGGACAAATTGCCATTTTCTATTCAAATCGTAATAGGTAGAGCTACCAAATTCAAACCAAAAGGTTTTTTGGTCAATATTTTTATCAACTAATCCCACTCCCGACATCACACGCTGATAACAAGCTTCTGCCATCCATAAGGGGGGATAATTTGCCATATTGTGAGCGTAGGTCTGATTCAAGTACTCCCATAATTTCCCATGCAGCGCCCGCGTCTCCTCAGTCTCCAGCCAACCCTTACTCCGCGCATACGCTAACAATAAATCCCGAATCTCCTCATGCAACCGAAACTGCTGTCCACTCTTACGAAATACCCCTGCCAAATTAAAATTATGCAAAATCGCATTAGCTTGAGTCGGCTCAAATAGTTGGGTGACAATCCCCTTATCCAACACCCGTGGTAAGGCAATTTTCCAAGCCTGCCCTTCCAAATCCTGAATTGAGCGAGTCAGCGTTTGAATGAGTGCCAACTTACAACGCCCATGCTCAATCCCCTCATACATGCCCACATCAAACGGGTCTTCCTGCTCAAAACAGGTCTGCAAGTACTGTGGTTGCTGTGCTAACTCATTCAGGTCTTTACCTTCAGCCAATAAGTTTTCCAGCAGATTCATAGCCACCTGAAGCCATAATGGATTACCCCCAAACGATAAAGCGTCAAGTATTTGAATTAGGGCAGGGGATTGCTCAGGAATATAGGCACTTAAAGCCGGACGTTGTTGAGCCGCTTGGATTATTTCTGCCTCAGAAAAGCGCGGTAATTGACTATCAGCCTGACTACGAGGTACTTCACGTCCGCCGACTATTATGCGCCAACCGTGTTGAGCTAAATACTCTACTACGTCCGCTAGCCATTGAGCGGCTCGATAGGTTTTTTCACTCGCTTCACGGGCTTGCCCCATACCCAGCACTAGACGGCTTTTGAGGGTCAAATCAGCGCGTAAAATAGTTTCATAAGTATCAAGGAGACAAACAGGGCGATGCTTACCCGCAGCAACTAAGGCCTCTAACAAATATAACTCAGGATGAGCCGCAGCCGCTGCCTCACTCAATTGTGCCGCACTTCCAGCCACACCTTCAGCAAGACCCACCAGTATTTTTGCCCCACCCACGACGGCCTCACCTGCTGGAATCAAGTCTTTACTCAGCTCTAAAGCACCAACAATACCACCCGTAACGGTCTTAAATCCTTCGCCCGCTTTTTCTTTCCAGCTTTTGTTAGTTTTTTCAGTATCAAAAAACTGTGCAGCACGAGCAAAGGCTGCTAGTACCTCTAAACCTTGTGTAGAGGAAAAGCCTTCTAAATCTAACCAAATATTAGGACGTTGCTGCTCGGTACAGATGTGCTCAAATTGTTTGAGTAGCGTACTTTTACCAATACCGGGCTGTCCGGTAATACGCCAGATCGTACCGTGAGGGGCATTTAAGTAATCTTGAAAACGCTGAAGCCAAACTTCTCGTCCAATGAATTGCGGCATAGCTGACTGCTCCCAGTTGAGTCACTGGTAACATAGCATAAACCATAGTAAGCGAGAAAAGAGGATTTGTTAAATATTGTTAGGCTTTAGCAGATGGGTAATAAGGGAAGATAAAAGTTTGAAACTGACAAGGAGTAATCCATTTATGGATTGTTTGTCTGAGGAAGTGCCGAGAGCGAGACTCGAACTCGCACGTTGTCACCAACGGTGGATTTTGAATCCACTGCGTCTACCAATTCCGCCATCCCGGCATTAAGGCTGCATATTCTAACGTTTTTTAGCGCTTTGTCGATAGTTTTTTTGTATTATCTGCCCCCGTGTTTATTTGTTTGTTTCAATCCACGCCCCTAGAGGCAAATCTGGAAGAGGTGAGGAAGGGTTTAAACTTCTAGTTAGGCAAAATTGATGAAGCTAAGTGACTTTTATTACGAATTACCCCCAGAGCTAATTGCTCACTATCCCCTAGCCGAACGCTCGGCTAGTCGTCTGCTGGTGCTAGATGGTAATACAGGGGAATACCGTGATCAGCAATTTGCTGACATTATAGGCTTATTAAATGCAGGGGATTTATTAGTATTTAATAATACTCGTGTTATCCCTGCTCGCCTATATGGGCAGAAAAATACCGGCGGAAAAGTTGAGGTACTCATTGAGCGTATTCTTGATGAATATTCGGCATTAGCGCATATTCGGGCGAGTAAAGCCCCCAAGGTGGGTGCTCGCTTAACACTGGAGTCTGTTTTAGAAATAGAAATCACAGCTCGTCAGGATGATTTGTTTAAAATTAAACTCCTAGGTACGCTGCCATTCTTAACAGCACTTGAACAACATGGTCATATACCGCTACCGCCTTATATCACGCGGCAAGACGAAATCAGTGATCGTGAGCGTTATCAGACGGTATTTGCAGAGCGTCCGGGAGCGGTTGCCGCACCAACAGCAGGGTTACATTTTGATGAAGAAATTCTCCAGCGGCTAAAAGCTAAAGGGGTGGAATTTGCTTCGGTGACTTTGCATGTAGGTGCAGGAACTTTTCAGCCAGTGCGCGTCGATGATTTAACTGAGCATAAGATGCATACTGAATATGCAGAGGTGAGCAAAGAGACTTGTGCTGCCGTGCAGGCGTGTAAAGCTCGCGGTGGCAGAGTGATTGCAGTTGGTACAACGAGCGTGCGTAGCTTAGAGAGTGCGGCACGTTCGGGAGTATTAGAGCCTTTTTATGCCGATACCCAGTTGTTTATTAAGCCCGGTTTTCAGTTTAATGTGGTAGATGCGATGGTGACTAATTTTCATTTACCCGAATCAACTTTATTGATATTAGTCTCTGCTTTTGCCGGATATGCTAATATTTTCAAAGGTTATCAATATGCTGTTAAAGAGCATTATCGCTTCTTTAGTTATGGAGACGCGATGTTTTTAACCCGCAATGGGAACAATTAGTCAATTCGTCGGTCGATTAATTGTTGCCTATTAGCAACTTCATGATAATTCCGCAACATACTGTTGTAAAATTGTCGTAAACTATAGAATGAATGTATGCTTAAAGAAAAACTTTAAGTTGTGTGTCGAATGCTTCATTCTAAATGGGATGACCCAGCATTCCTTATTTTGATGCTTTACTTAGGTAGTAATCTCCAGGATGGGGATTGCTTTGTCAGAGGAAAATGAAAGATGAAAGCTATGTTAAAATCCATGTTCCCCGCATTATTCGCAGCCGTACTGATGAGTGCAGTATCTATGACGGCTAGTGCTGCTCCTTTAACCTTACCTTCTAATAGCACAGAGATTTATCAGGTATCAGGTTTAACACCTGGTAAGGTATTACGTTTATATACAGAACCGGGTCGCGGCATTATCGTTAATATCCCCCATAATGGACGCTGGATTGTACGCCGTAATGCTCAAGTACTCGTCGGTGATGTACTGTGGGAAAAAGTATCTTGGGACGATCAAACCGGTTGGGTGGTATCAAGCCGCTTAGCGTTTGACCCTGAAGCCACTGAAATCGCTCGTACTCGTCGTGAGTGCATTAAAAACCCAGCCGTAAAAGACAAAATGTGCTGCGGTTACCCAGAAGCTGCTAAAGGTATACCTTTCCGCTCTGTACCTATTTACTCTGTACAAGGTTTAAAAGCAGGTCAAAGCTTAATGATGTATGTTGAGTCTGGTGAAACTGCCATTGCGGTTGAGATTCCTCATAATGCCACTTGGGTGGTTAAATTAGGCCGTATTGCTCAAGTAGGGGCTGATGAGTGGGCGCATGTCCGTTGGGCGGGTCAAAATGGTTGGGTAAATGCTAGCTACTTACGTTTAGACCCAGAGCAAACTCGTATTGGCGATGCGAAACGTCGTCGTTGCAGCAATGGTCCATTATTAGCACCTGCTAAACCAGAGCTAGTATGCTTACCTGCATCAGTCGTTCGTCGCTTACAACAAAGCAATGCATTGCCATCTGATTTGTTAAATCGTTTAGCCGCTGAAGCTGCCGCTGCAGAAGCTAAAAAATAATCGACGTTAGGCTTGTTATTGTAAAAAAGGCGTTCATATGAACGCCTTTTTTATTGAATAGAGTATATTTTGTGTGGTTAGGGTTAAAACGAATGTTTACCACAAGCTTCCAATGTGTTTTGCATTAACATAGCCACCGTCATAGGCCCTACCCCTCCCGGAACAGGCGTAATATAGGCTGCACGTTCTTTAGCGACTTCAAACTCTACATCACCCACTAAGCGTCCATCGGCTAAGCGATTAATGCCGACATCGATAATGGTGGCACCTTCTTTAATCCACTCACCCTTAATCATATTCGGTCTACCTACCGCCACCACGACAATATCAGCCTGACGTACTAAATGCTCGGTAACATCACCACTAAAACGATGGCAAATACTCACGGTAGCACCCGCTAAAATCAGCTCTAACATCATCGGGCGACCCACAATATTAGAAGCACCGACCACAACAGCATGACGCCCTTTAAAAGGCTCGCCAATACTTTCTAACAGGCGAATCACCCCATAAGGCGTACAAGGACGCAAGCCCGGAATGCGCAAGGTTAATTTGCCAATATTGGCAGGATGGAAACCATCAACATCTTTATTCGGGCTAATCCGTTCAATAATCAGGGAAGCATCTAAATGAGCTGGTAGTGGTAGTTGCACTAAAATCCCATCAATCGCTGGGTCATCATTTAAACTATCAATAAGCTCAACTAGTTCATAATGGGTCGTTTCGCTAGGTAAGTCATACGAGCGTGACATAATCCCCACTTCCTCACAGGCTTTACGCTTATGATTCACATACACCTGAGAGGCGGGATCATTACCAATTAAAATGACAGCTAAACCGGGTTGCCGTTTACCTTGTTGTTGGCGCTGCTGGATTTTTTCACGCACTTCCGCACGTACTTGAGCGGCGACGTGTTTACCATCTATGAGTTGAGCGGTCATGGTCTAACTCTTCACAATGTAGAAAAAAGGCAATTGTACACACCCTAACCGTACTGTCACTCACCATATAGGCGGCGTTTAAGCTTTTTCTGTTTCAAAATGGTGGTGGAAATTTCTTCAATAGAAATATTGGTGGTATCAATAAACGCAATTTGATGGCGTTGATAGAGTTCTTGTTGCCATTTTAATTCTTGCTCACATTGCTCAGCGGAGGCATAACGACTATTCGGGCGGCGTTCTTGACGAATTTGAATAAGCTGTTCTGTGCTAAGGGTCAAACCAAATAATTTATCGCGGTAAGGTTCTAAGGATTTAGGTAACTCGCGTGTTTCCATATCCTCTTCGGTGAGGGGATAGTTAGCGGCAGAAATGCCATATTGCAGTGCCATATAGAGACAGGTCGGAGTTTTACCAGAGCGTGATACCCCAATCAGAATCACATCGGCTTTATCAAAATTGCGTAAGTTCATGCCGTCATCATTACTCAAGGAGTAATTAATGGCAGAAATACGATTAAAATAGGAGGAGGTATTATGCATACTATGCGAGCGCCCCACCGCATGGGCGGATGCTTGCCCTAGTTCAATCTCCATAGCACCAATAAAGGTCTCAAAAAAATCATAGAGCGCACAATTGGCTTGCTCAATCGGGCGGCGTATTTCAGTGGTAATAATCGTGCTAAACACGAGGGGGCGTTGACCATCACGCTCCGCCGCTTGATTAATTTGCTCGGCGACTTCTTTGGCCTGTTCTTCATTATCTAAGAAAGGAATACTCACTTTACGCCATTCAAAGCCATCAAATTGAGTCAGTAAGCTATGGCCTAAGGTTTCAGCCGTAATACCAGTACGGTCTGATAAATAATAAACAGTACGCTGATTAGGCATAAGAAATATCTCTCCTTATCATGAAACTGACTGAGTGTTTAGAGTGAGCTAGGCAGCTATCTAAAAGTAATCGAGTGTTTCTGGAGCAGTCTTGGCGGCATGGATGCCGCCTTGTAGCGTACAGGGATGTATTCACAGCGACTGCGGAAGAAATGCTCGATTACTTTTTACCAAGTATTTAATTCACTCTAAATATAGTTTAAGTGTAATTAACTTTCGTGTTTCTCTAAATTAGCCAGATAGAGCCAAGTATCTACCACGGTATCGGGATTTAAAGAAATACTGGTAATTTTTTGCTCGTGTAGCCAAGCCGCAAAGTCGGGGTAATCCGAAGGCCCTTGACCGCAAATACCGATGTATTTGTTTTGACGGTGACAGGCATCAATCGCGAGTTTAAGTATTTTCTTAATCGCTGGATTGCGTTCATCAAAGAGATGAGCAATGAGGCCAGAGTCTCGATCTAAGCCTAGTGTTAACTGGGTCATATCATTCGAGCCAATCGAGAAGCCATCAAAATAGGCCAAAAATTCATCCGCGAGAATGGCATTAGAAGGAATCTCACACATCATAATCAGGCGTAGCCCATTTTTACCGCGCTCAATACCATTGGCTTTGAGTAGTTCGGTGACTTGTTGCGCTTCTTCCACGGTGCGGCAAAAGGGGATCATAATCTCTACATTGGTCAAACCCATCTCATCACGTACTTTACGCAAGGCTTTACATTCCAGCGCAAAACATTCTTGGAAAGAAGGGGATAAATAGCGCGAGACCCCGCGATAGCCGATCATAGGGTTTTCTTCATGCGGCTCATAACGATCACCCGCAATCAGATTGGCATATTCATTGGACTTAAAATCCGACATGCGCACAATCACTTTATTGGGATAGAACGCAGCAGCTAGAGTACTGATACCTTCGGCTAATTTCTCAACATAGAAACTGACTGGATCGGCATAGCCTGCAATTTTTTCACTAATGGTGGCTTTAAGCTCAGATGGTAGGCTAGCAAATTCCAACAGTGCTTTAGGGTGAACTTCAATCGTTTTGGAGATAATGAATTCTAAACGGGCTAAACCGACACCGGCATTCGGTGTACGTGAAAACGCAAAGGCTTTAGAGGGTGTTGCCACATTCATCATAATTTTGACGGAAAGCTCCGGAAGTTTGCCGGTATCGGTAGTACTTTTACCAAAACCTAATAAGCCCGGATAGATATAGCCAGTATCGCCTTCGGCACAGGAGACGGTAATAGGATCACCGTTTTTAATCAGTCGGGTGGCATTACCACAGCCTACTACCGCAGGAATCCCCATTTCACGGGCAATAATTGCCGCATGACAGGTGCGCCCCCCGCGATTCGTCACAATGGCTGAAGCACGTTTCATAATCGGTTCCCAGTCAGGATCTGTCATATCCGTGACCAGCACATCACCTTCTTTGACTTCATCGATTTGGTCGATACTCATAATCACACGGGCAGGTCCCTGACCGATTTTTTGTCCAATCGCCCGTCCTTCACAAATCGGGGGTGCTTTACTCTCTAGGTTATAGCGCTCAATCACGGTATTACTGGCTCGACTTTCGACAGTTTCAGGGCGAGCTTGTACAATATAGAGTTTGCCATCGCCCCCATCGAGTGCCCATTCAATATCCATTGGGCGACCATAATGTTTTTCAATAATGAGGGCTTGGCGAGCGAGTTCTTCTACTTGGGCATCAGTAATACAAAAACGCTGGCGGCGAGCACTATCCACTTCACGCACTAAAGTCGCTTTAGTATGCGTGCTACCCGTGTCATAGACCATTTCAATGGCTTTAGAGCCTAAGCGACGCGATAAAATAGCCGGACGTTGTGCAGTAAGATTCGGTTTATAGACATAAAACTCATCAGGATTGACCGCCCCTTGCACCACAGTTTCACCTAAACCATAGGCTCCGGTGATAAAGACAGCGTCTCGAAAGCCCGATTCGGTGTCTAAGGTGAATAGCACACCACTCGCACCAATATCGCTACGTACCATTTTTTGTACGCCTGCTGATAAGAATACTTTGTCATGCTCAAAGTTTTGATGCACACGGTAGGAGATAGCACGATCATTATAGAGCGAAGCAAAGACCTCTTTAATGGCAGCAATGACATTGTCTAAGCCACGTACATTCAGAAATGTTTCTTGTTGACCGGCAAAAGAGGCATCGGGTAAATCTTCAGCGGTTGCAGAGGAACGCACCGCAAAGGAGGCCGTATCGCCAGAACCTGCCGCAAGCTGTTGATAAGCATCGGTCACAGCGGCGAGTAAATTAGGCGGTAGGGGGGCATCCATGACCCAGCCGCGAATGGTTTTTCCGGCGGCATTAAGGGCTGGAATATCATCCACATTAAGGCTAGCCAGTAAGTCATTAATGCGCTGAGTGATTTGGTTCGAGTCGAGAAACTCACGATAGGCATAAGTGGTGGTAGCAAAACCATTAGGGACACTCACGCCGACATTAGCTAAGTTACTAATCATTTCCCCTAGTGAGGCATTTTTGCCGCCTACTAGATTTACATCATGCATACCTAACTGGTTGAACCAAAGAATGTAATCAGCCATTGAGAACGCTCCTGAGATGGCAAGGGACTAAATAAAGCTTTTATAGACTAGATGGTAACATTATGCGTGCGGGTGCGGGATGAAATTGTGCTATTGTTTTATGCTGAGCTAAGAATAGTGTGCTCAAAAAAAGAGCGACGTCCTAATTGACGTCGCAAGCACCACAGTTAGCATTGGATAAACATTCAATGAATGTTCGATGAGCGCTACCTTAACAAATCAGGCCGTTATTGTTAAAATCAATTGTTTCAATCATTAGTATTGAGTTCTTAAATTATTAAGCCTTAGGCAACACAGTCATGCACTATTACAAACAAACTCGCTATAAATTGTTGCGTACTTTCTGTGTCGTGGCACAAAAAGAAAATATTACCCATGCCGCAGAGCAATTACATATCAGTCAGCCCACGGTTTCCTTACAAATCCAAGCCTTAGAGCGTGAAATGGGGGAGAAACTATTGGAGCGGCGCGGGCCGAGTGTAAAATTAACCCCGGAAGGAAAAACACTTTACCAATTGATTCAGCCTTTGACTGCCGGCATTGACTCCTTGCGTGAAACCTTTGCCGCGAGTTTGGGAAAAATTGAGGATGGGGAGCTAAATATTGCCGCTGGGCATTCGACTTCTTTGTATATTTTGCCGGAATATATTGAGCGCTTTCATCACACCTATCCCGGTATTCGGATTAATCTGCATAACTACAGTATGCCCGCAGGCTTAAAGCCCTTATTAGAGGATCAAGTCGATTTTGCGGTGGGTTCTTTAGCACAGGTGCCAGATAATATTGCTTATAAGCCTTTTGTGGGGTTTAAGTCGATTTTGATTACCGCAATGGATCATCCGCTGGCGAAGAAAAAGCAAGTGACTTTAGAGGACATTAGTCCCTATGGCATGATTTTACCACCGCGTCATGTGCCTATTTGGCATATGATCGATACCGTGTTCCGCCAGTACCAACTCACTTATAAAGTGATTATGGAGGCTGGCGGCGGCTGGGAAGTGGTGAAGCGTTATGTGGAGGATAATATAGGGATTTCGATTACCAATGAAATGTGCATCACGGGTAAAGAGCAACTGGCTGTCCTACCCGTTGAGCGCTATTTTCCAGCACGCACTTATGGGCTGATCTTGCGGCGCGGTAAGTTTCTCTCTCCCCAAGCGAAGCGCTTTTTAGAAATGGTCGATGCAGATTTATTCCAACATGAATCCATCTAAACCCCGCTAAGCAAAGTGCAACACAAAGCCCTTACATGAGCCATTCCACGGGTAACCAACTAATAACCGTAATAAGCATACGCTCTAGTAGACTAACATTAGGTTCTGAGGTGTAGATTTTAGTTTGTGAGCCGGAGGTTTCCTGCCACTCTAATTCACCTTGATCGTTGAGAACGACTTGATAGGCCTGCGTTTGCATATAGTGCTCGGAGCTTTTAACCGAGTTTGTCCCATATTGACTATTTTCAAATACAATCCCCATTTCAGTGTTATGGATAGCTGAGCGTGGATCAAGATTAAAAGAACCCACAAATACCGTCTTACGATCAACAACAAAGGCTTTGGCATGTAAACTCGCGCGGGTAGAGCCTAATAGAGAAAAACCTTCTGCTTGATAACTCTGGGGTTTTAGCTCATAAATCTTCACCCCCATCCTTAATAGTTGAGTTCGATAATTGCTATAGCCAGCATGTACTGCAGCTACATCATTAGCAGCATACGAGTTGGTTAAAATCGTGATATTAACGCCTGCATCGCGTAAGGTTTGAAATAACTGAAGGCCATGCTCGCCGGGAATAAAATAAGGGGAGGAGATAATGAGTTCATGCTTAGCACTTTGCATGAGCTTAATAATGTCATGGGTAATATTACCAGCTATAGCAGTGAGTGGGCTAATCACTTTAGTAGGGCGATCACTCAGTACACTAATAGGGGCATAATAGGTGGTTTGATTACTATTCGTTAGTAAGGTTTGAATCGCATCTTTTTGTTTAGCTACTTCCTCACGATAAGTCTTGAGCGCTTGCTGTGCTGGCTGTTGCCAGTATTGAAATACGGAGTCATTAGCCGGTGTGCCCAGTTTTTCAATGGGATAAGCCAGACCACTATACCAATAAGTATTAAACTCCTGTGTGACCTCTTGACCACCTGCGCCTGATACCAACATATCAAAATCATTAAAGGCTACATCACTATTATAATTAAAATATTCATTGCCCACATTGCGTCCGCCAACAATGGTAGTGACTTGATCGACGGTAAAGGATTTATTGTGCATGCGGCGGGTAACTTGCGGAAAACGGGCTAAATACTCTGGTACACGAAAACTGCGTAACCAAAAGGGATTGAAAATACGGATTTGTAAATTCGGTTGATCCTGCCGAATACGTGCAAAAATAGCATCCCGCCCTTTCATATCCATATCATCTAAGAGTAGACGTACTTTGACACCACGCTGAGCGGCTTCCATCGAGGCTTGTAGTAGTGCGCGTCCGGCATCGTCATCGTGAAATAAGTAGTACTGAATATCAATAGTATCTTTGGCAACATCAATCAGGCGAATGCGATTGAGGAGGGCAATTGAGCCATTACTTAAGGGGTATAGTAGATTAGGTTGACCCTGCCCCTTTTGTTGGAGTGCGGCTTGGGTAGCCTGATATAACGGTGTTGTAGTATTCACACTGATTTCAGGGCTTGGCTCCGGCTCAACGGGGTAGGCATAATCTCCGAGTAGACGGATAACAAATAGTCCTATTAGTGCTAATAATAAAAAACTAATAATAAAATGACGTTTAAAAAAAGCACCCATGATTTTCTTCGACTCTAAATATGGCTAAAAATAAATAAGATTTCTTCAAGTGTAGCAGGTGATGGTCAAAATATGAGGCAAGATGGTGGGCTTGCCGCCAAGACTGCTCCAGAAATACCCGATTACTTTTATACCTAGGGGTGATAGAAAAACCATTTAATAATAGGGCTGGTTCTTAAATAAGTACCAGTGCTTTACCATGCGCTACCTGAGTTATTTTAACTTTTACCTAGGAGTCGATCATGTCGAAATTATTAGTCACCGGCGCATCCGGTCATTTAGGGCAATTAGTCTTACGCCACCTCATCGAAACAGAAAAAGTACCCCCTAGCCAAATCATTGCTACCACCCGCAAACCAGAATCCCTCGCGGACTGGGCTGCAAAAGGTGTAGAGGTGCGCGTGGCGGATTTTAATGAAGTTGCTTCCTTACAACAGGCTTTTGCGGGGGCGGGGCGTTTATTACTGATTAGTACCGATGGTGTTGGTACGCGTTTGACGCAACATGGTAATGCGATTAAAGCAGCAGAGGCAGCCGGGGTGCAGCATATTATTTATACCTCGATGCCGGATCCTGCTAATAGTTTGGTGAGTTTTGCCCCAGAGCATCTAGCGACCGAGCAGCTCTTGGAGCAAAGCACGCTGACTTGGACGATACTGCGTGATTCTTGGTACTTTGAGAATATTTTACACAGCGCGGGTGTTTGGCTCGCTACGGGTAAAGCCTATACCGCAGCAGGTGAGGGAAAGCTTTCTCATATAGCACGCGAAGATTTAGCACGGGTAGCCGCTAAGGTATTAGCTTCTAATAATAGCGAGAATCGCATTTACACCCTAACTGGAGCCGAGGCCTTTACCACCCAAGAAATCGTGGATTTAGTCGCTAAAACGGCTGGAAAAACGATTCAAGTGATACAGGTGGGAGTACCTGATATTGTAGCCGGTGCAGTTCACGCGGGTTTACCAGAGCCTATAGCACAGATGGTTGCTTCATTTGATGCCAATATTGCCGCCGGACAATTTGCAGCGATTACTTCAGACTTTACCACCTTAACTGGACGTGCGCCGCTACCATTTGCACAATGGTTAGCTGAGCATAAGTCGGCACTGGTTGCACACTAAGTGCTTACTAATCAAAAGAATACCTATTACTAAGCACCCAATAGTCTAGTGATCAAAACGTGTCTACGGGCACGTTTTGTGTGAACCGATACCTTCCTTTTCTCCCATGTTATACTACGACCTGATTTAATTTCCTGCGATTCAGGCCATGACTCCATTCGTACATTTACGCCTCCATACCGAATACTCCTTAGTGGATAGTACTATCCGTATCAAAGCATTGATGAAGGCTGTTGAGAAGGCCGCCATGCCAGCCGTAGCTATGACCGATCTGAATAATCTATTTGCGCTGGTGAAGTTTTATAAAGCGGCGATGGGAGCAGGGATTAAGCCTATTTTTGGCATCGATATTTTACTGCAAGATGAGCACGACCGGCAGAATACCTTTCATATGATTTTGCTGTGTCAAAATAATATGGGGTATCGCAATCTGACCAAATTAATTTCTCGCGCCTATCTAGAGGGACAAGTGTTAGGTATTCCACGAGTGAAGCGTGAGTGGGTGGCAGAGTTGAGTGAGGGGGTGATTGCACTATCGGGTGCTAAAGATGGCGATGTAGGGCATGCCTTATTAGCAGGTAATCAAGCATTAGCTACTGAATATTTAACCGAGTGGCTGCAAATCTTTGGGGATCGTTATTATATTGAGCTGCAACGCACGGGGCGGGATCAGGATGAAATTTATTTAACAGCAGCGGTGGAGTTAGCACTGCAATTTAATGTACCCGTCGTGGCGACTAATGACGTGCGTTTTTTAAGCTCGGATGATTTCTATGCGCATGATGCGCGGGTCTGTATTCGGGATGGTTATGTGATGGCTGATCCTAAACGCCCCAAGCGTTATAGTGAGCAACAGTATTTACGTACTCCTGAGGAAATGGTCGAGCTATTTGCTGATATTCCGAGTGCCTTAGAAAATACGATAGAGATTGCTAAGCGCTGCAATCTGTCGCTGACCTTAGGCAAGAATTATTTACCGCAATTCCCTATTCCAGATGGTATGACTACAGAAGAATACTTTTGTAAGGTCAGTGAGGAGGGATTAGAGGAGCGCTTAGATTTTCTATTAGGGGATAAAACACCTCGTGGCACCCCCGCATTTGAAGAAAAGCGCAAGCCCTATGATGAGCGTCTAAAAATTGAATTAGATGTGATTAATAAAATGGGCTTTCCGGGCTATTTTCTTATCGTTGCCGACTTTATTCAATGGGCTAAGGATAATGGTATTCCCGTAGGCCCTGGACGGGGATCAGGGGCGGGGTCATTGGTGGCCTATGCTTTAAAGATTACCGATCTTGACCCACTGGCTTATGACTTACTGTTTGAGCGCTTTTTGAATCCTGAACGGGTATCCATGCCGGACTTTGATATCGATTTCTGTATGGATAATCGTGATAAGGTCATTGATTATGTGGCGCGTACCTATGGACGGAATCAGGTTTCACAGATCATTACCTATGGTTCGATGGCAGCTAAAGCCGTGGTGCGCGATGTAGGCCGGGTGCTGGGTCATCCTTATGGGTTTGTGGATCGCATTGCTAAGTTGATTCCGTTTGAAGTGGGTATGACACTCACTAAGGCATTAGCGGAGGCGGAGGATTTAAAGCAGCTCTATGATTCTGACGAGGAAGTCAAAGCCTTACTCGATTTAGCCTTGTCGCTAGAGGGATTATCACGTAATACCGGCAAGCATGCGGGGGGCGTATTAATCGCACCGTCGGATTTAACCGATTTTACCCCTATCTATTGTGAGGAAGGGGGCGAGGGGCTGGTATCACAATATGATAAAGATGATGTTGAAGCCGTTGGCTTAGTAAAGTTCGACTTTTTGGGTTTACGTAATCTAACCGTCATTGATTGGGCGGTGCACAATATTAATCAAATTCGTGCCGCCAAAGGGCAAGAGCCATTAGATATCAATCGTATTCCTTTGGATGATCCAGCCTCCTTTGATCTATTAAAAGCACAAAAAACCACGGCGGTATTCCAGTTGGAGTCGCGCGGTATGAAGGATTTGATTCGTCGCCTTCAGCCCGATGTATTTGAGGATATTATTGCATTAGTGGCCTTATTCCGTCCCGGACCGCTGCAATCGGGGATGGTGGATGACTTTATTAATCGTAAGAAAGGGATTGCTAAAGTCGAGTACCCACATCCGAGCTTAGAGCAAATTCTAAAGCCTACCTATGGTGTTATTGTTTACCAAGAGCAGGTCATGCAGATCGCGCAGGTATTGGCGAATTACACCTTAGGTGGGGCGGATATGCTGCGTCGTGCCATGGGTAAGAAAAAACCAGAAGAAATGGCGAAGCAACGCTCTATTTTTATGGATGGAGCGCGACAAAATAGTATTGATGAAAGTCAAGCTACTTACATCTTCGACTTAATGGAGAAGTTTGCGGAGTATGGGTTTAATAAATCGCATTCAGCGGCGTATGCGTTAGTAGCCTTTCAAACCGCATGGCTCAAAGCGCATTATCCAGCAGCGTTCATGGCTGCGGTATTGTCAGCGGATATGGATAATACTGATAAGGTAGTGACCTTATTAGATGACTGCCGTCAATTAGGGTTAGAGATCATACCACCTGATATTAATCGTTCCGCCTTTGAGTTTACGGTAGCAGGGGATAAGAGCATTTTGTATGGCCTAGGGGCGGTCAAGGGGGCGGGTGAGGCTGCTCTGAGTGTCATTGTTGAAAGTCGACGCACTAAAGGGAAGTTTACGTCGTTGGCGGATTTATGCCAGCGCGTTAACTCCCAGAAGGTGAATAAGCGCGTTTTAGAGACCCTGATTAAATCCGGTGCTTGTGACAGCTTAGGTGCGACACGTAGTTCGATGTTAGCCTTTTTACCAGAAGCGTTACGCATGGCAGAGCAATATCACCGTAATGAAAATGTGGGACAGGTCGATCTATTTGGCGGTTTATTTGGTGGGGTCAATGATGAGCCAACCGAGGCCAGTATGCCTGAGCTACCTGAATTTCCTGAAAAAGAGCGTCTGAAATTAGAAAAAGAGACATTAGGGCTGTATCTGACTGGACATCCACTCGATGAGTATAAGCAAGAGGTCGAGGGGTTAACACAACGTAGACGCTTAGCCGATTTAGCAGAAGAGGATGGTACGGAGTATTTTCGTGAGAAAGTGATGTTAGCAGGGCTAGTCGCCTCGATACGAGTACAGGCAACGGATAATGGTAAGCGTGCTTTTGTTCAGTTGGATGATAATACCGGCTACTACGAGGCTTTGGTGTTTACCGATACCTTTAATGAGTTTGGCAAGTTTCTAGAAAAAGATACCTGCATCGTCTTAGAGGGACAGCTAGATACAGATAGGCGTATAGGGCGCACACGCTTTAGAGTGGAAAAGATACATTCGATGCAGTCGATAAGAGAGTGTTTTATTCGCAAGATCGGCCTAAAGATAACCTCTAACCAGTCTTTGGATAAAATTAAGCCGTTTTTACAGCCAGTAGAGCAGTCTAGCTGTTCTATTGTTGTGCAATATGCTAATGATCAAGCCTATGCAGAGGTGCGATTGGGTGAGCAATGGGGCATCGATTTAAAGGATGCGAGTGTTCGTGAGCTATACAATGCACTGGGTAAAGAAAATGTTAGGTTTGTATTCAGTTGATTTTTTTGTGATTTTTAAAAAAGTTACTAAAAAATGAAAAAAGTACTTGGCAAACTAAAATCACATGGCTAATATACGCACCTCGCAGCAAGCAGCACACTGCAAGTTGCTAAACTAAGCACCCGTTATTAGTAATAAAATCAGGTAGTTAGTTGAAAAGATAAAATCTAGTTTGTTTCGAAAAATTGATGAAAGTTGTTGACAAACAAAAAAATCAGTATAGAATAGACAGACTAACATTAAGCAAGACTTAATGAGTTATTTAAAAAGTAAACAAATAAACTTGTGTGGGTGCTTGAATCATCTGTAGTAACAGAATGTATCAAGTATTCACTTTCGTCAAGAAAGTAATTCACTATTATATATTCTGAGCAAAAAACACGTTGGTAGGTAGTGGTGTTGTTTAGTATTCATATTAAACAGTATAGCTAAGCTATTGACACAAAGATTAAACTGAAGAGTTTGATCCTGGCTCAGATTGAACGCTGGCGGTATGCTTAAGACATGCAAGTCGAACGGTAGTCCCTTCGGGGATGAGAGTGGCGCACGGGTGAGTAACACGTGGGAATCTACCCAGTAGCGGGGGATAGCCTGGAGAAATCCAGATTAATACCGCATACGCTCTACGGAGGAAAGGCTTCGGCCACTATTGGATGAGCCCGCGTTGGATTAGGTAGTTGGTGAGGTAAAGGCTCACCAAGCCTGCGAT